>NZ_JARUXS010000002.1:119390-201592 GCF_031451175.1 Caballeronia sp. LZ035
CTGAACCGCCTGTTTCCAGTCGACGCCATAGAGCGAGCGCAGCGCGCCTTCCAGTTGACTGCGCTGCGCGTGCAGCCAGTCGATGCGCGCCAGCATCCACGCGACCACGAGCTGCAAATTGCTGTTCGCGCGTAAGGCCGGATCGGTGCCCATGCCCGCGTTCAGCGCGTTGAAGCCCGCTTCGAGCGCGGCCGCGCGTTCGCGTTTGCGATCGAGACACCACGCCTGCATCCGATAGGCTTCGACCAGCATGAGAGCGTCGCTGTCCGCCTGCGCGTATGGCGCCGCGCCGGCGTAGCGCCGCCCTGCTCAGCGTAATCGTGAGCTTCAAGCCAAGCGCCGACCCCGGCGATGTCCGCCGCGCTGCGCTCAAGCATTCCGCTAATCTGTAACCCGGCGTTCGACACGATGAAACCTCGACAATCGATCTAAAGCGGAACACGCGGATTGCGTATTCAGTCGACTGCCAATGTATCCCCGCGACTACATGCGTTTGAACGCGACTTTTCTTAATTCTTAAGGATGCGCACGCTGTCAAGAACAGGCATCCGAATTAATCAATGCCAATAAGCATCTTTAATCCGAACCACACTGCTTTTAATCGATTAAAAGCGCTAAAACGCTGCTCGCAAGACGCAATTCAAGCTTCGTGTTCCGCTTTCCACATGTCAATGAACGGGCGAACCGGCGCAGTTATGAAATCTCAATGCCGGATTTTTGCGGCGTGAAATTCGCCAGGCCAATGTCGGCACGAAATTGGCCGTGGGCACGGTATCTTGCATGCCGTGCACAGACCTTGATCCTTCATGCACAATAAAAAAAGGCATCCGGTCTGAAGACCGGATGCCTTTATCTATGCTGAAGCGTGCGATCAGGCCATCAGCGCCACGCGCTCCAAAGTTTCAATACAAGCATTCGCCACTTCACGCCCCTTCACGCTCATATGATCGTGGAAGAAGCGCAGATGCTCTTCGCCTGCATGAAAATGATGCGGCGTCAGCACCGCCGAGAACACCGGCGTGAGCGTATCGAGCTGGACCTGCATCAGCCCGTTGATGACCGCCTGCGCAACGAATTCATGCCGATAGATCCCGCCATCGACGACCAGCCCGGCTGCCACCACCGCATCGAAACCGCCGCGTGTGGCGAGCAGCTTCGCGTGCAGCGGCAGTTCGAACGCGCCCGGCACTTCGAAGCATTCGACGGCGCTTGCATCGAATCCCCGCTCCGTAACACGCGCAAGAAACGCCTGCCGGCACTGATCGACGATCTCGCGATGCCAGCACGATTGCACGAACGCAATGCGCAAGGGTTTGACCGGTTGCGACGGCGCGTTCATAGCGCGGCCTTGTAGATATCGAACGCGGCGGTCTCGGTCATCTCGCGCGGATTGTTGATGAGCAGGCGTTGCTGCTTCATCGCATCGGAGGCGAGCATCGGCAGATGCGATTCCTCCACGCCCACTTCACGCAGCGTGCGCGGAATGCCGGTCTCGTTGACGAGCGTCTGCATCGCCTGGACGAAGGCTTCGGTCTTCGCTTCAGCGCTGTCACCGGGGGCCGCGCAACCGAGCACGTCCGCGAGTTCCGCATAGAGCGCGGCAGCGGCGGGGGCGTTGTAGCGCAGCACATGCATCAGTACGAGCGCATTCGACAGACCATGCGGCACATGAAAGTGTCCGCCAAGCGGATAGGCCAGCGCATGCACCGCGGCGACGGGCGCATTCGAGAACGCCTGGCCGGCGAGCGTCGCGCCGAGCAGCATCGCTTCACGAGCGGCGCGATCCTTGCCGTCGCGGCACGCGGGCAGCAGGTTCGCATACAGCAGGCGCAGCGCTTCCTTGGCGAGCATGTCGGACAGCGGGTTCTTCAGACGCGCCGAGGTGTAGGCCTCGATCGCATGCACCATCGCGTCGATGCCGGTCGCGGCGGTGGCTTGCGGCGGCAGGCCGAGCGTGAGTTCGGCGTCGAGCAGCGCAATGTCCGGATAGAGAATCGGCGAAACAACGCCGCTCTTGGTGGTCGCGCCGGTCGTGACGATGGAGATGGCCGTGACTTCGGAGCCCGTGCCCGCGGTGGTCGGAATCAGCACGAGCGGCAGGCGCGGGCCTTCCACGTTGCCGACCCCATACATCTTGTCGAGCGGCTGCTCGCTTGCGCACAGCACGGCGATCAGCTTGGCGACGTCCATCGACGAACCGCCGCCGAGCCCCAGCACGATCTGCGCGCCGCTGGCCTTCGCGCGCGCGGCGGCGTCGAGCACGACGTGATCGGGCGGATCGGCGACCACGTCATCGATCACGGTGACGTCCCAACCTTGGGCTGCGAGGTCGTCGAGCGCGGGCGCGATCAGGCCGCTTTGATTGAGGAAGCGGTCGGTCACGAGCACGACGCGCTGCTCGTTGCGATAGCGCTCGCGCAGCAGCGCGCCGAGCCGCCGGGCGCTGCCGTATTCGACGATGAGCGAGGGAACCGTGGTGAAACTGAATGCGTTCATGCGATGCGCTCAGGAAAGTGAATCTTCGGTTTCGAGTTCGAGGCTGCGAAAACCCCGGTTGTAATAGACGAGCGGCGTGGCTTCGCACAGTTCGACTTCCTGGATCTCGCCGATCAGCACCGTGTGATCGCCGGCTTCGTGCACGTCGCGTGCGATGCACACGAGCGAGGCCATCGAGCCCGGCAGCACGGGCGGATGCGGATTGTCGCCGGTGCCGTAGCGGAAGCCGTGCGGGGCGAACTTGTCGACGCCCTTGCGCGCGAAGTGCATCGCGATGTCCTTCTGATCCTGCGAGAGGATATTGATCGCGTAGCGCTGCGCGGTGACGAAGGCCGCGTGCGAATCCGCCTTGTTGGCGATGCACACCAGCACGAGCGGCGGGTCCATCGAAACGGACGAGAACGAGCTGGCGGTGAAGCCCCAGTGGCGGCCGGCTTCGTCGGTCGTCGACACGATGGTGACGCCGCTCGGGAAGGCCGACAGTGCGTCGCGGAAGGTCTGATTGTTCTTGAGCGTCATGAAAGTCTCCGGAATGAGATGAGCGCATGGCATCTGCGCTGCATGAACCCAGTCTAGAGTCGCGCGTCCCGCAGAACAATTTCGAAGTCGCGATGGATTGATCGATAAAACGGATAGATCGGCGCTTCGATAGGTGGCAAGCGCGCGCATCATGGTCTCAGGCCTGCGTCGCGTCGCTGGACAGCGTCGCGCCGAAGTTCGCCTGCAAGTGCCGCACGAAGCTCAGCGCGGCGGCGCTCAGGTCCGCATCCCGCGAACGCAGAATGCCGAAGCTGCGCATCAGCTTGACGTCGGTGACCTGGAGCGTGGCGCGGGTGTCGCGGGCGTAGCGCTGCGCCATCGAGCGCGGCAGAAAGGTTGCCCCCAGACCCGCGTCCACCATGCCCAGCAGCGTGCTCAGGTTGGCGGCGTGGTGCATTGGCCGCAATGCGAGGCCGCGTTTCGCGAACTCGTCAGCGAGCCGGTCGCGCAGGATCGAATAGCGGTCCAGCAGCATCAGCGGGACCTGTGCGAGCTGCTCCAGCGTCACTTCACCGGCGGGCGCGAGCGCATGCGAGGTCGGCACCACGACCAGCATGTCCTCTTCCGTGAGCGCCTCGAAACTCAGCTTGCTCGAATCGTTATCGAATGCGACGACGGCGAGATCCGCCTCGCTGGTCTCGATCCGTGCGACCACGTCTTCATATTGCAGGTCGCGCAACTGGATTTGCACGTCCGGATAACGCTGGCAGAAGGAATGGATCAGCGAAGGCAGCATGACGGCCGAGATCATCGGCGTGGCGGCGACCACCACGCGCAGCCGCGCCGCTTCGGCGTCGGCCTGGAATTCGGTCAGCAGCTTGCGGAGGTCGCGCAGCGCGGCTTCGGCATGCTCGCGCAAGCGCTTCCCGGCAGCGGTCGGCTCCACGTGGCGCGTGGTGCGCACGAGCAGCCGTGTCTTCAAGGTCGATTCGAGCCGCTGCACGCGGGCCGTCACGGAAGGCTGGGAGATATGCAGGCGTTTGGCGGCAGCGCTGAAGCTGCCCAGTTCCACCACTGCAAGAAAAGTCTCCAGTTCGACGAGGTCGAAACGCAGCGTGACCGGCGCCGCGGCATGCGCGGCTTCGTCCGGCTTGTCCGACGTCATGGCCGAAGGTCTCCGGGTTTTATCAGGAATGTCTATGAGTCTATCTCATAAAGCAAATAGTGTCGTGGCGTGGGCATCGACATAATCGGTTCATACGACTGCGCCTCTTGCGTCATGCCGAAGCATGCGGCGCTCCGAAGGAATCGCAAGGAGACTTCATGAAGGACGAAATCAAGATCCTGACGCCGAACGGCATCCTGGGCTACGGCATCCCGGTGGCCGACTTCTGGCGCGGCATCGATCAACAGCCCGACGCGATGATCGTCGATGGCGGTTCTACCGATCCCGGTCCTTATCTGCTTGGCCTGCCGAAGACACTGGTGACACGCGAAGCGTATCTGCGCGATCTGTCGCTGATGCTCGAAGCCTGCGCCACGCGCAAGGTGCCGATCTATATCAGCTCGGCCGGCGGCCCCGGCATTCGCGCGCATGTGGACTTCATGGTCGATGTGATCGAAGAGATCGCAAAGCGCGAAGGCTATCGCTTCAAGATCGCGAAGATCTATTCGGACGTGGACCCGTCGTACGTGCGCGATGCGATGGGCGAAGGGCGCATCACGCCGTGCGCATCGGCGCCGGAGTTGCAGGTGTCGGACGTGGGCGCGTCGTCGCACATCGTCGCGCAGATGGGTGCGGAGCCTTTTGCGAAGGCACTGCGTGAGCATCCTGATCTGGACATCATCGTGGCGGGCCGTGCTTACGATCCGGCGCCGTTCGCGGGGCTGTGCATGCTGCATGGCATCGAGCCGGGGATTTACTGGCACATGGGCAAGATCGTCGAGTGCGGAGCGAACTGCGCGGAGCCGAAAGGCAAGGTAATCCTGGCGACGATCCGTCGCGACAGCTTCGATCTCGAACCGATGAATCCGCGCGAGCGCTGCACGCCGGCTTCGGTAGCGGCGCATACGTTGTATGAGAAGACGCGTCCGGACTTGCTGACGGGCCCGGGCGGCGTGCTGGACCTGCGCGAAGCGACCTACGAACAGCTGACGGAGCGGGCGGTGCGGGTGCGTGGCAGCCGCTTCATTCCGGCCGACGACTACACGGTGAAGCTCGAAGGTGCGGGCGTGGTGGGGATGCGCACGATCTTCATCGGCGGGATTCGCGATCCGATTCTGGTGGAACAGATCGACGCATTCCTCGAAGGCATCAGGCAGCAGGCGCACGAGACGTATCCGGAGTTGTGCTCGGGCGAGGCGACGCTGAACTTCCACGTGTACGGCAAGAACGGCGTGATGGGCAGCTTCGAGCCGCAGGTGAATGCGGTGCCGCACGAGATCGGCTTGCTGGGTGAAGTGACGGCGGCGAACCAGGAACTGGCGAATGCGATTTGCAGCAGCGTGCGCATTGATGTGCTGCACACGCCGTATTCGGGTCAGGTAGCGACGGCGGGCAACTTCGCGATTCCGTTGAATCCGCCGGAGAACCCGATCGGACCGGTGTGCAAGTTCACGGTGTATCACGTGATGAAGATCGACTCGGCGGAGTCGCTGTTCCCGATTGAGATCGTGGAGGTAGGCGCATGAGCACGACGCAGACACAAAACAAGACGCTGCGCGAGTTGGCGAAGGTCGTGCGCAGCAAGAACTCGGGTCCGTTCGAGATTACGTTCGACGTGATCTTCGATGAAATGGACTTGTACGAACGCGTGAAGGCCAGCGGGGTGCTGACGGAAGCGCTGATCTGCAAGCTATACAACGTGACGAAGGAGGACATCGTGACGTTGATGTTCTTCGACCCGGCGCGCGCTTTCAAGCTGACGCTGAAGCGTTCGTGGGCGCAGGGCAGCGTGGGCGAGCGCGACACCTTCGGGGCGCAACAACACGCACCGTTGCTGACGATTGAAATTCCGGGCGTTTGATAACGCCGACAAGAACGAGGAGGCATGCTCAACATGGCAAACAACACTTCGCGTCAGATGACGCTCATTGGTTTCCTGCAGGCTCAGAACTGCTCGACGTATCCTGGTTCCTGGCGTCATAGCGGCGCGATGCAGGACTTCATGTCGCCGGAGTATTACCAGCGCATTGCGCGCACGCTGGAGGAGGGCAAGTTCCATCTGGCCTTCTTCGACGACCGTCTCGCGATGCCGGACATCTACGGCAACGATCACGCGCAGACGGTGGAGCATGGCGTGCGTGCTGTGAAGATGGACCCGTCGCCGATCGTCACCGCGATGGCGATGGCGACCACGCATCTCGGCCTCGGCGCCACGTACTCGACGACTTACTACGAGCCGTATCACATCGCGCGTCACTTCGCGACGCTGGACCTGATGACGAAGGGTCGTGTCGCGTGGAACGTGGTGACGTCGCTGAACGATTCGGAAGCGGCGAACTTCGGCCGCGACATGCATCTCGAGCATGACTTGCGCTACGATCGCGCCGACGAATTCCTCGAGACCGTGATGGGTCATTGGGATTCGTGGGAAAGCGATGCGCTGATCCTCGACAAGGAGAGCGGCCGTTTCGCCGATCCGGCCAAGGTGCATCGACTCGATCACAAGGGCGACTACTTCAAGTCGCGCGGCCCGCTTACGGTGCCACGTTCGCAGCAGGGTCACCCGGTGTTGATTCAGGCGGGCCAGAGCGGTCGCGGCCGGGCGTTCGCGTCGCGCTGGGGCGAGCTGATCTTCGTCGTGTACCCGAACCTCGCGGCGGGCAAGAAGCAGTATGCCGAACTGAAGCAGGCGGTGTCGGCGGCAGGGCGTGATCCCGAGAAGGTCAAGGTATCGACGGCGTGTTACACGGTGGTCGCCGAATCGGAAGAGATTGCGCAGCAGGAGCGGGAATACATCGATTCGCTGGCGAAGCCGATCGACTCGCTGACGCTGCTGTGCGAAGTGCTCAACACGGACTTCTCGAAGCGCGACTACGACGCGCCGTTCACCGATGCCGAGATGAAGGCCATTTCGGGCTGGACGGGTTTCCGCGATCGCGTGGTGATGTTGTCGGGCAAGCAGAACCCGTCGGTGCGTGATTTCGTGGACTTCTCGAACCGGGCGCGTCTGAATGAATTCCCGGTGTTCGCGGGCACGGCGAAGACGGTGGCGGACCAGATGGAGCAATGGTTTGTCGAAGGCGGATGCGATGGCTTCGTGATTTCGCCGACGCACGTTCCTGGCGGCTATGAGGACTTCGTGCGTCAGGTGGTGCCGGAGTTGCAGCGCCGGGGCGTGTTTCGCAAGGACTATGACGGCACGACGTTGCGCGAGAACCTTGGCCTTTCGAAGCCGGATGCGGGCGACTGGCGCAAGCAGGCTTTCGCGGGCGTGAATGGCGAGGCGGAGCGCAAGGCGGGCTAAGGCTTAACCCAATCGATCAAGCAAGAACAAAGCGCCCGGCCTGACCGGGCGCACCCCTTGGAGACAGACATGGCAGAAATCGCCGACATCCGGCGTGTGGCGCTTGCGAGCACCATCGGTACGACTCTCGAGTGGTACGACTTCTTCATCTTCGCGTCCGCGGCGGCGCTCGTTTTCAGCAAGCTGTTCTTTCCGACCTTCGACCCGGTGGCGGGCACGATTGCATCGCTTGCGAGCTTTGCGGTGGGCTTCATTGCGCGGCCGGTGGGTGGCGCGGTGTTCGGGCATTTTGGCGACCGCATTGGCCGCAAGGCGATGCTGGTGCTCAGTCTCACGATGATGGGCGGCGTGACGTTCCTGATTGGCTTGTTGCCGACGTATGCGACTGCGGGCATTGCCGCGCCGATCTTGCTGACTGTATTGCGTTTTGTGCAGGGATTTGCGGTGGGTGGCGAGTGGGGTGGTGCGACGTTGATGGTGATCGAGCATGCGCCCGCGAAGAAGCGCGGCTTCTATGGCAGCTGGCCGCAGATGGGCATTCCCGGCGCGTTGATCCTTTCGACGGGTGCGATGGCGGCGACCACGGCGCTGACCACGCCGGAGCAGTTTGCTGCGTGGGGCTGGCGGGTGCCGTTCCTGTTGTCGGGGATTCTGGTGGTGGTGGGGATTGTGATTCGCCGGCGTCTGGCGGAATCGCCGAGCATCGAACGTATGCGTCGCAAGCATGACACGCCGAGTGTGCCGCTGGCTACGCTGTTGAAGCATCACAAACGTTCGACGTTTTTGCTCGTGGCCTCGCAAGCCGTGCAGTGTGCGGGCTTTTATGTGGTGGCGGTGTATTCGCTGGTGTATCTGACGCAGAACCTGCATCTGCCGCGGAGTGATGCGTTGCAGGCGTTGATGATTGCGGCGGCGTGTACGTTGGTGGCCCATCCTACGTTTGGGGCGCTGTCGGATCGCATCGGGCGTAAGCGGGTCTTTATGGGCGGGATGATTTTTCTCGGGCTGTTCATTTACCCGTACTTCATGTTGCTCAACACGGGAAGCTATCCGTTGATCGTGCTGGCAATGAGTCTTGCGATGGCAGTTGGAGAGGGTTCTGTGCAGGCTGCACAGCCTAGCCTTTTTGCCGAGCAATATTCGTCGGGGGTTCGGTATAGCGGGGTGTCGTTGGCTTATCAGCTTGCCACGGTGTCGTGGAGTGGGCCCACTCCGGTGATTGCGGCGATGCTGATCGCCTGGGCAGGCGGGTATTGGCCTCTTGTTGGGTACATTATTTTTCTGGCGGTTATTTCGGTTGTTTCCATCGTGCCGCTGAGAGAAGCGGCAGGGGTCGAGCTTTCTACTCTCGAAGAGTCTTTCGAAGAGGATTCCGCCGAGTTTGCGCCGGGCGCGGCGACGCGGTAGGGTTTTTTGCTTGCGGTTGTTGTTGTTGTTGTTGTTCGCTCGCGCTTCCATGGACTTCCCGTTATCACGTCGGTGTATTAGCACTGCCCCTCCCCGGGGCGGGGGTAACTTTCTTTGCGGCTGCAAAGAAAGTCACCAAAGAAAGCAGCTTTCTTACCGCTTAAGGATCACGTAGCGGCGCGACACAGAATTGCCTCGCTGGCCCGGCACTAGCGAGTGCCCTCATAGGCCTAACTGGGCGTGGATCGCGGACCCACCGTGACAACGCGCCGTTCAACAAACAGGTGCAGCCATTGAAAGCGCCGGCCCAGCGCTACGCGCTGCCGAAGGGTATGCAAGGGAAACCCACGGGAGGTTTGTGCGGTGAAATGGACGCGTTAGCCGAGATGGACGGTCAGCAAGCCAGCACCGGCAGACCCGATTGACCGGTCGGCGGCGCGAAGCGCAGCGCCGGAGCCTGCAAGGGCTGCACCAATCTGTTCAATGGTGCGATGTCACAGTGGGTCCGCGATCCAAGCCCGGTGAGGCCTATGAGGGCACTCGCTAGTGCCGGGCCAGAAAATGATTCTGTGCTGCGCCCGGATGATAACTTTGGGCGGGAAGAAAAGCTGCTTTCTTTGGTGACTTTCTTTGCAGCCGCAAAGAAAGTTACCCCCGCCCCGGGGAGGGGCAGTGCAAGCAGACCGACGTGATAACGGGAAGTCTATGGAAGGGCAAGCGTAGGAAATGAGGCGGTTGAAAGTGAGTTAGAAGGCTCAGCAAGGAAGCACGAACAGCCTTGATTGACCGGTCGGCGGCGCGAAGCGCAGCGCCGGAGCATTCAGGCGCTGCACCAATCAGTTCAATGGTGCGATTGCATAGTGGGTCCGCGATCCAAGCCCGGTAAGGCCTATGAGGGCACTCGCTACTGCCGGGCCAAAAACATGGTTCTGTGTCGTGCCGCTATTAAACCTTGAGCGGTAAGAAAGCTGCTTTCTTTGGTGACTTTCTTCAGCCGCAAAGAAAGTTACCCCCGCCCCGGGGAGGGGCAGTGCAAGCAAACCGACGTGAAAACGGGAAGTCCATGGAAGCGCAAGCGCAGGAAATGAGGCGGATGCAGTGAACTGAAAGCGTTAGCAAGCACCGACAGACCCGATTGACCAGACGGCGGCGCGTAGCGCAGCGCCGGAGCATGCAAGGGCTGCGCCAATCTGTTCAATGGTGCGATGTCACAGTGGGTCCGCGATCCAAGCCCGGTTAGGCCTTTGAGGGCACTCGCTACTGCCGGGCCAGAAACGAGGTTCTGTGCTGCGCCCGGATGATAACTTTGGGCGAGAGAAAAGCTGCTTTCTTTGGTGACTTTCTTTGCAGCCGCAAAGAAAGTTACCCCCGCCCCGGGGAGGGGCAGTGCAAGCAGACCGACGTGACAACGGGAAGTCCATGGAAGGGCAAACACAAGAAACGAGGCGGAGGCAGTGAGCTGAAAGTGTTAGCAGGCGAGCACTGGCGGACCTGATTGACCGATCGGCGGCGCGAAGCGCAGCGCCGGAGCCTGCAAGGGCTGCGCCAATCTGTTCAATGGTGCGATGTCACAGTGGGTCCGCGATCCAAGCCCGGTAGGCCTATGAGGGCACTCGCTACTGCCGGGCCAGAAACAAGGTTCTGTGCTGCGCCCGGATGATAACTTTGGGCGAGAGAAAAGCTGCTTTCTTTGGTGACTTTCTTTGCAGCCGCAAAGAAAGTTACCCCCGCCCCGGGGAGGGGCAGTGCAAGCAAACCGACGTGAAAACGGGAAGTCCATGGAAGCGCAAGCGAACGAAAGCCGCGGGGGCGATCCCAACAAACGGAGAAGAGAATGACTTTGAAAGATCAACTGAAGGACCCGACCTTGCTGCGTCACGCGGCCTACATCGATGGTGAATGGCAGCAGGCCGACAATAACGAAACATTCGAAGTAAAGAATCCCGCGACGGGCGAATCACTAGGCTCCGTCCCAAAGATGGGCAAAACGGAAACTTGCCGCGCGATCGAAGCAGCAAATGCCGCCTGGCCGGCATGGCGCAAGAAGACGGCCAAGGAACGCGCAGCCTTGATGCGCAGGTGGTTCGACCTGATGACCGAAAACGCCGATGACCTGGCGCTGATCCTCACCACAGAACAAGGCAAGCCGCTAGCCGAAGCCAAAGGCGAAATCACCTACGCGGCGTCGTTCATCGAATGGTTCGCGGAGGAAGGCAAACGCGTCGCCGGCGACACCCTCAGCACGCCGGCCGCGGACAAACGCATCGTCGTGACGAAGGAACCGATCGGCGTCTGTGCGGCGATCACGCCATGGAACTTCCCGGCGGCAATGATCACCCGCAAGGTCGGCCCCGCACTGGCAGCCGGTTGCCCGATCGTCGTAAAACCAGCAGAAGCCACGCCGTTCTCGGCCTTCGCGATGGCCGTGCTGGCCGAACGCGCCGGCATTCCGAAGGGCGTGCTGAGCATCCTGACCGGCGACCCGAAAGCGATCGGCGAGGAAATGACGGGCAATCCGATCGTGCGCAAGCTCTCGTTCACGGGCTCGACCGCCGTGGGCCGCCTGCTGATGGCGCAAAGCGCGCCGACCGTCAAGAAGGTCACACTGGAACTCGGCGGCAACGCGCCCTTCATCGTCTTCGAAGACGCCGATATCGATGCCGCAGTCGAAGGCGCTGTAGCCTCGAAGTATCGCAACAGCGGCCAGACCTGCGTCTGCACGAACCGCTTCTACGTGCACGAAAAAGTCTACGACGCGTTCGC
Source organism: Caballeronia sp. LZ035 (assembly GCF_031451175.1). Lineage (NCBI taxonomy): Bacteria > Pseudomonadati > Pseudomonadota > Betaproteobacteria > Burkholderiales > Burkholderiaceae > Caballeronia > Caballeronia sp. LZ035. The sequence goes on from NZ_JARUXS010000002.1 coordinate 131,006, forward strand.
GCAGAAACTCGCCGCTGCAGTCGGCAAGATGAAAGTCGGCAACGGCACCGAAAGCGGCGTCGCGCTCGGACCGCTGATCAACGAAGCGGCGGTGAAGAAGGTCGAATCGCACATCGAGGATGCGCTCTCGAAAGGCGCGTCGCTGGTGTCGGGCGGCAAGCGTCATGCGCTCGGCCACGGCTTTTTCGAACCGACCGTGCTCACCAACGTCACGCCGGACATGAAGGTATCGAAGGAAGAAACCTTCGGCCCGCTCGCGCCGGTGTTCAAGTTCAGCTCCGACGAAGAAGTCGTGCGCATGGCCAACGACACCGAATTCGGCTTGGCCGCCTACTTCTACAGCCGCGACATCGGCCGCGTATGGCGCGTGGCCGAAGCGCTCGAATACGGCATGGTGGGCATCAACACCGGGCTGATTTCGAACGAAGTGGCACCGTTCGGCGGAGTGAAGCAATCCGGCCTCGGCCGCGAAGGCTCGCACTACGGCATCGACGATTACGTCGTCATCAAGTATCTGTGCATGGCGGTCTGAACCGCGCGCGCATCCGTATGAAACAGCCACCGCACGCCACGCCCCACAAGAAGCGCGGCGTGCGGTTCATCGCATCAGAGCGCCGTCGCCGGGCTCTCTGCCACCGCGCTCGCGTAAGGCACATCACGCTTGCCATAGCGACGCACCCGCAGGTTCGCCTGCTCGCCATGACCCGCGAAGCCTTCGAGCGCGCACAGTCGCGAGCAATACTCGCCAACCAGCGCCGATGCCTCGTCCGTCAACACCTTCTGATACGTGCAGGTCTTGATGAACTTGCCCACCCACAGTCCGCCCGTATAACGCGCCGCCTTCTGCGTCGGCAGCGTGTGGTTCGTACCGATCACCTTGTCGCCATACGACACATTCGTGCGCGGACCCAGAAACAGCGCGCCGAAGTTCGTCATGTGCTCGAGGAAGTAATCGACATCGTGCGTCATCACCTGAACGTGTTCGAAGGCGAGATCATTGGCGATCTTCACCATCTCCTCGTCCGACTCCGCCACGATCACCTCACCAAACTGCGCCCACGACTTGCGCGCGATATCCGCCGTCGGCAGGATGCCCAGCAGGCGCTCGACTTCCGCCATCGTTTCCTTCGCAAGCTTCTCAGAAGTCGTCAGCAGGATAGCCGGCGAATCCGGTCCATGCTCGGCCTGGCCGAGCAGATCGGTTGCGCACATTTCGCCATCCACGCTTTCATCGGCGATCACGAGCGTCTCGGTCGGACCCGCGAACAGGTCGATGCCCACGCGCCCGAACAACTGGCGCTTCGCCTCGGCAACGAACGCATTGCCCGGACCCACCAGCATGTCCACAGGCGCAATGCTCGACGTGCCGATCGCCATCGCGCCCACCGCCTGGATGCCGCCCAGGCAATAGATCTCGTGCGCACCGGCCATGTGCTGGGCCGCGACGATCGCCGGCGCCGGCTTGCCATGGAACGGCGGCGCGCACGTGATGATGCGCGGCACGCCGGCCACCTGTGCGGTAATCACCGACATGTGCGCCGATGCCAGCAACGGATACTTTCCGCCCGGCACATAACAGCCCGCCGCATTCACCGGAATGTTGCGATGCCCAAGGATCACGCCCGGCATCGTCTCCACTTCAATGTCCTTGATCGAGTCGCGCTGATGTCGCGCGAAGTTGCGCACCTGCGTCTGCGCAAACTCGATGTCCTTGATGTCGCGCGGCGAAAGCTGCGCGAGACAGTCGTCGATCTCCTTCTGCGTCAGACGATAGTCCTCGCGATCCAGCTTGTCGAAACGGATCGACAAATCACGGATCGCCGCATCGCCCCGTTCCTCGATATCGGCAAGCGTCGCCTCCACCGTTTCGCGCACTTCCTTCGCCGCCGACTTGATCACTTCCGCAGTCGCACCTTGCTTCAGCCACTTGGCCATGAAATCTCCTGGTCTCTGTTCGTTGATGTGGGGAGCGCATACTCATTGCATACGTATGCAACACGAGCGAAGATTAGTCGCTTTTCGCGTGATCGGCAAGTTGCAGTGGGGAAAAGCGACGCTAAGGTTTACCCGGGCATGGCCCAGGTTTGCGTGCCATCGTCATTGATGACGACGCCCCGGCGCGGCTTGCGCGCCGAGCCGCGCACGATCAGGCCGCCAGGAGCTTCGTCGTGAAGCGCGGCATCGAGCGTGCCGTTCAGTTGCGCGAGCACTGCGGCGACGGCGCGTTGCACCATGTCGTCGAGCGGCTGGCTGTAGGTCGTGAGGTCGAACACCGGCCAGCGCGCCATGTCGATATCGTCGAAGCCGACGATCGACACCTCTTCGCCCACTTTCAGTCCGAAGCGCGCACGCGCCACGCTGATCGCGGCCAGCGCCATGTGGTCGTTCGCGCAGAAGATGGCGTCGGGCGGCTTCGGGGCGGACAGCAGCGAAACCACGGCTTCTTCCGCGCCCGCCGCCGTGTACTGGCCCACGCGCCGTTCGATCGCCTTCACGCCCTGCTCGCACAGATAGTCGAAGAAGCCTTCCTCGCGATCCCGGCTCGTCGACGAGCTCTCAATCCCCGCGATATACGCGTAGCGCTTGTGCTTGCCCGCATGCAGAAACGCCGCGAGCGCGCGCGCCCCGGCACGGTTCTGACCCGTCACGCTGGACGCGGCCTGACTGTCGGTCTTGCGGTTGAACATCACCACCGGCAGTCCGATGTTCATGCACTCATCGGCGAAATGCGAGGACAGGCTGGTCGAGATCAGCACCAGCGCATCCACACGATAGCGCAGCACTTCATCGAGCACGGGATCGGAACCGAGCAGGGGATCGCTCGTAAACATCAGCACGCCATAGCCCGCGCGTGCGAAGGCGGCCGTGAGCGCGTTGAGCGCGGCGTGATAGAACGGGTTGGCATTCGCGGGCACGGTCACGCCGATGAGATTCGCCCGGCCCGTGATCAGCGAACGCGCCACCAGGTTCGGCCGATAGCCCAGTTCGCGCGCCGCCGCGACGATGCGTTCACGCGTAGCCGGCGAGACGCTCGCGCCGGGCGTGAACGCCCGCGACACGGCCGATTGCGAGACGCCCGCCGCGCGGGCTACGTCATGCGCGGTGGCGGGTCGTCGTTCGGGCGTGGCATCGGACATCGGAGCGGGTCTCGGGGTGTCGGGGAATCGGCGGCGCTACAGCAAGCGCGCCGACAGTATGCCCCAGCGCGCTCACGCGATCGAGCGCCACACGCCCGCGCGCACCAGCGCATCGGTCTCCTGGCGCACGATGCGATACAGCGCCTTCATCGCGAGCGTCGCTTCCTTCTTCGGCGAGAACGCCACGGACAGCACGCCCGGCAACGTCGGCTCGATGATCGGCCGCGCCTTCAGCGTGCCGCGCTCGATACGGCTGCGCACGGCCGCATACGGCGCGACCGAGAAGCCCAAACCGGCCTCGACGAGTTCGAAGATTGCCATCATCGCGTCGATCTCGAAGGCAATGTTCAGCGTGAGCGAACGCGCCGTGGCGGCATCCTCGACCAGCGTGCGCAAGCCATGCGGGCGCGCTGGCAGAATCCACGGCAGCTGCACGGCATCAGTGAAGCGGATGGGCTCCATCGCGGGCTGAAGAACGCTTGCATCAGGCGGCCCGACGAGCAGCAGGTCGTCGGACAGCAACGGCTCGATGCTGATCGTGCTGTGCGGCCCGATGTTGTACAGCACGCCGATATCCAGCTGTCCGCTCAACAGCCATTCGAGCATGTAGCCCGACAAGCCCTCGCGCATGCGCAGGCGCACCTCCGGAAACTCGGCGCGGAAGCGCTTGACGAGCGGCACCAGCAGGAAGTCGCCGAGCATCGGCGGAATGCCCATCGTGACCGTGCCGCCCGGCACCGAACGCAGGGCCTGCATGTGGTTCACGGCCTCGTCGCTGCGTTCGAGGATGTCGTTCGCGCGCGCGAGGAACTTCTGCCCGGCCTCCGTGAGCGACATGCCATGGCCGTGCCGATACAGCAGCGGCGGCCCCAGTTCCTGTTCGAGCATCTGGATATGGCGCGTCAGCATCGACTGGCTGATGCCGAGAATCGCGGCCGCGCGCGAGACGCTGCCTTCGCGCGCCACCACCATGAAATACCTCAGCTGCTTCAACTCCACGTGCGGGTCTCCTCTGTTGCCGGGCATTGTCGCCCGAAGCGGGCCGATATGCATAACAGGTATGCGAGCAGCCGCCGTTCCATCTGATTACGCTTGATTCCATCCAGAAGCACAACGGAGACACGCACACAATGGAAGAACTCAGGTTGCTCAGCAGTACGGCCATCCTCGGCTATGGCTTCGCGCAGAGCGCGTTCGAAGCAGGGCTCGCACGCAATCCGCATCTGATCGGCGCGGACGGCGGCAGTTCCGACCCGGGACCGTACTACCTCGCCTCGGGCGAGTCCTTCACCTCGCGCATGGCAACCAAGCGCGACATGCGCCTCATGCTGGCCGCCGCCGTGCCGCGCGGCATTCCGGTGATCGTCAGCACCTGCGGCGGCGCCGGCGGCGATCCGCACCTTCAGATGATGGTCGATATCGTCAAGGAAATCGCCGCGGAAGAAAGTCTGTCATTCAAGCTCGCGGTGATCAATTCGGAATTGCCCAAGGACGTGCTGCTCGAACACGTCAACGCCGGCAAGACGCGGCCCCTGTATAACCTGCCGGAACTGACGCCTGAACTCATCGAGCAGGCCGTGCGCGTGGTCGGCGCAATGGGTCCGGAGCCGTACATCACCGCCCTCGACGCCGGCGCGCAAGTGATTCTCTCGGGCCGCAGCACCGATCCCGCACCGTGGGCCGCCATGGCGATCCGCGCGGGCTTCTCGCCGGCGCTCGGCTGGTACGCAGGCAAGATGCTCGAATGCGGCGCCGAGCCCGCGTTGCCGAAGCGCGAAGGCTGTCTGCTTGCGACCATCCGCGAAGATCACGTCGAACTCGAACCGATGCACCCCGAGCAGGCCTGCACGCCGCGTTCGGTGGCGTACTTCGCGCTGCACGAGAACAGCAGCCCGATCCATCACCACGAGCCGGGCGGCATGCTCGACACCTCCGAATGTACGTTCGAGGCCGTCACGGAACGCGCGGTGCGCGTGTCCGGCATGCGCTGGAAGCCCGCGAAGTACACAGTGAAGCTCGAAGGCGTCGAGGCGCGCGGGCATCGCGTCATCTCGCTGTGCGCCACGCGCGATCCGGTGCTGCAAGCGCAGATGGACCGCTATCTGGCCCGTTCGCGCGAGATCGTCGATGAGAAAGCGACCGCCTTCGGCGCGCCTTCCGACACCTATACGCTCAACTTCCGCGTGTATGGCCAGAACGGCGTGATGGGCGAGCGCGAGCCGCTGCCGCAGGCCGAACGCCATGCGCACGAAACGGCGATCGTCGCGGAAGTGGTCGCGCAGGATCGCGATACCGCGAAGGCCGTGCTGGCGATTGCACGCACCACGATCCTGCACTCGGAATTCCCGGGCCGGCTCTGCAAGGAAGGCAACATGGCGATCCCGTTCTCGCCGTCCGACCTCGATCTCGGTCAGGTCTACCGCTTTTCCGTGTGCCATCTGCTCGAACCGGAGAACGCGCTGTCGCTGTTCCCGATCCGCTACGAAACCATCGGAGCCTGACATGCCAGCCATCAAGGATTTTGCGAGCGTGTGCCGCAGCAAGAATGCAGGACCGTTCATGGTCACGCTCGACATCGTGTTCGAAACCGACGAGATCTTCGACCGCGTCGCCGCCACCGGCGTGCTCACGCCGCAACTCTTCGCGCGCCTCTATGGCGTGAAGCCGGAGCAGGTTCAGTTCACGCCGTATCGCGCCGCACGCGCCTTCAAGGCAACGCTGCCGCGCCTGATCTCCTCGGGCGACATCGGCGACACCGACGTGTACGGCTCGCAACAGCACGCGCCGATGCTCGATATCGACATCCCCATCAAGCTGGAGAACACGCAATGAGCGAAGCCGATCTCCAGACGCGGCCCGCCGCGTCGCCTGTCCTCGAAGAAACCTTGCAGGACGACTTCCGCCAGGCCATGCGCCGGCTCGCAGGCGGCGTGGCACTGGTGTCGACGGTGCATGAAGGCGTGCGCCATGGCATGACCGTCACGGCCGTCACCTCGCTGACGATGGATCCGCCCGCGCTGGTCGTCTCGGTGAACCGGCACGCATCGGCATTCGATGCGCTCCTGCGCAGCGGTACCTTCTGCGTGAACCTGCTCACGCAGCAGCATGCGGACCTCGCGGTGGCCTTCTCGCGCAAGCCGGACGGCGACGCGCGCTTCGCCAACGGCGCATGGCGCATGAACGACCACAATCTTCCGTCGCTCGACGGCAGCATTGCGTCGATCACCTGCCGCGTGCACGACAGCGTGGAGTTCGGCACGCACGCGATCCTGATCGGCGCGGTCGAGCATCTGGAGATCGAGTCGCAGCAGCCGATGGCGCCGCTCATCTATCTGAGCGGGCAATTCGGCGGCTTCTGGCCGCTGACGGCCTGAGGAGCGCGCATGTTCGACGCGAAATACGAACACGCCAACTTCCCGCGCGTGCGGCCGGAATGGCTCGCGCAGGTCGCCGAGCCGGCCGTGGAGCCGGAACTGCCGATCATCGATCCACATCATCATCTGTGGGATGTCGAGAGCGCGTTCTATCACGCGCCGGAACTCGTCGCGGATGTGAACGCGGGGCATCGCGTGCTCGCGACAGTGTTCGTCGAGTGCAAGGCGCATTTCGACAACGACGCGCCCGCCGGTTTCGAGCCGGTCGGCGAGACGCGCTTCGCAGTGGCGCAGGCGCAGGCCGCCGCGCAATCGCCGCAAGGGCATGCGGGGCTGGTGAAAGGCATCGTCGCGTATGGCGATCCTTTCGTGCCGAATCCGCAAGGCGTGCTCGAAGCACATCTCGAAGACGGCCAGGGCCGCATGCGCGGTGTGCGGGTACGCGCCGCATGGCATGCCGATCCGGCGTTCGCCGCGCCCCACGGCGGTGCCGATGAACACCTGATCGACTCGCCCGAACTGGACCGCTACTGCGCGATCCTCGCGGAGATGGGTCTCGTGCTCGACCTGTGGGTCTATCACACGCAACTGGACCAGGCCGCGGAACTCGCGCGCCGTCATCCGCGTCTCGCCATCGTGCTGAACCATTGCGGCGGTCCGCTGGGGATCGGTCCTTATGCCGATCAACGCGCCGCAGTGCGCGACGCATGGAGCCGCTCGCTCGGACGCGTAGCGGCGAACGATAACGTCGCCGTGAAGATCGGCGGACTGGCGATGCCGCGCACCGGGCTTTCTTTCGCCGATGCCGCAAAGCCCGCAAGCTGTGTCGAGCTGGTCGAACGCTGGACGCCTTATGTGCGCACCTGCATCGAACTGTTCGGCGCGGACCGCGCGATGTTCGAGAGCAACTTTCCCGTCGACAAGGGCAGCTGCAACTACGTCTCCGTGTGGAACGCGTTCAAGCTGCTGAGCGCGGGCTATCCGGACGCGGCGCGCCGCAAGCTGCTCGCGGGCACGGCGAATCGCGTCTATGGGCTGCGGGTCGAGGCACTCATGGCGGAGGGCATCGCGTAACACGAGCAACGCAGGCGCATCACCCATCCGCAAAAGGCACGAGACCGTCCGGCGCACGCCAGTGTGCGCACGGATTTCCGGAGGAGACATATGAAAAATCGCCGCATCTTTATCTACATCTTTCTGTTTTCGCTCACGAGCATCAACTACATCGACCGCGTCGCGCTCTCGGTGGCGGCGCAGCCCATCGCGCATGAGTTCGGCATCAGCCCGATCCAGATGGGCTTCCTCCTGTCCTCGTTCATCTGGACATACTTCGCGAGCCTGATCCTGTGGGGCCTCGCCCTCGACCGCTGGGGCACGCGCTACGTCAACGCCATCGGCATGGCGGTGTTCTCGGTTGCCACCGTCGCGACCGGCTTCGCGTGGAGCTATGCGTCGATCCTCGTCACGCGGCTCGTGATGGGCGCCGGCGAAGCGTCGTCGTATCCGGCGGGCGGCAAGGTGATCCGCGAATGGATGCCGGCGCGCGAACGCGGCATCGCGGCGGCCGTGCTCAACAGCGGCTCCTATGCGGGCCCGGCCATCGGCGCCTTGGTGGTCGCCTTCGCGGTGCAGCTGTTCGGCTGGCGCACGGGCTTCATCCTGGTCGGCAGCTCGGGCGCGATCTGGCTCGTCTGTTGGCTCAAGTGGTTCCGCAAGCCGGAGCTCGCCACCTTTCTCAGCGAGGAAGAGCGCGCGCACATCCTGCGCGAGCGCAACGGCGGCATGCCCGACACGCCTACCGGCCCGACGCTCTCCATCCCCGACCTGCTCAAGTCCGTGAGCGTCTGGGGCCTGCTCATCACGCAAGGCTTCGGCTCCTACGCGCAGTTCCTGTTTCTCACCTGGCTGCCAAGCTACTTGCAGACCGAGCGTCATCTCGACATCGTCAAGAGCGGCTATTTCACGGCGCTGCCGTATGCGCTCTCTGTGATCCTGGCGCTCGGCATCGGCAAGCTGAGCGATCGCCTGCTGCCTGTGGATGCCATCAACAAGGGCGGACGTCGCACCATGGTGGCGGCCTCGATGCTGCTGACGTCCGTCGTGCTCGCCACGCCGTTCGTCGATGACGTGTGGCTGATGGTCGCCGTCTTCACGCTCTCGCTGACCGGCGCGCAGGCCGCGCTGGCGATGAACATCGCATTGATCGGCGACCTGTTGCCTTCGTCGGCCGAAGTGGGGCGCGGCACGGGCCTGCTGATCACCGGCGGCGCATCGTTCGCGATGATCGCGCCGATCGCCACGGGCTATGTCGTCGCCATCACGCACAGCTACAACAACGCGTTCTATATCGCGGGGGCGCTCGCCCTGGCCGGCGCGCTCGTCAGTCTCTTCATGACGCGCAAGCCGATTCGCCACCACGACAGCGTGGCGGAGATGAGCGAAGTCTCGGCCCGCGCCTGAACCACTTTCACGATTCACGAGGAACCTGACATGACCCAGAAGCAAATGACCCTGATCGGCTTTCTGCAGGCGCAGAACTGCTCGACCTATCCCGGTTCGTGGCGCCACAGCGCGGCGATGCAGGACTTCACGACGCCCGAGTACTACCAGCGCATCGCGCGCACGCTGGAAGAAGGCAAGTTCCACCTGGCCTTCTTCGACGACCGCCTCGCGATGCCCGACATCTACGGCAACGATCACGCGCAGACCGTCGAGCACGGCGTGCGCGCCGTGAAGATGGACCTGGTCTCGATCCTCACCGCGATGGGCATGGCGACCTCGAAGCTCGGCCTCGGCGCGACCTATTCGACGACCTACTACGAGCCGTTCCACATCGCGCGCACGTTCGGCACGCTCGACCTGATGACCAAGGGCCGCGCCGCGTGGAACGTGGTGACGTCGCTGAACGATTCGGAAGCGGCGAACTTCGGGCAGGACGCGCACCTCGAACACGACCTGCGCTATGACCGCGCCGACGAATTCGTCGAAACGGTGATGGGCCACTGGGATACGTGGGAAGACGGCGCGCTGATTCTCGACAAGGAAAGCGGCCGCTTTGCGGACCCGTCGAAGGTGCATCGTCTCGATCACGAAGGGAAGTTCTTCAAGTCGCGTGGTCCGTTCACGGTGCCGCGCTCGCAGCAGGGTCATCCGGTGCTGATCCAGGCGGGACAGAGCGGTCGTGGACGTGCGTTCGCGTCGCGCTGGGCGGACCTGATCTTCGTCGTCTATCCGAAACTCGAAGTCGCGAAGAAGCAGTACGCGGAGATGAAGCAGGCGCTTGCCGATGCCGGCCGCAATCCCGACGACGTGAAGATCTCGACGGCGTGCTACACGATCGTCGCGGAATCCGACGAGATCGCGCAAAGGGAACGCGAATACATCGACGCGCTTGCCAAGCCGATCGACTCGCTCGCGCTGCTGTGCGAAGTGCTCAACACCGACTTCTCGAAGCGCGGCTACGACGATCCGTTCAGCGACGCCGAAATGGCCGCGATCTCCGGCTGGACCGGTTTCCGCGATCGTGTGGTGACGCTCTCGGGCAAGAAGAATCCTTCGGTGCGGGACTTCGTGGACTTCTCGAAGCGTGCGCGCATCGACGAGTTCCCGGTGTTCTGCGGCACGCCGAAGACGGTTGCGGACCAGATGGAGCAATGGTTCACGGAAGGCGCTGTCGATGGCTTCGTGATCGCGCCGACGCACGTGCCCGGCGCGTATGAAGACTTCGTGCGCATGGTGGTGCCGGAGTTGCAGCGTCGCGGCCTGTTCCGCAAGGACTACACGGGCGGCACGCTGCGCGAGAACCTCGGCTTGCCGATCCCGCAGTCGGGCGACTGGCGCAAGACGGCGTATCCGCAGGAAAAGAAGATCAAGCTTGCTTGAGTGAGGCGGGCACGCGGAGTTGATTAACGCGTGCCGGGCGCGACGGTGGGTTCGGTCATCGGACAGCCGTTGCGTTCGCGCCTGAAGTGCGCGGACATGTCGTAGGCGGCCCTGCGGCTGCGCATGAGGCCGCCTATCGGCCGGTGTGCCGCCAGGCCGCGCCACGGACTGAAGGCCATGCCCTCGTCGATGGTCGCCACGCGCGCCGCATCCCACGACGACTGCCGCCCGACGCGGACGCGCGCCACTGCGACATACGGGCTCTCGCTCTCCGGCCATCGAACTGAAGCATCTTCTACAGGCATCCTTGCGATGTCCGTCGCCAGTTGCACGCGCAGTTCCCACTCGCCGCCGTGCGCCGCGAAGAACGCGCTCACCGCTTCGCGCAGGCCGTGGGGCCTGCCGTCCATATCGACTGGCGCATCGGTCAAGGCATGCAGCGGCGCCGACACCGGCGCAATGCTCATCTTCGCGAAGTAGTCGCCATACAGCAAAGGGGCCGCCGTGTAGAAGGTCTCGCCCAGGATATGGGTCTCGGCCTGTCCGCTTATGCTGCTTTGTGTCTCGTCAAGCTGGAGCGTTGCGGTTGGAGTGAGGCTGGACAGGAACGCCTTCGGCGTGCTCGACATGAAGACGGGTGCGTTGATCATCACGAAGTCCTGCGTGATGTCCAGCTCGCTGCCCGGCAGACGAACCCCTTCCACGCCAATCAGCTTCAGCGCAAGACCATGGGGCGCGGACAGCGGATCACCCCGGTTCGTCGAGAAGCGCATGACCACCGGCACGGTCATCTCGCGCGCGAAGACGCCTTGTGCGTAATGCGCAGGCAGTGCGCCCAGCACGCTCAGTTCGCCGATCACCAGGCCGTGACTCTTCGCATGCACGCTGCGCACCGCATGGCCGTGATCCCGGTAGGTCGTGTCGGACATCGTACGCATGGCCTTGACGAGCTGGGCCGTGGTTGCCGCTTCGTCAGCGGGTATGACTTCGAAAGCAACATCGAAGGGAAGGGCGTGAACGAGCGCTGAGGACATGGTGGCTCCGGCCTTGGATCTTTGAATCACAGGCAATCCGTATGCCGCTCGGCCGCCACTAAAGCGTGGCTTAAGGACGCCGCGCGCACTGTCCGCTTGACCCACAATCAAGACGTCGACATTCCTCTACGGTGACCCAGTGACTCAATCGAGCGGCAAGCGCCCCAAGCTGGTCCTGTTTCCGGCCCGTCATGTCGAACCCCGACCGGGGACCAGTGCGGACGACTTCCAGATCTACGCCTCTTATCGGGGCAGCACGGCAAGCGGCTTCTTCGGCACGCTGAAAGTTGTCAGGAAGACGGATGGCCGGCTGCTGTTTCCCTTCGACGGCGCGGACACCATCGGCCCCTTCGCCACGAAAGCCGATGCCGTGGCCGCCGCTCTTGCGCGTGGCGATACCGTCGTCAGTGCGGATCTCGCACGCCCCGAACTCTAAAACTTTGAAAGGCATGCCGGAAAGCACCTGATTCGGACAGGGAAGGCCGCTGGTTTTCCCGGATCGCAAACGTTTCCGGGAGGAAGACAATCAGTGCGTAGCCCTCGGCAGTCGAACTGGACGCCATAGAAGGGCAAAAAAAGAGCGACACCGAGAGAGAGCGGAGGGCCGTATGAATCAGACCCGGTTTGGATACCGCGGCTTCGTCATCATCCCCATGGCGGCCTTCGACGGCGGTCTGTACGCGGCGATGACCATCATCTGCGATGACCGCGGCCAGCAGCGCGCCAGCGGCGTGCTGGGCCATTTCAACTCCGCAGAGGAAGCGAGCGCGTTCGCGCTGACCGCAGGCAAGAACGAAGTGGATCACCGTCTGTGGCATCCGGCTGCAGCCTGATCCAGCCTCGCGCAACAGCACTGTTGCTCGTGTCGACGCTCGCCCAGTTGCGTACGGATCGCTTGCGTTTTGTACGTTGAACGCGCCTTTCGTACTGCCATACTCCATTTATCGGCCGCTGCTGACGGAACAGGAACAGCGCGCCATCATCCGACCGGAGAGAAGCTCAGGCCATGGCACTTGTCGTATATGTATTCGAGGAAAGCAGAGGCGTCCCGACGCATGAGCGCGACTTGTTCGAGATCGACGCGGCGGGCTATTTCGTCGACATGAGCGCGGTGTTCGTGGAGTGCTGCACCTGCACGAGCCCCATGTCCTCGCGTCCCGCCTTCCAGCGCGCACTGCGCCGGCTGCAGGCTGGTGACACGCTCGTGACCACTCAACTCCTCGGCCTCGGCAACAGCGTCTCCGACGTCCTTGCGACCATCGAACAAATGGGGCGGCGTGGCGTCGTCACGGTGTGTCTCGCGTATGGCAAGCAGGATCTCTGTGCCGCCGAAGGACAGCCCTTCATCGACGCACTCCGGCTCGCCGAAGACCTGGAGCGCGTGACACGCCGCAGCCGCGCCCGCGAAGCGGCGAACGCGGCGAAGGAACGAGGCGTCGCGCAGGGACGTCCCAGTTCGCTGACCCCGGCGCAGCAGCAGCAGGCCATCGACTTCCTTGGCGCAGGTCGTACCGTCACGGACATTGCCCGTACGCTCAATACGTCGCGCCAGACCATCATGCGTCTGCGCAACGCCCACCGTCAGGCGCCCGACGCCACCCGGCAAGAGGACGCTCTGCCCGAGCCGCTCGCCGCCAACGACTCGAAGTAGCGCCACGGTTGCTCCGGACTGCCGCAGCCTCTCGAAAGGCGCCTTCCCGTCCCGCGAAGGTGCCCTCAGAAGAAGCCGCCCGGAGCACAGCCTGAAAAGCGTATGTTACGTACACTACAATCCATCTCCGGGCGAAGGCGTCTTCCGCACGCGGATGACGCACGACGCACGAGCCATCGGGCAGCATGAACCCTAACGACACAATACGAACGAGCATGGGCAACCCATCAGACCACAAGATTCGGGCGGAGGGCCTGACCACATGACGAGCAGCCGTTCCCAGGCGCCGGCGTCCACGAATATCGAGCCCCTCGAGTTTGCCGTGGTCGGCATGGGCGCATCCGCGGGTGGCATCGAGGCGCTGCTCAATTTCTTCGACAACGCGCCGGCCGAAATGGACATGGCGTTTGTCGTGATCGTGCATCTGCCGGCGGATCACATGAGTTTCGCCGACGAGGTGCTGCAGCGCGTGACGGACATGCCGGTCAGGCAGGTGACGGGCCCGACCACCATCGAGAAGAACCACATCTACATCAACGCGCCCGGCCAGCACGTGGAGATGGCCGGCACGTCGCTGCGGGCCGTGGACCGCGCCGGCAGGGAAACGTCGCCCACGACGATCGATCACTTCTTCGCCACGCTGGCGTCCGAGCACGGCACGCGTTCCGTGGGCATCGTGCTGTCGGGCGCGGGGTCGGACGGCGCCGCGGGCCTGTCGCGCATCAAGGAGAGTGGCGGCATGACCGTCGCGCAGAAGCCGGAGGACGCGCATTTCGCCGAGATGCCGCAGCATGCCATTTCCACCCGTCAGGTCGACTTCATCCTGCCCGCGGCCGAGATGCCGGAAAAGCTGCTCGACCTCTGGACCAACGCGAAGAAGATTCATCTGCCCGCCGTGGAGGGCGTCGAGCTGGCCGAGAAGGAGGCTTCGCCCGTCGCCGGCGGCGCGGAGCGCGCGCTTTCCGACGTGCTCATGCAATTGCGCGTGCGCACCGGCCACGACTTCCGCCACTACAAGCGCGCGACCATTCTGCGGCGCATCGAGCGGCGCATGCAGGTGAACGGACTGCGCGACATCGGCGAATATCGCGAGCATCTGCGCTCCAATCCGGACGAAACCACGGCGCTGCTGGCCGACATGCTGATCGGCGTGACGCAGTTCTTCCGCGACCGCGATGCCTTCGACTCGCTGCGGCGCGATGTCATGCCGCACCTGCTGGACGCCAACAAGAGCGAAGCGCAGATCCGCGTGTGGGTGCCGGGCTGCTCGACGGGCGAGGAAGCCTATTCGCTCGCCATCATGCTGGCGCAGGCGCGCGAGATCGCTGGCTTCGAAGCGACCTATCAGATCTTCGCGACCGATATCGACGAACCCGCCATCGCGCAGGCGCGCTCCGGTTCGTATCTGGGCTCGATCGCGAGCGACGTCCCTGGCGATCTCCTGCGCCGCTACTTCAAGCAGGAAGGCGGGCGCTATCAGATCGTGAAGTCGGTGCGCGAACGCATTCTGTTCGCCGCGCACAGCCTGCTGCGCGATCCGCCGTTCTCGCATCTCGACCTGATCTCGTGCCGCAACGTGCTGATCTATCTGGACCGCGCGGTGCAGCGCCAGGTGCTCGAACTGTTTCACTTCGCGCTGCGTGCGGGCGGTTATCTGTTCCTCGGCACGGCCGAATCCGCCGATACCGCCGACGACCTCTTCACCATCGTTGACAAGAAGAGCCGCATCTACCGCGCGCGCACGGTGCTCAACCGCGTGAAGCCGCCGGTGGCGTTCCCGTCGCTCGGCCCGACCCACGTCATGCCGCGCGAGGATCTCTCGGTCGTGGCGACGCCGTCGCATGTGAACACCGGACCCGAGACGCCCGAGCGTCGCAGCTTCTCCTTCGCCGCGCTGCATCAGCGCGTGCTGGAGGAATATGCGCCGCCGAGCGTAGTGGTGGATCGCGACTCGAACATCGTGCATCTCTCCACGACCGCCGGACGCTTCCTGCGGCACGGCGGCGGCGAGCTGTCCTCGAACATCATGGCGCTGGTGCTGCCCGAACTGCGGCTCGATTTGCGCACGACGCTGTTTCGCGCCCATCAGACCGGCGGCAGTGTGGAGGCGCGGCGCGTCAAGCTGTTGCAGGAAGCGCGCACCGTGTGGGTCAACATGACCGTTCGACCGTTCCATGACACGGGCGTGAACGCAGACTTTTTCCTCGTGCTGTTCGACGAAGTGCAGGAGCATATGGCGGACGAAGGCTTGCCTGAAGAGCGCGGCCAGGATCCGCTGCTGATGCAACTGGAGCGCGAACTTCAGCACACGCGCGAGCAGCTCGCGACGACCATCGAGCAACACGAGACGACGGTCGAGGAACTGAAGGCCTCGAACGAGGAATTGCAGGCGATCAACGAGGAATTGCGCTCCGCGACCGAGGAACTCGAAAGCAGCAAGGAAGAGTTGCAGTCGGTGAACGAGGAGTTGACCACGGTCAACGCGGAACTCCAGGCGCGCGTGGAAGACACGGCGAAGGCCAACGACGATCTGCAGAACATCATCGCCTCGACGGAAATCGCGACCGTCTTCGTCGACAAGCAAATCCGCGTCAAGCGCTTCACGACGAGTGCGACGCGCGTGTTCAAGCTGATCGACGTGGACATTGGCCGCTCGCTGTTCGACATCACGCATTCGCTGCGTTACTCGTCCCTCGCCGACGACGTGAAGCAGGCCTTCGAAACCCTCAAGCTGATCGAGCGCGAAGTGGAAAGCTCGGATGGCAAGTGGTATCTGATGCGCCTGCTGCCGTATCGCACGGCGGACGACCGTATCGACGGCGCGGTGCTGACCCTGATCGACATCACCGCGCGGCATCTGGCCGAGGAATCGGCGCGCATCGGCGAGCAGCGGCTGCGGCTGGTCGCGCAGTCCACCAACGACTACGCGATCATCCTGCAGGACCCGAACGGCGTGATCGTCACGTGGAACGCGGGGGCGGAGCGCATCTTCGGCTTCACGGAGCGGGAAGTAGTCGGCAAGAACATCGCGCTGATCTACGATCCGATCGACCGCAAGGCGCACATTCCGGCGCGCGAACGCGAAGTGTCCGCGCGCGAAGGCCGCGCCGACGACGACCGCTGGCACATCACGCGCGACGAGCGCCGGGTGTATTGCAGCGGCGTGGTGACGCCGATCTCGGACCCGTCGTTCACGGGCTTCGCGAAGATCGTTCGCGACCTGACCGAACGCAAGCTGCGCGAGGACGCGAACCGCGAGGCGCTCGCGCACGAACACGCCGAGCGCAAGAAGGAAACGCTTTCGAACCAGTTGAAGGACGACTTCATCGCGGTGCTGTCGCATGAGCTGAAGCATCCGCTCAACCTGATCGGCATGAAGGCGGAGATCCTGCCGCGCCTGCCCGAGACGCGCGGCATCGAGGTGGTGCGCGAGGCAGCCGATTCCATCAAGCGCGCGGTACGTGGCCAGGCGCAGATCATCGACGACCTGCTGGACCTCTCGCGGGTGCGCACCGGCAAGCTGGCGTTGTCCATCGCGCCGCTGGATGTCGCAGCTGTGCTGGCGCGAATCGCCGAGGCCACGGAGAGCGAAACTGCGCAGCGCGGCATCCGCCTGAACGTGAGCACGCCGGGCGAGCCTGTCTACGCGTTCGCCGACGCCGTGCGCAGCGAACAGATCTTCTGGAACCTGGTGTCGAACGCACTGAAGTTTACGGATGGCGGCGGTTCCATCGACATTCGCGTCGCGCGCGAAAGCGATATGGTGCGCGTGGACGTCGTCGATACGGGACAGGGCATCGATCCGTCGGCTCTGCCGGATATCTTCGAGATGTACCGGCAGGGCGGACGCAATCCGACGTCGAGCGGACTGGGCATCGGGCTTTCACTTGCAAAGCAGCTTGTCGAGATGCATGGCGGGCGCATCGAGGCGCTTTCGGACGGTGTGGGTCACGGCGCCACGCTGTCGGTGTGGCTGCCCGGCGCGGCGCATCAGGACGCGTCGCCGGAAGAACACGCAGACCATGCGCGGCCGGTGGCGGGCGCGCGCCTTCTGCTGGTCGACAACGACGTGGAGGCGACCGCTTCGTTCGCAACGCTGCTCGAACTGGAGCAGGCGAGCGTGCAGACCGTCACGAGCGCCGAGCAAGCGCTGGAACAGCTTCGCGTGGGCAAGGTGGATGTGCTGATCTCGGATGTTCAACTGCCGGGCATCGACGGCTATGAGCTCATCAGAAGGGTTCGCACCGATCCGACGCTGGTCGGCTTGAGGGCCATTGCGGTGACGGCGTTTGGCCGGGACGAGGACCGTCGCGCCGCGCACGCGGCGGGCTTCGACGCGCATCTGAGCAAGCCGGTCGATCTTCCGGAGTTGTTGCAGACGCTAAATGCGCTGCTGGCCCCGGGGCGTTCATAACGCATGCCTTCTTCGTGTGCGTGAGGACCGCGCCCCGGTCCGCGAATTGCTGCTTTCCTGAAGTAAGGAGGCGATATGGCGGAACGGGACATTGTGGTGATTGGCGCCTCGCGAGGCGGTTTTCAGGGGCTCAAGGTACTCATCAGCCAGCTGCCCGCGGACTTGCCCGCGGCGCTGTTCATCGTGCTGCATATCGGGCGTCATGACAGCGTGCTGCCCGAGTTGATGACTTCGTGGGGACGGCTGCCGGCGCGTTATGCGGGCCATGGCGAGGCCATCGAGCGGGGCACCATCTGCATTGCGCCGCCGGACCGGCATCTCGTGCTGTCGCAGGGGCGCATGTGGCTCAACGACGGCGCCAAGGAAAACTTCGCGCGGCCCGCCGTCGATCCGCTGTTTCGCAGCGCCGCGATGGAATACGGCGCGCGCGTGATCGGCGTGGTGATGAGCGGCGATCTCGATGACGGCGCGGTGGGACTCGCGAACGTCCGCGCGCAACGCGGCTTCGCGATCGTGCAGGATCCGGACGACTGCGAGGCGGCCAGCATGCCTCAGGCCGCGCTCGAAACCTGTGGCGCGGACCGGTTATGCACGGAGCAGGAACTGGCGAAATGCATCGAGCAGGCTGTCGAAGCCGGGCCGTCAGAAGAGACATCCGGAAACGCACAGACAAACACTCCGGTGTACGAGAAAGAGGCGCTGATCGCGGCCAGCGGTCTGGCCGAGCTTGAAGAACTCGACGACGTAGGCGAACGCTCCGCACTCACCTGTCCCGACTGCGGCGGGGGGCTGTGGCGCGTCAAGGGCGATCGCCCCTTGCGCTACCGTTGTCATACGGGGCATGCGTTCACGGGACTGTCGCTGGCCGAGGGCATCGAATCGCGTTCGGAGGAGGCCGTCTGGTCGGCGATTCGCGCGGTTCACGAACGCGTCATCTTTGCCAAGGAACGGCAGCGCTGGGCCGAGCGCGCAGGCGACCGGGATCAGATCGCGATCGAACAGGCGCGCATCGACGAAGCCGAACGGCTTGCGGAATTGCTGCGTGCAGCGATGCATACGCCTTCTTCTTCGTCCGCATCGCCGGAGTGAAAGTCACTCAGCGCGCGTCATGCGCGCTACATCGTATGCTTGCCGCGCGACGCCTGAATGCATGGCGCCGTGTCGCCAACGCACCGCGATATTGCGTGGCCGCGATGCGTTCGCGCATGCGTGCGGTCACGAGCGAAATCGTTCCCGGCGGCCGGGCGGCGCGGGGCCGCCTTCCTTGCGGACGCGGCCGTTCCTGCAACGAGGCCCGCACGTCGTGCACGAAGCGTTGCAACGCTTCCGCCGAGCCGCTGACGCTCGTATATTCACGATTCCCGATCCTGCCTTCCAGCAGAACCGTCATGCCGGATTCCTGAGCCATCTTCAAGACGTCGGATTGCATGGTGTGTCGAGCCGGTGAGCTCGCTCCTTCAAGTCGTAGGCCCCGCGCAAGCGCGCGGGGCGTGTCCGTCTTTCAGAAAGCAATCGAGGTGCCGCTACTAGATGATCGGCTTGCCGCCCGTGACCGCGATGGTCGCGCCCGAGATGTAGCTGGCATTGTCCTCGGCGAGCATGACGTACGCAGCAGCGAGTTCGGCAGGCTGGCCGGGTCGCTTCATCGGCGTCTGCCTGCCGAAGTTCTCGACGCTCGATGGCGGCATCGTCGAAGGAATGAGCGGCGTCCAGATCGGCCCCGGCGCTACGCAGTTGGCGCGAATGCCGCGCTCGGCCAGCAATTGCGCCAGGCCACCCGTGAAGTTCTGGATCGCGCCCTTGGTGCTCGCATAGGCGATCAGGCCGGGATTCGGCGAATCGGCATTGATCGACGTGGTGTTGACAATCGCGCTGCCCGGCTTCATGTGCGCGAGCGCCGCCTTCGTGATGCGGAACATCGCGCCGATGTTGGTCGAATAGGTCTTGTCCCATTCATCGTCGGAGATGTCTTCGAGCTTGTCGTACATGGCCTGATACGCCGCGTTGTTCACCAGCACGTCGATACGGCCGAAGGCCTCGGCCGTCTTCGCGACCAGTTGCCTGCAGTGCTCGCGGTCCGTGATGTCGCCGGGCAGCAGCAGCGTGCGCTGTCCCGCTTCCTTGACCCAGCGCGCGGTTTCCTCGGCGTCGGCATGTTCGTTCAGATAGGCGATGGCGACGTCCGCGCCTTCCCGCGCATAGGCGATCGCCACTGCGCGGCCAATGCCGCTGTCCGCGCCGGTGATCAACGCGATCTTGCCGGCGAGCCGGCCGCTGCCCTTGTAGCTGGCTTCGCCGTGATCGGGGTGCGGGTTCATTGGCGCGGTGTGTCCAGGACGGCTCTCCTGCTGCTGTTGAGGCATCGGCGGGCGGGGATAATCCTTGTCGGTCATGTCGTATTCCTTGTGTGTGGTTTCGCGTTCAGCAGACTCACGCAGCGGTTTTCAACACGACCTTGGTCCAGCCTTCGCGCCGTTCGTCGAAGTTGCGATAGCCTTCAGGCGCTTGTTCGAGCGGCAGTTCATGCGAGATGATCTGCGACGGCTTGAGCTTGTCCGCCTCGATCAGATCGCGCAGCTTGCGGTTGTACGCCTTCACGTTGGCCTGGCCCGTCGCCATGCGCTGACCCTTCATCCAGAACGAACCGAAGTCGAACGCGAGCTGGCCCTTCTTCATCAGCGCGTCAGGCGAATTCGGGTCTTCTGCGACGAACACGCCCACTACGCCGATGCTGCCCGTTGCCCGTACCGACTTCACGAGATTGTTCATCGTGAGATTCGGCACTTCATGACCCTGGCAGGTGCATTGATAACCGACGCATTCGCACCCGCGGTCGGCGCCTTCGCCGCCCGTGAGTTCGAGCACGCGGTCCACGCCGCCGCCGTCGCTGTCGTCGATGGGAATGGCGCCGAGCCGCTCAGCAAGCTTCAGGCGGTCGGGATGTGAATCGACGACCATCACTTTCGAAGCACCCTTCAGATTCGCCGACATCGCCGCCATCAGGCCCACCGGACCCGCACCGTAGATGACGACGCTGTCGCCCGCTTCCACGCCCGCGAGCACCGTTGCGTGATAGCCGGTCGGAAGGATGTCGGAGAGCATCACGTAGTCGTTTTCCTTCTCAACGGCATCCGGCGGCAGGAGCAGGCAATTGAAATCGGCAAACGGCACGCGCAGGTATTCGGCCTGGCCGCCGCTGTACGGGCCCATGCCGGCAAAGCCATAGGCCGCGCCGGCCATTCCCGGATTGGCCGTGAGGCAGAAACCGGTGAGCCCCTTCTCGCAGTTCTTGCAGAAGCCGCAGCCGATGTTGAATGGCAGGCAGACCCGGTCGCCCACCTTCACGCGCGTGACGCCCGGACCGGCTTCGACGATCACGCCCAGATTTTCATGACCGAGAATGCGGCCGGTTTCCATGTTCGTCCGGCCTTCATACATATGCAGATCCGAACCGCAGATGTTGGTGGTGGTGATCTTGACGATCACGTCGTTCGGCTGTTCGATGCGTGCGTCGGGCATGTCCTTGACGACGACCTGTCGCGGTCCTTCATAGACGAGTGCTTTCATTCACGGCTCCAATGTGTAGTTCGATGGACACGTTCGCTTGCGCGGTCATGACTTCGCTACAGCATTGGGTGTTCCAGCGTGCATGAAACGGCTGGAGAATCGTGAGCGCGTGAGCTTGCCGACGGCGCGCGAACGTTGCTTTGGATGACGGAGGGTAACCAGGCGGTTCAGTCTGTTTCGGAGTGAAGTTCGTCCAGAACCGTGATGCGAAGTCGAGTCAGCGCACTGGAACTGAAAATGAGATTGCGCAGGAGCTTTTCTGAATTCTCGACATCGCCTCCGCCTTCCTTGATGCACGCAATCCGCTGTCGCTGCTCCTCGATGCGCATCTCGCCCTCGAGAATGAACTGGTTGAGCCGGCTGAGTTCGTTCAGTACGCGTTCACGCGTCATGGCGGGCCTCGATCGTGTGGAGTCGATCCTCGGCGTGTTCATGACGAGCGCGCCGTCATCCATCTTACAACGCGCGGTGCGGGGTCCGTTCAGGCCCTGCTGGCCAGACGCAATGACGATTCGAGCACGTCGCCGCCCGACTTGACGAACTCGCGCGCCCAGTCGGCGATGGCGCCCTCGGCCAGGCGTCTGGTCGGCTTGAAGATGTGGCTGGGGAAAGTGACCGTCGTGACCACCGCGTGGCGCTTGTAGTCGCTTTGACGCGAGAACCGCGCGGCGCCGGTCCAGCCGTCGCCGGGGATGGGCTCGGGGAAGATTTCGAGGAAGTACGCGCCTAGGGAATACACGATCGTCTCCGTGACATGCGCATCCCTTTGTGCAGCATATCGCGCTCCTGCTTTCGCGAGGAAAACCCTGCATTTGCGGGCACTTCCTGTTAAGGCGGGCGCACGCGTTGCTGACGACAATCCGTGCCGCGTTCCCCGCCCAAAAAAGGAGAAGGCCGATGAAGCGCTTTCTGCAATTCGTGATGATTGTTGCAACCTCGAGCGTTTGCATGTCCACCACATGGGCCCAGCAAAACGGCGCGCCGCCCGGCAACACGTCACCCAGCGACGAAGGTGCAGGCAAGTCCGCAGGTATCGCGGGTGGCGCGGGCGCGGCGGGCCAGTCCGGCACCGATCCCGCCACGCTCAAACGCACCGAAGAGCAACGCGTGCAGAAGCAGCATGGCGGCGCATCCGGTGCGGGCACGGCCAGACGCAAGGACTGGAAGGAGTGATGCCGGCTGAGCAGGACGGCGAGCACACGCGTTCTTGGACGCTTCGTCAGCGATCTGTGGCGCGCGGTGGCGTCAGTCCCGCTGCTGCTGAAGCAGATGATCGACGACTTCTGTCACTCGGCGTCGAGCGTCGTCTTCCCGGTCTTCGTGCAGGAATCTCGCAAAGCGCGATGGCTGTGCCGTGGCAAAAGGATCAATGAGTCGTGCCGCCGCCTACTGCGTCGCGCATCGTCCTGACATCGCGCGTCGTGACGGGCGGTGCGTCGTTGCCCCACGTCGAGCGCACGAAGGTCAGCACGCGGGCGATCTCCGTATCGGTGAGCTTGTCGGCGAATGCAGGCATCTTCTTCGGTTCGGGGCCTTGCACCGTGGCAGGCGAGCGTCCGCCCTGCAACACCATCCGCACCAGCGAATCGGGCTTCTGCGACAGCACCGCCGGATTGCCCGCGAGGCGCGGGAACTTGAGCGGAACACCCATGCCGTCGGCCTGATGGCAACGCGCGCATGCGCTTTGATAGAGTCCCGCGCCCGGCCGCTCCTGCTCACCGGTGTGCAGCGCCGCGACGCTCTGTCGTGCATCGCGCGAATGCGCATTGTAGGTGCCGCCCTCGCCGTGCGCAGGCAGACTCTTCAGATATGACGCAATGGCTTCCAGATCCTGATCGTCGAGATACTGCGTGCTGTCCTCGACCACCTGCACCATGGCGCCGAAGGTGGCGAGTCCCGCGCCGTGGCCGGTCTTGAGAAAGGCGGCGAGGTCCGCTGCCGAGATGCGGCCCAGGCCCGCGCCCGGCACGCCCGTCAGGTTCGGCGCATGCCAGTGATCGTTCGTGCCACCGGTTAGATAAGCCGGCGACTCATCCGTGTAGCCGAGTTCGTCATAGGCCGGGCCACGCGGCGTATGACACGCGCCGCAATGGCCGAGCGATTGCACCAGATATGCGCCTCGGTTCCACTGCGCTTCGCGCTTCGGATCGGGAACGAAGGGTTTCGTCGGCGCAAAGGCGAAGTTCCAGAAGGCGAGCGCCCAGCGCTGACTGAACGGGAACGGCAGCTTCGTTTCGGGCGCGGCCTGCGCCACCGGCTCGACGCCATGCATGAAGTACGCGTAGAGCGCGTGCATGTCGTCGTCGGTGATTTTAGAGAACGACGGATAGGGCATCGCCGGGTAAAGATGCTTGCCGCCTGGTGCAACGCCTTTGTGCAGCGCACGCGCGAAATCTTCATAGCTGTAGCGCCCGATCCCATGCACCGGATCAGGCGTGATGTTGCTGGACCAGATGGTGCCGAAGGGCGAGCCCATCGGCAGGCCGCCCGCGAACGGATGCGGCTGCGGCTTGCCCGGCACCGGCGCAGCGGTATGACAGCCGGCGCAATCGGCGGCGCGGGCGAGGTAATCGCCGCGTGCGACGAGCCCCGGCGACGTGTCCGGCGTCTGCGCATGGACCCACGATGCGCATGCGAACAACGTCAGGCAAGTGGATAGAAGGCGGCGGATCATGAGTTCACGGTCCTCCGCAGGGCGAGACGAGCAGCCACGCGAGATCGGTGGCGATCAGCGCGAACACGAACAGCGCACTGGCCAGCGCGGCCGCGCGTGCGATGAAGGCGTCGCGGTCGATGGACCCCTGCTGCTTCAGTTCGGCCGCAAGCTGGTGCGTGCGCCGCCAGTTGCGCCACGCGATAAAGCTGCCCGCGCCACCGATCATCAGCGCGCCCAGCGCCGTGATCGCGAGCCCTTGTTCGAGCCACGGCAGCGCGGGCGCATGCACGGGCCGTTGATGCGGAAAGCAGCCCCATGCAGACAGCGTCTGGCCCAGCGTCGTCTGCGCCATCCACGCGAACGGCGGGAGCAGCAGGCCGAGCGTCAGCGCAAGGCCGCCGGGTCGCGCGGGAGGTTGACCGGATGTCATCGCGCCAGCACGTAGGGCGACAGATAGAGCGTCGCGAAGATGAAAAGCCACACGACATCGACGAAATGCCAGTACAGCCCGCCGATGCTGAGTGCCGCCGAGCGCGCCCGGTCGAAGTAACCGAGCGCGGTCCACAGCAGCAGGAAGGCGAGAACGATCAGCCCTACCAGCACATGCATCATGTGAAAGCCGGTGATCGTGAAGTACAGCGAGCCATACAGATGCGTCGTCAGACCATAAGGATGATCGGCCCATTCCCTCATCTGGATCGCGACGAACGCCGCACCGAGCGCAATCGCAATGACGAGCATCAGCACGCCCATGCCGCGCCGGCCTTTGCGCACGAAGCGCTCGCTGCCCCACACGAACACGCTGCTCGACAAAAGAATGCCGGTATTCACGATGCCGAGCCCAAGCTTTGGCATGCCTTCGGGCGGCCAGCGTTCCGTCGTTTGCGAGGCAAGATAGAGATACGAGAAGATCAGATAGCCGAACAAGGCGGCTTCAGTCGCGACGAGCGTGAGACATCCCCACCAGCCGCCCGAACGCTGACCCGGACTGCCGACGGGCAGGCTCGCGCGTTCCGGCAAGGCTTCCGCGAGTTCGCTCATGATGCGGCCTCCGCGTGAGGGGCATCGTCGCGTTGACCGAGTTCGCGTTGCGGCCAGAGCCACGCGACAATCGCCGCGCCGCATCCGAGCAGCGAGAGGCCCGCGAACCACCACGCCTGCAATGCAAGCCCGGCAAAGAACAGCAGCGAGGCCACGCCCAGCCAGAACGGCGCGTAGGCGTCTTCGGGCATCTTGAGGATCACGTCGGGGTCGCCGTCGAGCACGCTGGTGCCCAGCGCTTCGCGTCCCTGATTCAGCACATAGCCCTGCGCAAGCTGCGATCGCATGCGGCCTGACATGCGCGCTTCCCATAGCGGATGACGGCTCGCCACGCGCGGCGCGACGGCGAAGTTATACGGCGGCGGGGGGGACGAGGTGGCCCATTCGAGCGTCGGTGCGTCCCAGGGATTGTCGCCCGCTACCGGCCCGCGCCGCAGGCTGTAGATCAGGTCCCACATGAACACGAGCACCCCGGCTGCGAACACGAATGCGCCGATCGACGTGATCATGTTGACGGTGTTCCAGCCCATGTCGGGCGCGTAGGTATAGATGCGGCGCGGCATGCCGAGCAGACCGGCGATATGCATCGGAAAGAACGCGACGTTGAAGCCCACGAACAAGATCCAGAAGCCAATGCGTCCGATGCGCTCGCTCATCATGCGTCCGGTGAACTTCGGAAACCAGAAGTAGATCCCGCCGATGACCGGAAACACGTTGATGCCCAGCAACACATAATGCAGATGCGCAACGACGAAGTACGTGTCGGTGAGTTGCCAGTCGAGCGGCACGGCGGCCGTGAGCACGCCCGAGAGTCCGCCGATCACGAACAGGAACACGAAGCCCGCGAAATACAGGAACGGCACGCGGAACACGGGCCGGCCGGTCCAGATGGTCGCGATCCACGCGAAGGTGGCGACGGCGCTCGGAATCGCGATCACCATGCTGGCCGCGCCGAAGAACGAGAGCGCTAGCGCGGGAATGCCGGTCGCGAACATGTGGTGGATCCAGACGACGAAGCCGACGACCATGGTGGCCACCGTCGACAGCGCAACGGGCAGATAGCCCACCAGCGGGCGGCGGCAGAACACGGGCAGTGCATCCGAGACGATGCCCATGGCGGGCAGCACGACCGCGTAGACCCACGGGTGCGCGAAGATCCAGAACAAATGCTGCCAGAGCAGCGCGCGGCCGCCGTTCATCACATCGAAGAAATGCGTGCCGATACGCCGGTCCAGCCACAGCAGGAAAAACGCGAGACTCACCGAAGGCACGGCAAGCAGATTGCCGGCCGATGCGGTGAGCGTGCCCCACACGAGCACCGGCACGCGGTCGATGGACATGCCCGGCGCACGCATGCGCAGGAACGTGACGATGAAGTTCATCGAGCCGACCGTCGTCGAGATGCCGAGCAGGACCATGCCGAGCGCATAGACATCGATGTTGGGGCCGGTGTTGTAGGTGAGTCCCGCCAGCGGCGCGTAGTTGAACCAGCCCGCATTGGGCGCTTCGCCGAACGGGAAGCTCGCGTAGAGAAACAGTCCGGCGAACAGGAAGATCCAGTAGGACAGCGCGTTGAGGCGCGGAAACGCCATGTCGCGCGCGCCGAGGATCAGCGGCCATAGATAGTTGGAGAAGCCGGACAGCACGGGCAGCGCGTAGAGAAAGATCATCGTGACGCCGTGCATCGTGAAGAGCTGGTTGTATTGCTCGGGCGTGAGCAGCGTCGCGTCGGGTCGCGCGAGCTGCACGCGCATCACGAGCGCCTCCACGCCGCCGGCCAGCAGGAACGCGAATGCCGTGATGAGATAGCGCAGGCCGATGCGCTTGTGATCGACCGTCGAGAAGAAGCCGCGCCAGCCAGGCGGTGTTTCCCACAGCGCGCGCAGTGCGTGTTCTTCGGCGCTGCCGGGATCGACGCGGCCTATCGTGAGCGAGCGTCGCAACGGCGGAGGAGAGGTGGCGGGTTCGGTCATTGCAAGGTGCGAAGGTAAGCGGCTAGTGCAGTGGCATCCGCCGGGGTGAGGGCAATCGAGGGCATCAGCGAATCCGGCTTGATGCGCTGCGCATGCTGGATCCAGTCGAGCTGGTTCTCTGCCGTGTTCGGCAGCAGGCCGGCCGCGATCAGCCTGCGAGAGTTCAAATGCGTGAGATCGGGCGCTTGCTTGCCGTTCGCGTCGGAACCGCGTATGGCGTGACAGCCCGCGCATTTGTCGTCGAACAGTCTGGCTCCGGCGCTCGGGTTGGGGGCCGCGTCGTGCGGTAGCGCCTGCTTTGCGTACCAGGCATCGAATTGCGCGCGCGGCTCGGCGATTACCTCGAACGCCATGTGTGCATGCTGGGCCCCGCAGAATTGCGAACACTGACCGCGATACACACCCGGCTTGTCGGCCTGGATCCATTGCTCGTTGACGACGCCGGGGATCGTCTGGGTCTTGCCCGCAAGACGTGGCACCCAGAACGCGTGAATGACGTCCGCGCTGCGCAACTCGATCTTCACCGGCTCGCCGACAGGAATATGAATCTCGTTGGCCGTGGTCACTGCCGGGTTGCCGGCGTAGTCGATCTTCCACCACCAGTCATAGGCGGTCACCGAGAGCGTCAGGGCAGGCGTCTCGCGCGGCGATGCCACCGATTCCAGTGTGACCAGCACATAGGCGAGCGCTGCGAACAGCGCGATCGACGAGACCGCCGTGCCGATCCACACCCACTGCATCCCGCCGCCTTCTCCCTGCACGTGGCGCGCGTCGTGTTCGGTGGGCGGCGGACGCTTGCGCAGGATGCCGCCGATCAACAGCACGCTGACGATCACGGCAACGACGACTGCCAATGCAGCGAGCGCCCAGCCGAGACGCAAAGTGGGTGCGGCGGCGGGGCCATCGGCGTGAAGGAAATAGTTCAGCGGTGCATCGGCGTGGGCGCGTGCATGGCAGGCGAACGCGAGCAGCGCAACCGACGCAGCGCGAGTGTTGCGAAGAGACCGCCCGGCACGATGGTTCGCGAGGTGCGTGGCAGGCATCCGCAGCAAGCTCCCTCAAGAATCGACATGGGTCTTGTGTTGGTCCACCCAAGCAATCCGTGATCCCAACGATCGGCTTACTGCGGCACTGGTTTTTGTGTGAAGCATTGAACTTCTTTCGCGTACGGGGTTCGGACGCGACGGGCCTCAAGCGCCTTTCTGCTTTAGTCGAACAGGCGTGCGTCACGCGCTTTCACTCACCGCCTTCAAGGAAATCCCGCCTTTATCCATGCGCATGACATTTCTGTTTTCTCTCGCTTCTTCCGCCTTGTGTTCCTTTATCGTTCCGATTCCAATGCTGCGCCGATGCGTTCGATTTGAACGCATGCCGGCATCCATCGCCTGCATCACCGCGATGAGCGTCATGCTGACCGCGTGTGGCAGCGGTGGAGGAAGCAACGGGGGCACGCAGACGGCTTCCGCCACGCCTGCGTCATCCCCCGCACCTGCCAGCGATCCGGCCAGCGCCCCCGCCGCCGTGATCGCACCCACTGGAAGCATTTTTTACGGCATGAACGGCCACGTGAACGCCGCCGGCGCCTACGCCACGTCCAGCCCGCAACAGCAGCTTGCGCAACTCAAGGATCTCAACGTCTCGATGTATCGCAACGATGTGTCAAGCCAGGCCGATGCGGTGAAGCTCGCGAGCGTCGCGCAGATGATGCAACCCTCCGGCGTGACGGTCTATCCGGTGCTGCTGCAAGTGGTGAAGGACTTCACCGACGAGAACACCGCCTATCAGAAGTCATACACGCTGGCGCAGCAGATCGTCGGCGTGCAGAAGTACGCGTACTACGAAGTGACGAACGAACTGGCGCCGCAGTGTCTGGTCGGCTGGGTGGATGGCGTGCATAGCACCGACTACGACAACTCGTGCTTCCAGATCGCGCGCGGCATCATTCGCGGGATGATCGCCGGCATCAAGTCGGTGGATCCGGCGGGCAAGATCATCATCGGCGGCAATACCTGGATGCACTACGGCTTCGACCAGATGCTCGCCAACGGCACGCAGCCCGACGGCACCGGCGGACATCCGGTCGTGACATGGGACATCACGGCATGGCACTGGTATTCGGAGCAGGGCGACATGCGCCATGCCTGCGGCGGCTCCGGTTGCTACGACGTGATCGGCACGCTCAAGTCGTTCGGCAAGCCGATCTGGATCAATGAGGTCGGCATCCGCCCGGACTTTCCCGGCACGCCGGATCAGGCCGCGGCCTTCCTCGGCAGCGACATGCTCGGCACGCTGCTGTCCATCGCGCCGCAATACGATATCGAGTCGTTGCAGATGTACGAGTTGTATGACGATCCGCCGACGGGTCAGGGGCCTTACGGCGTCATGCTCAACGACGGCACGACGCAGAAGCCGGAGTATGCCGCGTTCAAGAGCTTCATCGCCGCACATCCTCAATGAAGCCGGGCAGGCCCGCAGCCTTCGGGCTGCGGGCCAACGCGAGCGCGGGTTGCAGCAACGCATCGAATTCAGCGTCGTTGATCGGCGAGGGCAAGTGCGCATGGAAGAAATCCGCCCAGCGAAAATCGGCGAGCGGGATATCGCTCTTGTCGTAGCCGCCCGCGTCGCGCACGAAGGCGGCGAGGCTGCGGAATTCATCGTTCTGTGCTTCGCTCAGACGGCGCGGCATGTCCGCGAACGCGACGCGGCGGCGCGCGGCATCGTAGGGATAGACCCACGAGCGGCTTTCGAGCGTCAGCCAGAACTCGGCAGATGACAAGGAAGAGAAGTCCCTGACCAGCACGAAGGGCACGCGCGGCACGCCAATGCGCAACAACGCGCACGCGACATGATGATGGTCGATCACATACGGTTCGCCATCGGGACCCAGCACGATGACGATGGGCTTCTCCGCAATCGCCATCTTCAGGTCGCGGGCATGCAGCGCGCGATAAGCTTCAGCTTTCCGCCTGATCTGGCGTTCGCCGTGTGTCATCTGAGTGGGACGCAGATGGTCGATGTCGAGCGTGTTCATGATGTGATCCGCATTCGCTCATTTGGATCACTTGCCCTTATGCCCCGGCAACACCGCTCCAAGCACCTGCTTCGCCGTATCGACGATCACGTTGGCCTGGCTCGGATCGCCCTTCATCAGCGTGGTCGCGAACGCCTTCGCCTGCTGCACCGTGATGTGCGGCGGCAGCGGCGGCACGTTCGGGTCGGCCTTCACCTCGATCACCACCGGTCGATCCGCGGCCAACGCTTCGTCCCATACGGCCGCCATGCGCTCGGCGTCATCGACATAGATGCCCTTCAGGCCGATCAGCTCCGCGAACTTGTGATAAGGCACCGAAGGAATGTCCTGCGACGCCTCGAACTTCGGATCGCCTTCCATCACGCGCTGTTCCCACGTCACCTGGTTCAGATCCTCGTTGTTGAGGACCATGCAGATCCAGCGCGGATCGCGCCATTGCTTCCAGTACTTCGCCACCGTGATGAGTTCGGCCATGTTGTTCATCTGCATCGCGCCGTCGCCGACGAGCGCGATCACGGGCCGCTCCGGATACGCGAACTTCGCGGCGATCGCATAGGGCACGGCCGCGCCCATCGAAGCGAGTCCGCCCGACAGCGAGCACAGCATGCCGCGCTTTACCTTCAGGTCGCGCGCATACCAGTTCGCAACCGAGCCTGAATCGCTGGTGACAATCGCGTTCGCCGGCACGCGCGGCGACAGCTCCCACACGGTGCGCTGCGGATTCACGCCGCTCTGCGCCGGTTCGATCGCGCGCTTCTCCAGCGTCTTCCACCAGCTCGCCACCCAGCCTTCGATGTCCTCGCGCCAAGCGCGTTCGGTTTTCTGCTCCAACAGCGGAAGCAGAGCACGCAGCGTCTCGGCGCTGTCGCCGACGAGGTTCACTTCCATCGGATAGCGGATGCTCAGCATGTCCGCCTTCAGGTCGATCTGCACGCCGCGCGCCGCGCCTTCCTTCGGCAGGAACTCCGCATACGGAAAGCCTGAACCGATCATCAGCAGCGTGTCGCATTCCATCATCATCTTGTAGCTCGGCTCGGTACCGAGCAGGCCGATGGAGCCCGTCACGAAGGGCAGGTCATCGGGCAGCGCGGCCTTGCCGAGCAAGGCCTTTGCGACGCCCGCGCCGAGCTTGTCCGCCACCGCGATGACTTCGTCGGTGGCATTCAGCGCGCCCGCGCCGACGAGGATTGCGACCTTCCTGCCTGCGTTGAGGACGTCGGCTGCGCGCTTCAAATCCTCGTCATAGGGCACGGTCTTCGGCGCGCGATAGCCCACGCCCGAATGCAGCGTGCCGTGCTTGCGGCCGGGCGGCTCGTAGTCGAGGTCCTGAAGGTCGTTGGGCAGGATGAGCGCGGTCACCTTGCGCTCGGAAAGCGCGATGCGCACCGCGCGATCCACGAGGTGCCGGATCTGCGAGGGAACGCTTGCCTGCTGCACGAATGCGCCGGCGACGTCCTTGAACATCGCGGGGAGATCGACTTCCTGCTGATAATGGCCGCCGAGCGCGGCGCGCGCCTGTTGGCCGGCAATCGCGAGCACGGGCATGTGATCGAGGCGGGCATCGTAAAGACCGGTGATGAGATGCGCCGCGCCCGGGCCTGACGTGGCGATGCACACGCCCAGTTCGCCGGTGAACTTGGCATGCGCCGACGCCATGAAGGCCGCCATTTCCTCATGTCGCGCCTGGATGAATTCGATCTTGCCCTTCGAGCGATTGAGAGCGCCGAACACGCCGTTGATGCCGTCGCCGGGATAGCCATAAATACGGCGCACGCCCCAGGCATGCAGGCGGTCGATCAGAAAATCGCCGACGGTGGTGGTCATGGGAAGCCCTCCGGAAACTCGTGAATCAAGCGCGGGATACTGAACCGCAGACAAGCCGTGCAGCGCAAGCCGCATGCCGACGGCGCTTCGGCCGGCAGCTTGTTCGATCGCGGAAAGACCACGGAACGCCTGCGATGTGCAGCGTCCGCGCCCATACGGGCTCGACGATTGCTCGACAACCACGAGATCAATGGCGCGCAGCGCCTTCTTTCGCCGGGAGGCCTTGCCAATAACCATCTAAAGGAACAGGCGATATGGCGCTCATGCCACTGACAATGCACTGGACCGACGTGTGCGTGCGCCTGTCGCTCGCGGTGCTCGCCGGCATCCTGATCGGCTTGAATCGCGGTGAGTCGGGCAAGGCGGCCGGCTTGCGCACCACGCTGCTCGTCTGTCTTGCCGCCTGTCTCGCGATGCTGCAGGTCAACGCGCTCCTGCTTCAGGCCGGCAAGACGCCGGAATCGTTCGCGGTGCTCGACCTGATGCGCCTGCCGCTCGGGATTCTCTCCGGCGTCGGGTTCATCGGCGCAGGCGCGATCATGCGCAAGGACGGGCTCGTCAAGGGCGTGACGACCGCGGCTACGCTATGGTTCGTGACCGTGATTGGTCTGCTGTTCGGCGGCGGCCAGCTGGCATTCGGCGTGACCGGTCTCGTGCTCGGCATCATCGTGCTGTGGTTTCTCAAGGCGCTCGAAGAACGCATCTCTCGAGAGAATCACGCCGACCTGCACATCACCTATCAGCGCGGAAGTTTTTCACGTGAAGCGCTTGCTGAAGCGTTGAGGGTGTCGGGTTGCACCTTGTCGAGCGTGGCTGCATCAGTGAAGGCAGCGGACGGTCTGATCGAAGAGAAATTCAATGTGCGCTGGCACGGACGGCCCGACGAACCCGTTCTCCCCGCCTTCAACGAAGCGGCGCTCGCGGCCGGGGCTTCGGAATCCGAATGGAATCTCGTGCGCTGAACTCAGGCACGTGTCGAGAAAGAACGGAACCCGAGCATATTGAACAATTGGAAGCGGCTTCGCCATGGCGTATAACGAAGTAGCCTTGAACTGGAATCGTTGGGGGTCGAGATGCTGATCCGCTGCGCTGCGTGCAACAAGCTCATCTATTCCGACGACACGTTGAACAATGGCATCTGTCCAGCCTGTGGTTCAACGGAAACCGAGTACATCGCAATGGGTATCGTGTTCGAACAGGCTGCAAGTCCGCTTGCGCCGGTCGTGGATACCGCTGAAGGAACCGGCCGCTCGGCCACAGGCACCCGACCTCGAACCTGACGCATTGCGGCACACGGTGTTGAAGGCGTGCAATGTCCCTCTCGTTGCGCGCATCCTTGCCCGCCCATTGTGGCGGGCTTTTTATCGCACGCGTCCGCGAAGATCGCGGACGCGTGCAACACGGCTCACTGCGAGAGCATGACCTGGGCGATCACGCCCGATGCCACCGCGACCAGCAGATAGTCCGCGCCGACGCCGACCCACTGATACCCGCGCGGCGGTTGACGCAGCCCATGTTCGTGCCAGTCGTCGACGACGTACTCATGGTCGCGATACTCTGACGAGAGACGCTGGCCCTTGCGCCATTCCGAATGCGGCGGCGGCTGGTTGGCGTGCTCGGCGGGACCGCCGGGTTGATGACCGTTCATGCCGGGACCATGATCCGGACCGCCTTGCGGACCGCGAGCCTGATGCGCGCCGGGACCACCGGGACCACCAGGGCCGCCACGCATGTCGTGATGTTGATCCGGACCGCCGGGCGCGGGTTGCGCGAAGGCCGCGCCGGTCGTGAGTCCGAGGCTCGCGCATACGAGCGCGGCAACGATTCGAGCTTTTTTCATGTGGTTTCCTCTCCGTGTTTGCAAACTGCCGATTCGCTCAAGCGGTTTGTTTCGCATATCCAGCACATTCCGCGCCTTGCGAATCGATGTCCGCGACTTTACGCAAAGACTCACTAGAATGACGTGAGTATGTGTAAGCAACGCTTACCTTTGATTACGCGGATTGACTAAACCCTCAACGGGGAACGTGCCTTGCTACGCGATCGACACGCATCAGCGGAGCGCACACGCCGCATGACATCGACATCGAACGATGCCCGCAGGCATCACGCCGGAGAGCAGGCCGCCACGCGCCTCGACCGTGGTTCGTCGCAGCGGTCGTTGAAGGTCCTCGTGCCGGGCGCGCTCGGCGTGGTGTTCGGCGATATCGGCACGAGCCCGATCTATGCATTGCGACAGGCCGTGAGCGAAGCGGGCACGCTGGACCCGCGCGTGGTGCTGGGCATCCTCTCGATGATCGTGTGGGCCGTCGTGATCGTCGTGATGGGCAAGTATGTCTGCTATGTGATGCGCGCCGACAATGAAGGCGAGGGCGGCATCATCGCGCTGACTGCGCTCGTGCGCTCCGGCTACGAGCGCGAAGGCCGCCACGTGCCGCGTTTGCTGTTGACATCCGGCCTGTTCGGCGCCGCCATGTTCTACGGCGATTCGATGATCACACCCGCCGTGTCCGTCCTGTCCGCCGTGGAAGGCTTGCGTCAGGTAAGCGAAACCTTCGAGCCGTTCGTCGTGCCGCTCGCGCTGCTCATCCTGATCGCGCTGTTCGCGTTCCAGCATCGCGGCACCGCCGCCGTGGGGAAATGGTTCGCGCCGGTGATGTCGGTATGGTTCGTCTATCTTGCGGCGGTCGGCGTATATCGCATCGCGCAGCATCCCGACGTGCTGCGCGCACTGTCACCGTGGTTTGCGTGGGACCTCGTGCGCATGCGTCCGCTGCTTGCGTTCACCTTGCTCGGCGCGGTGATCCTCGCGTTGACGGGCGCCGAGGCGCTTTATGCCGACATCGGCCACTTCGGCAAGCGCGCGATCCGGCGCGCGTGGCTGTTCGTCGTGTTCCCGGCGATCATCGTCGGCTACTTCGGGCAGGCCGCCGCCATCCTGTATCAGCCCGGCGCGGCCGATCAACCGTTCTTCTTCGCTGCGCCTTCGTGGGCGCTCATTCCGACCGTGGTGATCGCGATGCTCGCCACGGTGATCGCGTCGCAGGCCGTCATATCAGGCGCCTTCTCGATGACGAGCCAGGCCATCGAACTCGGCTTCCTGCCGCGTTTGCGTGTGGTGGAGACTTCATCGTCGCAACATGGGCAGGTGTACGTGCCCGCCGTCAATGCCGTGCTGTTCGCCGCCGTGCTGTTCCTCGTGCTGGCTTTCCGCAGTTCGGCGCGGCTCACTTCGGCTTACGGCATCGCAGTCGGTCTCACGATGTTCGTCACCTCCATGCAGATGGTGAGCCTCTCGCGCAAGCTGTGGCGCTGGCCGTGGATGGCCATCGTTGCGATCAGCGCGCCATTGCTCGCGATTGATGCGCTGCTCGTCGCAGCGAACGTCCACAAGCTCCCGGACGGCGGCTGGTTTCCGGTGGCGGTGGGCATCGTGTTGTTCGTCGCGATGGCGACGTGGCATCGCGGGCGCGTGCTCGAAGTGCAGCATGCTTCACACACCCCGCCCCTTGCGGACTTCCTGCGCGATGCATGTCAAGACCCCGAGCCGCCCGCGCGCGTGCCCGGCACGGCCGTCTATCCGGGCAGCATGCCCGGCGCAACGCCTGCCGCGCTGGCGAGCAACCTGCGCCACAACCGCGTGTTGCACCGGACGGTGATCGTGTTCGCGAACCGCTCGGAATCCGCGCCGCGGATCGATGAAGAGACGCGCATCGAGGTGCGCGATCTTGGGGCAGGTTGTCATGAAGTCATCTCGCGGCACGGTTTCACCGAGCGGCCCAATCTGCCGCGCCTGCTTGCGTCGCTCGAAGGACAACTCGGCGACTGGCGCTTCGATCCGAAGCACACCACGTTCTTCCTGCCGCGCGACGAAGCCGTGCCCGGCTGCTCGCACGGCCAGATGGCGCGCTGGCGTGAGCGGCTGTTCGGCGCGATGTCGGCGCATTCCGCATCGAGCGCCGAATACTACGGCCTCAAGAGCGAGGATGTGGTTGAACTCGGCGTGCAGGTTGCGCTGTGAAGAAAAGCCGCGTGCACGAGGTGAAACCGACCGTTCCGCTACTTGCGCTGAGTTTCTTCGCGGCGGACGTGCAGGCGGGCGTCGGGCCGTTTCTCGGCATCTTTCTGCAGGCGCACGGCTGGACGCCCGACCGGATCGGTTCGGTGCTGACGATTGGCGGCATCGTCGGCATGCTGGTCACGGCGCCGGCGGGCGCGCTGGTCGATGCCAGCACCTACCGGCGCATGATCGTCGCGCTCGCAAGCGGTCTCAGCATCGTCGCGGCGCTCATTATCTGGATATGGCAGGGCTTCTGGCCCGTCACGCTTTCGCAAATCGCGACGGCGATCGGCGGCGCGGCCATGGGCCCGGCGCTGGTGGGAATCACGCTCGGCATGGTGGGACGGCAGAACTTCGATCGCCAGTTCGGCCGCAATCAGGTCGCGAATCATGCGGGCAACATCGCGGCGGCGCTGCTCTCGGGCTGGCTCGGCGCGACGCTGGGCATGCCGTGGATCTTCGGGATGAGCGCGGGGTTCGGCGTGGCGTGCATCGTCACCGCGTTCTGGATTCCGGGGCGCTCGGTGCACCCGCATTTCGCGCGCGGCCTCGCCCGCCATGATGACGACGATGCCTCCGACATCCGCGCGAAAGGCTTCTCCGTGCTGTGGCGCAATCGTCCGCTGCTGGTGCTGGCCATCGCGCTCGCGTGCTTCAACCTCGGCAATTCGGCGATGCTGCCGCTCTACAGTCTCGCGGCGGCCTCGGCGCATGTGGCGGACCCGAGTCAGGTGACGGCGGCGAACATCGTGATCTCGCAGGTGGTGATGCTTGCGGCGGCCGCCTATGCAAGCCGCCTGACGCGCCGCTGGGGCTTCTGGTGGATCCTGTTCGTCACGCTCGCGACGCTGCCGTTGCGCGCGATGACAGCCGCGTGGATGCCCCCGTTGTGGGGCCTCCTGCCGGTGCAGGTCTTCGATGGAATCGGCGCGGGTCTGCAAAGCGTCGCGGTGCCGTCGCTGATCGTGCATCTGTTGCATGGCACGGGACGCGTGAACCTCGGACAGGGCGCGGTGCAAGGGGTGCAGGCGGGCGGCGCGTGCCTGAGTCCGCTGCTCGGCGGCTAGCTCGCGCATCAGTATGGCTATTCGGTGGCGTTTCTCGTGCTTGGCAGCTTCTCGCTGGCGGCGTTCGCGATATGGATAGGGTTCAGCCGGGACGTGCGCGGAGCATGCGACACGCGTCGCGATGAACTGGTCAAGCTGAACGACATCGACTCGTCGACGCTGCTGCCGTGATGTCGAATGGCTCCATGACACATGTCCGTTCCGACATCCGATCGCCAGAGCGTTCGAGATAACGGTCGGCTATGCAGCCGGCAGCATGTCCGCCTTCGCGTTGGCGTGCTCCCTGGCTGCATGCAACGCGGCTTCCGCGGTCTCGACGGGACGGTCGCGCATCTCGGTGTAGCCGTCGGCGTCGATCGTGTAGGACCAGGTGTATTGCCCGGTCGGATCACGATCGATGTCGATGTCGATTGTGTGGCCGTTGCGCATAGTGCTTTCGGTGGACATGATGCGTTCCCTCGAGGATTGCGGTTGAGCGTGCTGTCATGACATCCCGGCGCCGCGCCGTCGTTTGATCGCGAGAATGGCGGCGGCGGGCACATGCACGATGCCGAAGCCCAGCACGAAGACCAGCCAGCGCGACAGCGGCAATTCGAGCGTTGACGCGCCCATCGCACCAAACGCAATGCCCACGACGATCAGCACAAGATGCGCGATCCGGCGTTTGCCAGTGCCGCTCGTGAAGTGCGGGATTTCATAGTGCGCATAGCACACGAAAGCGCCCATCAGCGCAGCGGCGAGCAAGGCTTGCCACGCGATCATCATTCAGCTTCGTGCAAGGTTCAACGGGTTGAATCGGGCGGGACGGCGTTCTTTTCCTGCGAT
This sequence comes from Caballeronia sp. LZ035, assembly GCF_031451175.1. Classification (NCBI taxonomy): domain Bacteria; kingdom Pseudomonadati; phylum Pseudomonadota; class Betaproteobacteria; order Burkholderiales; family Burkholderiaceae; genus Caballeronia; species Caballeronia sp. LZ035. The sequence continues at coordinate 168,542 of NZ_JARUXS010000002.1, forward strand.
GAGGGCAACGCGTTTTCCGAATCATCATGGCCGCTTTTTTCGCGGGCATCGAGATCACGTTGCTGAGCGGGCGTGCCGCTGGGCTCGTCCATTTCGTCCGCGCTCACATGTTCGGGTCTGGAAGGGGTCTGCATGGCGGCCTCCTGGGTTGCCGGCAATCAATCCTTTAGAGCAATTGCCGGACCCGCGTACGCCTGCGTGACAGGCTCGCCGCTTGCTCATTTGTCCGTACGTGATTCACACATCTTCAGGGGGAAACAATGAAAGTCACCGACTACGATCAACTGATCGAAGAACTTCAGCTTGCGATGTCGGGCGCGTTCGCATCGCGCAAGACACCCGCTGTCAGCGCACTCGACGAAGAGCATTCAGTCGTCGTCAACGTGTCATGGGTGACCGAAAGCGGTCGTGACACGACGCTCGATTCGCGTTGCAGCGCATCGGTCCGCTTCACGACGGCGCAGCTGGAGCGCTATTCGTCAGTGGACATTGGCCGGCGCAAGATCATTCAGGGCCGCGTGGCAGAGGGCTTGCGACAGGCCTTCTCGCGCTCCGGCAGTGGGCAAACGGAACCCGGCGCGTGTTCCCTCGAACTCCGCGCCGACGATGCCTGGTTCGTCCCGCCCGAAACCTCCACCTGAACTCCACCTGAAGCGCTGCCGCCCTACATGCCTTGCGCGCCGGCGTTGCCGGTCGCCGGGCTGGTCGAGCCGCCGGAGCCGTTTGCATTGCCGCCGTTCAGACGCGGCTGCATGCCGCCGGAGCCTGGCGTCGTGCCCTTGCCGGCGGCGTTCGTACCGTTGGCCGTCCCGCCGATGCCCGTCTGGCCAGCACCCACCGCATCGTCCGCAGGCGCGCTCGGATGCTTGCTTGCGGCGCTTTGTCCGTTCGATGGTCCGTGACTCGCGCCGGGCTGGGTCTGGTCGGCGGCGCAGGCTGTGCCTGCAAGACCCAGCATCAGAAGGGACAGCGCGAGTGTTCTGCTTGCGTGCATGACTGGTCTCCGTTGGATCGGGACGCCCGCCGATGGGCGAGGCGCGGTCCCCATCCACGCGCAAGCCGCGTTCCGCTTCGCTTATTCGAGACCTTCATGCTCGAATGCCAGCTTCACAGCCGGGCGTTGGCGCATGCGCTCATAGAAGGCTTGCAACGGCGCGGGTGCATCGATGCCCACTTTCTTCGCCCATGTCAGCATGGTGAAAAGATAAGCATCCGCGACGCTCGCCTGATCGCCGAACAGGTAGTCACCCTTCATCATCTTCGCGACGAGTTCGAAGCGCTGGCCGATCTTCTCGCGTCCCGCCGCCGCCTCCGCATCCGACGACGCCTTGAACACGCGGCCAAACTGCTTGTGAATCTCGGTGGAGATGAACGCGAGCGTTTCCAGCAGACGCAATTGACCGTCCTCACCCGACGGCGCGAGTTGCGGCGCGCGCTGCGCCACCCACGCAAGAATGGCGATGTTCTCGGTGAGACGCCGGCCATCGTCGAATTCGAGGACGGGCACGTAGCTCTTGGGATTGATGTCGTCGAAGGACTGGCCGTCTTCGGTCTTCTTGGTCTTGAGATCGACCTTCACACGGTCGAAGTCGATGCCCGCTTCGTGCAGTGCGATGTGATCGGCGAGACTGCACGCGCCGGGCGCGAGATAGAGTTTCATTGCGGCTCCTTGGGTCGTGACCGCTGTATGCGGCAACCTCCAATGCGCGAGCAAGGTGCATGCCGCCGCACTGGCCATCTTCGCCGCTGGCAAGGGCGCGCAGGTATGATAGCGGCCGTTAATTGCAGATGCGCCTGTATGCCGCGATTCCCGACGCGTTGGCGTCGTGACGAAGCGGCACGCCGTCGCCGACGGTCGAGTTTCCCGCACGCGCATAGCGGGCTTCCCCATGTTCCACACACCCGATACCGAAACACTCCGCCTGTGCAGCGTGCTCACGAGCATCGCGTTCGGGCTGGTCTTCTCCCTGTTCCGTTTTGGCGGCCGCCGCGAAGCTTACTTCGCGCACTGGTCGTCGAGCGCGTTCCTGTACGCGGCCTCGCTGATCGGCTTCGAGGCCGCGCGTGGCCAGCCGTTCGTCACCAGCCTGCTGATGGGCGCGCTCGCCGCGACCAACATGCTGATCCTCTCGGGCCTGCGCGCCTTCGACGGCAAGCCGCCGTTTCGTCTCTGGATGCTCGCGCCGGTCGCGGGCTGCGTCGTGGTCCACATGCTGCCGGCGCTCATCGCCGGACATGGCCCCGATACCAGCGCATGGACGCAGGCGGGCGACACGGTCGCCATTGCCGTTTCGGCGGGTCTGGCGGGCGGCATCCTGTTCGCAAGCGGACGGCGTGAGACAAGCCGCGCGCGGCGCATCGCGGGGCTGGCCATCCTGGGTTATCTGCCGGGCTATGCGGTCGTGCTCGCGGCAATTTTTTCGATGACCCCGCGCATCAACTATCTCGCGCTGATCCCGATGCTCTCCGACCAGCTGTTGCTCGGCGTGCTCAATCTCGGACTGCTCGCGATCCCCGCCGAACGCGCGCAGCAGCGGCTGCGCGACGCCGCGCTGCGCGATCCGCTGACGGGCGCCTGGAACCGCGCGGGTTTCGACCGGCAGGCAGGGCGGCTGGCGTCGGCGGGCGCGACGGTGCTCGCCATCGACCTGGATCACTTCAAGCAGATCAACGACCGCCACGGGCATCTTGCCGGCGATACCGTGCTGATCGAACTCGCGCGGCTGGCGGGCGCCGAGGTGGCTTCGCTGGGCGGCGCATTCGGGCGGCTGGGCGGCGACGAGTTCGTCGCCATCCTGCCGGCCTCGCGCGCGCCGGATGCGCAGGCCTGCGCGAGCCAGATTCACGAGGCGTGCCGCAAGGTCACCCAAGGCATGCCGGAATGGACGACGAGCATCGGCGTTTCGCAGATCGTCGCCGGCGAGGCCGGTTATCAGGCGGCGCTGCATCGTGCCGACGGCGCGTTGTATCGCGCAAAGCTGACGGGGCGCAACAAGCTGACCGCCTGACCCTTTTGCTTGCCTTCAGCAGTGCTGCAACGCGTTCGACAAGTCCGCGATCAGATCGTCGGGATGTTCGAGCCCGACCGACAACCGGATCAATCCTTCCGACACACCCGCCGCCGCGCGCACGTCCGCCGGCACGCCTGAATGCGTCGTGGACGCCGGATGGCAGACCAGCGATTCCGTGCCGCCGAGACTCACCGCCGACCGGAACAGCGACAGCCCGTTGATGAGCCGGAACGCCTGCTCGCGGCCGCCGTCGAGCACGAACGCGAAGGTCGAGCCGGGCCCGCTGCACTGGCGCCGGTACACGGCCTGATACGCGGCGTCTTCGATCAGTTCCGGATGCAGCACCTTCACCGGCCTGAACGGATTGTCCGCGAGCCAGCGCGCGACCGCCGTGCCGCTGCGCGCGGCGCGTTCCATGCGCAGCACGAGCGTTTCCATCGAACGCGCAATCATCCAGCACGAATGCGGGTCGAGTTGCGAGCCGAGCGTGCCGCGGATCGCGCGCAAGGTCTTGATGAGCCCCGCCGGACCGGTGATGCCGCCCGCCACCAGATCGCTGTGTCCGCCGATGTACTTGGTCAGCGAATACACGCACAGATCGACGCCATGCTGCGCCGGCTTCTGGAACAGCGGCCCGAGCAGCGTGTTGTCGCACACCGAAAGCGGACGGTAGCCGTGACGGTCCGCGAAGCCGTCGAGTTCGCGGCGCAGCGCGTCGAGGTCGAACAGCGCGTCGGTGGGATTGGCCGGTGTTTCGACGTAGCACATCGCGACCTTGCCGGTTTGCGCAGCGGCGTCCAGCGCCGCGCGCAGCGAATCGGGCGAGAGGCCGTCCGCGATCGGATGCGAACGCACGCCCCATTCGGGCAGGAACTTCGACATCAGCGTTTCCGTGCCGCCATACAGCGGCACGGACTGCACCACGCAGTCGCCGGGACGCAGGAAGGCCAGCAGGACGGCCGCGATGGCCGCCATGCCGCTCGAGGTCGCGAGCGCGGCCTCGGAACCGTCAAGCAGGGCGAGACGGTCCTCGATGATCTCCAGATTCGGATGATTGAAGCGGCTGTAGACCAGCCCGGCGCTTTCGCCTTCGGGCAGCGGCTTGCGGCCCGCGACCATGTCGAAGAACTCGGCGCCGTCCTCGGCCGTGCGGAACGCGAAGGTCGAGGTCAGGAACACGGGCGGCTTGACCGATCCTTCCGACAAGAACGGATCGTAGCCGTACGACATCATCTGGGTTTCGGGATGCAGTTCGCGGTCGCCGATCGTGCGCTTGTGATAGGTGCGGTAGGCCATGCTTCGCTCCGGCTGGGTTGAGGGTGAGTGCTGGCTCATGCTAACCGGAACTATCGGAGGGCACGGTGCAGGGTCGATGCACGCCGATGGTGCTGCGTTGCACCATGCCGCGCCTTGCGGTCATGTCCGCAAAAACCCCTCAAAGCCCCGCCACACAACGCTCCCGGCACGTCAGGCCCGCATGGCCCGGAAGTTGCCTTGAAAGAAGCCTCCGGTTCAATGGCGAGCCGGGGCTCGATGGCTTGACCGCTCGCGCGCTGCGCGACCCCGACAACGGCGTCCACGGATTCTGTCTCCGACAGCTTCCGGAGGACGCCTTTTTGTTTTTGAAGACCCGAACGATGACGGCAAGAACGGTCGATACGGTGTGTCCTTACTGCGGCGTGGGCTGCGGGATGACGCTGCACGTCGAGAACGAGCAGGTCATCAAGATTTCCGGCAACAAGGATCATCCGAGCAACTACGGGCGGCTTTGCACCAAGGGTTCGTCGGCGCACGTAGCGCTGCGCAAGTCGGGCCGGCTGGAGAAGGCCTTCGTGCGGCACGCGCGCCATGCCGATCCCACGCCGATGCCGCTCGAACGCGCACTCGACGACACCGCCCGCCGCCTGCGCGCGATCCTCGACACGCACGGTCCCGATGCGCTGTCGTTCTACGTCTCCGGCCAGATGTCGATCGAGGCGCAGTATCTGGTCAACAAGCTCGCGAAGGGCTTCATCGGCACGAACAACATCGAGTCGAATTCGCGGCTGTGCATGGCGAGCGCGGGGAGCGGCTACAAGCTGTCGCTGGGCGCGGACGGTCCGCCCGGCTCCTACGAGGACTTCGACCGCGCGAACCTGTTCTTCGTGACCGGCGCGAACATGGCCGACTGTCATCCGATCCTGTTCCTGCGCATGATGGATCGCGTGAAGGCGGGCGCGAAGCTGATCGTCGTCGATCCGCGCCGCAACGCCACCGCCGACAAAGCCGATCTCTTCATGCAGATCCGCCCCGGCACCGATCTGGCGCTGCTCAACGGCCTGCTGTATCTGCTGCACGCGAACGGTCACACGGACGCCGCGTTCATCGCCGCACACACGCAGGGCTGGGACGAGATGCCCGCGTTCCTCGCCGATTACACGCCGGAAAAAGTCGCCGCGCTGACCGGCATCGCGGAAAGCGATCTGCGTCAGGCGGCGCAGTGGATCGGCGAAGCGCCCGAATGGATGAGCTGCTGGACCATGGGCCTCAACCAGAGCACGCACGGCACCTGGAACACGAACGCCATCTGCAACCTGCATCTCGCGACGGGCAAGATCTGCCGGCCAGGCAGCGGCCCGTTCTCGCTGACCGGGCAACCCAACGCAATGGGCGGGCGCGAGATGGGCTACATGGGCCCCGGCTTGCCCGGCCAGCGTTCGGTGCTGGCGGAGGCAGACCGCGCGTTCGTCGAAGACGTGTGGAAGCTGCCGCCGGGCACGCTGCGCACCGAGGTGGGCGGCGGCACCATCGACATGTTCGCGCGCATGAAGACCGGCGACATCAAGGCGTGCTGGATCATCTGCACGAATCCGGTGGCGAGCGTCGCGAACCGCGCGACGGTCGTGGAAGGCTTGCAGGCGGCGGAGCTCGTCATCACGCAGGACGCCTTCCTCGACACCGAGACCAACCGTTACGCCGACGTCCTCCTGCCCGGCGCACTGTGGGCCGAGGCGGAAGGCGTGATGATCAACTCAGAGCGCAACATGACGCTCACGCAGAAGGCTGTCGAGCCGCCGGGCGACGCGCTGCCGGACTGGCAGATCATTGCGCGTGTCGCGTGCGCGATGGGCTTCGCCGACGCCTTCAGCTATGCGAGCGCCGCCGAAGTCTTCGATGAAATCACGCGCTTCGCCAATCCGCAGACCGGTTATGACCTGCGCGGCGCCAGCCACGCGCGGCTGCGCGAGACGCCGTTGCAATGGCCTTGTGCGCCGGAGAGCGGGCGCGAGCGCAATCCGATCCGTTATCTCACCGCCGATGCCTCGCGCCTCAGATTCGCGACGCCGCACGGCAAGGGCGTGTTCTTCGCGCGTCCGCATGTCGATCCGAAGGAACTGCCGGACGCGGACTTTCCGGTCGTGCTCAATACGGGCCGCCTGCAGCATCAATGGCACACGATGACCAAGACCGGCAAGGTCGCGATGCTGAACAAGCTGAACCCGGCACCGTTCGTCGAACTGCATCCGGACGATGCGGCGGCGCTCGGCGTGACGCAGAAGGATCGCGTCGAGATCCGCTCGCGGCGTGGCCGTGCGGTGCTGCCCGCCGTCGTGACCGAGCGCGTGCGTCCCGGCAACTGCTTCGCGCCGATGCACTGGAACGACATGTTCGGCGACGACCTGTGCATCAACGCGGTCACGAGCGACGCCGTCGATCCGCTCTCGCAGCAACCGGAACTCAAGTTCTGCGCCGTGGCGCTGAGCCGCGTCGAAGCAGAAGCCGACTTCAATTCCCAAACCCCGCAGCAGGAAACCGCCATGTCCCGCCTCGACGCCCTTTCCTCGCTTCTCGGACTCGGCGAAGTCGCCGCGCCCGCGTTGAGCGATACCGACCGGCTGTATCTGGCGGGCTTCGTCAGCGGATTGCGTTCAGGCGGAAGTGAAGCGCGCGGCGTGCCCGTGTTGCCCGCCAACGCGCCGTTCAGCGCCGCGACGCGCGTCTGGGTCGATGGACTGCTTGCCGGATTGTTCAGCCGTGGCGAAGCGCCGCCCTTGGTAAGCCACACCGACGCGCCCGAGCCTGAAGTGCAGATCGCGCATACGCGGCCCAAGGTCGCGTTGCTGTGGGCGTCGCAGACGGGCAATGTCGAATCGCTGGTCGAGTCCTACGCTACGCAATTGATGGAATCCGGCTTCGAGATCCGCACCGCCTGCATGTCCGACTGCGCCGTCGCGAGTCTCGCCAAGTCGCACTATGTGCTGCTGATGACCAGCACGTTCGGCGATGGCGATGCACCCGACAACGGTCAGGATTTCTGGTCCGCGCTCAAGGCCGCCGATGCCCCGCGCCTCGAATCACTGCATTACGCGGTGCTGGCTTTCGGCGATACGAGCTATGACGCGTTCTGCGGCCACGGCCGCAATCTCGATGCGCGTCTCGCGGAACTGGGCGGCGAGCGCCTGCTGGCGCGAACCGATTGCGACACGGACTTCCAGGCAACCGCCGATGGCTGGCTCGCGCGGATCATCGCCCGCATCAAGGACGACGACGCGGCGCTGCACGCGGTGCCCGCACAGGGCGCGATTCCCGACGTGCTGGGACCGGGCGTCGCGAGCAAGGCGCGTCCGGCGCCGTCGCGGCTGCTGCGCAACGTGCGCCTGAACCATCCGGGCGCGGCCAAGGACACGCGCTCCTTCGCGTTCTCGACGGCAGGCTCCGGCCTCGACTACGAAGCCGGCGACGCGCTGGGCGTATGGCCGACCAACTGTCCCGAACTCGTCGGCGAAGTGCTTGGCCTGACGAAGCTCCACGCCGATGCGCCCGTGCACGTCGCGGGCTCAGGCGAAATGCGGCTCGCCGATGCACTGGCCACGCACTACGAGATCGCCCGCCCGAGTCCGGAGGCGCTGAAGCTGATCGCGGCGCGCACGCCCGGCCCCGCGCTGCGGCAACTGCTCGGCGACGAACGCAAGAACGAACTCAAGTCCTGGCTGTGGGGCCAGCAACTCGCCGATGTGCTGCACGAGCATCCTGCTTCGCTGTCGGCGGATGAATTGCTCGGCGTGCTCAAGCGCATGCAGCCGCGTCTGTACTCGATTTCGTCGAGCCCGAAAGCGCATGCGGGCGAGGTGCATCTGACCGTGTCGGCGGTGCGCTATGACAATGGCCGTCGCAAGCGCAAGGGCGTGTCATCCACTTTCCTCGCCGATCGCGCCCACGACGCCGACGTGCCGCTGTTCGTACAGAAGAGCGCGCATTTCCGTCCGCCGCGTCAGGGCGACACGCCGATGATCATGGTCGGTCCCGGCACCGGCGTCGCGCCGTTTCGCGGCTTCCTGCACGAGCGTCACGCGCGCGGCGACACGGGGCGCAACTGGCTGTTTTTCGGCGAGCAGCATGCGGCCACCGACTTCTACTATCGCGAGGAACTCGAAGGCATGAGCCGGTCGGGCCTGCTGAACCGTTTCGACACGGCGTTCTCGCGCGACCAGGGCGACAAGATCTACGTGCAGGACCGCATGCGCGAGCAAGGCGCCGAGCTCTGGTCGTGGCTGCAGGACGGCGCGAACTTCTACGTCTGCGGCGACGCGAGCCGCATGGCGAAGGACGTCGATGCCGCGTTGCGCGAGATCGTCGCGCGGCACGGCGGACTCACGGACGAGCGGGCGGCGGAGTATGTGTCCTCGCTCGCGCGCGACAGGCGTTATCTGCGCGACGTGTACTGACTTGAGCAGCAGGACATCGCGATGAATGCCGTTACACTCCGTGCTCACGGTCGGAAAGTGGGAGCATGGAGTGAAGCGAATCCTCATCATCGGCATCGGGGCGGGCGACCCGGAATACATCACGGTTCAGGCCATCAACGCGCTCAACCAGGCGGACGTGTTCTTCGTGATGGACAAGGGCGAAGCGAAGGCGAAACTCATCGCGCTGCGCCGCGAGATCATCGAGCGCTATGTGAAGGAGCGCGATTACCGGATCGTCGAGGCGACCAATCCCGAGCGACGGCGCGATACCGCGAGCTATACCGATGCCGTCGATATCCTGAATCGTGACAAGCAGGCCGTGTTCGAGCGGCTGATCGGCGAGGAATTGCGCGATGGCGAATGCGGCGCGTTTCTCGTCTGGGGCGATCCCTCGCTGTATGACAGCACGATGCGTATCGTCGAAGCCATCGTTGCGAGCGGGCGGCTGGCGTTCGAGTATGAGGTGATTCCAGGCATCAGCAGCGTGCAGGCGCTGGCGGCGAAGCATCGCGTGGCGCTCAATGCGATTGGCCGCGCGGTCGAGATCACCAATGGCCGAGGCATCGCCGAAGGCTTTCCCGAGCGCGCCGATAGCGCCGTGGTGATGCTCGATGCGCAGAACGCGTTCCGGCAACTGGCGCACGAGGATCTCGACATTTTCTGGGGCGCCTATGTCGGCACGGACGACGAGATTCTCATCTCCGGCCCGCTGCGCGACGTGATGGACGAGATCGAGCGGGTGCGCGCCGAAGCCCGCGCGCAGCACGGCTGGATCATGGACACTTATCTGTTGAAGCGCCGCACGCCGTCGCGCGATTGACAAGGAGGCCCTCTTGAACCGCATTTCCAATCTCTTCGATCTCACCGGACGCCGCGCGTTGATCACCGGCTCCAGTACGGGCATCGGCTTCGCGCTGGCGCGCGGTCTCGGCGGCGCGGGGGCGCAGGTCGTGCTCAATGGCCGCGATCAGGCACGCCTCGACGACGCGCTCAGTCAGCTCCGCGCCGAAGGCATCGCGGCGCAGGCTGCGCGGTTCGACGCGACCTCGCCGGAGCACGTGACTGAAGCGATTGCGCGCATCGAGGCCGATAGCGGTCCGATCGACATTCTCGTCAACAACGCGGGCATGCAGCGCCGCGCGCCGCTGGAAACGTTCTCGCACGAGCAATGGCGCACGCTGATGCAGACCAACGTCGACAGCGTGTTCCTCGTCGGGCAGGCCGTCGCGCGCTTCATGATCGGACGCGGTGCGGGCAAGATCGTCAATGTCTGCTCGGTGCAGAGCGAACTCGGACGGCCGAACATCGCCGCCTATACCGCCACGAAGGGCGCGGTGAAGATGCTCACCAAAGGCATGGCGATCGACTGGGGTCCGCACGGCATCCAGGTCAACGGACTCGGGCCGGGTTATATCAAGACCGAACTGACCGAAGCGCTCGTCAACGACGAAGCGTTCAGCGCGTGGCTGATCGGGCGTACGCCGTCGCGTCGGTGGGGCGAGGTGGAGGATCTGGTCGGCGCGGCCGTGTTCCTGGCCAGCGACGCGTCGCGCTTCGTAAATGGCCACGTGCTCTACGTGGACGGCGGCGTGACAGCGACGCTGTAAGCCGCCGTATGCCTTTGCGTCACTCGAACGCCGCGCGATTCGCTTCGACAAACTCGCGCACGGTTTGCGGCGCCCGCCCGGTGATCTCGCCAATGACGCCGTCCGCGCCCGCGAAGATGCCATTCTGATAATCGACGGCAATCGCCACGAAATGCTGGATCAGGAATTCCGGCAGCTTGTAGTGCTCGAGGTGTTTGCGATACTCGTCGAGCGACGAAGGCTGGTACTTGACCGTGCGGCCGAGCGTCGCGCCGATTTCATCGGCGATCTGCTGCTGACTCATCTCCACCGGCCCGCACAAGGTGTACGTCTTGCCGATATGCCCTTCAGGCTGCGTCAGCACGGCGGCGATCAACCGCGCCTGGTCTTCGGCGGCAATCGGCGCGTGACGGCCTTGGCCGTACGGCAGCGTGATGACGCCGTCGCGCACGATCTGGTCGCGCACCCACGGGAACACCAGCCATTCGGAGAAGAAGGTCGGACGAATGTGCACGACAGGCACGCCCGACCAGTCCAGCACCCGTTCCGCGATCCAGTGGTCGCGCGCCGCGTGGCTCTGCGAATCTTCCCGCGCCGAAATCTGCGACATCTCCACGACCACGCCGACATTCGCGCGTCGCGCCGCATCGGCGAAGTAGGCGGCAGCCTGGATATAACCGGCGCGCACCGGATAGCACAGATACGCGCCATCGACGCCCTGCATCGCGCGGATCACGTCGTCGTGTTCGAGCAGATCGCCTTCCACAATCTCCGCGCCGGCTTCGCGCAATGCGTCACTGCGCTCGTCCTGCCGATGCACGAAGGCACGCACCGCGTGACCCTGATCCAGAAGCTGACGGATGGTATGGACGCCGGTCTTGCCCGTGGCGCCGGTGATGAGATAGGTGCGTCGTTGCATGATGCGTTCTCCGGGGTTGAAGTGTATATGCACTTTTGAGGCGTAATGAAAGGCCCGACAGACGGGCCCACGGGTTACAGCGCTTCGAGATGTCGTTGTACGTCGTGCAGGACGGCTGCGGAGGCTTCCGGGTCGCCGATGATGCGCGCCATGGTGACGGCGCCGATCATGGCCGAGAGGGCGAACACGGCTTCGGATCGCGCCGCCCCGCGATGCCGGCGGCGAATGTGTTGCGCCATCACATCGACGAGCTGGTCGAAGCCGTGCGCGGCGGCGGCGCGGGTGTCGTCGTCCGCGTGCGCCAGTTCGCTGCCCATGCCGGCGAGCGGACAGCCGTGCTCGGGCGCATCGCGGTGTCGCTCCGACACATAGGCCGCAACGATCGCCTGGAAGGCTTCCTTGCCTGTCAGTGCGCCGGCGGCTGCATCCAGCGTGCCGATGACGTCGCCGATGCCGGCTTCACAGGCCTCGGCGACGAGTTGGTCCTTGGAGTCGAAATGCCGGTAGAACCCGCCGTGCGACAAGCCGGCGGCCGACATGATGTCGGCAACACCCGTTGCCTGAATGCCCTTCGATCTGAACGCGCGTGCGGCGACATCGACGATGCGCTGACGCGTTTCGGCTGTTTCGGCGTTGGATTTACGCATGGCGTGCCGCTCCGTGACTGCATGTTTTAGATGATAGGGATCATCTAAAACGAAGTCAAATGCGGCAGAGGCAAGAATGAATTGTGCGGCGGCGCAGGCGGCAAGCGCAGCCGCTGCGCCGCTGGATCAGGCGCTGGGCTTGGCGTCGGCTTCCGGGGTTTCCGCGGCTTCCGTTGCTGCCGGCGCTTCCGTTGCTTCCGTAGCTTTCGGCGCTTCTGCCGCCTTCGCCGATTTCGTCGCCGTGGTGCTGCGCGCCTGGCGATTGTTCTCCAGATAAACCGCGCGCGCCGCATCCGCCGAGGTCACTTCGCCCGCCGCGGCGCCGGTCAGATCGACGCGCGGCGCGCCTTCCGCGAGGCTCGTCCAGTAGCGATTGCCCCGGCACCACACCTTGATGGCAGCGCGCAGCTCGCGTTCGCTCAGCTGCAGCTCTTCGGCGTGTTTCATCAGATCTTCGAAGATGCCGACCTTGAGCGGCTTCTTCGGCGCGGGATTCTTCGGGAAGGCCAGCGGGAAGCGCTTTTGCAGCTTGCCGATGGTGTGCACGACCGGATCCACGGGCTTCGCGGGCGCAGCCGGCGGAGGCGGAGGCGTGGGCGCAGGCGCCCGCCGCGCGCGAGGCGGCTTCTTCGCCTTGGCGGCCTTGTCCTTGCCTTTGTCCTGCTCGGCTTGCCTGGCCTGCTGCGCGAGTTGTTTTTTCAGTCCTGCGAGTTGTTCGAAGCCCATTACTTCCTACCTGTGGAAAACGTACGCCGATTTTATCAGCCCCGATCGACGCTTTCCCGGACCGGGCCTCGCGCCGGAATCGTTCTAGGGTTTGGAAGCGGGATCGTCGGCGCCAAGCCGCTCCAGCAATTCCTCGACCTGTTGCAACTGCTTCGGCAGCAACTCCCCGGCGCTGCGAAGCTTTTTCAGACGCTGCCGCCAATAGGCAGGCGGCAGCGCGGGGTTGTCATCCCGCGCGGACGACTCGATCGCCAGCCGCAGATGCGCCAGATCGGCATCTGTAAGGGCGAGGCGGCGGGCGTCGGTCAGTCTCTGTTTTTTGCGGTTCATGCCGCTTTTTCTATGGGCTTTTAATAAGTCCTCATGGTGCATGGAGTGGTTGGACGCGCATACCCTACTTTCGTAGGTGGACGAAAGCAGGGGCGCGCTGACTTGGGGATGAAACAAAGGGCTCAAACAGCGAAGTCGGTGGAGCTCGAGAGCGTCTGCCACGCCGCGGTCTCGGCGGTGACGTATGCGTTCTTCTCCGCGATCACCTTCAGCGTGTCCGTGCCGAGCGCGAGGCGCAGCGGCGGGTTGGGCGCATCGGCGAGCGTGACGAGCGCAGCGGCGAGCTTCTGCGGATCGCCAGGCTGGTTGTGATTCATCTCGACGGCCAGACGGCGGATCTGGCCCGAGGTCGCGTCGTAGTCGTCGATGACCTCGTGGCCGACCGTCAGCGACGACGCATCCAGGAAGTCCGTCCGGAAATAGCCCGGCTCGACGACGGTTGCATGCACGCCGAGCGGCTGCAATTCGGCGTGCAGCGCCTCGGTGATGCCCTCGACGGCGAATTTCGTCGAGCAATACACGCCGAACCCCGCGGCCGAACGGTAGCCGCCCACCGAGGACATGTTCATCACGTGTCCCGCGCGCTGGCGGCGCATGACGGGCAGCACGGCGCGCGTCACGTTGAGCAGGCCGAAGACGTTGGTGTCGAACATGCGGCGGACGTCGGCATCGCTGGATTCCTCGATGGCCGCGAGCAAGCCGAAGCCGGCGTTGTTGACCAGCACGTCGATGCGGCCGAACCTGCCGATGGCTTCTTCAACGGCGGCTTTCGCCTGGCCTTCGTCGGTGACGTCCAGCGCGACCGGCAGCAGCGCGGGCGATTCGCCGAGACGTTCGGCGATGGCCGCGCTGTTGCGGCCGGTGGCGACGACGGCATGACCGGCGTCGAGGGCGGCTTGCGCGATCAGCGCGCCCAGTCCGCGCGAGGCGCCGGTGATGAACCAGACGCGCTTGTATTGCGAGGTGTTGACGTTGCTCATGATGTGCTCCGTTGTTTCGGTGGTGAGGGTGAAACGAAGCTTATGCCGACGGATTCGCTCAAACTAGTGAGGCAACGTTAGACTGATAATCAACTTTTATTTGCGAATCGGGAGTCTGGCGATGAACGAAGTCCGCGCGATTTCGATCTTCGTGCGCACCGCGACGCTGGGCAACCTGCGGCGGGCGGCCGTCGATCAGGGGATCTCGCCGCAAGCGGCGAGTCACGCGGTGATGCAGCTGGAAAAGTCGCTTGGCGTGCGGCTGTTTCATCGCACGACGCGCAAGCTGAGCCTGACGGAAGAGGGGCAGCGGCTGTTGCAGAGCGTCGAGCCGGCGCTTGCGGTGCTCTCGACCGCACTCGCCGATGCGCGCCGCGCCAAGGAAGAGATTGCCGGGCCGTTGCGCGTCAGCGCGCCGAAGGCGCTGAGCCGCGCGCTATGGCCCTCGGTGCTCGAATTCGCGACGCTTTATCCGGATGTGCAACTCGACGTCCGGTTCGACGACCATTTCACCGACCTTGTCGAGGAACGCGCGGATGTCGGTTTGCGTGGCGGCTCGCCGCCGGCCGGCGGTGCGATTGCGCGGCGGCTGGTGCCCATTCAGCTGATCGTGTGCGCGTCGCCGGCCTATATCGAACGGCATGGCGCGCCGCGCACGGTCGATGAACTCGCCGCGCATCGCTGCACGGGGTATCGGCGGGCGAATACGGGGAAGCAGGCGCCCTGGGAATTCATGATGGGCGACGAGATCGTGTATCGGGAAATCGCCGCTTCGCTGTGCGCGAACGATGTCGACGCGGAAGCGGACACGGTGCTCGCGGGTCTGGCGATTGGCCAACTGGGCAGCTTTTCGGCGGTTCCGGCGATTCGCGACGGGCGGCTCGTGCCCTTGCTGACGAAACATGTGACGCAGCGCGAAGCGATCTATATCCACTATCGACGGCGGACCGAGCAGCCGTTGCGCGTGCGGACCTTTATCGATTTCATGATTGGCAGGCTGGCTGATAACCGGGATTTTTATCTCACGGCGGCGGAGGTGCGGGGGAGTGGGCAGGTGGGGCGGTAGTCGAGGATATGGTAAGGGCGGTCGATTTGGCTGAATAAAGTCCGCTTTGTCTTGCGGCATATCGCGGCAGAGGCCGTTCCGGCTAACAACTAACCACGGCAATTCAATTGAAGTCCGTGGCGCGTTCGCGTATTGATCTTCAATATTGCGAAGGTTCTAGACGTCCACAGCGGTGTGCATGCCGCGATACAAATACAAAATTTTTCAAATCAAATCGCTATTTCGCACCGAAAATCCTCGGTGCGTGCAATAGCCAAAGAGATCAAAAGCGCTTGACTTCTTGAGCTATGCGTTAGCTGTCACGGAGCCGATTCAATGCTGTTTGGCACCGATTGAATATAACCGGCTTCGTAATTCGTTTTAGCGAGAGGAAGCATGAGTAACCTGTATAACTATCGATTCCATACGGAGCTTACGGCTGCCGAGCTATTTGCAATGATAGCTGTCGAAGAAACGTGTTCCCAACTGGGCATTGACGATGTAGAGGCTGTGATTCTGATATTGTCAGGCCTTCCTTTCCTGCCCACTCGCGCCAAGCCGATGGGAGCGACGAAGAACACGTCCGTTGCCTCTGTCATGTCGCGCTCCTTGTTCCGATATGAACTCAAGCGCAAGGTTTTGCCAACGTTCACCTGGAGCAGCATGAGACGGTTTCGCTGGATTCTGACGCACCGCTTAGCAGTGTTCGTCGGTCGGACTATCCCAGGCGTAGGCTGGGCTATTCTGGCAAGCGACGTTTCTCAGATCACTTATCGTTCAATCACTAAGTACAATTGGATCGTCTTGCCCGAAGACGAGATATTCTGATGCAGGATCGTTCGTGGGAAAACTTGGAAGCTTTCGTCAGAAAGGAAGCATGCATCTCTCCGGAGAAGCCAATTACACCGGAGATGACCATCGCGCTCGACCTCGGCCAGCAAGGAGACGATGCCGATATCTTCATGCAGCGGTTCTTCGAAGCGTTTGAGATAGACGAAGGCGACTATGATTTTCGTCGCTACTTTCTGATGGAAGGCGAGGGCGTTCTCTATCACTTCATTACGCGATACATTCTGCGAAAACGCCACTCGACAACCAAAGAGCCTCTAACGGTGGGCATGCTGCGCGACGCCATCGCTCGCGGCACATGGGATGCCGGATCGCTAGCCACGCGTGCCGATTGACCGCCTTACTCCGCCCCCGTCAGCTTGTCCTGCGTGCGCGTGTCGAAGTCGCCCGCATCGTGCCGTTCATGCAGTTGCTCCGACGGCTCGCCGAACGTCCGGTTGACCATCCGGCCACGCTGCACGGCAGGCCGGGCGTCTATCTCGCTGGCCCAGCGCTGCACGTGCGTGTATTCATCGACGGCCAGAAACTCCGCCGCGCCATACAACCGGCCCTTCGCGAGGCCGCCGTACCACGGCCAGATGGCGATATCGGCGATGGAGTAGTCATCGCCCGCGATGTAACGATGCTCCGCAAGGCGCTTGTCGAGCACGTCCAGCTGACGCTTCGTTTCCATCGCGAAGCGGTCGATCGGATATTCCATCTTGCTCGGCGCATACGCATAGAAATGGCCGAAGCCGCCGCCGAGATACGGCGCGCTGCCCATCTGCCAGAACAGCCACGACAGCACTTCCGCGCGTTCGCTGAAGTCGGTCGGTACGAACTCGCCGAACTTCTCCGCGAGATACAGCAGGATCGCGCCCGACTCGAACACACGCACCGGCGTGGGACCGCTGCGATCGACGAGCGCGGGAATCTTCGAGTTCGGATTCGCGCCGACAAAGCCGCTGCCGAACTGGTCGCCGTCGCCGATGCGGATAAGCCACGCATCGTATTCGGCGCCCTTGTGACCGCGCGCGAGCAGTTCCTCGAGCATCACGGTGACTTTCACGCCATTGGGCGTGGCAAGCGAATAAAGCTGTAACGGATGATTCCCGACGGGAAGCGGCTTGTCGTGCGTGGGTCCGGAGATCGGACGATTGATGCTGGCGAACTGTCCGCCGTTGTCCTTGTTCCAGGTCCAGACGGTGGGCGGCACGTACTCGGGGGTTTCGCTCATGTTCGAAGCTCCTGCGCCAGATGGATGAGTTCCGGCGAGGTTAGCAGGTCGCCGGAAACGCTGCTTGGACGGGCCACGCTGGGTCCTTTGTACAATCGACGCCGGTTCCACAGGAGAGATTCATGAGCCAGCAGCGCCCGTCGCACAAAGCTTTCCGGCCGCGCAAGCGGCCGGCCCAGTCGCGCTCGGAGGCGACGGTGGCATCCATCGTCGAGGCCGCGGCGCAGGTGCTCGAAACGGAGGGTTTCGAAGGCTTCAATACCAATGCGGTGGCGCAGCGCGCGGGCGTCAGCATCGGCTCGCTCTATCAATACTTTCCGGGCAAGGATGCGCTGACCGTTGCGTTGATCCGGCGCGAGACCGGACGTTTTCATCAGGACGCGCTCACCGCGCTGACCAAGCGTAGCGGCAAGGCGGCGCTGGAATATCTGATCGGCGCCGCCGTACGGCAGCAGTTGCAGCGGCCGATGCTCGCGCGCCTGCTCGATATCGCGGAAGGGCGTCCTGCCATACAGCTTGAAGTGGACGGCTCGCAGATGAACGAACTGGTGATGGCGGTAGTGAAGCGCGCGGCACCGAAGCACCCGCGTCCGGAGGTCGCGGCGGGCGATCTGTTCGCCATGCTTCACGGCATGGTGGATGCGGCGGGCGAACGCGGCGAAACCGATCTCGACGATCTCGAACGACGCGTGCAAGCGGCGGTGTTCGGCTATCTGGCGCGAAGCGTCGGCGATTGAATGTGAGCAAGCGGTCTTTCGCTTCGGCTCAACACAAAGAAAAAGCCCTTCGATAAGGGCTCTTTTGCATTTTGAAGAGCCTCGTCAAAGCGAGTAGTGAATGTGAGCTATTGCTTATATTCTGATTGTAATGGAGCGACGGCGGCATGGGGCCGCACCGGCTCTACTCCTTGAGACACAGACCATGACAGACTCGATCAAGAGCATGAAGCTCAATCACCTCAGCTTTCCCTCGTCCGATACCGCTGCAACCGCGCGCTTCTTCGAACACTATCTCGGCTTCACGATCGCGGGCAACTGGGAGCAGTCGTATATCCTCAAGCGTCCCGGCTTCGATGTGGTCATCGATCATGCCGGCGATCACACGCCGTCTTATCCGCGTGCGTTTCATGTCGGCTTCGAATTGCCCACGCTCGATGACGTGCAAACACTGCATGATCGTTTCACGGCCGACGGCGTGGAGATGGAAACCGCCGTGTTCAACAACGGACGCGGTTCGCGCTTCTTCTGCCGCGCGCCGGGCGGCGTGATGTTCGAGTTGAACACGCGCTCGGACGCGTCAGCGGAATATCGCGGCACGTTCGACGAATAAGACGCCTTACGCGCCGCGCGGGTCCTGCCAGCCGAGTCCAAGACTCTTTTGCAGCGACACGAAGTCCTTCAGCAGTTCGGCCTGCGCCGCGACCACATCTTGCTGCGCGGCGAACTGCGTGCGCTGCGCGTCGAGCAGATCGATGAGCGTCGACACGCCCGCGCGGTAGCGCTGCCGCACGAGCGTGGCGGAACGTTCCGCCGACGCCTCCACTTGCTGCAAGCGCACCACATGTTCGCGCTGATTGCCATAGCGCGACAGCGACGAGTTCGCGTCCTTCAGCGCGCCCAGCACGGTCTTTTCATAGCGCGCCTCGGCTTCCTCGCGCGAGGCGCGTGCTGTATCGACGCTCGCTGCCGTGCGGCCAAAGTCAAACAGATTCCATTGCAGATACGGCACGCCGACCCACGAGAAATTCTGCTTGCGCAGCAGATGCCCCGGGTCCGCCGCCGAGAAACCGATATCGCCGAGCAACGACACCTTCGGGAAATAGTCGGCGATATGCTCGCCGATCTGCGCATTGCTCGATGCCAGCCGCCGTTCCGCCGCGCGGATATCGGGGCGCTGTTGCAGCATCGCCGCCGGGTCGCCGATGGCCACCGTCGCCGGCAGCACCGGCAGCACCGCGCGCGCAGCGAGTTCGCCATCGAGCGCGCCGGGCGCGCGGCCCGTCAGCACGGCCAGTTGATCCAGCGAGTCGGTGATCTGCACCTGCAAGGGCACGAGCGTGGCGCGCGTGGTATCGACCTGCGTCGTCAGGCGTTCGACATCGACTTGCGCCGCCGTGCCGCGCGCGCGGCGCTGCTCGGTCAGATCGAGCATCTGTTGCTGATACTCGGCCGTGCGTTGCGCGAGCGCGAGCCGTTCCTGCTGGTCGCGCAAGTCGATATACGCCGACGCCACCTCGGCCGCGAGCGACACCTGCGTGTCCGAGAGATCGGCGTGCACGGCGTCGGCTTCATCGGACGCAGCCTCGATCGCGCGGCGGGTGCCGCCGAACAGATCGATCTCCCACGAAGCATCGAAGCCCAGGGTGTAGAAATCCACCGGGCCGCGTCCGGTCGATGCCGGTGCGCCGCCGTCATCCGACGAACTGAAGAACGACGTATCCGGCGAACGCATGCGCAATGCCGCCGCCGCGCCCGACACCTTCGGCAACTCGTTCGCGCGCTGTCCACGCAGTTGTGAGCGTGCCTGACGCAAGCGTGCCTGCGCCATCTTCAGGTCAGGATTGTGTGTGAGCGCGGCATCGATCAGGGCGTTCAGTTGCGGATCGTTCAACGCTTGCCACCACGCCGCCGGCGCATGCGTCGCGACGATGCCATCGGCCGGCGCGCGCACGAAGGCGCCGCTCTTCGCGGCGTCCGGTGCGATCTCGGGCGCGCCGTGATAATCAGGGCCGACCGTGCAGGCGGCCAGCGCGAACGCCGTCATCGAGAGCAGGGCGGTGAGGCGGAAAGTGCGAGGGAACATCGTCGAAGGATTCATCACGATCAGTGGCCCGCTGAGGGCGTCTCGCCGGCTTGCGCGCGCGGCGTCTTGAGCAAAAGCGCGAGCGGCAGGCATGCGAGCAGCGCGATCGCCAAAATATAAAAAGTCTCGGAGTAGGTCATGACGACAGCCTGCTGGCCGATCTGCACCGACAGCTGGCCGAGCGCCTGCATCTTCGCGTGCGCCATGTCGCCGCCTTGCGCGAAGAAGCTGGCGGCGCTCGACGCCATGCGTTCCTGCCCGATCACCGAATTGGCCGTCACGGATTCGCGGATCGCCGCCGTGTGGAAGTCGTTGCGCCGGTCGATTACCGTGCCGATGATCGCAAGCCCCACCGAGCCGCCGAGATTGCGCGCCATGTTGTAGAGGCCCGCGGCATCGCCGGATTCCTCGCGCGAGACTGCGGCCATCGACGCCTGATTGAGCGGCATCATCGCGAGCATCTGTCCGAAGCCGCGCAGGATCTGCGACCAGAAGAAGTCATGCCCGACGCTCTGCGCGGTGAGAGAGATGTCCAGCAGACAGCTTCCCGCGAAGAACAGCAGGCCCATGATGACGAGCACGCGAAAGTCCACCTTGCCGAGCAGACGCGGCAATACCGGCATGATGAGAAAAGCCGGCACGCCCGAGACCAGCATGATCGCGCCCGACTGCAACGCGTTATAACCCGCGACGATGCTGAGAAACTGCGGCAGCAGGAACGACACGCAATAGAGCCCGGCGCCGACCGCGAACACGATCAGGATGACGCTCGCATAGCGCGGATTGCGCAGCAGCGAGAGCCTCACGATGGGCTTCTTCGCGATGATTTGCGAGATCGCGATCAGCACCATGCCGAAGAGGGTCACGCACGTGAGCATGACGATCTCGCTCGACTCGAACCATTGATTGCGCTGGCCTTCCTCGAGCACGACCGTGAGCGAACTCAAGCCGATGGCCAGCCCCGCGATGCCGATCCAGTCGGCCTTCAGGAAGGCTTCCCAGTGCGACTTCTCCGCCGGCAGTCCGGTGATCAGGAGCGCGACCAGCGCGATGCCCACCGGCACGTTGACGAAGAAACACCATGACCACGAGATGTTCTCCGCAAGCCAGCCGCCGAGCACGGGCCCAAGCAAGGGCCCGAGCAGCACGATCAGGCCGAAGATCGTCATGCCGACCGGCATCTGTTCGCGTGGCAGCCGCGTGCGGATGATGGTCTGCGCGGTCGGGATCATCGCGCCGCCGGTGAAGCCCTGGCCGATGCGGCCCGCGACCATCATTGGCAATGAATGAGAGAAGCCGCACATCACCGAGAACAGCGTGAACAGCACCGCATTGCCAAGCAGGAAGTTGCGCAGGCCGAACACGCGCGTGAGCCACGCGGCCAGCGGGATCATCACGATCTCGGACATCAGGTAGCCGGTCGAGATCCAGGTGCCCTCGGTGCCGGTCGCGCCGATCTCACCCTGGATCTGCGGCAACGCCGAGTTGGTGATCGAGATATCGAGCGTGGCCATCAGCGCGCCCAGTGCGCCGGCCGTCACCGCAATCCAGTCGGTGGCGCTCGCGCGTGCGTGCGACTCACTCATGACGATTCTCGTCGGCGATGCGCTTGCTGTCGTCGGTGGCGGACTTCGTGTCGATGTCGACCGTCACCGACAGACCCGGCAGCAGCACCTTGCGCGTCTCGGGACCCGTATCGACACGAATGCGCACCGGCACGCGCTGCACGATCTTGGTGAAGTTGCCGGTGGCGTTCTCGGGCGGCAGCAATGCAAACTGCGCACCCGTGCCAGGCGCGAAGCTCTCGACGACGCCATGCAGGTCCGTGCCCTTCAGCGCGTCGACATGCAGCGTTGCCGGCTGGCCGATGCGCATGCGGCCGACCTGCGTTTCCTTGAAGTTCGCTTCGAGATACACCGATTCCACCGGCACCACCGTCATCAGCCGCGTGCCCGGCTGCACATACTGCCCGACCCGCACCGTGCGATCGCCGACACGGCCCGCTACCGGGCTGAACAGCGTGGTGTCGTTGAGGTCGAGCTTCGTTTGATCCATTTGCGCCTGCGCCGCTTCCTGCTGCGCGTGTGCCTGCGCGATCTGCGCCTGGGTTGCGCCGATCTGCGTCGCCGCCGCGCGTGCCGCCGCGAGATTCGCGGCGAGCGTGGCGCGGGCCTGATCACGTGTGGACACGAGGCTCGTAAGACGCTCGGCGCTTTCGGCGCCCGTCGCCACCAGCGGGCGATAGCGGTTCACGTCGTCCTCCGCGTGCGCGAGACTGACGCGCGCCACTTCGGCCTGCGCCTTCGCCTGATCCGCGTTGGCGTGCTGCTGCGTGAGCTCGGCCTGGGCGCGCTGGATATCGGCGGCGCGGGCATCGAGCGTGGCCTGCGCCTGATCGAGCGAGGCCTGGTACTGACGCGTGTCGAGCTTCGCGAGCGGCGCGCCTGCCGCGACGGTCTGGTTGTCGCCGACCAGCACTTCCGTGATGTAGCCGCTCACCTTCGGCGCGATGGTCACGCTGTCGGCCTTGAGATAGGCGTCGTCGGTGGTTTCGATGAAGCGGCCCACCGTCCACCAGCGCGCACCCCACGCGACGCCCGCCACGACCGCGACGATGCCGACCGCGATCAGCAGGCGCTTGCGTGACGATTTGCCTTGGGCCGCGTCAGCGGGCTGGTCGCCGTGCGTGGGCGCTGTGACAGACATGTTTTCTCCGGGAGCTTTCGCGCTGCCGCGTGGGTGCGGTAGCCTTCGATGAAGAGCAGAACGGCGAGCGCGCCTGCGGCAAGATGCCGGTTGCATTGCACTCGCCAAACTAGACGATGGCGTCTAGTATGCATGAATCTAGACGCTAGCGTCTAGTTCGTAAAATTATGGAACGAAACAAGGAACATGAATGAAGAAGCCCCGGCCCGGCAATGAAAGCGAACTGCAAGATTCGGAACGGACCAGCGCGGCCCGTTCGCCGTTGCAGGCGCGCGGCCGTGCGCGCATCGAGGCAGTGCTCGATGCCACGGCGGAACTGATCGTGGAGAAAGGGCTGACAGGCGTGACGATGCATGGCGCGGCGCGTCAGGCGCAGACGCCGATCGGCTCGATGTATCACTTTTTTCCGGACCGCGACAGCTTGTTGAAAGCGTTGTGGGATCGTCACATCGCTGCGTTCGGCGAACTCGAGGACGAACTGGCGCAGACCGATACGGAGACGTGGAAGGCCTTGTCGGCGGCGGCGGTGATCGAGCGCATCATGAGCCCGCATATCCGCTATTTCGAGCAGCATCCGGATTGCCTGATCCTGATGTCGGTGATGCCGCACGACGACGAAAAGAGCAAGCGCAAGTCCGACATGCTGCGCCGCGTGATCGATGCGCGCATGCCGCACGTGAAGCCCGCCGAACGCGCGTTGTATGTGGAGATGATTCGCGCGCTGGCGGGCGGCGCGCTGGCGATCAAGCTGCGCCCCGCCATGGGCGACGTGCAGCTTGCGCAGCGTTATCTGCGCGAGGTGGAGCGCGCGCTGGCCGCTTATCTGGCGGCGGTGGAGGCGGCGGTATCGAAGTGAGCGAGGCTTGGCGAGATTATTGGCCCGCTTCGCGCCGCTCCTGTTCTTCGACGGTCAGGATGGCTTCCGGCATCGCATCGAGGCGAGCTTTCGGAATCGGTACGCCGCTTTCATCGGACAGGCCATACGTGCCCTCGGCGATCTTCTGCAACGCGCGCTGGATGTCGCCGATGCGCTGATCGTTCACGTCGCGCAAGGCCTGATTCGCGACGTCCTGTTCCACGCGCTGTGCTTCCTCTTCGAATTCCTGCGCCTCGGAGCCGTGCTCCAGTTGCTGCCGCCGCTCGCTGGCGATGCCGCCTTCCTCGGTGCCGAGCAAGTCGTGCTGCATGGCTTCGAGCCGCGCACGCTGTTGCGCGATGTAGTCGTCGGTCAAACCGCTCTGGTTGATGGCCATGGTCGTGCTCCTTTGAACGCTATTCGCCCGTGGCGATGGACACGGACGCTTCGCTCGTCAGCATCAGGAAGGTCAGCGTTTCGCGCAGGTAGAGCTGGACGGTGGTGTCGGTATGGCTCGTGTAGCCGATCGACAGGTCTTGTCCGAGATACAACTCATAGTCGCCGCCGCGCGTCGAGAGCACGCAGCCGCCCTGCAACGCGGGCGCCCACACCAGGTCGCCGCTGACAATGCGCTTGATGTGCTGGATCACGGGATAGCCCTGATCGCTTGCCTCCGCGAGCGCGGTATAGGCATCCGCGCCGAGCAGCACCGAGTAGGGACCGTCGACGCCGGCGAGCCGCAGCTTCTCCAGCGCCTGGCTGATGGCGACGGGATAGTCGGCGACGTCGGTGGGCAGCATCGTCGCATCGTTCGAACTGCCCTCGCGTATGCCGACGATGCCCGCCGCCTTGTAACCGTCGAAGATTGCGCTGTCTTCCGCGCGCGCGAGTTCGCTCGCGGCGGTCTTGGCGGGTTGCCAGTCGCCGTCGTTCGAGCCGCGTTCGACACTGTCGATGGACTCGCGCTGCAACGTGAACGGCACCGTGAGTTCGACGACCCTGCGCACGTCATGGAGCTTCGCTGTCACGCCCTGCGCGGGCGCGGCGATCGCGCTCTGATGTCCGGTGCCGATGGCCGACAGCGCGCTGCCGCCGGCCTCCTTCACATCGACTACGCGCCGCCCCGCGACGGAGCGCTTGAAGGTGCGGGCGACTTCCGCTTCGATCTGCGACCATGCGGCGCTGGAGATGGGCGCGAGCTCTCGATGCAGGTTATTCATGTTGTGGCGTTCCTTTGAGTGAGCCGATGTTCAGGGAGCCTTCGCCGCTGCTGCCGGGTTCGGGTTCCGCGTTGAATGAGGCGGGGGCGGAGGGGCTGCGGTCGGGAAGTTCGTCGAGCAGGTCCGCGGACGGCACGAAGAACAGGCCGCCGGTGATGGCACGGCTGTAGTCGAGCAGGCGGTCGTAGTTGCCCGGCGGCCGGCCGACGAACATGTTTTCCAGCATCTGTTCGATCGGCTTCGGCGTGCGCGCGTAGCCGATGAAATACGTGCCGAACTCCTTCGCGCCCGGACGTCCGAAGGCCATGTTGTGGCGCAGGATCTTCACTTCGCGGCCGTTGTCGTCGATCGTCGTCAGCGAACTGTGCGAGCACGAGGGCTTGATCGAATCGTCGAGTTCGACATCGGAGAGCTTCTCGCGTCCGATGATCCGCTCCTGCTGCTCGACCGTCAGGCCATTCCACGCCGTGAGGTCATGCAGGTACTTCTGCACCATCACATAGCTGCCGCCGGCGAACGGGGCATCTTCATCCCCGACGAGGGTGTATTCCATCGCACTGCGGCCCTGCGGATTCTCGGTGCCGTCGACGAAGCCCACCATGTCGCGCAGATCGAAGTAACGGAAGCCATGCACTTCGTCGACCACCGTGACCGCGTCGCCCAGCTTGGCGAGCAGTTGCGAGGCCAGTTCGAAACACAGGTCCATGTGGTCCGCGCGGATGTGCAGCAGGATGTCGCCCGGCGTGGCAATGGCGCGGCGCTCGCCCGCGCCGGTCTCGATGAACGGATGCAGTTGCGCGGGACGCGGCGCGCCGAACAGGACATCCCACGCGTCCGAGCCGAAGCCGCACACGCAAGAAAGGTTCGCGGGCGGCGCGCGCGTGCCGACCGCGCGGACCAGCGCCGCGATGTCACCGCACCATGAGCGGACGACATCGGCCTTGTCCTCGCCGCGCGCCACGGTGGCGACGAGAAAGATCGCACTTCGGGAAATCGGATTGCAGACGGCTTGCGGTTCGGGTGTGAGCATCTGGAAAAATATTGTTTATTTGATGACGTTGATTGGAAGGCTCACTTCGTGCGTGCAAAGACATTGCCGGACAGGCGTTCCGCTTCCGCGCTGAACCAGGTCTGCGCGTGACGACGCGTGGCGAGCCAAGAGCGGTCGTCAGGGTGCTGGAGATGCTGCTGGATCATGCGGCGGGCGCGCTCGATGCCGTCGCGCACCGCTTCGTCGGACGTGCGCCACTCGGGCTGTACGGTCTCGGGCCACGTGAAGGAAGGCTTGCCGTCGTGGCGGACGGTCAGGTCGGCGACCCATGCGCCGCGCTCGTTGCGCCGTGTCGCGACGGAGATTTCATGGCCGGCATACACGTCAAAGGCAGAGTCCATCTGTTCCTCCGATGCGGTTACGATCATAGGATTCGGGTCGCGCTTTGGGGCGTGTTTTGGGCCGCGCTGTCTTGTCCGGCCGCAAAACACGGGTTCGAGCGTACCTCAAGTCTGTGTGGCGCATATTGCAGACTGTATGGTGTCGGGTTCGGGCGCTTCATCGTATCGGTTTCGGTGAACGCAGGATTGCGGAAATGCACGGCCTCTTCGAGCGGCATTGCGTGGGAAGGGCCATCGGGAGAATTTTTATGAAACGCCGAGGTGTTGTGGCGGCATTGCTCGTGCTGCCGGTTTTCATGACGTGCGTCCGGGCAGCGGACGGTGTGCCGAGCGAGGAACAGCGACTGGGCGTTGTCTTCGTCGCGAATCAGGCAGAGATCGCGGCGGCGCAACTGGCCTTGCGCAGGTCGGGTTCGAGGAGCGTGCAGGCGTATGCCAGACGCATCATCGTGGAGCATGGGCAGGTGCAGCAGGAGATCATGGCGCTGACCAACAGCGCCGGCACGCAGCCGCAACGCAGCGCGACGAGCAACGCGATGACGAAGCAAAGCCAGACCGACCTCGCCCGGCTCGACGAGTCAAGCATGTACGATTTCGATGATCTCTATCTGGAGCGCGAGACGGGATATCTGGGCCAACTCGTCAATACCGTCGACGACGGCATCCGCACGACAGGCAATGCCGATGTCAAGACGCTCCTCGTTCGCATGCGGCCTTCGTTCATTCTGCAACTCGATCAGGCGCAGCGGCTGAAGATTCTGATCGGCAGCCGTGGACTGCGGCGGTGAAGCACGACGCGCGCGCTATTCGGTCTGCGACTTTCCACAAATAAAAAGCGGAACGCGTTCATGAAAAATTCGGAACGAATCGACGAATTGATCGCCGGCCTTGCCGACTGGCGCGGCGAAATGCTGGCAAACGTACGCAAGGCGATTCTCGCGGCGGATGGCGAGATCGTCGAGGAATGGAAGTACATGGGCAGTCCGGTGTGGTATCGCGACGGCATGATCGCCGTGGGCAATGCGCACAAGGACAAGGTCAAGCTGACCTTCGCGAACGGCGCGCATCTCGCGGACCCGGACCAACTTTTTAACGCAGGTCTCGAGGGCAATCAGCGGCGGGCGATCGACTTCTTCGAAGGCAGCAAGGTCCAGGCGCGCGCGCTGCGGGATCTCGTCCGTGCGGCGATCGAGTACAACCAGGGCAAGGCGAAGAAGAAGGGCCGCGCGTGACGCTCAGGGCAGCCGGGCCCAGGCACCGATGAACGCCGGCGGCTGCACGACGCCTTCGAGCGCGACCACTTGATCGCGCAGGCGTTCAGCGAAGGTATCGATGTCCACTGCCTTTGCGTCCGCAATGCCGAACCGTTCGGCAAGCGGTAATAGCGTTCTCAGCACCTCCGCGAGGTAGCGGTAGGCGAACGCGTGCGGGCCGCCTTCGAAGCGCGCCGACAGCAGCATCTGCGGATCGGGCAGGCCCGCGCGGCGAAACGTCGTGAAGAGTTTCGCTCCCATTTCGGTGTCCACGCCCGCGCGCCGGAATGTGTCGACGATCCAGTGCGTGCCTTGCGTGCACAGCGGCGCCTCGGGCAGCGAACGCGCGGTGCTCATGTCCATCTCGTGAAACACGAATAGCGTGCCGCTGCCGGCTTGCGCGGCGAGACGGCGCAAGGTCGCGGCCGGATCGGGCAAGTGCAGCAGGATCAGCCGTCCGATCACGGCATCCACCGGGCCGACGATATCCACATCCGTCACGCTTCCGGTCTCGAACCGCACGTGGTTCACATGCGCATGCTCCGCACGCCGGCGCGCCTTGTCGATGATCTCCGGTGATCGATCGATGCCCAGCACACTACCGCTCGTCCCGACGAGCGCCGCGGCAAGAAACGACACATCGCCCGCGCCGCATCCCAGGTCCAGTACACGCATGCCCGGAACGAGGCCCGCGCGCCGCAGGACGTCTTCGGTGAGATCGCTGATGAAGCGTGCTTGATGGTCGAGCCGCTCCATTTCGGGATCGGAGTGGC
Source organism: Caballeronia sp. LZ035 (assembly GCF_031451175.1). Lineage (NCBI taxonomy): Bacteria > Pseudomonadati > Pseudomonadota > Betaproteobacteria > Burkholderiales > Burkholderiaceae > Caballeronia > Caballeronia sp. LZ035. Next base: position 196,579 of record NZ_JARUXS010000002.1, read on the forward strand.
CGAGCACATAGGCGGCGGGAGGGGGGGGAAGGGCGTTCATCGGCAGACCTCCACTGTGCGAATCCGGCGCGGGCTGCTGCTGTTCGCAGGCGCCCGATTTCATCTTAGTCACTTATCAGCGACGGTCAGCTCGTACCCCGTTTCTTTCGTTTTGCTTCCGGAAGAATGCGGAACGGGAGACCAAGAAAAAGCGGAAACGAATGTTTACAAAAAGACAACGAAAGGCGACAATTCGGCCCGAAATAATAACGATTCGCATTTGCGCGTGACGACAAGAGAATGGGTATGAAGAAAAATGAATGGAATGCTGTGGCAATGCGGCCGCTGAAACTGGCCGCGTTGCTGATGTTCGCGGTCGCTCCGCTGGCTTACGCTCAATCCACGGATGGCGCCGCCAGCGACGCGTCCGCCCCCGCGCCTTCGGAAGCCACCCTGCCGGCCGTCAAGGTGACGGCGCAGAATCCGGATCAGCCGTACGGGCCGACGAACGGCTATGTCGCGAAGGAATCGTCGGCGCTCAAGACCGGCACATCGCTGCTGGAAACGCCGCAGTCCGTGTCCATCGTGACGCGTCAGCAGATGGATCAGCAGAACGCGCAGACGCTGAATGCGGCGGTGCGCTATGTGTCCGGCGTGACGCCGGAAACGCGCGGCGGCATTGCGACGCGCTATGACTTGCTGAAGGTGCGCGGCTTCGACGCCGACAAATACTGGAACGGGCTGAAGCTGCTCGACAACTCGTGGTACGCGACGCCGCAGGTCGATCCGTACTTGCTCGAGCGCATCGAAGTGTTGAAGGGACCGGTCTCGGTGCTGTACGGCCAGGCTGCGGCGGGCGGCTTGCTGGATCAGGAAAGCAAAATGCCGACGGTCGTGCCGCTGCATGAAGTGGGCGTCGAATTCGGCAACTACGCGCACAAGCAGGCCACGTTCGATTTCTCCGGACCGATCGGCGGCGACGAGCGTTATCTGTATCGCCTGACCGCCATTGGGCGTTCGGAAGACGGCCAGGTGCAATCGACCGAGAACAAGCGCATCGCGATTGCGCCGTCGTTCACGTGGCGTCCGGATGCGAAGACGTCGCTCACGCTGATGGGTTTTTATCAGCATGATCCGCGCGCCACGTCGTACGGCAGCGTGCCGCCGCAAGGCACGGTGCTGTACAACCCGAACGGCAAGCTGCCGAGCGACTTCTACGACGGCGACCATAACTTCGAAAGCTTCAACCGGGTTCAGGAGTCGATCGGCTACAAGTTCGAGCGCAAGCTGACGAATGCATGGTCGTTCCGCTCGAACGCGCGTTTCATGCACCTGGCGCAGGACTACAAGAGCGTGTATGCGAGCCAGCTCGAAGACGATTTGCGCACGCTCGATCGCGGCACGGCGGCGTCGAAGGACAACCTGAACACCTTTGCAATCGACAACCAGGTGGAAGGCAACTTCTCGACCGGGCCGATCGATCACACCGTGCTGTTCGGCTTCGATTACCAGCACTATGCGAGCAACTTCGATGCGGGCTTCGGGGTTGCGCCGCCGCTCGACATGTACGCGCCGAACTACAACCAGACCATCACACCGCCCGACCGCTACCACCAGGTGCTGAGCGGCACGCAGTACGGCGTGTATGCGCAGGACCAGGTGCGCTGGGGTCATGTGGTCCTGACGCTCGGCGGACGCGAGGACTGGGCGAGCAGCGATTCGAACAACACGACCTACGGTGTGCAATCGCATCAGTTCAACCGCGCCTTCACGGGCCGCGCCGGTCTCTCGTATGTGTTCGACAGCGGCATCGCGCCGTATGTCAGCTATACGGAATCGTTCACGCCGCAGATCGGCACCGACATCAACGGCAATCAGTTCTCGCCGGAGAAGGGCCGTCAGTACGAGATCGGCGTGAAGTTCCAGCCGAAGGGCTATAACGCGTTCTTCTCGGCTGCGTTGTTCGACCTGACGCGCAAGAACCTGCTGACCGTCGATGCCAATAACCCCAACTTCCAGTCCGCAGTGGGTGAAGCACGTTCGCTCGGTGTGGAGCTCGAAGCGAAAGCCAGCCTCACGGATTCGCTGAACGTAACGGCAAGCTATACCTACCTCAACACGAAGTACACGAAGGACAACAGCGGACTCGACGGCAAGTTCCTGCCTGCCGTGCCGCAAAACCAGGCTTCGCTGTGGGCGTACTACACGCTCAATCGCGGACCGGTGGCGGGTTTGTCGATGGGTGCGGGCGGACGGTATACAGGCACCACCTACAGCAGCGACAACAGCTTCAAGGTGTCGAGCTTCTTCCTCGTCGATGCCACGCTGCGTTACGACCTCGGCCGCGCCGCTGCGCAACTGAAGGGCGCGGAGCTCTATGTGAACGCGCAGAACCTGTTCAACAAGCGCTATGTCGCGTCGTGCTATTACGGAACATGGTGCGCCTTCGGCTATGGCCGCCAGGTCTTCGCAGGCATGAACTATCACTGGTAAAGCCTGAATCGAATCGTCGTGAGCGCCGGCCCGGCGCTTATCGCGAACCAAGCTATCCGTAGCGGGATTTCTTGGTTCGCGTGAGAAGTGGCGGCTTGTACATTGATCGCTCGCCGCGCGCTTTCACGACTGCTCCGTTGAGACTTGCGTCGTCGCATCGCGCGCATGAAGCAGGGAATCGACAGGAGCATCACAGTGAACGCAGTCGCCAATGCCGATGTATCGAGTGTGACGGTCAAGCCGTTATCGGCGCATATCGGGGCTGAGATTGGCGGCGTCGATCTGACGCGGCCCTTGACTGATCATCAAGTGAAGGCGTTGCGCGCCGCCTTGCTCGAATGGCGCGTCATCTTCTTCCGCGAACAGTTCCTCACGCATGCGCAACACGTAGCGTTCTCCGCGCACTTCGGCGAACTCACGGTGGGCCATCCGGTGTTCGGCCATGTTGAAGGTCACCCGGAAATCTATTCGATCTCCAAGTTCCGCAAGGCCACGCGCTTCGACGGGCAGTCGCTCGTGCGGCCATGGACTGGCTGGCATACCGACGTCACGGCCGCCGTGAATCCGCCGTTCGCGTCCATTCTGCGCGGCGAAACCATTCCGCCCTATGGCGGCGACACGCAGTGGACCAACCTCGTGATTGCTTACGAGAAGCTGTCCGCGCCGCTGCGCGCGTTCATCGACGGCCTGCGCGGCGTGCATCGCTTTGCGCCGCCGCAAGGGGCGAGCGGGACGGATGCATTCAGGAAGGCTGTCGACGATCACGTCCTCGTGAGCGAGCATCCGCTCGTGCGCGTGCATCCCGAAACCGGCGAACGTGCGCTGTATGTGAGTCCAGGCTTCCTCAAACATGTCGTGGATCTCACGCCGCGTGAAAACCAGGCATTGCTCGAATTGCTATGGGAACACGTCACGCGGCCGGAGTTCACGGTGCGCTTCAAGTGGGAGCCGGGCAGCATCGCGTTCTGGGATAACCGCACGACCGCACATCTCGCGCCGACCGATATCTTCGACCTCGACTTCGACCGCCAGCTCTACCGCACGACGCTCGTTGGCGATGTGCCGGTGGGCCCCGACGGGCGTGCATCGGTGGCTATCCAGGGCTCGCCGGTGGGCGCGGCGGCAGCGGTCGCATTGAATTGATCGACATGCATCTCGACGTGAGCATCCAGCAACTAACTGTCGATTTTTTAAAACCCACGATATCGCTTCGCCAATTCAATTCAAAAGCTGTCTTGCAGCGGCGGGATCGCGATAGTTGCGGATGCAACTTTCATAAGCATTACAAAGACGCGCGAGCCGCGGCAACCTGCTGTGCGATTTCGAGAAAATTGGCGGTCTTGGCCGCCGTCGCATCGATGCGCGACGCCAGCGCGAGGCGAATGGAGATGGTGCTGTCGAGCGCATCGGTATAGGCCACGCCATCGACCTGAATCTGGCACACCGATGCCGGCACCAGCGACACGCCGAACTCCGCCGCGACGAGATTCACCACCGAGGACAATTGCGGCGCCTGTTGCCCGGCGATGGGCTCGAAGCCCGCTTCGCGGCACGCGCCGACGATGACGTCGTGCAGCGTGGGACTGGCTTCGCGCGGCAGCATGACGAAAGCGTCTTCAGCCAGTGCCGACAGCGGCACTTTGCGCTTCCTGGCGAGCCGATGCGTGGCGGGCAACACGATCCGCATCGGTTCGACGGCGATGTGATGGATCTGTACCCCGGCCGGCGACTGGCTGCCAAGCCGGACGAAGGCGACATCGACACGGCCGTCGTCCATGTGCGAGAGCAACTGCGCCGTGTTGCCCTCGGTGAGGGTCAACGTTACGTTCGGATACGCCTGCCGGTATGAGCGAATGAGCTTCGACACGACCGGATTGAACGCAGCCGATCCCGTGAAGCCGATGTTCAACTGCCCGATCTCGCCCCGCCCGGCACTCTGCGCCTTTTCGACGGCGAGCCGCGCGTCGGTCATCAGCCGCTTGGCGTCGGTGGCGAACGCCTCGCCGGCTTCGGTCAGCACGACGCCGTGACCCGTGCGCCGGAACAAACGCACGCCGATCTCATCTTCCAGCGCATGGATTTGCTGACTGAGCGGCGGCTGCCCGATGCCGAGCCGCTCGGCCGCACGCGTCACATTGCGCTCTTCGGCCACGGCGAGAAAATAACGGATATGACGAAGTTCCATCCGATATCTATAAAAAGTATTTCAGAAAGACGAGATAGATATTGGACAGTATATCAATCCCGCGACAAAATACCGCCAGTCGCGCAGTGCGCGGGTTAGAACGTCTCCCACGAATACATCGCCGGTCGCTCATCGAGCGCATCAGGCAGGACGAGTCGCGCCCGTGGTGAGCATCGGCTTCGCGCGATACGTCAAAACAGAATAGGGAAGGGGTCTATCGTGGCTGAAGCTGTAAAGAAACCCAGGCCGGAGTACCGCAACATCGGGATCGGCCAACTCGCGAAGTATCGCTTGCCGCTCGCAGGGAAAATCTCCATCCTGCATCGCGTGAGCGGCCTGCTGCTCTTCGTGTGTCTG
>NZ_JARUXS010000002.1:201692-825273 GCF_031451175.1 Caballeronia sp. LZ035
CTATGCCTATCACCTGGGCAGCTTCGAGCCCTTGGCGATGCAGACGCACGATGGCCAATCAAAGCAAATTTACTTCTATCAAACCGACCCGAACGGCGCACCGGTACGCCTGCACCACGCGAACGGCGAGATCGTATGGGAAGTACACTACACCGTAACCGGCCGCGCTGACCATGTCGGGACGCATCGCATCGAGCAACCGATTCGCTTGCAAGGTCAATACGAGGACGATGAGAGCGGGCTGAGATACAACCGGTACAGATACTTCGATCCCGACACTGGCTTCTTTGTATGCCAAGATCCGATTGGACTCAATGGCGGTATCAATCCGTATCAATATGGGCCTAATCCGGTTGGCTGGATTGATCCGTGGGGGCTGACGTGCAAGACGGCGACGGATGCAAAACAAGCTGCGGATCTGAAGCGCCACCTGGGATATCAAGAGAGGTACGGCCACGCGGGTAGCAGGGAACTCGAGGATGGTCGCATTCGTTACTATGGTGAGGTCAGTCCGGCTACGAAACCGGGGGAAATGGTGGGCCGTCGTTATGTACACGAATTCGATCCAAGCACTGGTCGAACACGGGGTTGGCACGAAACAATTGATCATGCGGCGAATGTGCGGCAGGTCAGACCGGAATTAAATGACGGAGTCAAAACGCACTACAGGTTTGACAGCACCGGTCAATACATAGGGAAATGGTGAATGGAAATCGATGTGCAAACCGTTCGACATGTGTTCGAAGAAATGCTGGCTGGCCGAATATCGCGCCAAGAGGCTGACAGGTGGGCGTATTCAGTTATCCAGCACGAGGAAGCAGGGAATTTAATATATTCTCCGCCCTCGGATAAGGACCGTATATGGTCGGGCGTGATGTATCTGTACGGTGTGGATTTGATGGAATCTCCGGATGAGTATTTGCACACGGACGAAGACATCAAGACCGCAATGAAATTGACGCTCAGGTTATACACGGGCGGATAGACCAAGAGGCCGCCGACTCGATCCCTTCGTTCGTCTACCCGTAGCAGTGACTAGCCTCTGCGCTTCTCAAAATCAGGGCCGATGTAGAGCTGGCGATGATCGAAGGAGAGGTAGATGCACTCACCGGGTTCGAAGCCAAACGGTAAGACATGTTTGTCGATCATGTCCCTGCATGGCAGTCAGGGCCGTCGATTGGCTGTCTGCTCGGCCAAGTCTGGCAGGGTTTGTTGAAAGGCGGTGGGATGCTCGGGCTTCGTGGAACGCGCTTCAAAATTGGCGTCGGCGATGATCAACTCCTGTGGTGAGTTGATGGTCATCGTACAGCGACGTCGCAGGCACACCAGCGCATGCACATGACCTAGCGGAACGGTTGTCTGATCAGAAGCGCATGCTGCGAAGTGGCGTGAGCGAGAATGAACCATGCATGCGCACACTGACCGCGATACATCTTATGCCTTGACCGTCCACGCTGCCCATCGCCGCGTTCGACCCTGCCCTCGCTTACGGCTATGACGCACTGGGCCAGCCGCCAACCCTCCAGATTGACGAAGCCCATCTGTCGGGTTGCGTGGAAAGGGATCAGTCACGCAATCTGCTCGACAAAATAAGGATCGTCACTGAAACCACCATCCCTCACCCCAGCCCACCCCACCGCGCATAAGCCTGCTCATCATTGAGCCCGAACTGATCCAGCACGCGCTGCACGGTGTAATCCACCAGTTCCTCGATGTTCGACGGCCGCGCATAGAACGAAGGCAGCGGCGGCATGATGACGCCGCCCATCTGCGTCACGAGCGTCATGTTGTTGAGGTGCGCGAGCGTCAGCGGCGTCTCGCGGGCCAGCAGCACGAGCTTGCGACGCTCCTTGAGCGTGACGTCGGCTGCGCGCGTGACCAGGTTGTCGTCGAGACCATGCGCGATGGCCGCAAGCGTCTTCATCGAGCAAGGCGCGACCACCATGCCGTCATGCTGGAACGAGCCGCTGGCCAGCGTCGCGCCAATCTCGTTCGGCTCGTGCCACACGCTCGCCCGTTCGCGCATGGCCTGGCGATCGAGCGCCATTTCGTCGTGCAGCGTCAGCCAGCCCGCGCGCGACACCACCAGATGCGTCTCAACGGCACGTTCGCGCAACGCCGCGAGCAGACGTACGCCGTAGACCGCCCCGGTCGCGCCCGTGATGGCGACGACGATGCGCCGCGGCCGATGCGCCGCCGTCATCGCTGCACGCCCTTGGGCAGATAGTCGTCGAGCACGAGTGTCTCGACGCCGGGAATCGACTTGCGCGCGAACTCCGCTTCGCGGCCCCAGGGCTTGGTGGCATCGATGGCGAGCCGTCCCCAGTGATCCTTGTGCGGATCGCGATAGAAGCCGGGCACGTCGTTGATGACCATTGTGCGGGTATCCGCGCGGCCGCGCGTGAGAAACGCCCAGATGACTTCGTTCATGTCGTAGATGTCGATGTCCTTGTCCACGACGATGCAAAGCTTGTTGTAGTCGAGATGCGAACCCAGCGCCGCGAGCAGCGCGTGTTGCGCGTGACCGTCGTATTGCTTGTCGATCTTGATGATGGTGTTCATCACGGTCGGCTTGCAGGTCACGTCGAGCACGCCGCGCACCTGTGCCGACACGGCCTTGTAGATGCGCGCGGCCGTCGCCGCTTCGAGCGGGCGCAGGTCTTCATCCGAGCCGCAGATCAGGCCATGGAACACCGCGCCTTCGCGCCAGCCGACGTGCGTCACTTCGAAGACATGGTTGTCGCCCACTTCGACGTAATAACCCATGAACTCGCCGAACGGTCCTTCCGGACGGCGCTCGTTCGGCAGGATGCGCCCTTCGATGACGATCTCCGCCGCCACCGGAATGTCGAGGTCGATGCTGCACGCGCGGCGCATGGCCAGCGGACCGCCACGAATGGCGGCGGCGAGCGCGAGTTCGTCGCCCTCCGGCGGCAGCGAGACGCACGCGCTCATGAAGAGCTCGGGGGCCGCGCCGATCAGGATGGCCGCTTCCAGCGCTTCGCCGCGTGCTTCGGCGCGCAGTTGGTACTGCGCGAGATCATGGCTGCTGCCCAGGCGAATGCGCAGTTCATCGTCGGAGACGACCATCGAGCGATGGAACGACAGGTTCGGCACGCCGCTGTCCGGGTCCTTCGCGAGAAAGATGCCGGACGTGATGTAGGGCGCGCCGTCGCGTTCGTGATAGGTGAGGATGGGCAGATCGGAGAGTGTGCCAGTGATCCAGTCGGAGGGCAGCGGCGCCGGCTCCGTCGCGGTCTCGATCGTGGAAGCCAGCGTGATCTCGCGATCGAGCCGCGCACAGAAGGTCTCGTCGGGCGCACAGCGGATGATCTCGCGCAGGCGGTCGTGGTCGCTATAGAGATTGAGCAGCACAGGCAGCTTGCTGCCGCGCACGTTCTCGAACAGCACGGGCTTGGTCGTTTCGCGCTGGAGGCGGCGCGCGACGGCGGCGGCTTCGAAGCGCGGGTCGACTTCGCGCGTGACGGTCAGCAGATCGCCGCGTGCGCGCAGCCGGGAAAGGTAATGTCGCATCGTGAGTGAATGGCGGTGGAGGCTTCGGAAAGGCGCGGCATGCGCCCGTGCCTTCTTATAACCGCCGCCATTTTTGTGGGGATGCGCAAAGACGACGCGAATCTAGGAAAAGCGATTTTTTCTTCACAGCTGTTCCGGAAATCGACATGCAAAAACCTGAACGAGTTTTGGCGACTGATAATGACGCGACTGAAATGATCCAGCGCGCGCATGTGGCAAGTTTGACTGACTTTGACTGACTCATCGTTGGCCGTCACTTGCGTGGCGCGATCGTCCGACCGGAGATGCGATGGACCACCCCTACCCGGCGAACCGGGGACTGTTCAGGGCCACGCTTGCGGGACCGCAGGCGCGTCTGACGGAAGCGTTCTATCAATTGCGGGTGCGCCCCGATTGCGTGAGCGTGCCCGAGTTCGGCCTCTATGGCGCGACGCTCGCCGTACCTGGCGATGCCGAAGAGGGCGCATGGAAAATGGCGAGTATCCGCGACGAAATCTTTGTCGTCGTGTCGGATTGCAACTATGCGCATAGCCGTTCGGAGCGCATCCTTCCCGAAGGCTTCGTCGAATTTCATTTTTCGATTGCGGGACCGGCGAGCGTCGACTTCTCGGATACCGGTCATCTGCATGTGAATGCGCCGAACCTGCTCGTGTGCAGCCAGGGCGCGGACGTGCAGTATCAGGTGACCTGCGGGCCGGGTCCATGGCAATCGGTGAGCATGTATGTGACGCGGCGCTACTTCGACCGGCTCGTGCATGCGCTCGGCGGCGAGGCCGAGCGGATTCGCACGGATCTCGCGTCCATTGGCCGCGACCAGATCTATAACCGCCAGATGCCCTTCAGCGTCGATGCCTTGCACATCGCCGAGCAGTTGCTGGCCTCGCCCTATAGCGGCCCGCGCCAGTTGCTTTATCTCGAAGGCAAGTGCACGGAAATGCTGTGCGCGTGCATCGAGATGTGGCTTGCGCATCTGCGCGACGACTCGCCGGGCGAGACCTTGTCCGCGCGCGACCTGCGGCTCATCGAACAGGCGCAGAAGATGATCGTCGCGGACCTGCGCGTCGCGCCGACCATTCCGGAACTGGCGCGCGCGGTGGGCACGAATGCGTCCAAGCTCAAGCGCGGCTTCAAGTTTCTCTACGGCATGACCATCTTCGAGTACGGACATCGATGCCGCATGAATCATGCGCTGCATCTGCTCGTCGATGAACGCATGCCGGTGGGACAGGTCGCGCTGGCGACGAGTTATCAGCATCAGACGAGCTTCACCGCTGCGTTCCGTGATTATTTCGGCTTTGCGCCGAAGGATGCGCGGCGGCTGGCGAGCCCCGCCACGCAGCAGCGCGCGGCCCCCGAAGCGCCTGAAGCCGCGCAGGCATCGATGCGCGCGCGCAGGACCGAAGACGCGGATAAATCCTGATGTTGGAGCAACGCACTCAGATATAGGAAATCGGCCTCAACATAGGCGTGTGCCTGCCGTGCCGGAAATTCTGTTGTTAGCATCGTCCTCACTTTTTGGACCACGCCCGTCATGGGCAGAACAACAGAACGGAACAATGATGAAGGCAATCAAGGTACGCAATCCGCGCACGGGCGAACACGACTACGAGTTCAACGCGGCCTCCGCGCAGGAGGTGGGCAAGGTCATCACGGAAGCGCGTGATGCGCAGCGCGCCTGGCAGTCGCTGGGACTCGAGCATCGCGCGAAGGCGCTGGGCGAATGGGCCGCACAGCTTGAGACGCACGGCAAGGATATCGTCGCGGCGCTGTCCGTCGATACCGCGCGCCACCGCATCTCCGAAGAAGAACTGGGCGCGGTGATTCACTTCATTCATGGCTTCTGCGATGCTGCGCCCGAGGTACTCGCTACGCCGTTCCGCAAGCTGGACTCGCATCCCGACATCGTCTTCAAGGTGACGTATGCGCCGTATCCGGTGGTGGGCGTCATCAGTCCGTGGAATTTCCCGCTGGTGCTGTCGTTCATCGATGCGATTCCGGCGCTGGTCGCGGGCGCGGCTGTCGTCATCAAGCCGAGCGAGGTCACGCCGCGTTTCGTCGAGCCGCTGATGCGTTCGATTGCTGCTGTGCCTGCGTTGAAGGGCATCATCAATCTGGTGCAGGGCGGTGCGGATACGGGCGCGGCGATTGTCGAGCAGACGGATGCGGTGGTCTTCACGGGCAGCATTCCGACGGGGCAGAAGATCGCAGCGGCGGCGGCGCAGGCTTTTGTTCCGGCGTTCCTCGAACTTGGTGGCAAGGATGCGGCGGTGGTGCTCGCGGGATCGGATGTGCAGCGAGCGGCCACCAGCATTCTGCGCAGCGCGCTCTATAACTCGGGGCAGGTGTGCTATGCGATCGAGCGTGTGTATGCGCATGAATCGCTTTATGACGCGCTGGTTGCTGAATTGTCGGCGCAGGCAAGGACGCTGCGGCGCAGCGAGGCGGCCGGCGACGGCGGCCACTATGGTCCGATGATCTTCGCGCAACAGGCATCGACGATCGATGCACAGCTGGACGACGCCGTGGCGAAGGGCGCCAAGATTGTTCTCGGCGGCAAGAGCGAGACGGTGGATGGGGCGGTGTGGATCGATCCGACTATCGTTACGGATGTCACGCATGAGATGACACTGATGATGGACGAGACTTTTGGACCGGTGGTGCCGGTGATGCGCTTCACGAGCGATGCAGAGGCCGAACATCTGATGAACGATTCGATGTTTGGTCTGAGCGGCGCGGTGTTTGGGCCGGATACGCATACGGCGGGTGATTTTGCAACGAAGATGGAAGCGGGCGGCGTCAGTATTAACGACACGGAATTGCCGCGGGTGATGATGTTCGCGGGGGAGAAGACCGCGTTCAAGAAATCGGGGATGGGGGGGTCGCGATATGGTGCGACGAGCATCATGAGGTATGTGCGCAAGCGGGCTTTGCTGGCCAATGAAGGATCGGTGCCGTCGCTCGATAAGCTCGCTGAGGTTTGAGGGAAGTTTGCCCACGCTTCGATGGATTTCCTGTGGTCGCGTCGGGCTATTTGCATTGCCCCTTCCCGGGGCCCGGGGTCTTCGCTCTGAGTCTTCGCGTGGTTCGCTGGGTTTGTCATGCGCTTCCATGGACTTCCTGTGGTCGCGTCGGTCTGCTTGCACTGCCCCTCCCCGGGGCGGGATCCTTCGCGCCGAGCCTTTGCGTGGTTCCTTGTGTTTGCCATGCGCTTCCATGGACTTCCCGTTATCACGTCGGTTTGCTTGCACTGCCCCTCCCCGGGGCGGGGGTAACTTTCTTTGCCGCTGCAAAGAAAGTCACCAAAGAAAGCAGCTTTCTTACCGCCCAAGGTTCACTAGCGGCACGACACAGAAAGACCTCACTGGCCCTGCACTAGCGAGTGCCCTCACAAGCCTAACCGGGCTTGGATCGCGGACCCACTGTGAAATCGCACCCTTGAACAAACTGGTGCAGCCCTTGCAGGCTCCGGCGCCGCGCTTCGCGCCGCCGTCCGGTCAATCGGGTCTGCCGGTGCTTGCTTGCTGACCCTTCCATCTCGGCTAACGCGTCCATCTCACTGTACCGGCCCGCCCCTCGTTGGTTTCCCTTGCATACCCTTCGGCAGCGCGTAGCGCTGGGCCGGCGCTTTCAATGGCTGCACCAGTTCGCTAAATGGCAGGTTGTCTCAGTGGGTCCGCGATCCAAGCCCGGTGTGGCCTATGAGGGCACTCGCTAGTGCCGGGCCAGTCCGGTGTTTCGGTGTCGCGCCGCGGGGTGGTCCTTTGGCGGTAAGAAAGCTGCTTTCTTTGGTGACTTTCTTTGCAGCCGCAAAGAAAGTTACCCCCGCCCCGGGGAGGGGCAGTGCTAATACACCGACGTGAATGCGGGAAGTCCATAGAAGCGCATGGTAAACAAGCGCATGGCAAACAAGCGCATGGCAAACAAGCGCATGGCAAACAAGCGCATGGCAAACAAACTTCCATAGCCTCCTTCAAAGCAATGACCGCAGCATCACAGCCCTATCCGCAAGCTTCGCGGCATCAAGCGCCTTGCCGCTATTCAAAAGCCGCTTGCAAACCGCCATATCGCTTCCCGCATTAACAGTCACAGCACCCGCAAGGCGAGATTCACCATCGAGGGCAAAAAACGAGAACGCACCTGTCGTCAGGTCCCCGCGCACCACACGCGAGTGCGCATGATCAACCACCCCAAGCATCTGCACGTTGCAGTCATACTGATCCGACCAGAGCCACGGAATCTCCGCATAAGAAGCATCGCCCCCGAGCATATTGCCCGCCGCCACCGCTGGCTGATTCTCGGCGACTTGCCACGACTCCACCCGCACATGCCGCATCAACAGCGGATTGAAGTGCGACGTCACCTCACCCGCCGCAAAAACGAACGAATCCGACGTACGGCATTGCGCATCAACAACAACGCCATCTTCCGTTTCAAGACCGGCTTCTTGCGCCAGTTCCACATTCGGCACGACGCCAATACCCACTACCACGACATCGGCTTCAACAGCACCGTACTGCGTATCAACGACACATCCGCCGCCATTCCTTCGAATAGCCAGAACCGGGGTCCCAACGCGCACATCCACGCCCCGCGCCCGATGCAGCGCCTGCATATATTCACCAATCTCCACAGGCATCGAACGATGCAGAACACGCGGCGCAGCTTCGATCACCACGGTCTCGCACCCGAGCGTGCGCGCCGAAGCAGCCACTTCGAGCCCGATGAACCCGCCACCCAGCACCACAACACGCTTTCCCGGCAGCAACGCGGCGCGCAACCCGCGGGCATCCTCGACGGTACGCACATAGTGCAACACGACACCTTCATCAACCGGCCCAGGAAACGCCCTCACCCGCGAACCCGTCGCGATCAACAGGCGGTCATACTTAAACGCTGTGCCATCCGCCAACAAAACCCGCCGCTCAGCGCGGTCAATAGCATCGACACGCATACCAAGCCTGAGCTCGATCCGCTGCGCCGCATACCACGCGGCATCGCGAATGAAGGCGCGCGCTTCGCCGTCGGCGCGCGTCAACGCGTCCTTCGACAACACCGGACGGTCATAAGGCAACGCGCCCTCAGCGCCGATCATCACGATACGCACATCCGCATCCAGCGACCGCAAGGTCTCGGCCGCACGACGCGCCGCGTGCCCCGCGCCGACAATCACGCACGTGTCATTCGACATGAATCTGCACCTGACCATCGACGATGCGGATCGGATACGCCCGCACCGCTTCCGTCACCGGCGCACAACGCGGCGCACCCGTGCGGATGTCGAACAGTCCCTGATGCAACGGACATTCGACACACCCGTCCTCCACGAACCCATCCGACAGACGAGCATGACCATGCGTACACAGGTCGTGCAGCGCGAACACATCGTCGCCAAGACGAAACACCGCTACAGGCTTCTCTCCCGCCACGACAGCCATGGGCTCGCCTTCCGTGAAGTCATCGAGCGCGCCGAGATCCTGCCAGCCATCCACGATTGCATTCATGACGATCTCCTCAAATGGGCGTAGCAAGCAGCGTCTGCACACGCGAGGTGTCGTACACGACGCGCTTCTGCTGATAACGCAGCCCATCCGGCGTGCGCACCACGCGGTCGTAATACTTGCCCGCCTGGTACACGTCGGACTCGCCGTTGGTGCGCGTTTGTACGACAACGTAATTGCTCTCCGTCTCGATCACACCATCCTTCTCCGCGATCACCGCAAGCCCCGACGTCATGTGCCGGTAGCTGTGCTCCTCGAAAATGTTCGCGTGACGCAGCGACACCACGCGGTCGCGCAGCATCTTCTGGTTCGTGCAATGAATGATCCCGATGGGCAAGCCCATGTCGGCATTCTCCTTCGGCACGATTTCATACACGCAGTCTTCGGTAAACAGCGCAGGCCACGCTTCGAGACGGTCGTTGTCGAGCGTATTGATGTACTGGTTCTGGAGCATGCTCAGCTCGAACCACAGTTGCATGTCGGTCATCGTTCGGTTCTCGTGCACGGTGAATCAATAACCCATCAGTTTCTGATAACCCACCCAGAACTTGCGGATCAGGCTTTCGGTAATGACCGTGTCCTGCTGGTCGGGATTGGCGCGCGACATCTCGATCACCGAGGTCGCATCGCCGTCGCGCACGGTGCCGCGCTGCACGAGTTCGGTCGCTTCCGTGTCCTCCATCGAGATGTATCCCGCCGGACCCACCAGATTCGCCTGCTTGATGCGCAGTGCGCGCAACTCGGGCGTGTCGTCCGCGTAGCCGAAGAAATGAAAGATCAGTTCGAAGTTGTTTGGCCCCTTCGGCAACAGCTGACGCGCGACCAGCGTGTTGTGGATTTGCTGGATGACGAGCTGCGGAAAGATCGGCTGGATATGGTTGGTCGTGTCTTCCTCGTATTCGGAGACGAGGCCGAGAATGGAGTCGTCTTCGAGCGCAAAGCCCTCGTCGAAGGAACGGATGTTCTGCTGCTTGTAGGCGCTCGACGTATCCTCACCCGTCTTCGTCACGGTGATGATGCTGTGCAGGCCATGCGTCGCATCCGGAATCGAACGCGCCTTCATGCCCACGCGGAAAATGTTGAACGTGGTGTGGAACAGATGCAGCATGCTCGCGTGATACGGGTCCTTCACGTTCTCGAAGTAGAGCTTCCAGTTGGACTTCGAGTACTGGCGCGTGCAGCCAAGGTATTCCACCGGCTTGTGAAAGATGCGGTCGATCCACGGGCGCATCTCATCGCCGAGATACTCGGGCAGCGGTCCGACGGTCTCGCTGAAGGTCGCGAAGATCAGCCCCTTGTAGCTGTCCACGCGCAGTTTGCGCAGGCTGTGCTGCTTCGGGTCGAAGTCGGCGGGCATGCCGCTCATCCCTTTCTGGCCGCGTCGGAAAGGCACGCCGAGCAGGTTGCCGGCGTTGTCGAAACTCCATTGGTGATACACGCAAGTATGCGAGGTCGCATTGCCGCGCGCCTTGCGGCACACCGACGCGCCGCGATGCGCGCAGCGGTTCACCCACGCGGACAGCGAGCCGTCTTCGGCGCGCGTTACGACCACCGGCGTATCGCCGACGAAGGTGCTCTTGAAGTCGCCCGCGTTCGGCACTTCGGCTTCCAGGCCGAGGAAATTCCACGTCGGCCCGCGATAGATGCGCTCCTGTTCGCGATCGTAGACAGCTTGCGAGCTGAACACCTTGTAGGGCACGCGCGATCCGTCATCGTGCGGAAAGACGACCGCGTCGGCGTCGAGCGGCTCCATGCGGCGAAGTGGCGTTTCGACCGTATCCATCGTGTATTTCTCCAGTTGTGGGGCGTCGTCCTGTTCGCGGACGGTACAGCGGGATTTTTGGAGAGCCACAATGGCGGGTCTATCCACCAAAAACGCGGCATGCGCCGGTTTATCCAGATTCGGCAGTTTTCTGCATTGCATTGCATTGCATTGCCGGATCGTCGAGTCAGTCCCGGCTGACGGAGTCGTCATCGTGTCGCCCTTAAATTTCAGTCCCTGCGCGCTGCGCAATTACCGCTTGTTCGAATCGAACAATCTCGACGAGACACGCGAGTCCATCTCCCGCGTGATGCAGCCACATGCGCTGCGTCCATGGGGCGCGCACGAAGGCCCCGCTCACATGGATTTCGTGAAGGTCGGCGGGCTGGGTCTCGGCACCATTGCGTTCGGCGCAGAGATGGAAGTCGATGTCGAAGCGGTGGACGGCTACTACCTCCTGATGTTCTGTCTCGCGGGCCGCGCCCATGCCCGCACGCGCGACGTCACGCTTCAGGTGGATCGCAATAACGGCATCCTGTGTCGCCCGGGTCATTCGTTCGAGGCGCGCCTGTCGAGCGAGTGCGAGCAGTTCGTGCTGCGCATCGACGCGCAGGCCTTCGCCTCGGTACTCGGCGACGAACCGCGCACGATTCCGGCGCATGTCTCGCTGGATAGCCCAGCGCTGCGCGGATGGATGGAGCAGTTGCGCACGCTCACCGGCTCGCCGGAACTGCTCGAAAGCGCGCGCACGAATCAGCGGATCGCCTCGCACATGGAGTTCCTGCTGATCGAATTGCTGTCTTCGGCTCATGCCTGCACCACAGAGCGCCAAGCTTCCGCCGCCATGCCCCGGCGCAGTGCGAGCGCGCCCGCCTATGTGCGCCGAGCGATGGACTTCGTGCGTGCCCACTGTGCGCAGGCGCTGCAATTGCAGGACATCGCGGACGCGGCCGGCGTGTCGTCACGTACCTTGCGCGATGGTTTCCAGCAGAGTCGCGGATTAAGCCCGATGCAGTTCGTCCGCGAAGCGCGCATGGAACGCGCGCGCGAAGCGTTGCTGGCGGCGGGGTCGGAGGTGCGGGTCGCGGATATCGCGCTGGAATGCGGCTTCTTTCATCTGGGCCGTTTTTCGGTGGGCTATGCGCGCGCTTTCGGCGAGTCGCCATCGGAAACACTCCGGCGCCGCTGACGAAAACCAAAAGCGAAGGACAGAGTTCCGCTATCGAATACGGCCATCGCACGATGTCCGTATCGTTCAGGTTCCAGGTGCAAAGCGCGCCTGTCACCTTGCTCCATAGCTCATGAACTCATCCGTTGCACCCGGCGCGCATGCGTCGAAGCCGCGACTGGGCATCGATATCGGCGGCACCTTCACCGACTTCGTGCTCGAGGCAGGCCATCTCCGCCATACCCACAAGCGCCTGACCACGCCCGACGCGCCCGAGCGCGCAGTGCTCGATGGCGTGCAGCAGTTGCTGCGGGAGGCCGGCGTCGCGCCGGATACGCTCGGCGCAATCGTGCACGGCACCACGCTCGCCACCAATGCCGTGATCGAACGGCGCGGCGCGCGCACGGCCTTGCTGACCACCGAAGGCTTTCGCGATGTCATCGAAACCGGCTTCGAAGCGCGCGCCGATCACTATGATCTGCGCGTGCGTCAACCCGCGCCGCTGATTCCGCGCGATCTGCGCTTCACGATCAAAGGGCGTCTGAGCGCGCAAGGTGACGAACTCGAAGCGCTCGATCTCCACGCGCTCGAAGGCATCGCCGCACAAATCGAAACCCGTGACGTCGAGAGTCTTGCCATCGGCTTCATGCACAGCTATCGCAATCCGCGTCATGAAGTTGCCGCGGCGCACTGGCTTTCTGGGCGACTGCCGCGTCTATCGATCAGCCTGTCGTCGGACGTGTCGCCGGAAGTGCGCGAGTTCGAGCGCTTCTCGACTACGGCGGTCAACGCCTATGTGCGCCCGCTGATGGCCTCGTATCTCACGCGCCTCGTCGATGCCTTGCACGCGCTGTCGATCGACGCACCGCTCCTGCTGATGTCCTCCGATGGCAGTCTCTGCGATGTCGATACAGCCTGCCGTCTGCCGGTGCGCCTGCTCGAATCGGGACCGGCGGGCGGGGCGCTGCTTGCTGCACATCTCAGCGAGGCGCTCGGCTTGCCGAAGGTGCTGTCGCTGGATATCGGCGGGACGACGGCGAAGCTGTGTTTCATCGACGATGGCCGTCCGCACATGTCACGTTCGCTCGAAGTGGCGCGTCTGTATCGCTTCAAGCCGGGCAGCGGCATTCCGCTGCGTATTCCAGTGGTGGAACTGTGCGAGATCGGCGCGGGCGGCGGTTCGATTGCCCGCGTGGACGTGCTCGGCCGCGTGCAGGTGGGTCCGGCAAGTGCGGGCTCGGCGCCCGGTCCTGCGTGCTACGGGCTCGGCGGTCAGCGTGCCACGCTCACGGACGCTCACATGAGCGCCGGGCGTCTGGATCCGGCGTACTTCGCAGCGGGCACGCTGACGCTGGATGCGCAGGCCGCACGCGAGGCGATCGATACCGACATCGGCATCCCGCTTCAGGTGGACACCGATGCCGCCGCGTACGCTGTCGCCGAACTCGCCGACGAAGCGATGGCGTGTGCCGCGCGCGAACATGCGATCGAACTCGGCAAGTCAGTCGAAGGCCGCACGCTGATTGCGTTCGGCGGTTCCGCGCCCTTGCATGCGGCGCGTCTTGCGGACAAGCTCGGCATCGATCGCGTGGTGATTCCGACTGGCGCGGGCGTCGGCTCGGCCTATGGTTTCCTGCTCGCACCGGTCGCCTTCGATGCAGTGCGCAGCCGCTTCGAACCGCTCGCGCAACTCGATGCCCACGCGGTGAACTCGCTGCTCGATACGCTCGAGACCGAAGCGGCGGCCATCGTTGAACGCGTGGTGTCGCGCGAGACGTGCAGTGTCGAGGCAACTGCTTTCATGCGTTATCGCGGACAGGGTCATGAATTGCAGATCACGCTGCCGGCCGCGCGTCTCGCGACCGATGCAGCGGTGATGTTACGGGAGCGCTTTGAAGAGGTCTATCGCGCGCGCTTCGGACGGCTCGTTCCGCGCGCGGCGATCGAAACGCTTGGCTGGAGTGTCCGCGTGAGCGCCCCGCAACGCACTGCGGTGACGCACGTGCAGCACGAGGAAACTTCCGTGACGCCTGAGCAAGCCACGGAACGCCCCGTGCTCGACCAATCGCGCCGTGCTCGCGTCACTGCGCGCTTCCATCGTCGCGACACGCTGGCAAAAGGCGCTGACGTAAGCGGTCCCGCCGTGATCGTCGATCGTGAAACCACGGTCGTCGTGCCGCCCGATTTCATCGCCCGTATCGATGCGGCAGGTCATCTGCTGCTCGAACGCCGTACCGCCGGAACCTGCACGTCATGAACACCATGCACATCGATCATCAGGATGCATCCACGCCGCTCGATCCGATCCGGCTGCAAGTGATCTGGAACCGTCTCATCGCCGTCGTCGAGGAACAGGCGCGTCTCCTGATGCGCACCGCGTTCAGTCCGACCGTGCGCGAGGCAGGCGATCTCTCGGCAGGCGTCTTCGATGCACGCGCGCGGCTCGTCGCCCAGGCCGTCACCGGCACGCCCGGCCATGTCAATTCGATGGCCGCTGCCGTGGGCCATTTCCTCGACGTGTTCCCGATCGCGACCATGCGTCCCGGCGATCACTTCATCACCAACGATCCCTGGCTGGCATCGGGGCATCTGCACGATGTGACCGTGGTGTCGCCCGTGTTTCGTGGCGAGCGTGTGATCGCGTTCTTCGCGTGCACCTGTCACCAGGTGGATATCGGCGGGATCGGGCAGGGGCCGGACGGGCGATCCGTATTCGAAGAGGGTTTGTGCATTCCGCGTCTGCCGCTGGCGCGCGCCGGTGTGATCAACGCGGACCTGATCGAGATCATTCGCGCCAACGTACGCACGCCCGATGAAGTGGAAGGCGACATCCTCTCCTACGTGGGCGCGAACGAAGCCAGTGCTGCGCGGCTCGTCGCGATGCTCGACGAGTTCGGCGAGAAGGACATGGTGCGCGTGTCCGACGCCATCATCGACCGTTCGCGCGCCGCCATGCAGCAGGCCATCGCAGCGCTGCCGGAAGGGCGCTATCCGTATGCGATGCGCATCGACGGCTTCGACACACCCGTGGATCTCGCCGCCACCCTCGAAGTGGCAAACGGCCGCGTGAGCGTGGACTTCGCGGGAACCTCGCCTGCGAGTCATCGCGGCATCAACGTGGTGCTGAACTACACGCGTGCGTATGCGGCGTTCGGCGTGCGCGCCGCCGTCGCACCCGAAGTGCCGAACAATGCCGGCTCGCTCGAACCGCTCGACATCAGCGCGCCCGAAGGATCGATCCTCAACGTGCAGCGGCCCTGGCCAGTGTGCGCGCGGCACATCATCGGGCAGTTTCTTCCGGATGTCGTGTTCGGTGCGCTTGCCGGCGTGCTGCCGGACCGCGTGCCGGCCGAAGGGGCGTCGTGTGTCTGGGGCGCGCAGTTGCGCGGCGGCGCGGCGGCGTGGATGGCGGCGGGCGAGGCCTTGCCCGATGCATCGTCGGCGCAACAGCCGCGCGCGTTCGAGACGCTGTTCTTCAACAGCGGCGGCGCGGGCGCGCGTACCGGCGACGACGGCATGTCGGGCACGGCGTTCCCGAGCGGCGTGCGGGCGATCGCATGCGAGATCGTCGAGTCGCTCTATCCGGTGGTGATCTGGCGCAAGGAGTTGCGGCCCGACAGCGGCGGCCCCGGACGCTGGCGCGGCGGCCTCGGACAACGGCTGGAGATTGCATCCGTCGATGGCGCCCCGTTCCAGTTCTTCGGCATGTATGACCGCATCGTGCATGCGGCGCGTGGCCGCGACGGCGGAGGCGCGGGTGCGCCGGGCGCCGTGACGCTCGATGACGGCACGCCGCTGGCCGCCATGGGCCTGCAAACCGTGCCGCGCGGACGGCGCTTGTGTCTGGACCTGCCAGGCGGCGCGGGCATTGGCGCGGCACGCGAGCGTTCACGCGAGCAGCTGGCGGAGGATGTCCGGCTCGGCTATGTCAGCGAGGCGTGCGCCGTGCAGGCCTATGGCCTGGGTTGAGCATGGAATATTGGCCGGACGCAAGCCATCGCTAGAATGAACGCCGTGTTTCCGACGATGGAACCGCGCCGCGCGGTGGCAGTCATGGATCGAGCTTCAACTTCCGATTGCGCTTCCGTGGAAGCGCAATCGCTGCACGTCAACGGCGAACAACGCGCCGGTCTCTTCCGCACCGCGCTCGCCCGTGCGGGCGCGCCGCTGACCGAGGCGTACCGGCGCCTGCGCGACGATCCGCGTTGCGTCGAGGCGCGCGCACTGGGTCTGTATGGACGCATCGTCGAGGTGCCGGGCGACAGCAACGAAGGCACCTGGAAGATGATTTCGATCCGCGACGAGATCTACGTCGCGGTGTCCGATTGCTGTTATGCGCACGCGCGCACCGAGCCCGTGCCGCCCGAGGGCTTGATCGAATTCCACTATCTCGTGACCGGGACGGCGAGCGTCGGCGTGGACGATGCGGATGACGTGCAGGTCGAGGCGCCGAACTTCGTCATCTGTTATCAGGGCAGGGAACTGCGTTATCAGATCACCTGCCCCGAAGGGCCGCGCCGTGCGCTTGCGCTGTATGTCGCGCCTTCGTGCTTCCGGCGCGTGCTCGACGCGCTGGGTGGCGAAGGCGAGGTCATCCGCGCGCGTCTGGCCGCGGTGCAGCCCGACGAGCTGTATCACCGCCGGATGCGTCTCACGCTGGACGCGGTGCAGGCCATCGAGCGGCTGCTCGCCAGTCCGCATCGAGGGGCGCGCGACCTGTTGTTCGTCGAGGCGAAGTGCATGGAGATCTTGTATGCGAGCGTCGGCGTGTGGATCGACGGCTTGCAGAGCGACGCGCCCGACGAGATTCTCTCGTCCCGCGACCTGATGCTGATGGAGCGCGCCCGCGCGATGATCGACGCGGACCTCAAGCGCACCATGACGATTCCCGATCTGGCGCGCGCGGTGGGCACGAACTCGTCCAAGCTGAAGCGCGGCTTCAAGTTCCTGCATGGCGTGACCGTGTTCGACTACAGCCTGCGGCGGCGGATGCAGGAAGCCTTGCGTCTGCTGGTCGATGAACGGCAGTCGGTGGGCGAGGTGGCGGCGGCGGTCGGCTATCAGCATCCGACCAGCTTCACGACTTCGTTCCGCGACTTCTATGGCTTCGCGCCCAAGGACGCGCGGCAGTTGCGGGGCGCGCAGCGGCCGCGCCAACGTTGCGTTGCGCTTAACCTGGCCCGTCGCTGGCGGCGGCCAGCAGCGGCACGATGAAATCGCTGATGGGTGTCGCCATGCCATGCGCGCGGCCACGGCGCTGCACCACGCCGTTGCGGCAATCCCATTCGAGCGGTCGGCCCGCTTGCCGGTCGGCCAGTATCGACGTGCCCAGGTCGGCCGGCGAGCGTCGAAAGCCATCGACGACTTCCTGCGCCACTTCATCATCCAGTGTTGCGCCCTCGGCCCGCGCCACCGCGAGACATTCCTTTGCATAGGCGAGCGCCAGCGCGGCGATATCGTCGCGGGCGAACATGCCGGCGCGGCGGCCGCTCAGCACCATCAGGCCCGCAACGGCATTCAGCAGCAGCTTGCGCCATGCGAAGGAGGTGTAGTCTTCGGCGATGTCGACCCGGCAGCGCGTGCCATGCAGCGCTTCGATCACCAGGCGGCTTTCGGGCAGGTCTGGCAAGGTGAGACGCGCCTCGCGGCGCAGCCACACCGAGGCGTCCGGTTCGCGTTGCGCGGGGAACCAGACGACCGAAGGCAACACCGGATTGCCCGACAGATACGGTGCGAAGAGCCGCTGCTGTTCGACGCCGTTCTGCAGCACGCAGACTACGGTCTTGTCATTGCACAGGACGGAGAGCCAGGGCGCTGCGGCTTCGATCTGCGTCGACTTGACGGCGACGAACACCAGGTCGTAAGTGTCCGCGATCTCTTCCGGACGGGTCAGCACCGGTCCCGGCACGATGATGCGCTCGTCTTCAAAGCGCAGTTCCAGTTGCGGGAGCGCGGAGCGGCCGCACAGGGTGGGCGTGCGGCCGACCTCATGCAGCGAGGCGGCTACGGTGGTGCCGATCGCCCCCGGGCCGATCAGGGCGATTTTCATGGTGTCACGCTGGGTCATCTTTCCTGGCGTCCCTTGTCTGTTGGCCGGGCAGAGGCCCGGGCGTCAGCAGGCGAGGGTAGCGCAACTTGCTTCAGGCTGCTGGCGGGTGTACAGGCTGCATGCTTGCTGTAAGCACGGCTGCCCTGATGCCCGATGCGGCCTGTAACCGGTCACCCGCACGCCCCCCGAATGAACTCCGGTATCGCGACCGCCTTGAGCGTGCCATCCGCCTGCTTGACGCACAACGCGCGCGTCGCGCGGAACTCGCAGACCAGCGTATCGCCGCGCAGAATGCGATGCACCTGAATGAAGACCTTGTTGCGCCATTCCTCGGTAGCCGTATGAATCTCCAGCGTTTCGCCATACGTAGCCGACGCATGAAAGCGGCTGTGTATTTCCAGCAGCGGCGCACCCACGCAACCGGGCAACGCGTCAAGATCACGCCACGGCGGCAGACCGCATTGCATGAAGTAATCGTGCGATGCGGCATCCATCCAGCGCGAGAAGTTCGGGAAGAACACGATCCCCGCAGGATCGCAATCGCCGAACTGCACCTCGACACGAAAAATCGTTTCCTTGAGCACGCGTCCGACCTCGGAATAAGTTGAGCCAGCCGTATGGTAGTGCGCCGGATCGGCCAGCGTCCAGCAAACCAGTCCGTGAATTCATCAACTTGCTAGATCGATCTACTTGGCTTAGAGTAACGCTCACGGATCAGCCGATCACGGCGCTGAAACGCACGCTCACAACCGAGGAGACGAGGTGATTCTGTCCACCGAGCATCAACAGGTCGCCGACATGGCCCGGCGCTTCGCCAACGAAGTCATCCGTCCGCAGGCGGAGCGGCTGGACCGTGAAGAAAGCTTCCCGGCGGAGATCTACCGGCAGATGGGCGAGACCGGCCTGTTCGGCATCACCGTGCCGGATTCGCTGGGCGGCGCAGGGCTGGATTGCCTCGCGTATGCCATCGTGATGGAGGAGTTGAGCCGGGGCTATGCGTCCGTCGCGGACCAATGCGGCCTGGTCGAATTGCTGGGTACGTTGTTGAGCCGGCACGGCACGCCGGCGCAGATCGACCGCTGGCTCGGACCGCTGGTGCGTGCCGAGACGAAGGGCGCGTACTGCATCACCGAGGCCGGCGCGGGCAGCGATGTCTCCGGCGTGAAAACCACGGCCGTGCGCGACGGCGAAGGCTGGCTGCTCAGCGGCTCCAAGCTGTGGATTCACAACGCGCCGGTCGCCGACGTGGCGCTCGTGCTGGCCCGCACGGACCCCGCTGCGGGCAAGCGCGGCATGAGCATCTTCATTGTGGATTGTGCAGCGCGCGGTGTGTCGCGCGGGCCGAAGGAGCACAAGCTGGGGCAGCGCGCCTCGCAGGTCGGCGAACTGCATTTCGATGAAGTCAGACTGCCCGCCGACGCATTGCTCGGCACCGAAGGCCGTGGCTTCCACATGATGATGAGCGTGCTCGAGAAGGGACGCGTGGGCATCGGTGCGCTGGCCGTCGGCATCATCCAGGCCGCGCTGGAGGCAGGCATCGAACAGGCCAGGATGCGCAAGCAATTCGGCCAGGCGATCGCCGAGTTCCAGGCCGTCCAGTTCATGCTGGCAGACATGGCCAAGGATGGCGAGGCAGCGCGTCTGCTGGTGCGCGCCGCCGCGAGCAAGATGGACGCGGGCCTCGAAGTGACCGCCGCCGCCTCGATGGCCAAGTGCTTCGCCGCCGACGCAGCGGTCCAGCACACCAGCAACGCCATTCAGATCTTCGGCGGCAGCGGCTACATTCGCGGCTACGAAGTAGAACGCCTGTACCGCGACGCCAAGATCACGCAGATCTACGAAGGCACCAACCAGATCCAGCGCATCATCATTGCGCGTCAATTAATGAAGGCATGAGCATGAGCAGAACCGCAGTCGTCACGGGCGCGTCGCGCGGCATCGGACGGGCCGTCGCACTGGCGCTGGCCGCAGAAGGATTCGATATCGCCGCCATCGCGCTCGGCGACACGGAGCGTCTTCAGACGCTCGTCACCGAAGTCGAGGCGCTCGGGCGCGCCTGCCTGCCGCTGGATCTCGACATCGGCGACATCGAGCGTCACGCGGGCGCGCTGGACGCCGTCACGGCGCGTTTCGGCGGCATCGACTGTCTGGTGAACAATGCGGGCGTTTCGGTGCTCAACCGTGGCGACCTGCTCGACGTGAATCCGCAAAGTTACGACCGCTGCTTCGACATCAACACGCGCGGCACGTTCTTCCTGACCCAAGCCGTGGCCCGGCAGATGACGCAGCAGACGCCCGCTGGCGAGGGCGCGCGCAGCATCGTGTTCGTGACGTCGTCGAACGCGGTGGTTGCTTCGGTCGAACGTGGCGAATATTGCATGTCGAAGAGCGCGCTGTCGATGGCGGCGCGCCTCTTCGCGCTGCGTCTGGCGTCGCATGGCATCGGTGTGTTCGAGGTGCAGCCCGGCCTGATCCTGACCGAGATGACCGCGCCATCGAAGGCAAAATATGACGCGCTGATCGCCGAGGGCATGACCGCGACGCCGCGCTGGGGCCACCCCGACGACGTGGCGCGCGTGATCCGCACGATGGCGGCCGGACTGCTGCCCTATACCGTCGCGCAAGAGGTGCGTGTGGACGGCGGCCTGATGATCCAGCGCTTCTGAGGCACGACATGCGCGAACTGAACGGACGTGGCGATCTCTGCTGCATCAATACCGCGACGCTGGGCCATCGCGAGGCGCTCGACGTGACGGCGGCGCGCATCGCGGAACAGGGCTTCGGCTGGATCACGCCGTGGCGTCATGAGGTCGACGAGACGCGCCCTGAAGCTGCGGCCAGCGCGATCCGCGCGGCCGGTCTGAAGGTGAATGCCTATTGCCGCACCGCATACTTCGCGGCGCCTGACGCGGCGGGCCGTCGCGCCGCACTCGATTCGAACCGCCGCGCGCTGGAGACCGCCGCCGTGCTCGGCGCGCCGGTGCTGGTCGCGGTGGTGGGCGGCCTGCCGCCCGGTTCGCGCGACATCGACGATGCCCGCGAGCAGATTCTCGACGGCCTCGCCGCCTTGCAGCCGACGATCGACGAGACGGGCGTGCGCATCGCGCTCGAACCGCTGCATCCGGTCTATGCCGCCGACCGCAGCCTGCTCAATACGCTCGATCAGGCGCTCGACTGGTGCGAGCGGCTCGACCCGTCGCGCAACGGAAGCTATGGCGTGGCAGTCGATGCCTACCATGTGTGGTGGGACCCGGCGCTGATGCCGGCGATTGCCCGCGCGGGGCAGCGCATTCTCGCGCTGCATGTATGCGACTGGCTCATGGAAACGCGTGACCCGTTGCAGGACCGGGGCATGATGGGCGACGGCGTGATCGACCTCGAACGCCTGCGCGCGGCGGTGGAGAACGCAGGCTACGAGGGTCCGGTGGAAGTGGAGATTTTCTCGCGGCTGGACTGGTGGATACGTCCCGCCGACGAAACGCTGCGCATCTGCCGCGAGCGTTTATTCGAGTGCTGCTGAAGCGCTCGAATCGCGTCAACGTCCCTCATAAACCGGCGAACGCTTCTCCCGGAAACTGCGAATGCCTTCCGCCGCGTCATGCGTGGTCGCGGCGAGCGCACCGGCCATTGCTTCAAGCGTCGCTGCGGATTCCTCGCCGCTGGCGGCATTCACCAGTTGCTTCGTGAGTTGCAACGCAAGCGGCGCGCGCGCGGCGATCTCCAGCGCCAGTTCGTGGGCGCGCGCCGTCAGTTGTGCGCGCGGCACGACTTCATGAATCAGCCCGCAGGCGTGGGCATCGGCGGCATTCACGCGCATGCCGCTCAACGCCAGATACTTCGCGCGACTCCCGCCGATAAGCCGCACCAGCCGCTGCGTGCCCGACCATCCGGGGCATGTCGCGATGGACGCTTCCGGCAACGCAAAGCGGGCTTCCGTGGCCGCGATGCGCACGTCTGCCGTTATCGCCAGTTCGAGTCCGCCGCCGAAGGCATGGCCGTTGACCGCCGCGATCACCGGCTGACGCAGCCGCGCCCATTGATCGAAGACCTGGTGTCCCCGGCGCACCCAGCGCCGCCACATGTCGAGCGGTTCGAGCGCGGCCCATTCGTTGATGTCCGCGCCGACGCAGAACGCTTTGGCGCCGCCGCCCGTGAGGATGACGACGCGTGTTTCATTGTCGGCTTCGAGTTCGCGGGCGATCTGTTCCAGCCGCTCCAGCATCGCGGGGGTCAGCGCGTTGAGCTTGTCAGTCCTTTCCAGCGTGACGGTCGCGATGCAAGCCTCGCGGGTGACGGAAACGAAGCAGTCAGTCATGGCGGGTCTCGCGAGGTTTCAGACGCAATCCGAAGGGCGCGTCGGTGAAGAGCGCGGGATCCATCGTGCGCAGGTCCGTCGCCACGTTCAGCGCGACTTCGGCCTGCTCCAGGATGTCGCGTTGCAGGTCCACGCCGGGCGCGATCTCGGTCACGGTGAGGCCGTCTTCGAGCAGATCGATGACGCAGCGCTCGGTGACATAGGTCACGCGCTGCCCGCGCTCGCGACCGACGCGCCCGCTGAAGGTAATCTGTTCGGCGGCCTGCACGAACTTGCGGGTGCGGCCTTCCTTCAGGATCGCGAGCTTCCCGCCACCCACTTGCAGTTGCGCGCCAGCGGTAAAGAAGCCTGAAAACACGATGCGCCGCGCATGCGCCGTGATATCGACGAAGCCGCCGCAACCGGCGGTCAGATACGGTTTCGATGCGAGTCGCGAGACGTTCACGCTGCCGTCGCTGTCCACTTGCAGGAAGGACAGCAGCGCGATGTCGAAGCCGCCGCCCTGAAAGTAGGTGAACTGATTCGGCGACGGCACGATGGCATCCGCATTCGACGCGCAGCCGAACGCAAAGCCAAGCAGCGGCATGCCGCCGACGGCGCCTTGCTCGATAGCCCATGTCACCGCGCCATGCAGGCCTTCTTCGAGCAGGATGCGCGGCACGTTGGCCGAGATGCCGAAGCCCAGGTTGGCGGCATGGCCGTGCGCGAGTTCCATCGCCGCGCGTCGGGCGATGACTTTCTCGGGCCCCCACGGCGTAGGCTCGAAGGCGCTCGACGGCAACGCGATCTCGCCGCTGATGGCGGGGTCGTAGGGCGTCTGGGTGGTCTGCCACTGGTCCGGATCGGCGACGATGTAATCCACCAGATTGCACGGCACGCGCACATCGTGCGGACGCAGCGTGCCGGATTTCACCACGCGCTTGACCTGCGCGATCACGATGCCGCCATGATTGCGCGCCGCCAGCGCCTGATCGATTCCGCCCAGCAGCGCGCCTTCGTGCTCGTAGCTCAGGTTGCCTGCTTCGTCGGCGGTGGTTGCGCGGATGATCGCCACGCGCGGCACGAGCGCGGGGAAGTAGAGCCAGTCGTCGCCGTCGAAGGACACGCGCCGCACGATCGGCCGCGCGGACGCTGCGGCGTTCATCGCGCAGCCTTGCAGATCCGGATCGACGAAGGTGCCCATGCCGACTTTCGTCAGCACGCCGGGGCGTCGCGCGGCGGCGTCGCGGTGCATGTCGAACAGGATGCCGCTCGGCACGTTGTAGGCTTCGATCCGGTTGTCCACGATCATGCGCCAGATGTCTGGCATCGGCAGCGAGGAAGGCCCGCTCGGATACGAACCCGCGAGCGTGCGCGTGAGCAACCCGGGCCGCGCGAGATGATCGATGCCCTTCACGCCGTACATGTCGCCGGCGGCGATCGGGTTCAGCGTCGTGAGATTGCGCGGCTGGCCTTCGCGCTCGAAGCGCGCGCCGATGGCGGCCAGCACTTTGTCGGGGCAGCCGAGCGCGCTGGACGAACTGATGCTGACGACATCGTTCGTGCGGATCAGCCGGGCTGCTGCTTCGGCGGTGATGAGTTTGTTCATGTCGTGAGGAAGAGAAGCCGTGCTCAGCGGTGCAGGTCGAACAATGCCGCGCCGCGCTTCAACGCATTGCGCGCGATGATGCCGCGATGAATCTCCGAGGTGCCGTCGAAGATGCGATAAACACGCGCATCGCGGTAATAACGTTCGATGGCCAGTTCCTTGCAGAAACCCATGCCGCCGAACACCTGCACCGCCCGGTCCACCACGCGGCCGAGCGTTTCTGACGACTGCACCTTGACCATCGAAATCCAGTCGCGTGCGTCCAGCCCCGCGTCCATCATGCTGGCCGCGTTGAGCAGCATCAGCCGCGCGGCGTTGATTTCCATCACGCTGTCGGCGATGAGCTGCTGGATCATCTGGAAGTCGCCAATCCGCTCGCCGAACTGGCGCCGCTCGGCCGCATGGTCGATCATCATCTCCAGCACATGCGCCGCCTTGCCGATGCCGCGCGCGCCTACCAGCGCGAGGCGCACGCGACCGAGCATCCGCATGGCGAGCCGGAAGCCCTCGCCTTCACGTCCGAGCAGCGCGAGCGGCTCCAGCGGGACATCGTCGAAGAAGAGTTCGTGATGAGGCGTGCCGCGCAGGCCCATCATCGGCTGATCGCGGCCCACGGTGAAGCCGGGCAGCGCCTTGTCCAACACGAACAACGAGATCTCTTGCTCGCCGGTCCGGGCCGAGACCAGGAAGAAGTCGCTCCATTGCGCGTCGCTGATGAAGTGCTTGCTGCCGTTCAGTACCCAGCCGGAGGCGGTCTTGCGGGCCGTGGTCTTGATGGCTTGAGCGTCCGAGCCCGCGCCGGTTTCGGTAATGGCAAGACCGCACGTGCGCTCGCCGCGAATCGCGGGCGCGAGCCAGCGCTCGATCTGCTCGCCCTCGCAGGCCAGCAGCGCGTCGTAGACGTTGCCGAAGGCGCGCCGCACGAGGATGTCCGAGCTATGGCCGAACTGTTCCTCGCACAGCATGGCATCGACCGTGTTCAGTCCGCCGCCGCCGAGTTCGGCGGGCATGTTGACCGCGTACAGGCCGAGTGCCTGAGCGCGCGTTTGCAGTTCGCGCGCATGCTCCGGCGACAGCGCGCCCTCGTCCTCCACCTGTTGTTCGAGCGGCTGCAACTCGGTCCGCACGAAGCGGCGCGCCGTTTCGATCAGCATCTTCTGCGTGTCGCTCAGCGTGAAGTCCATCGGTTTCCGTGCTCCCTATGCCTGAATCTAACCGCTGCCTACGCCGTGGCCGCGCGCTCGCGCAGCGATGGATGCAGCGCCACGTCGAAGGGCATGCGTTCGAGCACATCGCGCACGAGATCCACGCCGGGCGCGACCTCGATCAACTGCAAGCCCTGCGCCGTCAGTTCGAACACGGCGCGCTCGGTGACATAGAGCACCTGCTGGCCGTCCGCGCGGGCGCGCTTGCCGCTGAAGGTGATGTGGCGCACCTGCTCGACCAGCTTCGGCACCGCGCCATGGCGGCGGATATGCACGATGCCGTTTTCGTGCTCCACCTCCAGTCCCTTGGCTTCGAACGCGCCGCAGAAGACCACCTTGCGCGTGCGCTGCGTGATATCGACAAACCCGCCCGGCCCGACGATGTTCTCGCCCAGCCACGACACATTGACGTTGCCTTGCGCGTCCAGCTCGCCCATGCCGAGAAACGCGATGTCGATGCCGCCGCCGCTGAAGAAGTCGAACTGGTCGTTGGATTTGAGGATCGCGCTCGGATGGCGCGTCGCACCGAACAGGTCGCCGCCCAGCAGTTCGCCGTTGTGCGAGCCCTGTTCGATCACGGTCCAGCTGATCTCGCGGCCTTCCGCATGCGCGACGGCGGGAATGCCGTCGGGCAGGCCGTAGCCGAAGTTGACGCACGCGCCGGGCGCCAGTTCCTGCGCGGCGCGTTTGGCGATCAGATAGCGGAGGCCCTCGGGCAACGGCGGTGGCGTGCGCGTGCCGGGGGCGGCCAGTTCGCCGCTGATGGCCGCGTCGTAGGCCGCGCCGGTGGTCTGCTTCTGTTCCGCATGCACGCAGATTTGATCGACCAGCACGCCCGGCACCGTGACCGCGCGTGCGGGCGCAATCGGCGTGGCAGACACGTCGCGCACCTGGGCAAACACGCGGCCGCCGCTGTTGTGGGCAGCGAGCGCGGCGGCGAAGGCGTCAATGTCGGCGGGTTCTTCGCGCGAGGTGAGATTGCCTTGCCCGTCCGCCGTGGTGCCGCGTACGATGGCGAAGTCGATCCGCAAGGGCTTGTACCAGAGCATTTCCTTGCCGCCGAGCGCGACCACTTCGACCAGATCGTCGCGGGCGCGGGCGTTGACCCGGCCGCCGCCGTGACGCGGATCGGCGAAGGTGTCGAGGCCGATATGCGTGACGAGTCCATGACGGCCCGCGCCGGCTTCGCGGATCAGCGTCTGGATCACGCCGGCGGGCAGCGTGTAGGCTTCGATGCGTTCTTCGCGGGCAAGCGTCTGCATGCGCTTCGACCAGGTCCAGTGGCCGCCGATCACACGCCTCACCATGCCCTCGTGCGCGAAGCGGCTGACGCCGCTCTCCCGGCCGTCGCCGATGCCCAGCCCGTGGATCAGCGTGAGATCGCAAGGATGACCCGTGGCGAGAAAGCGCCGCTCGATGGCCGCCGCGATGTGATCCGGCTCGACCAGTCCGCCGCCGGAACCACTCAGCACGATCACCGCGCCGTCGAAGACCGCTGCCGCCATCGTGTCGGCGTCAACCAGATTGGCTTGCTTCATGTCATCGTTCCTCGTTGCTCGTCTTTTCGGCGTGCGCGCGGGTCCGCACCATCAGCACGTTGATCCCTTCCTGAATCACCACCTCGTCCTGATTGCGCACCTCCACCTGCAAGCGCACGATGCCGCGGTCGGTGCGTTTCGTCGGACGCTTGTCGAGCACGCTGATGCGCCCCTGGATGCGATCGCCGATCAGCACCGGCTTGTGGAAGCGATACGTCCATTCCAGCGTCGCGATCGAAGCGAGGCTCGTGGCCGCGCGATTCTTCAGGCCGTCGACCATCGCGAGGCACAGCAGTCCATGCGCGATGCGGCCGGGGAAGCCGACACTGCGTGCAAATTCGTCGTCCATGTGGACGTCGAAGAAGTCGCCCGAGAGGCCGGCGAACTGCACCACATGGCTCTCGGTCACGACGATGCCCGAGGTTGCGAAGCTGAGCCCCGGCTCGATCTCCTCGAACAGCAGCGGTTGGGTCATGAGGTCTCCTTCAGTCGAAGTCGGGCGCGTCGGGCATGCGCTCGCGATTGACGATGCGGTAATTCGTCGAGTTGAGCGCGTCGATGCGATCCATGTCGATGCTCGACAGCGTGAAGTCCATCACGTCGAAGTTGGCCTGGATGTTTTCGCGCCGGGTGGACATCGTGTTGATGGTCACGCCCTTCTGCAGGATCCAGCGCAGCGCGGCCTGCGCGGCGGTCTTGCCATAACTCGCGCCGATCTCCCCGAACAGCGGGTAGTTGAAGATCTCGCCGCGCGCCACCGAGCAATACGACGACAGCGGAATGCCCGTCTCCGTGGCGGTGCGCAGCAGCACGCGCTGATCGAGCAGCGGATGAAACTCGACCTGGTTCGTGACGAGCGGGAGCTTCGTCGCGGCTTTCGCGGTGCGCATCATCGCGGCGGTGAAGTTGCTGATGCCGATATGACGCGCCAGTCCCGCCTGCACCGCTTCTTCGAGCCGCTGCACCGAGGGCGCGACATCGCCATGAGCGGGCGGCCAGTGCAGCAGCAGGATATCGACCTGATCGATTTGCAGCTTCGCGAGGCTCTCGCGCAGCGACGGCAGGAAGGCTTCGGCGGAATCGTTGGCCGGCGCGATCTTGGTCGTGATGCACAAGTCCTCGCGCGTGACGCCCACGGCTTGCAGCGCCGTGCCGACATCGGCTTCGTTGCCGTACATCTGCGCGGTGTCGATGGCGCGGTAGCCGGTGTCGACCGCGATACGCAACGCGTCCTGAAGCGCCTGGCCTTGCAGCGGCCAGGTACCGAACGCGCGTTGATGACTACCCTGGAAGAGTGGATTCATGGTGTCAGAAGGAAGCAGTGGTCTTGTCGAAGAATGCGCGGATGCCGCGTTCGGCGTCCGCGCTGGAACGGACCGCGAGCGCGGCCGCCGGATAGGCCGTGCGGGCGTCCTTGTGGTCGTCGATGATCAGCGCCTTCGCCAGCGCGGCAGCGCGCGGCGACACGCGGCACAGGCGCGTGGTCCAGTCGTCGAGGCGGGCAAGCAGGTCCTCGGGCGCGCAGACTTCGTTGAGCACGCCCCAGTGCAGCGCCGTCTGCGCGTCGATCTCGCGCGACAGCAGCACCGCTTCGAGCGCGCGTCCCCGGCCCGCGATCCGTTGCAGCCGGTCGCCGCCTTCCCAGCCCGGAATGGCGCCGATGGCGACTTCCGGAAAGCGCAGGCGGGCGCTGCGGGTCGCGAGCCGCAGATCGCAACACAGCGCCAGTTCCAGTCCGCCGCCGAAGCACAAGCCCTCGATCACGGCGACCGTCGGGCAACGCAAGCGCTCGAAGCGGCCGAACAACTCGTTGCCCTTGCCGATCCAGTGTTGCGCAAAGGTCTCCGGATCGAGCGCCGACCATTCGCGGATATCGGCACCGGAGCAGAACACGCCGCCTTCGGTGCCGCGCAGCACGACGGCGCGGATCGTATCGTCCTGCTCGACGCGCGCGATGGCGTCGTCGAGTGCGGCGAGCATCGCGAAATCGAGCGCGTTGGCCTTGCCCGGGTTGCTCAGTTGCAGTGTAAGCACCGCGTCTTCGCGGCGCGCGAGTAGCTGTCCCATGCGCGTCGCCTCAGTCCTGGGTGACGCCGTGGACGGCGAGGAAGGTTTTCATGCGCATGACCGCGAGTTCGGGTTGTCGCAATAGACCAGCGGCATCGGCGAGCTTGAATAGATCGACGAAGTAGGGCAGCGGACGCATGGCCTGATGGCCGGCCAGCATCGTCATGTTCGGCTGATGGCCGTTCAGCCAGGCCAGGAAGACTATGCCGGTCTTGTAGAAGCGCGTCGGCGCCCGGAATATGTGGCGCGACAGCGGCACCGTGGGCGCGAGAATCTCGAGGAAGCGCTCGCGCCGTCCCGCGGCCAGTTCGCCGAGCGCGGCCGATGCGGCGGGCGCGATGGCATCGAAAATGCCGAGCAGCGCGTGCGAATAGCCGTGCTCGTCGCCGGCAATGAGTTCCGGATAGTTGAAGTCGTCGCCGGTGTACATCTTCACGCCGGCGGGCAGCAGGCGGCGCATGTCGATCTCGCGTTGCTTGTCCAGCAACGACACCTTGATACCTTCGACCTTCGAAGCGGATTCGGTCATCACCTCAAGCGCGACGTCGCGCGCGGCGCTCAGGTCATCGGTGCCCCAGTAGCGGGCCAGCGCGGGATCGAACATGTCGCCAAGCCAGTGCAGGATCACCGGCTGGTCCACCTGCGCCAGCACCCGCCGATACACCGACTCATAGTCCGCCGGCGTGCGCGCCACGCGGGCCAGCGCGCGGCTCGCCATCAGGATCAGGCGGCCGCCGGCGGTCTGGATTGCATCGACCTGTTCGAGATAGGCGCTCACCACGGCATCGACCGAATTGACGGAGGCGGGATCGAGATGATCGGTGCCGCAGCCGTTGAAGACCGGCACCGGACTATCCGACAACTCGGCGCGCGTGCGGCGGATCAGTTGCAGCGAGTCTTTCCAGCTGAGGCCCATGCCGCGCTGGGCAGTATCCATTGCTTCGGCGATGCCCAGACCCAGTCCTGCCAGATAGCGGCGGTATTCGAGCGTCCGGTCCCAGTCGATGGCGCCGCCCTCGGACGGCTCGACGTCCGCCAACGGATCGGCCACGACGTGCGCCGCCGAAAGCGCAATGCGGT
This sequence comes from Caballeronia sp. LZ035, assembly GCF_031451175.1. Classification (NCBI taxonomy): domain Bacteria; kingdom Pseudomonadati; phylum Pseudomonadota; class Betaproteobacteria; order Burkholderiales; family Burkholderiaceae; genus Caballeronia; species Caballeronia sp. LZ035. The sequence goes on from NZ_JARUXS010000002.1 coordinate 231,497, forward strand.
TGAACGGCGCGGCGGGGCGGCCGTCCGGAAGCGGCGTGCCGGCGAGCGTGTAGCGCTCCAGCGCACTGGTCGATGCAGGCAGGTTCAGGCTGTTCATAGGACGTGACTCGGAAGAAGAAGGAAAGGGCTCACAGGCGCGGAACCGACAGCGCGCCGTCGATGTTGAGCACGCTGCCCGTCGCGAACTGCATCTGTCCGGAGGCCAGCGCCGCGACCGCCGAAGCGACGTCGGCCGGCGTGCCCCAGCGCCGCATCGGCACGACGCCGTCGGCGATGCGTTCGTCATGGCGCGCGGCAACGGCCTCCGTCATCGGCGTGCGGATGATGCCGGGCCGAATCTCGAACACGCCGACGTTCAACGGCGCGAGGCGCAGCGCGAACAGCTTGGTGAGCATGCCGAGGCCGGCCTTCGACATGCAGTATTCGCCGCGCTCCGTCGAAGCCAGTTCGGCGCTCACCGACGACACCGTGACGATGGTGCGGGCATGTCCGGCATGATGCGTGTGCTCTGCCATGTGGCGTGCCACGGCCTGCGTGAAAAAGAACGTGCCGCGCATGTTGATGTCGATGACCTTGTCATAGGAGCGCTCGCCGAGTTCGAGCAGGTCGCCGCGCGCGTCGGCGGACACGCCCGCGTTGTTCACCAGGCAGGCGATCGGCCCGCACGCCGCAACGATGCGCTCGACCAACGCGCGGTGCGCGCCGCTGTCGGCGAGATCGTGTTGCCAGAAGCCCGCGTGCGCGCCGTGCGCTTCGGCGGCGGCGAGAACCTCGTCAGCGCCGTCTTCCGCGATGTCGAGCAGCGCGAGATCGAAGCCCTGCCGCGCCAGTTCCGTCGCGATGCCCGCACCGATGCCGCGCCGCGCGCCGGTGACGAGCGCCAGCGGCCGGACGGCGCGCGCCGCTAGTAGAGAAGATGAGGAAGCCATTCGGAGAACGCGGGCACGAAGGCCAACAGCAGGATGGTGACGAACATGATCGCCATGAAGGGCAGCATCGGGCGCATCAGGTTGACCATCCTGATGTTGGCGACGCCGGTGACGATGAAGCATGCGGTGCCAATCGGCGGCGTCACGAGCGAGATGCCGACGATGGCGATGGCGAGAATCGCGAAGTGGACGTCGCTGTAGCCGGCGTCCTGCGCGATGGGCAGGAACAGCGGAATCAGCAGGATGAGGGCTGGAATGCCGTCGAGCAACGCGCCCAGCAGCCAGAACACGACGACGATGAACACCGTGAAGACGAAGCGGTTGCCGGTCAGGTGCGAGGCGAACTCGGCTACCTGCTCGCCCACCGAGTTGTACGCCAGCATGTAGCCGAGAATCTGCGCGACGCCCACGAGCGACAGCACGATGGCGCTGGTGCGGCCGGCCTTGATGAGAATGCCGGACCAGGCGCGTACCGGAATCGAGCGTTGCAGCAGCGTGATGACGGTCACGTAGGCTACTGCCGCCGCCGCGGATTCCGTCGCGGTGAAGAAGCCCATGAAGATGCCGCCAAGGATGATGACGGGGGCACCTAGCGCCGGGATCGCGAGCAGGAAGGCGCGGCCTAGTTCGCGCACGCTGAAGTGGACCGGCGCCACCGGCGGCTCCGACCGCGCGCGGTACATGATGATGAACATCTTCGTGACGCCGACCAGGATGGCGGGCAACGTGGCCGCGAGGAACAGCTTGGTCACCGACATGTTCGCGACCGTGGCGAGCACGATGATGGTGATCGACGGCGGAATCAGGATGCCGGTGCCGGCCGCCGCCGCGATGATCGCCGACGACCATTCCTTGCGATAGCCGGCCTTCTCCATCGAAGGCAGCATGGCCGAACTGATGGCGGCGGCGTCGGCATTGACCGAGCCGCTCAGGCCGGAGAACACCATGGTCGAAGCCACGGCGCTGACGCCCAGCCCGCCCGGCACGCGACCCACCAGCAGGTTCATGAAGCTCACCAGCTTGCCGGCCGAGCCCGAGTGAAACAGGATCTCGCCAGCGAGGATGAACAGCGGCACGGCCAGCAGCGTGAACGAGTCCACGCCGTGATACATCGCCTGCGCGATGTTGGTGAGCGGCAGGCCCTGCATCAGTCCGTCGATGGTGCCCACCACGCCCAGCGACGCGATGATCGGCGCGCCCGCCAGCACGAACAGCGCGAGAAGTCCGATGGTCAGAATCATTGCGTCCTCGTTTCGGCGGAGCCGTGTGCGTGGGCATGGGCGTGGTCGGCATCGGCATCGGCATGGGCGAGCAGGTCCCAGGCATGCGCCAGCAGATGCAGCAGGCCCAGTGCGCTGCCGGCCGGGATGGCGGCGAACGAGATCCATTGCGGGATGCCGCTCGGCGTGATCTGGTCGAAGCCCAGTTGCATGAACTGCCAGCCGCCCCATGCGAGCGCGACGAGCAGCGCGCCCATCAGCAGCATCTGGACGAGCGACGCCAGCACGAGCCAGCGGCCCGAGAGCCGGTCTTCGAACAGTTCGAAGGCCACGTGCACCCGGTCGCGCACGCCGACCGCAATGCCGATGAAGGTCATCCAGATCATCAGCGTGACGCTGACCTCGATGTTCCACGAGAGCGACACATGGAAGACGAAGCGGGACACGATGCCCGCGAGCACGACGCAGAAGATCGCGAAGACCAGGACGGCGATCAGCAGATCTTCGACGCTCGCGAGCACGCGGAACGGCGCAGTCTGGTTGAGGCCGTCCTTGCGCGCGGAGGAACGCGAATCGGGTTTCATGGCGGGCACCGGTGGCGGGTGATCAGAGGTCCGGCAGATACTTCGCCAGCTCGGCGAAGTTCGAGCGGTACTTGGCGTAGATCGGCTTGACGGCTGCGCGGAACGCGGCGCTGTTCGTGTCGTTGAATTCGACGCCGTTCTTCTTCGCTTCGGCGAGATACTTCGCATCCGACGCCAGCCACAACTCGCGCTCGTGCTGCTGGGCCTGCGCGGCGGCCTGCTTCACGGCGTCCTGCTTCTTCGGGTCGAGCGAGTCGAACCACTTCTTGCTGGCAAGCATCGGGTCGATCGAGAAGAAGTGATTCGTGTACGAGTAATGCTTCGCCACCTCGCTGTGATGCTGCTGGACGAAGAAGGTCACCGAGTTCTCGGCGCCGTCCACCACGCCCTGCTGCAACGCCGAATAAATCTGCGTCGTGTCCAGCGGCGTGGCCTGCGCGCCGAACTGGTTAAAGGTCGCAATCATGATCTGGTTGCCCTGCGTGCGGATCTTGAGGCCCTTCATGTCGTTCGGCTCGTTGATGGCGCGCGTGCGGTTGTAGACGCTGCGCAGACCCGAATCGAACCAGCCGAGCAGCACGAAATCGAGCTTGTCGAGAATGCCGCCGTAGGCCTCGCCCAGCGCGCCGTCCTGCGCGGCGAACAGCGTCTTGCGATCGGGAAACGCGAAGGGCATCGCGAACAGACCGAGGCGCTTGTCATAGCCTTCGAGGTCCGCCACGTTCGCCACGGTGATCTCCAGCGTGCCGTTGCGCAGTTGCTCGTTCATGCGGGTATGCGAACCGAGCACGCCGTCCGGGAACACGCGGGCGTCGAAGCCGGTGGTCTCCTTGAGACGCTTCGCCATCAGGTTCTCGGTGATCACTTCCGGGTTGTGCCGGTCCACCACGTCGCCGATGCGGATCGTCTGAGTGTCCGCGCTGGCGAAGCGCGGCAGGCAGCCGGCCGCCGCCGAGGCGACCGTGAGCTTCAGGAGTTTTCTGCGAGAGAGAAGAGTGTCGCGCATGCGTCGGATTCCTGTGGTTCTTATGGCCGCGACGCACGACAGGCGGCACGGATGGGCCTTCGGCCGTCGTGTTTGCGCACACGCTTCCGGCCGTCAGGAAGATTGAGTAGATCGATCTACCTGAAAGGTTAGGGGCTGTCCCGATGTGACGCAAGCGGATTTTTATAAGGGAAACCCGAACGGGCGAAGCAGCGGGCGCGACGTTCAGGCCGCGTCGGGACGTCCGCCGCAGGTGCCGCGAACGATGAGCACAGGGTCGGAGAGGATGCGCGTGGCGGTGCGCGACGGCTCCGTCATGCGCTTGAGCAAAAGGTCAGCGGCGCTCTGGCCGATCTCGTCCTGCAAGACCTGGACCGTGGTGAGCGGCGGCTCCCAGAGTGCGGCTTCGGGTACGTCGTCAAAGCCGACGACGCCGAAGTCGCGGCCCGGTTCGATGCCGTGCGCGCGCAGACCGAGCATCACGCCGAACGCGACGATGTCGTTGCCGCAGACCACGGCCGTAGGCGGATTCTTCAGGCGCAAGAGTTCGGTGATGATGCGCTTGCCGTCGTAACGCGTCAGCGGCGAGGGCACGAGCAGACGTTCGTCGAACTTGATCTTCGCGGCCTGCAAGGCTTCGCGATAGCCTTCGGCGCGATCGCTGCCGGTGGAGGCGAGCATGATGCCGCCGATCATCGCAATGCGCTTGTGGCCGAGCCCGATCAGATGCGAGGTCGCGAGCGCCATGCCGCGGCGATTGTCCACGCCGACGTAATCGGCCTGGAGCCCGGTCACGTAGCGCGACGCGAACACGCACGGAATGCCCCACGCCAGCACCTGGCGCATCTGCGCGGCCGTGGTGGATTCGGTCGGACAGACGATGAGGCCGTCGATGTTGTGCTGCCTCACGGTTTCGAGAAAGCGGCTCTGGCGGTCCAGCGACTCGTCCGTGTTGCCGAGCAGCGTCATGAATCCCTGCGTGCTGAGGCTCGCCTCGATGGCGCGCACCAGCATCGTGAAGTAGGGATTGGCGAGGTCGTTGACGACCACGCCGACCGTGTGCGTCTGGTTGCTGCGCATGCCCGCCGCATGGCGGTTGTAAACATAACCCTGGCGTTTGAAGGCTTCCAGTACGCGTTCGCGGGTGGCTTCGGAAATGCGCGGGCTGTTGCGCAACACGAGCGACACCGTGGCGCGGGACAGGCCGAGTTCGTTGGCGATGTCCAGCAGCGTGACGGGAGAGCCTGGTTTGCCTCGGGACATGGGGAGCGCTTGAAGATTCGTATGTCCGGAGTGTATATGAATCAGCTGCGCTGACCGGGGCGCACTACATCGGTCTCAGGCCAAAGAATTCGGCGACGATCTCCGCCTGGTTCTCCAGCAGATGCCGTCCCAAGTGCGTGCGATGCCCGCGCTCTTCGGCCCGTCGCAACAGCGGCGTCCATTCCGGTTTCATGATGATGTCGGCGACCAGCACGTTGCGGTCGAGTTGCTCGATGGAGAAGGGCAGCGGATCGCCTTCGGCCATGCCGCAGGGCGTGGCGTTCACGACCATGTCCACGTCAGCGGGCTGCGGGTTTCCTGCTGCCACGTCCACCTGCGGATAAGCCTGCGCGATCTCCGCAACGAGCGCGTCCTGCTTCGCCGGGTCCACATCGATCAGGCGCAGCGACTTCACGCCGGCGCTGGCAAGCGCGTGCGCCAGCGCCTTGCCCGCACCGCCTGCGCCGGCCTGGAACACGGCCATGCCGCGCGGTTCGTGGCCCTGCTTGCGCAGGCCGCGCGTGAAGCCTTCGCCGTCATACATCTCGCCGACCCACTCGCCGGATTCCGCACGGCGCATGCAATTGATCGCACCGACTTTCTGCGCGATGGGCAGCAGCCGGTCGACCCAGCCGGTCATTGCAATCTTGTGCGGCACCGTGACGACGATGCCATCGAGGTTGGCAATGCGCTTCAACCCGGCGATGGCGGTTTCGAGCGATGCGGCGGGAATCTGCATCGGCACGAGCACCGCGTTCACGCGCATGCGCTGGAAGATGGCGTTGAACACGAGGGGCGAGCGCGCCTGCGCAATCGGATCGCCGACGATGGCGAACAGGCGTGTATCACCGCCGACGGCGGCATTCAGGGCAGAAGTCATGATGTCGAACCTGGGTTGACGGGCGTGGGTTGGCGGGCGGCCGACGAAGCGATCAGTGCATCGATCAGCACATGGACATCCAGTGCGCTGCGCAACGAGGCGACCGGTTCGACGCCGCGCGTTGCGGCCTCGACGAAGCTGGCCATCACGGCTCGGTGTGCATGATGCGAGAAGGCCATCGGGTCCGCGCCGGAGCCGAGCGAGGCTGTCTCGCCTTCTTCGAGCGTCGAGCCGTCCATGTATTGCACGCTGAGCTTGCCGCCGCCGAGCATGGCGCTGCCCTTGCTGCCGCTGATCTCGATGCGTTCGGGAAAGCCGGGATAGATGGCCGTGCTGGCATGCAGCGACACCACACAGCCGTTGCGATAGCGCATGACGCCCGCCACGGTGTCTTCGCATTCCATCCGATGCGCGGGACTGGTGACCGCGTAGGCGAAGACTTCATCCGGCAGCCCGACGAGCCACACGAACAGGTCCAGCGTATGAATGGCCTGCGTCATCAGCACGCCACCGCCGTCGCGCGCCAGCGTGCCGCGCCCCGGTTCGTCGTAATAAGACTGCGGTCGCCACCATGGCACGGACACACTGGCGCTGTGAATCTCGCCGAGCGCACGTGCATCGAGCAACTGGCGCAGCTTGCGCGCAGCATCGCGTGTGCGGTGCTGCAATACCGCCGCCGCGACGATGCCATGCTGCTCGCAACACGCAACCAGTTCGCGTGCGCGCGCGGTGGTGACGTCGATGGGTTTCTCCACCAGCAGATGCTTGCCCGCCGCCGCGATCCGCGCGCCGAGTTCGAGATGCGTGTTCGGCGGTGTCAGCAGCAGCACGCCGTTCACGTGTTCGTCGTTGAGGGCCGTGTCCAGATCCAGCGTGACGCGCGCGTGCGGCAAGCGGCTGGCGAAGGCGCCTGCGCGTTCCGCCGAGCGCGCCACGACGTGACGCACGCTGACCCGGTCCTGCAAGTCGAGCAACCCCGCCAGATGCGGCGCGGAAGCCATGCCCGCGCCCACGACGGCAATGCCAAAGCCAGTCTCGTTCATGGAATCTCTCCGTGAGAAGACATTAAGGTAGATCGATCTAATTGTCCAGTAGGCTTAACGCCGACTGTGCGATCCGCAGCGTGTGCGGGAGACTTACCGGGTGTATTTCGCGAGCACCACGCGCGAGAACGAGTTCATGAACTGTTCGACGCGTTCGAAGCCGCCCGCGTCCTGTGCGAACACCGAGAGGCTGTCGATCAGATGCGTCAGCAGAAGAATCAGGTCTTCTTTCGGTGTATCGCGTTTCAGTTCGCCGCTGCGGCTCGCTTGCTCGACGGCCACTTCGACCGCCGCGTGTATTTCGGTGGTGAAGCCCGCGAGCGCCGCGCGCGACTCGTCGGTCAGCACGTCGCTTTCCATGCGCAGGCGACCGATCAGGCTCCACGGCTTGCGTGTCTTGCCGCCCGGATTGTATTTGCGGAACAGGTTGCGGTTGTAGCCGATCTCGGCCTGCAATTTGTCCTGCAACGAGAGCGTCTCATCGAGCCAGATCTTCTTCTGGCCTTCCGTGGCGCCCGCCACGTAGTCCTTCACCACTTCCTCGACGAGGCTGTTCTTGTTGCCGAAGTGATAGTGGATGTTGGTCGTGGTGATGCCGAGTTCCTTGGCGATCACGCCAAACGTTGTCTTGTGATAGCCGTGCGCGATCAGGAGCCGCTTTGCCAGGTCCTTGATGCTGTCGTACATCGACGAACGCTTCGGTGCAGCGGCGCCTGGGTCGCCCTTGCCGGCCTTGATGGCTTTCGCGGGCTTCGCGGGTTTCGCGGCTTCTGTGGTCTGACTCAACGTGGCACCTCGGTGAGGATCGGAGGGTTGACTGGGCCTCACACGGGGCGAAGAAAACGGGCGTGGCGGGCGGGGACCGGAGCGTGCCGCGTTCAGCGATCCGGCACTTTTCCGCGGCTGATTTTACACGACCTCATTCTTTTCCCCTTGCCGCCCGTGCCGAAAAGCGACTGCGCCGCCTTCGTTCGCTGCCCCTCAAATTTCCGTTGCATGACGCCTGAGATTGATGATAATGTCCGCTCAAGCTACTTACTAGTAAGTAAGTATGAGGGAAAACGCGAACAGCACAGGACTGCTCCGGCGGTCGACAGAACAGGAGGCGCGATGCAGGAGAACATGGTGGTGCGGCGTCACGGCGCGGTGGCCGAGATCGTCATCAACCGTCCGGAGAAGATGAACTCGATGACGCCCGAGATGACTCAGGCGCTGCTCGAAATTCGCCAGGACATCGAGCGCGATGCGGCGATCCGCGTGGTGCTGCTGCGCGGCGAAGGCGAGCGTGCGTTCAGCGCGGGCAGCGACCTGCACTCGCTCAAGACCTACCAGACGGCGTGGGAGTTTCGCGCGCGCACCGACTACGCGATGGTGGTGCGCGACTTCACCAAGCCTGTCGTCGCGGCCTTGAAGGGCTGGGTGCTGGGCGGCGGCTTGGAGATGATGCTCGGCGCGGATATCCGGGTCGCGGGCAAGAGCGCGAAGTTCGGCGCGCCCGAAGTGCTGCGCGGCTGGGTGGGCGGCGGCGGTGCGTCGCAGATGCTGCCGCGTCTCGTCGGTTACGGTCAGGCCATGCGTCTGCTATTGACGGGCGATACCGTCGACGCCAACGAAGCGCGTGATATCGGGCTGGTCGAGATGGTGGTCGACGATTCGGAAGTCGTGGACAGCGCCATGGCGCTGTGCCGCAAGATGGCCGAGTTCAGCCCGATCGCGACGCAATCGGTGAAGGCTGCCGTGCGTGCGGCGCTGTCGATGAGCGTCGAGCAGGGCATCCGCTACGAGAACGAATTGACCTCGCTCTGTTTCGCGTCGGGCAATTACGAGTCGGGCGCCAACGCCTTCGGCAACCGGGCGAAGCAGGACTGATTCACGCAGCAGTACCGTCCGCCGAACCGAAACAGGCGGACGGATTCCGTCAACGTGCACCGCGAGGTCGCGGTGTCGCACAAAATCAAAAGCGAAGCAGGAGACAGCGCCATGCAATCAGCACACGCGCAGAAGGCCGACCGCAGGAACATCCGACGCGCCGTGTTCGCGTCGACCCTCGGCACCATCATCGAGTGGTACGACTATGGCCTGTACGCCGCAGCGTCGGGCCTCATCATCAACAAGCTGTTCTTTCCGCACCTCTCGTCGCTCGCCGGCACGCTGGCCGCGTTCGCGACCTTCGCGGTGGGCTTCATCATTCGACCGCTGGGCGGCATCGTCATCTCGCACATCGGCGACAAGTACGGCCGCAAGCCGGCGCTCGTGTTCTGCGTGACCATCATGGGGGTGGCCACGGTCGGGCTGGGATTACTGCCGACCTGGCAGCAGGCCGGCATCATCGCGCCGCTGCTGCTGGTGCTGATGCGGATGATGCAGGGCTTCGGCGCAGGCGCGGAACTGGCGGGCGCCATCACATTGATCGCCGAATACACGCCGCCGAGCCGGCGCGCGTTCTTCACGTCGATTCCGAATGCGGCCACCAACTTCGGCGTGATGATTGCAATCGCAACTTTCCTGCTGATCTCGTATGTGCCTGAGGACATCCTGTTCTCGTGGGCATGGCGCGTGCCGTTCCTGCTGTCGCTGGGCTTGTTCGGCGTTGCCATCTACATCCGCTCGAAGCTCGATGAAACGCCCGAGTATGTCGCCGCCATGGAGAAGGCCAGCTCGAAGGCCAAGGCCGAAAAGGTGCCGGTGGCGGAACTGTTCCGCAAGAGCCGGCGCGAACTGCTGTGCGGTTTCTTCGCGATGGGCGGCCATCAGGCGCTCAGCTACGTGCTCAATACTTTCGCCCTCAGCTACATGACCAACACGGTCGGCATGGCGAAGTCGGACAGTCTGGTGGTGCTGATCATCGCGCTGTTCTTTTCATTGTTCTGCGCGCCGGTCGGCGGCATGCTCGCGGACCGCTTCGGCAGCGCCAATATCTTCGCGGCCGGCGCGATGATCGCCCTGGCGCTCGTGTGGCCGCTGTTCCTCGCGATCGATTCGAAGAACGTCGTGCTCGCCACCATTGCGATGAGCGCGGTCTACGGCATCAGCTGGGGATGCACCTGCGGCGCGCAGGGCGCGTTCCTCGCCAACCTGTTTCCCACGCAGTACCGCTTTTCAGGCATCGCGATGTGCCGCGAATTGTCCGGCGCACTCATAGGCGGGCCGACGCCGTTCATCGCCACCGCACTCGTGGCCTATGCGAACGGCAAGCCGACCTACGTGATGGTGTTTCTCGCGGTCTTCAGCTTCCTGACGCTGATCGCGGCGGTGCTCGGCAAGCAGCTCTCGCGGCATCGGGACGATGAGCCCTCCATGCCGGAAGCACGCTCGGCGGCGTGACGAAAGCGAACACGCCACGACGTTGACACATAGAAACAAGCAGAAACAAGCAGAAACAAACGGAGTTGAAACCATGCAAATCTTGACCGCCGACCAGGCTGCATCCCTGCTGAAAGATGGCGATACATTGATGATCGGCGGATCGGGGAGCGGGCATGCCGTGCCGGAAACGCTGATCGAAGCGCTCGAACGGCGCTTTCTCGCGCAGGGCGAACCGCGCCAGTTGACGTCGGTGCATCCGGTCGGTCTGGGCGATCGCGGCGAGCGCGGCGCGTCGCGACTCGCGCATGCGGGACTGCTCAAGCGCGTCGTATGCGGCACGCTGGTCGATTCGCCGCCGCTCGCGCAGATGGCGCTGAACCAGGAGATCGAGGCGTGGACGCTGCCGCAAGGCGCGCTCTCGCTGCTGACGCGCGAGATGGCGGCGGGGCGTCCGGGGCTCATCAGCCATGTCGGCCTGCATACCTTCGTGGATCCGCGCAACGGCGGCGGCATTCAGGGTGCGCCGAGCGACGACAAGCTCGTGAGCCTGATCGAACTCGAAGGCCGCGAGTGGCTGTTCTACAAGCCCTTCGAAGTCGATGTCGCGTTCCTGCGCGGCACCACTGCGGACGAGGACGGCAACATCTCGATGGAACACGAAGCCGTGTTCGGCGACATGCTCTCGATGGCGCAGGCCACGCGCCGTAACGGCGGCATCGTCATCGTGCAGGTCAAGCGGCTGGCGAAGCGCGGCACCCTGCCGGCCAAGACGGTGAAGATTCCCGGCATGCTGGTGGATGTCGTGGTCATCGATGCTGAACAACCGGTGACCTACCAGACCGCCTACGACCCCGCCTTCACCGGCGAAATGCGCATTCCGCTGGAAGGCTTTCCGCGCCTGCCGCTCGACGAACGCAAGATCATCGCGCGGCGTCTCGCGATGGAACTGCGCGTCGGCGCGGTGTGCAATGTCGGCTCTGGCGTGTGTACCGGCATCGGACTTGTGGCGGCCGAGGAAGACGTGCTGCATCACATCGTGCTCACCAACGAGCAAGGGCTGATCGGCGGCGCGCCCGCAGCCGGACTCGATGCGGGCGCCGCGCGCAACTACAGCGCCATCGTCGACATGCCGTATCAGTTCGACTTCTACGATGGCGGCGGTATCGACATTGCGTTTCTTTCAGCTGTCGAGATCGATGCGCAAGGCAGCGTCAATATCAGCCGCTTCGCGAACAAGCTGATCGGCGTGGGCGGCTTCATCAACATCAGCCAGAACGCGCGCAAGATGGTCTTCGGCGGCACCTTCACGGCGGGCAGCCTGAAAGTCGCATGCGAAGGCGGCCAGTTGCAGATCCTGAAGGAAGGCACGCATCGCAAGTTCGTGTCGAAGCTTCAGCAGGTGTCGTACAGCGGACCTTATGCGCAGGAACGCGGCCAGACCACGCTGTTCGTGACCGAGCGCGCTGTGTTCCGCGCCATCGACGGTGCGCTCGAACTGATCGAGATCGCGCCGGGCATCGATCTCGAGCGTGACGTGCTTGCGCACATGGCGTTCCGTCCGGTCATCTCGCCTGATTTGAAGCTGATGGACGAGCGCCTGTTCCGTCCGGAGCCGATGGGCCTCGATGCCGCCATGGACGAACAAAGCTGGCCGTCGCATCCGCGCCTCGCTGCGTTCAAGGAGCTGCAGTCGTGACGAAGCAAGCGCAGCAGGGGCCGCGCATCGGCGGATCGACGCGGCTGTTCGGCATTCTCGGCAATCCGGTCACGCAGGTGAAGACGCCGCAGTTGATGAATGCGCTGTTCGAGACCGGCGGCATCGATGCCGTCTGCCTGCCGTTCGATGTTCCCGTGAACGTGTTCGAGCCCGCAGTCGCGGGTCTTCAGGCGCTCGGCAATCTTGACGGCCTCGTGGTCACGGTGCCGCACAAGGTGCGCGCGATGTCGATGGTCGATGAAGTCTCCGACACCGCCCGCCGCGTCGGCGCGCTCAACGTGATGCGCCGTCAGCCGGACGGCAGCTGGTTCGGTGACCTGTTCGACGGCACCGGTCTCGTGCAGGGTCTTACGCGCATCGGCTTCGAGGTGCGCGGCAAGCACGTGAAGCAACTCGGCGCGGGCGGCGCGGGCGCGGCTGTCGCGCATGCGCTGGCGGACGCGGGTGCGGCGAGCATTGCGCTGAGCGATCCGCAGCGCGAACTGCCCGAGCAATTGTCGGCGCGGTTGAATCACTACTATTCGGGCTGCCCGGCGAACGTGGATGTCGATCCCGCGAATCTCGCGGGCGTGGACTTGCTGGTCAACTGTTCGCCTGTCGGCATGAAGCCGGGCGACGGCATGCCCGTCGCGTTCGGCGCGTTCCCGCCTGCGCTTCAGGTGGTCGACATCATCATGACGCCCGCTGAAACGCCGCTGCTGAAACATGCGCGGGAATGCGGCTGCCGCGCGACCAATGGCCGGCCGATGATCGAAGGACAGCTCGCGGCTTTCGCGACGTTCTTCGGCATCGAGATGCCCGCGTCGTAACTGAACCATCAAGCCTTCGACATCATGCAAATCGTTCTTCCGGCCGCTTCCGGCCAGTTGGAAAACTACCGGCTCACAGGCGACCCGATCGGCGGCGCGCCGGCGGGCGCGAAGTTCAACCGCATCGCCTACTCGGCGGCGCACGTCGTGGCCGATCCGCAGCGCAGCGGCGAACTGAACCAGCCCGCTGTGCTCGACTGGGCGCGCACGATCGAATACCGGCGTTATCTCATCGGGCAGGGCCTGGGCATCGCCGAGGCCATGGACACCGCGCAGCGCGGCATGGGCGTGACGTGGGACACCGCGCGCGAACTCGTCGAGCGCACGATGCAGGAAACCCGCGATCTTCCAGGCGCACTGATTGCCTCGGGCTGCGGCACCGATCATCTGCCGGCGCATGAGGCCACCTCCTGTGACGACGTGATCCGCGCCTACGCGCTGCAACTCGACGCCATTCAGCGCACCGGCAGCCGCGTGATCCTGATGGCGAGCCGTGCACTGGTGCGTGTGGCGCGCCATCGCGACGACTATCTGCGCGTGTATCGCGAAGTGCTGGCGATGTGCACGCAGCCCGTGATCCTGCACTGGCTCGGCGACATGTTCGATCCCGAGCTGAAGGGCTACTGGGGCAGCAACGATCTCGACGCAGCCGCCGATGTCTGTCTCCAGGTGATCGCGGAGAATGCGCACAAGGTGGACGGCATCAAGATCTCGCTGCTGGACGACGCACGCGAGATCGCCTTCCGGCGCCGCCTGCCGGAAGGCGTCAAGATGTACACCGGCGACGACTTCAACTATCCGTCGCTCATCAAGGGCGACGAGCAAGGCTATTCGCATGCGCTGCTCGGCATCTTCGATGCCATCGCGCCGGCTGCATCGCAGGCGCTCGCTGCGCTGGCGGCGGGCGATGTCGCACGCTATGACCGCCTGCTCGAACCTACCGTTGCGCTGTCGCGGCACATCTTCCGCGCGCCCACGCAGTACTACAAGACGGGCGTCGTGTTTCTCGCGTACCTGAACGGATTTCAGCCGCACTTCTTCATGCCGGGCGGGCATCACGGCGCGCGTCCGCCGCGATATCTCGCGGACGTGTTTCGTCTCGCGGACGCCGCGAACCTGCTGCGCGATCCCGAACTCGCAATGCAGCGCATGCGGCTCGTGATGCAGACCTTCGGACTGTAAGCAGCGACGATAAAGGAGACACGCATGGAGACGCTTGAAAACCGGCTGGACCGCTGCGCGATCAATACCGCGACACTCGGACATCGCGAGTCGCTCGACGTCACGCTCGAACGCGTGGCGCGCGCCGGCTTTGGCGGCGTCGCGCCATGGCGGCACGAAGTGGAGGCCATGGGCGCCGCTGCCGTGGCGCGCCAGCTGCGGGCGCTGCAACTCACGGTGACCGGCTATTGCCGCTCCACGTATCTGACCGGCGAGACGCAGGCCGCGCGGCGCGCGAGCATCGACAGCAATATCAGGGCGCTGCATGACGCGGCGGAACTCGAAGCGCGCTGCTTCGTCATGGTGGTGGGCGGCGTGAGCGCGAACGGGCGCGATCTTCCCGGCGCGCGTGCGCAAGTGGAAGACGGCATCGCCGAGTTGCATGCCGAAGCGCGCAGGCTCGGCGTGCCGCTTGCCATCGAACCCTTGCATCCGATGTACGCAGCGGAACGCGCCGTCATCAACACGATCGGGCAGGCGCTCGCGCTGTGCGAGAAGATCGCGCCGGGCGATCCGTCGATGCTGGGGGTCGCCATCGATGTCTATCACTGCTGGTGGGATCCGCTGCTCAGCGAGTCCATCGCGGCGGCGGGACGCGCGCAACGGATCCTTGCGTACCACGTGTGCGACTGGCTCGCCGATACGAACGACATGCTGCTGGACCGCGGCATGATGGGCGACGGCGTGATCGATCTGGCGGCCTTTCGCGGCGAGATGGAACGCGCGGGATACGCGGGCATGGTGGAAGTCGAGTTGTTCTCGCGCGACCGCTGGTGGAAGGTCGAGCCGGACGAAGTGCTGAAGATGTGTGCGCAGCGCCTGCAAACGGTCTGCTGAAGCGGCCGCCCATCACTTGAAGAACAAGGAGACAGAACGCCCATGGAAGTACGACAGGATACCGATGCCGCAGCCCAGGGCCGTGCACTCGCGCCAGGCATGTACGACCTCAACGACATCGAGGCCGGCGACCACTTCGCGACCTCGGGCATGACGGTCACGGAAACGCACGTGGTCAATTTCGCAGGCGTGTCGGGCGATCTCTACGATCTTCATCTCGACGACGTCGCCGCTCAGGAAGCCGGCTTTCCCGGCCGTATCGCGCATGGACTGCTGGGCCTCGCGCTCGCCGACGGCCTCAAGACCCGTTGCGCCGTCCGCCTGAAGGGACTGGCGACCTTGAGCTGGAACTGGTCGTTCCGCGCGCCGCTGATGATCGGTGACCGGATTCATGTCGAGGTCGAAGTCGTTGCGAAGCGGCCGACCAAGCGCACGGATCGCGGCATCGCGACGCTCAGGCTGAAGGTGCTGAACCAGGCCCGCGAGGTGGTCCAGGATGGGGAAACGCTGTTGCTGATGGCGAACCGGGTCTGACTTTGCCCGTTCAGCGGCCGTCAATCATGGCCGTCGAATCGCGCACGATCAGGCACGGCTCGATGGTCACATGCTCGATGTGATCCTTCCCGCCCAGCATGTCCACGAGCTTTCGCATCGCGACTTCGCCGATCGTCTCGCTCTGCGTGTCCACACTCGTCAGCGTGGGCGCGGACAGCTCGCCATAGGGTATGTTGTCAATGCCGGTCACGGCGACATCGTCGGGCACGCGGATGCCGAGCGCACGCGCCGCCTTGATGAAGCCCAGCGCGATCAGATCGTTGTAGCAGATCACCGCCTGCGGACGGCGCGGTCCCAGCATCACGCGCGAGCACGCATGCTCGCCGGCGCGGCTGGTTGGCGCGTGGGCGTCGTGCACGGCGAGTTCGATGCCGGTGTCAGCGAGGCCGTCGCGCACGCCGGCAATGCGCGCGGCGTTGATCTGCGCGTGACCGAATCCCAGATAAGCGAAGCTCCGAACACCGCGCTCCAGCAAGTGCCGCGTGAGCATGTAGGTCGCGAGGCTGTTGTCGATGCCCACGCTCGAAATAGGCAATGTCTCGCTGTGCCGGAGCATGACCAGCGGCCGGTCGAGATCGAGCAGCCAGGGCGATTCGTCTTCAGGCAGGCGCGAGCTGAGAATGAGGCCATCCACGCGGCGCGCCAGAGCTTCAACGAGCGGACGCTCGCGGGCCTGGTTTTCATCGACATCGACGAGCAGCAGCGTGTAGTTGTGTTCGAGCGCGATGCGATTCGCGCCCTTCACGACGTTGGAGAAATGCGGATTGCTGATGTCGAGGATCGTGAGGCCGATGGTGCGCGTCTGCTTCGTCACCATCGAGCGGGCCAGCGGATTGCCCTGATAGCCGAGCCGCTCGATGGCAGCCTTGATTCTGGCCTCGACGGGGCCGGTGAAACGCTGCGTGCCGTTGACGAACTTGGAGACGGTGCCCACGGAGACGCCGGAGTGGGCGGCAACGTCGCGAATGGTTGGCAACGGTTTCCTCATGAGCGAGGCCCGTCCAGCCTTTCAGCCGCTTGTGCAACGAGATTGCGTGTCATCTGACATCTCCTCACGAGCGCGACGAGCGGAGCGGGGCCGGCTGTTCCCGACTATATAACAGCCTGCCTGACTTCCGCATGAGCCGTTACGGTTGGCAGACAGCCGGCTGACGAGAACCTGCTTTACCCTTCTTAACCTCAATTTATTTGGAAACCGTTTTCCGGGCGACCATACTCGACCTCATGCTGCAACGGAGAACCGAGATGGCCGAGCGATGCCGCCAGGACGACAGGAACGAAGAAGCGCTCGAAGGCTTTCATATCGAGTTCATCGAGGAAGACCGGCGGGCGGATATCGTGTTCGACAGCGCCGGCTTCCAGTCGATCACTCACCGCCAAGGCAGACAGCTCGACCATGCGTTCCGCGCACTCGAGGCGCAGGCGGATGTTCACGTGATCGTGCTGCGCGCGAGTGGCGAGCATTTCTGTCGCGGCGGGGCCGACGCGCTCCGCCACGCGAGTCATGCGGCGGACTGGAAGACCGACGCGCCCGCGCGCTGCACCAAGCCCGTGATTGCCGCGTGCCGGGGCTATTGCTTCGGCGCCGGGTTCGAGCTGGCGCTCGCGTGCGATTTCCGCATCGCGACGCAAACCACGCTGTACGCGTTTCCATCGGATCAGGTCGTACAGATTCCGGGCGCCGGCGCATTGCAGCGGCTTGCCGGAATCGTGGGCGGAGGACGGGCCAGGGAGATCCTGATGCGCTCGCGCTATGTCAGCGGGTCGCAGGCGTATGAATGGGGACTGGCGACCGACTTCGCCGTGGACAGCGATCTGGAAAGCGCCACCGATCTGCTGGTTCAGGAACTGTTGTCGCTGTCGCCTTCGGTCCAGCGCGCCGCCAAGATGTTCTTCAACGAGATCGACGACGAACCCGAGCCTCTCGCGTGGGCTCCTGCTATCGAAGCCTGTACCTGAGGCCCGGGTCTCTGTTCAGCCGCGCAAGAATTCGAGCAGGTCGGCGTTGACCTTGTCGGCGTGGGTCGTACACATGCCATGCGGCGCGCCCGGATATACCTTTAACGTCGCGTGGCGCAATATCTTCGCCGACATCTTGCCGGCCACGTCGATGGGCACGAGTTGATCGGCGTCGCCATGCAGGACCAGCACGGGAATGTCGATCTTCTTCATGTCGGCGGTGTAGTCCACCTCGAACTGCTGTACGCATTGATACTGCGCCAGGATCGAACCCGCCATGGCTTCGCGCCAGAACTCGTCCACCGTGGCCGGATCCGTTTTCGCGTCCGGCTTGTTGAAGCCATAGAACGGACCTGCGAGCGTCTTGTAGAACGCCGAGCGGTTGCCGGTGAGATTCTTGCGGATGTCGTCGAAAGCCGATCCCGGCAAGCCTTCCGGATTGCCCTCGGTCTTCAGCATCAACGGCACGACGGCGCTGATCAGCACCAGCTTCGACACGCGCGAAGCGCCATGACGCCCGATATAGCGCACCACTTCGCCGCCACCCATCGAATGGCCGACGAGCATCGCATCCTTGATGTCCAGCGCATTCATGACGGCGGCCAGATCGTCCGCATAGGTATCCACGTCGTTGCCGCCCGACGACTGGCCCGAGCGTCCATGACCGCGCCGGTCATGCGCGATGACGCGACAGCCATTGCGCACGAGGAACAGCATCTGGGCGTCCCATGCGTCGGCATCGAGCGGCCAGCCATGCGAGAGCACGACCGGTTTGCCGGTGCCCCAGTCCTTGAAGAAGATGCGCGTGCCATCCTTGGCCGTGACCGAATCGGCCGATGCGCCGCCCGGCGTCCTGTGCGCAGGTGCCACGCGTTCGGCAGCCGATGCCAGCGGTACCGCCGCGGCCGCCATCGCGGCGATGGCGGTGCCGGCGCTCACGGTGAGCATGTTCCGGCGTTCGATCATGGGTGTTTCGATCAGCTTTGCCACAGTGTCCTCCCTGGATGCTGCTGTGAGATCAGTCAGGACCGGGCTTGAAGCGCGTGAACACGTGCGTGGTTCAGGTCCCGGCTCTCGAAGGGATTCACCTTCGAGCCGGGTTCATGCTAAGTCGGGAAACCCTTTTCGTTCTTTCGGCAATGCACGCTATTCGCCGAAACCGTCTTGAGTCGACGGACTGTCAGGCGAGCAGACGCGTGATGAGTTCCGGCGTCGCCCTTACACCGTACTTGCGCAACAGGCTCGCACGATGAATATCCACCGTGCGCGGGCTGATGTTCAGTTCCTTGCCGATCTCCTTGCTCGTCAGGCCGTGCACGAGACAGGCGGCGACGTCGCGCTCGCGGTCTGTCAGCGTGCTGGTGACATCGGGCGGCTTGGCGCTGTCGGAAAGATCCGTGAAGGTCCAGACGGCGAGTTCGAAAGGGCGCTGCGGGTTATAGCCGAAGCCGCGCACGGTGACCCAGAAATGACTGCCGTCGATGCGGCGCATGATGCGGTCGTCGCTGAAGACCGCGCGCTTCGCGATCAGCGGACCCAGACGGTGACCGGTGCTCGCGAAGTCCTTCTTTTGCGGGTAAAGCTTGGAGAACGACTGATCGACGATATCGTCGCGTTCTGCCCGGAACAGTTCGAGTGCGCGCGCATTGCAGTCCACCATGATGCGCTCGCGGGCCACGATCACCGCAACGGGCAGATGCCGGAATAAATCCTCATAGTCCAGCTTGGACGTCGCGTCGCTCGGGTTCGGCATGATGGCGTGCATGGGTACACAGGCGTCGGGATTGTACGCCCGCGAAACTGGCCGGCACGTTCAGACGTTCCAGACCTCGCCGAAGAAGCGCATCCAGTTCTCGCCCATCACCTTCTTGATGCGCGACTCGCTCCAGCCCGCGCGTTCCATCGCGGCCGTCAGGTTCGGAAACTCGCCGACGGTGCGGATGCCTTCCGGATTCACCACCTTGCCGAAGTTCGTCAGGCTGCGATAACGGCCCTTGTCGTGCGTGATCCAGTCGAAGAACTCGGTGCTGTAGCCCTGCGTGAAGTCCGTGCCGATACCGACCTTGTCTTCACCGATCACATCGATCGTGTATTCGATGGCTTCGAGATAATCCTCGACGGTCGCATCCGGGCCTTTCTTCAGGAACGGCGAGAACATCGTCACGCCGACGAAGCCGTTGGCATCGGCGATCTCGCGAAGTTGATCGTCGGTCTTGTTGCGCGGATGATCTTTCAGGCCGGAGGGGCAGCAATGGGAATACGTGACCGGCTTCTTCGAGCATGCGATAGCGTCCGATGAAGTCTTCGGTCCCACGTGCGAGAGATCCACCATGATGCCCACGCGGTTCATCTCGTGAATCACTTCCTTGCCATAACCCGACAGTCCGCCATCGGGTTCATAACAGCCGGTGCCCACCAGGTTCTGCGTGTTGTAGCAGAGCTGCACCACGTTCACGCCGAGTTCCTTGAACACTTCGATATAGCCGAGGTTGTCCTCGAACGCATATGAATTCTGGAAGCCGAAGATGATGCCGGTCTTGTTCTCTTTCTTCGCGCGCAGGATGTCGTCGGTGGTGCGCACCAGCGTGAGAATGTCGCTGTACTCGCGGATCTGCTGCTTCATTTCCGCGATGTTGTCGATGGTCTTCTGGAAGTCTTCCCACACCGAGACGGTGCAGTTCACGGCGGTGACATTGCCTTTACGCATGTCCTCGAACACGGAACGCTCGAACTTCGAAATGTTCAGGCCGTCGATGATGATGCTCGAATCGTGCAATGCACTCATGGTCGTGGTCCGTTGACGTGGCTTCAGTGGGTGCGGGAAAACGCGTCGGCCGTTGCGGTGCCGCTTGCGCTCTGCTTGGCGAAGCCGGCTTCTTCGAGCGCCGTCTTCGACGTCTCGCGCAGCGAGAGGCCGCCGATCATCGCGAGAATGGACACGGCGATCAGGTAGTACGCCGGCGACAGGTTCGTGCCGGTCACCGAGATCAGCCAGGTGGCGACGAGCGGCGCCGTGCCGCCGAAGATCGTGTACGCGAGGTTGTAGGTGATGGCGGATGCGGTATAGCGCGTCTTGGTCGCGAACACTTCCGACAGCAACGGCGCCGTCACGACGCCCGACAGCACCGCGCCCACGGCGAGCAGCGCGACGCCGAACAGGGACTGTGACAGATCGCCCGAACCGCCCAGCGCGAAGGCCGGATACACGGAAGCGATGATGAACACACACGTACTGCCGATGGTCACGCGGCGGCCGACGGCATCGGAGAACAGGCCTGCCAGCGGACACAGCGCGGCGGCGAAGAAGAGGGCGAGCACGGTCACGAGCAGCGAGGTGCCGCGTGACAGATGTCCGGCCACCTGGAGATAGGTCGCGAAGTAGGTGGTGAAGGTGTAGAACGACAGCGCCGTCACCGAGACGAACGCGCCCAGCTTCAGGATGTTCCACGACTGCGAGCGCAGGGTTTCCGCGAGCGGCGCATGCGCGACTTCATGCTTGCCTTCGAGTGCCTTGAAGGCGGGCGTTTCATTCAGGTTGACGCGCAGATAGACGCCGATGAGACCGATCGGCGCGGCAATCAGGAACGGCACGCGCCAGCCCCAGTCGACCATGGCCGACGAGGACAGCGACGATTCCAGCGCGTAGGCGACGACGGCCGCGCAGGCGAACGACGAGAACGTCGAGACCGGCACGAAGCTGCCGAAGAACGCGCGACGGCGGCGCGGCGCATGTTCCATCACATAGGCACAGGCGCCCGCATATTCGCCGCCGGCGGAGAAGCCCTGCACGCAGCGAATGATGGTGAGCAGCAACGGCGCCCAGTAGCCGATGCTTGCATACGTGGGCAGCAGGCCGATCAGCGTGGTCGAACCGGCCATCAGCAGGATGGTGAAGGCGAGGGTGCGCTTGCGTCCCACCCGGTCGCCGACGATGCCAAAGAACAGCCCGCCGAGCGGCCGGAACGCGAAGGCCACCGCGAACACTGCGAAGGTCTTCAGCAGACCCACGGTGGGATCGCCGCTGGGGAAGAACTCGCGCGTGAGGATCGTCGCGAGAAAGCCGTATGCGGCGAAATCGAACCATTCGACGAAATTGCCAATGGAGGCCGCCGCAATGACGCGCCGCAGCGTTCGGGTGTCGACTTCCTGACCTGGTTGAGCTGACATGTTCATCTCGCCTTTCACGTGTCGGTGTGCATCGGAGGGGTGAAAACGAGAGTAGGCGCTCAAATTACCTAGGTCCATACGTGTCAATTACCTAGGTAATCCGGGTTTCGAGGCGCAGGAATGCGCGATCGGCTCGCGCAGGCGATATCATCGCGTGCCCGGATCCCACCCTCGCCGCACCTTACGCCGACATGAACAAAGCTTTCAGCGACACGGATCGCGATGCCGTCTACCGCGCCATTCACGAGCGTCGCGACATGCGCCATTTCGTCGGCGATCCGGTCGATCCGCAGGTCATGCGGCGGCTCATCGACGCGGCACTGCATGCGCCGAGCGTCGGTTTCATGCAGCCTTGGCGCATCGTGCGGGTTACGTCGAAAGAACTCCGCGCGCAGTTATACGATGCCGTCGAGCGCGAACGCATGCTCACCGCCGACGCCCTCGCGGAGCGTCGCGACGCGTTCATGCGCCTCAAGGTGGAAGGCTTGCGCGAGTGCGCTGAAGTGCTCGTGATGGCGCTGATGGACGGCCGTGAACAGCATGTGTTCGGCCGTCGCACGCTGCCGGAGATGGACCTGGCGTCGGTGGCGTGCGCGGTGCAGAACATGTGGCTCGCGGCGCGCGCCGAGGGGCTCGGCATGGGCTGGGTATCGCTGTTCGATCCCGCCGCGGTGGCCGCGTTGCTGAACATGCCGGTAGGCGCGCGGCCGGTCGCGATCCTGTGCGTGGGGCATGTAGAACGCTACTACGATGCCCCGATGCTCGAAACCGAACGATGGGCCGCGCGCCGCTCCTTCGACGAATGCGTGTTCGAGAACACGTGGCCGGCGGCGCTGGCTGTGTAGTGGTTCAATCGGCGGCGCCGAGATCGCGCAGGCGCTTGCCGGCCATCAGGTCGTTGCCCAGCTTTTCGAGCGATACGCCGCGCGTTTCCGGCACATAGAAGAACACGATCACCGCGAACAGCGCGTTGAGAAACGCGTACAGCACGAAGGTATTCGCTTCGCCGATCGTCGAAAGCAGGCTCAGGAAGGTGGCCGCGACGATCATGTTCGCGACCCAGTTGACCAGCGTGGAGGCGGCCACGCCGAAGTCGCGTCCCTGTTGCGGCTGGATCTCCGAGCACAGGATCCACACGAGCGGGCCCGCCGACATCGCGAAGCCCGCGATGAACAACAGCAGCGACACGACCGCCATCCCCTGCGCCGCCGTACCCGAAACACCTGCATGCAGCAGGAAGCCGAGCGCGCACATCCCCAGCGCCATCACCGCGCAGCCGGCATAGAGAATCGGCTTGCGTCCCCAGCGATCGACGAAGGCAATCGCGCCGAAGGTCGCAATGACATTCACGAGGCCGACGATCACGGTCGCCCACAGTTGCTGCTCATGCGTCGCGAAGCCGGCCAGCTGGAAGATGCGCGGCGCGTAGTACATCACGACATTGATGCCCGTCAGTTGCTGAAAGATTTGCAGCACGACGCCCAGCGCCACTGAACGGCGGAAGTTCGGGTTGGTGCGCAGCAGGCTCCAGCCGCGCTGCGGTTGCTTGTTGTCGTCGCCGACCTGTTCGAGTTCGTTTTGCACGTCGGCGGGATTCGCATACAGGCGTTGCAGCACCGCACGGGCTTCGTCGCCGCGATTGCGTTGCAGCAGCCAGCGCGGACTGTCGGGCAGCGCGAGCACGCCTGCCAGAAAGAACGCCGCCGGAATCGCGATGACGCCCAGCATCCAGCGCCAGTCGGCGATGTAGGTCAGCGCAATGTTGGACAGGAACGCGGCCAGAATGCCGACGGTGATCATCAACTGATAGGTCGAGATCATGGCGCCGCGCCATTGCCTCGGCGCGACTTCCGACAGATACAGCGGCGCCGTGAACGACGCCATGCCCACCGCCAGACCGAGCACGAGCCGCGCGCCAATCAGATGAGCGGGGCCGCTCGCGAACGCGGACCACAGCGAGCCAATGATGAACAGGATCGCCGCGAGCACCAGCGCATAGCGGCGTCCGAGACGCCACGAGAGCCAGCCGGCCGCGAGTGCGCCGAGCGCTGCGCCGACCATCATCGAGCTGACGATCCATTCCTGCGAGCGATCGTTCAGGACGAACTGTTTCGCGATGAACGGCAGCGCGCCGGAGATCACGCCGATATCCAGCCCGAACAACAGGCCGGCAAGCGCGGCCATGAAGCAGACGAAGAGGCCGTAGCGTTTGGATCGGGCGGCGGCGGGAGCGCCGCGGTCGGCGAGGGTGCTCATATGAGGATCTCCAGGTGAGGTTCAGAGGATCGTGGCGGCCCGCATGCGATCGGCACGAGATCGCTTTGCCGAAACGATCTTGCGCTCATCCGGACGTGTGCGCTCTTTTCCTGCGCAGGCGTGCGATGGCTCAGGTTCCGTAACGGGAAGACACGCGTGGCGCAACAGGCCTTTCGCCGGGCTGACGAACGCTCTGATCGAATCGGGTGTTCATTGAACTGCGTGGGTGCAGATTTCGGACCTGATGTGCTTGTCGTTCCTCTGCGTCGGTGACATCGGGTTTTCCCTTACTTGCTCGTTCTGTTTTGGCCGTGAACAATCGATTCACACCAATGAATCGAGTTCGTATATATGAACGACGCAGTCCGATCAGCCGCACGGGTCCTCGACCTGCTCGAATATTTCGCGTCGACGGAAGAGGGGGTCGCGCTGACCACCGTATCCACGATCTTCGCAATGCCCAAGAGCAGCACGCTGGCGCTGTTGCGCACGCTGCTTTCGCGCGGGTACCTGGAGCGCGACGACCACAATCTCTACCGGCTGAATCCGGCGTTTCGCAGCGGCGGCTTCGGCTGGAACGGCGACCTCGGCGCGCGCCTGACCGCCATCGCCAAGCCGGCAATGGACGATCTGTGCGTTGAAGTCGGCGAGACTGTCGTGCTCAGCGTGCTCACTGACGATGGACAGTTCAGAACAGTCGCGAAGTCACTCGCGCAGACCGTGGTGCGTTACGACCTCGAAATCGAGAAGTCGTATCCCGCCTATTGCGGCGCGATGGGACGCGCGATGCTCGCCTGCCTGCCGCGCGAAAAGCGCGATGAACTGCTCGCGCTCTGGCCGCTGGAACAGCGCACGCCGTACGCGCTTTCCGACCTCGCGCGCATCAACGAGAAGATCGATCAGGCGGCCATCGAGGGCGTGGCCATCGTCGAGGAAGAGTTCGCGCTGGATGGCGTCGGTATCGCGATGCCGATCTGCGATGCCAGCGGCGCGCCCATCGCGGCGTTGGACGTGGGCTGCGTGGCCAGCCGCTATCCGGCGAAGCGCGAGAAGATCCTCACGGCGATGCGCGCCTGCATCGACCGCTTGCCACCGCCCTTTGGCGCATTGACGCCGGCGCCATCGCCATCGCCATCGCCGCGCGAATCGGCTTAAGAGTCGCTTGACCAACATCGCATGCCGGGTTTCGGCATCTCCACATCGAAAAATTAGGGTTCCTGTATGCTCAATCAGGCTGATACGCAAGCTGCCGTCCCGCCTCTGACGACGAACGCGCCGCAAGCCCATTCGACGCGCCAGCAGCTCATGGCCGCCATGATCGGCAACGTGCTCGAGTACTACGACTTCATCGTGTACGCGTTCCTCGCCGCCACGCTCGCGCGCAACTTCTTCCAGGGCGACAAGTACGGCGGCCTGCTGGCGAGTTTCGCCGCCTTCGGCGTCGGCTTCCTGGCGCGGCCGGTGGGCGGCGCGATCATTGGCCGCATCGCCGATGTGCACGGCAGACGCGCCGCGCTCCTCATCACGATCTTCGGCATGGCGGTCGGCACCGCGGGCATCGGCCTGTTGCCCACGTATGCCACGGCGGGCGCGCTGGCCCCCGCGCTGCTCGTGTTCCTGCGGCTCGTTCAGGGCCTCGCGGCGGGCGGCGAATGGGGCAGCGCCACGTCGTTCATCGTCGAATCCGCGCCGCCCGGCAAGCGCGGCTTTTATGGCGGCATGGGCCAGGCTTCGATTGCGGCGTCGTCGCTGGCGAGCAGCGTGGTCGCGACCATCGTCAGCGCGTCCTTCACCGCCGATCAACTCGATGCCTGGGCCTGGCGCCTGCCGTTCCTGTTCGGCGGCATCCTGCTGCCGATCGGTCTCTACATGCGCCGCAACATCGTCGAAACGCCTGCGTTCACGAAGGTGCAGGAGAACCTGGAGCAGGTCGAACGCACCAGCAAGTCCGACGCGCTCGGCATGATGTCGAAGGCCTTCGGCTTCACCATCATCTGGACCGTGTCGTACTACGTGATGCTCAGCTACATGCCGACCTTCCTCGGCAAGTACGCCGGACTCACCACGACGCAGGCGCTCATGTCGAACTCGATTGCGCTCGCCGTGCTGGTCGCGGCCACGCCGTTCTTCGGCGCGCTCTCGGACCGCGTTGGTCGCAAGCCGTTGCTGATCGGTTGCTGCGTGGGCTTCCTGCTGTTCTCGTATGTGCTGTTCCGCGTGGTGCTCGGCGGCGCGAGCTTCGGCGTGATCCTGGCCATCCAGATCTTCTTCAACCTGTTCATCGCGGCCTTCTCAGGCGCAGGCCCTTCGGCGCTCTGCGAACTGTTTCCGACCTATGGCCGCACCACGCTGATGTCGATCGGCTACAGCCTCTCGACCGCGATCTTCGGCGGCTTCGCACCGTTCATCTCGACCTGGCTCATCGGCGTGACCGGCTCGCCCATCGCACCGGCGTTCTATCTGACGGCGGCGGCGATCGTCTCCGGCATCGTCATCTCGACTTTCCGCGAAACCGCACGCGAGCGGCTTCGCTAAACCAACGGGCATTCACTCAATGAAACAACGCATTCTGATCTGGGGCGCGGGCGCCATCGGCGGAACGATCGGCGCGTACCTCGTGCGCGCGGGTCACGACATCACCTTCGTGGACATTGACAGCGAGCACGTCGAAGCGATCCGCGATCCGGCACGCGGTTTGTCGATCACCGGTCCGGTAGATCGATTCACGGTCAGCGCGCCGGCGTTTCTTCCCGAGGAGATCGACGGGCAATGGGACCGCATCTTCCTCGCGGTGAAGGCGCATCACACACGCGAGGCGTGTGAGGCACTGTGGCCGCATCTCTCGAAGGATGGCTATGTGCTGTCGCTGCAGAACGGCCTGTGCGAGCACGTCATTGCGCAGGTCGTGGGACGGGAGCGGACGGTCGGCGCATTCGTCAACTTCGGCGCGGACTGGATCAAGCCGGGCGAGATTCACTACGGCAACCGGGCAGCGGTGGTGGTCGGGGAAATCGATGGTGCCTCTACCGAGCGTATCCAGGTTCTACACAGGCTCATGCAGCAATTCGAACCCGACGCGGTCCTCACGAACGAAATCTTCTCCTACCTGTGGGGCAAGCTGGCCTACGGTTCGCTGCTGTTCGCGCAGGCGGTCGGGCAACTGGGCATCGCCGATTGTCTCGAACGTCCCGAACTGCTGCCGCTGTGGCGCGAGATGGCGACCGAAGTGTTGCAGGTAGCGCAGGCGGAAGGCGTGAAGGCGCGCGGCTTCAACGGCTTCGATCCGATGGCGTTCACGCCGCAGTCCGATGAAGACGCGGCCCGCGCAAGCGTGGCGGCGATGGTGGCGTTCAACCGGCCGAACGCCAAGACGCACTCCGGCGTATGGCGCGATCTTGCGGTGCGCAAGCGTCGCACGGAGGTGGACATGCAGATCAAACCGGTGGTGGAGACGGGCCGTACGCACGGTATCGATTGCGCAAAGCTGAATGCCTTGTGCGACATGATCCACGAGATCGAGGACGGCGAACGCACGCTCTCCGACCGCAACCTCAACGAACTACTCGAGACATGAACATTTCCTTCGAAGGGCAGGTGGTGGCCGTCAGCGGCGCGGCCATTGGTTTTGGGCGCGTGATCGCCACGACGTTCGCGGAACTCGGCGCGCACGTCTATGCCTGCGATATCCGCGCCGACGAACTCGCGACGCTCGCAGCGCCGCGCATCGAGACGCAGGTGGTCGACCTGACCGATCGCGCGGCGGCTGCGGCGTGGATTCGCGGGATCGAGGAACACAGCGGCCGCGCGCTCGACGTGCTCGTCAACAACGCGGGCGGCGTGGCGGGACAGGCGCCGCGTCCCGTCGATGAAGTCACCGACGAACAATGGGACCGCGTGATCGAGATCAATCTCGGCACGACCTTTTCGCTGAGCCGCGCGGCGGCGCCCGGCATGAAGCGCGCGGGACGCGGCGCGATCATCAACATCAGTTCAGGCGCGGCCTTGCAGGCTTCGCTGACTGGCGTGCAGGCGTATTGCTCGGCCAAGCATGCGGTGCTCGGCCTCACGCGCCAACTCGCGCATGAACTCGGACCGTATGGCATTCGTGTGAACTCGGTCGCGCCCGGCTTCGTGCGCACCAACGATGCCACGGAAAAGCAATGGGCCGCGATGGGCGAAGCGCGCCAGCGCAGCCTGCTCGACGGCATTGCGTTGCGCCGCTTCGGCACGCCCGAGGACATCACGCGCGCGGTGCTGTTTTTTGCGTCGGAGCTATCGGGCTTCGTCAACGGGCAGATCCTGTCCGTCGATGGCGGTCGATGAAGCCCGTCTCAACCCGAATCAAAGGAAACCAGGATGACAAACGATACTTCGAAGCAGACCCTCGAACCCTGGCAATGGCCGGAAGAAACCTGGCGCGCGAAGGTGAACCACACGCGCGCGGGACGCAGCCTGCGGCCGGCGCATTGGCCGGACGGCAAGCGATGCGCGGTGGCCCTGTCGTTCGACAGCGACCATGAAACCAATGAACTGCGCGACGGCGGCAAGTCCATCAGCCGGATGAGCTGGGGGCAATACGGCGCGCGCGTCGGCATGCCGCGACTGCTCGAACTGCTGGAACGGCACGGTGTGAAGGCGAGCTTCTATGTGCCCGCGGTCGCGGCCATGCTGCATGAGGACGAACAGCGTCGCGTGATCGCTGAAGGACACGAGATCGGCATTCATGGCTGGATTCACGAACTCAATTCAGTGCTGCCTTACGAGGCCGAGCGTGATTTGATGCTGCGATCATCGGACGCGCTGGAGAAGATCACCGGCGTGCGGCCGGTCGGCCTGCGCACGCCTTCGTGGGACTTCAGCCCGCACACACTGCGCATCGCGAAGGAAATGGGCCTGCTCTACGATTCGTCGCTGATGGCGGACGAGGACTGCTACGAACTGATGCTCGAAGGTGAGCCGACGGGCGTGGTGGAACTGCCGGTGGAATGGATTCGTGACGATGCCGTGTATTTCAGCATGCATCGCTTCCAGTCGCTGCGGCCTTATACGCCGCCTACCGATGTGTTCGAGATCTTTCGCCGTGAGTTCGACTACGCATATGAAAGCGGCGGTCTGTTCCAGCTGACGATGCATCCGCACATCATCACGGCGCGCTCGCGCATCTGGATCCTCGACGAGTTGATCCAGTACATGAAGACCAAGGATGTCTGGTTCGCCACGCACGCGGAAGTCGCCGCGTATGCGAAGGCGAATGCGGCTTGATTATTTTGACTCTCCGCGATTCCTGTCGTGGAGTGCGTTCAACTATCCGGACCAAGCATGACGAGTATTCTTTTTTCCCCATTGCGCATGGGTTCCGTCGAACTCGACAACCGTATCGTGGTGGCTCCGATGTGTCAGTACAGCGCCAACGATGGTTGCGCCAGCGACTGGCATCTGATGAACCTCATGCAGCTCGCCGTCTCGGGCGCGGGTTTGGTCATGCTCGAGGCGACCGCCGTCGAACGGCACGGGCGCATCACGCATGGCTGTCTCGGGCTCTATAGCGATGTCACCGAAGCTGCGCTGGGCCGCGTGATGGCCGCGGCGCGCGGTGTCGGGCAGGGCGTGCGCTGGGGCATTCAACTGGGTCACGCCGGCAGGAAGGCTTCGGCGCAGCGTCCGTGGGAAGGACGCGGCGCGCTGGCCGAGGGCGAGGATCCGTGGCAGACGCAGGGGCCGTCGGCGCTCGCGTTCACGGACGGCTGGCATACCCCGCAGGCGATGACGAAGGACGACATCCGCCGCGTGCGCGACAGCTTCGTCGATTCGGCGAAGCGGGCGGCGCGCCTCGGGTTCGAGGTCGTCGAGATTCACGCGGCTCATGGTTATTTGCTGCATCAGTTTTTATCGCCGCTGGCGAATCAGCGCGATGACGAATACGGCGGTAGTATCGAGAACCGCATGCGTCTGCCGCTCGACATCGCCGCCGCTGTGCGCGACGCGCTCGGCGCAGGCGTCGCGCTCGGCTTTCGCATCACCGGCACGGACTGGAAGGACGGCGGGATTACGATCGACGAATGTGTCGCGTTCACGAATGCGCTCAAGGCTATCGGCGTGGATTATGTCTGCGTGACATCGGGAGCGGTCGCGCCGGCTGCCATTCCCGTCGAGCCGGGTTATCAGGTGCATCTCGCTGAAGAGGTGAAGCGTCGTACGGGCATGGTCACGCGGGCGGTCGGCTTTATTGCTGATCCGCATCAGGCAGAAGCCATTCTTGCGAACCGGCAGGCCGATTGCGTGGCGCTCGGTCGTGCTTTCATCGATGACCCGAGATGGCCGTGGCATGCCGCTGAAGTGCTCGGCGAGGTCGGGCGGATTCGCTATCCGGGGCAATACGAACGCGGCGGTGCGCAGTTGTGGCCGGGGGTGGCGTTGCGGCGGAAGAAGCGGGAGACGGTGGTGAGCTGATGCGTCGGGCCGCGCGCGGTTCTTCTTGCGCGCGGCGTTGAAGCGTCATGAAGGCATGTCCGTGAATTGCGGAATGTCAGGATGCTTCAGCCATACGTGACGGCGCTTCGTGAACATTTCGAGCATCGGCTGGATCGTTTCGGCATTGTCCAGGCTGCCTAGCATGACGAACACCGTTCCGGGGAAGGCCCCGGCGTGATTCGTGAAGAGGCGCGAGCCACAGTCGGGGCAAAAGTTGCGGTCGATTCCCTTGCCGGAGTCGGCGATGTAGGCGAAGGACTTGGGCTTGCCGCTGAGCAACGTGAAGTCGTTTTCCGGAATGCCGAAGAACGTGGCCATCACGCCGCCGCTCGCCCGCTGGCAGTCCCGGCAGTAGCAATCGGCGATGAAGCCGGGTTCGGTGTCGAATTCGAATCTGACCGCGCCGCATGCGCAGCCGCCTGTGTGTTTTTTGGGCATTTCGAGGCATCTCCGACGTTGAGGTATCGATGTTCGGATAGCGTCGCAGATGTGGGATCTTCCGGTGGTGTCGCAGTGCGAATGTGATGGTATGCGGGCTGAATGAGAATTTCGAAGTGGTGGAAGGCCCTTGGTTTCGCTCAGCGCAAACATGCAGTCGATTTATTCAAGACTCACGCAACTGCTGCCGATAACAAAATAATTCGTGACATCGACTGTCGCTGTTCCGATCTATAGCATCGGTGCGTGAACGTGCATGCGTCATCTCTGCGCTTTTACAGGCAATTGATCTTCGCAGCCACAGACTACTCGATTAGACCTGCGTGCCTGACGAGATTGCGCTACGCACGTCATGTCTCCCGATCTCAACCTGTTTTAATCGCCGCGTCCGTTCACAGGATGTCAGCGCGGCGGCCCAAGCGTTGAACGATTCCAACAATGAAAGCCTTCTCGACTCTCTCGCTGCCGCTTTCCTCGTTTTCGTTACTCATCTCGCTGCTCTTTGCCGCGCTTGCCGGCTGCGGTGGTGGTAGCCCGCGTCGGTGCAAGCAGCGGCGGCGCGACCTCGGCCTCGATGAGCAACGGCGGTGGCAATGGTGTCAGCACGCTGCCGCAGAAGGGCACGCGGCCGAAAGGTATTGCCAGCTTCGGGATCATACTGACGCCACTCTTCGCAAAGCAGGAACAGGATCGCTTCGGCATGCCGTGCGCGAACGACAACGGACCGCTGCTGAGTGCGCTTGGCATCGAGTCGATGATCGACTACCGACGGCTATCGCATATGGAACCGAAGCGCCTTTATTCGTTCAATTCGGCCGCCAACAACCTCGATCCGTTCTACAAGTCGGATACGGTGATGCGGTTCGCGTGGCTCGACGGCATTCCAGCTTGGGCCAGCCCGACTCACACGACGCACGACTATACCAATCCGTCGTGACGGTTGCGGAGTATTCGTTCACGGCTGGCGTCGGCGTGTCCAGGCGATAAAGCAAAGCTCGATCCATGAAACCGTCTAATACCCCTTCTTTCAGTTCAATGAGTATTACCGATACTCAGGTTCTTTTATACTACTACAAGGGTGCTGCGCCGCTACCGGACTCATCCATAGTGATCTCGTCAGTGACGGCGGCTGAGTTTCTCCTTATTCAGTCTACGACTCCGAACAGCGCAAACTATTACCCCATTCTTCCCGACCGAGCTAAGCATCGCATAGGCTGGTTTTCACCTGCGGAGTCAAGGCTGCCACGGAGATTGTTCGATTCCAGGAGGCATGCGGCTCGTAGAAAACATCGAACAGACCAACTGATTCTCAACTTCAATGGTCGAATGCCATCGTTCATTGAATTTGGAAGTGCTGCGATTAGTCGGATTATCAACGGTGGTTATGAGGATATCTTTTCTGCAAGCATCACTTTGCTCGAAAAGGAAACTCAGAAAAAACTACGAGACAAGCTGCGGTTTCTTATCAGCTCCAATGTTCGATGTCTTGCGATCACGCCAGCTATCGCGGACGTTGGAATGAATATCCTTGACAAATTCCTGGAAAGATACCAGGCCAAACGGAACCTGAGGAACACCATCAATGACGTTCTAATACTTTCCACAGCGGTTGCACATTCCCTGCCACTACTGACAGAGGACAATTTGCTCAAGCGCTTCACCGCGGAACTTTTCGGAGCCTCGCTTTCCGAACAGCCCCCTGACAGGCTGATCGTTGATTTCAGACCTTCGGAAGTTGTTGATCGTCGAAGGCCATTTGAGTCGAAGGGGTACATCCATCGAGGGTGGCGGGTTATGGAGCGCCGTGGTTTTTTCTGATACCAAGCCTGACCTCGCGGCCAGCACTAACCTCGCGCATGGGGCCGGTTATCTCGAACGCTTGATATTACGTCTATTACTATGACCCAACTCAGCCAAGACCTCAAAGAACAGTTAGCCCCTGTTGCTGCAAAACTGCGTGAATGCCTCTCTGTTGTTAGACCGGTGAGCCAGGTAACGCTAAGGCTTCGGCCGGCAAAAGGTCATGACCGATTTACTGAGAGCATCAAGCACGTCCTTAAGTGGATGAATCGTCGGGCCGGTCGCAGCCTTCCTGACGCCGCTTGGCGGGGACAGTCATTCGAGTTGAATGACATAGGGGCGCAACGCACCGCCGCAGTCGCTCTGCCGGAGCATGAATTTTGGTCTGCCCGGCTCGACGACGCCGACAAGACCGTACCGCTACGCAGCTGGGTCACGGAAATCGGTGTCGGCATGGACGCCAACGGCGACACTCTATTTGGAGCACGCCTTATCTGCGTCAGTCGTGGCACTGACGAACCCTTTCAGAGAACAGTTCCGGGCTTTGTGCGCGCCATCATGAGCGATGGACCCGTGGAGGTCGATGGCACTCCACTCACGCGGGATGTACCGCTAATTTCCACAGTTGCCGAGGTTGACCAGTTGGTCGCATTGCTCGAAAGGCCGCACCGACAAACCGACGTGTTGGTGTTCGCGCTCCCTGATGGATCAAGCAATCCATCCGAGGCCGCCGC
Organism: Caballeronia sp. LZ035; assembly: GCF_031451175.1. Classification (NCBI taxonomy): domain Bacteria; kingdom Pseudomonadati; phylum Pseudomonadota; class Betaproteobacteria; order Burkholderiales; family Burkholderiaceae; genus Caballeronia; species Caballeronia sp. LZ035. The sequence continues at coordinate 264,671 of NZ_JARUXS010000002.1, forward strand.
GTCCGCCAATATGGTGCATGAAGCTACGCTTGGGGCCGCACATGTCTACGTCGTCACTGGACCGGCGAGTTTTCTCTTGACTGATCGCGTAGGGCGCGAGCTATCGGTTTTCAGGCAAGCGGTGCGCACTTACCGCCCAGGCTTCCGCGCTTGGGTCGACGAACCATCCAGACATCCTTTGGCCTTGCCCGACCGAATTGCGTCGTGCTCCCAGACTACTACCGGAGAGTTCGAGCGATGGCTTGTGAACCAATCGCTCGGAAATTCTGCACATGCGCCGGGGCGCGAAGAACGTCTTCCTAGTTTCAACAAGGTTCGCCAACTCGCGGGACAGATTGAGCGGGAACGACTCAGGAAAGCAGGCGGCACAGACGCTGAATTGATTCGGCTTTTCGAGCAAGACAATGAGCAGTTACGGAACGATCTTCAAGAACAAAAGGATCAGTATGACGGCTTGCTCGTCGCTGCGGACGCGGAGCGAGAGGCGGCCATTCAGGAGGCTAGTGCAGCAAAGGCGCAGGCGCTGGAGCGACTTCACAGAATCCGGCAGCTCGAGAAACGGTTCACTGAGTCTACCGCTCCGCAAATAACGCCAATCCCGGATTCATTGGACGAATTCGAATCCTGGTGCAAGGAGAACGTGGTGGGATCGGTTGAGATAGCCAACCGAGCATATCAAGGCGTTCGGAAGTCAGAGTTTCACGATCCCCAATTCATTTATCGTGCGCTGCTACTCCTTCGTGACCACTACGTTCCGATGCGAATTCAAGCAACGCCTGAGCGCAGGACAGCATATGAAGAAGCGCTACGTGCGCTGCAACTCGAAGATAGCGCGACTGGTGAAGCAGTGAAATATTCCCCGGATCTTTACTCCGTGCAATACGGCGGAATGAGGCGGCCTCTCGATCGGCATTTGAAGGGGAGCGATTCTCGTGATAGACGCTACTGTTTCCGCCTCTACTTCTTCTGGGATGATGAGAGTCAGGTAGTCGTCGTAGGCTGGTTGCCGTCACATCTCGATAACCGCGCAAGCTGAATTGGCCCGTGATGACGAAACCGCTGTACATCTGAGCTGCGCGGATTCGAAGTTGCTTGATTGGCGCAGGCTTAACCTTAACCTTTCGGTGACTAAGGGTGTGAGTTGGGTAGATCTTGTCGAACATTCAGTTCTGAAAGCCCACGGACCAGAAGAAAGCCTCTCCCGGCCACCGCGAATTCAAAGCAAGAAAACAACAGCCAGCGCCCGAACTCCCGGGCGCTTCCCACAAATCAACCAACTTCCTTAATGGCAGCGACGTTCCCAATGATGATGCACGCGCACCTTATGGCACACGGCATGATGATGGGGCGGCGCTGCGAAGGCGGGGGCGACGGACAGGAATGCGAAGCCGGAGGCGAGTACGGCGATGACTGCTTTCTTCATGGGTCGAGAGGTTAAACGAGTGGAAAGAGGCGCCATGCTAGCAACTGGAGATTACGTCCAGCTTTGGGTAATTTGTGCCGTGCTTCCTGAGCTACAACTCGCCCGAGCTACTGCTTTCCGCCACCCATAATCGCCCCTGGCGCAAGCATGACCGGCGCTGCGCCGTGCTCGAAATACCTTGCATCATGCAAGCCCCGCAACGTAACGCCGGCAGGCGTCACTTCGATCCAGTCCCCTTCCGGCAAACCGATCACCTTCGCTCGCGGATTCGCCACAAGAAACTCCTCGATGCGCTGATCCCGCGTCTCGCCTTGATGCCCAAACGGCAGCGCATTGGTGTAATGCGGGTTGATCTGAAAGCCGACCAACCCGAGCGCGTCGAAACCACGCGGATCGACGATCGGCATGTCATTGGTCGTGCAGATAGTGGGACATGCGAGATTCGCCCCGGCGCTCCAGCCGAGATAGCGCGCGCCGGCCTGCACGGCCTCTCGAATCGCCTGAAGCAAACCACGCGCACGGCATTGCGCGAGCAACTGGAACGTGTTCCCCCCGCCCACGACGATCAATTCCGCCTGAGCAACAGCCGCCTGCGCCTCGGCATCGCTCGCAAACGCATGCACCGAACGCAACGCAATGTCAGCCGGCGCCAATGCAGCGGCAACCGTATCCGCATACTCATCCCAGCTCAGCGTAACCCCAGCGAACGGCACGAAGAGCGCCTGCGTCCTGGTCTGCGCACGGCTCGGCGTGAGTGCGCGGATGGCATCGAGCGCATGAACGAGGTAAGCGCCATCGGGACCTCTTGAATTACTCAACAAAAGGGCGTTCATCAAAAGTCTCCGGAAACAGTCGCACAATCAGCGCAAAAGGAAAGCCCAGTCACGCTCCGCACTCACCGGACGTCACGCGCGACGCCCCGTCAGATGCACAAGCGACCCATAAAGTTCAAGCAGCCTCGCATAGTCCACCTCATCGTAAAACGAACACGTGCCGCGCCCGAACTCCTTCGCGACCTCAACCGCGAACTTCACCACCAGCGCAATGTTGGTTTCATGACTCGCCCCCGTGCCGCACCCCGGCACCGCGACCTGCGTCGTGAGCGCGACACCGACAACCGGCGCGCTCGTCGCGATCGACGGCTGCATGATGCTGTTCAGATGATGCACGCCGTTGTCATAAGGCGTGATGTCCTGCGTCGTCACCGGAAAAGTGACGGCGGGCTTGCCGGTCGTCATCTCCATGATGCGCAGCAGGTCTTCGGAGACACGCAAAATATACCCGTCCTTCACCGTCGGCGAGAGGGCATAGCCGCTGTGATTGATGACGCGGTTGCCTTTGGTCGTGTCGAGCGAGAGCACGGCGTCCATTTCACCCCGGACTTCATGCGCAAGAAGGCGGTCGGTTTCCACCGGCGTGTCCATGAATTCGACCGGATCGTGCGGGCGCGTGGGCGCGGTCGGGCAGATATGCGTCGTCAACACGACGTCGCCCGGCAGCGGGTCGCCATTGCGGCGCATCTGCGCAAGCTTGAGCGCGCTGGCAACGGCGGCGATGGCGCCATCGGCGTCCGACACCATGCCGATACGCGACGGCCGCGCGCCAATGCCGCCCAGCCGCCCGACGACGCCGAGCGTCTTCGCATCGCCGCCGCTGTGCTTGCCCCAATCGCCCGGAATGCCGATCCGGACGAAGTCAGTCGTGCCCTTCGGGCTGCTCAGTTCGAGCACCTCCACGCTCACGCCAACGTCGGCGAACGGCGCGAGGAGATCGATTACAGTCTGGCCGCTCGCGTGGCGGCTATCGAAGGCTTCGAAGACTTGCAGGGTCTGCGCGAGGCTCATAACGGCGATCTCCGGGTTGGGCACTGCGTTGAAAAGGTGGATGAATCAGCGCGACTTGATGAGCGAGCCGCCGAAGCTGGTCAGCGCGTCTGCCGCAATCACGCCCGCTGCGAACACTTCCGTGCGGCTCTTCGCGCCCGGTCTGAGCCGTCCGATCACGAGGCGAATGCCGATCCCCACGAGCAGCGCCCATCCCGCGAACGGACTGGCGATCAGCAGGCCATTCGCGAACAGCACGCCGAGCTGGCGCTTCGGCCCGCCGACCCACTGGAGCGCGGCGCCGGCCACGGCCCACACAAGCAGCGCATGGACGACGCCGGGCGCGATGCCCGCCTGAATGGTCGAGACATACACCCGCGCAACAGGCGGAATCAGCCCTTTCGCAAAGAGCCCGCGATACGCGAGCAGCACGACCGGAATCGCGATGACGAACGCAAGCATCGCGGCGATCAATTGCTGGCGTCGGCCCGCGAGTTCGAACGCCGGATCCTGGCCGTGACCGCGCAGGATGAACCCCGCCTTCAGGTCATAGCCCATGTCGGCGAAGGCTGGCCCGGTGGCGGCAGAAAACCCGCACAACATCACGAGCGACACCGCCGGAAAGCCGATCAGCATGCCGATCAACAGCGTGATGAGCGCCACGGCGAAGGCCGGGAACCAGCCCGAGTGCATGGCCGCGATGCCGACGATCAGTTCATGCACGAACGCGGCCGCCGCCGCATACAGCACGAATGCCGCCAGCATGCCCGGCGACATCTCGCCCCAGAATCCGCTCAATAGCGCGACGAGCGCCGCGAGCACGAGGTAGGCGACTCCGCCGAAGCGCAGCGAACGCGCGATGACCGAAGCCGTACCGGACGCGCCCGGCGCACGGCCTGGCGGATTGCGGTCGCGCAGCACGAGCATGCCGACCTGGAGCAGCGCGACGAGCCCCGCGCCGATCATCATGCCGTGCGGAATGAGGGCCTTGCTGATGTCGACGTGGAACAGCGGGTTCGCATAGCCCCGAATCAGGAAGCCGATGCCCAGCATGCCGAGCGCCCACACATTGCCGATGAACGCCGTGCCGAACGCGGACATGGGAATGCCGAGCCACGACCCGGTCAGGCCCATCACGATGCCGGCGCCGAGCAGACGCGCCTGCTTGCCGCCCTGGTCGCCGGCCTTGATGGCTTCCGCCGCCGCGACGCCATGCGGCCACGCGCCGGAAGCAGGAAACACGCTGGTGTTGAACAGCCGGTACAGCATGTAGCCGTCGAGCAGCATGCCGAGGGCGACGCCCGCGAACATCGGCACAACGAGGTCCTCGCGGCCGAACAGGAACGGAATGGCGATGGGCAGCAACAGGCTGTTCGCCGCGCCGAAGGTGGCGGCCGAGATGGCGCTTTGCGCGAGGTTCTGCACATGCACCGAGCGGTACGCCCGAAAGAAACGCAGGGGCACGCGTGCGCAGATCATCGCGGCCAGCGCGCCGACAATGGACGTATTCGGTGTCACGCCCACCCGCACCAGCAACTCGATCCCGATAATCGCGCCGATCACGCCCAGCACCGCGAGCAGCAGCAGGCTGGACGGGTTCAGTGCCGAGGGATGGGTCCGCAACGCGCGCGGCGCGTCCTGGAGGACGGATGCCGTCGCGCAGGAGGGACGGTGTTCGGACGATGGTGATCCATGCATGGCGTGTTCTGGTTGATTGCCCGCCGCGATGGCGGTCGTGAAAACAGTTCTATCTTTCGGCGCCGACCCAGAACGGGTCGCCGAGCGAGCGGCCGATCGTGATCGCCTGGTCCAGCAGCGCCTGGCCCAGTTCGGCGAGCGCGGCGTAGTCCCGCGTGCCCGCCGGAAGGCTCAGGCAGAACGCCAGGCATTCGCCGCTCGATGGATCCGCGACCGCGCAGCCGAGCGAGCACACGCCGTACAGCGCCTCGTTTTCCGCGAGCGCATAGCCACGCGTGCGGGTCACGGTGATCTCGTCGAGCAACGCGTCGAGCGTGGCGGGGCCGCGCGCCGGCGCGTACGCGTCCTCCGGCGCGGCGTGGGTGTTCGCCAGGCCGGCCGTGGGTGGCGTGTTGCCGCCCCGCAGTCCGGACGCAAAGCGCGCGCGGATGGCCTGGTCGGATTCGCGGGCCAGCAGCGCGCGGCCCGTGGACGTGGCCCACGACGCCGATCGATGGCCGGGATGCGTCGTCGCGCGGAAGGCAAGCGAGCCAGGCTGCACGCGCAAGACCACGACGTCGTTGCCTTCCAGCACCGAGATGTAGCCGGTGTGGCCAAAGCGTGCGCCGAGCGTTTCGAGCGCCTGCGCGCACATGACGATCAGCGGACTGGCCGAGCGCACCAGATGGCTCAGTTCCAGCAGCAACATCGACGGCCGATAGGCCAGCGATTGCTTGTCGCGTTCAAGCAGACCGCAGTCAGTCATCTGCTTGAGCACACGCGATGCCGAACTCTTCGGCATGTCGAGGTGATCGACGAGGTCGATCATCCAGACTTCCCGCTGATGCCGCGCCATGAAGCGCATGACGTTCGTAGCTGTGTCCAGGATGCTCATGTGGCTCGCTCTCCTTGATTAGGGTTCCGTATTTTGGAACCGAGTTCCAGCGCTTGATTTATCGTAGCGAAGGACACGCGCGGCGAGAAGCGGCACAAGAGTGTTTTGTGTGAATTGGTCCTGCTTTTCAGAAACTACGACGTCGTTGCTTTCAGACCCGGAAACGGGGCTTCAGCGTCGGTGTACGGAAACGGAGAGGAGAGCGCCCAGTGTTCAATACACTGGCGTCTGTTTGGTGAGAAAGGCCTGCACGCCGATGCGCGCGTCGGCGCTCGACCGCATGTCGGCAACCCGTCGGCGTTCCGCTGCTTCGAGCGTCTGCCAGTCGGACGCGCGGCGCAGCAGCGCGGATTCCTTGGTGAAGCGCACGGCCATCGGGCTATTGCCCGCGATCCGCCGGGCCAGCGCAAGCGCGGTGTCCAGCACGGCATCGGCCGGCACCACGCGATTGACGATGCCGTATTCCCGCGCCTCTTCAGCGCAGATGAGCTCGGCCGTCAGCAGCAGTTCCATCGCGCGCGCGTGGCCGATCTGCTCGATCAGTTTCATCGCGCCGCCGCCCGACGGCACGATGCCCCAGTGCACTTCCGGCAGGCCGAGCCGCGCGTCTTCGCTCGCGATGCGGATATCGCTCGCCATCATCAGTTCGAAGCCGCCCGCGACGCAATGGCCGTTCACCGCCGCCACCAGCGGCTTCGGAAAGAACACGGTCTTGAGCAGCGCGCGGCAGACCATGTCGTCCACCTTGGCGATGCCCGAGAAATCCGCGCCCAGTTGCGCACCCGAACAGAACGCCTGCGTGCCGCGTCCGGTGACGACCACGCAGCGCACTTCGGGGTCATCGGCCAGGCGCGGCCAGGTCTCGCCCAGCGCGATGAAATCCTCCGGCGCGAGCGCGTTGCGGCGCGCTTCGTTGCACAGCGTGACGAGTGCAATGCCGGCTTCGGGACGCGTGACCTCGATGCTCATCGTGTGGGCGGTTCCGGTTTCGCGCCCGCGATGCGCAGCGCATAGCGGGCCATGTGATCGGTCAGTTCGTCGACACTCAGGCGCCCGGTAGGCCGATACCAGCTATATGTCCAGCTCAGCATGCCGCCTATCGCGAGCGTGGCGGTGCGGGTGTCGTCGAGTTCGAATTCGCCACTCTGCACGCCGATGTCGAGCAGCGACGCCAGCGCATCGTCGAATGCGCCCTTGCGTTCGTTCATCACTTGCAGATGCTCGGGGTCGAGCGAACTCTCTTCACGGAAGAAGATGGTCACCGATTCCCGATGTTCGATACAGATCAGCGTGAGCTTGCGCGCGACCTGCGCCAGACGTTCGCTCGCGATGCCTTCGCCGTGCAGCGACTCGTTCACGGCGTCGAGCGCAAGCGTGATGTTGCGCAGCACGATGTCGAAGAGGATGTCGGTCTTCTTGTCGTAGATGCCGTACACGAACGGCTTGGTGACTTCCATGGCGTCGGCGATGGCTTCGAGGCTTGTGCCCTTGAAGCCGCGCTCGAAGAACAGCTGCCGCGCCACTTCGAGAATGCGTTCCTTCTTGAAGTGGCGCAATTGCTCGCGCATGTTCTGCGAACCGGTGGGTGGTGTATCGGACGATGTCAGCATGGAAGGTAATGTACGGCTAGGGCTAGACCTGGGCAGGCGCGCGTGCCTGCCGGGCCAGCAGGAAGCGCTGGATCTTGCCGGTGGGCGTGCGCGGGAATTCATCGACGAAACAGATGCGGCGCGGCACCTTGTAGTCGGCCATGTGCGAGCGGCAATACTCGATGAGCGCTTGTGCCGCCGCTTCTTCGTGTTCTTCACTTTCCGGCATGTCGTGCAGTTGTACGAAGGCGTGGCCGACTTCGCCCAGCCGATGATCCGGCACGCCGACCACGACAACCTGCTTGACCTTCGGATGGCTCTGCAACATGCGCTCGATCTCCGCCGGATACGCATTCGACCCGCCGACGATGAACATCTCCTTCAGCCGGCCCGTGGTCTTCAGATAACCGTGTTCGTCGAACAGGGCAAGGTCGCCGGTGCGGAACCAGCCGTCGGGCGTCATGACTTCGGCGGTTGCCTCGGGATTGCGGTAATAACCGAGCATGACGATATGGCCGCGCACCCAGAGTTCGCCTTCGCGATTCACCGGCATTTCGCGGCCTTGCGGGTCGCGAATGGAGAGTTCGAAGTCGCCGATGGGCTTGCCTTTATTGTCGCATAGGACCTCCAGCGGCGCATCCCATTCGCTGAGCGCGGTGCAGGCCGTGGTCTCGGTCATGCCGTAGGTGCATTGCAGTCCTTCGATGGTCAGCGCCTCGCGCGCCGCGAGTGCGATCTCCGGCGTGACGGGCGCGCCGCCGATCCATGCCGACTTGAGACACGTCGTGTCGCGCGGCTTCTTGCGCAGCGCGTCGAGACAGTCGATGAAGTGCGTCGGGATGCCACCGAAGATCGTCACGCGTTCGCGCTCGATGATGTCGAGCACGTCGTCGGCCACCCAGTGCGGCACCGGCACGAGCGTGCAGCCCGCCATCATCGACAGCGCGACCTGCGCGACGCAGCCCGCGACGTGATAGAAGGGCATGTGGCCGAGCAGCACGTCGTCTGCGAAGACGCGTTCCGCGCGCGCCATGTTGGCGGCGTTGCGCAACAGGATGTGCGAATGCATCGCGCCCTTCGGATGCCCCGTCGTGCCCGACGTGTAGACGATCACGATGGGATCTTCCGCATGCGCGTCGGGCAGCGTGGCCCCGGCCGCGACCCGCGCCTTGCCGCGCCCGGCAATCTCGTTCAGGCTGAAGAAGCCCGGCGCCTCGACGTCCTTCCAGACGATCATCGAGCGCAGCATCGGCAGGTCGTCCGCGTGCAGCGCGCCCGGCGTCATGTCCGCCACGCCCGGTATCATCTCGCGCGCCATGCCGAGGAAGTCGATGTTCCAGAAATGGTCCATCAGCACGAGCGCGCGGGCGTCGGACTGCTTGAGGATATAACGCACTTCGTCGGTCTTGAAGCGCGTGTTGATCGGCACGACCACCGCGCCGATGCGCGCGCACGCCACCCAGCACGCCACCCAGTCCGCGCAGTTCGTGAGCCACACCGCGACATGCTCGCCGCGCGCGATGCCGAGATCGCGCAGGCCGTGCGCGAGCGCATCGACACGCTGATCGAGCTGCGCATAGCTGATGCGTTCCGGACCATCGATGATGGCGAGCGCGTCGGGACGCGCCGCGGCGTTGCGCGCAAGCGCCTCGCCGAGCGTGAACGTGTTCCAGTCCATGGTCTAGTCGTCTCCTGCTGTCGCGTGGATGTCGGGGCGGCCGCCCAGATAGTGCTGCACGAGCGCTTCGTTCTGCATGAGTTCGTCACGGCGGCCGCGCAGCGCGATCTCGCCGTTCACCAGCACGATGGCCGAATCCGCGAACTTCACGGCCATCGATGCGTTCTGTTCCACCAGCAACACGGAAAGGCCCGTGCGGCGCAGACGTTCGAGCGTCGCGTAGATCTCGCGGAACACGATACGAGCAAGCCCGAGCGAAGGTTCGTCGAGCATCAGCAAACGCGGCCGGCCGAGCAGCGCGCGGGCGATCGCGAGCATCTGCTGCTGTCCGCCCGAGAGATTGCCGGCGGCTTCGTCGCGGCGCGTGGCGAGCAGCGGAAACAGGTCGAACACTTCGTCGAAGGCATGTCGCGCATTCGACGGCTCGTTGAGATTGTCAAAGGCCACTTGCAAATTCTCGAACACCGTCATGCCGCCGAAGATGTCGCGCGTCTCGGGCACGTGCAGCACGCCCAGGCGGGCGATGCGGTCCGGCGAAAGGCCGGTGAGTTCGTCCACGCCGAAACGCACGCGGCCCGAACGCGGCCGCAGGCAGCCGGAGATCGCCTTGAGCAGCGTGGACTTGCCCGCGCCGTTCGGTCCCACGACCGCCAGCACTTCGCCGGGATTCACGCTGAAGCTGAACTGGTCGAGCACGAGCGAGCGGCCATAGCCCACGCTCAGGTTCTCCACATGAAGCGCCGGCGCGGCAGGCGGCGCAGCGCGCTCGACGGCGGTGTCGCGTGCGTTCATGCGTCGTCGCTCCCGAGATAGGACGCGATCACGTCCGGATTGCGCTGCACTTCGCCGGGCGTGCCCTCGGCGATCTTCCTGCCGAAGTTCAGCACGACGACCTTGTCCGACACGCTCATCACCATCGACATGTCGTGCTCCACCAGCAGCACCGTCACGCCTTCGTCGCGGATGCGCCGCACGTCGCGCACGAGCTGGGCCGTTTCCTTCTCGTTCATGCCGGCGGCCGGTTCGTCGAGCAGCGCGAACCGCGGCCGGCCCATCAGTGCGCGCGCCAGTTCCACGCGGCGTTGCGTGCCGTAGGGCAGGTCGGTGGCGATCTCGTCGGCGAGCGCGGTGAGGTCGAACATCGCGAGGACTTCGTCGGCGCGGCGGCGGCCGGCGGCGTCGCCCAGGTTCATCGGCAGGAAGCGGTGCAGCCAGCGCCGCCCCGACAACTGCCGGTAGCCGCCGACCGTCAGGTTCTCGCGCACCGTGAGCTTGTCGAACAGCCGCACGGTCTGGAACGTGCGCCGGATGCCGAGGCTCGCGACCTGATGCGGCCGGCGTCCGGCAATCGGCTGGCCGGCGAACAGCAGCGCGCCGCGCGTCGGCGCGAGCACGCCGGTGATGACGTTGATCATCGTCGTCTTGCCGGCGCCGTTCGGGCCGATCAGCGAGGTGATCGAATTCGGCTCGATGCGGAAGCTCACGTCCTCGATCGCGTGGATGCCGCGGAATGCCTTCGATACGGCCTGGACTTCAAGCATCGTCGGCTCCTTGTCCGGTGACGGGCACGGGCAGGCGTTTCGCGGCGCGGCGCGGCGTCACGTCACGGCGCGGCTTGAACCAGCGGCCCAGCCGGTGGCGCGGCAGCAGTCCCTGCGGCATGTAGATGGTCATCAGCATGACGATCACGCCGTACAGCGCGGGCGCCCATTTCTCCAGCGATGTCACGACCTGCGGGATCGCGCTCAGCACGGCCGCGCCGAGCACCGCGCCCGCCGGCGTCAGCCCGCCGACGATCAGGAACATCAGCACGTCGGTGCTGCGCAGGAAGCCGAAGTTGGCCGGCGAGATGAAGCTGTAGAAGTGCGCGAAGCAACCGCCCGCCAGGCCCGCAAGCGCGCCGCCGAGCGCCAGCGCCGTGAATTGCAGTGCGGGCACGTTCAGGCCGTGACACGCGGCCACGGTTGGGTCCGAACCGACCGCCACCAGCGCCTTGCCGAAGCGCGACGCGAACAGCAGCCCCGAGATCACCGCCGCGACCACGGCCAGCGCGAGGATCGGCACGGCGCCGAGATACGGAATGCCCGCGAGTCCCATCACGCCGCCGGTGGTCTCGTAGTGCGAGAAGAACAACTGGATCAGCTCGGCTGCCGCGAGTGTGGCGATGGCGAGATAGATGCCGCGGATACGCAGCGTAAGCAGCGCGAAGGGCAGCGTGACGAGCGCGCCGGCGAGTGCGCCCATCGGCAGGGCGGCGGCCACGGGCCACGCGTGCGATACCGTCAGCCACGACGCGGTATAAGCGCCGACTGCCATGAAGCCCGGCAGGCCGAGCGACCACACGCCCGCCGCGAACGGAAAGAGCAGGCTGAGCGTGAGCAGTACGTTGATCGAGATGAGCGCCTGTACCGGCTCGGAAAGAAGAACGTCCAATTCAGATCTCCCTCGATTCGACGCGCGCACCGAAAATGCCGGACGGCTTGATCAGGAACACGGCGATCAGGAACAGCCAGATGAACGCCTCCGACCATCCCGGCGAGCCGTATGCGGCGAACAGCACTTCGCAGACGCCGAGCAGCAGGCCCGCGAGCATCGCGCCGCGCACGTCGCCCAGGCCGCCGATGATGATGATCGCCAGCGCCTTGATCGCGTAGGTGTCGCCCATGAAGGGCGTGATCGATTCGAAGCGCATCGCGACCAGCAGACCGGCGAGTCCTGCAAGTCCCGACGACAGCAGGAACACGAGAATCACCGCGCGCTGCACGCCGACGCCGAGCAGCGCCGCCGCCGTGGGATTCAAAGCGATCGCGCGGATGTTGCGGCCGAAGCGCGTGCGGCGGATCACGTAGAGCAGCGCGAGCATCAGCACGGCGGCGATGCCGAGGCTCGCGAGTTGCATCCCCGAAAGGATGACGTTGCCGATGGACCAGTCGGGCAGCGCGAGCTTCGCGGGAAACGGCTTCGAGAGCCCGCCCCAGCGATTCACCGCGATCACCTGCAACACGATGCCGAACGACAGGCTCGCGACGAAGCCGCCGAGCGCGTGTTCGCGCGGGATCGGCCGGAACACCAGCAGATACAGCACGAGCCCGAGCAGCGCGGCGCCGATCAACCCCAGCGCGAGCGCGACGAACGGCGGCACGCCCGCCTCGACCGCGCCGAGCACGATAAACGGCGCGGCCATGAAGACATAGGCGTGTGCGAGATTAAGCATCCTGAGCACGCCGAACACCAGCGTGTAGCCAATGCCGATCAGCGTGTACACGCTGCCCAGCATCAGCCCGTTGACGATCTGTTGCGCGAGCATCGGGCGGTTCCTCGTGATGACTGCGGCGCGGCGGCTGGCGTTACTGCCGTTCCCACTTGCCGTTACGCGTGCGATAGACCATCGTGTCCTTCAGCGCGTCGCCTTCCGGTCCCATGGTGATCGTGTTGCCGAGGCCCTTGTAGTCCTTCACCGCGCCCAGATAGGTGCGCAAGCCCTCTCGCACCTGCTTCGGATCGGAAGCGGGCGTGGCCTTCAGCGAGCGCAGGCCGTCGGCGAGCACGTAGATGCTTTCGTACGCGCTGGCATCGATATAGGTCGGCGAGGTGTACTGGCCCGGCAACTGTTTCTCGACGCGCGACTTGAACTCGTTCACGAACGCGACCACCTTCGGGTCCTTGATCTCCGGATCGAACGGCTGGCCCGCCCACAAGTCCACGCCCGCCGCCGCGCTCGCCGTCGAGGTCGTGATGAAGCCCTGGCCCGCGAACATCGGCGCGGCGAGTTTCTGGCGGTTGGCCTCGCGCAGGAAACCCTGGCTCGGCTCCTGGTTCATCTGGATCAGCACGAGATCCGGATTCAGGCTCTTCACGCGCGTGACGTAGACGCTGAAGTCGCTGGTGTCGGCGGGGACGTCGATATTCGCGCCCTTGTTGATCAGCGTGAGCCCGTTCTTCTCGGCAATCGGCGGGATCACCGTGTTGGCGAGGAACTGCGAATAGGCATCGCGGGGATCCACGACGATGGCAACCGTCTTCGCATTCGGATGCGCCTTGTGCATTTTCTCGACGACGTTGGTCATCGTCACCGAATCGATCGCGGAGATGCGGAAGGTCCATGGCCGATTCTGCGCAGTGAGTCCGGGCGCGCTCGATCCCGGCGAGATGGTCGGCAGCGCCGCGCGGTTCGCCGCCGGGAACGCGGTGCGGCATTGCGAGGTCTGGATCGGCCCGAGCATGGCGACGACTTTCTCGCGCTCCAAGGTGCGCGTGACGATCACCGCCTGTTCCGGGCTGCTGCGGTTGTCTTCTATGACGAGCTTGAGCGGCGCGCCGTTCACGCCGCCGGCGCGGTTGATTTCATCGATGGCGATCTGCGCCGCGATCAGCATGTGCGTGCCGTAGCCGGTCGCGACGCCGGTACGCTCGACGTTCACGCCGAGCGGGATGCTCTCCTGCGCCATCGCGGGCGCAGCGCTGTACAGGGCCGTGGCGAGCACCACGGCCAGGAAGTGTCTCCTGCTCCTCATTCTTCAGTCCTTCGATATGGGTTGAAGGTCGTGATCGACTGCGGTTTCCTTGCACAGCGGGTGGTCGTGTCGGGCGGCGCTCCTCGTTCGGGTATGGGTGTCAGCGTGAGACAGGTTCAGCACTGCGCGCGTGAACCATCGCCATCGCCATGGCAGCGAGCTTGTCGCCGATCTGTTCGGGCGTGTCGCGGCCCTCTTCGGAATACCATCGATGCGTCCAGCTGACCATTCCGGTTATCGCCAATGCGGTGACGCTGGCATCGTCGATGTCGAAGTCGCCGCTACGCATGCCTTCTTCCAGCAGCGCGCGCAAGCCCTGGTCGAACTGGTTCTTGGCGGCGTTGATCTCCGCGAGCTTCGCCGATGGCAGGTAAGGCTCGTGATGAAAGAAACTGCGCGTGACGGGCGAGTGCGCGAGGTTCAGCGAGGTGAAGCTTTTCACGAACATGCGAAGTTTGTCGGTGGGCGAGCCCGCGTGGGCAACTGCCTGATCCACCGTCTTGATGGATTGTGCGACCGTCGCACCATATTGCTCGATGGCCGCGCTGTTGGCCTGGATCAGGCTGGCCCATTCGCCGTCGAGGAACAGCAGCGGATGGTCGCCGGGATTGACCCGCAGCGCGCGCACATCGCCGATCAGCAACAGATGCGTGCCGATCTCGACCGTCGATTCGATCACGCAGTCGAACGAGGCGGCGGCGTCGTGCAGGACCGGTGCGCCGGTGTCGAGCACGCCCCAGTCGCCGTGTTCGAAGCGCGCTTCGCCGCGCGTCTTGCTGCTCGCGAAGCGGCTGGCGATGGCGTCCTGGTCGTAGCGCAGCACGTTCACCGCGAACGCGCCCGCGCCGAGGATGAAGGGCAGCGCGCTCGCGCTCTTGTTCACCGCGATGGCGAGACGCGGCGGCTCGGCGCAGACCGACATCGCGGCGGTCGCCGTCAGTCCGTTGCGCGCGCCCGCGTGCGTCGCCGTGATGACCGTGACGGCGGCCGCGAGTTGCCGCATGCCTTGCCGATAATGTGCTTCGCTGACGGCCATGATGTCTCCCTCCTACGCTTCGGCCAGCGCCCGTTGCTTCTTCAGGCGCGGCAACACGTGCTCCGCGAAGGTGCGCATGTTGTTCTTCGCCAGATCGAAGGGCATGCCGCCGTAGCTGAAGATGCCGAGCACGGCGTCGGCATCGACCATGTCGACGTATTCCATCAGCTTGTCGTGCACCTGGTCCGGCGTGCCGCGCACTTGCAGGTTGGCGAGGAACTCCACGAACTTGTCGATGCCGTGCTTGTTGATGTTGTTCGCGAGCGCGGCGTAGTACTCGTAGCCCTTGATGTCGGCGAGGCCTTCGTTGTGGAACTCGTAGTGTTCCAGCGCCGAGCGGCTGTAGCGCAGCACGTACTTCTGGTACATCTCGTTGGCCATCGCCTCGTCTTCATGACAGGCAATCCAGCACGCGATGATCGGCTTGGGCGGCTCGCAGTTGTTGATTTCGCGGTAGATCTCGCGATACATCTCCAGTTCCGCGACGGTCTTCTCCCACGGCTTCTGCGCGATCACGAGCAGCCCGATGCCGAGCTTCGCCATGATGCGCGCCGATTCCGGCGACACCGCCGCCGCGTAGGTGCGGCCCCGGAAGCTGCGCAGCGGCGCGGGACGGATCTGCACGCGCGGTTGCTGGTACGCGGGCGAGTCGCTTTGCAGATAGCCGGTTTCGAGACTGTTCAGGATGGCGTCCGCATAGGCAACAAAGCGGTCGCGCGATTCGCCCATCGGCACGCGGAAGCCTTCGAACTCGATGCGTCCGAGACCGCGCCCGACGCCCAGAATGGCGCGCCCGTTCGACATGTGCTCCAGCACCGCCACCTCTTCCGCGACGCGGATGGGATCGTGCCACGGCAGCACGTTGACCATCGAACCGAGCTTCACGCGCTTCGTGCGGCCGGCCATGTAGGTCAGGAACTGCGTGACGTTGGGGCACATCGTATAGCCGTTGAAGTGATGCTCGGCGGCCCAGATGGAATCGAAACCCAGCGGCTCGGCGAGATCCGCCATCGAGAGTTCGTGCTGGTAGATCTCCTCGTCCGTATGCCCGACGCCGAGATTCTGAAAGATCGTCGTCATTCCCACGTGCATGTGCTGCCTCCCTGTCGTCGGCACCGCCGGTTGATCTCGCTGGAGATCCGCTTGTGAATTTCTACATTCCAACCAGTATCAAAAATACTGAGCGGAATGTCAATGAACCTTTAAGAATGGAAAGGTAGGGAGTTTCCCGCGTATGGGGAAGGAGGCGCTGAAGAGGGAGAGGTGCGACGTGTCGCGCGAACGGCGACGAGAGGAATGCGCCCGGCGGCGAAAAAGCCGCGCGGGCGTGTGCAGCGTCAGGCCGATGCGATTACAGCGATTTCGACCAGCAAGGTCGGCGATGCAAGTTGCGCCTGCACCGTCGCGCGGGCGGGCGCGCAGCCTTCCGGCACCCACGCGTCCCACACTTCGTTCATGCCGGCGAAATCGCGCGCGATATCCGAGAGCCAGACTTGCGCCGACACGAGCCGCGTCTTGTCGATGCCGGCCTTCTCCAGGAAGCCGTCGATTTTCTCGAGCACTTTTGCGGTTTGCAGCTTGATGTCGGGCGTGGGATCGGCGGAAGTCTGGCCGCCGACGAACACGAGACCCGCCGCCTTCACGACGCGGCTCATGCGCTGATTGGTGTCGATGCGAACGATATCGCTCATGCGTTGTTCTCCAATGGGGTGAGTGAAACGAAGCCGCCGCTCGTGAAACATTGCGAGCGTGCGGCGCAGGAAAGGATGCTCAGTGAGCCGCGGCGCGTTCGGACGCGGATGCGGCGGACGTGGCGCCGTGTCCAAAGCGGTCGATGGCGAAGGCATCGAGCGACAGCGAAGGCGCGCCGTCGAGCATCAGTTCGGACACGAGCTTGCCGCAGCCCGGCCCGAGCTGGAAGCCGCTGCCGCAGTAGCCGAACGAGTAAAAGAGGTTTGCGGCCGTGCGGCTCGCGGAGATCACGGGCAAATCGTCTTGAATGAAGGCTTCGACGCCGGCCCACGCGCGATTGACGCCCAGATGCTTCAGATGCGGAAACAGGTCGGTGACGGTACGAGCGCTCTTCACGAGTCGCACGAAGTCCACTTCGCCGTGACGATTCGGCAAATCAGCGATGCCGATGAGCTTCCCGCCGATCACCACCGTACCGTTGTCGAACTGCTTGAACGACAGCGGCCGACCTGTGCCGATCAGCGTCGAACGGCAGAAGGGCGCGACGCGCTGCGTCACCATCAACATCAATCCTTCGGGACGCACGGGCACCGTTTCGCCGACTTGCTGCGCGAGTTCTCCGGACCACGCGCCCGCGCTCACGAGCAGTTTCTCGGCGCTGAACACGCCGCGCGGCGTCTGCGCGATCCAGCGGTTGCCGCGCTGCTCGATGCACTTTACCGGCGTGCCTTCCAGAAAGCGCGTGCCGAGCCGCTGGGCGGCGCGCCGGAACGCGGTGGTCGTGCGAAAGGGCAGCGCATAGCCGTCGCGCGCGGCCCAGATGCCGCCGGTCACATGCGGCGCGATGGCGGGTTCGAGTTCGAGCACGGTCTTGCGGTCCACGAGTTTCTCGTGCGTGAAGCCCTGTGCTTCGAGCAGCGCGACGCGCTGACGGCAGGCTTCGAGATCGTCCTCGGACTCGGCGATCTTCAACTGGCCCGATGCCACGAAGCCGCCGTTCTCGCCGATCAGATCGGTCATGCCGTGCCATATCTCGCGCGACATCAGCGCGAGCGGAATCTCCGGCAGCGGCCGTCCGAGCGTGCGCACGCCGCCGGCGTTGACGCCCGACGAATGACGCGCGACGTAATCGGCTTCGAGCACGATGACCTTCGCGCCGCGCCGGGCCATGTGGAACGCGCTGCTTGTGCCGTGCAGCCCGCCGCCGATGACCAGTACATCGGCTTCGGTAATCGGGTTGGCGTCATTCACCGGCGAGTTCCCCGAGCGTGAGCGGCTTGATCGGCGGACGGATGCGGTAATAGCCGACTTCGGCGGGCGAGACGCGCCGTGCATCCGCGATGACTTCCGTCACGGTCAGCCCGCACATGCGGCCCTGACACGGACCCATGCCGCAGCGCCCGAACGACTTCGCCTGATTCGGCCCGACGCAACCCAATTCGACGAACTCGCGCAACTGGCCCGCCGTGACTTCCTCGCAGCGGCACACGACGGTTTCGTCGCGCGGGATGCGGTTGATGTCGCGCGGACGATAGAGGCTGTCGAGAAACGGCCGGATGCGCATCACGCCCGCAAGCGCACGGCGCAGCGGGGCGGCTTCGGCATCGCGCCGGGCGATGTCGAGCGCGCCGAGCTGCGCGGCCACGCCGAGCGCCGCCAGCGTGCCCTGCAACGCTGCCGCCTGCGCGCCGCCGATGCCCGCGCCATCGCCTGCGACGAAGATGCCGGGCACATCCAGTTCGCCCCATGCATCGACCTTTGGCGTGAAGCACAGTTGTGCATCGTCCCAGCGATGCCCCGCACGCAGCGCCTGCGTGAACTGCGTGTTCGGCACGACGCCCTGATGCAACAGGATCACGTCTGCCTCGATGCGATGCGCCGCGCCCTGCGTCGTGAAGCTGAGCGCAGCCGCGCGCTCGACCCCGTCCGCGCCCTTACTGGACTCCACACGCAAATCGTCGGCGGCTTCGAAGATCGGCACGTTCGCTTCGCGCAGCGTGCGGATCAGTTGCAGACCCTTCGACAAAAACGGCCATGCGCGCAGCGCCGACAACATGTGCTTCTTCGCGCGCCAGCGGTCTTCGTGGCGCGTCGTGTCGACCAGCGCGCGGATCGGCACGCCGGCGCGCACGTATTGCCAGCCGAGCAGATACAAGAGCGGCCCGCAGCCCGCCAGCACCGGCGGCGCGGCGGGCACTTCGCCCGCGCTCTTCAGCAGGATCTGCGCGGCGCCTGCGCTCAGCACGCCGGGCAGCGTCCAGCCGGGAATCGGAAACGGACGCTCCAGCGCGCCGCTTGCAAGGATCACGCGCTGCGCATCGAACGAACCGATCTTGCCGTCCTTCAGATAATGGACGCCGTGCTCGCGCGTGACCTGCCAGACGCTGGCCTGCGTCACGTGCCGCGCGCCGGACGCCGCGAACGCTGTCGCGATCGCCGTTCCCGCCGCGTAGTCGGGACCGAGAATCTGCTTGCGGCGCGCATCGGCCTTTCCGATCGCGCGATAGATCTGTCCGCCCACGGCGTCCTGTTCGTCGATCAGCACGGTCGACAAGCCCGCGCGCGCGGCACGCGTCGCGGCACTCATGCCGGCGGGACCGGCGCCGATCACGACGACATCGACGGCTTCGGAAGTGAAATCAGCGGCCATGGACGTTCTCCAGCGGAGCATCGAATGCAACCGAAGGCGGCAGGTCGCGCGCGCCTTCCTGCGAGCGCACCCGCATGCCGGCGCGCACTTCCACCATGCAGCTCTGGCGGCTCGGCACACCGTCGATCTCGACGAGGCATTCGAAGCACGCGCCCATCATGCAGAACGGCGCACGCGGCGCGCCGGAAACCGGCGTGGCCCGGAACCGCGAGACGCCCGCCGCAAGCAGCGCCGCCGCGACCGAACAACCGGCGGGCACGGTGAGCGGCTGATCGTTGAAGGAGATGTCGAGCGTGGCGACGGCGTCGCCATCCAGGGGCTTGAAGAGTGGGTGATGCGTGTGGACTGTCATGTCGAACTCAATGTGCGGGAGTCAGTTCTTGTGCATGCTCGAAGCGGCGCGCGGAGAAGGTGGGCAGTTCGTCCGGGATCGGCGCGCCGGTGATCCACGGCGCGACGCGCATCGCATGCGCGGCGGCGAGCGTCACGCCGCTGTGGCAGGTGACGACGAACGCGCCCGGATGCGCCTCCGACTGGTCGTAGACCGGAAAGCCGTCCGGACTGTAGACGCGCAGCGCGGCCCACATACGCACGAGCCGCACGTGTTGCAGCATCGGGAACGCGCGCACGCCGCGACGGGCGATGTCCGACAGCACGGGCGTCGTCGTGAAGTCGTTGAAGCCGACTTCCTCCATCGAATCGCCGAACTGCACGCTGCCTTCGTCGGTCTGGCGCACGTTGAGCGTCGGATAGTCGAGGAACGGCGCGACCCGTTCGCTCACCAGCACCTGTCCGCGATTGGGCGCGACCGGCGCATTCAGTCCGACAAACGGCGCAAGCGTCCGGTTGCCGAGCCCGGCCGCGAGCACCACGCGCGCCGCGCGATGCGTCCCGCGCCGGCCATGCACGGTGAAGCCGCCGGCCTCCGGCACGATGCGCTCCACGCGCTCGCCGGAAACGAGCTTCACGCCGCGCGTCTGCATCGCTCCGTGCAGGCCGCGCAACAGCTTGAGCGGGTTCACGTGGCCGTCCATCGGCGTATAGCTCGCGCCGATCACCGCCGGGCCGATCTGCGGAATGCGCGCGCGCACCTCGGCGGCGTCGAGCATCTGGTACGGGTAGTCGCCGAGTTCGGCTTGCAGCGTCGAGAGACGCTTTTCGCGTTCGGCGAGTTCGGCGTCGTCGAAACAGAAGTGGAAGCCGCCGGGCTGGCGCAGCGCGACATCCACGCCGGTTTCGGCCCGCAGCGCCGCCGCGAAGTCCGGCCAGCGCGTCGCTGAACTGCGCGACCAGCGCGCGTAAGGCGACAGGCCGTAGCCCTTGCCCTGGATCCACACGAGGCCGAAGTTGCCGCGTGAGGCGCGCAGGCCGCCGTCGTCTTCGTCGAGCACGGTGACGCGCGCGCCTTCGCGGGCGAGGCCATACGCCACGGCCGAACCGACCAGGCCGCCGCCGAGAACCAGGACGTCGGGGCTGGCGGAGGAGGAAAGAGTCATCGGGCTTCTCCGATCAGGATTCGGTCCAGTCCGACCATCCGGTCGAGCAGGATCATCAGCAGAACCGTGCCGACGATCAGCACCGCCGAGACGGATGCGACCAGCGGGTCGATGGTCTGCGCGATCTGGTTGTACATGGCGACGGGCAGCGTCGTGGTGCCGGGCGTCGCGACGAAGATGGTCATGGTCAGCTCGTCGAAGCTCTGGATGAACGACAGCACCCAGCCGCCCGCGACGCCGGTGCGGATCATCGGCAGGACGACGCGGCGAAACGCGGTGAAGCGGCTCGCGCCACAGGAGAGGGCGGCGCGTTCGGCGTCGCGGTCGAGGCCAACGGCGGCGGACAACGCGAGCCGCAGCGCATACGGCAGCACGATGATCACGTGCGCCGCCACCAGCGACCAGAACGATCCCGACAGATGCAGCAGCGACAGGAAGCGCAGGAACGCGATGCCGAGCACGACGGCCGGAATCATCATCGGCGAGAGGAAGAAGCTCGTGAGCGCGGCGCGCCCCGGAAAGCGATAACGCGCGATGGCCAGCGCCGCCGGCACTGCCAGCAACACGCCGATGCTGGCCGCCGCGAACGCGAGCCGCACCGAGAGCCAGAACGCCGAGACGATGTCGCCGTTCTCGATGATCGCGTGAAACCAGCGCAGCGAGGCGCCGTCGAAGGGCATCGAGATGAAGCCCTTGTCGGTGAACGCGACGAGCATCACCACGACGAGCGGCGCGGCGATGAACGTTAGGAACAGCGCATTGAAGGTGAGGCCGAGCCAGCCGTTTTCTTTCATGACGGGAGTCCTCCGCTCAGTCGAAGATGTGCTTGAAGCGGCGTTCCGCGAGACGGCTGCAACCCATCACGATCGCCACGTTGGCAATCAGCAGCAGCACCGCGATACTCGCGCCGAGTGGCCAGTTGAGCGTGCCGAGGAACTCGTCGTAGGCGGCAGTTGCGACTACTTTCAGACGCCGTCCGCCGATCAGCGCAGGCGTCGCGAAGGCCGAGGCCGACAGCGCGAACACGATGATCGACCCGGACAGCACGCCCGGCATGATCTGCGGCAGCACCACGCGGCGGAACACCTTGAACGAAGAGCCGCCGAGCGAGCGGCCGGCCCATTCCACCTGCGGATCGAGCTTCTGCATCGTGGCCCAGACGGACATCACCATGAACGGCACGAGTACGTGTGTCAGCGCGATGATCACGCCGGTCATCGTGAAGACGAGGCGAATGGGTTCGTCGGTGATGTGCAGCGCCTGGAGCGCGTTGTTCAGCACGCCGTTGTTGCCGAGCAGGATCTGCCAGCCGAGCGTGCGCACGACGACCGAGATCAGGAGCGGCCCGAGCACGATCAGCAGGCACAGCGACTGCCAGGGCCGCTTCATCGCGCCAGCACGATGGTTTCCGGCACGCCCAGCACGATGGACAGTAGCGTCACCGCGAAGGCGAGGCCGGCCGTGCGCAGGAAGATGGTGCCGTAGTACGGGTCGCTGACCACTTCCCAGTAGTTGCCGAGCGTGAAGGCGGGCAGGACGCCGGCCGTGTCGCTGAAGACGCGGAACGACAGCATCAGCGTCAGCAGCAGCGGCACCAGCAGCAGACCGATGAACAGCAGCAGCGCGGGGCCGGACAGCAGCCACGGCGCGGCGCCGGGGCGGGCGTCTTCAAGCGTGGCCATGGGCGTTCCCTTGCAGTTCCTGCGTGAGCACGCGCAGGTCGTCGTCGGTCCAGGCAAGGCCCACTTCGTCGCCTTCCTCGGGCGGCGGCGCGCCATGGTTCGGCTGCGCGACACGCAGCTTGCCGAGGTCCGTTTCCACTTCGAGCAGCCACTGATTGCCGACGAACACGCGCGTCGCAATGCGGCCGCGCACGCGGGCCTCGCCGGTCTTGCCATTGGCGAGATGGACCTTCTCCGGGCGGATATAGACGTTCACCGCGCCATCCACGTCACGGCCTTCGTGCGGCACGTGCAGCGTGGTGCCCGCGACATCGACGATCGCGCAGCGCGGATTGCGTTGCAGCACTTCGCCCGCGAATGCATTGGTGCGGCCGAGGAACGTGGACGCGAACGGCGTGGCCGGACGCTCGTAGGCGTCATAGGGCGTGGACAGCTGTGCGATCGTGCCGCGATGCATCACCGCGATACGGTCGCTCATCGTCATGGCCTCGACCTGGTCGTGCGTGACGAGAATCGTCGTGATGCCGAGCCGCTTCTGGATCGCCCGCAATTCGATGTGCATCTCTTCGCGCAGCTTGGCGTCGAGGTTGGACATCGGTTCGTCGAGCAGGAGCAGTTGGGGCTCCATCGCGATGGCGCGCGCAATGGCCACGCGCTGCCGCTGTCCGCCCGACAGTTCCTTCGGATAGCGATGCCCGAGGCCGTTCAGACGCACCAGCGCGAGCGCTTCGGCCACGCGTTCATCGCGCTCCTTGCGCTTGACCTTGCGCATCTCCAGACCGAAGCCGACGTTGCCGGCCACCGTCATGTGCGGAAACAGCGCATAGCTCTGAAACACCACGCCAAGGCCGCGTTTCTCCGGGCGTTCGCGGGTGATGTCGCGGCCATCGAGCAGGATGCGGCCGGTGGTCGGCGTGACGAAGCCGGCCACCATCTGCAGCGTGGTGGTCTTGCCGCAGCCCGACGGGCCGAGCAAGGACAGCAGTTCGCCGCGCTCGACCGAGAGATCGAGTTGTTCGATCGCCGTGAAATCGCCGTAGCGTTTCGAAATGCCTTGCAGTGTCAGAAAGGCCATGTGCCTCGCTCCTTCGTCACGTCAACGGATCGCGTATGCGGCTCAGCGCTCGACCGAACGGTTCCAGCGCTCGGTCCACTCGGTGCGATGCTGGTTGATCGTGGCCCAGTCCATCGCGGTCAGCTTCGCGACCTGATCGGGACCGTAAGGCACGCGCGCGGCGACTTCAGGCGTGAGCTTGACCGTCTTGTTGACCGGACCCAGGCCGATGTTCTGCGCCTGGAGCATCTGGACTTCGGGCGTCAGCAGGTACTGCACGAACTGCTGCGAGAGCTGCGGCTGCGCGTTCTCCGCGATGGCGCAGGCGGCCACCTGCAAGGCCACCGCGCCTTCCTTCGGGTAGATGAACTTGAGCGGGAAGCCGGTGTTCTGCAACGCGACGGCGCGGCCGCTGCCATAGGGCGCGAGGATCACGTCGCCGGACTGCATCTGGCCGTCCATTTCGCCGGGCGTCGGCGCCCACGAGAGCACGTTCGGCGCGACCTGCTTCGTCATCTCGGCGAAGCCCGGGTCGATGTTCTTCTCGCCGCCGCCCGACAGCCGCGCCAGCATCACGAGCGTGTGCAGGCCATAGGTGTTGGTGATCGGCGGGACGCCGAGCTTGCCCTTGATGCGCTTGTCGGTGAGCACCTTCCACGAATCCGGCGGCGGCAGGCCGGCTTTCTTGAAGGCTTCCTCGTTATAGCCGATGCCCGTCGCCACC
This sequence comes from Caballeronia sp. LZ035, assembly GCF_031451175.1. Taxonomy (NCBI): domain Bacteria; kingdom Pseudomonadati; phylum Pseudomonadota; class Betaproteobacteria; order Burkholderiales; family Burkholderiaceae; genus Caballeronia; species Caballeronia sp. LZ035. The sequence continues at coordinate 288,604 of NZ_JARUXS010000002.1, forward strand.
ATGCCGACGCCCACGGCGGTCGGCCCGAGCTTCGCGAGCGGATACACGTCCTGCATGATCGGCGCGTCGTCGAGCTTCGCGCACAGGTTCATCTGCATGGCCTGGTACATGGGGCCGTCGTCCATCACGGCGACGTTGATCTGCTGATGACCCTTCTGCGCCTGGAGCTTGGCGAGCGTGTCGCTGGAATTGCCCGCGACGTAGACGATCTTGACGTTGTGCGCCTTCTCGAAAGGCGGGATGATTTTCTGCCGATAGAGCTGCTCGTTCGAGCCGCCGACATTGGCGACATAGAGCGTGGTTTCGGCGTGGGCAAGGAGCGGCGCAGCCAGCGCGCCGGTGATCGAGACGCCCGCGAGAGCGGTGCGGGACAGGACGGACAGACGGCGGTTCAGCGCGCTTCTCATGACGACGATCTCCAGATCCGGTAGGTGGGGAGCGGGCTTATGCGCCCGTCGCTGAAAAGCAGTGTCGCGCCGTCAAACCATATCGTCCAATACGAATAAAATACCTATCCATGCAGGAATGATATGGACTCGGCTTAACGAGAACAGGGAAAACACGGGGAGAAACACACGATGAACCTGAAGCATATCGAGGCCTTTCGCGCGGTCATGGTGTCCGGATCGATGACCGCCGCAGCCAAGGCGCTGTTCACGTCGCAACCCAACGTGAGCCGGCTGATCTCGCAACTGGAGCGCGAAACCGGCCTGCAATTGTTCCAGCGCAGTGGCGTGCGGCTGATCCCGACCAGCGAGGGCACCGCGTTCTTCCGCGAAGTGGAGCGCGCGTTCGTCGGCTTGCAGGGGCTCGCCAACGCGGCCGCGCAGATCCGCAATCTCGGCAGCGGCCGTCTGCGCATTGCGGCGATGCCGTCGGCGGGCATCACGCTCGTGCCGCACGCCATCAAGCGCTTCGTCGAGCGCTTTCCGGAAGTCACTGTGTCGCTGCATGTGAACACGTCGGGCACGGTGAATCACTGGACGGCGTCGCAGTTCTGCGATCTCGGCGTGGCCGTGTATGTGAGCGAGGCGTCGGATTGCGAAGTGGAGCAGCTATCCAGCGTCTCGGCCGTGTGCGTGCTGCCCGCGCAGCACAGGCTCGCGGCCAAGCGTGCCATCCGGCCGGAGGATCTGGAAGGCGAGTCGTTCATCTCGCTGTGTCACGGCGACGGCACGCGCGCGCTCATGGACGAAGTGTTTCAGCGCGCGGGCGTCAAGCGCGTGCTGGCCATCGAGGCGCAGTACACGGCCATGTGCTGCGAAATGGTGCGGCATGGAATGGGGGTGACGCTGGCGCATCCGATCGTCGCGCGGGACTACCGGGGGCCGGATATCGCGATTCGTCCGTTTTTGCCGGACACGCGCTTTCCGACGTATCTGCTGTTTCCGCCGCATCGGCCGCGCGAACGATTGGCTTCGGCGTTCGTGGACGTGCTGCGCGAACTGCACGAGGAACTGCTGGAGGATGTGGTGGGACCGCCGCCGCGGCGGGCGCGGCGCGCGGTTGCGGCCGGCCGCTGAAGAGGCGCGCGCGGGCAGGGCGCCCGCGCGCTTGAAGCATTAGCCGGGCTGACGCTCGGTTTCGGCCACGCTGTGCGCGTTGTACGAGGCCGCGCCGGCATCGTCCGGAAGGGACGATCCTTGCGCCGCCGAGAGGAAATGTTCGACCGACGGGCCGATCGCATCCGTGAAGGTCTTCGGATGCACGCCGATGCCGAGCACCAGCACTGCCATCGCGCCGAACAGCACGAACTCGCGCTTGCCCAGGTCGCGCAGCGAGGCCACGCGCTCGTTGCGGACTGCGCCGAACATCACGCGCTTGACCATCCACAGCGTGTAGGCGGCGCTCAGGATCAACGTGGTCGCGGCGATGGCGCCGATCCAGAAGTTCAGGCGGATCGCGCCCATCAGCACCAGGAATTCGCCCACGAACCCCGACGTGCCCGGCAGGCCGACGTTGGCCATCGAGAACAGCATCGCGTAAGTTGCGAACTTCGGCATGGTGTTGACGACGCCGCCATAGGCGTCGATGGAACCGTTGCGCGTGCGGTCGACCAGCACGCCGGTACACAGCAGCATCGCGCCCGAGACCACGCCGTACGACAGCATCTGCACGACCGCGCCTTCGGTGCCGAGGCGGTCGAAGGTGAAGAGGCCGAGCGTCACGAGGCCCATGTGCGCCACCGACGAATACGCGAGCAGCTTGCGCATGTCCGTCTGCGCGAGCGCCACGAGACTGCCGTAGATCACGGCGACTAGCGCCAGCGTGATCATCGCGGGGGCGAAGAAGTGCGACGCGTCGGGCACGATGGGCAGCACGAAGCGCATCAGGCCATAGCCGCCCACCTTCAGCATGCCGAGCAGCACGGCCGCGCCGGTCGGGCCTTCAGCGTTGACGTCGGGCAGCCAGGTATGCACCGGCCACATCGGCACCTTGACCGAGAAAGCCGCGACGAAGCACAGGAAGATCACGACCTGCGGGGTGAAGTCGAGCTTGAGCGCGCGCCAGGCCTCGATGTCGAAGCTGTGCGCCTGCGTCCACAGGTAGACGAGCGCTGCGAGCATCGCGAGCGAACCGACCAGCGAGATCAGGAAGTAGCGCAGCGCGGCATAGACGCGCCGCTCGCCGCCGCCCCAGGTGCCGATCAGCAGGTACAGCGGAATCAGCGAGGCTTCGAAGAACACGAAGAACAGCATGCCGTCGAGCGACGCGAACACGCCCTGCATGCAGCCCGAGAGCACCAGGAACGCGCCGTAGTACTGCGCCACCTGCTTCGTGACCGATTGCCACGACGCGATGAAGATGATGAGCGTCGTGACGGCCGTGAGCACCGTGAACCAGAGCGAGATGCCGTCCACGCCGAGGTGGTACGAGATGCCGAACTGCGGCAGCCAGTCGATCTGCTCGACGAACTGCATGGCGCTGGAGGACGCGTCGAAGTGGCCGAGAAGCGGGAACAGCGGCAGGATGCCGAGCACCGCGCCGAACAGGGCGACGGCTCGCGAAAGGGTGGCCGACGCGCTGAAGGTCAGCACGAAGATGCCGGACACCACGGGGATCCAGATAAGAAAGCTGAGAACGGACGGCAGATGCATACGGTTGCTTTAGATCGGGCAAAAAAGCGCGGCGGGCACGCGATGAGGCGGGCTCGCGACGGACTGCGCGGCGGCTTGAGGGACGACGGGCGGGAAAGTTGCGCGTAAGGAAAGGCCTCGCGCGCCTATGAAAAGAAAATGAAAGCCAGTTGCCTAGGGTTAACGAGGATAACCCAAAAGAAATAATTTCGTGGAATTTGCCGCGTATCAAGTTCATTGCGCGCATGGCGTTGACATTGGGGAATCGTTTGCCCCATGCGATGCAACCTGTCTCCGGGCTTGCCCTGATTTGCCTCTCAAAGGCTGGCCCTTAGCCTAGAGCCAAGGAGACACGCATGAGAAAAGCATTCAACATTGCTGTATTCGCGCTCGTTGCCTATCTGGTCGCCGATCGCACCGCGCTGCATGCGCAGGGCCGCGACGTCGACAGCGCGTCTTGTGTCCGCCACGCCTCGCAGGTCGAGTTCGATGCGCTCGGCAAGGGTTTGAGCCATGCCGCCGCGAGCAGTCAGGGGGAAGCGTTCCGGGCGCAATGCCTGGTGATGGGGTCGGCGGAGCGGGTTCGCTGACAATTGGCTTTCCGTTTCTCGCTTTCAATCCCTTTCGTTTTTCTGACGCGGCGCGGTTCGGCGTTCGATCGCTGTCGCATGCCGCGCGTCGATTAGCCCGTTTCGTCGACAGGTGTATCCAGGACAGGCCTCTTTTTGCCGGCCGGCGGCCTTCTTAAGCTATGGCCCTGAAGCCGTGCTGTCACGGCACATTCGAGCCGAACCTGTCCACACCCTGCCGCAGCAATGTCCAGCGCGGCGGGATTCAACCCGGAACACCTCATGTCAAGCTCCCACACTCCTGTCTGGTTCATCACCGGCTGCTCGACCGGCCTCGGCCGCGCACTGGCCGACTTGATCGTCAAGCGCGGCTGGCGCGTCGTGGCGACGGCGCGCGATGCGTCGAGCCTCGCCGAACTCGCGCGCGGCGCGGAAGACCGCGTGCTGGCATTGGCGCTCGACGTCACCCGTTCAGCGGACATCGACGCAGCCGTGGCGGCGGCGCGCGCGAAGTTCGGCCGCATCGACGTGCTCGTCAACAACGCCGGCTACGGCTATCAGGCCACGGCAGAGGAAGGCGTCGAAGCGGAGATCCGCGAGCAGTTCGATACCAATGTCTTCGGCCTGTTCACGATGACGCGCGCCGTGCTGCCGGTCATGCGCGCGCAGCGCAGCGGCAACATCATCAACATCACTTCGGTGGCGGGGTTCATCGGCTATCCGGGCTCCGGATACTATGCGGCCTCGAAGCATGCGGTCGAAGGCTGGTCGGATGCGCTGCGCGCCGAAGTGGCGCCGCTGGGCATCGGCGTGACCTGTGTCGAACCGGGCCCGTTCCGCACCGACTGGGCGGGCCGCTCACTGCGCCAGACCGTGACGCAGATCGACGATTATGCGGAGACCGCCGGCAAGCGCCATGCGGGAACCCGCGCGACCAGCGGCACCCAGGCCGGCGATCCGGTGCGCGCCGGCGAGGCAATGATCTCGATCGCCAACAACGCCGACGCGCCGCGTCACCTCGTGCTGGGCGCATGGGGCTACGACGCGGTGGTCGAGCGGCTACATCGGGTGGTGAAGGACATCGAAGGCCTGCGTGAGCTGAGCCTCTCGGCGGACTTCGATCCCGAATAAGACGGTCAACAGTCGTCGCGGTCGTGCTTGTCGAGAGAACGCATGCGGCGTTCGAGTTCGGCGATATCGGCGGCGTCGCGCAGATACGTATCACGCCGGCCGTGCTCGGCGAGATCGAGCACCTTCTCGAACAGCAGATAGAGATAGAAGATCATGCGTTCCTCCGAACCATGATGCCGCTGCGCGCCTTGCCAAGGCCACCGGGCCAAGGCAAGGCGCGCATCGTCAGGCCGCTACGCCATATACCGAAAGCACGAAACGAAACGCGAAGAAGCACATCGACGAGCACAACGGCAGCGTGACCAATACCGGGCCGTAGCGAAGCCTCGCGAGGAAGACGAGCGATCCGAGCTGCGCACAGACCGCTGGAGCCGCGCAAAGATGACGTTTGAGCAGGATCATTTTCGTTCCACCACCACTTCGAGATATTCACTGGGCAACACGAGCGTCCGGTCGCCGGAGCAGTTGCGGCTGTCGATCAGCGCGGTCAGGTCGCGCAGAAACGCGGCTTGCCGTTCCCCTTCCAGCGCGGCGAACGCCTTGTTCATCGGACCGTAATACGTGCGGAACACGTCGATGAAATGCGCCACTGAGCGATAGCGGAACACGAACTGCCGGCTCATCGCCGAGATGCGCGCCTCATGACCGCCGAACAATTCCGCAAGGCGTGCCTCGCTGCCCCATAGCGCCGGCGACATCACGCCCGCGGGCGGCGCGATGTACTTCCCGATCGTCCTGAACACCTGGCCGATGAAACTGTCCGGCGTCCAGTTCGCAAGCCCGATCTTTCCACCCGGTCGGCACACGCGCATGAGTTCGCTCGCGGCGCGTTCCTGGTCGGGCGTGAACATCACGCCGAAGGTGGACATCACGACATCGAACGAGGCGTCCTCGAACGGCAGTGCTTCGGCATCCGCTTCCTCGAAGTGCACATCGAGTCCTTCCGCTAGCGCCCGCGCGCGGCCTGCATCGAGCAACGCGGCCACGTAGTCGGTGGAGGTGACCTCGCACCAGCGTCGCGCGGCGGCGAGGGTCGCGTTGCCGTTGCCCGCCGCGACGTCCAGCACGCGGCTTCCCGCACGCAGGTCAAGCGCCTCGCACAGTGCTTCGCCGACGATCTGCAACGTCGTGCCGACGACGGCATAGTTGCCCGTCGACCAGGCGGCTTGTTGACGGCTTTTGACAGCGGAGAGATCGGTGACGGACGGGATAGCGGAAGCGACTGCGGACATGTCGTGACTCCTGATGGATGAGTTGAGCGAAGGCAGCCGGACGTCTCGAATCAAGCTTTTGTCTTCGGCACTTCCTTCATCGTCTCCGGACTGCGCTGTTGGGCTGCGCCGCATGCGGCGACCGTTTGCGGGCATCCCCCGCAGTTGCGGGTTGGCGTTTCGGTCCGGTGCGCTTAACCTCTTGTCGAAGAGGCATCGCGTGAGAAGAAGTATTGGCGCGCGGGCGAATTTTATGAATGACCGTGCGTCCAGATGTCTTGCGCAGGACGCCGGATCCTGGACTCCTCATGGATGCGCTTTCCGATGTTCTCCGGCTGTTGCGTCTCAGCGGCGCGGTGTATCTCAACGGCGAGTTCACCGCGCCGTGGTGCGTGATCGGTCACGTGTCGCCTGCGCTGTGCTCGGCCTTCCTGCCGCGTGCCGAGCGCGTCGTGTCGTATCACCTGATTGTCGAAGGCAGTTGCTGGGCGTCGTTGACCGATGACCCCGCTTCGGCCATGCGTGTCGATGCAGGCGAACTCATCGTGGTGCCGCAGGGCGAACCCCATCTGATGGGCAGTTCGCTCGCGCTCGCGCCCGTGCCGGCGGACGTCATGGTGGCGAGATATCTGGCAACCTCGCCGGGCGAAGTGATGCGTCTGAACTATGGGCCGGACCCGACGAATGTGGCGCATGTGGAAGAGGGCGCGCGCACGCGCATCATCTGCGGCTTCCTTGCGTGCGACGACATGCTCGCCAATCCGGTGCTGTCTTCCTTGCCGCGTCTGTTCAAGGTCGACATGCGCAACGATCCGCACTCGGCGTGGCTCGAATCGTCACTGAAGTTCGCCGCGGCGGAGGCGGCCGAGTGGCGGCCCGGCAGTGCAACGGTGCTGGCGCGGCTGTCGGAACTGCTGTTCGTCGAGGCGGTGCGGCGCTGCATCACCGCCATGCCCGCCGACCGGCGCGGCTGGCTGGCGGGGGTCGGCGACCGCTTCGTCGGCAAGGCGCTCGCCGCGCTGCACGCGCAGCCCGGCCATGACTGGACCGTCGATGAACTCGCGCGCCGCGTCGGCCTGTCCCGCTCTGCGTTCGCGCAACGCTTCACGCAACTGCTCGGGCAGGCGCCGATGCAATACCTCGGCAGTTGGCGCCTGCAAGTGGCAGCACAAGACCTGTTGTCCGGACCGCATTCGATTGCAGCAGTCGCCGAGCGCGTGGGCTATGACTCGGAAGCCGCGTTCAACCGCGCGTTCAAGCGCCAGTTCGGCATGCCGCCCGCGAGTTGGCGGCGCAGTCAGGGCAAGGGCGTGATGGACGGAACGGCATCTGACGGCATCGCTGCCTGAAGCTTCATATGCGGCTTCATGCGCGCTCGCGGCGTTGCTTCGATGTGCGTTGCAGCGATGGCGACCGTTCGGTCAGACGCGCCTCTTCATCCTGCGCGGCGGCGCGTTCAGTCGCGAAGCGCCGCCGATATTCAGCCGGCGTCATCAGCTTCGCAGCCTTGAACTGCCGGTTGAAATTGGCGACGTTCGCGAATCCCGAACGCGTGGCGATCACAGCGATGGGCAAGGACGTGTCGCCAAGCATCCGGCACGCATGACCGATGCGAACCCGCGCGATATACCGCCCGACACTCTCGCCGATGTGCTGCACGAAGTAGCGCGTGAGCGTGCGTTCCGAGAGGCTGGCAGCGGCGCTCAAGTCCGCGAGCCGCAAGGGTTCGGCGAAGCGTGCGTCGATGAGGGACAGCACCCGGTTGATGCGTTCCGGCTCGTGACCGGACGGGCCGGTATCGGTCTGATTGAAGGCGCTGGGCGAAGCGAGCGGACGGCCGGGCGCATCGGCGAGTGTGCAGAGGATGTCGAGCGCGGCGCTCAGGCGTTCGCGCGCCACGTTCGATAGCAGCGCGTCCAGACGGCCGCGCATCCATTCGCCGGCCGGCGGCTCGAACGCCAGCCCGCAGGCGGCGCGACGCAACAGCCTGCGCAGCGGCTCGTATTCGCGGCAGCAATCCGCCATGCGCCGTGCCCAGTCGCCGTCGAACCAGATGACGATGGCCACCTGCGGCGCGGAAGGCTCCACGGACCGGTTCGACGACCACGTATGCGGCAGATCCGGCGGCACGAGCACGAGATCCTGCGCGGCGTAGTCATCGACGGAGTCGCCGATATAGCGCCTGCCGTGACTGTTCATCGTGAGCGTGAGCTCGTACTCGGGATGATGGTGCCATTCGAACGGAATGCGCGGCAGCCGCCGATGGTATACCCGCACCGAACAATCCTCACCGAACTCCACGTGTTCGTACGCTGGTTTCATGACCGGATACGCGAAGAGATTGCCTGAATAGTATCACTGGCTTTTTGGCGCGCGTCATATGCTCTCGCTCAGGCTATTCACGAGGGAGACGATCATGGCGCTGCATATCGATGACCTGCCGGGCGCGATCCGTCAGGCAAAAAAGGAGTTACGCGCGGCCTTGCCGAACTATCGCGAGGTGTTCGCGGAGGTGGAGCAAGCTATCAGCGAAGAGGCCCGGCATATCGCTGCACAACGAGATCGTGGCGAGAACGTGATCCCCGAAATCCAGTATGCGGATATCGCCGAAAAACGCGTCTCCGATGCGCACATCGCGCTCATCAAGGCGCGCGGCGCGTGCGTGATTCGCGGCGTCTTTCCGCGTGCGCTGGTGCAGGGCTGGGACGACGACATCGCGGCCTATGTCGAGCGCAATCATCTCGATCAACGTCTCGAACATCGCGCCGAAGACAAGTACTTCGGCCAGTTGGCGTCCAGCAAGCCGCAGATCTACGGCGTGTACTGGTCGAAGCCGCAAGTGCTGGCGCGCCAGTCGGAAGCGCTGACCGGGGCGCGCATGTTCCTCAACGCGCTATGGCGTCACGAGAGCGAAGGGCGCGTACATTTCGATCCATCGCGCGTGCCCGTCTACGCCGACCGCTTGCGCCGCAGGCCACCGGGTTCGGCATCGCTCGGGCTCTCGGCGCATTGCGACGGCGGCTCCGTCGAGCGCTGGATCGAAAGCAATTTCCGCAAGGTCTATCGTCACGTGTTCGCGGGCAACTGGCGCGCCTACGATGCCTTCGACGCCGCGCATCGCACGGAAGTGGAAGAGATCGCATCGCCGGCCGTGTGCTCGATGTTCCGCACCTTCCAGGGCTGGACCGCGCTGACGCCGCAAGGTCCGGGCGACGGCACGCTGCAACTCGTGCCCATCGCCAACGCGATGACGTACATCCTGTTGCGCGCGCTTCAGGACGATGTCGCCGATGGCGACCTGTGCGGCGCGATGCCCGGCCGCGCGCTCTCCATCCGGCAGGAGTTTCATGCGCCCTTGTTCGAGGCCTTGTCGTCGATCCCGAAGATGGAAGCGGGCGACACCGTGTTCTGGCACAGCGACGTGATTCATGCGGTCGAGGACGAGCACAAAGGCGCGGGCTACAGCAACGTGATGTATATCGCGTCGGCGCCCGCGTGCGCCAAGAACGATGCTTATCTCAAGCGCCAGCGGCCGAGCTTCCTGAAGGGCGAGAGCCCGCCCGACTTTCCCGCCGATCACTTCGAGACCGACTTCATCGGCCGCGCCACGGCGGACGACCTGACACCGCTCGGCCGGTCGCAACTCGGGCTCGATCTGTAGTTCGGCGCGTATGCGTTGCATTGCGTTGCATCGATAACAATACTTCGGAGACTGGAATGAAACGACACCTGACGTCGATGGCGGCAGCAGCCGCTTTGCTCGTCGCGGGCATGCATGCGGGACACGCGGCAGAAGCGCTTTCTGTGCTGCACTGGTGGACGTCGGGCGGTGAATCGAAGGCCATCCGCGTGCTCAAGGACGACATGAGCAAGCAAGGCTACGAGTGGAAGGATTTCGCCGTGGCGGGCGGATCGGGCACGGCTGCGATGACGGCGCTCAAGACGCAGGTGATCTCGGGCAATGCGCCATCGGCGGCGCAGATCAAGGGGCCGCTGATCCAGGACTGGGCCGACCAGGGCGTGCTCGTCACGATCGATCAGGCCGCCACCGACTGGAAAAGCCATCTGCCTGCGCCGATCGATCAGGCGATGAAGTCGGGCGGTCACTACGTGGCCGTGCCGTTCTCGGTGCATCGGATCAACTGGCTGTGGATCAACAAGGCCGACCTCGACAAGGTAGGCGGCCAGCCGCCGACCACCTGGCCGGAGTTCTTCGCGCTGGCCGACAAGTTTCGCGCGGCGGGCATCACGCCGGTCGCGCACGGCGGACAGCCGTGGCAGGACATGACGATCTGGGAGACAGTCGTGCTGTCGCAGGGCGCGGAGTTTTATCGCAAGGCGCTCATCGATCTGGATCAGAAGACGCTCACTTCGCCGCAGATGGTGCAGGTCTTCGAGACCGTGCAGAAGATCCGCAGCTATTTCGACAAGGCCTATCACGGCCGCGACTGGAACCTCGCGACAGCGATGGTGATCTCCGGCTCGGGCGGCATGCAGTTCATGGGCGACTGGGCCAAGGGCGAGTTCCTGAACGCGAACAAGAAGGCGGATGTCGATTTCGTGTGCGCGCCCGCGCCAGGCACGGCGCAGGCCTTCACGTACACGGCGGATGCCTTCGTGTTCTTCCAGCAGAACGGCAAGAAGGACGCAACGCCGGGACAACTCGCGATGGCCAGGACGATCATGTCACCCGCGTTTCAGGAGCAATTCAGCCTGAACAAGGGATCGATTCCGGTCAGGCTGGATGTGCCGATGGACAAGTTCGACAGTTGCGCGAAGAAGTCCCGCGCCGACGAGCAGGCGACGCTCAAGTCGGGGAGCTTCTTTCCGTCGCTTGCGTTTGGCGAACTGCAATCGCCGGTGACGGCGGGCGCGATCACCGACGTCGTGACCACCTTCATGAACTCGAACGAGGATGCGAAGGAGGGCGTGCGGAAGCTGGCCGCTGCGGTGCAGGTGAAGTAGCGGCTTCGCGCGTAGCGCTTACTCGGTGGGCTTCGGCATCGGGCGCATGTCGCGGCTGGCGGTCGTGGACGTGTCCCTGTCCTGCTGGCGAGCACTGCTGCTCATGCTCATGTCGCCCGGTACGCGATTCCACGGACTCGAAACGGGCTCGCTGTGATAGGTCATGCCGGACGTGGCGGCGCCGTGCGAGCCGCCGCTGCCGTTTCCACCATTGCCGTTCCCGCCCGCACAGGCGACGGACGAAGCGAGCGCGATCAATACGCCCGCACCGACGATAAAGACCCTGCTGGAAGCATTTGACTGATTCATGGCCATCTCCTGATGGTGTTCCTGTGACCGATCCCAAAGCAGCGAAAGAGCGTCTGGGTTGTTCACTTGAATACGAGCGAAGCGGTGTGCCGGATGCAGGGAGGACCTCGCTTACTCGGACTATCGGTTCAGGTTGCCCGGCGAACCGCCGGGTCCAGCCGGATCCGGATTGCCGAAACGAGGCAGGGCGCCGCTGCTTCTTGCCGCGCGCAGTTCGTCTTCCACTTGCTTGCGGGTTTTGGGGCCTGCCGATGTCTCGATTGATGGAGTCGATCGAACCGGTTCGGGTGCCGTCGTGTTGGACAGCGGTGGCTCGCTTGGCAACACGGCTGGCTTCGCTGTCTCGGCCGCTTGAGGTTCATTGACGGGCAGCGGATCAGCCTCACGCGCCGGAGGCGGTTGAGAGGCTGTCGTCGGCTTGTGAGCCTGCGCTACGTCATCGCGAAGACGCGCGGATCGTTTGGCTTGTGCTTTCGCGCTCGACGGGCGGTCCGAACGGACGCTCTTCGCCGCCGGAGCCGGTCTGGCTTCTGCATCGGGCCGATTGGCTTCGGGTGGGCTCTTGCTCTCTTCCTGCACGTCACTTGCCACGCTGGGCGTTTGTACAATCGGAGCCGCAGGAACAGGCTGCTCCCGTACCGGCCCCGCGGACACCAGGTCGCGTTGCCGTGCGGATTGCATTTGATCGTCCACGCGCGGCGCATCATGTTTGAGCCACAGGCCCGCGAGCGCCACGGCCAACGCCGCAACGCTTACACCGACAAGCACGGATCGATCGAATAGCCGGATCATCAAAACGTGTTTTCCTCCTGATAAATGGATTCAAGTGAAGATTGAAAAACGATCAGTGCAACAGGCTTCACCGTAAGTGAAGCAATTGCAACGCCACGCCCGTGAGCAGGAATGAAACGCCCATCACGAGCCGGATTCGGACACGCCATGCACCCGCGGACAAATCGCGCATGAAGAAACTCCAAAGGTTTGTCGGCCCGATCGCGAGCCTTGCAGCCGTCGCGACCGGACATCCAGGTGATTGAATCTGTTTTAGGCGAAAGCGCTGCTCATGTGAAGCGTGCCGTTGACGCCGGCAGGAAAGAAACCACCCTGCGACACCGCACCCTTGTTCAGATAGACGATGTTGAGCACGTCGTCATAGCTTCTGCTGAAGGCGATGCCGTTGTTATCGAGCGGCACGATGTTGGAGATATCCGCGTTCACGCCAGCGATGCCTTGATCGACGTCGGTGGATGAATCGAGCGAGTCGCGTGCATCCGAGATGGCTTGCGTTGCAGTCACCAGACTGGGTGTCTGGAGGCCTTTCGAATAGAGCACGGTCCTGACGAGGCTCGCATGATAGGCCTCGGCTGCGAGAATGCCGGCGGCTGCTTCGAGATAGGTCTTGTTGGTGATGAGCGGCGCAGCGCCCTTGTACGCCGTGACCCCCACATCTTCAAAGATGAAGGCGCCGAGCAGAAAGTTATTGTCATTCAGATAGGGATTGAACGGAGTGCCAGCGGGCGCAAGGCCCGCAGCCTGAGCCGCGAGCGAGAACGCGCCGTTGGGATCGGTGCCGCCAACATCGAGCGCGGGCATGGCCACGGCCGACGTGCCCAGCGCCGTACGGAGAAAGGCCACGTGTTCGAGTTCATCCTTTGCGATCTCGCGTGCGTAAGCGGCCACGACGGGATCTGAGAAAGTCACCTGCTGACCTGGAATTACCTTGCCGGGCGTGCCGATCCCGCTCATGAGATTGGCGGGCAGGCCGGCGCCAGTGGTCGCATAGGCGTAGAAGGTCGCTTCGAGATACTCCAGGTTCAGCGCGAAGTTGAGAATCTCGGCATCGGTCGGGCCGGTTGCCGCGTTGGCGTTATCGCCCGAGCCGCCCCCGCATGCGCCCAGGATGGTCCCGCCTACCAGCCCTAAACCGAGACCGCCTGCGCTGCGAAAAAACTGGCGGCGCTTCTCGCGGCGTTCGACGCGCCGCTCGAGTACGTGGGTGATTGAAGCATTGTCTGCCATGTCCGTCTCCTTGCTTGTGAGAGTTGGACGGTGTCTGCCAGCCTGTGTCGGGATGAGCAGGAACACCGCGGAGAGCGGACGCGTTGGATTGAGCCTTCCCGATCAGCTCGTACCGCTCACTCGGCGATACGGGAAGCCATGGCAAGCCGGATTCGCGCCGTAACACATGCTTTCACTTCCTTCATCGCTTCGCGCATCTTTACCGGGCCGGGATGCGGCGGTCGGTATTGCACGCCCATTCAAGAACGGGTTCGCACACAACGAAGCAGCTGCGCCTCGACCGTCCGCTATCCGCGTGAATCGCTTAGCCAGCCGCGCAAGTCCTCGACAAAGAATGCTGGCGCCTCCATCGCGGCGAAGTGTCCGCCTTGCGGCGCCACGTTCCAGCGCCTGAGGTCGTAGCCCCTGCGCACCCAGCTCTGCGGCGGCGCCGGCATGCGTGGATCCGGATAGGAGGTCACGGCCGTCGGAACGTCGACGGTCTGCCCGGACGGCATCTGCCGGACGCCTTCCATCCGGCTGCCGAGATAGAAGGTCGTCGCCGATGCAAAGGCATCGTTCATCAGGTAGACCAGAATGTTGGTGAGCAGCCGCTCCTTCGTGAAGATTTCTTCGAAGCGTCTTTCCCGCCGATCCGACCAGTCGTGGAAGCGTTCGAGTATCCATGCCGCCTGTGCCGCCGCGTTGTCATGCATCGCATAGGCAAGCGACGCCGGCTTGCTCTGCTGAAGTTGCGCATATGCGCCGAGTGTCTGTTGCGTGCGCTCGACTCGGCTTCTCCATTCGCGTTCTTCGTCGGTTTGCGGCTGCGTATCGGGATGGACGAGCACGTAGTTCAAGTGGATGCCCTCAATGGCCTCACGATGCTCGATACCCAGCCACGCCGCGATGCCCGAACCCCAGTCGCCGCCTTGCGCCCGATACCGGTCATAGCCCAGTTGCTGCATGAGTGTGTTCACGATGCGGGCGGTCGTCCGCGCGCCGATCGGGGAAGCAGGCTTCCCGCTGAATCCGAACCCCGGCAGCGAGGGAATCACGAGATCGAATGCATCGCTTGCGCTGCCGCCGAAGCGTGACGGAAAGGCCAGCGGCTCGATGACATCGCGAAACTCGACCACCGAGCCGGGCCAGCCGTGAAGCAGCAGGAGCGGATTGGTGCCGCGCGCCTCGCCGACGACATGAATGGCGTGGATATCCAGGTCGTCGACGCGGGCCATGATTTGAGGGAAGCGGTTCAGTTCGCGCACACAGGCGTCGAGGTCGAACTCGTTGACCCAGAAATCGAGAAACGATCTCAGGTAGGCCGGATCACAACCGTAAGACCAGCCGTCCCCTGGCGGGAGAGAAGGAAGGGTAAAGCCTTTGACCTTGCTGCGGAGTTGATCGAACCTGGCTGCGGTCCAGTCGACCTTGAAAGCGTTCATCTGAGTCTCCTTGTGAAAATGCGATCAAGCGCCTCGCGCTCCAGTTGCATGAAAACATAGAAGCGCCTAGATTGACGTGGTTACCTTCATGTCTCCAGTGACGTGGGTCGGCCCGCTCACCACGCGGGCCTTTGTTTGCCGGCTCGGTGGGTCGCAGGCATTGCGCGATTCGGCCAAAAGCGCCCGGGTCTTGCCTCTGTCGCGCCTCGAAGAAGGCACTTTTACCGGCGAACGTCACGCCGGATTCGAACCACATGCATAACGACGAACTCAGCACACTGCGTCAGCGGATCGCAGAACTCGAAGCGCTCTTGCAAGCCTCGCCGCCTCAAGAATCCGTAGGCGCGATGAGTCAACCCCCCGGCAGCACCCAAACCGTTGCGGAGCAGCGCCTTCGCGCGATCTTCAGCAGCAGCGTGGATTTTGCGATCATCGCGACGGACCGGGCCGGCATCATCACCGACTGGAACCGCGGCGCAAGCCAGATCTTCGGCTGGTCCGCCGATGAAATCTGCGGTGACTCCGCGCGACGCCTCTTCACGCCGGAAGACTGCGCGGACGGGCGCGTCGAACACGAAATGAGCGACGCGCTGACCCATGGCCGCGCTGACGACGAGCGCTGGCATTTGCGCAAGGACGGCACGCGTTTCTGGGCGTCCGGCGAGATGATGCCCTTGCGCGCCGATGACGGCGCGCACCTCGGCTTCGTGAAGATCGTCATGGACCGGACGGCCGAGCATCGCGCGGGCATGGCGCTCGATGCCGCCGAGCAGTCCCGACAGCGCGCGCAGCACATGCAGCTCGCGCTCGCCTTGCTCAGCGAGCGTATTCGCGATCTCGCGTCGCCCGACGAGATCTCATTCGCCGCAGCCGAAGTGCTCGGCACGACGCTCGACGTATCGCTCGTCGGCTACGGCATTGTGGACAGCAAGGCGGAAACGGTCACGATAGAGCGGGACTGGGTGGCCGGAGATGCGCAGAAGCTGCACGGCTCGCTCCGGTTTCGCGACTACGGCTCGTATATCGACGACCTCAGGAATGGCATCACCGTCGTGATCGACGATGTCAGGCACGACAGCCGCACGCGCGCGCATGCGCAGGCGCTCATTGACAAGAGCGCTGCTTCGTTCGTGAACGTGCCGATTCACGAGCAGGGGAAGTTCGTCGCCATGCTGTTCGTTCTGAATGCGCAGCCGCGCGACTGGCGCGACGACGAGCTGATCTTCATCCGGGAAGTTGCTTCCCGGGTGCGCGTGGCGGCCGAGCGCTCGCGCACCGAACGCGCACTGCGCATCAGCGAAGCCCAGTTCGGCGCCTTTGCGCAAGCCATGCCGAATCACGTGTGGGGCGCGCACGCCAACGGTGACTTCTACTGGTTCAACGAACCGGCCTTGCTTTATACCGGCAAGACGGCGGGCAGCCTGATCGGCCCGGACGCATGGTTCGGCATCATCCATCCCGACGACCGGCAAAGCGCGCGCCACGCCTGGCAGCGGTCGCTCGAAGCCGGTGCGCCGCTTCAGGTGGAATGTCGCGTGGCCCGCTTCGACGGTGCGTATCGCTGGTTCCTGGTGCGCGCAAGACCGGTCATGAACACGGCCCTTGAAGTCGAAGGATGGGTCGGCACGAACACGGATATCCATCAGCAGCGTCAGCAGTCTTCGGATCTCGAACGGCTGGTCAGCGAACGCACCGAGGATCGGAACGCGCTCTGGCAGTTGTCATCGGACATCATGCTGCGCTGCACGTTCGAAGGACGGATCACCGCCGTCAATCCCGCATGGGAAGAAGTGCTCGGCTGGACGGAAGGCGAGTTGCTCGATTCGAATCTGTTCGATCTCATTCATCCCGAGGATCGAACCCGCACCGAGCAGGCTGCCAGGACCTTGTCCGAGGGCGGCGCGCATCATCGCTTCGATAACCGCTACCGGCACCGTGACGGCAGTTATCGCTGGCTCAGCTGGTCGACGAGGCCGGGTGGAAACCTGATCAACGCGGTCGGGCGCGACATCACCGCCGACATGCAGCAAAGCATCGCGTTGCGCGACTCGATGGACTTCACGCGACTGGCCCTGAGTGCCGTGGGCGGCGTCGGCGTATGGACCTATGACGTGGCGAGCGACGAGTTCACCTGCGACCGCAACATCTCGGATCTCTATGCAATCGACGCCGACGAAGGCGCGGCCGGCATCAAGCGCGAGCGCTTCCTGGCGAATGTCCATCCCGACGACCGCAAGTCGCTCGCGGCCACAATGGCGGGAGGGCTCGTCAATAGCGGCGATCTCGAACTCGAATATCGCGTCTGCCACCCGGACGGATCGGTGCGGTGGGTGCTGTCGCGCGGTCACACCTATTTCGACGGCGACAACAAGCCGCTGCGGCGCACGGGTGTCGGCGTGGAGCTGACGCGTCAGCGGCATCTGGAAGATCAGCTGCGGCAATCGCAGAAGATGGAAGCGGTGGGGCAACTCACCGGCGGCCTCGCGCACGATTTCAATAACCTCCTGATGGGCATCACCGGCAGTCTCGACTTGCTGCGCCTGCGCATGCAGCAAGGCGATCTGCAGCACACGGAGCGTTATCTAAGCAACGCGCAAAGCGCCGCGAAGCGGGCCGCCGCGCTGACGCACCGGCTGCTGGCGTTTTCGCGGCGCCAGACGCTGGACCCGAAGGCAACCGACGTCAACCGGCTCGTTTCTGGCATGGAAGAGCTGATCAGACGCACGGTGGGACCCGGAATCGTGATCGAGGTCGCCTCCATGCCGGATCTCTGGACCACGCGAGTTGATCCGAACCAGCTTGAAAACGCGCTGCTGAACCTGTGCATCAACGCCCGGGACGCGATGCCGGATGGTGGCCGGATGCGAATTGAAACGGCGAACCGTTGCTTCGATGACGAGACAGCGCGTGCGCAAGACGTGACGCCCGGCGAATACATTTCGTTGTCTGTTGCGGATACGGGCGTCGGGATGACGCCGGACGTCATCGCGAAGGCTTTCGAACCGTTCTTCACCACCAAGCCGCTTGGCGCGGGTACCGGTCTCGGGCTGTCGATGACGTATGGCTTCGCGCGTCAGTCCGGCGGACAGGTCCGCATCCTGTCCGAAGCGGGGCAGGGCGTGACGGTCTGCATCTATCTGCCGCGGCACGTGGCGGCGCCCGTCGAGGAAGAGCCGGCGACGATGCTCGACGACGTGCCGAAAGCCCGCACCGGCGAGACAGTGCTCGTCGTCGACGATGAACCGGCGGTGCGCATGCTCGTCATCGAGGTGCTGCGTGAGTTGGGCTATGTGGCGCTCGAAGCGGGAGACGGCGCCGCAGGGCTCGCGGTGCTTCAGTCCGGCGTGCCGGTCGATCTCGTGGTGAGCGACGTCGGCTTGCCGGGCGGCATGAACGGCCGTCAGATGGTGGACGCGGCACGCGTGCACTACCCGAGCCTCAAGGCGTTGTTCATCACCGGTTACGCCGAGAACGCCGTAATCCGCAACGGCCATCTCGAACCCGGCATGCATGTGATGACCAAGCCCTTCGCACTCGATCATCTGGCCGCGCGGATTCGGGAAGCGATCGAGTCAACTTGAATGCGGCGGCAGAGCCGTGCTGTCACATATTCAGAAGCGTCGAGTTTTTGCCGAATGCTCAAGGTAAAAAAGTCCACGGGCTTTTGATAAAAGCGGGATTTGGCTTGATCAGCGGGGCTCGGAAAGGAGTCTTGGCATGGGACAATCACAAGCCCTGGCAACATCCTTTTCTCATTGAAACGACCGTGGTCACCTCCGAAGGCATCGACTTCTCCGAGACGGTAGTTCGTCCCCGTTCCTGTGCGGGATGGCGCATCGAATTTCCGCACGGCAACGGCTGTTTCATTGTCGTCACCGCGAGCCAGGCCGAAGCGCTCCGCCTCGCTGTGCGAGTCCGGCCCGAAGTCCCCGTTCGAATGCTCCTCGACGCGTCGGCGTCGCTCTAAACCTCTTCTTTTCCGCGGCCTGTCTCGCGCAGATGCCGTCCCAGCATCAGCGCAATCGGCACGATGACGAGCGCTGTCAGCGCGGTCGCGATCGTGGCGTCCTGCACGCCGATGCGGTCGCCCAGCAGCCCATAAGCCACCGGCGCGAGCGCGCCCGACGCGATGGTGCCGGTGTAGAACAAGGCGAAGGCGCGCTCGGTGCGTTCCACGGACGTCAAATCCGGCACCGTTCCATACAGCACGGACGATGTGCCGTTGAGCATCAGCCCGAGCAGCGGCAACACGGCAAGCGCAGGCGCGAGCGGCAGATGAATGACGGCGAGAATCAGCGCCGCCGTGCCGCCTTCGGTGGCAAGCACGGTGCCGATCGGACCCATGCGCGCACCGAGCCAGCCGCACGCGAACTTGCCCGCCGCGCCGCCGATGAAAACCAGCGCGAGCGCCGTGCCCATCATCGACGGAGAGATGCCCTTGGCTTTCAGCAGGAAAGGCAGGAAGGTCAGCAGACCCATGCGCACGGCGGTGTCGAGCACACCGATCGTGAGCAGCAGCGAGAAGCCGGAACGCGCGCCCTGAGCGGCCTGCTGCGAAGGCGCTTCGACAACGGTGGCGCTACGCGGGATCGACGGGAAAAAAAGTGCAATGACGGCCGCAACCAGCATGCCGATGCACGACATCGCCCAGAGTGCGTGCCGCCATGGCATGACGGTGATGAGCAGTGAGATGGACGCGGGCAGCGCGGACTTGCCAAGGTCGCCCGCGAAGTTGTAGACGCTCAGCGGGCCGCGTGCCTGGCATCCGTACGCGCGCGAGACGGCGCCGGAAGCCAGCGGATGTTGCGTGCTCGAGCCGCTTCCGGAGAGGGCCAGCGCCACGCACAAGCCCAGCAGGGTTCCCGACAAGCCCGCGACCGCATAACCCAGCGCGGCCAGCAGCGTGCCGAAGGCGAGCGTCGTGCGCGTGCCCCATAGGCGCGCGAGACGTCCGGCGGGCAACTGGAGCGTCGCCATGGTGCCCGCGTACACGCCGCGCAGGATGGCCAACGCGCCGTAGCCCAGGCCGAAGTCCGACTGCCAGACGGGCAGCAGCGCATAGATCATGTCGGTGTAGCCGTCGTGCAGCGCATGGGCCGTGCAAGAGAGCCACAGGACACGCTTGCGCGTTTCGACGCCCGGCCGGCCGCGTTCGTCAGCCACGGGCGTGGCCGGGGAGGAAAAAGAAAAGAGTCGCATGCCTCGATAAGCGTGAATGTTCCGAGCCTCCGAGTCTAGGTCGCCCTGGAATGCACGTCACCTGACGTAAAATCGGGTGAGACGGGAGAAAAAGTCACCTCATGAGCCTGACGAGAACACGCGGCCACACCTCGCACGAGCCCGACAGGCTGCCGCCCCTGAACGCTTTGCGGCACTTCGAGGCCGTCGCGCGCCTGGGCAGCTTTGCCGCTGCGGCGGAAGACCTGCACGTTACGCACTGGGCGGTCGGCAAGCAGATCCGCCTGCTGGAAGACTGGTTTGGCGTGCCGCTGTTCGAGCGCCGGTCGCGCGGCGTCGTGCCCACCGACGAAGGCGCCGCCTTGCTCAATGACGTCAATGGCGCCTTCGCGCGCCTGAGCAGTTCGGTCACTCGGCTGCGCCACGAATCGATCACGCGCCGGATCACCGGCGTCGTGCGCGTCAATGCGCTGGCGAGCTTCGCGCTGTGCTGGCTGATCCCGCGCCTCGCAGATTTCCAGGCGCGCTATCCGGATATCGACGTGCGGCTGTCCACCACGTCGCGCAGGCTGCGTTATGTCGGCGATGCCTTCGATATCGGCGTGCGCTCGGGCCCGGAGGAAGCCAGCGGCCTGCTCTCGAAGACGCTGATGCCCGATGTCCGTCTGCCCGCGTGCAGTCCGTCCATGCTGCTGAGCCACCCGATTCATACGGTCGCCGATCTGCGCCACCACACGCTGCTGCATTCCACGAGCACGCGCACGGCGTGGTCCGACTGGCTGCGCGCGGCGGGCGCACCGGGCATGCAGGGCGCACGCCATCTCGACTTCGATCACGTTTTCCTGCAACTGGGCGCGGCGTCGGAAGGTCTTGGCGTGACGCTGGCGTCGCTGCCGTTGATCGAACGCGACATGGCCGCCGGACGGCTCGTGTGTCCGCTCGCGGGGCCCGTGTGGCGCGGACCGGATTACACGCTGGTCGTGAACGCCGAGCGCGCGGACGATGACGCCGTGATCGCCTTCGAGGGCTGGATCCGGGAGCAGGCGTCACGTCACGCCGTGGAGCGCTAACGCGTCTTCTCCTCCAGAAAGCTCTGCGCAAGCTGCTTCCACAAGTGATCCGCCGCCGGCGACAAACGACGTCCGACGCGCGTCATCATCTGGCTGGCGAAGCCCGCCGCGATCGGATGATCGATCGGCACCGCCACCAGTTCGCCCAGTTCGATGCCGCGCCGCGCCGTGATCGACGACATGAACGCCACGCCCAGTCCCGCCGCCGCGAGCGTCTGCGCCGTGTTGAACAGATCCACGCGATACGCCGGGATCACGGTGAGGCGCACGTCGTCGAGCAGGGACTGCACGAACTGCTGCACGCCGAATGCCTCCGTCATGAAAATGAGCCGCTCGCCGTCCAGCTCGACGGGCGGCACCTTCGGCATCGAGGCGAAACGGTGCGTCGGCGCCACCACCGCGCACAGCGGACGCGCGGCGAACGGATGGATGCGCATCGCGGGGTCGTCGGCGGAACGGGCGGAGAGGCCGATATCCACGGCATCGTCACGCACCATCGAGAGCACGGCGGGCGTCGGCCCCGAGCGGATCTCGACAAGAATGTCCGGATACTTCATCGAGAAGCGTTGCAGCGCGCGCGCAATCAGATTGCCGATGAACCCTTCGCCGACGCCCAGCGCCACCCGGCCGCGCCGCAGATGCCGGTATTCCTCCAGCCGCGCGGCGAGGTCGCGCTGACGCCGCTGCCCGTCGCGGTAATGCTCGATCAACACCTGGCCGATTTCCGTCACCACCACCTGCCGGCCGCGCCGCTCGACCAGCGGAAAGCGCAGCCGCCGCTCCAGCGCGGCAATCTGCCGGCTGATCACCGACGGATTCACCCCCAGCGTCTCCGCCGCCATCCGCATGCCGCCGGTCGCGGCGATCTCGGCGAGATAGCGCAGCGGGCGCTCGCCGATGTCCTCGATCGAATCGCTCACTTCGTCCGTCCATTGTTGACCTGAAAGCAACATTTTGGATGCGTTG
Source organism: Caballeronia sp. LZ035 (assembly GCF_031451175.1). NCBI lineage: Bacteria > Pseudomonadati > Pseudomonadota > Betaproteobacteria > Burkholderiales > Burkholderiaceae > Caballeronia > Caballeronia sp. LZ035. The sequence goes on from NZ_JARUXS010000002.1 coordinate 310,523, forward strand.
CAGTCATCGGTCGAGTTTTTCGTCGGTGCAATACTCGGCGTTCGACTTCCGCGCAGCCATAACAGGAGGAGCCCCGCGCCATGACTCAATCCCATGACCATCATTTCTGCGAAATCGCCGATCTCGCCGACGCCCGTCCCCAACTCGACGAAATCCGTCATCACATCCATCAGCATCCCGAGTTGTCGTACGAAGAGGCGGCAACGTCCCAATTCGTGGCCGAGAAGCTCGAAGCCTGGGGGTATGCGGTGACCCGCAATGTCGGCGGACATGGGCTCGTGGCGTCGCTGACGGCTGGCACGAGCACGCGCACGGTCGGCGTGCGCGCCGACATGGACGCGCTGCCGATCAAGGAGCAGACCGGTCTGCCCTACGCGAGCGTCCACGACGGCAAGATGCACGCATGCGGCCACGACGGCCACACCACCGTCCTGCTGGGCGCCGCACAGCATCTCGCGAAAACGCGCAACTTCGACGGCACCGTGCACCTGATCTTCCAGCCCGCCGAGGAAGCCGGTTCGGACAGCGGCGCGGAACGCATGATCGCCGATGGTCTGTTCGAGCGTTTCCCTTGCGAGGCGATTTTCGGTCTGCACAATCATCCGGGCGTCGCGACCGGCACGTTCGGCTTTCGCGCCGGCCCGCTGATGGCGGCCTGCGATACGGTCAAGCTGCGCATCGTCGGCCGGGGCGGTCATGCGGCGCGTCCGCATCTCGCGGTGGACCCGATCGTGGTCGGCAGCAGCATCGTGATGGGCTTGCAGACCATCGTCGCGCGCAATGTCGATCCGAACGAGGCGGCGGTCGTCACGGTCGGCGCGTTCCGTTCGGGCTTTGCGGCCAACGTGATTCCCGAAGACGCGACGCTTGAAATGAGCGTGCGCTCGTTCTCGCCCACCGTGCGCGCGACGCTGGAGCAGCGCATTCGCGCATTGGTCGAAGCGCAGGCGCAGGCATATGGCGCGACCGTCGAGATCGATTTCATTCGCGGTTATCCGGTGCTCGTCAACAGTGCGGCCGAGACGGAATTCGCGCGTCAGGTCGCGGAAGAACTGGTCGGGCCGGAGAAGATCATCTCCCCGTTCCCGCCGATTGCAGGCAGCGAGGACTTCGCGTTCTATCTGCAGAAGGTGCCCGGCTGCTTCGTGCGGCTCGGCAACGGCGAAGCCCGGCCGATGCTGCACAACGCGCGCTACGACTTCAACGACGACAACCTGACGGTAGGCGCGGCCTTCTGGACGCGGCTCGTCGAACGTTTCCTGAGCCAGGACCGCGCATGAACGCCACGACGCAATCGCTTCCCCGCGCGGGCGCGCCCGATGTGCAGATGTCGCCCGCGCAGCAGCGCAAGATCGTGTTCGCGGCGGTCATCGGCAATCTGCTCGAATTCTTCGACTTCACGGTCTACAGCTATTTCGCGCTGACCATCGGCCGGCAGTTCTTTCCGTCGAACGATCCGGTGACGTCGTCGCTGCTCGCGTTCGCGGTGTTCGCGGTCGGCTTCGTGATGCGTCCGCTCGGCGGCTTCGTGCTCGGCCGTTATGCCGATCGCGCCGGTCGCAAGCCCGCACTCACGCTGACCATCCTGCTGATGGCGATCGGTTCGGCGTCCATCGGCCTTGCGCCGACGTATGCGCAGATCGGGCTGGCTGCGCCCCTGCTGATCGTGGTCGCGCGTCTGGTGCAGGGCTTCGCGCAAGGCGGCGAGTTCGGCGCGGCCACGGCGACGCTGCTCGAAATGGGCGGCACGGCGAGCCGCGGCTTCCGCGCAAGCTGGCAGCTGGCGAGCCAGGGCGCGGCGGCGCTGCTCGGCTCGGGTCTCGCGGCGAGCCTCGGCTTCCTGCTCTCCGACGACACCATGCACAGCTGGGGATGGCGCATTCCGTTCCTGATGGGCACGCTGATCGCGCCGGTCGGCATCTATCTGCGCCGTCATATCCAGGAGGAACCGCCTGCCGCGAAGGCTGCAGTCACGCGTGATGATCCGAAGCGCGGCCTCTACGTACGCAACTGGTTCCTCACGATCTTCTCGATCATGGGCATGTCGGTGTCGACGTACGTGATGATGTACTACATGCCGACCTATTGCATCCAGTACCTCGGACTGCCGTCGAAGATGTCGATGCTCGCGGGCGTCGCGTCCAGCGTGATCTCGCTCGTGATGTGCCCGATCTACGGCGCGTGGTCGGACCGCATGGGCAAGCGCAAGCCATTGACGCTGATCGGACGTGTCGCGCTGATCGTGCTGCTGTATCCGGCGTTCTGGGTCATGACGCATTTTCCGTCGCTGCCGGTCGTGCTCGCCGCGCTGATCGTGCTGATGCTGTGCTACACGATGGGCTCCGCGCCCGCCTATGCGCTGATGCCCGAGAACTTCCCGAAGCATCTGCGTGCCGGCTATATGTCGAGTGCGTATGCGATCGCGGTGTCGGCGTTCGGCGGCACCGCGCAACTGGTCGCGGCGTGGCTGATCCGCGCGACGGGCAACAAGATGGCGCCCGCGTGGTACATGATCGGCTGCGTGCTGATCTCGCTGATCGCCGTCTCGATGTTCGAGGAGACGGGCGGGAAGGCGCTGGACTGAGGCGTCAAGTGTGCAGAAGATCCGGAACGAAGCGTTCTTCGATCGTATGACGCCTGCGAGTGAGCCCTTGCTCGTGGTGATAGCGCAGGATGGCATCGAGCGCCGTGCGGTTGCGCTCGATGCCGTAGGGCCACCAGTCGTCGCCCAGCATCGCCACGTTTTGCTGAATGAGATCGGTGAGCCAGGGCACCATCGTCGCCATGTTGTTGAAGGTCATTCCTTTCGTTAATGCTTCGCGTGCGGCGTCTTTCGCGAGACAGAATGCGCGATAGATTGCCTTCACGATCTCCGGCTGTTCCTCCACCAGCGAACGGCGCACCGCCACCGTGTGCATGATGGGAAAGATGCCGGTGCGCGCGAAATAGTCGCGTTCCGTCTCCACGAAGTTCTCGAAGAGCCGGCCCACTTTGGGCGAGCCTTGCAGCACGCATGCGGGGACATCGGCGGAGATCAGGGCGTCGATCTCGCCTGTCTCTAGCAGTTGCCCGAGGTCGAGTTCCTTCGACGCCCATTCCACTTCCATACCTGCCGGATAAGGCCGTTCCACAAAATCGATGGGATCCATCGGGAAGTCGATTCCGCCTATCAGCCAGCGGGACTTTGCCGGGTCGAAGCCATGTTCGTCGGACAGCATGCCCTTTGCCATGACACCCGCATCGTGCCCATACAGCGCAAGTTCGCCGATCCGCTTGCCCGCGAGATCAGCGGGACTTTCAATGCCGCTCGCCTTGTTGACGTAGATGGCCGAGTGGCGGAAACACCGGTTCAGGAACACCGGAAGCGCGAGCAGATCCTCGCCTGAGTCTATCGCGCGCAGAAGATAGGTCATGCCGAGCTCGGCGACATCGAAACGACGCGCACGAAGCATGCCCTCGAAAATCTGCGTGACGATGCGCTCCGTGTGATAGCGCGCCTCCACGCCCTCGATGCCGACCGTGCCGTCCTTCAGTGCCTGAACGCGGTCGTAGTTCCAGAATGCGATGTCGAGTGGTATCTGATTCATGAAGCGTCTCCTTCGAGATGGGCTTGAAGAACAGAATAGTAAATATATTTACCATGCGCAAGTGGAGTTGAGTGTGAGATATTCTTCACAAAGAACCATGGAGCGCGACGGAGATGAAGATCAAAGCGAATGAACTGAAGGAGATGTTCGCGAGTGAGTCGCTGGGCGCGCCGGAACGTGCCATCGGCTTCGTGTTGTGGCGCATGTTTCATCGCTATCAGCGGGCCATCGACCGGGGCATGGCTGCGCTCGATCTGACGCATCTTCAGTTCACGGTGCTGACGCTGATCGCCTGGGCCACGCGACATGGCGAAGAGGTGTCGCAGGCCGAACTGAGCCGCACCAGCGACATCCACAAGATGCAGCTTTCACAGATCCTCAAGACGCTGGAATCGAAGGGCTGGGTGCAGCGGGTGTCGAGCAGCGTCGATGTGCGCGCGAAGAACGTGCAGTTGACGCGCACCGGACTGACGCGGGTGCGAAAGGCGCTGCCCATCGCTATCGAAGTGCAGCGGCGGCTGTTCGGTGAAGAAGGGATGCCCGAAGGCGATCTGCTCAAGACCTTCTCGACGCTGCTTCATCGCATCGAACAAGAGACGGATGAACCGTAGCCGTGCGCGCTAATGCCACCCGCCGCCCAGCGCCCGATACGTCGCCACCGCCGCGCGCAGTCGCGCGAGATGCAATTGCACACGCTCATCCTCGGCGCTGTACAGCGTGCGTTGCGCATCGAGCACGGTGAGCGCCGTTTCAGCGCCCGCGCGATAGCGGCTCTGCGCCAGTTCCAGCGTATGCCGCGCCTCGTTCAACTCGTCGTCCTGGGCGCGCGTCTGGGCATCGGCGCCGGCGCTGGCGTTCAGCGCGCGCTCGACATCCGCGAACCCGCTCACGATGGCCTTACGGTAAGCCGCAAGCAATTCCTCCTGCTGCGCCTGCGCGAGATCGCGTCCGGCGGCGAGCGCGCCGGCATCGAAGATCGGCGCGGTCAGGCCCGCCGCGACGCTATAGAGCGGATTGTCGAAGATGCGCTGCGCGCGGTCGCTGCCGGTGCCAAGGTAAGCGCTCAGCGTGATGCTCGGGAACATCGCGGCGCGCGCGGCGGCCACGTCGGCGTGAGCGGCGGCGAGTTGCGCTTCCGCATACGCGATATCAGGACGGCGCGTCAGCAAGGACGCGGGCACGCCCGCATCGACACCCGGTGCACTCACCGCGTTCAGCGTGCGCGTCGTCACGGTGAAACCGCTGGCCGGCACGCCGAGCAGCGTGGCGAGCAGCGCTTCGCTGTCGTTGCCCTGCTGATGCAGCGCTGCCGCCGCACGCTGCTGCGACGCCACCAGCGTGCGCTGTTGCGCGGCATCGAGGGCGGTCACATAACCCGCGCGATATTGCGATTCGACGTTGCGCAGGATCGCGCGCGCCGTCTCAAGATTGCGCTGCGCGATCTGCTCCCGTTCGCGCAGCGCGACGGTTTGCAGCCAGCTGTCGGCGACGTCGGCGGTCAGCGTCATCTGCACGGTCGCCTGGTCGAAAGCGGAGGCGCGTACGCGCTCCACGGCGGCGTCGCGCGTGGCCTGGTTCTTTCCCCAGAAATCGAGCTCGTAAGTCGCCGACACACCCAGGTCGAACGCACTGCCGCTCGGTAACTGGTTGTTCACCATGAGGCCGCCCTGGCGGCTGGCATCGGCGAAACCGCTTATCGCGGGCAGCAGCGCAGCGCCCGCGATGGTCGCGTTGGCGCGCGCCTGTTTCACCCGCGCGACGGCGGCGGCCAGATCGTCGTTCTGCGCCGTCGCCTGCGTGACGAGGCGGTCGAGTTCGTTGCTGTCGAAGCGGCGCCACCAGTCGGCGGTGACCGCGTCTTCCGGTCCGCCTGCGATGGCATAGCGGTAGGTCGCGGGCGTCGCGACATCGGCGGACGGGATGGGCGGCCGGCTCAGGCAACCGGCCAGCAGCATGCAGACAATGACGGATGTGAAGAAGAGGATGCGTCTCATAGCGTCCTCATTCGCTGGCCAGCGCCACGACCGGATCGAGCCGCGCGGCCTTGCGCGCGGGCATGAAGCCGAACACGAGGCCAGTGAGCAGCGCACACGCGAACGCACCGATGATCGCGCGCACCGAAAAGATGGCCGGCACGCTCGCCGCAATCAGTCCCGCGCCGATCAGCACGCCCGCCAGCACGCCGAGCGCGCCGCCGATGCCCGAGACGAGCGTCGCTTCGGTGAGAAACTGCCGCAGGATGTCGCGTTGCCGTGCGCCCGTCGCAATGCGAATGCCGATCTCGCGCGTGCGTTCCTTCACGGTCATCAGCATGATGTTCATCACGCCGATGCCGCCCACCAGCAGCGAAATGCCCGCGATCAGCCCGAGCATCAGCGTCAGCGTGTCCTGTGTCTCCGACTGCGCCTTCACCGAAGCGGCGCGGTTATAAACGTGGAAGTCGCGCAGATGATGCGCCCCTTCGAGCACCCGCCCGATGTCGGTGGCGGTCTGCTCCGACTGCGCGATGTGATCCACCAGCACGGAGATCCACGACAGATGCGTGGTGCCGAGCACGCGGCGGCTGCCAGTCGAGAAGGGGATGAGCAGGACGTCGTCGTCATCGGCGTCGCCCGAGGTCGCGCCTTTCTCTTCCAGTTCGCCGATCACGAGAAACGGCGTGTTGTTCACCAGCACGTACTTGCCGACCGGATCGGCCGGGCCGAACAGCTTTTCGCGCAGGCGCTTGCCGAGCAGCGCGACCGTCGCGAGCCGGCGCTCGTCTTCCGCATTGAAGAAGACGCCGCGCGCGGGCTTCCAGTTCAGCACGCGCGAGCCTTCGGGGCCGACCGCCCACAGCGACGTGCGCGTGTCCGCGTTGCCGTAGCGCAGCGTGACGCCGCCGGTGAGGAAGGGCATCGCGTATTCGACGTTCGGCACGTGCGAAACGAGATCGACGTCCGCCACGGACAGCGTGCCGCCCGGCGCGTGCGCGGACGGGCCGTCGGGCGTCACGTACATGCGGTTGGTGCCGAAGCTCGCCATCTTCGCGATCACTTCGCGCTCCGTGCCGGTGCCGATCGCCAGCATCACGATCACCGACGCCACGCCGATGATGATGCCGAGCAAGGTCAGCAGCGTGCGGAAGCGGTTGATCCACACGACGCGCCAGGCGGCGCGCATGGCCTCGTGCGCGTCGGTGAGGAACGACGCGGTGTGCGCGGAACCGCTCGACATCGAGCGCAGCAGCGACGCGCCATCCAGCGCAGCCGGGTTCGGCGCGGGCTTGTCGTCATTGGCTTCGAGCGAATCGGCGACGATGCGCCCGTCGCGAATCTCGATCGACCGATGCGCCCGCGCAGCCACTTGCCGGTCGTGCGTGATGAGGATGATCGTGTGACCCGCCGCCGAAAGCTCCGCGAGCAACGCCATCACTTCCGTGCCGCTTTTTGAATCGAGCGCGCCGGTGGGTTCGTCGGCGAGCAGGATGTGGCCGCCGTTCATCAGCGCGCGGCCAATCGACACGCGTTGCTGCTGTCCGCCGGACAACTGGTTCGGCCGATGATCGAGCCGCTGTTCGAGCCCGAGGCGCTCGAGCAGTTCGGTGGCGCGCACACGACGTTGTTCCGGCCGCACGCCCGAATACACGGCGGGCACTTCCACGTTCTCGCGCGCGGATTCGGTCGCGATCAGGTGATAGCCCTGGAACACGAAGCCGAACGCCTCGCGACGCAGCCACGCGAGTTCGTCGGCGGACAGCGTCGTGACATCGCGCCCGGCGAAGCGGTAGCTGCCCGACGAAGGCCGGTCCAGGCAGCCGAGGATATGCATCAGCGTGGACTTGCCCGAACCGGACGCGCCGACGATCGCGACGAACTCGCCCGCCGCAATCGACAGCGACACGCCGCGCAGCACCTGCACCGGCGGCTCGGTGCCGTCGCCGCCATAGGACTTGCAGACGTCGCGCAGTTCGATCAGCGGCGTGCCGTCCTGCGGCAGCGAGGATGCCGGCGTCACCATTCGAACTTCCCGTCGGCGCCGCGCACCCGGCGTATGCCGGTGACGAGGCGTTCGCCCGGCGCAAGGCCCGAACGGATCTCCGCATTGAGCCGGTCATGTACGCCGACGCGCACGTCGCGCGTGACGACCCGGCCGTCCGCCAGCACCCGCGCCCGGTAGCGCTCGCTCGAACCGGCCACCGGCACGAGCGCCGACAAGGGCGCGAGCGGCACGTCATGCGCTTCCCTCGCGACGAAGAACACTTGCGCGCTCATCTGCGGCAGCAACTGGTTGTTCTGGTTCTTCACGTCGAACAAGACCGTGTAGGACACGACCTTGCCGGTGTTGATCGCGTTGGCGTTCGGCGCGGCCTGCTGGTCGCCGCCGCTCGGCGGGGCCGTGTTCGGCGGTGCGGGCAGCACCTGCCGCACCGTGCCGTTCCAGCGCGTATCGGCGCCGAGCGTCGTGAACCAGACCGGCATGCCGGGCTTCACCTTCAGCACATCGGCTTCGGAGACTTGCGTCCAGACCGTCATCGTCGAAAGATCGGCGATGCGCAGGATGATCGGCGTCTGGTACGTGGCGTTGAGCGTCTGGCCTTCGCGCGCATCCAGCGTGACGATGGTGCCGGACATCGGCGCGTAGATCTTCGTGTAGCCGAGCTGGGCTTCGTCGCCCTGCAAGGTGGCGCGCGCGCCGTCGATTTCCGCCGTCAGGTCGCCCACCGTCGAACGCGCGCTCTGCCACGCCGACAACGCGCTTTGCAGGTCTTCATCGCGCGTCGAGCCTTCCGACATCATGCGGCGCTGGCGTTCGTACTGATGTTGCGCGTACACGAGTTTCGCCTGTTCGCCTTCGAGGCGCGCGCGCAGGCTCTTGAGCGCGGAGGCATCGACGTCATAGCGGGCCTGCTGCACGCTCGGATCGATCTCGACCAGCAATTGGCCTTTCTTCACGGTATCGCCCGGCTGCACCGTGATGCGGCGGATTTCGCCGGAAGCCTGCGCGCCGATATCGACGTAACTGTGCGGCTGCAAGGTCCCGAGCGCAGTGACGCTCAATTGAATGTCGCCGCGCGCGATGGCGACGGTATCGACGTGCTCGACCGTCCTGAACAGCAGCGCCCACAACGTGAGCAGCACGAGCAGCGCGACGGCGAGCAGAGCGAGGACCCGTGGGGAGGCTTTGATGGCGTGTCTCATCGATACAGTTTCGAGCCGGCGGCGTGCGTTCTGCTGGCAGAACGCCGCCCGACACTGATTCTCTTAGGAAGCTGCCGCTGCAGGGTTGCCGCGTATCAGGACGCGGCAGCGGGCACGGTCAGTTCGCGCACGAACTCCGCGCGCTCGGGGCGCGCCGCTGGCCGTTCGGACAAGCGCTTCGGCGTGCCGACGAACAGGAAGCCCAGCAAGCGCTCCGACGCGCCGAAGCCGAGCGCCGCGTGCATCGCGGGTTCGTAGGTATCGTCGCCGGTGGCCCAGAAGCCGCCGTAGCCGAGCGCATGGATGGCGTTCAACAGGTTCATCGTCGCCGCGCCGACCGACATCAGCTGCTCGATTTCCGGCACGTGCGAAGTTTCGTCGATGGCCGCGCCCAGCGCGATCACCACCGGCGCCGCGAATGCCTTCTGCCGCCGGTGCGCATGCGCCGAGCGCGGCGCTTCCGGCATGCGGGCGCAGGCGAGGTCCACCAGCACGTCGCCGAGCGCGCCGCGCGCCTCGCCACGCACCAGCACGAAGCGCCACGGACGCAGTTGCGCATGGTCCGGCGCGCGCAACGCGGCATCGAAGATCTGCGCCAGTTCGGCATCGTCCGGACCCGGTTCGGCGAGCGGCCAATGCGACTGGCGCGACAGCAGCGAAGCAAGCACGGCCTGCGCGCGATCGGGTTGTCCTGCGGTAAGTGCAGCGTTCGGAATAGGCGAGTTCATCGCGAGTACGGGCTGGTTTCGACCGCCGTCATCATGGCCGAACTCGTCATCAAACGCAAACGATTCGCATTTGGTGAAGGTCCGGAATTGCGCCGGAATACCGATGTTTTACGGACCGCTTACAAGGCTTTCGCGTGTTTTGGCGAACGGCGCGTCAACTTGACAAAGACCGGCGCAACGCTCAGAGTAGCGCTTCTAAACAGCAATGATTCTCATTTATGACGATGCGGGCCGAGGTGCGCCGAGCGTCGCGAATGCTGGCTGTCCAGTGTCGCCGTCCCCGTCATCGCTGCATCGTCTTGCGATTCGTTGATCGCGAAAATGGGTTTCGTTGTGTCTTTCACGCATGGCAGCCGCTCGGCTGCGGATCCATTGGAGCGATCAATGAGCTGGGGCGACGAAGACACGCATTTCCACGTGGTCATCAACGACGAAGAGCAGTATTCCATCTGGCCGGATTACAAGGCGATTCCCGCGGGCTGGCGGCAGGCCGGCAAGTCGGGCAAGAAGGCCGAGTGCCTGGCCTACATCGATGAAGTCTGGACCGACATGCGCCCCTTGAGCCTGCGCCGCGCGATGGAGGCGGATGCCGCTCGCGCGTCAACGGCACAAGCCGATCCGGCCGCCTGACGCATGACATTCGCCGTCGCACCCGGTGTGACATCCGGCGTCGTGCCGCGCGTGCAGTTGTTCTGTCTCGCGCATGCAGGCGGGACGGCTGCGGTGTATCGGCGCTGGTCGCAGCGGCTATCGGCGGACGTGCAGGTCGTGCCGCTGGAGTTGCCGGGACACGGCGCGCGCCGCGATCAAACCGTGCACGTTCACTGGCCCGCGTTGATCGACGGCCTGTGCGCGGACTGGCGCGCGGCGCGCAATCCCGCGTTGCCGTTCGCCGTGTTCGGACACAGCATGGGCGCGCTCGTCGGACTGGAGCTGTTGCATGCGCTGCGCGGGCGCGGCTGGGGCGAGGCGGTGTGGCTGGGCGCGTCGGCGTCGGTGGGTCCGGCCTGCCGGTGAACGAGGCGGACCGCGAGCGTTATCGACAGCATTTTTCGGTGGTGTTCAATGGCTTCTTCCTGTTCGACGAACTGCATGGCTTCGCCATCGACGGGCTCGACGCACAGGCGCAAGAGCTGCTCGAACTGCTGCATCTGGAGCGCAAGGTGACGATCCGCGACGGCCGGTTCTCGACCACGGATCTTTCGCAGGGGCAGCGCAAGCGTCTTGCGTTGCTGGTGGCCTATCTGGAAGACCGTCCGTTCTACGTGTTCGACGAATGGGCCGCGGATCAGGACCCGGCCTTCAAGGACGTGTTTTACCGGCGGCTGTTGCCCGACCTGAAGGCGCGCGGCAAGACCGTGCTGGTCATCACGCACGACGACCGCTATTTCTCGCTGGCGGATCGCTATATCAAGCTGGATTACGGGCAGATCGCGGCGACGGGCGACGGACACGAGCTCGCGCAGCATTCTCTCGACGCGGCCGCCTGAGCGGCCTTCTTCTCCACAGTGCTTCAAGAACAACCTGACACGAACATGTCTGTCTTGAGTATTTCGAAGACCGCCCGCAAGCTGGCGGCGCTGTGTGGCGGCGCCGTGCTGCTGGCGATGCTGTCGGGGTGTCAAATGCCTGCTGGACAAGCGAACGGCACGGCCTATGACGTGACGATCAAGCGGACCCCGGACGGCGTCCCGCATATCGATGCCGCCGACTGGGGCAGCCTCGGCTATGGCGTCGGTTACGCGCAGGCGCAGGATGCGCTGTGCACGCTGTCGGATGCGTTTGTCACCTGGCGCGGCGAGCGTTCGGCGAACTTCGGTGCGGAAGCGCATCCGCCGGGGCCATCGACGTTCGGCCAGCCCGCCAATCTCGATGCCGATTTTTTCTTTCGCTCGGTGATCGATCATGACGCCGTGACGCGCTTCCGCGATGCCCAGCCAACGCAAGAACGCGCGCTCGTCGCGGGCTATGCGGACGGCTATAACCGCTACATCGACGAGCTTCGCGCGGGACGCTTTCCCGGCGCGCATGCAAGCTGCGCCAGCGCAGGCTGGGTGCGTCACATCGATGCCGACGATCTGTATCGACGCTTCATCGCCGCGAATCTGGCGGGCGGCACGATGCCGTTCCTGCACGGCGTCGCGCGGGCGCAGCCGCCGGGTGTGCCGGCCGCAGCGGCGTCGGCGGGCGGCGAGGCCGCGACGCTCGCCAGCGCCAACGGACTGGCAACAGGCGGGCAGGCTGGCATCGGCAGCAATGCGCTGGCGTTCGGCGCGGCCAGCACGCAAGACGGCCGGAGTCTGCTGTTCGGCAACCCGCACTGGTTCTGGCAAGGTCCGGACCGGCTCTATCAGATGCAACTGCGTATTCCGCAGCAGGTGGACGTGGCGGGCGCGTCGTTTCTCGGCGTGCCGATGGTGATGATCGGCTTCAACGAGAATATTGCATGGACGCATACGGTGTCGAGCGCGCGGCGCTTCGGCATCTTTCAGCTGTCGCTCGTGCCGGGCGCGCCGACGCACTATCGCTACGAAGGCCGCGATGAAGCGATGCGCGCCGTGCCCGTCACCGTGCAGGTGCGCGACATGAAGACCGGTGCGCTCGCGCCCGTCACGCGCACGCTGTACCGGACGCGCTTCGGGCCGGTGGCGGATCTGTCGTCGCTGTCGCCGGCGCTGACGTGGAACGGCGAGCATGCGTTCGCGCTCGCCGACGTCAACGCCGACAACCCCGGCACCTTCACCAACTTCCTGCAATGGAACCAGGCGACCTCGCTCGACGATTTCATCGCGATCCAGAAGCGCGATGCATCGATGCCGTGGGTGAATACGTTCGCCATCGGGCGCGGTGACGCCGATGTCTGGTTCGCGGACATCGGCGCCGTGCCGGGCGTGCCGGATGCACTCGCGAGCGCTTGCACGACGCCTGCGGGCCGTGCCGTGGATGCGCGCCTGCCTGGCGTGCCGTTCCTCGACGGTTCGCGCGCGGCGTGCGACTGGACCGCGCAGAAGCTGCCCGGCGCGGTGCGCACGGGTCGCATGCCGGTGGCGTCGATGCCTGAACTGCGGCGCACGGACTATGTCGGCAACTTCAACGGCAGCTACTGGCTGACGAATCCGCAGGCGCCGCTGACGGGCTACGCGCAGGTGCTGGGACAAACGGGCACGGTGCAATCCTTGCGCACGCGCCTGGGTCACCGTATCGGCGCGCAGGCGATGGCCGCGCCCGGCGGAGTCGACCGCGCGGCGCTGGAGCGGACGGTGCTGGCGAGTACGTCGATGTCCGCGCAGTTGTTCCTGAAGCCCGTGACCGATGCGGTCTGCAAGACGGCGATCGTGCGCGTGACGGCGGACCCGGCGAAGCCGGATCAGACGCAAGAGGTGGACATCCGGTCGGCCTGCGCGGCGCTGCGGCAATGGGATGGCACCGCGAACGTGAATGCGCGCGGCGCGAACCTGTGGGATGGGTTCTGGCAGCGCGCGTCGGCGATGCCTGCGCTCCAGCACTACACGACGCCCTTCGATGCCGCGCATCCGCTCACCACGCCCGATGGCCTGGACACGTCGAATCCGGCGACGGTGCAGGCGCTCGGCGACGCGCTCGGTGGAGCGGTGCTGGCCTTGCGCGCCAACGGCTTTGCCGTCGATGCGACGCGCGGCGAGATGCATTACATCACCGACGGGACCCGACGCATTCCGCTCTACGGCGGCTGCGATCTGGAGGGCTATTTCACGGTGGTGTGCGCGATGCAGCCGCTCGACAAGAGCGGCGAGTCGCTGGACCGCGATGCCCATGGCAACAGCTATATGCAGGTCGTGAGCTTCGGCGCGGAGGGTCCGCAGGCGGACACCATGCTGACAACGGGTGTGTCCGAGGATCCGGCGTCGCCGTGGTATCGCGCCAGCACGCGCACTTATGCGCACAAGACCTGGACGCGCTTTGCATTCAGCCAGCAAGCGCTGGACGCGATTCCCGATGTGACGAAGACGGTGCTGACGGGGACGCGGTCGGTGGTTCGTTGACGCATTGGGGCCTGCACGTGCCCCATCGACGCGAGCCGTTGAAGTCGTTGGCCGATGCTGCCCGAGTGGAACGCGACGCCGGGATCAACGGCGTCCACTTTCAGGGCATGCGAGGCATCGCGAACGTCGGCGAGCAGAACGTGCCGATGCGACCGTCGGTTCGGGGTCATTCGCGGCAGGGATGGAGCGCGGATGCGCGAGGCGTCACCACGCGACCGTCTTGCCGTTGCGATCCAGATAGCGCAGCCCCGGCTTGCCCTGCGCGTCGATGACCACGCCGACGACCTTCGGAATGGTTTCAGCCATCGTGAACGGTGCATCCGGGCCGCCCAGGTCCGTGCGAATCCAGCCTGGCGCCATGAGAAGCAGTGACCGTTCGCTGTTCGCGTGCCGGGCGGCATAGCTGCGCATGAACATGTTCAGTGCGGCCTTCGAACCCCGGTAAAGCTCGCGTCCGCCTTTTTCATTGCCCGCCACGCTGCCCTGTCCCGACGACATGACGCCGATCACACCGCGTTCCTCGACGAGCGGCGCGAGGGTTTCAACGGCGCGCATGGGACTGAGCGCGTTCGTGACCATGACCCTGATGAACTCTTCCGTCGAGATCTCGGCAATCGTGTCTTCGTGCCGGTCGTTCGCGGTGCCCGCATTCACGAAGAGCACGTCGAAACGTCGCGGGGCCAGCCGGTCGCGCAGCGCGTTCAATTGGTCCGGGTCCGTGATGTCCACGGATTCGATGGTCACCGTGTCCGGGTGATCATCCGCGAGTGCGTGCAGAGCGGTTCTGGCATTGCCGCGCACCGTGCCGACCACGTTCCAGCCGCGGTTCGCGAAGTCCTCGGCCATGGCATGGCCCAGGCCGCGCGAGGCGCCGATCAGCAGGATCGAAGGCCGTGAAGATCTTGCATCGTTCATGAGTGTTTCCGGTGATGAGAGTGCGTCCAGTATGTGCGCCGCATGCGTCGTGATCCAGACGCGTGGCGTGCACAATGGTGTTGCATGCCGCGCTACGTCGGTCGTGCAACCCACTGAACGCAGTCATGACCTATATCGATCTGAACCTTCTTCCGGCGCTCGATGCCTTGCTCGACGAATGCAGCGTGACGGGCGCGGCCCGGCGACTCGGCCTGAGTGCTTCCGCCATGAGCCGCACGCTGGCCCGCCTCCGGTCGATGACAGGGGATCCCTTGCTGGTGCGCGCAGGCAGCGGCCTGGTGCCGACGCCACGCGCCATGGCGATGCGCGACCGGGTGCGCGACGTCGCCCGCGACGCCCGGACACTGCTCGGCCCGCAGGCAAGCGAAGTCGATCCCGCCACGCTTGCGCGGACCTTTGTCGTGCGGGCGAACGAAGGCTTCATCGCATTGCTCGCAGCGGCGCTGGTCACGGCGGTCGCGCGGGAAGCGCCGTGCGTCCGGCTCCGCTTCGTTCCTCGTGTGGTGAAGGACGCGGTGTCGCTGCGCGAAGGGCAGGTCGATCTCGAGATCGGCGTCCTGGGACAATCCGCACCCGAAGTCCGGACGCGGTCGATCTTTCGGGATCGCTTTGTCGGCGTGGCGCGCAAGGGGCATCCGTTGCTCGACAATCCTGTGACGCCTGCGACTTACGCTGCGTGTCAGCATGTCGTTGCTTCGCGCAAGACCGACTTCGAAGGCCCCATCGACCGGGCACTGGCGGAACTCGGGCTCGGGCGGACCATCGTGGCGGTCGTGCCCGGCTTTCCCGATGCATTGCGTATCGCCCGTGATTCCGATGTGCTCGCGCAAGTGCCACGGAGCCTGATGCGCGGACGCGTGCCCGGCGCGGCCGCACTTGCAGAGGGCCTCGTCGCTTTCGAACTGCCCGTGCTCGTGCCTGAAATCGTGGTCTCCGCCATGTGGCACCCCAGGATGGACCGGGAACCCGCGCACAAGTGGCTGCGCGACATCTTCGTTTCCGTGTGCCGGGACGCGCTCGAAGGGTGATCGCGAAGCCGGTTGTGAGAACAGGTTCAGCCCGTCACGCGGTTGCCGCTTCCGATATGCAGTCAATGCCATCAGTTTTGTTTATCGGAAGATGCCGGTTTGGGCATCGCGCCAGGTCTCGGCGCGATGCCGGAAATCCCCGTTCAAGCCTTTGAACAGCGCCACGCTCCTCCGCACCGGGCTGCCGATGCACGCCGTCACCATGGGTATACCCTAGCCTCCCTCCAGTCCATAAGCTCGCTAACGTGCGCCGTTTGCAAGCAAGCATGTGCGTGGCCGTCCGCCGCTCACATGCAACAGGTCAACAGATCAAGAGGGAAGCATGCGTCTGGGTTGGTACTCAAGCCTCAAGCCGGTGGAGCGGCGAACGTTCTGGGCGTGTTTCGCCGGGTTCGGTCTCGATTCGATGGATTCGAGCATTTTCTCGCTGGTCATTCCCGCGCTCATCGCCACCCTTGGGCTTACGCATCCTCAAGTGGGCTATCTGGCCACGGCGGCGCTGATCGGCACCGCGATCGGCGGCTGGGGCGCCGGCATTCTTGCCGACAAGATCGGACGCGTGCGCATCCTCCAGTTCACCATCGTGTGGGTGGCCATCACCACCATCGCTGCCGCGTTCGCCAGCACGTTTCCGGTGCTGTTCGGCATCCGCTTCCTGCAAGGCCTGGGCTATGGCGGCGAAGCGGCGGTCGGCGGCGTGCTCATCAGCGAGGTGATCCGCCCCGTGCTGCGCGGCCGGGTCGCCGCCGCCGTGCAGAGCGGCTATGCGCTGGGTTATGCGTTGTCGGTGGCGTTGCTGCCGATCATCGCGTCGCTTTTTCCCGAGCAGTTCGGCTGGCGCGTGTTCTTCGCGCTCGGCGTGGTGCCCGCCGCCCTCGTGTTCTTCATTCGCCGGCTGGTGCCCGAATCGGGCGTCTATGCGGAAGCGAAAGTGGCCCGCGCCAACGGCGTGGCAGCCAGCCCGTTCTGGGAAATTTTCGCGACCCGCCATCTGCGCCGCACGCTGGCGGCCGTCATCATGGCGACCGGGATCTTCGGCGGCGCGTATGTGATGATTACCTGGCTACCCACGTATCTGCGCACCCAGCTGCATCTGTCGGTCGGATCGAGCGCGGGGTATCTGGCGTGCAATATCCTGGGGTCGCTGGTCGGTCCGCTGCTGTATGGGCTGCTCTCGGACCGGCTGGGCCGCCGGCCCGCGTTCATGACCTTCCTCGTCTTGCAGGCCGTCAACGTGGCCATCTATCTGCTCGCGCCGATCGACGCCAGCGTGACCGTCATTCTCAGTTTCTTCCTCGGTGCGTTCCAGGGCGCGCTGGCGTCGGGCATGCTGCCTACCTTCGCCGAACTGTTCCCGACCACGATCCGCGCGAGCGGTCAGGGATTCTGTCTGGGCGGCGGGCGGGGGTTCGGATCGGTCGTGCCGGCCACGGTCGGGCTGCTGGCCGCGAACCTGCCGCTGGGTACTGCAATGGGGACTTGCGCACTGTGTGCCTACGGTGTCGCGTTCATCGCGGCCGTGTTCCTTCCGGAAACGAGTGGCAGCAACCTGCATGAGGCGTCGAGCGGGCGCGTTGCATCGGTCGAGACTCGTGCGCCCGAAGCGCGTCTGGATCGCGAGCAGGCATGAAGCCGGACGGCGCACCATCCGGCTTCGCTCTCACAGGTGGTAGAAGCCGTCGCGTCCCGAGTTCTGTAGCGAGCCGTCGACGTACACGGCCACCGGTTCGCCGTCCGGGCTGATCAGGATCGGATCCTTGGTCGGCTGTCCGGGCAGCTTCATGCGGCCGCCGTGGATGTGCTTCATTCGCTGGCTGTCCAGATCGACGGCGACGGGAATGTCGCTGATGGTCAATAGGTTCATGTTGCGCTCCTGGCAAGGTTGAGAAAGTGAACGAATGGGCGGCCGGACGCTTGCAGGAGCCGATGCATTTGTTATGCCATTGGCGTCGGGCCGTTCTCTCGGTGCATGAAGCACGCGATCAGGTGGGCCGGCACCCACCATTCGCCGCCTTACGGTCAGCCGCGTCCCAACAGTGCGGTGTTTTCAGTCGAGCGGAATGGCGAGGTGATCGAGTACCGCGTCGAGGCTCCGGATGGAACCGGCGCGTGGGCTGGCGCCACGGTCGAGATGCAGCGCCGCAAGACCGCTGCGGGTCGCGCCAAGAGTGTCGTCCGCATAGGTGTCGCCGATCATCAGCGCCTCGTCCGGACGCACGCCAAGGGTTCGGCACACGAACTCGAACAGGCGCGGGTCGGGCTTGACATGGCCAACTTCGAACGACCATGCATAGGCGTCGAGGGGGAAGGGCAGCAGCGCCTGGAGCGGTGCCGCATAAGGGAGCGCAAGATTCGACGCGACGGCCAGCGCATAGCCATGCGCGCGCAAGGCCCGCAGCACGCGCGGCACTTCGGGATAGAGACGAATGCTCGCGAGTTCCGCTTGCAGGTCGCGCTCCAGCGCATCGATATCGTCGAGCCCGACATTCAGTGCTGTCGCTGCATCACGCAGCGACAACGGGGCGCTCATCAGCTGCGCGCTTGTGCCGAGTCTGCCAGGCCTGTCTCGTCGAGCGCGCGCAAGACGGGCATAAGGCCGCCGCTTGTCGCCGATTTCGCACAGCGTGCCGAACGCATCGAAGACGACGGCCTTGATGGTCATGGCCGCGTTATTCCTGCGTCGCCTGAGCCTCGCGACGGCGGCGCTTGCGTTCACGCTTGTCCTCGTACATGGCGGTATCGGCGAGTGCGATGGCCTGATCCGCGCTGACGAAGCGCACCGCGACCACGCCGACGCTGACCCCGAAAGCGTGATCCGCATACTGCCCCGGCAAGCGCGTGCCGCTGCCCGCTTCGGTGATGCGCGCGCGAATCTCCCCGGCAATGCGATGCGCTTCGTCCGCATCGTGAGCGCCCGGACCGACGAAGGCGAACTCGTCGCCGCCAATGCGCGCGAGCATGTCGGTGTCGCGCGTGACGCCGGACACCCGACTGGCGCAGTGCTTCAGATGGCTGTCGCCGGCGGCGTGGCCGAATTCGTCGTTGATCTTCTTGAAGTCGTCGAGGTCGATCATGCCGACGAGCACATACGACCCATCGCGCGCCGCGCGCGCGAGCAGCCGCCCGAGTTCGTCCTGCATGGCGCGGCGATTGGGCAGTCCGGTGAGCGAGTCCGTCAGCGCGAAGCGGGTCAGATACTCGTTGGAGCGACGCAATTCGCCCATCAGGCGTTCGCGTTCCACGTGCTGCGCGATGATCTTCGAAAACAGGTTGAGCGCACTGCGCGCGCGCGGACCGATGGCCTTGCTGCGCCGGCTCGCGGCGCACAGCGTGCCGATGACCGCGCCATTACTGCCGCAGACCGGCGCGCTGGCGTAGGTCTCGATGCCGAGCGCCTTCGCTGCCTGGGAGTCGCCCCAGATCTCGCTCACATTGGACGTGAAGCGGCGGCCTTCGTCGATGCACCGCCGGCACAGCGTGTCCGACCACGGCACTTCGAGGCCTTCGCTGATGTCGAGATCGCCGGAGTTGCGTGCGAAGTCGACGGTCTGGATGCCGGCGGCCTCATCGATGGACGTCAGGTAGACAGACTCCAGGCCGGTGACGATCTCGAGCATTTCGAGGAGTGGCCGGGTGAGTTGTTCGAGACTTTCTGCCGAGGCCACCGTCTCCGACAGCCGCTCAAGCATCAATTCCATGGATCCTTTCCGCATGTCTTGGGGAAGCACGATTGTAAGCGGTAAAGAATGGGGCTTGCAGGGCGGGGCTGCTTTGCAGGCCCTTGAAGACCATTAATCGACCAGGCCGAGCGCGGCTGCGGCGAGTCTTCCCACGTCGAGCGTGCTGCCCGGGTGGCCGCCGTCTTCAAGTATCCAGGCCGTCGACAGACCGGTCCATGCGAGCACCCATTGCAGCAGACGTCGTCGTTCGAGATTGGCCGCATCGGCGACTTGATCGATGCGCTGCGCAAAGATGCCCGGCGTCAGCGCGCTCTCAGCGTCCGGATTGCAGAAGAGATTGGCGTAATCGAATGCGCGTTCGCCGTACAGTCCTTTCGGGTCGATCGCGAGCCAGCCGAGCGGCCCGAAGTCGAGCACGTTGCCGTGATGAATATCGCCGTGCAGGACTGTGATATTGCGTGGCGCGCGCAGTAGTTCATCGGCGGTACGCGCACAGTGCTCGAACAGGCGGCCGTGAGTGCTGGCTCCGGATAGCAAGGCATTGAACCATTGCTTCAATGGCACCAACGAAGGAAGCGGCTCTGAACGAGGGGCATGCAGGCGTGAAGCGACCGCACACAGGATGCGGGTCGCCTCATCATCGCGGCCTTCTTTGGCCATCTCGGTCAGCGAGGTTGAGCCTTGCGCACGCACCATCAGCAACGCTTCGCCGTCGTGAGCCAGCACGGGCGCTGCGCCGTCGCCGCGCCACCACGCCATGACTGCGCTCCCTGCCTGTTCTTCGGGCTCGGAAGAGATCTTGAGAATGGCAGGTGCATCACGGTGGCGTACCGGAACAAGACAGGCATTCCGGGAGGCGAAGGGTTCGCCGTCTATCGTGAGCTCCCATCGTTTGAGGTATGGCTCGAACATGCTGGAGTGTCCTTCAGGGTGTGCCAGGAGTGGATCGTTTCAGGATGCGAGTGCGAGATCTCAATTAATACCCTTCCCATTCTGCGCTTCACTCAAAAGCTGATTGAAAAGTTATGTCGGCACCTTGTAATTTACGAATCGTGAACTAACGTTTCCGATAGGATGCCGATTCAACCCGGTAGGCCGCATTCTTCCACGACCGATTCGAACGGCTCAAGCGGACGGGTCGATGTGTGCCCATCGCCCCGTCATGTCCCGTGGGACCGAGCCTGACGACGGAGGTTGAAATGCGAGCAAAACCCACTCTGCTGAGTGCGTGTGTGTTGATGGCGTTTTCAAGCGAAGTGCTGGCGGAAAGCGTCAGCATCTCCAATAACAACTCCACGCTGAAGGTCACGCGCGATGACCCCATCTATAACCTCGCGCTACCCAGCGATCCCGTGCAGTTGTTGAGAACCCTCGAATGGACCGTCGATGGCCGGCGCATCCTGGTCTACCCATCGGGGCCGTCGAGTTTTCTCGACATCGGACATATGCACTCCAATGCGCACGTCAGTGCGAATCAGATCCACGTACAAGGTTTGATGCTCGGCTATGTGACGGGTGCAAACGCAGCCACGGTGGTGGGCGGCGTGGTCTATACCGTCGAGGGCGACACGTCCGGGTCGCTCAACTCGCGCATCACCGAAAAGGTCGACATCCTGAACAAGACCGCCTCGGCCATCACGCTGTCGATGACCGGCCTCGGCTTCAAGCCGACCCAGGCGAGCCTCGAAGTGCCGAACTACAGCGGACTGGATGTTACCGGCACGACCGTCGCGGTCATCACGAACGGCCCGATCACGGAGACGCCGCCGCCGTTCGGTCAGGTGACCGTGCTGCCGGTCGTGTCGTTCACCGGCTTCAATCCGTTGTTCAACAAGGACGTCTCCGTGCCGCCCGTTTCCACCTTGTCGATGATCACGGAACTCAAGGTGTCACGCTCGTCGAGCAAGCTTCAGGAGCTGCTGCGCGAGAACCTGCCCGAGCGCTTCAGGAACTCGCCATTCCTGAATAGCCCGTTCATCCGCCTGCCTTGAAGCAGGCCGCCACCCGGACGCCCAGCAAGGCAATCGTTTGCCAATCATGCATGCGCGGCGCACTTTACAAAACGCACGAGTGTGCCGCTTCTACCCTTGAGGATAGCTTCGCGCATCGAGAAGGAACGCGGCTGTCACGGCTTCATCGCTATGTATGAAATCGCACGGATTAAATCGGCGTTCGAAACGTAAGCTATAAGGTTTCACGCTGCACGCCTGACCAAGCGGGTTCGCTCGACGGGACACATCTGCGCGCGCTTTAGCACGACGCCTGGCGCGCTTAAGCATCCGCTGCTAAATCGCTTACCGCGTCGTAGCGAAGGGCGCTTCACGCTTACGTAGCATCATATGAACAAAGAAGCACCGCATGTCCTTGCCCCGCTTGGGAAACAAGCGCTCGCCTGTTGCTAAACACCCTTGAAATGCTGTCGCAAGGCCTGGGCTTTAATGCTCTATCTGCTGTGTGACAAACGTGTTAAAAGAAATAGTTACCTGACTCGCCACGCTTGAATGAATCGATTAATCATAAATGGTGGCGGCGAAAGTATTAATCCCGAATCTCACACCCAGGCTTTAAAGGACATCATTTTATTCGGAATGGGATTTCAACCATCCGGTTTTGAATCACGCTCAAATCCAGCCCGGCCTTCCACGCCTGCTTCGCCCCGCAAGCCCCGCCACACCGGCCGCTCACGCCGCGTCCAAGGTAAGAAATTACAATGCCGCGCTGTGTCGGCGCATAAGCGAGCACACTTTCAACCGCTTATGCCCAAGCGTAAAAAAAGTTATCGGCTCACGGTTTTCCGTCTTGTAGACGTAAAAAGTCTGTGCTCTAATGCAGCCGAAATCATCAGGCAAACAAACGTTCACGAGACACACTTCCGCCTGGTTCAAGCAAGTAAATTTTCCTTCATGCAGGCCATTACCTCCGACCAGGGTAGTGCTCATGGCCCTTGAGGAAACGGGGACGAGCGCTGACTCTGCTTTTCGGCGTTCTTCATGGCGGCTTGCTGTTCGCGCAAGGCTCGCTCGACCCTTCGTGTTGGGTAGTCCGGTTCCACGAAAGCTAAAGAAACATGCCCGCGCTGACGATAGCCGTCGTCAGCGGGAAGGCGTTCGCGCGTCCTTAGCACCACAGCGTTGCGTTCTCCACCGGCTTTTGCACGTCGTACCCAAGGCTCGCGGGCAATGCGGGTAGTCAGTCATCTAAACAGAGTCAAGCGTCTCCGGAGAGATCCATGTCGAACAGTTTGCAAAAGTGGGTGGGCCGCAACCGTCCGCCGCGTGTCCAGATCACCTATGACGTCGAAGTCGGCGATGCGGTCGAGAAGCGCGAGCTTCCGCTCGTGGTGGGCCTTCTGGCCGACCTCTCGGGTCAGCCGGAAACGCCGCTGCCGAAGCTCAAGGAGCGTCGTCTGGTCGAGATCGACCGCGACAACTTCGACGAGATCATGGGCAACATCGCCCCGCGTCTCGACCTGTCCGTGCCCGACACGATGAAGGGCGAGGGCAACCTCAAGGTCGAACTCAAGTTCGAGCAGTTCTCCGATTTCCATCCCGAAAGCATCGTCAACCAGGTGCCGCGTCTCGCAAAGCTGCTCGAAGCACGCCAGCAACTGCGCGATCTGCTGGGCAAGCTCGACGGCAACGACGAACTCGACTCCATGCTCGAGCGCATCGTGCTGAGCAGCGAAGAACTGAAGGCGGTGCAGAGCCAGGCGCAAGCCAGCGCCACGCCGGGCGCCTGAGGCAGCCACAGGCCTCAGGCCCCAACCCGCATAGCAGACGCGGTCGAGACGGGAAGCGTCCGATCGTGAGCGCAACGAACTTGCAAAGGTGATTCAGATGGAAAGCACGACTGCAGCCGGCGCGGCCGGCAGCGAAGCCCAGACGCTCGACGCGGCCACCGCCGAACTGAGCCTGCTGGAGCGCATCGTCCAGGAAGGCAACATGGCCGTGGAGCCGTCGCAAAGCGGCTACGCGAAGAAGCTGATTGGCCAGCTCGCATCGCAGATCCTCGACGAAGGCATGCGCACGAGCCCGGACAAGAGCGTCGTCGCGATGATCAACGAGCGCGTCGCCGAAATCGACCAGCTGCTCACGGACCAGCTCAACGCGATCATGCACGACCCGGCATTCCAGGCGCTCGAAGCGTCGTGGACCGGCCTGCACGACATGGTCCAGGGCACGGAAACGGGTCCGCAGCTGAAGCTGCGCCTGTTGAACGTGACCAAGAAGGAGCTGCTGAAAGACCTCGAAACCGCGGTCGATCACGACATGAGCACGCTCTTCAAGAAGGTCTATGAAGACGAATACGGCACGTTCGGCGGCCTGCCGTACTCGCTGTTGATCGGCGACTACACGTTCGGCCGTCATCCGCAGGACATCGCGCTGCTCGAACGCATCTCGAAGGTGGCCGCAGCCGCGCACGCACCGTTCGTCGCAGCGGCGGCGCCGAGCCTGTTCGACCTGAAGTCGTTCACCGAACTCGGCGTGACGCGTGATCTGTCGAAGGTTTTCGAAAGCGCCGAACTCGCCGGCTGGCGCAGCTTCCGCGATTCGGAAGACTCGCGTTATGTGTCGCTCGTGCTGCCGTCGTACGCTGCCCGCCTGCCGTATGGCGCGCAGACCAACCCGGTCGATAGCTTCAGCTTCGAGGAAGACGTCGACGGCACCGAGCACGGCAAGTACCTGTGGGCCAACTCGGCCTATCAGCTCGGCCTGCGCATCACGGACGCCTTCGCCAAGTACAACTGGTCCACGGCCATTCGCGGCGTGGAAGGCGGCGGCAAGGTGGAAGGCCTGCCCGCGCACGCGTTCAAGACCGGCGAGGGCGACATCGTCCTCAAGTGCCCGACGGAAGTGACCATCACCGATCGTCGCGAGAAGGAACTGAACGACCTGGGTTTCATCGCGCTGGTGAACTCGAAGGGTTCGAACTCGGCGACCTTCTTCGGCGGCCAGACGACCAACCGTCCGAAGGTCTACAACAAGGACTCGGCCAACGCCAACGCGCAACTGTCGGCGCGCCTGCCGTACGTGCTCGCGGCCTCGCGTTTCGCGCATTACCTGAAGGTGATGATGCGCGACAAGATCGGCAGCTTCCAGACGCGCAGCGACATCGAGTCGTATCTGAACAACTGGATTGCCGACTACGTGCTGCTGAACCCGTCGGCATCGCAGGCGCAGAAGGCGCGCTTCCCGCTTGGCGAAGCACGCGTGGACGTGACGGAAGTGCCCGGCAAGCCGGGCGCGTATCGCGCCACCTGCTTCCTGAAGCCGCACTTCCAGATGGAAGAGCTGACCGCGTCGATTCGCCTGGTCGCGGAACTGCCCGCAGCCGCAGCGTGATGGCACGGCGTGCGGTTCATGCCGCACGCCGACCCGATTCCACTTCATTGATAACAATTGGTCATGGACACGATTCTCCTCAAGATTGACAAGATCAAGGGCAACAGCGCGCTCACCGGCCACGCTGACCAGATCATCCTCAGCAGCTATTCGTTCGGCATCCAGCTGCCGATGAACCCGGACCCTTCGGCGACCGAACGTACGCTCGGCCGCGCGATGTTCAGCGAAGTGCATTGCACCAAGATCACCGACCTCGCCACGCCGTCGCTGTACCGTGCATGCGCGGCCGGCGACAAGCTGGGCGACGCGACCATCAGCATCGGCCGCACGGAAAACGGCAAGTTCATGGAGCTGATGACCTACGTGCTGAGCGACGCGATGGTCTCGAACGTCAACACGTCGGGCGCGGGCCAGCCGAGCGATGCATTCGCGATCGGCTACTCGAAGATCACGGCGGTCTACACGCAGCAGAAGACCGACTCGACGCAGAAGGGCAAGACGTCGTTCGGCTGGGATGTCGCCGCCGACGCCGACGCTGCGCCTGCCGCAAGCTGATCCTGTCCCAACGCGGCGCGCCTCGCACGAGCGAAGCGCGCCGCGCAGTCGTGGTTTTCTGGAGTACGCGCGCCATGCCGGCAGTCAGCGGTTCACCGATGCCTCTGTTCGACCGCCTCGCCGGCGACGGCGAGGCGCAGCTCTCGGGCGCCGATGCGCTGCGGGAGTCGGTCGCGCGCGAACTCGGCCGCTTGTTCAATACACGCTCGCCGTTGACGCTCGATGCCTTCGCCGCAAGCGACGGCACCGTGCTCGACTACGGCCTGCCTGATTTCTCCGACCGCTCGTTGCAATCCGCACCGGACCGCGAGGCCATCGCCGCTGCGGTGAAGCAGGCCATCACGCGTTTCGAGCCGCGTCTCGTCAATGTCAGCGTGAAGTTCGACGCGCGCGCCGTGGTATCGGTCGGCGGCGAATTGCGCGCCGGCCGCAACGTCACGCACGTGGCCTTCGAACTGGCCGCCGACGGCGACGCCTTCGCCGTCCGCGAAGCGGAAGCGGTCTGACATGGCCCCCGACGACATCCTTCAGTACTACAAGCGCGAGCTGTCCTATCTGCGGATCCAGGGCGCCGACTTCGCGCGCCGCTATCCGAAGATCGCGTCGCGGCTTGCGCTGCATGGCACGGAATCGCTGGACCCGCATACCGAACGCCTGATCGAGGCCACGGCGTTTCTCGCCGCGCGCGTGCATCGCGATCTGGATCAGGAGTTTCCGCAAGTGGCGTCGGCGCTGCTCGACAACGTCTGCCCGACGCTCGTGCAGCCGGTGCCGTCGATGACGGTCGCGCACTTCGAACTCGATCCGAGCCAGGGCAAGGTGACGGCCGGTTTCGCCGTGCCGCGCCATACGGCCTTGCAGGCGCATACCGAAAGCGGCGACGTGTGCCGCTTTCGCACCGCGTGGGACACCACGCTGTGGCCGCTCGTCATCAGCCGCGCGCAATTCGGCGACGACGCCACCTTGCGCCTCACGCTCGAATGCACGGGCGGCGCTGACTTCAGCGAGCTGGAGCTGGCGCAATTGCGCGTGCATCTGCATGGCGACTGGATGGTGACGATGCCGCTCTACGAGCTGCTCGTGTCCGGCGTCGCCGATGTCTCGGTGCGGCCCGAAGGCGCGCGCGCCGCGACGCTGCTGCCCGCGCGCGCGTTCCGCGAAGTGGGCTACGGCGAACACGACGACGTGCTGCCGCGTCCGCCGAATGCGCAACCCGCCTATGCGCTGATGCAGGAATATTTCGCGTTCCCGCGCAAGTTTCATTTCTTCGACCTGCACCATCTGCAAGGGCGTCTCGGCCGTGGCCGCAGCTGCGAGATCGTCCTGCACCTGACGCGCGCGCCGCGCGGTCTCGGCATGCTGAACGCGGGCAACTTCCAGCTGGGCTGCACGCCGGTCATCAACCTGTTCTCGCAGACGAGCGAGCCGATCGTCGTCGATCAGCGTCATTACGAATACCGCCTCGTCGCCGATCAGCGCCGCGAGGCGATCACCGAGATTCATTCGGTGGTCTCGGTGGTCGCGTCCGATCCTTCGCTGGAACGCGCGGAAACCGTGCCGTGCTTCTCCGCGATCGATCACGTCGAAGCCGATGGCGAAACGGTGTTCTGGTCGGCGCGGCGCGAACACAGCCTGCGCGAGAACGTGCAGGGCACCGATACCTTCCTGAGCTTCGTCAACGCGGCCAGCGCGCTCGCCGAACCCGGCGCGCCGGTGGTCTACGCAAACGTGCTCTGTACCAACCGGCGGCTGGCAGAACACGTGCCGATCGGCGCGCGCATGTTCGTCGAGAAGGTTTCGCAGAATGCCCGCGTGCGCTGTCTGTACGAGCCGACCGCGCAGCGCAGCCCGGCGCTCGGCAGCGAAACGCTGTGGCGTCTGATCTCGCTGCTCACCCTGAACTATCACTCGCTGGTGAGCGGCGCGACGGGCCGCGCGCAGTTGCAGGAAATGCTGCGCCTGTTCGCCGCCGAAACCACGCGCGAGCAGGATCAGATTCGCGGCATCCGCAGCGTGGAGGCGCGCAGCGTGACGGCGCACGTCGGCAGCGACGCGTGGCGGGGCTACTGCCGCGGCACCGAAGTGGCGGTCGAGTTCGATCCGGACACCTTCGTCGGCGGCTCGCCGCTGCTGATGGGCGCCGTGCTCGCGCGCTTCTTCGCGATGTACACCTCGGTCAATTCATTCGTGCGGCTGGTCGTGCGCCGCGGAGACGAGACATGGAAGCAATGGGAGCCGATGACCGGCTGCCAGCAGCTGCTCTGATCGCGCGTCTCCAGGCGAATCCGCAGCGTTTCGATCTGTTCCAGGCGATCAGTCTCCTGGAACGCGCCGTGCCGTCCGCGCGTCCGCTCGGGCGCGGCAACGGTCTTGGCGAAGGCGTGCGGCTGACGGGCCATGTGTCGCTCGCGTTCGAACCGAGCGATGTGCGGCGCGTGCAGGCGCACACCGCAGCCGATGCCGCGACGCCCGACTACACGCCGCGCGCCGCCTGGACCCTGACCACGCCGGTGCTCACGCTGGCGGGCGCGAATGGTCCGCTGCCGGTGTCGTTCACCGAACTCGTGCTGGAACGCCGCGCGAAGCGCGATCACGCCACCGCCGACCTGCTCGACATCTTCAATCACCGCTTCCTGTCGTTCCTGTACCGCAGTCGCAAGAAGCACGCGCCGGGTCTGAACTGGCGTTCGCCGCATGCGTCGGCGCTCGCGGGGGCGCTGGATGCGCTGTCGAATCTCGGCTTGCGCGCGGGCGTGCGCGGCCCGGAAGGCGTGCGGTTCTGGATGCGTCACGCGGGCCTGATGAGCGCCGCGCCGCGTTCGATGAGCGGCCTCGTCGCGCTGCTGTCCGACCGGCTCGGCCTGACCGTGCGCGGCACGCAGTTCGAAGGCGGCTGGCGCGAACTGGATCGCGCGGATGCGCTGCGTCTCGCGCGTGCCGGCTCGGGTGCGCCGCGTCTCACGTCGTTCACGGTGCTCGGGCAGCGGACCTGGGATCAGGCGAGCGGCATCAGTCTGGTGTTTCCCGATCTGTCGAAGGAACACTTCGACGCGCTCCTGCCCGGCGGACGCCTTCACGCGCTCGCTGCCTGGCTGACGCGCGCGTATCTCCAGCAGGACCTCGAGGTGCATGTCGTTCTGCATCTCGCGCCGCAACGCACTGCCTGCGAGGCCGGCGGCCCGCGTGCGTCCCGCCTCGGCTGGACCTCGTGGCTCGGCGGTTCGCGCGGGTCCGATCACGCGCCGGCTCCGGTGCGCCTCGCCCTGCGCGAGACGCCCGCAGCCGCGCCGACGAACTCCTGAAGCGCATGGACATCGATATCCGCACCTTGTTGGGCCGTCTCAATCCCGAATGCAAGCTCGCCATGGAGCAGGCCGCGCAACTGTGCGTGCGCCAGACCCATTACAACGTCGATGTCGAGCATCTGCTGCTGGTGCTGCTCGAAGCCGACGCGCCCGACCTGAAGGCGATCCTCGGGCACTTCGGCATCAAGCCGGAGACGCTGACGGCGCAGCTGCAGAAAGCCGTCGATGCGTTCAAGCGCGGCAATGGCCGCACGCCCGCGCTGTCGCCGAACTTTTCGCCGCTGTTCCAGGAAGCATGGCTGCTCAGTTCGATGCTGCTCGGCGAACAGCAGATCCGCTCGGGCACGCTGGCGCTCGCGCTGCTCGAAGTGGACAGCCTGCGCGGGATGCTGCTCGAATCCGCGCCCGCGCTGCTCAACATTCCGCGCGCGAACCTGCGCGAGCGGCTCGCGGCGATTCTTGCGGGTTCGGCGGAAGATGCGGGCGGGGCGCAAACGCCTGTGGCCGCGCCCGATGCGCAAGCGGCGAAAGCCCATGCCATGCCAAGCATGGCGCCGAACGCGAACGGCCGGCAGTCGGCGCTCGATCAGTTCACCGTCGACATGACCGGCCTCGCGCGCGAAGGCAAGATCGATCCGATTCGCGGGCGTGACAGTGAAATCCGTCAGTTGATCGACGTGCTGCTGCGCCGCCGCCAGAACAACCCGATCCTCACGGGCGAAGCGGGCGTCGGCAAGACGGCGGTGGTCGAAGGCTTCGCGCAGCGCATCGTGCAGGGCGACGTGCCGCCGGCGCTCGTCAACGTGTCGGTGCGTTCGCTCGATCTCGCGCTGTTGCAGGCCGGCGCGGGCGTGAAGGGCGAATTCGAGAACCGGCTCAAGTCGGTGATCGCGGAAGTGAAGGCGTCGCCGGTGCCGGTGATTCTGTTCATCGACGAGGCGCATCAGCTGATCGGCGCGGGCGGCAGCGAAGGTCAGGGCGATGCAGCGAACCTGCTCAAGCCTGCACTCGCGCGCGGCGAGTTGCGCACGATTGCAGCCACCACGTGGGCCGAATACAAGAAGTACGTGGAACGCGATCCGGCGCTCGCGCGGCGCTTCCAGGTGGTGAAGGTAGAGGAACCGAGCGAGGCGGTCGCCATCGACATGCTGCGCGGCATGGTGCGCAAGCTGGAAGAACATCACGGCGTGGAAATCCTCGACGACGCCGTGCGCGATGCCGTCAAGCTGTCGCATCGCTATATCTCGGGACGGCAGTTGCCGGACAAGGCGATCAGCGTGCTCGACACGGCTTGCGCGCGCGTCGCGATCGGACAGAACGGCGTGCCGGAGGACATCGAGGCGCTGGGCCGTTCCATCGATACCGCCGAGAACCAGTTGCGCATCTACCGCCATGAAGCGGCGACGGGCACGGATCGCGCCGAAGCCATCGCGGCGCTGTCGAAGACGCTGGACGAGGAGCGCACCCAGCGCGCGCGCCTGACCGACAAGCTCGCCACCGAAAAGCGCGCCGTCGATGAAATCCTCGCGTGGCGCAAGAAGATCCGCGATTTCGTCGAACAGGACGCGCCCGCCGCGCACGAAGACGGCGACGACGCCGAGTCGCTGACCGCCAATCTGTCGCGTCTGGAAAAGGGCCTCGAAGCGGTGCAGAACGACGAGCCGCTGGTGCCGGTGTGCGTCGATTCGGAGACGGTCGCCAAGGTCATCTCGGGCTGGACCGGCATTCCGGTGGGCCGCATGCTCGCCGACGAACTGCATACCGTGCTGTATCTGCAGGACAAGCTGGCGGAACGCGTCGTGGGCCAGGACGAGGCGCTCGACGCCATCGCGCGCCGCGTGCGCACGTTCCGCGCCGATCTCGACGATCCGGGCAAGCCGGTCGGCGTGTTCATGCTGGTGGGGCCGAGCGGCGTCGGCAAGACGGAGACGGCTTTCGCACTCGCGGACATGCTGTATGGCGGCGAGCGCAACATGATTACCGTGAACATGTCGGAGTTCCAGGAGGCGCACAGCGTGTCCGGACTCAAGGGCGCGCCGCCGGGCTATGTCGGCTACGGGCGCGGCGGCGTGCTGACGGAAGCGGTGCGGCGCCGTCCGTACAGCGTCGTGCTGCTCGACGAAATGGAGAAGGCGCACCCCGACGTGCTGGAACTCTTCTTCCAGGTGTTCGACAAGGGCGTGATGGAAGACGGCGAAGGCGTGCCGATCGACTTCAAGAACACGCTCATCCTGCTCACCTCGAACGCGGCGCAGGACGTCATCACCGACGCCTGCCGCGGCGGCCGCCGTCCGCCGCCGGAAGAGATCATCGAGAAGCTGCGCCCGGCGCTGCTGCGCCAGTTCAGCCCGGCGTTCCTCGGGCGGCTCGTGCTGGTGCCTTACTACCATCTCGGCGACGCGCAGATCAACGCGATCGTGACGCTCAAGCTCGAACGCATCGCCAGGCGCTTCGAGCGCAATCATCACGCGCCGCTGACGTGGGACGAGAGCGTCGCCACGCTGATCGCGCAACGCTGCAAGGAAGTGGACAGCGGCGCGCGCAACGTCGATCACATTCTGACGCAAGCAGTCTTGCCGGAACTCGCGCAACAGGTGCTGGAACGCATCTCGATCTCCGAGCCGTTCGGCGGCGTGCATCTGACGCTGTCGGCGGCGGACGAGATCGTGTTCCGCTTCGCGCCGGTGGAGGCGTAAGCGCATGTCCACGCCGACCCAGACGCAGACCAACAGCTTCGCCACCGTCTCCACGCCGTTCGGCGCCGACGTGCTGCTGCTCGACGGTTTCGGCGGACACGAGGCGCTGTCCGAGCTGTTCCGCTTCGACCTGCGGATGCGTTCCACCGAGATGTCGCTGGATGCGGCGCAGATCGTCGGCAAGAGCGTCACCGTGACGCTCAAGGACGGCAGTGAGACGGCGCGCTGCTTCAACGGCATCGTGACGCGCTTCGCGCATGCGGGCGCGGATGCCGGCCACGCGTTTTATTCCGCCGAACTCGCGCCGCGCCTGTGGCTGCTCGCGCTCGGCCAGGACCGCGTGATCTGGCAGAACAAGACGCCGCTCGACATCATCAAGCAACTGCTCACGACCTACGCGGTGACCTTCGCGGATCGCACCAAGGGCGCGGGCAGCACGGCGCGCGAGTATTGCGTGCAGTACGACGAGAGCCCGTTCGCGTTCATGTCGCGGCTGATGGAAGAGGAAGGCATCTTCTTCTTCTTCGAGTTCGCCGCGGACCAGCACACCCTGGTGCTCGCCGACGACACCTCCGCGCACCTCGACGGCCCCGTGAGCACGCTGTACTACATGCCGGAAAGCCAGGTATCGCAGACGCAGCATCTGGGCCGCTTCTCGATGTCGCAGGGCGTGACGGCGGGCGAACACATCACGGGCGATTACGACTACGCGACGCCGAACGTCGCGCTGCTGACGACGAAGAAGGGCAGTTCGACCATCCAGACCGCGCCGCGCTATGTGTTCCCGGGCAAGTACACGGACACCGGGCGCGGCGGCACGCTGATCGGCACGCACTTGCAGGCGCATACGCTCGACGCGCAGACCGGCCATGGCGAGGGCGGCTGCTACAGCCTCGCGGCGGGCGCGAAGTTCACGCTGAGCGGCCATCCGAGCAGCGCGCTCAACACCAGCTACGTGGTGCGCGCGGTGCGGCATACGGCATCGAACGCGTCATATCGCAATACCTTCGACGTGTTCCCGGCCACCGTGCCGTTCCGCGCGCCGCACGCGAGCCACCGTCCGCTGGTGGCGGGCACGCATACGGCGAAGGTCGTCGGGCCGTCGGACGAGGAAATCTGGACCGACTCGCAAGGACGCGTGAAGCTCAAGTTCCACTGGGACCGCTCCGAAGGCTCGAACGAAGACAGCTCGTGCTGGGTGCGCGTGGCGCAGTCGATGGCCGGCGCGGGCTGGGGGCATCTGTTCCTGCCGCGCATCGGCCAGGAAGTGGTCGTGAGTTACGTCGATGGCGACCCGGACCGGCCCATCGTCACCGGCTGCGTCTACAACGGCCAGAACGCGCCGCCCGTCGCGCTGCCGGACAACCAGACGCAGAGCGTGATCCGCTCGCGCTCGTCGAAGAACGGCGCAGCGGGCAACGAGATCCGCATGGAAGACAAGCTCGACGCCGAAGAGTTGTTCTTTCATGCGCAAAAGGACATGAAGGTCGATATCGAGAACGCGCTGACCACGACGGTCATGGCGGGCGCGGAAACCCACACGGTCTCGAAGGGCGACCGCACCGTGGCGGTGAGCGAAGGCAACGAAACGCATTCGGTGAAGGGCAAGCGCACGCTCTCCGTGACCGGCGACGAAGCGCATACCAATGACGCGAAGTTCACGCACATGATAAGCGGCGACCACGCTCACACGGTGAATGGCAATTACACGCTCAAGGTCGGCGGCAATCTGACGATAGAGGTGACAGGCTCCGTCAGTATCAAGGCCGGAACGTCGTTCGCGACGGAAGCGGGCACGACGCACGCGAGCAAGGCAGCAACGACGCTCAGCACCGAGGGCGCAATGATTTCGCACAAGGCTTCGGCGACGCAGACCGTCGAGGCATCGGCGCAACTGGCCCTGAAGGGCGGCGTCGTGCAGTTGAACTGAGGCGCGTGATGAAGGAAGCCGCTGCGGTGGAAACCACCTTGGTCGAAACGCGAGATGCGCTCGGCAATCTCGTGGGCCACATGCACTTCGCGAACGGCGTGCCGCACGGCGAAGCCATGCAGTGCACGCCGGAAGGCACGACGCTGCTGCGCGCGATGTACGCGCACGGCGTGCTGGACGGGCCGACGCAGACCTTCGACGCGGAAGGCGCGCCGGTGCAGGCGTCGCACTATCGCGGCGGCAGGCTGGACGGCGTGATGTCGCTGTATCAGGACGGCCGGATCGCGGCACGCCAGCACTATGTGCTCGGGGTGTTGCACGGCGAGAGCGTGACGTATGCGCCGTCGGGTCTGGTGACGTCGCGCATGAAGATGGAAGCGGGCAAGCCCGACGGCGAAGCGGTGTTCATGCACGACGGCGTGGTCACGCGCCGTGTGCGCTACGCGAAGGGCCAGTTCGAAGGCGAGACGCGTGAGTACGACATGCATGGCGGGCTGGCGGCGGGCCTGCCGTATCGCGCGGGACTGCTGCACGGCACGGCGCGCCGCTACGCGCCGGACGGCGCGGTGACGCACGAGCGCAGCTACAAGCTGGGCAAGCCGCAGGGCGAATGGCGCGCGGTCGAGGCCGCGGCGCAGCCTGGCGACGGCGCGCGCGGTCCGCGTCTGGTGAACAAGCTGGAAAAGTGGGTGCGCGGCTGATGACCCGCACGTGAACAAGGAACAGGACATGGGAATCCAGGTGACAGCGGGGGCGACGTTGCAATGCAGTTTTGGCGCGGCGCCGGGCACGCTGCAAGTGCTGCCCGTGAACCGCGTGCTGTGCGGCACGCCGGCAGCGACCATCATGGACAACGTGCCGATGGTCAACGTGCTGCCGTTCGGCACGTGCACCTCGATGGCGAATCCGGTCGTGGTTGCCGCGACGGCCGCCGCGCTCGGCGCGCTGACGCCGATGCCGTGCGTGCCCGCTACTGTCGCGCCGTGGGCGCCGGGTTCGCCGACGGTGCTGATCGGCTCGCTGCCCGCGTTGCAGAACTCTTCCAAATTGATGTGCATGTGGGCGGGCGTGATCCAGGTGGTCGCGCCCGCCCAGGTCACGACGATGACCGCCTGAGGACCGACGATGCAATACGTTTTTTCGATGACCTCGCGCATGGTGACGATCGCCGCGGCGAGCGCGTTGCTGCTGTGTGTGCTGCTGTTCCTGCTGGGCGTCGAGATCGGCGCGCGCATGGGACATCCGGCGGCGGTTCTGGCGGGCCCTGCGCCTGCCATCGCCGCGTCCGTGCCCACTGATGTGTTGCCGCCGCAGGATCCGTCCGCGGCGTCGAGCGCTTCTGCTTCTTCCAATTGAGACCGTCTTTCATGCCGTTGACCTTCATTCGCCTGCTTTCGAAACACCTTCGCCGCATCGGCGCGCTGGCTGTCGCCGTGCCGATGCTGTGCGCGATGGCGAACGCGTTCGCTGCAACGCCGCCGCTCGCTGCGCCCGTCACCGCCACGCCCGCCGCACCGCAAGTGCTCACCTCGACCGGCCTCGTGCAGATGCCGGACGGACGCCTGCTCGCGCCGGAGTTCGCGCGCATCATCGGGCGCGGTGAACTGGTGGTCGCGGTGCTGAGCGTCGATCAGCCGCCGTTCTTCGAAGAGAAGAACGGCACGCTCACCGGCCTCGACATCGATCTCGCGAAGGACATCGCGCAGAAGCTGCGCGTGAAGGTCCGCTTCAACCGCGACGCGAAGACCTTCGACGAAGTCGTCGATCTGCTCGCACGCGGCCAGGCCGACATCGCCGTGAGCAAGCTCTCCCGCACGCTGACGCGCGCGACGGTGATCTCCTTCAGCACGCCCTATCTGCGCCTCGAACGCGCGCTGCTGCTGAACCGCGTGAAGTTCGCGCAACTGGCGCACGGCCGCTCGGTGCCCGAAGTGATCCGCAACTACGACAGCACCATCGGCGTGGTCGCGAATTCGTCGTATGCGGGCTATGTGATCAACAACTTCCCGCATGCGCAGGTGCGCAGCTTCGCGACCTGGGAAGACGTGCTGAAGGCGCTCAACGCCGGCGAGATCACCGCTGCATATCGCGACGAATTCGAAGTGAAGCGCGTGCTCAAGGTCGACCCGACCGCGTCGCTGCGCCTGCGCGTCGTGACCTTGCAGGACCTGGAAGATACGCTCGCCATCGGCGTCAATGTGAACGCCCCGGCGCTGCTGTCCTTCATCAATCAGTTCCTCGCGGAACGCAGCGTGAAGCTGAACGTGAGTTCGGTGCTTCAGGCGGCGGACCACTGAGCGTTGGCGGTAAGCGACGAGACCACAAGACATCCATAAGAGAAAGCCATGAATTCCAGCAGGATCTACGCATTCGTACTCAACCCGTGGGTGGTGATCGGCAGCCTCGCGCTCGGCGGCACCTTCGGCCTGTTGATGCCCGCCGCGGCGCAGAAGCTCGGCCTGCTCGGCGACATCTACGTCGATCTGCTCAAGATGACCACGCTGCCCTTCATGATCTCGGCGGTGATCTTCAGCCTGCAACGCCTGTTCCGCGACGGCGGCACCTCGCGCTTGCTGGTGCGCGTGCTGACGGTGTTCCTCGGCGCTTCCGCGACGGTCGCCGCAGTGGGCGCCATCGTGCTGCTCGTCATGCATCCGGGCGCGAACATCTCGACGGCGACGATGCAGACCTTCGGCCTGATGGTGGGCAGCGACAGCTCGTCGAGCGACACGGTGATGAACCTCTACGGCGCCGACCTGCCGCAGAAGACGCTGAGCCTGGCCGACGTGCTCTCGAGCCTCGTGCCGACCAACATCTTCGCGGCGCTCGCCAGCGGCGACGCGCTCAAGGCGCTGGTGTTCGCGCTGCTGTTCGGCCTCGCGGTGGGCCGCGTGCCGGAGCGCATCTCGGCGGGCCTGAGCCAGTCGCTCGAAACCGTCTATCACGCGTGCCAGAAGCTGATGCACTGGCTCAGCTATCCGCTGCCGCTGATCCTGTTCTGCATGAGCGCGACGCAACTCGGCAAGTCGGGCGTCGGTCCGCTGCACGCGATGCTGCAATTCGTGATCGCGTTCGTCATCGCGACGGCGCTGCTGATCGTGCTGGCCGCCGCGATCATCTGGAAGCGTTCGAATCACAGCCTCGGCAAGACGCTCGATGCACTGCGCGCCCCGTTCGCACTGGCGCTCGCCACGCGCAACAGCGCCGCCTGCATGCCGAGCATGATCGAGAGCCTCGTCGATGACCTGGGCTTCGCGCGTTCGCGCGTCGAGCTGCTCGTGCCGCTGACCATTTCGCTGCTGCGCGTCGGCCCGATGGTGTATTACGTGTGCGCCACGCTGTTCATCGCGCAGTTGTACGGGCATTCGCTGGGCGTGGTCGAGATCGTGACGGTGCTGCTCGCGTCGGTGCTGGCGGGCTTTGCGTCGGCGGGCATGACGGGTCTCGTCACGGTGTCGCTGGTCGGCATGACCTGTTCGTACCTGCAACTGCCGTTCGAAGCGGCGTTCATCCTGTTCCTCGCCGTCGATCCGATCTGCGACATGCTGCGCACGCTGGTGCTGGTGATCGGCAACGCGGCGGCGGTTTCGGTGATCTGCCCGCGTCCGCTGAAAATCTAGGAGCCACCGCTCATGGCACTGATCGGCATTCTCGGCGGCATGGGACCGCTCGCCACGGTCGACTTCATGGACAAGGTCGTGCGGCTCACGCAGGCGAGCCGCGACCAGGACCATCTGCCGATGATCGTCGCGAACCTGCCGCATATCGACGACCGGTCGAGCGCGATCATCGACCATGGCGCCGATCCGCTGCCGGCGCTGCTGGACGGCATCGACCTGTTGAACCGCAACCATGTGGGTCTGATCGCGATTCCGTGCAACTCGGCGCATCACTGGTACGAGCCGATGCGCGCGCGCAGCGCCGCGCCGGTGCTGCACATCGCGCAGACCTGCGTGGCGGCGGTGCCGCGCACGGCGCGTCGCGTGGCGCTGCTGGCGACCGGCGGCGCGCTCGTGTCGGGCTTCTATCAGCAGGCGCTGACCGAGCTCGATATCGAACCCGTCGTGCCGGACGCGGCCATGCAGCCGCTGGTGCGCGACTGTATCCGCGAAGTGAAGGCCGGCGATCTCGATGCCGCCGCCGCGCATCTCGAAGCCGCATTGGCGATGCTCGCGGAGCAGGGCATCGGCACGGCGCTGATGGCCTGCACGGAGATTCCCTTGGCCGCGCGGCGCATCGGGAAACCGCCGGTCACGCTGATCGACA
Source organism: Caballeronia sp. LZ035 (assembly GCF_031451175.1). NCBI lineage: Bacteria > Pseudomonadati > Pseudomonadota > Betaproteobacteria > Burkholderiales > Burkholderiaceae > Caballeronia > Caballeronia sp. LZ035. The sequence goes on from NZ_JARUXS010000002.1 coordinate 347,778, forward strand.
GCACGCTGGAACTCGCGCGCGCCACCGTCCGTTACGCGTGCGAACGCGGCTGGAACCGCCCGCAATGAAGGCACTGCACACGCTCTCGCAAAGCACGCTCGGGCTCATCGTGTGTATCGCGGTGGGCGCGCTGTGCGGCGTCTTTGCCGAGCCGGCCGGCGCGGCGGCGTATTTCGTCGGCCAGATGGTGCTGGCGGTGGTGAACATGGCGGCGATTCCGCTGCTGGTCGTCGCCACCTTCTTCGGGCTGCGCCAGGTGATCGCGCTGCCGCGTCCGCGTACCCGCATCGGCATGATGCTGCTGGTCGCGTTCGGTCTCGTGGTGCTGGGCAGCGTGGCGGGTACGCTGATCGGCGTGATGGCCGGCCCGGGCCAGGACCTGTCCGCTGCGGCACGCGCGCAACTCGGCCGGCTCGTGCTGCAAAGCGCGAGTAGCGCCGAGGACATGCAGGTCGCGCTGTTCGATCACGGCGCGGCTGCCGCGACAGGCGCGAGCTTCGTCGGCGTGAGCGACATCTTCCCGGACAACTTCTACCGCGTGCTCGCGCAGGGTCATTCGCTCGGCATCTTCACCGCGACCATTCTGTTCGGCCTCGCGTTCGCGGCGCTGTCGCGCGAACAGACCGCCACGTTGAGCAGCGTGTTCGAAGGCGTCTATCGCGCGCTCGAAACCATCATTGCGCGCGCCAATCTGCTGCTGCCGGTGCTCGCGTTCGGCGTCGCCGCGCATCTCGTCGCGAACACCGAAGCCGCAACGCTCCACGCGATGAGCAGCTTCCTCGTGTGCTTCGGCCTGGCCGCGTGCGCGCTTGGCGGACTGGCGCTCGTCACCATCGCGGTGCGCGCCGGCCAGCCCTTCATGCAGGTGCTGAGCCAGTTGAAGGCGCCGCTGCTGGTCGGCCTCACGTCGGGTAGCGCGACCGCGCCGATCCCGCACACCATCGAAGCGCTCAGCCAGCGGCTGGGCTTCTCACGCGGCGTCGTGGAACTGGTCGTGCCGTTCGGCTCCGTGTTCGTGCGCGCCGGCGCCGCGCTGTATTACGCGCTCGCCGCCGTGTTCGTCGCGAACCTGTATAACCGGCCGCTCGGCGCGGGTGAAATCCTGATCGTCTGCGCGGCGTCGGTGATCGCTGCGCTGGTGTCGGCGGGACAGGGCGGCGTGGCGTCGGTGGGCTACATGGGCATCGTCCTGTCGATGCTGAACCTGCCCGTGGAAGCGGCGGGCGTGCTCTTCGTGACGCTCGACCTGATCTGCGAAGGGCCGCGCAACGCGCTGAGCCTGTTGTCCGCCTGCATGGTGATCGCGCTGGTGTCGGCGGGACTGCCTTCGGAGCGCCACGCGGCCGTCGACGCGACGGGCGGCGTGGCACGCCTCGATACGACACTGCGCTTCACGTTCACGCGCGGCCAGCTCGCGCTCGCGACCGGCTGCCTGATGACGGTGGCCTCGCTGATCGTGCTGCTGGGAATTGGAGTGGGAGCAAGATGAAGAAGGTGAATCTGATCGTGACGCTGCTGCTGGCGGCCGCGCTTTCGGGCTGCGGCGCGCTGGGCTTGTCGGGCGACAAGGCGAAGTGGTCGGAAGTCACGCTCGATGCCAGCGACGACGTCAACAACAACAGCCCGGTCGCCGTGGACATCGTGCTCGTCAGCGACGAAGCGATGCTCGCGCGCATCGCGGAACTGCCCGCGTCGAAGTGGTTCGCGGGCCGCGAGGATCTTGCGCGCACCTTTCCGAAGGCGCTGCGCTACAAGAGCTGGGAGATCGTGCCGGGCTTTCGCATCGAGGTGAACGGCGAGACGTTTGCGGGGCCGCGCGTCGCGGGCGTATTCGTGTTTGCGAACTATCGGGATCCGGGCGCGCATCGCGTGCGGATCGAGCGCTTCAGCGGCCGCATGGTCGTGCAGCTGAATGCCAACAACCTTATCGTGACGGATTCGAAATGATGCATGACCGCACGCCGGCGGTGACCGAGCGTATCGAGTGGTACGAGGGCATGCTGCTCTCGCCGCAGCATTTTCAGCAGATGGCTGCGCGCGTCGATACGCTCGTCGCATGGCAGACGCTCGCCGCCGCGCCGTTCAGCTGGGGCGTGCGCAAGCTCCGGTTCGATCAGGGCCTGCTGCCCGCCGGCCTGCTTCGCGTGCTCGAACTCGACGCGATCTTGCCCGACGGCACCGCCGTCACCTACGACGCGCAGCACAGCGACGGCGCGCGTCTGGAGCTCTCGCTGGAGCCGTTCGCCGAGCAGCTGTCGAACGGGCCGCTGGATTTCTATCTGACGCTGCCCGGTGCGGGCGCGATGCGCCGCGCCGCGCAGGTGCGCCGCTTCCGTTCGACTTCCGGCGAGCCGGTGGACGACCAGGTCTCCGATGCCCCGCCCGCCGATATCCCGCGCCTCGTGCCGAACCTCGCGCTCTCGGCGAGCGAAGTGCCTTCCGCGATGCACGTGTGGCTACGCCTGGGCTCGCTCTACAAGGACAATGAAGTGGTGCATCTCGGCGAGCATCAGCCGCCGCTGCTCGAGATAGCCCGGGACAATCCGCTGTGGACGAGCGTCGCATCGCTGCTGGGCCAGTTGCGCGGCAAGGCGGCCTTCGTCGCGCGCCAGACCGCGAATCCTTCGTCGAAGGTCGATGACCGTCTGACCCAACTCGAACTGAAAGACCGCCTGCGCAGCCTGATGAGCGCACTGCCGCTCGCGGAAGCCGTATTGCGCACGCCGCATCTGCATCCGCTCGGGCTATATCACGCGCTCGCGGCGCTCAACGGCTCGCTCGCGACGCTCAAGCCCGGCGGCCTGCCGCCCGCGCCGCCCGACTACGATCACGCCGACCCGCTCGGCGTCTTCACGCCGCTGCTGCGCTCGTTGCGCGAATCGATGTCGGAAGTGAACGAGGAATATCGCGAGCACAAGTTCGAATTCCGCCATGGCGCGTTCGAACTCGCGCTCGATCCGGACTGGATCGGCGAGCGGCTCGTCGTGGGCCTGCGCGGCCAGTCGGACCGCGACCTGCTCGCGTGGATGGACGGCGCGGTGATCGGCTCGCAGTCGGTGTATGCGTCGCTGCGCAGCCGTCGCGTACTGGGTGCGGCGCGACGCGGGATCGACTACGCCGAGGACCTCGGCCTGCGCTCGGGCTCGGGCTATCTGCTGTTCGAGCTGATGGCGGAGCCGGCGCTGGTGCTCGCGAGCGAACTGCTCGTGATCGGCAACCCGAATGAAGGCGCGAGCGCGCAGCGACCGCAGGAAATGCTGCTGTTCGTGAAGGGCTGATGCGCGGCGCATCCATATAGATGAAAGCAGAGACGAAAGCAGGCTAAGCATGGCACGCAACCGACCCGAACCCGAAGAAGACGACGTCGTCACGGAGCAGTTCCGTAGCTTTCTCGATGAACTCGTGAAGGCCCAGGCGCGCTTCTCCGAAATGCCCGACGCCGATCCCGATCTCGCCGCGCAAGGCATGAGCCGGCACCTGATCAACCTGCTCGAAATCCAGACGCTGCAATCGCGCCGCGACACGACGCGCTTCGAGATGGAGACGGTGTCGGACGCGCGCTATCTGAAGGCCGTCCTCGCCGACGAACTGCTGCTCAACACGCCGTGGGCCGGGCAGGAGCGCTGGACCGCGTATCTGCTCGAATCGACGCTGTTCCGCACCAATGTCGCGGGCGACCTGGTGTTTCGCCGTATCGAGCAATTGCTGTCGGACCGTGAGCCGTCGCGCCGCACGATCGCGCGGCTGTATCTGTTCACGCTGGCGATGGGCTTCCAGGGCCGTTTCCGCGGCACCGACGCCGCCGCGCGCCTGCGCAGCTATCGCGAGGAACTGTATGAGTTCGTGTATCAGCGCCGCGCGGATCTCGGCGGGCGTGACCGCGTGCTGTCCGAAGGCGCGTATGCGAACACGCTGTCGCACGTCGCGCCGCGCAAGCTGCCGACCGTGAGCCGCTGGGCCGTGATTTTCATGCTGGCGGCGGTGTCGCTGCTCGCGGTGTCGGAATTGTTGTGGCTGTGGCAGTCCTGGCCCGTGCGCGAAGCGCTGCATGCCGATCCGGTCGCGGGAGTGAGCCAATGAAGCGCCTGATTTCAACGACGGGCATGACGCGCCGCGCGCAGCAAGGAGCGCGGCCATGCTGACGAGCAATCTCTTTCTGCTGTCCATCGGCGTGCTGACGCTGGTCGTGCTGGTCGTGCTCGGCGCGGTGGTCTACTTCGCGCTGCATGGTTCGCATGCGAAGCCGCAGGCCGAACGCAAGATCGTGCGGCTGCGTTCGGATTCGCTGCGCAGCGCGTTCCGGCAGGCGGTCGAACTGATCGAGGGCAATATCGCCACGCGCGCGGAACGCTACAACATTCCGTGGGTGATGATCCTCAACGAAGGCGACGATCCGCGTCCGCTGCCGATCGCGCAGGCGGGCGTGACGAGCGTGCTCGGCGCGGATGCGTCGAGCCTCGCGGCCACCGACGGCATCTCGTGGCATTTCTTCGATCGCGGCATTGTCGTGGATATCAAGGCGGCCTATCTCGGCTCGCCCGATGACGACGAAGGCAAGCCGTGGGACGAGTTCCTGAGCCTGTGCCGGAACTATCGGCCGCAGCGTCCGTTCGATTCGGTGGTCATCACGGTGCCCGCAGCAACCCTGCTCGCCGACGACACCGATGCGCGCCTGGAACTCGTGCGCCACGCGAAGTTGGCGCACCGCCGTTTGTGGCTCGCGCAGAACCGCTTCGCGATGCGTTTCGCGGTGTATGTCGTGGTGACCGGTTGCGATGCGCTGCCGGGTTTCGCGACCTTCGCACGCGCGTTGCCGGAGCCGCTGCGCGCCAGTATGCTCGGCTGGTCGTCGCCTTACGATCTCTCGACCACGTATCAGCCCGGCTGGGTCGATACCGCGATGAACAGCGTGATGCGTTCGGTGTCGGATGCGAGCGCGGAACTGTTCGCGCTCGATCCGGCGCATCTGGACGCACGCCAGTTCCTGCAATTGCCTTCGCGCATCGACGCCATGCGCGCGCAGCTCCAGTCTTATGTGGATGAACTGCTGCGCGCGAGCGCGTACCACGAGCCGTTCTTCTTTCGCGGCATTTACCTGACCGGCGATGCAAGCGAGTTCGCGCAGTGGAGCGTCGCGCAGGACGTGGTGAGCGCCACGCCGGACACGCTGCAAGACGAAGCCCCGGAAGCCGAACACGAACTCGGCGACGGCCGTCGCGAACCGAACGCGCACATCAACGACCTGATGTTGCAGCCCGCGTTCCTGCGCGATCTGTTCGAAAAGAAGATCTTCTCCGAGTACGGCCTCACGCGTCCTTCACGTTCGCAGCATCTGACGCGGCCGGTGCTCAACCGCGCGCTGCGCTGGGGCGGCGTGGCGCTGCTGGGCGGCTGGGGCATCGGGCTGATGGTCGCGACGGCGCAACTGAGCCACCGCAACGGCGAACTCGTCGCGGCGCTCGGTTCGCTGCATCGTGATTCGGCCGAGCGTGCCGCCGCCGCGCAGCAAGGCCAGGACATGCCTGCCGACTGGTATCGGCGCAAGGCGCTCGGCCTGATCGCGCTGAACCAGAACATCAAGACGGGCACCGGCTGGACCGTGTTCATGCCGGGCTCGTGGGCCTTCATCGACGACCTCAACGCACGCGTGAAAGAGCGCTTCGAGCGTGAGTTCGGCGAGATCGCGGTGGCCGCACTCGAACGCCAGATGGTCGCACGCGTCAGCACGCTGACCGGCGTGGGACGCGACCCGAGCACCGGGCAACTGATCATCGGCGACGACTGCGCCGCGCCCGCCGGTGCGCGCAGCGATGCGCTCGCGCCCGCGAGCCTCGCCATCGACGATCTGCCGCCCATGCGCGCGCTTCAGCTGTATGTGAACAACGTCGATCAGTTCGACGCCGCCTTGCAGGCGCTGCAACGCTTGCAGCAGCCTTCGTCAGGCAACGCCGACGCATTGCGGCTCGTCGTGCGCTATGCACTCGGCGCGGAGTTGCAGGGCAGCGTGGCGGACAGCGTGCCGTACTTTCATCGTGCGCGCGCGGGCCGCGATGGCGTGGCGAGCACGGATGCGGGCGTCGATGTGACGGCGGTGCGCCAGGCGTTCCGCTGCACGCTCGACAAGGGCGCGCAGCAACTCGACAACGGCCTGTTCGCCAACAATCCGCTGCTCACGGCGGAGCGCGGCATCAGCGAGCATCTGAACGGCCTCGGCATGGCCGAGGGCGACAGCGGCGACATCACGCGCATCGCGGCGGGGTATCGCGCGGTGGTGGCGGGCGTCGATACACAGCGCGAGCTGCTGGCTTCAGGCAAGGGCGGCTGGCTGCATCAGACGCAGTTCATGCCAGGCGCGGTGTATGACCGCACGCTCTCGCGCATCGCGCAGAACCGGCTGCTGGGCGCGGATCTCGCGAACCAGATGCGCCAGCGCGATGACACCGGCTTCCAGGCCTTCCGCAGCGAACTGGCGTTGCGCTTCGGCGGCGCGGACAGCGGCGTGCTCTGGTCGGACAAGGACGCGCGCTACACGGTGTCGCCGGGCCGCGCGGCGCTGCGCGATGCGTTGTCGAACCTGCTGAACCAGCCGTTCATGATCGCGCCGCGCGACCGCGAACTGCCGACGCTCGTCGATGGCAGCGCCATCGCCTGGGATCGCACGCAGCTCGATCAGGCGCTCGCACTCGGCGACATGCGCAAGCGCTTCCTGACCGATGGCCTCGTGAACCTGCCGGCAACGGCGCGTCCGGCGGTCGAAACGGCGCTCGACCAGCAGTTCGCGCGCTTGCTGATTGCGCAGACGGCGGCGGCGGCGAACATCGCTCCTGCAGCGCCTTTGAGCGATGCCGACACGGCCGCCTTCGACGGAGCGCGGGCACGGATCGCGCGCATCGGCGCCTTGCTGACGGAACTCGGCGCGAGCGCGCAGATCGAGGAGCTGAACACGCTCGTGTCCGGCGATGCGATGCAGCACCTTCAGCGTGTCGATGAGGCCCTCACGCAATCCGAGTTGTACGCGACGCGCCAGGACATGCCGGACACCGCGCACAGCACGCGTGCGCCGATTCTCGCGGCTTTCGGCGTCAACGATGCGGCGGGTCTCGCGCCGTATCTTGATCAGCAGGCGCAGCGCGCGCTGGCGCTCGGCAAGCAGGCCGCGACCTATCTCGCCGCACTCGATACCGCCGATGCCGCGTCGCCCCTCGCGCAGCGCTGGCAGGCCATCGAACGCGATCTCGAACGCTATCGGCTCAAGAATCCGAACAGCAGCCTGCTGCGTCTGGAGCAGTTCGCGTTGTCCGTGGCAGCGGATCCGAATGGCGCGGGCTGCATGTCGAAGTTTTCGGGCCGCGTGTCGAGCGGCGGCGGCGACGATTACTTCGCGACCCTGCATGCGCGTCTCTACGACCGTCTGCTCGCGCGTTGCCGCTCGGGCTACGTGTTCGACCTGCGGCAGGAATGGGGCAACTTCGCGAGCGCGTTCAACGAGAGCGTCGCGGGCCGCTTGCCGTTCGAGAGCGCCAGCATGCAGCCGGTGGCGGCGCGCGCGAACGCGGCCACGCCGAGCGTCGCGGACTTCGGCGAACTGGGGCAGGTGCTCAAGCGCTATGACGCCGTGTCGGAGACCTTCCATGCGTCGGGGTCCACTGCGTCGCTGACCAACAACAAGGTGCGCCAGTTCATCGACAACTTCGATCAGGTGAAGGCGCTGCTTGCGCCGCTCTATCCGTCCGACGACGGCGCGCCCAACGGCTATGACCTGAACGTCGAGTTCCGCGTGAACCGCAATGCCGAAGTGGCCGGCAACCAGATGATCGACTGGACGCTCACGACCGGCTCGCAAAGCCTGTCGATGAACGACGCGCCGCGCACGCTGCACTGGGACTTCGGCACGCCGGTCGTGCTCACCGTGCACTTCGCGAAGGACTCGCCGCTGGCCGCCGCCGCCGATCCGCAGCAACGCGGCTACAGCACCGACGGTCGCACGCTGACGTGGCAGTTCAACGATCCGTGGGCGCTGATCTCGTTCGTGAATCGTCAGCGTGTCGCGGATGCGGGGCCGCGTGGCGATCGCGTGTCGCAACTGCTGCGCCTCGAATTCCCGTTGAGCACGGCCAATCCGGCCGATCTTTCGCTGTTGCCGAAGCAGGCGCACGGACGCCTCTTCATGCGCGTCACGCTGATGCCTGCGGGCAAGAAGACGCCGCTGCCGTGGCCCGGCAGCTTCCCGGTTCGTGCACCCGAATGGAGCGCGTTATGAAACAGGCCTATCCGATGGACACCGTGGCGACGGTCGTGATCGACTTCGACGCGCTGCTCGAACCCATCAGCAACGACGATGACAACGGTGGCGCAGGCGTGTCCCTGCGTTATGACCCGGTGTATCAGCAGATTCGCGATGCGCGCCGTCACGACGACGCTACGCTGCCGATGGGCGAGTGGGAACGGCCGCTCGTCAAGGCCGACTGGAAGCGCGTCGCGGCCTTGTGTGCCGAAGCGCTTGCTACCCGCAGCAAGGACTTCCAGCTGGCGGCATGGCTGTGCGAAGCGTGGACGCGGATGCATCGCGTCGAAGGACTGATTGCAGGCACGCGGCTCATGATCGCGCTCGCGGACCGCTACTGGCCGCACGCCTGGCCCGAACTCGAAGCCGGCGACGCCGACGCGCGCATTGCGCCGTTCGCGTGGCTCAACGAGACCTTGCCGCTCGTGCTTACCGTGCATCTGCCGCTGTTGATGATCGAGGATCGCGAGCCGGAGTACGTGAACCTCGACGAATGGCAGCACGTCATCACGTCGCAGGCGGGCGAGGGCGCGACGCTCACGCGCGATCTGCTCGACAAGCACGTGCGCCGCGCCGGCAACCTCGCGGCGCTGGTGACGCTGCATCAGCAAGTGGAAACCGCGCAGGCCGCGTGGCGTACCTTCAGCGCGCGGCTCGACGAGCGGCTCGGACATGAAGCGCCGCATCTGGGACGCGTCGCGGACACGCTCGGACGCGTGCTGCAAGCGGTGACGAGCCTGATCGGCGACAACGCGCGCCCGGCGCCGGCCGAGCCGATCCATGTCGGCGATGCACTTGCCCACACTCAATTTGCCTCGCAGGAGCACGCCATCGACACCGTGTTGCACGAACTCCCGACAACGCCGCTCACCGCAGCGATGCCGCTGAGCCATGCGGGCGCGGTCCCGCTCGCGCGCGTGGAAAACCGTGCGCATGCGTATCAGTTGCTCGAACTCGTGGCGGACTATCTCGCCGAACAGGAACCGCACAGCCCGACGCCGTTCCTGTTGTGGCGCGCGGTGGCCTGGGGCAAGATGCCGCTGCCCGAACTGATGCGCGAAGTCGTGCGCAGCGAAGGCGACATGGCCCGTTATCTGTCGATGCTCGGCATCGAATGACGTTGGTTCGCTCCATCACCAAGACAACAACCATTGACCAACGGGTCCCGTCATGAACATGCCTGCCAGCTTTCCGAGGATTTCGTCGCTCACGCCCACGCTCGGCACCTTGCCGAGCCCCGACGAATGGATCAAGAAGACTTCGCTGACGTTCTCGAAGCGCAGTCCGTCGACGCTCGCGATGGACGAGTGCTACAAGGCGTTCTACGCGCAGGTCAACAAGTCGCCGGATCAGGAGCGCTATGCCGCGCACATGCTCTACAACCAGATGAAGGCCTATCTGCGCGAGAAGCATGGTTTGTGGAGCAAGTGCGAGCGCAACAAGGCGAGCAAGGGCTTCATGGCGGACCTCTTCAAGGCGCTGGAAAAGAGCGTGGCGGTCGCGCCGTCGGTCGTGCATGCGACGGCGCTTTCCAGGATCGATAACCACGAAATTCCGCATGCGCGCTTCGGCGTGCTGTATCTGCTGTCCAACATCACGGTGGAGTTGAGCGCGGCGAACTACGCGAGCATGGCAATCGAAGGCCTGAGCGTGGCGGGCACGGCGATCTCGCTCGGCACGACTTTCGACATCTCGAAGAACGATCCCACCAAGCTCTCCGGCGACAGCGGCAACGCCATCTTCAGTGCGACCGGCAACAAGATGACGTCGAAGTCGGTCGGGATGGGCAAGCTGCCGAGTCAGGATGCGTCGACGTTCATCGGCTTGGGCGGCAAGGCGCTCGGTGTCGGACAGACAGTTGCATCGAGCGACGGCACGGAAATGGCCGCGCAGCAGATGATCAAGCGTCAGGCGCTGGCGGGTGCGTCGTTCCGGACGCTCGGGTCATGGCAGATCACCACCGAGTGGGAGAAGTTCAAGCAGTGGGTCTACAACAAGATCCGCGGCGTTGTGGATACCGTGCGCACCAAAATGCTGGCGGACGGCGACTGGCCCGCGTCGCTGGCGGGCAGCGCGATCAAGACGCTGATCGAGAAGGCGGTCGTGGCGATCTGCCAGGCGTCGGCGCCGTATGTCGGCTCAGGCATCGAGATCTTCACGGGGCTCGCCAAGACCTTCGCGGCCGTGGCCCAGAAATTTTCCATGGTTTCGCTGCGCAAGAAGTTCGAGTTGCGCGAAGGACATCCGGCCGAACTCGCGCGCGCCATCGAGCGTGAGATGGAGATGGATATCGGCGGGGGCGTGAAGGACGTGCTGAAGGGTGTGGGCGGCCTGTCCGCGCAGATCTTCCTGCCCGGCGCGGGCGCGCTCGTCAGCGCGGTGATGACGGCGATCGAATGGCTCGTCAAGACCATCATGCGGCTGGCCGAGGCGCATCGCATCGCCGACTTTTTGAAGCTCGCGCGGCAGATGTACGACCGCGAGCCGCGCGAGAACTATCAGGAAGGCAACTTCAGGGCGGCGACCATGAACCGCGGCGGCCTGGTGCACGACACGGCGCGCTTCACCGAGTTTTTCAAGGAAGGCTGCAAGGCCGGCGCGATCATCCCGATGCTCACGCTGAACACCGGCATCTGCGGCAGCCTGATGACGATGATCCGCATGGTGAACGATCTCGGCGATACGTCGCAACGCAGCTACGACGCGGGCACGGATTACTTCTCCGCGTTGAAGCACTACGCAGCCAAGTACATGCGCGATTCGGGCTTCTCGTTCAAGGCGCGCGAGCGCAAGGAAGTGATCCTGCATACGAGCGATGAAACCACGAAGCAGAAGGCGGCCATCAAGAGCGTGCAGGGCTTGTTGAATCACGCGCTCAATTCGCACCAGGTCATGTCGGACTGGAAGACGAAGGTGGGGGCGGCGGTGCTGGCTTGAGCGAAGCCGCGCGGCAGAGGCGTCCGCGCTAAGCGAAGCGCCTCGCCGAGAACCGTTCCAGCAGCGCGGGGCGTTCCCCCGCGATCAGTTGCGCCACGAGTTGACCTGTCGCGCCGCCCAGCGTCATGCCGAGATGCTGATGGCCGAACGCATAGATCACGCGCGGGTCCGCCGATGACGGCCCGATTACCGGCAGGTAGTCCGGCAGGGTCGGCCGCACCCCGACCCAACTGCTGCGCACCGGCGCTTGCAGTTGAATGTTGCGCCGGATGTTGCGTTCGATGAAGTCGGTGCGCTTCGTGTTCAGCGGCATCGACAACCCGCTGAGTTCGATGGTGCCCGCCGCGCGCAGGCGTCCGTCGCGCAACGGCGTCATGTAGAAGCTCGATTCGGCAATGCAGGTCGGCCGGGTGAACAGCGGCTTCTCAAGCTGAAACTCGACGTGATAGCCGCGCTCCGCCCCGAGCCGGATGCGGTCGCCCATCTGCGCCGCCAGTTGCGCGGACCACGGCCCGCCCGCGAGCACCACGCGATCCGCGAGGATGCCCCGCCCATCCGCCGTGCCGATCTCGATGCCGCGCGCGCTTGCGTTGAGCGTGGCAATCTCCATGCGGGCGCAACGTCTTTCTTCGATCAACGGCCGCGCCAGTGCCTGCACGAAGCCTTGCGGATCGAGCAGATGACGCGCGGACGGAAACAGGATCGCGCCCAGCGCGCGGCCGTGCAGCGCCGGTTCGAGGCGCGTCAGTTCGTCGGGGCCGAGCACCTCTTGCTGCACGCCGAGGCCGCGGCGCAAGGCGATATCGGCGGTGGCGCGACGCATGCCCTGTTCGGTCCGGTAAGCGTAGAGGCAGCCTTCGTGACGAATGAACGCGCGCGCCTCGGGGCTGGCGTCGAGCAGCGGCGCATAGCCTTCGGACGTGCGCTGGAGGATCGCGGCGAGCGCCTCCGTATTGGCGACATACGCACGCCGGTTGCACTGCGCGAGGAAGCCCGCGAGCCATCCGGCGAACTGCCCGATGCGCGACCAGCGAATCGACAGCGGCGACTCCACGCCGAACAGCAGGCCCGGCATGTCGCGCCAGATGCGCGGCTGCGGCACGGGTGTGCACGCATAGTCCGCGATGGTTGCCGCATTGCCGAACGAGGCGGCCCCCGCAATCTCCCCGCGATCGACCAGCATCACGTCGTGTCCCTGACGGCGCAGCCACAACGCGCACGACACGCCCACCACGCCCGCGCCGATCACCACGACCTCACGCCTTTCCATGCTTGACCCTTTGGCAACTTACCAGAAGCTACGTGTGAGACTGAAGGGCGAACCGCGCCCGTCCGTTTGACCCGTGACCATCGATGTGACAAGTTCCGCCGAACCGCACGCAAGCGTCCAGCCCAGCGCGCCATGGCCGGTATTGACGAACAACTGCGGCACACGCGTGGCGGAGACGAGCGGCAGGCCATCGGCGGCCATGGGCCGGAGGCCGCACCACGGCCGCACGTTGTCGGGCAGCGTCATGCGAGGAAACAGCCGGCTCAGCGCACGCCTGAGATTGTCGACCCGCGCCGGGCGCAGCGTTTTGTCGAAGCCGTCGAATTCGACCGTGCCCGCGACGCGCAGCGTGTCCCCGAGCGGCGTCACGCCGATGTGCTCGAAGTCATCGACAATGGGCCGTGCCGGCATGAAGTCGAGATCGCTGGCGGCGAGCGTCAGCGAATAGCCCTTGACGGGCGCCATCGGCAAGCGCACGCCGAGCGGCGCGACCACGGCAGGCGAGAGCGCGCCCGCGCACACCACGACGCTGTCCGCGCTGAGATAGTCGTCATGCAGACGCACGCCACGCACCGCGCCGGCCCTCACGTCAATGCCCAGCACGTCCGCGTTCCAGCGGAAGGTCACGCCCTGGCGCTGCGCCGCCGCCGCCGCCGCGACGCTGAATGCACGCGCGTCGCCCCAGGCGTCGCTTTCGAGCAGCAAGCCGGTGCCGATGCTGTTGGCGATGGGCGCCAGCGTGGGTTCGAGCGCGGCGGTCTGTGCGCCGTCGAGCCGCGTGACCTTCGCGCCCATGCGTTCGAGCATGCGTGCGAAGTCTTCCGCGTGACGTTCGGCGTCCTTGCCGCGAATGAGTTCGAGCAGGCCGCCGTGCCGGATCTTCGCCTCGATGCGCTGCTCGCCGAGCAGACGCTCCATGATGGCGAGGCTGTGCTGCCCGAAGGCGGTCAGCGCGGCGGCGGTCCGCTGATACTTGCTGGCGCGGCAGTTCGCGAGAAAGCGCAGGCCCCACATGCCGAGTCCCGGAATGGCGCGCGGGCGCAGCAGCAGCGGCGCATCTTCGCGGCCGAGCCATTTGAGCAGTTGCAGCGGCGTGCCGGGCGAGGACCACGGCAACGCGCTGTTGGCGGCGAGCAGGCCGCCATTGGCGAAACTGGTTTCGAGGCCGGCCTCGGAACGGCTGTCGATGACCGTGACGCGGCAGCCCGCGCCCGCGAGGGCGAGCGCGGTCGTCGTCCCGATGATGCCCGCACCGATGACGATGACATGCTTCATCAGGCGGCCTTGCTCACATCCGCGTGAGCGAGAATTTCGATCTTGCCGCCCGGCACCATCAGGTCGGCGATGATCGTTGCACGGTTCGGATAAGGCTTCGTGAAGTAGCGGCGATACACCTCGTTCATGCCTTCGAAATAGCTCTTGTCTGTGAGGAAGACCTGCACCTGCGTCACGTCGTCCATCGTGGCGCCCGCCGACTCGACGATCTGCTTCAGGTTGTTGAAGGTGAGTTCGGCTTGCTTGACGATGTCGCCGTCTTCGATCGAACCGTCCGCGCGCACGGGAATGCTTGCCGTGTAGAGTGTGCCGTTCGAGACGGTTGCCCATTCCACCGGTGCGGTTCCATCCGGCAAGCCGGTTGCGATGACCTTGCGCATACTGGTACTCCTGAAAGTGAGCGTGATGCTCGGGTTGGAAAGCGTGGCTGTCAGCCGTGCGACGGATGACGTCGCTCGATGTGCCGCATCAGCTGCGAGAGCGGATAGCACAGCACGAAGTAGAACGCCCCCACGGTGACGTAGATTTCGAACGGCATGAAGTATTGCGAGCTGAGATCCTGGGCGCGCAGCATGAGATCGGGCGCGGCGATCAGCGAGGCCACGGAGGTGTCCTTGAGCAGCGAGATCGCGACGTTGCCCGAGGGCGCCAGCACGAGGCGAAGGGCTTGCGGCAGCACGACCCAGCGCATCGCCGCGCCGCCGGTCATACCGATGCTGTAGGCCGCCTCGCTCTGGCCGCGCGGCACGGCTGCAATGCCCGCGCGAAAGATCTCCGCGAAGTAGGCGGCGGCATTCATGCCGAGTCCGATCACGGCCGCCTGATATGAATCGAAACGAATGCCTATGGCGACGAAGCCGAAGTACACGAGAAACAGCTGCACCAGCGCGGGCGTGCCGCGAAACACTTCGATGTAGATGCGTGCGATCCGTCCGGCCATGCCGCCGCTGCCAATGCGCACGACCGCCAGCACGAGGCCCAGCACGATGCCGATGACGATGGCCCCGCACGCCAGCCGCAAGGTGGCCCACGCGGCCTGGAACAGTTCGTCGTGCATCGAGGCCCACAATTCCGCGTAGCTCATGACAGCGCCGTCCTCGTTTTGCCGAAGCCGCGTTCGGTCGCCGTCGAGAGGCGCGACAGCGCGAGACTCAGCAGCAGGTAAATGATCGCGACGATGAAATAAATGAGGTTGGTCTGGTAGGTCTCGCTGACCAGCATCTTCGCGCGGAACACCAGCTCGGGCACCGCGACGGCGGAGGCGAGCGACGTATCCTTCAGCAAGCCGATGGCGAAGTTGGCTAGCGCCGGCAACGCGAGTCGCATCGCTTGCGGCAGCACGACCGTGGCGAGCGCCATCGGCCAGGTCATGCCGATGGCCATAGCGGCTTCGCGCTGGCCGCGATCCACGCCGTTGATGGACGAGCGGAACACCTCGGACAGCAGGGCCGCGCCGTTCAGTCCGAAGCCGAGGGTCGCCGCGACGAACGCGGGCAGCGACACGCCGATGCGCTCCAGCCCGAAGTACAGCACGAACAGTTGCGTCAGCAGCGGCACGTTACGGAACAGTTCGAGATAGACGTTCGCGATGCCCTTCAGCCACGCACTGCGCGACAGGCGCATCAAGGCCAGCACGAAGCCCAGCAGGAACGCCACGCAGAATGCACTGGCCGCGAGCGCCACTGTGGTGACGGCGGAGACGCACAGCACGCGCACGAAATACGGCAGGAAGTGCAGGCTGTCCGCCCATGCGGTGAGCAGCGTCATGTCAGTGCTCCAGCACGGCGCGCAGGAACGCGCGCGTGCGCTCGGCCTGCGCGTCGTGAAAGATCTGGCGCGGCGGCCCTTCTTCGACGATCTTGCCGTCCGCCATGAACACCACCTTGTCCGAGACGCTTTCCGCAAAGCGCATCTCATGCGTGACGATGATCATCGTCATGCCTTCTTCTGCAAGCTTGCGCATCACGCCGAGCACCTCGCCGACGAGTTCCGGATCCAGCGCGGAAGTAGCTTCGTCGAACAGCATGAGGCGCGGCTTCATGGCGAGCGCGCGTGCGATGGCGACGCGCTGCTGCTGGCCGCCCGAGAGCTGGTCCGGAAACGCGTCGCGCTTCTCGTCCATGCCGACCTTCGTCAGCATCGCGCGCGCTTCGTCGATCAAGTCGCGGCCGTTGCGCTTCTGCACCTTGCGTGGACCGAGCAGCACGTTGTCGAGCACGCTGAGATGCGGGAACAGGTTGAAGCGCTGGAACACCATGCCGATGTTGGCGCGCATCGCCGCGAGATCGCGCCCGGACATCGGCAGCCAGCGCTTGCCTTGCTGTCGCTCGCCGATGGCCTCGCCGTCGATCAGCACATGACCCGCGCTCGGCGTTTCCAGGAAGTTCACGCAGCGCAGCAGCGTGGTCTTGCCCGAGCCGCTCGGGCCGATCAGGGACACCTTCTGCCCGGGCATCACGTCGAGGTCGATCCCCTTCAGCACGTGATGCGCGCCGAAGGACTTGTGCAAGCCGTCGATGCGTACCAGTGGCCGGGTGTCGACGGACGAAGGGTCGATGAGCGTGGCTGCCATGTCGCGGTGTCCCATGAGCGCGCCTTACGCGAAGGCCTGGCTGAAATCGCGCGGTTCGTGCGCGAACGGTCCGATGAGCGCGCCCTTCGCGTCGCGGTCCACGCCGATGCGCGGATCGGTGGGCATCGGCTGGAGATAGTCCGGATTGTCGATGCCGTACTTCGCGAGGATCGGCTTGATCTGGTTGGTGCGCCACAGCCAGCGCACGCCTTCGTTGATGCCGTCGAACAGGTCCTTCTTGTCCGGACTCACGCCCCAGATCGACGCGAACTTGCCGGTGAGACTCGGATAGGCCGTGTCGAATGCAATGGGAATCTGCTTGAGGCCCCACGACGGATTCTGCTGGATCATGTAGTCGACGGTCGGGGCGTCGAGCACGGCGAAGTCCAGGCGGCCGGCGGTCACGTCGCGCAGGCACGAATCGATACCGTCATACAGCTTGACCTCGACCACGCCCGGCACCTTCTTCATGTCCGGCACCACCGAATAGCCCGTGGCCGTGCCGATGGTATGACCGCTCAGGTCCGCCACCGTGAGCGACGTCTTGGGCGTCTGGTTCTTGCGCATGATCACGTAGGCGCCGGTATAGAAGACGGGATCGGTCAGCAGCAACAGCTTCGCGCGGATCGGCGTCCAGGCGAAGTTGCCGCCGAACCAGTCCACGCGCCCCGACTTCACCGCCTCGATCACGGCGGAGAAACTCATGTTCTGCACGTCGATCTTCAGTTGCAGGCGCTCGGCGATCAGCGCCAGCATGTCGAAGTCGGTACCGACCAGCTTGCCGTCGCGGACCGATGCGATCGGCATGTCGCCGAGACACGCGGCCGTCAGGTAGCCGGGACGCACCGTCTTGATCGCGCTGCCGACGGGCGCCGCCGCGAAGGCGTTGGTGCCCAGCGTGCTTGCGCCGAGGCCCGCCATGACGCCATAGCCCGCCGTCTTGAGAAAGCCTCGCCGTGAAGACTTGACGGTTTCGATGGCGCGCTGGATTGGATCGTCGATCATGGTGGTCAGCCCTTCCTTGTGTGAGTGAACGGGTAGCGGCGGCTTCTTTTTTGCATTTATGCAAAACCGTGAAAACGATCGTAGAAAGCTAAAATCGCGCGGTCAAGCAAAAATTTTGCAAATACGCAAATTAGCGCAAAGCAGGCGCGCTTGTGTCACCATGTCGGGATGGCGTTCCCCCGTCATGCATCGAACAGATCAGAAGAGACACCATGAAGACAGAGAACCGGGCACGCAAAACGCCCGTGCGCAAGACCGCGGCGAAGGCGGTTGCGAGCCGCAGGCAGGAGACGCCCGCGCCGGCCGAGGAAACCAGTCCGGGCGAGACCATTGCGCAGCATCGTCACGCGCGCGGCATGACGCTCGCGAAGTTGTCCGAGTTGTCGTCAGTGGCCATATCCACCATCTCGCGCGTCGAGAACGGCCGCATTTCTCCTACGTATGCCGTGCTGTCGCGGCTGGCGAAGGCGCTCGACATTCGCTGGCCGGACATGGTCGGGGGCAACGACAAGTCTTTTGCGCAAGGCTGCCGCGCGGTCAGCCGCGCAGGGCACGGCATCAAGCATCCGACCTCCACCGGCGTGTTCGAGTGGCTCGGCACGGAGCTGGTGACCAAGTCGATGGAGCCGACGCTGATCGAAGCCACCGCCGACACGGGCAAGCACACGTTGTCCGCTCACGACGGGCAGGAGTTCATCTATGTCACCGAGGGCACGCTGCTGTTCCTGATGCGCGATTACGCGCCGCTCACGCTGGAGAAGGGCGACAGCATCTACTTCGACGCCGGCACGCCGCACGCATGCTATGGCGTGAAGTTGCCGACGCGTTATCTGTCGATCGTCGCAAGACCCTGAGCACGCGTGTCCGAAGGCCTGACGCCGAACAGCCTGCGATAGTCGAGTGCGAACTGGCTCAGGTGCCAGAAGCCCCATGAGGCAGCGATATCCTGCACGCTTTGCTCACGCTGCACGGCATGGCGCAGATCGCGCCGCGCGCCGTTGAGGCGCAGGGTGCGCAGATAGACGTTCGGCGCCATGCCGAACGCTTCCTGGAAACAGTACTGAAGCGTGCGCCGGCTGACATGCAGATGCGCGCACAGTTCGGGCACGTTCACCGCGCGGTCGCGATGCGCGAGCACATGACGGCGTGCCGCTGCCGCGATCTCGCCGCGCCGCGAAGGCGCAGGCAAGGGCGCATCCGCGCCGCAGCCGAGCGCGCCGCTTTCGAAGATCCACGCGAGCGCCACGGAGGGCATTGAAGCGCCGCCGCGCAGCATCGATAGCAGCGAAGCCCCAAGTTGCGCGCGCTTCGCGGGAGTGACGAAAGTGACATCGCCGCGCGGCAAGGCGTCTTCGAGGGCGACGTGTTCCACCGTATGCGCATAGCGCCCAAGTGCGGCGCGCTTCATGACCACGCCGAGAATCTCGTAGCCGGGCGGCGTCGCCAGTTCGAACTCGACGCCGCCCGGCCGGAAGGCAAGGGCATCGTCGGCGAGCGCGCGGGCGTGGATGCGTCCCGTTGCGCCGCGCGTGAGCGGAATGCCGAACCAGCATGAATCGGCGGGCACTTCGCAGGTCTGTCGCAGCCCCTGACTCGTGGTTTCGCGAAATAGATGCATGCCTTCGACGTGCGTTTCCTCGAGCATGCCGACGAAGCGGCCCGCGCTCAGTTGATCGTAGAGTTGCCGCCAGCCGTGCAGGTTGCCGGCCTGTTCGTCTGCGTCGTGCGAGACGACGTGGCGCACGGCGGCAGGGCGCGATGACGTCGATGCGGTCGTTGCGCTGTTCATGCATCGACTATAGGTCGCCAAAATGCCGTGTCGATTTCATTCGATCGACAGGGGATAGCCGTTCAGCGTGACCAAGGCATCGCTGTCGTCCTTCAGGCCGACGCCGGTCATCTCCAGGCGGCGTGCATGTGTCAGCAGATAGTGCAGTTTGTAGGCGGCGGCCTCGTAGCCCAGACCTTCGGGACGGACGTTGGAGATGCAGTTGCGCTCGGCGTCGCTGCGTCCGACCTTCGGTTCGAAGGTCAGATAGATACCGAGGCTGTCGGGCGAACTCAAGCCCGGCCGCTCGCCGATCAGCATCACGACGATGCGCGCCCGCAAGCGTTCGCCGATCTCGTCGCCCAGGGCGACGCGGCCTTGCCGTGCGATGACCACGGGACCGATGCGCCAGCCCGCGAGGCGTGTGTGGACCGCCTGAAGCAAGGGCACGGCCTGTCTCGAAGCGGCAAAGGCGGACAGGCCGTCGGCGATGACGAACAGCACGTCGTGGTCTTTCGGCGCGTCAGCGAGGGTGCTGTGGCTCGCGTCGGCCAGACGCCGGCCGCGATCAGGGCGGCGCAGATAATGCGCGCGATCGGGTGCGTCGCTGTGTACGTCGATCACCTCCGTGAAGCCCGCATCGTGGAGACGCGCGCGCAGCGCGGCGACATCGAGCGGATGATGCACCGCGTCGCGCGCCTGCGCGTGCGAGAGCTGGAACGCGAGCAGCGGCGCAGTCGGCAGCCCGCTGCCCACCCGCCCGAGCGCGATGCGCGCCTGCGTGAAAGCGCGCAGCGCCGCCCAGGAATTGCCGATGACGTCGTCGCTCATTCGTGCGCCATCCATTCGAGCAGCGGCACGCGCGATGCGGTTTCCAGCAGCGCGCCGCGCGCATCGGTGATGCGCATGGCTTCGAGCCACGCCTCGAACTCCGGCGCGCGCTTCAGGCCGAGCACGTCGCGCGCGTAGAGGGCGTCATGAAACGACGTGCTCTGATAGTTGAGCATCACGTCGTCCGCGCCCGGCACGCCGATGATGAAGTTGATGCCCGCCACGCCCAGCAGCGTGAGCAGCACATCCATGTCGTCCTGATCCGCTTCGGCGTGATTGGTGTAGCAGATATCGCAGCCCATCGGCACGCCGAGCAGCTTGCCGCAGAAATGATCCTCCAGCCCGGCGCGCATGATCTGCTTGCCGTCGTAGAGATACTCCGGGCCGATGAAGCCCACCACCGTATTGACGAGCAGCGGTTCGAAGCGGCGCGCCACCGCATAGGCGCGCACTTCGCAGGTCTGCTGGTCGACGCCATGATGCGCATCCGCCGAGAGCGCGCTGCCCTGGCCGGTTTCGAAATACATCACGTTGTTACCTACGCTGCCGCGTTGCAGCGAGCGCGCGGCATCGAAGGCTTCGTGCAGCAGCGCGAGCGTTATGCCAAAGCTTGCATTGGCTTTCTCGGTGCCGGCAATCGACTGGAACACGAGGTCCACCGGCGCGCCTTTCTCTATCGCGCTGATGGTGTTGGTCACGTGCGTGAGCACGCAGGATTGCGTGGGCACCTGGAAGCGTTCGCGGAACTCGTCGATCATGACGAGCAGCGTCGTGATGGCGGCGAGACTGTCGGTGGCGGGATTGATGCCGATGACGGCGTCGCCGCAGCCGTACATGAGGCCGTCGAGCATGGAGGCGGCGATGCCCTTGACATCGTCGGTCGGATGATTGGGCTGCAGGCGCACCGACATGTGCCCCGGCAGTCCAATGGTATTGCGAAAGCGCGTGACGACCGGACGCTTGCGCGCCACCGCGATGAGGTCCTGGTTGCGCATCAGCTTGGAGACGGCGGCGACCATCTCGGGCGTGAGGCCATCGGTGATGCGCGTGAGCGCCGCCGTGTCGGCCGATGCGCTCAGCAGCCAGTCGCGAAAGTCGCCGACCGTCAGATGAGCGATCTCGGCAAAGGCGGCGGGCGAATGCCCGTCGAGAATCAGGCGCGTGACTTCGTCCTGTTCGTACGGAATCAGCGGCTCGTTCAGGAACGCGCGCAGGGGCACGCGGGCCAGCGCGTGCTTCGCGGCGACGCGCTCTTCCTCGCTCGCCGCGGCGATGCCCGCGAGCTGGTCGCCCGAACGCAAGGGACTGGCCTTTGCCAGCAGGGTTTTCAGATCGGCGAAGCGCCAGGTTCGATGGCCGATGGTTTCTGCATGACTCAACGGGTGCTCCTGGACTGGTCGCGTTCAGTCCATGTTAAGCAGGGCAGCCCGTCGAGCGTTATCGAAAATCGGCAAACTTGCGGGCGTGCGTCGGCTTTCGTGACGTGCTCAGCCCGACCGCCCGACCGCACCCGCCGGATCGTCGCTGTCCAGCCCATGCCGCTCGGGCGCATTGTCGATCGTGCGGTCCGGGTGAATCCTGAGCGTCATCAACGCGCCCAGCAGCAGGAACAGCAGCGAGCCCACGAACGGCAGGCTCCAGTTGCCGGTGGCGTCGATCACCACGCCGAACACGACCGGCGAGATGATCGTCGCGAGCGCCGCGCCCGTGTTGAGCATGCCGCTCGCGGTGCCGGCGTGGAGCGGGGCGATGTCCATCGGCACGGCCCAGATCGGGCCCACCGTGAGTTCGAGCATGAAGAACGCGCCGGACAGGCAGGTGGTGGCCACCGTCAGATCGCGGCTCAGCATCACCGGAATCATGAAGCCGAGCGCGCCCAGCAGGCTGAAAGCAATGACACCCTGACGCGCCTTCCTGAGACTGCCGGTGCGCTTGAGCACGCGGTCGCTGAGGAAGCCGCCCGTCACGTCGCCGACCACGCCCGCGAGGAACACGCCCGACGCGAAGATGGCCGACTCCTTCAGGTTGAGTCCATAGCCATGCAGGAAGAACAGCGGCACCCAGCTGAAGAACAGCGTATTGCTCCAGACCTGGCAGAAGTACACGAAGATGGTCGGCGTCATGCGGCCGAAGATGCGTCGCCAGGGTGTCGCGGCGCGCACCTGCGAAGGATCGGCGGCGGGCGGCAGCAGCGCGAGTTCGGCTTCGTTGATGCGCCGGTGCGCGCGCGGATCGTCGCGGTAGTACCAGACCCACACGACGATCCAGATGGCCGTCAGCACGCCGACGATCACGAACGACAGGCGCCATGAATAGAGCGTGGCGAGCAGCGCGATGAGCGTCGGCGCAACGGCATTGCCGAGCCGCGACGACGAGTGCGTGATGCCCTGCACGAAGCCGCGGTCCTTCATCTGAAACCAGTTGGCGATGGCGCGGGCCTGCGCGGGCAGCGCGGCGCCTTCGCCGATGCCGAGCAACAGCCGCGCCGCGCACAGCGAGGCCAGTCCGCCGACCATGCCGGTGGCGATGGTCGCGACCACCCAGATCGCACCGCAGACGAACAGCGTGCGGCGCGCGCCCATGCGATCGGCGAGCCAGCCGCCAACAATCTGAAAGATCGCATACGTATAGCCGAACGCCGAGAACGCGACACCGAGCGTGGTGTTGGACAGCCCCAGCTCGGCCTTGATCGGCCCGGCGGCCGCGGCGAGATTCACGCGGTCGAGATAGAGGATGAACGACATCGCGCAGAGTAGCGCGAGCACGACCTTTTGAACCTGCGTGCGCGGTGTGCGCAGCGATTGCGAATCCATGTCTCCTCCAGATGCGATGACCGTGTCGGCGCGTGCGTGCGCCGCCGGTCTTTTTTCACACTTGCTTTGGTCAGGCGGTGGCTGCTTGCGTCGAGCGCGCCATGCGGCAGGCGAGATCGAACGCGCGCGCCATGGCGGTGCCGCTCGCGCGTCCCTGTCCGACGATGTCGTACGCGGTGCCGTGGGCAGGCGTCGTCACTGGAATCGGCAGGCCGCCTTCCACGGTCACGCCCACTTCGAAGCCGAGCAGCTTGGTCGCGATCTGCCCCTGGTCGTGATACATCGTGACGATGCCGTCCAGTTCGCCGGCGCGGGCGCGCAGGAAGATGGTGTCGGCGGGATAGGGGCCGGTGGACGCACAGCCGCGTTGAGCGGCGAGACGCATGCCCGGCTCGATGATGTCGGTCTCCTCGCTGCCGTAGTTGCCGTGATCGCCGTTATGCGGATTGAGTCCGCACACGCCGATGCGCGGCTCCGCGACGCCCGCCGCGCGCAGCGCCGTCGTGAGCATGCCGATGGCGTCCGCCACCGCTTCCGGCGAAAGCCGCTCGGACACTTCGCGCAGCGGAATGTGCGAGGTCACGCGCGCGGTCCACAGCGGATCGAGCACGTTGAGTTCGCCGCACACGCCGCGATGGTCCAGCAGCTTCGCGAACCAGCGCATCTCGTCTTCTTCCTGCATGCCGCCCGCGCGCAACGCGCTCTTGTTGAGCGGGCCGAAGCACACGGCATCGGCATGACCTTCGGTGACCTGCTGCACGGCGAGGCGCAACGAATCGAGCATGAAGCGGCCGCTCGCCTCGCTGATGACACCCGGCTCGAACACCGTGTCGCTGCCGGCCCACGGCAGGATCGTGAGCCAGTCGCTGGCCTGGGGGACCGGCACATTCGCGGCGGCGGCGCCTCGGACGAGGGCGTCGCGATTGCCGATCAGCGTGACGTGGGCACGTTGGCGCGTGGCGGGATCCGCCAGCAGACGCGCGATGATCTCCGCGCCGATACCGGCGGGGTCGCCGATGCTGAGCGCGATGCGTACGGGAATGGAAGTCATGAAGCTCCGGCGATGACGGTGGGAACGCTCCGCTTCTTGCGAGCGGAAAGTCCTTACGTTAAGGACAAACACGCGCCCACGCCATCGCTCATTGGCTTACGCAGGTTTCGCCTTTTGCGAAACCGGCTGCGCCAGCAGGTCCAGCACGGCGAGGGTGGAGGAGGACAGTTCATCGGCCGGAAGATGGCACAGCAGCATCTGGCGCACGGGCCACGCGCCTTCTATCGGCAGGATGCGAAAGCGCTTGCCGCCGGCCAGCACGCGCGCCACGCCCAGCGGCATCACGCCAATGCCGACGCCCGCCGCGACCATCGCCGTCATGCTGTCGAAGCTGCCGACGCGAATGCGCATGTGCAAGCTGCGGTCCATCTGGCTCGCGAGACGGCTGAGCGCGATCGAGATGGCCGAGCCTGCTGTGAGGCCGATCACGTCGTAGTCGAGCAGTTCGGCGGCGCGGACTTCGGTGTGCGCGGCGAGCGCGTGGTCGGCGGTGGTCAGTACGACCAGCCGGTCCTCGCGATAGGGCCGGGTCGGCAGATCGAGCCGTCCGAGCGAAGCCTCGTAGATGCCGATATCGACGGTCCCGCGCGTGAGCGCCTGCATCACGCCGTGGCTGTTGGCTTCCTGCAAGTCGATGTCGATACCCGGATGCGCCGCGTGGCAGCGCTGCACGTCTTCAGCGAGGAACTGCAATACCGCCGAGGTACACGCCGCGATCTTCACGACGCCGCGCGCGCCTTGCCGGAACGCGGCGGCGTCCTCGTGCATGCGCTCGGCGGTGTGAATCATGCTGCGCGCATGAGCCAGCAACGCACGGCCCGCGTCGGTCAGGGTCATGCCATGCGGACGGCGCTCGAACAGCGCGACGCCGAGTTGCGTCTCCATCTCGCTGATGCGTCGCGATGCGGCGGCGGGCGCCAGCGCAAGGCGTTCGGCGGCCTTGGTGATCGCGCCCAGTTCCGCGGTGGCCTCGAACAGGCGCAGCGTCTTCAGGTCGAACTGGATGCGGTCGGAGCGGCGCGTCATGGCTTGCCTGATGAAAGGAACGTGCCGATTCTAGCGCGCGCACACCGCGACGCCGTCAGCCGATTATTCACACTTCGTGCAGAATCACTTCACCGTTATGCGGTCGAAGCGCGGACGCGCGGCGACTAGAATGGCCACCATCGACCTGTCAAGGAGACGAGCAGCATGAGCAAGTCCTATCGCATCGCCGTGATTCCGGGAGACGGCATCGGCGTGGAAGTGATGCCCGAAGCGCTGCGCGCCCTCGATGCCGTGAGCAAACGCTTCGGCATCGCGCTGGAATACGAGCACATCGAATGGGCCAGTTGCGATTACTACGAAGCCCACGGCCAGATGATGCCCGACGACTGGAAGCCGCAACTGCAAGCCTGCGACGCCATTCTCTTCGGCGCGGTGGGCTGGCCCGCGAAGGTGCCGGATCATATCTCGCTGTGGGGCTCGCTGCTCAAGTTCCGCCGCGAGTTCGACCAGTACATCAACCTGCGTCCCGCGCGCCTGTTCGAAGGCGTGCCCTCGCCACTGGCGAAGCGCAAGGCAGGCGACATCGACTTCATGATCGTGCGGGAAAACACCGAGGGCGAGTATTCGTCGGTGGGCGGCGTGATGTACGAAGGCACGGAACGCGAGTTCGTGTCGCAGACCTCCATCTTCACGCGCAAGGGCTCGGAACGCGTGCTCAAGTTCGCCTTCGATCTGGCGCAGAGCCGCGCGAAGAAGATCACGGTGGCCACCAAGAGCAACGGCATCTCGATCAGCATGCCATGGTGGGACGCGCGCGCCGCCGAAGTGGCCGCGCAGTATCCGTACGTGACGTGGGACAAGCAGCACATCGACATCCTGTGCGCGCGCTTCGTGCTCAGTCCGGACCGCTTCGACGTGGTCGTCGCCACGAATCTGTTCGGCGACATTCTCTCGGACCTGGGTCCGGCCTGTACGGGGACCATCGGCATCGCGCCTTCGGCGAACATGAATCCGGAACGCGATTTCCCGTCGCTGTTCGAACCGGTGCACGGCTCCGCGCCGGATATCGCGGGCAAGGGCATCGCCAATCCGATCGCGATGATCTGGTCCGCCGCGATGATGCTCGAGTTTCTCGGAGAACAGCAGGCGCACGACGCGATCCTCGCTGCCATCACCGACGTGCTGAAGGACGGCCCGCATACCGGCGATCTCGGCGGCCAGGCCAGCACGAGCGAAGTGGGCGGCGCGGTGCTTGCGCGCCTCGGCTGAAGCGGATCATCGACAACGGGGACACGGCATGACTCAGACCGATGCAAGCGGCGACGGCGAAGTCCGTCTCGTCATCGAGGGCGCGGCGGCGCACGTGGTGTTCGACCGCGTGACGGCGCACAACGCGATGACCTGGCACATGTACGAGCAGCTCGAAGCGATCTGCGAACGGCTTGCCGCATCACGCGAAGTGCGCGTGGTGACGTTTCGCGGCGCGGGCGGTAAGGCCTTCGTCGCGGGCACCGACATTCGCCAGTTCGGCGCGTTCGAAAGCGGCGAGGACGGCGTGAACTACGAGCATCGCATCGAGCGCATTCTCGGCGGCATCGATGCGTTGCCGATGCCGACGCTCGCCATCGTCGATGGCTGGTGCGTGGGCGGCGGGCTGGCGATTGCCGCGTGTTGCGACCTGCGCATCGCGACGCCCGGCGCGAAGTTCGGCGTGCCCATTGCGCGTACCTTGGGCAACTGCCTCGCGATCGGCAATACGGCGCGGCTCGTCGCGGAGTTCGGCATCGGGCGGGCCAAGCGCATGCTCGTGCTGGGCGACATGCTGAACGTGGAAGAGGCGCTGTCCGCAGGGTTTGTCTTTGAATGCTGCGAGCCGGATCAACTCGATGCGCGTGCCGCTGTGCATGTGGATCGACTGGCTCGCAACGCGCCGGTCACCATGCGCGTGACCAAGCAATCCATCTCGCGGATGCTCGCCGCACTGCCGTTGCAAGGCGACGATCTGGTGCGCGAGTGTTATGGCAGCCGCGACTTTCATGAAGGCGTTGCGGCATTCACGGAGAAGCGCCCGCCGGTCTGGGTCGGCGAGTGACGCTGCTTTGATTCACCCCTTCGTGCCGCGCGTCGGCTTTTCGATCACTGTATCGAGCCGCGCGCGCGACAGCCGCTGCGCGGCCGCGCCACGGTCGCCACTCCAGAAGCTGCGATCCACTTGCTGGATGCGCACGGCAGTGCGCTGCATGTGCGCGTGAGCCGCGTGGCGCGCGGCGTCGGGATCGCGCGCCTCGATAGCAGCGGCGATGGCTTCGTGTTCCGCGCGTACGTCGTCGGCGAGATCGGCGCGGCGCGCTTCGTTGGTTCGCGTGATGCGGATGGCGTCCTGGAGCGCGTGCGTCAGCATCGACAGGAGTTCAGTGAAATAGGGGTTGCCCGCCGCGCGCGAAATGGCCAGATGGAATTCGAGGTCCGCCTCGACGCCGTCGCCGCCTTCGGCCACGGCGCGGTCGATAGCCTTGAGCGCGCGCCGGATCACGCTCATCTGCGCCACGGTGCGTCGCTCGGCGGCCAGCGCCGCCATCTCCGCCTCGATGCCGCGCCGCAACTCGATGATGCGCACCACGCCCGCCGCCGGATTCACTTCGTCGCGCGCGAGGCGGAACACCTGCGCGGCCTTCGGATCGAGCACGATGGTGCCGCTGCCCTGGCGCGTGTCCACGAGGCCCTCGGACTTGAGTCGCGAGATGGCCTCGCGCACCACCGTACGGCTCACACCGTACTGCTCGGTCATGAATTTTTCGGTGGGCAGCCTTGCATTCACCGGGTAATAGCCGCTGCGGATCTGATCCACCAGCAGCCGCGTCACGCGGTCGGCGAGGGTGGACTCGTCGTTGTTCATCCTGGCGTCTTGCATGATCGGAAGCGATGAGTTCGGGTCATTCGATCATAGCATCGCCGAGAAATTCGCTTGACAAATGTGTCGTATAAATTTGTACTATGACTTGAGCGATGCGAGTCAGCCGCGTCGCATGCATCGGCAAACATAAATCAGGAGATGGCATGAAGCAGATTGGCGTGATCGGGGTGGGCATGATGGGACTCGGCATCGCGAGCAATATCCAGAAGCATGGTTATGCGCTGAGCGTGCTGGAGCATCCGGGCAACCAGCCGCTCGATGCGCTGTGCGCGGCCGGTGCGCGCTCCACGGCTGATCCGAAGGCACTGGCCGCATCCGTGGACGTGCTGATCCTGTGCGTCACCGGCACGCCGCAAGTGGAAGACGTGTTGTTCAATCATGGCGTGCTGGAAGCGTTGCGCTCGGGGACGGTGGTCATCGACTGTTCTACCGCGATTCCCGAATCGACCGTGCGCATTGCGGCGGCGGTGCAGGACGCCGGCGCGCGCTTCCTCGATGCGCCGATGACGCGCACGCCAAAGGAGGCCGCCGAAGGCCGCATCAATCTGATCGTCGGCGGCGAGCGTGCCGTGTTCGACGAATGCCTGCCTCTCTTGCAGACGTTTGCGGAGAACATCGTGTATGCGGGCGAGGCGTCGTCCGGGCATCGCCTCAAGCTGCTGCATAACTTCGTCTCGCTGGGCTTCTCGGCCGTGCTGGCCGAAGCCGCCGCCTGCGCGAACCGGGCGGGCGTGTCCCCTGATGTGCTCATCAGCGTGCTGGCGGCGGGCGGTGGCGACGGCGTCGTGTTCAAGCGGCTGCGGCCTTTCATCGAATCGGCGGACAGTTCCGGCTTCCGTTTCTCGATGTCGAATGCGCTGAAGGACATGAGCTATTACGTCGCGATGACGGGTGAAGTCGGCGCGGCGCATACGGCGGCAAGCGCGGTGCGCGAGGTCTATCAACAGGCCGTGACCGAAGGCGGCGAACACACGCCGGTGCCGGAACTGATCGCGCTGCTCGCGGGCCACGTCGAGCAGGCCGCGTGATGCAGGCAGCGGATGCGCCGCGCAATGCACTGGGCTTCGACTTGCCGATCCTCGACGCGCACCATCATTTCTTCGATCTCACCGACGGCCACTATCCGTGGCTGACCGACGCGTACAACCCGGACTTCTTCCTGGGCGATTACCGCGCGATCTGCCGTGACTTCCTGCCTGCGGACTATCGCGCGGCGACGGCGGGCTTCGACGTGATCGGCACGGTGCACATGGAAGCCGAGCGCGCCCGCAGCGAGCAGACCCGCGAGAACGATTTCCTCGCGCGGTTGAAGGCGCGTGAAGGCTTGCCGTGCGCGGCGGTCGCGCATGTGTACTTTATCCAGGACGATTGCGAAGCGGTGCTCGCGGCGCATGCCGCGCATCCGCTCGTGCGCGGCGTGCGTTCGAAGCCGGTGACGGCGCCGGATGCTGCTTCGAGCGTGCGCGGCCAGCCCGGCACGATGCAGGACGACGCCTGGCTGCGCGGCCTCGCATTGCTCGAACGCTTCGGTCTGTCGTGGGACTTGCGCGTGCCGTTCTGGCATCTGGAGGAAGCGGCTGAAGTGGTGCGCGGCATTCCGGGGACCACGGTCGTGCTGAATCATCTCGGCTTGCCGCTGGATCGATCGGACGCGGGGCTGACGGTATGGCGGCGCGGCATGCAGGCGCTCGCCGATTGCCCGAACGTTGTTCTCAAGGTTTCCGAACTCGGGCTGAAGGGCGGCGTATGGGACAGCGCCAGCAACCGGCGCGTGGTGCGCGAAGCCGTGGAGATGTTCGGCTATGGGCGCGCGATGTTCGCGAGCAACCTGCCGGTAGGCGGTCTCTCCGCAAGCTTCACGCAGATGATCGCCGATGTAACCGCCGCGCTGCCCGACGCCACCGACACGCAACTGCGCGCGCTGTTTGCAGGCACCTGCCAGCGCGTGTATCGAGTGGACGTGCCATGAAATAAGCCTTTCCCAACGCATGATCATAAAGAAAACCCAGGAGACGAACATGCAGGCAATCGATGAGAACCGGCTCTTCCGGAAGATATCCACGCGGATACTTCCGGTCCTGATGCTGGCGTTTTTCTTTTCCTATGTGAACCGCGTCAACGTGGGCTTCGCCAAGTTGCAGATGGCGAGCGACCTGCATTTCAGCGACGCGGTTTATGGCTTCGGCGCGGGCATTTTCTTCATCGGCTATTTCCTGCTGGAAGTGCCGAGCAACATCATCTTGCACAAGGTCGGCGCGCGCCGCTGGATCTCGCGCATCATGCTGACCTGGGGCCTGCTCTCGTGCGCGACCATCTTCGTCCGCACGCCGATGCAGTTCTACGTCATGCGCTTCCTGCTCGGTCTCGCCGAAGCGGGCTTCATTCCTGGCGCCATCTATTACATGAGCCAGTGGTATCCGGGTGCGCGGCGCAGCCGGGCGTGGGGCGTGTTCTATGTGGCGCTCGCATCGTCGGGGCTGTTCGGCAGTCTCGTGTCCGGCGCGATCCTGCATTACATGAGCGACCTCGGCGGCCTGCGGGGCTGGCAATGGCTGATCCTCTGCGAAGGCATTCCGACCGTGCTGCTCGGTGTCTATATCTGGTTCCGCATGAACGACAGCATCGCGAGCGCAACCTGGCTCTCGGACGATGAAAAGCGGCATCTGCAAACCGTGCTCGCGAGCGAGAACCGTCACAAGCTGGAGACCGGCTTCGGCGCGCTGCTGGCAAGCGGGCGCATGTGGGCGCTGATCGCCATTTACTTCGGCTTCACGATGGGCCTCTATGCCATCAGCTTCTGGATGCCGACACTCGTGCAGCGCATGGGCGTGAAGGATGCGTTGAGCATCGGTTTGCTGACGGCGATTCCGAGCGCCTGTGCGATCGTCGCAATGGTGCTGATGGGCCTCAGTTCGAGCCGCCGCAACGACTTGCGCTGGCACCTGACCATCGCCTATGTCACGGCTGCGGTGGGCTTTGCGCTGTGTGTCGTGTGGCAGCGTCAGCCGGCGCTCGGCGTGTTCGCGCTGTGCGTCGCCAACATGGGCGTGTACTCGATTCCCGCGCTATTCTGGGGCCTGCCCACCGCGCTGCTGACCGGTGTCACGGCCGCCGCGGGCATCGCGCTCATCAATGCCATCGCGAATCTGGCGGGCTTCGTCGCGCCTTATCTCATCGGCTATCTGAACACGGTGACGGGCCGCACCGACGTGGCGCTGATCGTCGTCGGCGCGTGCCTTGCGCTCGGCGCGGCGCTGGTGCTGATCGTCACGCGCGAACGCCGGCTCGCCGCAGGCGGCGTGGACCGGCGCGCAGCCTGAAGCAAACAAGTCAAGCGAATCGACCTGAAAGGAGACAGACATGGCAGGACCTCTGAGCGGAATGCGCGTGATCGAACTGGCGCACATCATGTCGGGACCGGTGTGCGGCATGATGCTCGCCGACATGGGCGCGGAAGTCATCAAGGTGGAAAAGATTCCGCATGGCGACGACTCGCGGCGCTTCTCGCCGATGCTCGATAACGGCGAATCCGCATCGTTCATGATCGTGAATCGCAACAAGCGGGGCATCGGCCTCAATCTCAAGACCGAAGGCGCGCGCGATGTGCTGCGCAAGCTGCTGGAAAGCGCGGATGTCGTGACGGAGAACTATCGCGAAGGCACGATGGAGAAGTTCGGTCTCGGCTACGACACGCTGAAGCAGATCAATCCGGGTCTCATCTATTGCTGCATCTCGGGCTTCGGACGCACCGGTCCTTGGGCGAGCAAGGGCGGCTTCGATCTGATCGCGCAAGGCATGAGCGGCATGATGAGCCTCACCGGCGAGGAAGGCCGGCCGCCGGTCAAGGCGGGCTCGCCGGTCGCGGACATCAACGCGGGCATCCTCGCCGCGCTCGGCATCTCGGCGGCCTACACGCACAAGCTGAAGACGGGCGAAGGACAGATCGTCGATACCTCGCTGTTCGAAGCGGCGTTGCAGCAGATGTACTGGCCTGCCGCAAGCTGGTTCGCGCAAGGCACCTTGCCGAAGAAGATGGGCTCGGCCAACACGACGAGCGCGCCGTATCAGGTGTTTGCATCGAAGGACGGCTGGATCAACATCGGTGCGGCGAACCAGAGCAACTATGAGCGTCTGCTGTCGGTGCTCGACATGCCGCAGCTCGCCGCCGACCCGCGCTTCGCCGACAACGCCGGGCGCATGGCCAATCGCGACGAACTGGTGCGCCTGTTGACCGAGCGTCTGATGACGCGCACGACCGACGAATGGATTCGCGCGTTCGATGAAGTGGGCCTGCCCGCCGGTCCGGTGCTCGATGTCTCGCAGGCGCTGGAACATCCGCAGGCGCAGGCGCGCGGCATGGTAGTGGAGTCGCACCATCCGCTCGCGGGCGACGTGAAAGGCATTGGCCTGCCGATCCGTTTCTCGAACGGCAATGCGTCGCAATCGGGACTGGCGGCGCCCTTGCTCGGCCAGCACACGCGTGAAGTGCTGCGCGAGATCGGTTATGCCGACGCACAGATCGACGCGATGCACGAATCCGGCACCGTGTTCGCGCGGGCCGAATGAAGTCGGCTGAAACTGAACACGGCACTTATCTCAAGGACATTCAATGTTTCTCGAACTGACGCGACCGGAGCTCGTGCGCACGGGCAATCTGATCGACGGTAAATGGAGCGGGGCGGCCGAAGGCGGACGCTATCCGGTCATCAATCCCGCGAATGGCGATCGCTTTGCAGAAGTCCCCGACAGCACCGCAGCCGATGCACACGCCGCCACCGATGCCGCCGCCCACGCGTTGCCCGCCTGGCGCGCGACCTTGCCGCGCGAGCGCGCGGCCATCCTGCGCCGCTGGCACGGGCTGATCCTCGCAAACCTGGAAGATCTCGCGCGCATCATGTCCACCGAGCAGGGCAAGCCGCTGGCTGAAGCGCGCGGCGAAGTGCGCTACGGGGCGTCGTATATCGAATGGTTCGCGGAGGAAGGCCCGCGCGTCTACGGCGACCTCATTCCGCAGCAGCAGCGCGGCAAGCGCATGAGCGCGGTGAAGGAACCCATCGGTATTGTCGCGGCGATCACGCCATGGAACTTTCCGCTCGCGATGATCGCCCGCAAGATCGCGCCCGCGCTCGCCGTGGGCTGCACGGTGGTTGCAAAGCCCGCCGAGGACACGCCGCTTACCGCATTGGCGCTCGCGCAACTGGCGCTCGAAGCCGGCGTGCCCAATGGCGTGCTCAACATGATCGCGGCTTCGCGCGAACACGGCGTTGCAGCGGTGGCCGACTGGCTCGCCGATGCACGCGTGCGCAAGATCACCTTTACCGGCTCGACGGCGGTGGGCAAGCATCTCGCGCGGGCGTCGGCGGATACGTTGAAGAAGCTGTCGCTGGAACTGGGCGGCAACGCACCGTTCATCGTGTTCGATGACGCCGATCTCGATGCCGCCATCGAAGGGCTCATGGCCTCGAAGTTCCGCAATGGTGGCCAGACCTGCGTGTGTCCGAATCGCGTGTACGTGCAGTCGGGAGTCTACGAAGCGTTTGCGCGCAAGCTGGGCGAGCGCGTGGCGGCGCTGAAAGTCGGCCCCGCTACCGACGATGCCGCGCAGATCGGCCCGATGATCAATGCGCGCGCGGTCGAGAAGATTGCGCGGCACGTGGACGACGCGCTCTCGCACGGCGCGCGCGTGCTGACCGGCGGTCGCAGGCTCGATGCGCTCGGTCCGAACTACTATGCGCCGACCGTGCTGCTCGATGCCCGCGACGGCATGGCGGTGTGCTGCGAGGAGACCTTCGGGCCGGTCGTGCCGCTGTTTCGCTTCGAGCGCGAGGAAGACGTGATCCGCGCGGCGAACGACACGCCTTATGGTCTCGCCGCTTACTTTTACACGCGCGATGCGCGGCGCATTCATCGCGTGGCCGGACAACTGGAAGCGGGCGTGGTCGGTGCGAACGAAGGCGCGGTGTCGAGCGAGGCGGCGCCGTTCGGCGGCGTGAAGGAATCGGGTTATGGCCGTGAAGGCTCGCGCTATGGGCTGGACGACTATCTCTCCGTGAAGTACGTGTGCGAGGGCGGGCTCGATTGAACCGTCATGTCGATCTGAACGATCTGCGGGTCTTCCATGTTGTCGCGCAGAAGGCGAGCTTTGCCGCTGCGGCCGACTTTCTGTCGGTGTCGCCTGCGTATGTCAGCAAGCGCATCCAGTTGCTCGAAAGCGCGCTGGATGTGCCCTTGCTGTTTCGCTCGACGCGGCGCGTCGCATTGACCGAAGCAGGCGAGCGTCTTTACCGGCGCGCGCAGCAACTGCTCGACGATGCGGATCAACTGATCGACGACGTCTCCGGCGTCAAGCACGCGCCGCGCGGCATGCTGCGCATTTCGAGCAGCTTCGGCTTCGGACGGCGCGTGGTCGCGCCGGTGCTGGCGCGCTTCATCGAGACGCATCCGCAACTCAACGTGCGGCTCGACCTGTTCGACCGCATCGTCGATGTGGCGGCCGAAGGGTATGACCTCGACATCCGCGTGGGCAACGACATCGCGCCGCATCTCATCGCGCGGCATCTCGCGATGAATCACCGCATCCTGTGCGCGTCACCGGACTATCTGCGCGCCCGTGGCACGCCGGACAGCATCGAAGCATTGCAGGCGCACGAATGCCTGTGCATCAAGGAGCGCGATCATCCGTTCGGCGTGTGGCGTTTCGCCGTGGACGGCGCGGACGTGCGCGTGAAGGTCAGCGGCGCGCTTGCATCGAACGATGGCGAAGCGGCCGTCCAATGGGCGCTGGCGGGTCGCGGCATCATGCTGCGCTCGATCTGGAACGTCCGTTCGTACCTCGACGATGGCCGGCTCATCCAGGTGCTGCCCGAGGTCACGCAGCCCGCCGATATCTTCGCCGTGTATCCGGCGCGGCTCGCGACGTCGGCGCGGGTGAAGGCGTGCGTCGAGTTTCTCGAGTCGGAGTTCGAGCGCGGCGCGTGGTCGCCGCGCGGGTGATGCACGCAGTATTTCTTCAGGCTTTCCTCTCTCGTCGATTGTTGCGCTCGCAACAACATCACGGTCCCCTCCGCGACGCTACTGGCGTCTGCCTCTCCTGACTACACTTCGTCGCACAGCTGATCGGCACGCAAGCGCAGCGTGCCAATAGTGTCGCTCCGTGCGGCCTTTCCCCATCGATAGAAGGAGTAGCGAACATGAGCCAGACCACCCGCAATGTGCAGCCGGTCATCACGAGTCCGGGCAAGCAGGCTTCGGGAGAACTCGTGCCGTCGCGTTACGCGGTCCGTATCGGCGACGTGGATGTGGTGCTCATCAGCGACGGCGTCCTGCCGCTGCCGACGTCCACCATGTCCACCAACGTGAGCGAGGCGGATCGCAACGCCTGGTTCGACAGCCGCTTCCTGCAGCGCGACCGCTTCGACTGGGCGCTGAACATCGCGCTCGTGCGCAGCGGCGAGCAACTGATCCTGATCGATTCGGGCGTCGGCGACGGCTTCGAATACTTCACGCGCGCCGGGCAGTCCGTGATGCGCCTCGAATCGGCCGGCATCGATCTCAAAGCGCTCACCGATATCGTGATTACGCACATGCACATGGATCACGTCGGCGGCCTGAACGTCGATGGCATCAAGGGAAAGCTGCGTCCCGACGTGCGCATTCACGTCGCGGCCGAGGAGGTCGAGTTCTGGAAGAACCCCGACTTCAGCAAGACGGTGATGCCGGAAACGGTGCCGCCGGCGCTGCGCGCGGCGGCGGAGAAATTCGTGAAGCTCTACAGCGAAAACCTGGTTCGCTTCGACCGAACCACGAACGTCGCGCCGGGCGTCTCGGCGCGCGTGACGGGCGGACATACGCCGGGTCATTGCGTCGTGGACATCGCATCGAAGGGCGAGAGGCTGACCTTCGTCGGCGATGCGATTTTCGAAGTCAACTTCGATCATCCGCATTGGCAGAATGGCTTCGAGCACGACCCGGAAAAGGCGGCGGAAGTGCGTGTGGCGCTGCTCGACGAAGCCGCCCAGACCGGCGCGCTGCTTGCCGCTGCGCACGTTGCCTTCCCGTCGATCGGTCACGTTGCGAGGCACAAGGAAGGCTTCCGCTTCGTGCCGGTGCTGTGGGATTACTGAGCCGAATGGGTCCTGATTTCGCACGTTGCTTCAGCCCATTCAGTCCTGTCGCATCCGCAACCTCACGCATTTTGATTTTTGATTGCGGTTGACAAGCAAAAATTCAGCGCCTTAGACTTGGGCTCATCCTCGCGGCCCGACAAAGATGTCCGCCCGGGGACCCGGCACAGAAGCCCCCTGACGAACCGACCGTTCGTCAGGGGGCTTTTTTTTGTCCGAATTTCCCTGTTCAAGCGCCTACTTCTGGAGAACCCGCATGTTGCTGAAGCCGTCGGGCTGGATGCGTCTCGCCCTTACCGCAGGACTTGCACTGACCTCGCTCGCATCGAGCGCCGCCGATCCCGTGAAGATCGGCTTGCTGGAAGACGCTTCGGGAAACTTCGCATTGGCCACCATCCCGAAGATCCACGCCACCCAACTCGCCGTTGAAGAGATCAACGCGAAGGGCGGCATCCTGGGTCGGCCGGTGACGCTGATCGCCTACGACACGCAGTCGGACAACACCAAGTTCCAGGAACTCGCGCGGCGTCTCGTGCAGACGGACAAGCCCGATGTGATCTTCGGCGCGTTCTCCAGCGCGTCGCGCGAAGCCATCCGTCCGATCATGGACCGCGCGCACCAGCTCTATTGGTACGACAACCAGTATGAAGGCGGCGTCTGCGATACCAACACCTTCGTGACCGGCGCGGTGCCCGAGCAGCAGTTCTCCACGCTCATTCCATGGATGATGCAGAAGTACGGCAAGAAGGTGTACACCATCGCCGCCGACTACAACTTCGGGCAGATCTCGGCGGAATGGGTGCGCAACATCGTGAAGGAGAACGGCGGCACGATGGTGGGCGAGGAATTCATCCCGCTGTCCGTGTCGCAGTTCGGCCAGACGATCCAGAACATCCAGAAGGCCAAGCCGGACTTCGTGGTGACGCTGCTGGTCGGCGCGAACCAGGCGTCGTATTACGAGCAGCAGGCGTCGGCGCATCTGAACCTGCCGATGGCCAGCTCGGTCAACGTCGGCCAGGCCTACGAGCACAAGCGCTTCAAACCGCCGGCACTGAAGGACATGTATGTGACGGCGAACTATGTCGAGGAAGTGGATTCGCCGGCAAGCAATGACTTCAAGAAGCGCTTCCACGCCAAGTTCCCGAACGAACCGTACATCAACCAGGAAGCCGCCAACGCCTACGACGCCATCTATCTCTACAAGGCGGCTGTAGAAAAGGCCAAGACGACGAACCAGGATGCGGTGCGCCATGCGCTCGAGAGCGGCGACATCTGCACGACAGGCGCGCAAGGCAAGGTCTGCATCGACCCGAAGAGCCATCACGCGAGCCATACCATCTATCTGGTGCATGTGAAGGAAGACCACAGCGTCGAGATTCCGAAGGTATGGGACGACGTGCAGCCGTACTGGCTCGGCAAGGTCGGCTGCGATCTGCCGAACAAGCCGGATCATCGCCAGTACACGCCGTCGAACCTGCCCAAGAAGTCCTGATCCGAAAGCCGGCGCGCGCTGCCTGGGGGCCGCGCGCGCGGGTCTTCCTGAACGTGGAGCATGCATGGCCACTTTGACAACGCTTTACTCGCTCGTCTACCAGTTCGGCGACAACTTCGCCTATCTGGTGCTCGCGGCGCTCGGTCTCGCAGTGATCTTCGGCATGATGGGCGTGATCAATCTCGCGCACGGCGAGTTCATCATGTGCGGCGCCTACGTCACCATCATCGCGGCGAAGCGCGGCCTGCCGCTGCCACTCGCGATGTTGCTCGGCGCGCTGGCGGCGGCGCTTGCCGGCGTGATCGTCGAGCGGCTCGTGATCCGTCATCTCTATGACCGCCTGTTCGATTCCGTCGTCGCCACCTGGGCCATCAGCCTCATCGTGCAGCAGACCATGCTGCTCGTCGCGGGGCCGTCGATGGAAGGCATCGCGACGCCGTTCGGTTCCTTTTCGCTCGGCGAATATTCGTTCTCGACGTATCGCGCCGTGCTGCCGCTCATCGCCCTCGCGATTCTCTTCGGGCTCTATCTGCTGTTCTTCAAGACCAACTACGGTGTGTGTGCCCGCGCGACCATTCAGAACGCGAGCATCGCGCAATGCCTCGGCCTGCGCACGGACCGGCTCTATACGCTGACCTTCGCGCTCGGCGCGGGGCTCGCGGGCCTGACCGGCGCGCTATACGCCCCGACCATGACGGCGGTGCCCACCATGGGCAGCAATTTCATCGTGCAGGCTTTCGTCTCGGTGGTCGTGGGCGGCGCGAACGTGATCGCCGGAACGACACCAGCGGCAGGCGTCCTCGCCATCATCCAGACGGCGCTCACGGCCTCTTATGGACAATTGTTCGGGCAGATCGGGCTGCTGTTAACGGTGATCGTCGTGATCCGGCTGATGCCGCAAGGCCTCGGCAATCTCTTTACCCGCCTGCGCTAGGAGGCCTGCATGAAGCAAACCGGAATGGCTTCCAACGGTGCGCCCGGCGCCTGCGCGCGGATCCTGCGCGTGCTTCCGTGGCTCGTTGCGCTGTGCCTGCCACTCGTTGTCGATGCAACGACCAGCGGCAATCTCGCGTATTGCCTGCTGTGGGCCTTCAGCGCCATGGGGCTGGCCGCGATGTGGGGCTACGGCGGCATCCTGTCGTTCGGGCAGACCGCGTTCTTCGGGCTGTCCGGCTATAGCTACGGCATCTTCACGCTGAACTACGGCGATTACTGGTTTCAGTCGTGGCTCGGTCTCGGCGCGGGCCTCGTGGTCAGCGTGCTGGCGGCCGCGCTGATCGGCTACATGATCTTCTATGGCCGCATCAAGGGCGTGTTCATCGGCATCGTCACGCTGTCGATCACGCTCGTGCTCGAAACCTTCATGGCGCAGACCGCGGGTCCACAATGGGCGATCGGCGAGGCGCGGCTCAATGGCTATAACGGCATGGGCGGCATGACGCCGTTGACGATTCCCTGGCCGGGCGGCCCGATGACGCTGGAGAACGCCAGCTTCTATTACCTCGTGCTGATCCTGCTGATCGTGGTGTACGCCGTCATGCGCAAGCTGCTCGACGGACCGTTCGGCCTTACGCTCATCGCCATTCGCGAGAACCCGCAGCGCGCGGAGATGCTGGGCGTCGACATCCGCCGCCATCAGTGGCTCGTGTTCGTGCTCGGCTGCACGATGGGCGGCCTGTCGGGCGCGTTATACACGATCTGGGGCTCCTACATCACCCCGTCGACGATGGGCCTGACCGCCGCCGCCATGCCGGTGATCTGGGTGGCGACGTCGGGACGCAAGACCATCGGCGGGACGATTCTCGGCACCGCGCTGCTGGTCTGGCTCTCGCAGAATCTCGCCGTGTACGGCAGCCAGTACGCGCTGATCCTGCTCGGCGCGATCCTGCTGATCGTCGTGCTGGCCGCGCCCGAAGGCCTGCTGCCCTTCGTCACGCGGCAACTCGGACGGCTCGCCGGCCGCGCGGGCGGCGGCGCGCGCCACGGCGGCCCCTGTCTCAAGCGCGAGGAGGGCAAGTCATGACCACGCTGCTGGAAACACGCGGACTCAAGAAGCATTTCGGCGGCGCGCACGTCATCAACGGTATCGACTTCAGCATCGACGCAGGCGAGATACGCTGCGTGATCGGGCCGAACGGCGCGGGCAAGAGTACCTTCTTCAAACTCATCACGGGGGAGCATCGGCCATCGGAAGGCAGCGTGATGTTTCTCGGCGAGGACATGAGCCATGTGCTGCCGCACGAACGCATCCGCCTGGGCATGAGCATCAAGTTCCAGATTCCCGGCGTGTTCCCCGATCTCAGCGTGCGCCAGCATCTGCAACTGTCGCTGCATCGTGCGCGCGACGACCGGCCTGAAAGCCTCGACGACCTGCTCCAGCGCTTCATGCTGGAGCACGAGGAACACGTGCTCGCGCGCAACCTGTCGCATGGCAAGAAGCAGTGGCTCGAAATTGCGATGGCTGTCTCGCTGCGGCCGAAGCTGCTGTTTCTCGATGAACCCGTGGCTGGC
Source organism: Caballeronia sp. LZ035 (assembly GCF_031451175.1). Classification (NCBI taxonomy): domain Bacteria; kingdom Pseudomonadati; phylum Pseudomonadota; class Betaproteobacteria; order Burkholderiales; family Burkholderiaceae; genus Caballeronia; species Caballeronia sp. LZ035. The sequence continues at coordinate 387,611 of NZ_JARUXS010000002.1, forward strand.
ATGTCGGTCGAGGAAACCCATGCAACGGGTGAGCTCATCAAGCGGCTGTCGGCGGCCGGGCTCACGATGATGGTGGTCGAGCACGACATGACCTTCGTCAAGCAGATCGCGTCGCGCGTCACGGTGCTGCACGGCGGCAGCGTGCTGGCCGACGGCCCGCTCGACGAGATCCTTGCGCGCGACGATGTCGCCGAAGTGTATCTGGGGAAAAAGAAATGAGCGCGTTGCTCGAAGTGTCGGGCGTGGAAGCAGGATATGGCGGCGGACGCGTGCTCAACGGCGTGTCTTTCAGCATCGGGCGAGGCGAGGTGCTGGCGCTGATCGGCCGCAACGGCGTCGGCAAGACGACGCTGATGCGTGCGCTCATCGGGCTGGTTCCGCTCGATGCCGGAGAGATCACCCTCGACGGCACGGCAATCGGCCACGAGAAGCCCTACGTGAGGGCGCAGCAGGGCATGGGCTATGTGCCGCAGGGCCGCGAGATCTTCGGCGCGCTGACGGTCGCGGAGAACCTTCAGGTCGGCGCGCAGGCGAACCGGGCGAAGGCCGCGCAGATGCGCGAGCGGGTGGTCGACTATTTTCCGATCCTGAAGCAGCGCTACGCGCAGAAGGCGGGCACGATGAGCGGCGGCGAACAGCAGCAGCTCGCCATCGCCCGGGCGCTGATCAGCGCGCCGAAGGTGGTGTTGCTCGACGAGCCGTCCGAGGGCATCCAGCCTTCCATCGTCGATCTGATCGGCGAGACCTTGCAGCAGATCGCGCATGAAACAGGCATCGGCGTGGTGCTGGTCGAGCAGGACATGGGCATGGTCGAGCGCATCGCGACACGCTGCTGCGTGATGGACAAGGGCCGTATCGTCGAGACATTGAGTCCCGCGCAACTCGGGGACGAACAACTCATTCGCCAGTATCTGGCACTGTGACGGAGAGCGAGACATGAAATGGCTTGAGGACTCGATCATGATGAAGCGCGGCGCAGGCGCGGGCCGCGAACCGGTGGAGCATCATCTCACCGAGCAGATGCAGAAGACCTTTCACTACACCATCGGTCCGTACTCGGAGCCGGTGCTGCACGTGAAGCCGGGCGACCGCATCGTGGTGGAAACGCGCGATGCCTTCGAAGGCAAGATCAAGGAGGAGACGGACAAGCCGTCGCAGGTCTTGCAAGTGCCGTTCCTCAATCCGCAGAACGGGCCAATCATGATCGAGGGCGCGGAGAAGGGCGACGTCGTTGCGGTGTACATCGAGAAGATGGCGCCGCGCGGTCCGGACCCGCACGGCTTCTGCTGCATGATTCCGAACTTCGGCGGCCTGACGGGCACCGACTACACCGCGCTGCTCAACGAGCCGTTGCCGGAAGTGGTGCGCAAGATCAAGATCGACGAGGAGAACGTGTACTGGAGCAAGCGCAACACCTTGCCGTACAAACCGCATATCGGCACGCTGAGTCTTTCCCCGGAAATTGATTCGATCAACTCGCTCACGCCTGATAATCACGGCGGCAACATGGATGTGCCGGACATGGGGCCGGGCAGCATCACCTATCTGCCGGTGCGCTCGCCGGGCGGACGCCTGTTCATCGGCGATGCACATGCCTGTCAGGGCGATGGCGAAGTGTGCGGCACCGCCGTCGAGTATCAGAGCACGACCACCGTGCGCGTGGATCTCATCAAGGGCTGGCGGATCGACTGGCCGAGGCTCGAGAATGAAGATGCGCTGATGAGCATCGGCAGCGCGCGGCCGCTGGAGGATGCCACGCGCATTGCCTATCGCGAACTCGTGCTGTGGATGGCCGCAGACTACGGCTTCGACAAGTGGGATGCGTACATGATGCTGAGTCAGGTGGGCCGCGTGCGCCTGGGCAATTTTGTCGATCCAAAATACACGGTTGGCGCGATGGTCGCGAAGCACTATCTGAAGTAACGTATCAGTCGGAAGCAGCGGTACAAGACGGCACCAGACGACCCAGGCGCGAGGCCACGGCTTCGCGCAAACAAGAGAGCGTGTCAAGAAATGGCTTTGTCCGATCCCATTCGAGTGGGCCTGTTGTGCTCGACCAGCGGTTCGACCGCGCTGCTCGAGCAGTCCCAATGGCGAGGCGCCTGTCTCGCCGTCGACGAGATCAATGCGCGCGGCGGTATTGGCGGACGCGAACTCGTTGCGCTGCACTACGACCCCGGCTCCGACCCGGCCGCGTTTCGCGAACTGGCGGAGCGGCTGATTTTGAAGGACGGCGTCAACACCATCTTCGGCGGCTATACGTCCACGAGCCGCAAGGCCATGCTGCCGGTCGTCGAAAAGCACAATCGTCTGCTGATCTATGCGCAGATGTACGAGGGCTTCGAGTACTCGGACAACATCATCTATAGCGGCGCGTCGCCGAATCAGAACGGCGTGCAGCTCGCGGACTTCATGACCGAGACTTTTGGCGCGCGCGTGTATTTCGTCGGGTCGAGCTATGTCTATCCGTACGAATGCAATCGCACGATGCAGGAGCTGCTGCTCCAGCATCCCGAAGGCGCGATCCTCGGCGAACGCTATCTGCCGCTCGATGCCACGCGCGAGCAGTTCGAGCAGGTCATCGCCGACATCCGCCGCAAGTCGCCGGACTGGATCTTCTGCACGGTGATCGGCGAGACCGTGCCGTATCTGTACGACGCCTACGCGCACGCCGACTTCGACCCGGCCCGCATGCCCATCGGCAGCCTCAATACCTCGGAGACGGAAATCCGCGCGATGGAGCCCGGCAGCGCCGCCGGTCACATCACGGCCGCGCCTTACTTCCAGAGCATCGACACGGTGGAGAATCATCGTGCGGTCGCGCTGCATCAGTCGCGCTACGGCGCGCAGACGCCCACCGACATGAACTGGGAAGCCGCCTACTATCAGATGCACATGTTCGCGGAAGCATTCGCGCGCGCAGGCTCCGACAAGCTCGCGAGCATCATGCCGCAGTTGCTCGGTTCCGAGTTCAATGCGCCGCAAGGCCGTGTGCGCATCGATCCGGTGAATCATCACATGGCGCTGTATCCGCGCGTTGGCCGCGCGTCTGCTGACGGCCAGTTCACCATCCTGCGCGAATCGAAGTTCGCCGTCGGCCCCGATCCCTACATGACGCGTCAGACGCTCGGGGACTGGGTCACGAAGCTGAGCACACGGGACTCCTGACGTGAGCACGCGCCCGGACCGAGGCCAGCGGAGCCTCACCAGTTCGATCCTCGAGCGCCATGCGCGGGTGCTCGTCTTCCATCCGGACGACAACGACGGCCAGACGCTCGCGAATCACCTGCGGCGCATGGGCTTTCAGGTGGAGCGCTGCTGGCCGCCGCTCGACACCTTGCCCGAACGCGTCGATCTCGTGTTCCGCGCGCTGCTGCCGGAAGAACGCGCGCCATGCGGCGAGTGGTCCGGACCGGATGCGCCGCCCGTCATCTGCGTGGTGGCCTACGAGAATCCGACCTTCATCGACCAGGCCATCAAGCTCGGCGCGGACGGCATCGTCACGACGCCGGTGCGCGCGTCAGGGCTGCTCTCCACGGTGGTGATGGCGCTGTATCACTCGAAGCGCTCGCGTCAGCATGCGCAACGCATTGCGAAACTCGAACAGAAATTGCTCGACAGCCGGCATCTGCAGGAAGCCAAGAACATCTTGATGATCATGCATCGCGTGAGCGAACGCGAGGCCTACGACATGCTGCGCGCGCAGGCAATGGAGAAGCGCGTGACCATCGACGACATCTGCCACTCCGTCATCCAGGCGGGCGAAGTGTTGCAGATTGCGCGCGGCATGAGTTCCGGGGACGGTAGCGAGAAAGCGTGAGCGTGCCGTCGCCACGTCTGACCGACATGCACAGGAGCGGCGAACATGGACCTGCAACTGAAGGGCTTGAGGGCGATCGTGACCGGCGGCACCAAGGGCATCGGGCTGGCGATTGCGCGGACATTGGCGGCGGAAGGCGCGGACGTTGCCATTTGCGCGCGCGATGCGGCCGCTGTCGAAACCACCGCGCAGGCGCTGGCCGAACTGGGCGGCGCGCGTGCATCGGGCGCGGCTGTCGATGTGGCGGATGGCGCCGCGCTCAAGGCGTGGGTCGCGCGCGTTGGAGCGGACTGGGGCGGGCTGGATATCGTCGTGGCGAATGTGAGCGCGCTTGCTATTGGCAACGACATCGAATCGTGGCGCAAGGAGTTCGAGACGGATCTGCTGGGCACCGTGAATCTCGTCGATGCCGCGATGCCGTTTCTCGAAGCGAGCCAGGCGGCTTCCATTGTCGCGATATCGAGCGTGTCGGGGCGCGAGATCGACTTCGCGGCCGGACCCTACGGCGTCTTCAAGGCCGCGCTGATTCACTACATGCAAGGGCTGGCGAATCAGCTTGCGGCGAAGGGCATTCGCGCGAATACGGTATCGCCGGGCAATGTGTATTTCGAAGGCGGCGTGTGGGACTGGATCGAGCATAACGACGCCGCGCTGTTCGAACGCGCGCTCGCTTTGAATCCGACCGGACGCATGGCCCGGCCGCAGGAGATTGCCAACGCGGTGGCGTTCATTGCGAGTCCGGCGGCGAGCTTCGTGAGCGGGGCGAATTTCGTCGTCGATGGCGCGCTCACGCGTGGCGTGCAGCTTTGAGCGTCGAGTGTTTGAACACTACTTCAACAGGAGCCACGAATGCAACGAGGCAGTGCGATGGATATCGATCTGGACGCGCTCACGGTCGAAACCGTGCAGGCGGGTTTCAAGGCCGGCACGTTCACGGCGGAACAACTGGCGCAGGCCTGCTTCGCGCGGATCGAGCGCGATAACGGACGCTACAACGCGCTGATTTTCCTGAACCCCGCCGCACTCGACGATGCGCGAGAGATCGACCGGCGGCGCGCTGATGGAGAAGCGCTGGGGCCGCTCGCCGGTGTGCCGGTCGTCATCAAGGATCCGATGGACATGGTCGGCTTTCCGACCACGGCAGGCTGGACGAAGCTATACAGCAAGCACGGCGGCGTGGACCTGATGCCCGCACGCGATGCGCCGGTCGTCGCACGCATGCGCCGCGCGGGCGCGATCCTGCTCGGCAAGACCAACGTGCCCATCCTGAGCCACACAGGCACGCATGCCAACGATAGCTGGGCAGGCCCGACCCTCAACGTGCCGATGCCCGACCGCGCACCCGGCGGCAGCAGCGCGGGAACGGCATCGGCGGTGGCATCGGGCATGGCGGTGCTCGGGCTCGCCGAAGAGACTGGCGGCTCGATCCAGAACCCGGCGTCGGCGCAAGACCTCGTCGGCATCAAGCCGACCATCGGGCTGGTGCCGAATGCAGGCGTCGTGCCCCTGTCGGGCAATCGCGATGTGGTAGGGCCGATTGCCCGCACCGTGCGCGACGCGGCGCTGTGCCTCGATGCGCTCGCAGGCTATTCGAGCGAAGACCCGAAGACGTTGGCCAGTGTCGGCCATCAGCCTGAAGGAGGATATGCAGCGGCGCTTGCCACGGACGCGTTGAAGGGCAAGCGCATCGGCCTGTACGGACCGGGCTGGCGCACGCAAGCGCTCTCCGACGAAGCCGCCACGCTCTATGAACGCGTGCAGCGCGAACTGGTTGAACTGGGCGCGGTGCTGATCGATGATCCGTTCGCCGGTTCGGGCTTCGCGGATCTGCGCAAGCCGACGCCGCCGCTCGAACATTTCGATGCGCGTGGACTCGAATCCATTCCCTACGATCTGGAGAAGTATCTGCAACGCTTGGGCAAGGACGCGGCGCTCAAGACGTTCGCGGAATTCGCCGAAGCGACGCGGGATGACGATGCGTTCGGCCCAAATGGCGTGTTGCGCTATCTGCATAGTCTGGCGGATTTCCGCACTGCGCTGGCCGATCCGTCGCTGCCGCCCGAGATGCCGGAGTTCGTCGCACTGAAGGCGCGCTATCTGACGATCTTCGACAGCGTGATGAGCCAGCATCATCTCGATGCGCTCGTATTTCCGCAAATGCGCGGCGAGCTTCCGTCGCTGCACGGCAAGGAAGTGATTCAGGAAACGACCGTCGGCGAGATCAATATCGCGGGCTTGCCGGGCATTGCGGTGCCGGCTGGATACTACGAATCCGGCTCGCCGTTCGGTCTGATCTTCGTCGGACGCCAATGGGACGAGGGCGCGCTGCTCGGCTATGCCTACGCGTATGAATGCGGCACGCGGCACAGGAAGGCGCCGCGACTAATCTGACCTGATCCCGGACCGGCGCGCGGGCGCCGGTCGTTCAAAAACCGCCACTAGGTCGGCCTTCTTCGGGTAAACCGCAAGGCCCCGATAAATTCTTGGATATAGTTGGCATACGGAGTATATTTCGATCCAGAGAAATCGAGACTTTGTGGAGGCAGACATCATGCAATTTCATCTCAACGGTTTTCGCACGGATGACCCGAGCATCGAGCCCGCTGCCGAAGGCGCGCCGCATGTTGCGATGCCTGATGCGATGGATGTGCTCATCGTCGGCAGCGGTCCGGCTGGACTCGTGCTCGCAGCCCAGCTGGCGCAGTTTCCGTCGATCAATACGCGCATCGTCGAACGTCGTGCGGGACCGTTGCTGATGGGACAGGCGGACGGCGTCGCGTGCCGCACCGTGGAAATGTTCCATGCCTTCGGTCTCAGCGAGCGTCTGCTGCGCGAAGCGTACTGGGTCAATGAAACGGTTTTCTGGCGTCCGGATGCCGATGACCGGGGCGCCATTCGTCGTACCGGACGCGTTCAGGATACCGAAACCGGCATGTCCGAGTTTCCGCACGTGATCGTGAACCAGGCGCGCTTGCAGGCTTATCTGCTCGATCTGATGCATCGTTCCGCGCAACGCCTCGAACCGGATTACGCGCTCGAAGTCGTCGATGTCACGCGCGACGACACGCATGACCATCCCCTCACCGTCACGCTGAAGCGCACGGAAGGGGAGCATGCCGGTGCAGAGGTGAAGGTCCGCGCGCGCTACGTCGTGGGTTGCGATGGCGCGCGAAGCCGTGTGCGTGCGGCCATCGGCCAGACGCTCAACGGCGACGCTGCCAATCATGCATGGGGCGTGATGGACGCGCTGGCGGTGACCGACTTCCCCGACATTCGCCTCAAGGCCGCGATTCAATCGGCGAGCAAGGGCAATCTGTTGCTCATCCCGCGCGAGGGCGGCTATCTCGTGCGTTTCTATGTCGATCTCGGCGAGGTGACGCCGGAGAACCGCGACGGCATCCGGCAGATCAAGGTGGAGCGCATCATCGAGACGGCGCAGCGCATCCTGCATCCCTATACCCTCGATGTGAAGGAGGTCGCGTGGTTCTCGGTGTATGAAGTGGGCCAGCGTCTGACCGAGCGCTTCGACGATGCGTTGACACCCGATGGCTCAGTGCGCGAACCACGCGTGTTCATCGCGGGGGATGCCTGTCATACGCATAGCGCGAAGGCGGGGCAGGGCATGAACGTGTCGATGCAGGATGGTTTCAATCTCGGCTGGAAGCTGGGCGCAGTTCTTCAAGGCCGTAGCGATGCCAGCCTGCTGCGCACCTATTCCGACGAACGTCAACCGGTCGCGCAGGAGTTGATCGACTTCGACAAGGAATGGTCCGCGATGATGGCCGCGCCGCCGAAAGATCCGGCGCATCCGGAAGCGGGCGGCGTGGATCCGGCGGAGTTGCAGGCGTATTTCGTGCGTGCAGGCCGCTATACGGCGGGCGTTGCCACGCATTACCGGCCGGGGCCGCTGACGGGCGAGGCGACGCATCAAGCGCTGGCGCGCGGCTTCACGATCGGCACGCGCTTTCATTCGGCGCCGGTGATCCGCATCGCCGATGCCAGGCCGATGCAGCTCGGTCACGCGGCGCTCGCCGATGGCCGCTGGCGTCTGTACGCGTTCGCGGATGCGAGCGGCCAGGCGTTCGATGCGCTCTGTGAGCATCTGGCTGCATGGCTGCGTGACGTCACGCCACCGGATGCCGACATCGACAGCGTCATCGATCTGCGCGCGGTGTTGCAGACTCCGCATCGCGACGTGCGCTTGCAGGAACTGCATGCGGTGCTGTTGCCACGCAAGGGCCGCTACGGTCTGGTGGATTACGAAAAGGTATTTACGCGCGACGAGTCGGCTGATATCTTCGACGCGCGCGGCATCGATCGCGAACGGGGTGCGCTCATCGTGGTCCGTCCGGATCAATACGTCGCGCATGTGCTGCCGCTCGATGCGTTCGACGAACTGAACGCCTTCCTGCGCCCTCTCTTCCGAACCCGTTCCACTGCGTAACCCTGTCGAACCGTGCCTGCTCAAACTCATTTTCCCGCCGCACTTTCCCGATTCACCGGTAGTCTGGTGCGGCGCGCGCAGCAGCGGCATCTGGCGGTCTGGCAGAGCGAGGTGTCGGCGGAAATCACGAGCGTGCAGTATGCCGCGCTTGAAATCCTGCAACGGACGCCGGGTGTGAACCAGCGTCAGCTTGGCGATGAACTCGATGTGGACCGCTCGACCATCGCGGAACTGGTGGCGCGCATGGCGCGCAATGAGCTGATCGAGCGTTCCGACGATCCCGTCGACAAGCGCAGCTACGTGCTGTCGCTCACGCCTGCCGGGAAGAAGCAGCTTGCGACGCTGCGGCCTCGCGTGGAGCAGGTGGAGCGCATCCTGACCGCAAGGCTGACAGCAGCGGAGGGCCGCGAGTTGCGGCGCCTGCTGCTGGCCTTGCTGCCGGACGAGGCTTGACGCTTTAGTCCGCGCCCTCGAACGGCACGCGCACATTCCCTTCCATCAGCACGCGCGCGCTGCGGCTCATGATGGCCTTGGTGACTTGCCACGCGCCTTCCACCTGCACCGCCTCCGCGCCGACCCGCAGCGTGCCCGACGGATGCCCGAACCGCACTGACTGACGCTCCCCGCCGCCCGCCGCGAGATTGACGAGCGTGCCGGGAATCGCCGCCGCCGTGCCGATGGCCACCGCCGCCGTGCCCATCATCGCGTGATGCAGCTTGCCCATCGACATCGCGCGCACCAGCACGTCCACATCGTCCACACCCACTGGCTTGCCGCTCGATGCCGTATACGCCGCCGGCCGAGCGACGAACGCGACCTTCGGCGTGTGCTGGCGCGTGGCGATTTCATCGAGATTCTTGATGAGCCCCATGCGCAGCGCACCATGCGCACGGATGGTCTCGAAGCGCTTCAAGGCCGCTTCATCGCCGTTGATGGCGTCCTGCAACTCGGTGCCGCTGTAGCCGATGGCATCGGCGTTCAGGAAGATGGTCGGAATGCCCGCGTTGATCATCGTGGCCTTCAGGGTGCCGATGCCCGGCACATCGAGATTGTCCACCACGTTGCCGGTCGGGAACATCGCGCCGCCCGCGCCTTCTTCTTCCGCGGCCGGATCGAGGAATTCGAGCTGCACTTCCGCCGCCGGAAAGGTTACGCCATCGAGTTCGAAGTCGCCGGTTTCCTGCACGGCGCCGCTCGTCATCGGCACATGCGCGATGATGGTCTTGCCGATGTTCGCCTGCCAGATGCGCACGATGGCGATGCCATTGTCCGGCACGCGTTCCGGATCGACCAGCCCGCCGCCAATGGCAAACGGACCCACCGCCGCCGAAAGATTCCCGCAGTTGCCGCTCCAGTCGACGAAGGCTTTATCGATCGACACCTGACCGAACAGGTAATCGACATCGTGACCGGGCCGTGTGCTCTTCGACACGATCACCGTCTTGCTCGTGCTCGACGTCGCGCCGCCCATGCCGTCGATCTGCTTGCCGTACGGGTCGGGGCTGCCGATCACGCGCAAGAACAGCGTGTCGCGCGCCGCGCCGGGCACGCGTGCGGCCTCGGGCAGATCGTTCAGGCGAAAGAAGACGCCCTTGCTGGTGCCGCCGCGCATGTAGGTCGCGGGGATCCTGATTTGAGGTGCGTGTGCCATGTGAATCGAATCCTTTAGAAGAATTGACGGCGCGTCAGGCGGCAGCCTTCGACGATTCCAGGAAATCCTGTGCAAAGCGTTGCAGAACGCCGCCCGCTTCGTAGATGGACACCTCTTCGGCGGTATCGAGCCGGCACGTGACGGGCACTTCCACGCGTTCGCCGTTCCTGCGCTGGATCACGAGCATGAGGTCGGCGCGCGGCGTGCGTGCGCCGATCACGTCGTAGGTCTCGGTGCCGTCGAGCGCGAGCGTCACGCGGTTCACGCCCGGCTTGAATTCGAGCGGCAACACGCCCATGCCGATCAGGTTCGTGCGATGGATCCGCTCGAAGCCTTCCGCGACGATCGCCTCGACGCCCGCGAGCCGCACGCCTTTCGCAGCCCAGTCGCGCGACGAGCCTTGTCCGTAGTCCGCGCCCGCAACGATGATGAGCGGCTGCTTGCGCTCCATGTAGGTCTCGATGGCTTCCCACATGCGCGTGACCTTGCCTTCGGGTTCGATGCGCGCAAGCGAGCCTTTCTTGACCTGCCCATCGACCACGGCCATTTCGTTGATGAGCGTCGGATTGGCGAAGGTCGCGCGCTGGGCCGTCAGATGATCGCCGCGATGCGTCGCGTACGAATTGAAGTCTTCTTCGGGCAGGCCCATCTTCGTCAGATATTCACCGGCGGCGCTGTTCGCGAGAATGGCGTTGGACGGCGAGAGATGATCGGTCGTGATGTTGTCGCCGAGCACGGCGAGCGGCCGCATGCCGCGCAACGTGCGCTCGCCCGCGAGCGCGCCTTCCCAGTACGGCGGACGGCGGATATACGTGCTCTGGCCGCGCCAGTCGTACAGCGGGTTGATGGCGTCGCCGCTTGCCTGCGTCAAAGCGAACATCGGCTCGTACACGCGGCGGAAATGCTCGGGCTTCACGCTCTGCGCAACGATCGCATCGATCTCCGCATCGTCGGGCCAGATGTCCTTCAGATACACAGGCTGACCGTTCGCGCCAGTGCCGAGCGCATCCTTCTCGATGTCGAAGTGAATCGTGCCGGCAATCGCATACGCAACGACGAGCGGCGGCGAAGCCAGGAACGCCTGCTTCGCGTAAGGGTGAATGCGGCCGTCGAAGTTGCGATTGCCGGAGAGCACGGCGGTGGTGTACAGCTCGCGCTCGACGATCTCCTGCTGGATCACGGGGTCCAGCGCGCCCGACATGCCGTTGCAGGTCGTGCACGCAAACGCGACGATGCCGAAGCCGAGCTTTTCGAGTTCGGGCAGCAGCGCAGCATCCTGCAAGTAGAGTTCGACGGCCTTCGAGCCCGGCGCCAGCGACGACTTCACCCACGGCTTGCGCGTGAGGCCTTGCGCATTGGCGTTGCGTGCAAGCAGTGCCGCCGCGATCACGTTGCGCGGGTTGCTGGTATTCGTGCAACTGGTGATGGCCGCGATGATGACCGCGCCGTCCGGCATCTTGCCGGGCGTCTCTTCCCACTTGCCGGCGATGCCGCGCGCGGCGAGTTGCGACGTAGGCAGGCGCTTGTGCGGATTCGACGGCCCCGCCATGTTGCGTTCCACGCTCGACAGATCGAAGCGCAGGATGCGCTCGTAGCGCGCGTTCGTGAGCGTATCCGCCCACAGGCCAGCGGTCTTCGCGTAGGTCTCGACGAGGCGAATCTGTTCTTCTTCGCGGCCGGTGAGGCGCAGATAGTCGATGGTCTGCTGGTCGATGTAGAACATCGCGGCGGTCGCGCCGTACTCCGGCGCCATGTTCGAGATGGTCGCGCGGTCGCCTAGCGTCAGGCTCGCCGCGCCTGCGCCATAGAACTCCAGATACGCGCCGACAACCTTTTCCTTGCGCAGGAATTCGGTCAGCGCGAGCACGATGTCCGTCGCCGTGATGCCCGGCTGCCGCTTGCCGCTCAGTTCCACGCCGACGATATCCGGCAGACGCATCCACGAGGCGCGGCCCAGCATGACGTTCTCCGCTTCCAGACCGCCGACGCCAATCGCAACGACGCCCAACGCATCGACGTGCGGCGTGTGGCTGTCGGTGCCGACGAGCGTATCGGGGAACGCGACGCCGTTGATCGCATGAATGACCGGCGACATGCGCTCCAGATTGATCTGATGCATGATGCCGTTGCCCGGCGGAATCACCTCGACGTTCTCGAAGGCCTGCTTCGTCCAGTCGATGAAGTGGAAGCGGTCTTCATTCCTGCGGTCCTCGATCGCGCGGTTCTTCTGGAACGCATCGGGATCGAAGCCGCCGCATTCGACGGCCAGCGAATGATCGACGATCAGCTGCACCGGCACCACGGGATTCACCTTGGCGGGATCGCCGCCCTGTTCGGCGATGGCGTCGCGCAAACCGGCCAGATCGACCAGCGCCGTCTGGCCCAGGATGTCGTGACACACCACGCGCGCCGGATACCACGGGAAATCGCGCTCGGTCTTGCGCTCGATCAATTGCAGCAGCGAGGCGTCGAGCATGGCCGGATCGCAGCGCCGCACCAGATTCTCGGCCAGCACGCGCGATGTGTAGGGCAGGGTGTCGTAGGCGCCGGGCGAGAGGGCGTCGACGGCAGCGCGTGCATCGAAGAAATCGCACGGTGTGCCGGGAAGGGGTTTGCGGTTTGCAGTATTCATGGCCGTGTCTCGCTCATCGCATGGTCTGGTGTCAATCGCCATGCTGCAAGGGTATTGTCGGGGGTCGAACGTTGACTACGATATCAAAAAAGGCCTTGCTGCCGTGTAAGGCGGCAAGGCCTGCGCGTCACACGCGCTTCACTTGCGCTCGCGGAGCGGCGTGAACTTCAGGTTGTCCGGTCCCGTGTAATTTGCGCTCGGCCGGATGATCTTGTTGTCGATACGTTGTTCGATGATGTGCGCGCTCCATCCCGAGGTGCGCGAGATGACGAACAGCGGGGTGAACATGGCCGTGGGCACGCCCATCATGTGATAAGAAACGGCGCTGAACCAGTCGAGATTGGGGAACATCTTCTTCGCGTCCCACATCACCGTTTCGAGCCGCTCGGCGATGCTGAAAAGCTTCGTGTCGCCCGCTTCCTTCGAGAGCTTCTTCGCGACTTCCTTGATGACCTTGTTGCGCGGATCCGAGATCGTATAGACCGGATGCCCGAAGCCGATTACCACTTCCTTCTTCTCGACGCGTTGCTTGATGTCGGCTTCGGCTTCGTCGGCATCGAGATAGCGCGACTGGATCTCGAACGCCACTTCGTTGGCGCCGCCGTGCTTCGGGCCACGCAATGCGCCGATGCCGCCCGCAATCGCCGAATACATGTCCGAGCCCGTGCCCGCGATCACGCGCGCCGTGAAGGTCGACGCATTGAATTCATGCTCGGCGTAGAGATTGAGCGACACATGCATCGCATCGACCCATGACTTCGACGGCTCCACGCCATGCAGCAAATGCAGGAAGTGCCCGCCGATGGAATCGTCATCGGTTTCAACTTCGATGCGCTTGCCGTTGTGCGAGTAGTGATACCAGTAGAGCAGCATCGAGCCGAGCGAGGCCATCAGCTTGTCAGCGATGTCTTTTGCGCCCGGCACGTTGTGATCGTCCTTCTCGGGCAGGATGGTGCCGAGCACGGAGACGCCGGTGCGCATGACGTCCATCGGATGCGCTGAAGCGGGAATCCATTCGAGCGCGGCCTTCAGGTTAGCGGGCAGGCCGCGCATGGCCTTGAGCTTTGTCTTGTAGGCCTTCAGTTCAGCGGCGTTCGGCAGCTTGCCGTGCACCAGCAGATAAGCGATCTCTTCGAACTCGGACGTATTGGCGAGATCGAGAATGTCATAACCGCGATAGTGCAGATCGTTGCCGGTGCGGCCGACCGTGCACAACGCGGTATTGCCTGCCGTCACGCCGGACAGCGCAACGGACTTCTTCGGCTTGAAACCACCGGCTGCGGTGCTGTTGTCTGCTTCGCTCATTGTTCGTCTCCTGGGTGCGTTATTTCTGGGCGGAAAACAGCTGGTCGAGCTTGTCTTCGTAAGCGTGATAGCCAAGATACTGATACAGGTCCGCGCGCGACTGCATGGTGTCGACGGCGGCCTTTTGCGTGCCGTCGCGCCGCACGGTCTCGTAGAAGTTCAGCGCTGCCGCGTTCATCGCGCGATACGCACCGCAGCAGTACAGCGCGATATCGACATTCGCGTCCTTCAGTTCATCGACGGTGAAGAAGGGCGTCGAACCGAACTCGGTCAGGTTCGCGAGAATCGGCACCTTCACCGCCGCCTTGAAGCGCCGGTAGTCATCGAGCGTCTTCATCGCTTCCGGAAAGATCATGTCCGCGCCGGCTTCCACATAAGCGACCGCGCGCTCGATGGCGGCATCGATGCCTTCAACGGCGGCCGCATCCGTACGTGCCATGATGACGAAGGAGGCGTCGGTGCGGGCATCGACGGCCGCCTTGACGCGATCCACCATCTCGCCCTTCGAGACGACTTCCTTGCCCGGACGATGGCCGCAGCGCTTCTGTCCGACCTGATCCTCCATGTGCACGGCCGCCACGCCCGCCTTGATGAACGAGCGGACCGTGCGCGCGATGTTGAACGCGCCGCCCCAGCCCGTATCGATATCGACCATCAGCGGCAGCGATGATGCATCCGTGATGCGGCGCGCATCGGTCAGCACGTCTTCCATGGTGCTGATGCCCAGGTCCGGCATGCCGAGCGAGTTCGCGGCGACGCCGCCGCCCGACAGATACAGCGCCTTGAAGCCGACGGCCTCGGCCATCTTCGCCGCATAGGCGGTAATGGCGCCGACGACCTGCAAGGGGGATTCTTCCCGGACCGCCTGACGGAAGCGCGCGCCGGCGGTGTGTTCGAGTGGGGAGGTTGAATTCACGTTGATGTCTCCATAGAAGGCTCCGTTTGTTTGCAAAATCCCTGCCATGTGAGGTGAAACGTATAAGCCGTTGATTTGGCTGAAGTTGGCTCACCGCATCGCGCGTTTGTTGATTTCAAAAATGAAATTCAGATTTCGAAATGGGTATGCGTGCGTTAGGCTATGGGTTTCCGTCCATGCCGGTGACAGCAACACCATGAAACCCGAAACCGCCTCACGCCCTCGCATCTGGGCGGTCGGCATCAGCCGGCTGCGCGACCTGTTCATGGACGTCGGCGAGGAGTACGCCGACCGCGCCGATCTCGACGCCATCCCGCTCGGCTACGAAGACGCCGTCACGCGCATCGAGTCCGAAACCGGCGAGCGGCCCGATGTCGTCGTCGCGGGCGGCTCGAACGGCGCGTATCTGAAGACGCGCGTGTCCGTGCCGGTGGTGATCGTCAGCCCGACCGGCTTCGACGTGATGCAGGCGCTCGCCAAGGCGCGCCGCGAGGATGCCCGCATGGCGCTCGTCACGCACGGCGAGACGCCGCCCGAGATTCGCCGCTTTCTCGCCGCGTATGCCATCGACGTGGCGTGCGAGTCGTATCGCTCGGCGCAGGACGCCGAACATCTCGTGCTCGATCTGCGTGACCGTGGCATCGACGTTGTCGTGGGCCCGGGCCTCGTGACCGATCTCGCCGCCCGCGCCGGCATGCAGTCGGTGTTTCTGTACTCGCGCACGTCGGTTGCCTCGGCGCTGGAGACCGCGCTGGAAGTCGCGCAGGCCATGCGTCGCGAAGCAGGGCGGCGCGCGCGGCTCGACAACCTGCTGCAACATCTGCGCGATGGCGTCGTCGCGGTGGATGCCGAAGGTCGTATCGAAGCCATCAATCGCCGCCTGCTGGATGCGCTCGGCCTGCCCGATGCCGCCCGCGTCGCCGGCCGCGCGCTGCTTGAAGTCGCGCCCGCGCTCGACGGCATCCTGCCCGCGGACGGCGAGGACGTCGTCGGCCACGTGCGCGGCGTCAGCTACGCGATCCATCGCGGCCCGCTGGGCGCGGACGGCGCCACCGGCGGCACGCTCTTCACGTTCCAGGAATCGCGCGCCGTCGAGCGGCTGGACCGGACGCTGCGCGCGCGGCAAGGCGCGCAGGCGTTCGTCGCGCGCTACCGGCTGGACGCGATCGTCGGCGAGTCGGACGCAATGCAGCGCGTGAAGGCGCTGGTGCGCAAATACGCCACGTCCGACGCCACGCTGCTGATCCTCGGCGAAAGCGGCACCGGCAAGGAAATGGTCGCGCAGAGCATGCATCAGATGAGCCGCCGCAAGGACTTTCCTTTCGTCGCGATCAACTGCGGCGCGTTTCCGGAAGCCTTGCTCGAAAGCGAACTGTTCGGCTACGAGGAAGGCGCGTTCACCGGCGCGCGCAAGGGCGGCCGGGCGGGGCTGATCGAAGCGGCGCATCGCGGCACGCTGTTCCTCGATGAAATCGGCGAGATGCCGTCTTCGCTGCAAAGCCGGCTGCTGCGCGTGTTGCAGGAGCGGGAAGTCGTGCGGCTGGGCTCGACCGAACCGACGCGCGTGGATATCCGCGTGATCGCCGCGACGCATCGGCCGCTGGCGCAGGCCGTGCAGGACGGCGCGTTCCGTGCCGATCTGTTTTATCGCATCAACATCCTGAGCATCGCATTGCCGCCGCTGCGCGCGCGTCAGGGCGATATCGCGCCGCTCGCCGTCGAACTGCTCGCGCAGGCGGCGGACCGCGATGAAGCGCTCGGCAGGCGGCTGCCGGATCGCGAGGCGGTGGGGAAAGTGCTTGCGCCGTTGCAGGCGGCGCTGGGCGCCTACCGTTGGCCGGGCAACGTGCGGGAACTGCAGAACGTGATCGAACGCGTCGCGGTGGAGATGGCGCATCTGCCGGCCCGGAGCGGGCGCGAGCCGAAGCTGTCGCTGGACGATTTCGCGGCCCTCGCGCCCGAAGTCTTCGATACGGAGCAGGACGCCACCCCCGGTCTGCGCCAGATGAGCCGCACGGCGGAGGCGGATCAGGTCCGCGCGACGCTGAACGAATATGGCGGCGATCGCGATGCGGCGTGCCGGGCGCTCGGCATCAGCAAGACCACGCTGTGGCGCAAGCTGAATGACAAACGCTGACGGGCGCGGGCGTCGGGAAACTACGTAGAAATCGCCCGCCCGGCGGAAAGCTTTCAGAAGGGCATGGTTTTTTATACTTCCTGACATGGCAGGCGATTGTTTCGGCAAGCGCCTTGAAGCTGTTCAGGAGACTCTCTCGATGCCGTTCCGTGCAGGATCGCTTGTCCGTCTGGCTTGCCTGCTGCTCGCGCTGTGCGCAGCGCAGACGACGCGCGCCGAGCCCATCCGGCTGATGACGGGCGGCGTCGCCAAGCTGATCTATCTGCCGGTCATGCTCGCCGACCGGCTCGGCTATTTCCGTCGCGAAGGACTCGATGTGCGCGTGCTGTCGTCGCCTGCGGGCATCGACACGTCCACTGAACTCGTCGCGGGCGCCATTCAGGGCGCGGTCGGTTTCTACGACCATACGATCGGGCTGCAAAGCCGGGGCATGGACGTGCAATCGGTGATCGTGCTGGGGCGGTCGGCGGGGCTGATCGAACTGACGCGCACCGCGAGCACCATGCGGACGATGGCCGATGCCAAAGGCCGCAAGCTTGGCGTGACCGGTTTCGGCTCATCGACGGATTTTCTGACGCGCTATCTGGCGGCGCGCGCGGGCGTGCCGTCCGGCGCTTATACCGTGGTGCCGCTCGCGACCGAAGCGGCGTTCGAGCGGGCGCTCGTGTCGGGTGAAGTCGATGCCGCCATGACCGAGGAACCGACCGCCACGCGTCTCTTGTCGCGTGGCGTGGCGCGGCCGCTGGTGGACTTGCGCAGCGTCGCCGACTCGCGCGCGCAGTTGGGCGGCTCTTATGTGGGCGCGTGTCTCTATATGCGCCGCGAATGGATCGATGCTCATCCGGACGAGACAGCACGTCTGGTGCGCGCGATGCTGGCCGCGCTGCGCTTCATCCAGACGCACAGTGAGCAGGACATCGCGGCCGCGATGCCGGCGGCGCTGAAGGGCGACGACCCGGCCATCTACCGGCAGGCGCTGACGGTCATGAAACCGGCTTTCTCGCCCGACGGACGCATGCCCGCCGACGCCCCCGCGACCGTCCTCGCGATCCTGGCCGAAGCCGATGCCGAAGTGTCGGCGCGGCACGTCGATCTCGCGCGCACATGGACCGACCGGTTCGTCGCCGCCGCGCAGCAACGCGATTCCCAATAACAACGGAGACACGCTCATGCGAGCGATTCAGATTCACGAATACGGCGGCCCGGAGGTTCTGCGGCGCGTCGAGATCGAGGTGCCGAAGCCGGGGCCGGGTGAAGTGCTGGTGCGCGTCGTCGCGGCGGGCATCAACTTCATGGACGTCCATACGCGCCAGGGCAAGTATCGCGATTCACGCACGTATCCCGTGCGCCTGCCGTGTACGCTCGGCATGGAAGGCGCGGGCGAAGTGGTCGAATGCGGCGCGGGCGTCGCGTCGTGCTGTCCGGGCGACCGCGTGGCGTGGTGCATCGCGTGGGGCGCGTATGCGGACTACGCGGTGATTCCGGCAGCACGCCTCGCGCGCCTGCCGGACGGCATCGCCTACGACGTGGCCGCCGCCGCGATCTTCCAGGGTTCCACCGCGCACTATCTGCTCGACGATGTCGCGCAACTCGAAGCCGGCATGACCTGTCTCGTGCATGCGGCGTCCGGCGGCATCGGACAGTTGCTCGTGCAACTGGCGAAGCGGCGCGGCGTGCAGGTGTTCGCGACCACCAGCACCGCCGACAAGGCCGCCATCGCCCACGAACGCGGCGCCGATCACGTGCTGCTCTACGAGAACGGCGGCTTCGCGGACCGGGTGCGCAAACTGACCGATGGACGCGGCGTCGACGTAGTGTTCGATGCCGTCGGCAAGACGACCTTGCGCGACAGCTTCCGTGCGACGCGCGTGCGCGGTCTGGTCGTGAACTACGGCTCGGTGACGGGTCCGATGCGCGATCTCGATCCTTATGAACTCGGCGAGGCGGGTTCGCTGTTCCTGACGCGTCCGCGCCTGGCCGACCATCTCGCCGATGCCGCCACCGTGCAGCGCCGCGCCGACGATGTCTTCGCCGCCATCCAGCAGGGCGCGCTGCGTGTGGAGATCAATGGCCGCTACACGCTGGACGACGTCGAGCAGGCGCATGCGGCGCTCGAAGAACGGCGTCAGTCCGGCAAGGCCGTGATGGCCATCGCCTAGGCTTCAACACTTCCCAATTCTTCCGACGACGCCCAGGCGTCGCCGGTGCTCCAACTCGTCCTTTCGCTATCCGAGGATGCTGATGAAAACCGATATTCCGAATCGCTCCGAATCGCCGTTCCGCTCCGTGTTTCGCGTGGTCAGCGGCAACTTCCTGGAGATGTACGACTTCACCGTCTACGCCTATTACGCGAGCGCCATCGCGCATACCTTCTTTCCCGCCGAGAACGAATTCGTCTCGCTGCTGCTCGCGCTCTCGGTGTTCGGCGCGGGCTTCGTGATGCGGCCGATCGGTGCGCTCGTGCTCGGCGCCTACGTGGACCGGCACGGACGCCGCAAAGGCCTGATCCTGTCGCTCTGGCTGATGGCCGTCGGCACCGCGTGCGTGGCGCTCGTGCCGGGCTATGCGGCCATCGGCATCGCGGCGCCGGTGGTCGTCTTGTTCGGGCGCCTGCTGCAAGGCTTCTCGGCGGGCGTGGAACTGGGCGGCGTCTCGGTGTATCTCGCCGAGATCGCGACACCCGGACGGCGCGGCTTCTTCTGCTCGTGGCAGTCGGGCAGCCAGCAGGTCGCGGTGATCTTCGCGGCATCGCTCGGCGTGCTGCTCAACCAGACCCTGCCCCCCGCCGACGTCAACGCCTGGGGCTGGCGCATTCCGTTCCTGATCGGCTGCCTGATCGTGCCGTTCCTGTTCCTGATCCGCCGCACGCTGCGCGAGACCGATGAATTCGCGGCCCGCAAGCATCATCCGTCGATGCGCGAGATCATGAAGTCGATGGTGCAGAACGCCGGGCTGATTCTCGGCGGCATGGGGCTGGTGATCATGACCACGGCGTCGTTCTACCTGATCACCACCTACACGCCGACCTTCGGCAAGAACGTGCTGCATCTGTCGTCGATGGATTCGCTCATCGTCACCGTGTGCGTGGGCGTCTCGAACCTGATCTGGCTGCCGGTGTCGGGCGCAATGTCAGACCGTTTCGGGCGCCGTCCCATCCTGCTGCTCTTTACCGTGCTGACCATCCTCACGGCCTATCCGGCGATGCAATGGCTGGTCGCGGCGCCTTCGTTCGAGCGCCTGCTGGCGGTGGAACTGTGGCTCTCGGTGCTGTATGCGTGGTACAACGGTGCGATGGTGGTCGCGCTCACCGAGCTGATGCCCGCGCACGTGCGCACGACCGGTTTCTCGATGGCCTATAGCCTCGCCACGCTGGTGGGCGGTTTCACACCGGCCATCTCGACCTCGCTGATTCACTTCACCGGCGACAAGGCCGCACCCGGCGCGTGGATGGCCGTGGCGGCCGTGTGCGGCGCGGTGGCGACACTGGTGCTGTATCGCTCGCGCGAGGCCCGCAATGGCTACAGGTGGCATGGCGTGACCGAGCAATGAAACTGCTGCTGATCGAAGACAATCATCAACTGGCGCACTGGCTCGCGAGAACCCTGACCGACGAGGGCTTTCTCGTCGAGCATGCGCCGGACGGCGAAGCGGCCGAGGCGTCGCTCGCCGGCACGCGCTACGACGTCGTGCTGCTGGACCTCAATCTGCCGGGAATGTCGGGCAAGGCGGTGCTGCGGCGCATGCGCGACGGCGCCAACGACACGCCCGTGCTGGTGCTGACGGCGACCGGCGATATCGGCGAGAAGGTCATCTGCCTGAGCGACGGCGCGGATGACTACGTCGTCAAGCCCTTTGACGACCGCGAACTGGTTGCGCGCATCAAGGCGCTGGCGCGGCGTCACGCGCCGGTGCGTTCGAACCGCCTGCGCTGCGGCACGCTGCTGTACGACATGGACCGCCGCCAGTTCTTCGTGGACGACGACGCGCTCTCGCTCACGCCGCGCGAGCACGCGGTGCTCGAAGCGTTGATCCTGCAGGCGGGGCGCACGGTATCGAAGGCCGTGCTGGCGGAAGCGGTGGACGACCGCGATGCGCCGCCGAGCGGCGACGCCATCGAAATCTATATTTCGCGGCTCAGGAAGAAGATCGAGAAGAGCACGGCGGCGATCATCACGCTGCGCGGGCTCGGCTATCTGCTGGAACATGAAGAGCCGCACGCGTAGCCTGCGCACGCGGCTGCTGCTCTGGCTCATCGTGCCGATGACGGCCTTCGGCCTGATCGCGGCCTGGGTCACGCATGCGAACGCGCGCCGCACCGCCGACCTTCTGCAGGACGCGGCGCTGCTGGCCGCCGCCCGCGTGCTCGCCGCCGATGTGCGCTGGAGCGGCGACGACCTGGTGGCATCGGTGTCGCCGAGCACGATCCAGATCGTCGGCACGCCGCAGGGCGATCAGGTGTTCTATCGCGTGCAGATTGCGGGCGGCGCGGTGATCGCGGGCACGTCCGACTTTCCGGGCCTGCCGCGCGCCGGCCTGCCGCAGTGGTACGACGCGCGCGTGGCCGGACTGCCGGTGCGCGCCGTGTCGCTGACGCGGCCGATGTTCGACGCGGGCCGCACCGTCGACGTGCTCGTCTCCGTGGGACGCACGCAGGCGGCGCGCGACGCGCTCGTCGCCTCGCTGTGGAAGCCGCAGCTCGCCTATATCCTTGGCAGCATCGCCGTGGCGATGGCGCTGATCTGCGCCGGTCTCGCGCTGGAACTGCGGCCGCTCGAACGGCTCGCCGCCGCGCTCACCGCGCATCCCCGGCAGGGCCGCAACCGTATCGACGCCACCGATCTGCACGCCGAGTTGCAGCCGCTGGTCGCGGCCTTCAATACATCGCTCGACGTTATCGAACAGCAGAGCGCGACGCAGCGGCGCTTCATCGCCGACGCCGCGCATCAGATTCGCACGCCGCTCACGCTGCTCGGCTCGCAGCTTCAGTACGCGCGCCGTCAGCATAATCTCGACGAAGTGCGCGAGACGCTCGCGGCCATGCATCACAGCAATCGCGCGATGGTCGCGCTCATCAACCAGTTGCTGATGCTGGCGCAGGCCGAGTCGGCCGATTACACCCGTTTCGAGCGTGAATCCGTCGATCTGAAGGAAGTCATCGCGCGCGCGGTGGAGAAGCTGGCGCTGGCGGCGAGCCGCCGTGAAATAGAACTGGCCGTGTCCTTCGAGGACGCCGCGCTCGTCGTCAAAGGCAGCGAGCCGTTGCTGTCGGCGGCGCTGTCGAATCTCGTCGATAACGCGATCCGCTATTCGCCCGACGGCACGCGCGTCACGGTCGAGGCGCGGCGCGTGGACGAAGCGGTTCAGGTTTGCGTGCTCGATGAAGGCCCCGGCATTCCAGTGGCCTTGCGCGAGCGGGTGTTCGAGCCGTTTTTCCGGGCGTCGGAGGAAGAGGGCAGCGGACTCGGGCTTGCGATCGCGCGGGAAATCGTGCGCGCGCATGGCGGGACGATCGAGATCGGCGAGGCCTCGCCTGAGCGGGGCGCGAAGTTCACGGTCATCCTGCGGGGGTGACTAGCCGCGTCCGCCGCCGGAAACGCGCGAGCGCCGGGCCGAATGAACAAGATGACGGGCGGGCATGCGGCGGGACTCTATGTGGTGGCGGCGACGCTCGTGTTGTCCGCGATCATCACGCTCTTGCTGGCACGCAGGCAGGGCGGGCCTGACATGCATGCCGCGGGCACGGCGTCGGGTTCGACGCCGCGTTGATCGACTCGTCAGCCGATGTCCCGAAGCAGCGCCGCGAGGCGTTGTGTCTCGGCTTCGGACAAGGCCTTGAGCGGCGCGCGCGGAATGCCCGCATCGAAGCCCTGGGTTCTCAGACCCGCCTTGATCGTCGTCGGCAGGCCGCCCTTGAGAATGAACTCCAGCACCGGCAGTTGCTTGTAGAACACCTTGCGGGCCTTATCGAGTGCGCCGTTCGCAACCGCCTCGTACAAGTCGAGCGTGAGTTGCGGAATCAGGTTCGGCGCGGCCGTGCACCAGCCCGCCGCACCCGCGCACAAGGCTTCCAGCGCCAGTGGATTGCTGCCGTTGTAGAACGGCAGTTCACCGTTCGACGCGCGATACAACGCGTGCATGCGCTGAATGTCTCCGGTGCTTTCCTTCACCATCGTCACGTTGTCGATCTCGCGCACCAGCCGCATGATGATCTGCGGCGTCAGGTCGATGCCGCTCGTCGCCGGGTTGTTGTACACCATGATCGGCAGACTGATCGCACCGGCGATGGCCGCGTAGTGATCGAAGATCTCCTGCTCGTTGAGCTTCCAGTAGGAGATGGGCAGGACCATCACCGCATCCGCGCCCGCACGCTCGGCAAAGCGCGCGCGCCGCACGGCGTTCGCCGTGGTGAGATCCGAAATGCCCACGACCACCGGCACGCGCTTGTTCACCGCGCGCAGCGAGCTATCGGCGGCTGCGTCCCACTCGGCGTCGCTGAGATACGCACTTTCGCCGGTGCTGCCGAGCGGCGCGATCGCATGGACGCCGTCCTTGATGAGACGCTCGATGCCCTGTTCGAGCGCGGGGATATCGAGCGCGCCGTCCCGCTCGGAGAAGGGCGTGACCGGATAGGCAATGATGCCCTTGAACAACGTCGATGCCATGCTGATTTCCTCTTGAAGTGAATGTTGACGTGCCTGCCCGAGTGGAGGCGGCGTCAGTCGAGTGCGTCGCCGTGCGTGCGCAGCGCGCGGCGGGCGTAGTAGGCGAACGTGACGGCATCGCGTTTGGGCGTGCTGATCCAGTCATGCGCTTCGCGGCCGAGTTCGGCGGGAATGGGCTTGATCTCGCCCGCCGCCATGGCCGCGAGTTGCAGGCGTGCCGCGCGCTCCATCAACAGCGCGAGTCCGCAGGCTTCCTCGACGGTCTTGCCGGTCACGAGCATGCCGTGATGCGACAGCAGCACCGCGCGCTTCGCGCCCAGCGCAGCCGAGATGATTTCGCCTTCCTCGTTGCCCACGGGCACGCCGGGCCAGTCCTTGAGAAACGCGCAATCTTCGTAAAGCGGGCACATGTCCATGTGCGACACCTGCAAGGGCACTTCGAGCATCGACAGCGCGGCAACGTACAGCGGATGCGTATGGATGATGCAATTCACATCCGGCCGCGCACGATAGACCCACGTGTGAAAGCGATTGGCCGGATTCGGAATGCCGGCGCCGTCCAGGGTGTTGAGGTCCTGGTCGACGAGCAGCAGATTCGACGCGGTGATCTCGTCGAAACCCTGCCCCAGCGGCTGCGTGAAATAGGTTCCGGGAGCTTCGGCGCGCGCGGTGATCTGTCCGGCGAGGCCGGAGTCGTGGCCGCCGTCGAACAGGATGCGGCACGTCAGCGCCAGCTTTTCGCGAACGGACCAGGTGCCTTCGCTCAAGGTGTTCAGCCGCTCGTGCGAGCGGGACACCAGCTCGGCCTTCGAGAGGCCCAAGGTGTTGGGAGCAGTCATGGATTCCTCGGGTAGCATACGGACTTGAAGTCGCGACACGGTGTCGCGTATGACTCATGGTGTAGTATATGACACATCGTGTCATTTGCAACCCGTATTCCGAGGATTTTTTGCGTGTCCGTGTTTCGCTTGAAGATCCTGCGCAGACAGATGAACCTGAGTCTGCAAGACCTGGCCGACCAGACGGAGCTGACCAAGAGCTATCTGTCGAAGGTGGAGCGTGGGTTGAGCGTGCCGTCGGTGGCGGTGGCGCTGAAGCTCGCGAAGGCGCTGCATGTCGAAGTGGATCAATTGTTCGACGATGCACCCGCCGACGAAGCCATCACCGTCGTGCGTGTGTCGGACCGCGTGCCGATGGGCAAGGCCGATGCAAACGCCGGGTCCGCATATGAAGTGCTCGCCGCGCGCGCGGGTCACAAGCGGATGCTGCCGTTCGTGATCCGGCCGTCGAAGGACTTCGCCGTGACGGAGTTCAAGGAGCACGAAGGCGAGGAGTTCCTCTTCGTGCATCGCGGCAAGATAGAGATGGAGTTCGCCACGCACAAGGTCGAGCTCGCGACGGGCGACTCCATTTACTTCAATGCGCAGATTCCGCACCGGATTCGCTCGGTGGGTGCGGCGGTGGCCGAAGTGCTGCTGATCGTGGCCACCGATCTTTAAGGGTCCGCCTGCGACCTACACCCCGAAGATGAGCGATCGATGCGCGGCGACGCCCGCCGCCACGCCGGCCGCCGAGGCGAACGTCGCGTTGGCCCACTCCGTGGCTGCATCGCCTGCGGCGAAGACGCCCGGAACGCTCGTCTGCTTCGCATCGTCGACGGCAACAAACGGCCCCAGCGCGCCTTCCTTCAGCGCGCATCCGAGTTGCTGCGCGAGCGGGCTTGCCTGATGCGTTCGAGGGGCCGCGAAGAGCGCGTCGATCCCGACGACGCGGCCATCGGCGAGACGCAGTCCTGTCATGTCCGGCGCATTGCCCAGCACCTCGACCACGCGCGACCGTTCTATCCGCACATGGCGTGCGGCAAGCAATGCCGCCTCGTCAGACGTCGGTTCGACGATGCCTTGCGTGAACCATGTCGTAGGCCCCCAGTCGGGAATCAGCATCGCCTGGTGAATCGAAAGCGGATGCGTCGCGAGCACACCCAGCCGCTTGTCCGCGACTTCGTATCCGTGGCAATACGGGCAATGCAGCACCGATTTCCCCCAGCGTGCTTCGAGTCCCGGTAGGGCAGGCAGTTCGTCGCGAACACCCGTGGCCAGGATCAGACGGTCCGCGCTCGACACCGCGCCATCCGCTCGTGTCACCACGAAACGGCCGGCCTCGCGGTCGGCGGTGAGGGCTTCGCTCATCGCAAGCTGCGCAATCGGATAGGCCAGCAACTGTGCCGTTGCGTCGTGGATGATGTCGGCCGGCGTTCTGCCATCCTGTCCGAAGAAGCCATGCGAATGCGGCGCGAAGCGGTTACGCGGCCGTCCTCCGTCCAGCACGAGGACGCGCCGTCGCGCTCGCGCCAGCTGCATCGCCGCCGAGAGTCCCGCAAAGCTTCCACCGATCACGATCACGTCGAAGTGCGTTTCCATCTTCTGTCCTCTCAAGTAACTTGACGAGTTTCATGATAGCGGCATGCTACACTTTCACGCAACTCCTGAAGTTTCTTGAGATGATCTTTTCGACATGAGAACCGATAGCCGCCTGTCACGCGTCCTGCATGCATTGATTCACCTGAAACAGGCGGAGGGTCCGTTGACCTCCGAAGCACTCGGTGAAATGCTCGGCACGAATGCGGTGGTCGTCAGACGCCTGTTCGGCGGGCTGCGTGATAGCGGTCTGGTTGCATCGGAGAAGGGACACGGCGGAGGATGGGCGCTGGCGCAACCGCTCGAAAAGATCACGCTGCTGGACGTGTATCGGGCGGTGGGCGAGCCGCCTCTTTTCTCCGATCTGGTTTCCGAAGACCATCCGGAATGTCTGGTCGAGCAGGCCGTGAATGCGCATCTCTCGGCCACCTTGCGCGACGCGGAGGCGGTCATGCTCGCAAGATTCGAAAAGCTCACGCTTGCAATGCTGATGCGCGGCGTCAAGCTTCCTGTGTTGCGCGGGAAGGCTTCTCGCAAGCGGTCATAGCTTCCTGGTGTGCGTTCAAAGCGTCATCACCATTTCATGCCACGCCATGCCGCCGTGATCCGAACTCGACGGCCTGACATAGCGATAGCCCAGTCTTTCGTATAGCGCGACGTGACGGTCCTTGCACATGAGATGGATCGTCTTTTTTCCCATCGCGGTCATGTGTGCAACGAACGTGCGCATCATCAGCGAGGCATGGCCGTGTCCCTGGCATGCCGGGTCGATCACCACGGACATGATTACCACGTTCGGCGCGGCGGGATCGTGGCCGATCAGTTCCTTGAATGCCTCATCGGACATGACGACATCATGGGCACAGCCGCCATTGATGAAGCCGATGACGCGTCCATCCTGTTCCATGACGATGAACCCCTGTGGATACTGCCCGATGCGCGTGGCGATTTTCTCGCGCGTCGCGGCTTCGTCGCCTTCATAGGCGGAGGTTTCTATTTCATAACAGCGATCGATGTCGGTTGGCGTGGCCTGGCGGAAGGAAGGTGTGTTCATAGGCGAATGGGGATATAGGAAGAGCATTCGCAACGTATCACTTGTAACTCTTTCCTCCTTTAAAGCCCCAGGATCGAGTACCGGTAAATCACGATGAGAATGTAATAGTTCAGTAACCTCGCAGTAACAATCCGAACGTTTCTTTATAGTCATCAAACTGTCATCAGCGTGCAATTGAGGCGATCTTTTGTCATCTCATTGCTTTCAATAACAAGGACGGTTTGAATAATGATGCTGGAAATGTTACCGGACACACAGACCAAAGCGCGCAATCATCGATTGGCGGCAACAGCTACTTCAATGCTCTTGTCGGTTCTTCTCGCAGCGTGCGGGGGCGGAGGCGGCAGCGATGGTTCGTCCACACCCGCAACCAGCGCAAGCGGATCACCGACGACTTCAGCGAGCGAAACGCCCGAAGCATCGGTACCGGCTCAAGGCGGAAGCACTGCGCCGGATAACCAGCAGGCGAACGGCTCCGGATCATCGGCACCGCCCGCCGATAACGGCGCTTCGACGCCGGCAGCCGCCGATCCTGGCGCATCCGTCCCTGCCACCGCCGATAACGGCGCATCCGCTCCGGCCACCGCAGATAACGCCGCGTCCGCTCCGGCCGCTATCGGCAACACCTTGCTGCCTGCGAAAGTAAGCATCACGACGGACGGCGGCGCACCCATTACCGACAAGGTCAATTACGTAGGCGCGACGCTCAGCATCGCGCAGACCGACAGCAACATCACTTATTCGGGAAGGGCAACGATTCGCGGACGCGGACACAGCACATGGGACATGCCGAAGAAGCCGTACAAGATCAAGCTCGATGAGAAGGCTGGTTTGCTCGGCTTGCCCAAGGACAAGAACTGGGTGCTGCTGGCGAACTACTCCGACAAGACCTTGTTGCGCAATCGCGCCGCCTTCGAGCTGGGCAAGCGACTCGGCATGGACTGGACGCCGCGCGATCTGCCTGTCGAAGTGACGCTGAACGGCGAATACCTGGGTGTCTACGATCTGGTTGAATCGGTGCGCGTGGACAAGAACCGCGTCAACATCGCCGACACCGATGACACCGTAGCCCCCGAGAACACCGGCTTCATTCTGGAGATCAACGAGCGTCTGGATGGCGACTCGTGCTGGACCACGACGCATGGCGTGCCGCTTTGCATCGATACACCGTCGCCTGCGTCGGATGCACAGGCGGCGTACATCAGGCAGTACGTGCAGGCCGCGGAGGATGCGTTGTTCTCGGATTCCGCTTCCGGCTATGAAAAGTACTTCGACGTCGCCTCGGTGATCAACTGGTATCTCGTGAATGAGCTGTTCAAGAACCAGGATGCGCAAGGCTATGCGAGCATTTATCTCTACAAGGATGTGGGCGGCAAGTTGAAATATGGTCCGCTCTGGGATTTCGATATCGGCGCCGGCAACGTCAATTATTCGGGCGCGCAATATCCACTCGGCTGGTGGATCGCGGACAACAAGTGGATCTCGCGCATGAAGAGTGTGGATCCCACCTTCGAGACGCGCGTGCGGGCCAAATGGGTGGAAACGAAGGCCGCGCAGATCGATACCTTGCCCGCGTATTTCGACACGAGCGCGGCTGCGCTGGTATCGAGCGGAGGCGAGCCGCGCAACTTCCAGCGCTGGCCTATTCTCGACCAATCAGTGTGGCCGAATCCGGTCGTGACGGGTTCTTATCAAGGCGAGATCGACTACGTGAAGAACTGGCTCCAGCAACGCACGACCTGGCTGGACGAGAATCTTTGACATGGCATGCGGACCCGAGCGGCAGGCGCGCTCGGGTTTGCCCCTAGATCGCGATAAACAAATGGAATTGCTTCGCGAGGAATATTGATTGGATTTCTAACGGTCGCGGACCTATTGTGCGTCAGTCCAATGCCGCAATGCGCGCGTGCGGATCGATAAAACGGCCTCGCCGATTAGAACAAAACATCCAGGAGACTTTCCCATGGAGCAATCCTCCACGGCGCCGCGCGTGCCGGAGTCGGACGCCGGCGGCGTCCATCACCTCGCTTCCGGCGATCAGGCCTCACCCCGGATAAAGCGCATTCAACGTACCGCGCTGGCGCTGCTGCTGCTGAGCGGGGTCATCAATTACATCGATCGCGCCACGCTGTCCATCGCCAATCCGCTGATTCGCCAGGATTTGGGATTGTCCGTTGCTGAAATGGGCTTGCTGCTTTCAGCGTTTCTGTGGGCCTATGCGTTTGCACAATTGCCGGCAGGCGCACTGGTCGATCGCTTCGGCGCGCGCGTCATGCTGGCGGTCAGTCTGGCGACGTGGTCAGTGGCGCAGGCGTTCGGCGGGGTCGTGACCAGCTTCGGACAGTTCTTCGCTGCGCGCATGGTGCTCGGCGTCGGCGAGGCGCCGCAGTTTCCGACGAGCGCCAAGGTCGTGCGCGACTGGTTCGGCAAGAAGGAGCGCGGCGCCGCGACCGGCATCTGGAACAGCTCATCGACGCTCGGCACGGCGATCTCCGCGCCGCTCCTCACCGTGGTCATGCTGACCGTGGGATGGCGCTGGATGTTCGGCATCATGGGGATCGCCGGTCTCGTGGTGGCGCTGTGCTTCTATCTCGTGCACCGCGATCCGCGACAAGTGGACCTGACCCATAGCGAGCGCGCCTATCTGACCGACGTCGAAGGGGAATCCCAGACGCGTCCGACCTGGAGCGACTGGCGCCGCCTGTTCGAGTTCAGCACCACATGGGGCATGCTGCTCGGGTTCTTCGGCACCATCTACGTGCTGTGGCTGTACAACGCGTGGCTGCCGACTTACCTGCAAATGGAGTTTCACCTGACCATCTCCAAATCCGGATGGGTCGCGGCGGTGCCTTATCTGTTCGGCGTGGTGGGCAGTCTGTCCGGCGGGAAGATCTGCGACGTGCTCGCGCGCCGGGGCGTCTCCGCAATCAACAGCCGCAAGTACCCGATGGCGGCTTCGCTGGTCGGCGTCGCGGTGTTCACGGTCCTGACCGGTCTCACGCACAACGCGACGCTGGCGGTGGTCTACATCTCGATCTCGATGTTGCTGCTGTACGTGTCGAGCAGCGCGGCCTGGGCGACGGCATCGGTGGCGGCGCCCGCCAACTGCACCGCGTCCATCGGCGCCATGCAGAACTTCGGCGGCTACTTCGGCGGCGCGCTGGCGCCCGTGGTCACGGGCTTCATCGTGCAGCAGTCGCACTCGTTCCAGCCCGCGTTGTTCGTCGGCGCAGGCGTGGCGGCGGTTGCTGTCATCGGCTACTGGGTGCTGGTTCGCGGACCGATTCCTCCGGCCGCGCTCAGCCAGAACGCATAACGTGAGAGCAACAAGCGAGAGCCCTGGGCTCTCGCTTGGCCTTTACTCGGAAACGACTTCCGGAAGCCGAATGTCGTAGCGCTGCGCACAGGCTGAAAGCGCCGGTGCGATGGTCGGATGCAATGCCACCCCGCCGCGCAGTTGTTCGCGCTTGAGGGCAAGCCCACGATCGCCCGGCATGCGCACGCTCGCCGTGCCCGGGCGTGGCGGGTTATCCCGGCACGCTTCGCCAATCCAGTCCATCTGCCGCGCGAACGCGGCGGGGCCACCGAACGCCGCCGGATCATACAGCGACAGGAAGACGGTGGCGCCCCAGCCATCGGCGGGATCGGCCCGGCCGTGACCTGCCAGACCCCCCGTCATTGCCTCGATCAGCAGCGCGAGCCCAAAGCCCTTGTGTCCGTACGTCATGCCGCCGACCGGGAGGATGGAGCCGGGCGGATCGGCGGACAGTACGCCCGGATCGCCGCTCGGATGCCCTTCGGCATCGAGAAAACATGCCTCCTCGAAGACTTGCCCGGCCTTGTGCTGGCGCGCGGTCATGCCGTTCGTCACGGTCGATGCCGAGATGTCGATCAGGAACGGCGTGCCGGAAGTGGGAATGCCCGCCGCAATCGGATTGGGCGTGAAGACCGCGCGCGTGCCGCCGTGAGGGGCGACACTTTGCACGGCCGGATCGGAACTGCTGAGCACGATCAGGAAGCCTTCGGCCGTGGCCTTCTCCAGATAACTTGCCAGGCACGCGATGTGATGGCTGCGCCGGATCACCAGCGTCGCGCTGCCGTGTTCGCGCGCCTTCGGCACCAGTGCATCGATCCCGCTCAGCACCAGCCAGGGGCCGGGAAGACGCCGGCCATCCCATAGCAGGCTGGCGCCGCGTTCCGATATGACCTCGGGTTCGCCGGAGCAGGTCATCGTGCCGCGCTCGATTTCGCCGACATAGCCCGGCAGCAAGGCGAGACCATGCGTGTCGTGTCCCATCAGGTCGCCATCCAGCAGCGTATGCGCGACCGCTTGCGCCTTGACCTCGTCCATTCCGGCCTTGACGAGCAGACGCCGTGCGAAGTCCTGCAAGGCATCGGCGCGATATCGGACTCGTGCATTCATCTTGAGTGTGTCCGTGAGAGTGATTGAAGCGATTGTTCGGAGACTGCCGCTCGGATTGATTGCGGGAAGCCGGTCTGGATTGTCCTTTGGCCTTTCGATAAAGGTCCAATCGCGAATTGCGTAAAATCAATTCCATCTGGTTATGAGTCGGCGTTCCTCTCCCTAGGTTTTACCCTTATCTTATGCCGCAAGAATCCATGCTGTCCGCTGCGCAAGTGCTGCCCAAGCTGCGCTTCAGGCATCTCCAGTTGCTGGAACTGCTCGGACGCACGCGCAATCTGCGCATCGCGGCCGAGCAGATGCATATCACCCAGCCGGCCGCGACCAAGATCCTCGGTGATCTGGAGGCGCTGTTCGGCGCGCCGCTGTTCGACCGGCTGCCGCGCGAGATGCGTCCTACCGATCTTGGTTTGCTCTCGGTGCGCTATGCCACCACGACGCTGTCCAATCTCGGCAAGTTCTCGAACGAGTTTGCGACGCTGAAGAACGGCGGCTATGGTCATCTCACGGTGGGCTTCATTCCGGCGTCCGCCGCTCAACTCGTGACGGCTGCGATCAAGGAGATTCAGCGCAGGCGGCCGAGACTCATCATCAGGCTGGTCGAGCAGAGCAGCGATCAACTCGCGACATGGCTCGAGGAAAGGCGGCTCGACGTCATGATCGGGCGGCCGACCGAGCCGCGCCATCAGGCGCTTTTCCATGTAGTCGATCTGCTGGCCGAGCCGGCGCGCGTGGTGGTCGGGCGGCATCATCCGTTGCTGAAGCGGCGGCGTATGGAGATTGCCGATCTGGGCGAATGGCCGTGGATTCTCTACCCGCAAGGCACCGCCATGCGGCTGCTGTTCGAAGAGACATTCGCGGCAACGGGCTTGCTGCCGCCGGTGGGCATCGTGGAAACGCCGTCGATCTTCTCGACGCTGGAACTGCTGCAAGCCACCGACATGATCTCCCTTCAACCCCAGGCGGCGATGGACAAGTATGTGAAGCACGGGCTGCTGGGCTATCTCGACGTGCCGATACGACGCACGATGTCGAACTACAGCGTGTTGACGCGAAAGGAAGAAACCAGCTCTCAGGCGGCGGAGGAATTCGTGGCCATCGTGCTGGGCATCGCGGCGCAGTGCTAGTTCGCTCAATCCCGCACGCCTTCCTTCAGCAACTCGATGAGCCGCGCCGCAATCGGCGAAAGCACGCTGCCGCGCCGCGTGACAATGCCGAAGGTCTGCGACGGCGAACGCAGCGCAATCGGCAGGATGCTCAGCATCTTGTGGCGCGCGAACATCCCGGCGATATCGGTAGGCAGGAGTGACGCGAGATCGCGTCCCTGATTGAGCAGCGCGACCGTGACGAACGTGGAGGCGGTCGAGACCGTATTCGGCGGCATGTCGATGCCGGCCAGATCCATCTCGCGCTCCAGCAGTTCGCGCAGCGGCATCTTGCTCGGGTAGGTGACCCATCGGCAATGCGCGAGGTCGTGCATGTCGAGCGCCTTGCGCGAACGGGGCGCTGACCGGTAGCCCACCACGACCGACAAGGGCTCGTCGGCGAGCTTCACATAGCGGTATTTCGCCGGTTGCGCGCTGACCGCCGAGCGTCCGATGACCAGATCGAGCCGTCCTTCGTCGAGTTGCGTCAACATGCGCGCGCTCGTGTCCTCGACGATTTCAATTGTCACGTCCGGCCGTTCCGCGTGCAGCGCATCGAGTGCCGGCACGACGTGCGCCGGTATTGCACCCATGATCGCGCCGATGGAAAGCCGTCCGCCGCGCCCCGCCTTGATATCGGTAAGGTCGTGGCACAGCTGCGTCAGGTCCGTGGTCAGCAGCCTGGCATAGTCGATCACGCGCCGGCCGTACGCGTTCGGAATCATGCCGGAGGCGGAGCGTTCGAAGAGCGCCGCATCGAGCATGGTTTCGAGTTCATGCAGCGCCTTGCTTGCCGCCGATTGCGTGATGGACAGCACGACGGCCGCCTTGTGCAGCGACTTGTGATCGTCGAGCGCGATCAAGAGTTGCAGTTGCTTCATGCGCAACCTCGACAGCAGCATTTGGACGGTCTTCATCGGCGAGTAGAAAAAGTGATCGGGGGATGGAAACAATTCAATATACAGGTGCCGAACCGCGCCCGTATATTGAGCCCCGGAGACAATCACCAGAGACCCGCCAGACGGGCCAGCTCAATGCACGATACCCACGCATCTTCCAGCGGCGCGATCACTGAAGCCGCTGCACGCCCCCTTGCCATCCGCCTGCATCGTGATGACGACGTCGTCATCGCCCGGGAACAGCTCATTGGCGGCACCCGTCTTCCTGCCGAGAACATCGCCGTATCCGGACTGATTCCGCCGGGCCACAAGGTGGCAACGCGCAGCATCGCGGCGGGCGAGGCGGTAAAGCGCTATGGCCAGATCATCGGCTTTGCGAGCCGCGCAATCGAGGCGGGCGAACACGTTCATATCCATAACCTCGCGATGGGCGAATTCGATCGCGATTACGCTTTCTGCGCCGACGCCCGCCCGACGCCTCGCGCCGCTGCGCCTGCGACCTTCGACGGTATCGTGCGCGAAGATGGCCGCATCGCCACGCGCAACTACATCGGCATCTTGACCTCGGTGAACTGCTCCGCGACGGTAGCGCGGGCCATCGCCGATCACTTCCGCCGCGACACGCATCCTGATGCGCTCGCGGCCTTCCCGAACGTCGACGGCGTCGTGGCGCTCACGCACGGCGTGGGCTGCGCGGTGGACCCGGAAGGCGAAGGGCTCGCGCTCTTGCAGCGCACGCTCGGCGGTTACGCGGTGCATCCGAACTTCGCGGGCGTGCTCGTGATCGGGCTGGGCTGCGAGACGAACCAGATTGCGCGCCTCCTGGAGACGCAGGGGCTCGTTGAGGCGCCTTCGTTGCAGACCTTCAATATCCAGGAGACGGGCGGCACGGCGAAGACGATCGCGCACGGCATCGAGCGCGTGCAGGCGATGCTGGCGGTGGCGAATCGCGTAAAGCGTCAACCGGTGCCGGCGTCGCATCTCGTCGTCGGGCTGCAATGCGGCGGCTCGGATGGTTACTCGGGCATCTCGGGCAACCCGGCGCTGGGCGCGGCAGTCGATCTGCTGGTCGCGAACGGCGGCACGGCCATACTCTCGGAGACGCCCGAGATCTACGGCGCGGAACATCTGCTGACGCGCCGCGCGGTGAGTCGCGAAGTGGGCGAGAAGCTGGTCGCGCGCATTCACTGGTGGGAAGACTATTGCGCGCGCAACCGCGCGGCGATGAACAACAATCCTTCGGCGGGCAACAAGGCGGGCGGCCTGACGACGGTGCTCGAAAAGTCCCTCGGCGGCATTGCGAAAGCGGGCGAGTCGAATCTCGTCGAAGTGTATGAATACGCCGAACGCGTCGATGCGAAAGGCCTCGTATTCATGGATACGCCGGGCTACGACCCGATCTCCGCGACAGGACAGGTAGCGGGCGGCGCCAACCTGATCTGCTTCACGACGGGGCGCGGCTCGGCATACGGCTGCGCGCCGACGCCCTCGCTCAAGATCGCCACCAACGACGCGCTGTGGAACCGCCAGGCGGAAGACATCGACCTGAACTGCGGTCCGATTCTGAGCGGCGAGAAGAGCATCGAACAGATGGGCGCAGAACTGTTCCAGATGATGCTCGACGCTGCTTCCGGCAAGCGCACGCGCAGCGAGATTCACGGCTATGGGCAGAACGAATTCGTGCCCTGGCAAATCGGCGCGATCACGTAAGCGCTTTTCACTTCACTCTTACACGTCAACAGCATGTCAAACGATAGCCACTATCGCGGCGTCTTTCCGGTCGTCCCGACAATCTTCAACGACGCAGGCGCACTCGACCTCGAAGGCCAGAAGCGCTGCATCGACTTCATGATCGATGCGGGTTCGAACGGCCTGTGCATTCTCGCGAACTTCTCCGAGCAGTTCGCCCTGACCGACGCTGAACGCGACGCCGTCATGCACGCAGTGCTTGAACACGTTGCGGGCCGCGTGCCGGTCATCGTCACGACGACGCACTTCAGCAGCGAAGTCTGCGCGCAACGCAGCCGCGCCGCTGAAGACGCGGGCGCGTCGATGGTGATGATCATGCCGCCGTATCATGGCGCGACGATCCGCGTGACCGAGAAGGGCATCTACGACTTCTTCAGCAAGGTGTCGAGCGCCATTCGCATTCCGATCATGATCCAGGATGCGCCCGTCGCGGGCACGCCATTGTCCGCGCCGTTTCTTGCACGCATGGCGCGTGAAATCGAGCACGTGTCGTACTTCAAGATCGAGACCGCGCAGGCCGCGGCGAAGCTCCGCGAGCTTATCGAACTGGGCGGCGACAGCGTGATCGGTCCGTGGGACGGCGAGGAAGCCATCACGCTGATGCCCGATCTCGATGCCGGTGCGACCGGCTCCATGACCGGCGGCGGTTATCCGGACGGCATTCGCAAGATCGTCGATGCGCATTTCCGCGGCGATCGCGAAACGGCGGCCGCGCTCTATCAGCAATGGCTCCCGCTCATCAATTACGAAAACCGCCAATGCGGGCTGGCTGCCTGCAAGATCCTGATGAAGGAAGGCGGCGTCATCGGCTCGGATGCCGTGCGTCATCCGCTCGCACCCGTGCATCCGAAGATTCGTGAAGGCCTGCTCGAAGTCGCGCGCCGTCTGGATCCGATCGTGCTGCGCTGGGGCCGTTGACCGTCTCTCGCCCGTAGGGGCACACCACTACGCCTTACTTTACAAAAACAAACAGGAGACAGGACATGGACATGTCCGGTGTACAAACCGCCCGAATGACGAGCGTGCGATGGAAGATCTTTCTTCTTCTGCTGCTGCTCGTGTCGATCAACTATATCGATCGCGCGGCGCTGTCCGTCGCGATGCCGGCCATCGCCACGGAATTCGATCTCTCGCCCGAGCGGCAAGGCCTCATTCTCAGCTCGTTCTTCTGGACGTATCTGTTCATGCAGGTGCCTTCGGGCATGCTCGCCGACCGCCTCAAGCCGCGCGCGCTGATCGCAGCGGCGACCATCGGCTGGGGCGCGTTCCAGGCGCTCGGCGCCCTCTGCACGGGCTGGTTCCCGCTGCTGTTGACGCGTCTGGGTCTCGGCATCACGGAAGCCCCGATCTATCCGGGCGGCGGCAAGCTCAACGCGCTCTGGCTCACGCAGAACGAGAAGACGCGTGGCGCATCCATCGTCGATGCAGGCAGTGCGCTCGGCTCGGGCGTGGGCGCGGTGGTGGTCGCCGCGCTGATGACGTGGTTCGGTTCGTGGCGCGCGGCGTTCGTCGTGGCGGGTGTCGGTACGATTCTGTGCGGCATCTGGGCGTGGTGGTACATCCGCAATACGCCGCGCGAGCATCCGTCCATCAGTCAAGCGGAAATCGACTATATCGAACGCGCGCACGCTGAAGAGGACGCACGCGAGCCGAAGACCGCGGCAGGCGGCTCGATGCTGCGCTTCTTCACGTTCCGTTCGGTGTGGGGCATGTGCGCGAGCCATACGTGCACGAACCTGATCTTCTTCGGGCTGATGACCTGGCTGCCGACCTATCTCTACAAGGCGCACGGCTTCGACCTGAAGTCGCTTGGCGGCGCGACCTTCATCATCTTCTTCGCGGGCTTTGTCGGCGAAGTGATCGCCGGATCGCTCGCGGACAAGTGGAAAGCGGCAGGCGGCAGCTCCAATCTGGTGTATCGCAGCATGATGATGGTCGGCGCGTTCGCGG
Source organism: Caballeronia sp. LZ035 (assembly GCF_031451175.1). Taxonomy (NCBI): domain Bacteria; kingdom Pseudomonadati; phylum Pseudomonadota; class Betaproteobacteria; order Burkholderiales; family Burkholderiaceae; genus Caballeronia; species Caballeronia sp. LZ035. The sequence continues at coordinate 424,815 of NZ_JARUXS010000002.1, forward strand.
TGGCCGTGTCCATGCTCGGCGTCGCCAACGTGCGCTCACCGTTCGCCGTGGTCAGCCTGCTGAGCGTCGCGCTGTTCTTCCTGCGCTGGTGCGGCGGCTGCAACTGGGCGACGCCCGCGATGCTCGCGACCCGTGCGCGCACCGGTACGCTGAATGGCATTATGAATTTTGTCGGCAATATCGCGGGCATCTTCGTGCCGATCTTCATCGGCTATATCGTGCAGACGACGGGTTCGTACTTCCTCGCGTTGATGTTCTTCGTCGCCGTCGCGGTGTTCCAGATGCTCGTGGTGCTGGCGATCGACTATCAGAAGAAGCTGCCGGTGTGAGGACAGACGAGAACATGCAGCGTCGTCTTTATGCCGGAAACGACCCGCGCCGCGCGCACAGCATCGAGGATTTGCGCGCGATGGCGGCGCAGCGCGTGCCGAACTTCTGCTTCGAATATGTGGAAGGCGGCGCGGAAGAGGAAGCCACGTTGCGGCGCAATCGCGACGTGTTCGCGGAGATCGCGTTCAGGCCGCGCTCGCTCGTGGATGTCTCGAAGCGCGACATCGGCATCGACCTGTTCGGGAAGCGCAGCGCGGCGCCCTTCATGATCGCGCCGACGGGGTTCAGCGGCCTGTTGTCACACGAAGGCGATATCGCGCTTGCGAGCGCGGCGGCTGCGGCGGGCATTCCGTTCATCTTGAGCAATGCATCGACGGTGCCGCTCGAACGTGTGATCGAGCGCGCGGGCGGGCGCGTGTGGATGCAGGTCTACATGTATCGCACGCGTGACTTCGTGGCGAAGCTTGCGGAGCGCGCGCATCACGCGGGCGTCGAAGCGCTCGTGGTGACAACCGACAGCGCGATCTATGGCAAGCGCGAATGGGATCTGCGCAACTATGCGCGGCCGCTGAAGCTCGACCTGCGCAACACGCTCGATGTACTTGCGCATCCGCGCTGGATGATGGACGTGCTTTGGCCGCACGGCATGCCGCGCTTCGCCAATCTAGGCGATCTGCTGCCGCCGGGGCAGGACAGCGTGCGCGGTGCGGCTTCGGCGCTGGCGAAGGAACTGGACCCTTCGTTGTCGTGGGAGGACATTCGCTGGCTGCGTGATCGCTGGCCGGGGCGGCTCATCGTGAAAGGGCTGTTGCATCCGGACGATGCGGTGCGCGCGGCGTCGCTGGGCGCGGATGGCATCGTGCTGTCGAATCATGGCGGGCGCCAGCTCGACGGCGCTGTCTCCGCCATGGACGTGTTGCCCGACGTCGTCGATGCAGTGAAAGGGCGCCTCGCCGTGATGCTCGACGGCGGCTTCCGGCGCGGCGGCGATATCGTCAAGGCCATGGCGTACGGCGCGGACGCGGTGCTCGTTGGCCGCGCGACCACCTACGGACTGGCGGCTGGCGGCCGTGCGGGCGTGGATCGCGCCATCGAGATCCTGATGACGGAAGTCGATCGCGTTGTCGGGTTGCTGGGCTGCGGCAGCGTCGGCGCGCTGGATCGGCAGTATGTGAAATGGAGCCTGCGTGCAGCGGCGCTCGAACAGGCACATGAAATGGAGTTGCAATGAACCTGACCGGACAAGAAGCGACACCGGCCGCGCGTATCGAGCGCGTCGGCATGGTGGGATTGGGACTGATGGGCAGCGCCATTGCGGCCCAGGTGCTTGGCAAGGGGTTCATGCTGTCGGCGCTCGCGCATCGCAGCCGCACGGCGATCGATGCGCTCGTCGCTCAAGGCGCAACCGAAAGCGATAGCGCGGCCGAGCTTGCGCGCAATGCCGATGTCGTGATCATTTGCGTAACCGGCACGCCGCAAGTGCGCGACGTCGTATTTCGTGAGGACGGTCTGCTTGCGGGCGCGCATGAAGGGTTGATCGTCATCGACAGCAGCACGTGCGATCCCGAGTTCGCGAAGGAAGCGGCGGAGGCGTTCGCGAAGAAAGGCGCGCAGTTTCTGGATGCGCCGGTGAACCGCACGCCGAAGGAAGCGCGCGAAGGGCGGCTGAATGTTCTCGTCGGCGGGGAGGCGGATGTGCTCGACCGCGTGCGTCCGTTGATGGCCGCGTATGCGGAGACCGTGCATCATCTCGGCGCACATGGCGCGGGTTACTGCGCGAAGCTGGTTCATAACTTCATTGCGCAAGCCAATGGCGCGATTCTCGCGGAAGCGTTCGGCACGGCGGCAAAGGCCGGTCTCGACCTGCATGAATTTGCGGCCGTGTGCCGTCTGAGCGGGGCGCACAGCAAGACCTTCGATCGTATCGTGCCGTATCTGCTGGAAGGCGATGATAGTGGTCAGCAGTTCGCCATCCGCAATGCCGCGAAGGATATGCGCTCGTATGCGCAGCTTGCGTCGGCGCAATCGTCGACGGCGGTGATCGCCGAAGCGGTGCGGCAGATGTATGTGCTGGCGACCAATCTCGGGCATGGGGATGCTTACGTGCCGCGCATGTTCGATGTGTTGCGGGAGCTGAATGGGTTGCGGTAGGGCGTGATGAGCGCGTTGTACAGGTTGTCTCGCCATTTGTTTTGAGACAAGCTTTGAGGCATCATCCCGTCGTGGGCAGCTTAGCAATGCCCGACATGACCCCTCTTCGCATTACCCGATCCTGAATGCAGTAACGGACGGATCGGGCATTGGATGTGGCCTGGACAGGATGGGTACTGGCCTGCACGCCTCCTGTTCAAGCTCGGCTCCCGCGTTCGGCATGACCGAACAACAACGCTGCGCGTTCTCGACCTTGGCTTGGTCAAAGAAAATGCAGCGTGTTTTGTGAATGTCCAGGTATGAACAGACTTGTCGTCGTTTCCGGTTGTTCGGGTGGTGGTAAGTCCACTTTGCTGGCCGAACTGAAGCGGCGCGGCTATTCCGTTGTCGAAGAGCCTGGCAGACGGATCGTGAGCGCGGAGATATGCGCCAACGGCACAGCGCTACCCTGGACTGATCCCGTTGCCTTTTTGCGTCGCGCCGTTGCGATGGCGCTTGAAGACCGCGCCTCGATCGAATCAGGCGGCAAACCGGATCGCTGGGTCTTTTTCGATCGAGGTTTGATCGACGCCGTCGTAGGTCTGGAGTACCTGACCAGCGAGCCGCCGCTGGCAGATCTTGGGCAAATGCATCGCTATCATCAACGCGTGTTCCTGACGCCACCGTGGCCTGAGATTTATGTTCAGGACGCGGAGCGAAGGCACAGTCTGAACGATGCGACACAGGAATACTCTCGACTTCTCGACGCATACCCAGCGCTCGGCTATGAGGTTTGCGTGCTTCCGAAGGTCGGCGTGGCAGAGCGCGCGGACTTCCTGCTAGATGCACTCCTCATATAGCCGTTTCGAAGCGCGACATGGGTATAAGGATCAACGTGATTGAATCCCCGCGCTTACTTCTCACACCCTTTTCTCCTGCCAATGCCGACGAAGCGTATCAGTGCATCACGCCCTCATTGACGCGTTACATGGCATGGGAGCCACCGGAAAACCAGGATGAATTCGCTAAGGTCTGGCAAAGGTGGATACACGCTCGCACCAACGAGACGGATCTGGTCTTTGCGGTTCGAGAGAAAAAAGGCAGTCGCTTTCTGGGAATAGTTGGCCTGCACGATTTGCAGACATTGGTACCGGAACTCGGCATATGGATTCGTGAAGATTGCCACGGAAACGGATTCGGGCGGGAAGCGATGACTTGCCTTTATGTATGGGTAAGTGCGAATTACGATCATTCAAGTTTCAGCTATCCGGTCGCTGAGCAAAACCATGCGAGCCGTCGCATCGCTGAATCACTGGGTGGTGTCGTGACGGATACTTGCGCGACGCCGAAGTATCGATCCGTCTTGTATTCGATTCAACGCCATGATCCTGAGGTTCAGATCAGGCGCTCGGCTGGGCCGGTCTCTGACCGACGAGATTGACATGATGCACGAGAACAAGAAGCTACTGATCGAGACCAAGCGTTTGCGACTACGTTCATGGACACAGTCGGACAAACCGGCATTCAGGAAGATGAATGCGGATACGCGCGTGATGGAGCATTATCCCGCGCCCTTGAGTCATGCCGAGAGCGATGCGTTGTTTGACCGAATCTGCGCGCATCATGAGAAGCATGGGTTTGGCTTCCATGTTGTCGAGCTATCGGCTACGTCAACCTTCGTTGGTTTCACGGGCCTTGCGATTCCACAGTGGGACGCCGCCTTCTCACCATGCATTGAAGTAGGCTGGCGTCTCGCCCGCGAACACTGGGGATACGGTTATGCGACCGAGGCTGCGAGGGCCGAATTGGCTTTCGGCTTTGACGCACTGGGTATTGAAGAGATCGTAGCTTTTACTGCGGCCATCAACGTTCGCTCGCAACGGGTGATGCATCGATTGGGTATGCAGCATTGCAAGGATGAGAACTTCCATCATCCGGCCGTGCCCAGCCAGCATCCGTTGGCCCCGCATGTCCTGTACCGGCTCCCACGCGACACGTGGATAAGACAGTATCGCGACGCCGAATCGGTCTGACCGGCCAAGTCACGCGAAGCACCAGGCGCGGCGCCCCAACAAGGGTTGCGCATTGCATCGGTACGCCCTAAGCGAAATCGCTCCAATTCAGTCCAACACATTCGTTCGAACGGAAAAGAACAAGCCGAAGAAAAGGAGTGAAATCAAGACTCCGGACGACAAGAAAAGACAGTCGTTCATTTCATCGGAGCAAGCATGGCCAAGATCTTATGCGTTCTATATCCGGACCCCGTGACCGGATATCCACCCAAGTACGTTCGCGATCAGATTCCCCTCATCACCCACTATCCCAACGGACAACTTGCGCCCACGCCCGTCGGGCCGCTCGGCTTCAAACCGGGTGAACTGGTCGGATGCGTGTCTGGTGAACTGGGTCTGCGCGGATACCTCGAACAGAACGGCCATCAGCTGGTGGTAACGAGCGACAAGGATGGCGCGGACTCCACTTTCGACAAACATCTGGTCGACGCCGATATCGTGATCTCGCAACCGTTCTGGCCGGCCTATTTGACGGCCGAACGCATTGCCCGCGCAAAGAAGCTGAAACTGGCGCTGACGGCGGGCATCGGCTCGGATCATGTCGATCTGAAGGCCGCCGCAGCGCATAACATCACCGTGGCCGAAGAGACGTTCTCGAACAGCATCAGTGTGGCCGAGCATGTCGTGATGATGGTGCTGGCGCTGGTGCGCAACTACCTTCCTGCCCACCAGCTTGCGGTCAACGGCGGCTGGAACATTGCGGACTGCGTGAGCCGCAGTTACGACCTGGAGGGCATGCATTTCGGCACACTGGGCGCGGGGCGGATCGGACTGGCGGTATTGCGTCGCCTGAAGCCCTTCGACGTCAAGCTTCACTACTATCAGCGCCACCGTCTCTCGCCGGAAGTCGAACAGGAGCTCGGATTGACCTATCACGATGCGCCCGAAGACCTGGTCCGTGTGTGCGACATCGTCAATCTGCAAATGCCGCTGTATCCGTCTACCGAAGGCTTCTTCAACGAGAACATGTTGAAGCAGGCCAGGCGCGGGATGTATCTCATCAATACCGCACGGGGCGCGTTGTGTGACCGTGACGCGATTGTCAACGCGCTTCAGTCGGGGCACCTCGCCGGTTATGCGGGAGATGTCTGGTATCCGCAGCCCGCGCCGGTGGATCATCCCTGGCGCTCGATGCCCTACAACGGCATGACGCCTCATATGTCCGGCAGTTCGCTCGCAGGGCAGGCGCGCTATGCGGCCGGAACACTGGAAATCCTCCAGTGCTTCCTGGAAGGGAAGCCGATCCGGCCGGAGTATCTCATTGTCGATGGAGGCAACCTCGCCGGCACGGGTGCGCGCTCCTATGCGCTGAGCTAGCCCGACACGCCCTCGCAAGCCGAGCCTGACCTACCCTGAAGGAGCCTTCAGATGAACGACCGCGTTGGTACGACAACAAGTGCAGGAACCCGCTCCGCGAGCGATGTGAACACGCTCACCCTCGGCCCGAACGGTCCGATCATGCTGCATGACGTTCACTACATCGAGCAGACGGCGCACTTCAATCGTGAAAAGGTTCCGGAGCGTCAGCCGCACGCGAAGGGCGCGGGCGCATTCGGCGAGTTTCACACGACGAAAGACGTGAGCGCCTATACATCCGCTGCGCTCTTTCAACCGGGCGTACGCACCGAAATGCTCGCTCGCATTTCAACGGTAGCAGGCGAGGCGGGCAGCCCGGACACCTGGCGCGACGTGCGCGGCTTCGCGCTCAAGTTCTATACGAGCGAGGGAAACTACGACATCGTCGGGAATAACACGCCGGTCTTCTTCGTGCGCGACCCCTTCAAGTTTCCGCACTTCATCCGTAGCCAGAAGCGCTTGCCGGACTCCGGGCTGCGTGACAATCACATGCAATGGGACTTCTGGACTAGCAATCCGGAAAGCGCGCATCAGGTGGTCTATCTCATGGGCGATCGCGGCATCCCGCGCAGCTTGCGGGAATTGAACGGATACAGCTCGCATACTTACATGTGGATCAACTCATCCGGAGAGAAGTTTTGGGTGAAGTATCACTTCCTGTCCAATCAGGGCGTGGCCTGCTTCACGGGTGAGGAGGGCGCCAGAATGGCCGGGACTGATTCGGACCACCATCGCCGCGACCTGTTCGACGCCATCGCACGCGGCGACTTTCCCGTCTGGACGCTGCACGTTCAGGTGATGCCCTATGCCGATGCCAGACGCTACCGGTTCAACCCCTTCGACCTGACGAAGGTCTGGTCGCACGCTGACTATCCGTTGATCGAGGTCGGAACCATGACCTTGAATCGAAACCCCGCCAATTATTTCGCCGACATCGAGCAGGCCGCGTTTTCTCCGGGCGCCACGGTGCCCGGCATCGGGCTCTCTCCCGACAAGATGCTGCTGGGCCGCTCGTTTGCCTACAACGACGCACAGCGCAACCGCATTGGAACGAACTATTACCAGTTGCCGGTGAATCGCCCGAAGGTGCCGGTGCAAAGCTATCTCTTCGACGGGCAGATGGCTTTCGAGAACAGTGGCAATGCGCTGACGTACGCGCCCAACAACGGCGGGCGCGCCTGGTCCGATACGACAGGTCCGGTGCCTGACGGATGGGAGGCTGACGGAGAAATGGTGCGCAGCGCTTATTCCCTGCATGCCGAAGACGATGATCTCACCCAGGCCCGCCATCTTCTCCTCAAGGTCTTCGATGACGCACAACGTGAGCGGCTCGTGCAGACCGTGTCGGAAGCCTTGCTTGCAGGCGTCAGAAGTCCGGTTCTGGAGAAGGCGTTCGAGTTCTGGAAGAGGATCGATGAAACCACCGGGCGACGCATAGCCGAGCGGGTTCAGGCCAGCCGTTAGCCGCAGGACCCACGCCGTCGGACTCAGCATTCCGGCGGCGTCACACCCGCTCAGCCAATGATCGAAAAGTCGTCCAGATACCGGTCGGACAGCGTGAGCCCCAGACCGGGCGTCGTATCGGACAGTTGCAGGAAACCTTGCTCCGGTTGCGGCTCACCGTCGAAGATGTAGTAGAACAGTTCGTTGCCGACCTCGACATCATGGACCGGGAAGAACTCGGACATGGGGCTCGCCGTGCTGGACAGGGTCAGGTGGTAGTTATGCATCTGTCCCGCGTGGGGAATCACCGGAACGGACCACGCTTCCGCCATCGCATTGATTTTTTGAGCAGCCGTGATCCCGCCTACCCGATTGGTGTCGTACTGGATCACATCCACCGCGTGGCGTTCGAGCAAGTCCTTGAATCCATAGCTGGTGAATTCGTGTTCGCCTCCGGACACCGGCACGATGTTCATCTTCTTCAGTTCCCGATAGCCTTCGATATCGTCGCCAATCACAGGCTCCTCGATCCAGCGCGGATTGAAGGGCGCGAGACGCGGCAGCATGCGGCGCGCATATTCCAGCGTCCAGCCCATGTAGCACTCGACCATGATGTCGATGTCATCGCCCGCGAGTTCGCGCAGCAGCCGCAGCTGTTCGATGTTCTTCGCCATTCCCTTCGGCCCGTCCTTCGGTCCATAGCCGAAGCGCATCTTCATGGCGGTGAAGCCCTGGTCGAGATAACTCTGTGCCTCGCCGAGAAAGGCATCGCGGTCGTCGTTGTTGTACAGCTTCGAGGCATAACACCAGATCTTCTCCTTGGTGCGTCCGCCAAGCAATTTGAACACCGGCTTGCCCACGGCCTTTCCCATGATGTCCCAGATGGCGATGTCCATGGCGGAAATCGCGGCCATGCCGATGCCCTTGCGGCCCCATGCAAGCGTGCGCCGGTACATCTTCTGCCAGATATATTCGTTGTCGAACGGATCTTCGCCTATCGCGATAGGGGCGAGATATTCGTCGACGATCTGCTTGGCAATGCGCGGCGCCAGCGCGCAGTTGCCGATGCCGATGGTGCCGTCATCGCATTCGATCTCGACGACCAGCCAGCCGTGAAAGCGGAATGAGCCCATCGCGTCGCCGCGTTCGTACAGCGTGTCCACCGCATTGGTACAGAAATGGGCTTGCGGCGGAACGACCTTGCCTTTCCATTCGAAGACGCGTGCGCGAACGTGTTTGATTTTCATGAAGCTGTCCCCTTGAAGATGCCTTTGCTTGAAAGAATCGCACCAGGGTGCGACTGCGCGAAGCGTTCTGTGAAGATGTGATTCGCCGAACTATTGTGCGAAACTACGCGATAACCGACCACTGAATAAATCGTATCGGGCTATTCGTTGAGGTTATTGATCGATGATCGCGCTTTCCTCTGCTATCCGTAAGCGGCTTCGCCTGCGGCACCTGCAACTCATGCTCGCTCTTTCATCCACCGGTTCGCTGCGCCGTGCCGCGGACGAACTCGCGATGACCCAGCCCGCCGCGACCAAGGCGCTGCGGGAACTGGAAGACGCGGTGGGCGCGCAGCTCTTCGTGCGGCATGCGCGCGGCATGAATGCCACGGTGTATGGCGAAGCGGTCATGCGTTATGCGCGGGTCGTCTTCGAGGACCTCGACGAACTGCGCGAGGAACTCGCGGCCATCGAAGCAGGCGATGTCGGCAAGGTGCGGATCGGCGCGGTCATGGCGCCCGCGCCGGAACTGCTTACGCGTGCCATCGTGTCATTAAAGGAAGCGCATCCGCGCTTGCAGATCACCATTCAGATCGATACCAGCGACGTCCTCATTCAGGCATTGCAACAAGATCAGCTCGACGTGATGATCGGTCGCATTCCGGACGGCGTGCCCGCGCTGGACCTGAGCTTCGAAACCCTGTCCGAAGAAGCGCTCGCGCTCGTGGTGCGTCCCGGTCATCCGGCACGCAAGTCCGCACGGCCGAAGCTCGCTTCGCTGGCGACCTATCCCTGGATCGTCCAGCCGCATCCGAGTCCCATGCGGCAGATCATCGACCAGACGTTCCGCGAGTCGCGCGTCGGCATGCCGGTCAGCATGGTGGAAACCTCGTCGATCCTCACCACGCTCTCGCTGCTGCGCGACGCCGACATGCTCGCGGTGCTGCCCAGTTCGGTCGCGCTGTATTACGAAGCGCTCGGACTGCTCGCGCCGCTCTCCACGCCGTTGCGTGGCCGGCTCGCGCCATACGGCCTGATCCTGCGGAAGAACCGCCGGGTCAGGCCGGCCACGCAGCTTGCCATCGACGCGATCCGCGCCGTCGCATGACGTCTCGCGACGCCTTCAGAGCGAGACCGTCTGCTTGACCACGGCCATGTTCTCCTGCAGGTTGTCCTTCGTGATGACGATCACCGGGACCACGATGCTCTTCTCCGGGGTCTTGCCATTGACGGCTTGAACGAGCGCAGCGGCGGCTTTCTCGCCCATCAGATTGGGCTGCTGCATGCCGAATGCGGCAAGGCGCCCGTCGTTGAGCATGGCGATGAAGTCCTCGACGCCATCGAACGCGCCCAGCACGATGTCATCGCCTTTGCGTGCGGATTGAATCGCCTTCGCGCTGCCAAGAGCCGCGACGTCCACTTGCACGAACAGGCAGTGCATGCCGGGGTGCGCCGTGATCATGTCCTGCGTGTACTTGAACGATTCCTCGCTGGTATAGCGTTGCAACTGGTTGAGACCCAGCTCGGACACGCCTGCTTCCTTCATCGCGCGGCGGAAACCGGCGGAGCGCAACTGGCCGTTCTTTCTTGCCAGCGACACGGTGATCATGCCGTAGCCGCCCGAGGTCCAGCCCTTGGCCTTCAGCACGGCCGCGACTTTCTGCCCGGTTTCATAGGCGCCTTTCTCGTTGTCGGAGCTGATGAAGCTGGCATACGTGCCGCCGTTGGTGCCGATATCGGCGATCACGACCGGCACGTGAGCCCGCGCGGCGAGCGCGAGAACGCTGGGTGCCGTCGAGGAATCCGTCGGCGAAAGCACGATGCCGGCCACGCCCTTCGAGATCGCGTCCTGTGCGTTCTTCAACTGGGCGGACGCATCGTTACGCGAGTCGAGCGTGAGGACCGTGCCGCCCTCTTTGGTGATGCCGGTCTCCACGCCTTTCGCGATATGCCGCCAGAACGGCAGGTCGAGTCCGGGCGTGATGTACGCAAAGGTCTTGCCCTTGACGCTGGCATCCTGTGCATGAGCGGACAGGGCCGAGAGGCCGAACGCGGCCACGCACAGGACTCGCTTGATGAATGAGAGGGGCATCGTGTGTCTCCTGCTTTCGCATTGTTGTCGATGGAAAAGGGGTACAGCGGAAAGCGCGTTCAGCGTGTCTGCTTGCCGAAGCGGCTGCTCAAAAGCCTTTCGCCCAGCACCGCGACGATGATCACCGCCCCCACTGCGCTGCCTTGCCAGTAGGGGCCGACATTGAGCAGGTTCAGGCCGTTGTGGATCAGCACGAGAATGAGCACGCCGAAGAAGGTGCCGATCATCGAGCCGCGACCGCCGAACAGACTGGCGCCGCCGATCACGACGGCCGCGATCGAATCCAGTTCCAGGCCGGTGCCTCCCACCGGGTCGATGGACATGAGACGCGAGGCGAGCATGACCGCCGCGACCGACGCGAACACGCCGGCCAGCACATACACGAGCACGTTGTAGAAGTCGACGCGCAATCCCGCGGCACGCGCCGCCTCGCGATTGCTGCCGATGGCGTAGATGGTGCGGCCGCCTTTGGTGAAGGTGAGGTAATACCAGGCGACGGCGAACAGCACGATAAGCAGGATGAAGTTCACCGGCAGGCCGAACACCATCGCGGCAGATGGTGTCGCGAGCGCGTCGGGCAGCGTCGAGATGGAGTTGCCGTTGGTGAGCACGAACGCGACGGAGCGGCCAATCGACATCATGCCCAGCGTGACGATGAACGGCGCGATGCGGCCGCGCGTGACGAGCAGGCCGTTGATCAATCCAAGCAGTCCGCCGCCGGCGATGGCGAGCAAAATCGCGGGAATCACCGGCAGGCCGAGCGACGTAATGGCGAGGCCGAGAAAGATGCCGCCCACGCCGGTAATCGAACCGACCGACAGGTCGATACCGCCCACCAGCACCACGAAGGTCTGTCCGATCGCTGCGATGCCGGTCACGACCGCCTGATCCATCAGGTTGAGTACATTGCCAAGCGAGAGGAAGTGCGGCGAGACGATGCCGAGCACCACGCACAGCAGCACGAACAGCAGCATCATGCGCACTTCGAGCTGAAACTTGCCGAGCGTGCTGCGCCACGTGTGTGCTGCCTGAGTCACCATGACGTCTCCCTTGTCATCGGGCTTGATGATCGTCTTACTGTTCATGCGTTGCCTCCTCGCGGCCTGCGGAATCCGTCTTCAGCCGGATGTGAGCGATATCGTGCTTGCGCAGCGCTTCGGTGATCGCCGTTGCACAGTGGTCGAGTCTTGCATCGCCGGGCGAGGGCATGCTGATGCCGATCTCGCCGAACGCGTGGCCCGATGCATTCGTGAGCCGATGCTTGACCGAGGTGAAGGCCGCGTCGCGGACCACGACGCCGTCCGCCACATCGGGCGCGAGCAGCGCGCGTACGGCGGTTTCCTCGACCAATGGAAAGCGGTCAGGCGCAATGCCGAGTGCCAGCGGGCGCGGCTCGGCAAGATCCAGGCAGAACGCACGGCCGCCTTCCACCTGGACCCAGAACGCGCTGGCATCGACCGCTTTCGATACGTCTTCCAGCACGCGCTTCATCCGGCGCGCCGAAGAACGCGGCATCGAGAGCATGGTGAGGATAGTCGGGTCGAGCACGTTGGCCGGCACTTCGGCGACCGAGACGCCGTCGCTCATCACGACGATCCGGTCGCACAGGCCGAGCGCTTCCTCGAAGTCCGACGACACGACGATCACGCCCACGCCGCTCGCCGCTACCTTGCGAATGATCCGGTACAGCGTGCTGCGCGCGCCGATATCGACGCCGCGCGTAGGTTCGTCGAGCAGCAGCACCGAAGGATTCAGCATCAGCCAACGTGCAAGAAGCACCTTCTGTTGCTGGCCGCCGCTCAACGCGAGTATCGGAACGTCGCGCGTGTGCGCGGGCATGTCCAGTTCCTTCAACAATGCATCGACGCGAGCGCGTTGCTTGCCGTAGTCGGTGTGCACGGTCTTGCTGCGTCCGAGATGGGCGAGCAGCAAGTTCTCTTCCACGGTGAGATCGGGCACGATGCCCTGTCGGCGGCGATCTTCGCCGATCATGCCCAGCCCTGCGCGGATGGCATCGACCGGCGAATGCACCGTCAGCGGCTGGCCGTTCAGCAACACTTCGCCGCCCTGCATCTTGCTCAGGCCGAAGATGGCTTCGAGCGCTTCGGAGCGTCCTGCGCCCACGAGGCCCGCGAGACCCAGTATCTCCCCGCGATGCAGCGTGAACGACAGATCGTGCACGCGCGGCGCGGCCGCGAGATGGCGCACGGTCAGTATGGGCTGGAGGCTGCGGTCCGACGTGGCCGTGGCCAGCGCGCGGTCGTAGACGTTCTGGATGTCGCGCCCCACCATCAACTGCACGAGATCGCGCGAGGTGATCGAATGAGTGGGAATGCCGGCGGCAACGGTGCCGCCATCGCGCATCACGGTGATCAGGTCCGTGATCTCGAGAATCTCCTCCAGCCGGTGCGACACGAAGACCAGCGACTTGTCCCGTGCGCGCAGCAGGCGCATGACCGCGAACAACTGCTCGACTTCGAGCGGGGAGAACGAGGCAGTCGGCTCGTCGAAGATGATCAGCTCGGAGTCGTTGTACAGCGCCTTGCAAATTTCGATGATCTGCCGCTGCGCAATCGAGTGGTTGCCTGCGCGTGCGCCGAGCAGCGCGCGCGGTTGCTCGATGAAGTCGAGCGCGGCGGCGGCCTTGCGTTCCATTGCGCGCCAGTCGGCCCGGCCGCGTGCGCCAAACTCAGCCAGCGCAATGTTCTCCAGCACCGTCATGTCCGGCGCGATACTGGTCTCCTGCATCACGATCGAGATGCCGGCCGCGAGTGCCTGACGCGGCGATGTAAAGGCCGCTTCGCGGCCGTTGAAAAGATAGCGCCCGGAAGACTTGGCGATATGCCCCGCCACCACGCGCGACAGCGTGGACTTGCCCGCGCCGTTGACGCCGATCAGCGCATGCACTTCGCCGCGCCGCAGTGTGAGGCTGCAGCCGCTGAGCGCCTTGACGACGCCGAATTGCTTCGTGATGTCCGTGAGTTCGGCGAGCGTGGCGCGATCGGCTTCGGTCGATGGCATCACGCCGCCTCCAGCACGAGATGAGTGATGCCGTATCCGTCGATGTCGACTCGCGTGTCGCGGTGTGACTCGCTCCCGATGGTGCATGACAGAGGCTCGGCGCCGAGATTGGCGATCCACACGTGACGCTCGCCATTGTTCGAAAGCGCGAGCGCCGACACGCGTCCGGCAAGGCCGCCAAAGTCGATATCGAGCAGGGGGCAACGCGCGAACGCCGTAAGCCCGGCGAGCAAGTGTCCGAGCGGCGAGAGCCGGATGCCATCGGCGTCCGCGATTGTCACGCCGCGCGGACCCGTCAGTTCCGAGAGCGCGATGCGAGCCGCGCCATGCGTCGCGAACGCGGCGATATAGCCGAGCGCCCACGCGGCTGCGAAGGGTTCGAACTGGCGAACGTCGTCGTGGGTCAGGGCGATTCTGGCACGCGCGGGATTCGGCGCAGTGCCCGCACCATACGGATTCATGCGCGCGCCGATGCTCGATGGCCCGACCCAGAACGGTACGTCGGCGAACAAGGCTTGCGTGGTGCGCGCAATGTGCGGCAGGCAGGCGAGGGTCTGCATCACGGAGATGTCGTCGGCCGCGTGCACGATGGGGCACGTCGTGAAGCTGATGAAATCCAGTGCCGCCGTATCCGGCCGCTTGCGGTTGAGTTCTGTGAAGAACGCGAGCGTACCGCCGCCGATCAAGGCCGTCTCGAACAACGCCTGCGCGGCTGCATACAGTTCGCCGAGCGGTGGGCATGCCGGCCATTCGGAACCGGGCAGGACGCCTTTGAGATCCACCGCGGGCGTCAGCATGATGGCTTCGGGCACGAAGCGTGCAGCGTCCGCCGATGCCCGGACACGCGCGAGCTCCAGGCGCGGTTCATCGTCGCAGGGAAGGACGAGTTCGAGCACGACCGGGATGCCTTCAGCATCGTTCAATGCGGCCAGCCGGGAGAACGTGCGCTCGATCTCCGGATCGTCGGCGCGGACTTGTGCAACGACATAGGCGGGTTCGACGAGCTGCGTCTGATGGGCGGGCGCGGACGGGTCGATGCCCAGGCCGAGCAGCGGCAGGTGCGCGCCACTCACGCCGCCTACCGCAATACGTGTGGACGCATTCGCCGCCGCTGCGTTCCTGCCGATGCTTCGAGCGTCGAGCCTGAACGACTGCGTCAGCACTTCGCCCTTGGCCAGCGTATAAGGCCACGGAAGCCCGATGGGGCGACTGTAGGTCTTGAACGACGCGTCGGACCAGTTGCGCTGGTCTTCCATCTCGAACACGTCGCCCTCCAGCACGAGATCCACCGATACCGCATCCATCACGTCATGCCGCAAGCCATTGAACGACATGAACGGCTGATAGGGGTCGATCAACTCGGGGAACCTGCCTGCGCGCGTGCCGCCATCGGAAGCAGTGACGGTGACCGGACTGCCGGCAAGCGACAGCGGATGCAGGACCACGATGCCGGTGCGGTTCGTCGCGACGGTCTCCTGCACGGTGACATCGACCTTGAAGATGAGCTGACCGCTGGATCGGCCGTCGATCTGAAGCTTCACAGCCAGTTCGCCGCCATTGGGGCCGGCAGTGCCCTCTATCTCGACATGAAAGCACTCGTCGCTCGCGGCGACCTGATTCGAGTGCGCATGAAGTTCAAACGTCTGCCAGCTCTCGTCGCGCATGGCGAAGTACACGGCCCGGACGATCTCGTGGCCTTCGAAACGAATATCGCGCAGGCCGTTGGCTTCGAGGCGCATCGACAGCGCGCCTGCCTGTAATTCGCGTTGGAGCGGAGGAGTTTCGCGATCGGATATCACGGCCATGTCCCCTGGTCGTCCGTTCTGATGTCGGGCTTTCGCGGCTTGCCCGATGCTTTATGTTCACGAGTGCGGGATGCTGCTGGTGCGCCGGGAGCAATCCGTCTCCTCTGGATCCACGCCCGGTCACGCTGTAGAACCGCAGTGTGCAAAAAATGGCGATAACGCACCATTGAATAAATGGCATAGGGCGATCACCCAGAGTTATAGATCGCGTGACGCCCACGTGGCGGTGCCGGTGTCAATGGGTGGATATGCTCAAGGGCGTAGAATCCACCGACCCTGCTGACCTGGAGACATCATGCGTGCCGTGCTGAGTGTGCTATGCGCCTTCTGGCTTTTCTCTTCCTTCAACGGTGCGGCACAGGCCGACATCATCGCTTCATGGCAATCGACGCAGATGCCAGCGCCGCCGCCGTTGAAGCCATTCACCGTGACCGATCCTTCTCACACTGCCTTGTTGCTGCTGGATTTCGATACCAGCACCTGCAACAGCAAGGAGCGTCCGACCTGTGAGGCCTCGTTGCCCAATGTCGACGATCTGCTCAAGAAGGCACGCCGCGCGAATCTGATGATCGTCTATAGCCTGACGAGCACGGGCACGATGGCGGGGGTGCCGCCGGTCATCGCGGCTATCGGCGGCGAAACGGTGGTGCAGTCGGGCGTGGACAAGTTCTTCGGAACGGATCTGGAAGCGGCGCTGAAGGCCAAGGGAATACAGACCGTGATCGTGACCGGCACCATGGCGCACGGCGCGGTGCTGTACACCGCCAGCGAAGCCGCGCTGCGTGGATTCAAGGTCGTCGTGCCGACCGATGGCATGTCGAGCAAGGACCCGTTCGGCGAGTTGTCGGCAGCGTGGGTGCTCGCCAATGCGCCGGCCGGCGTGAGCAGGAACGTCACGCTCAGCCGGTCGGGCATGATCGGGTTCGGGCAGTAGGGCGTCTCGGCCCTTTCAGCGGTCCAATAGCTCCGCTAATGCAGTCAGGCTCGGAGCGAATGCGTCGAACCAGGCTTCATCGCGTGTATCCGTGTTGCTGGCAGGACCGAACTCCAGCGGCCGGGGAATGAAAGCCACACGAAAACCAAACGCCTTCGCCGCCTCGAGGTCGTACTTGTGGCAGGCCACCATCAGGATCTCGTCGGCGGCGAGACCGAGCGATTTCTGCGCGAGCGCGTACACCTTCGGATCGGGCTTGGAAGAGCGCACCAGCTCGGCGGTCAATACACAATCGAACGGCAGGTCGTGTTGCTTGACAATGTGGATCAGGGACGACATCGAACCGTTGGACAACGTCGAAAGCGTGTATCGATCGCGCAATTGCATCAGGCCCGGCCGCGTGTCCGGCCAGGGCTTCAGCCTGCTCCACGCCGCACTCAGTTCAGTGCGTTCCTGCGGCGTCAAGGCATCTTCCCACGATGAGGCTTGCAGAGCCGTGTCCAGGGTTTCCCGGTAGATCTGATCCGTCGAGCGCCAGCTCGCCGTTCCGTCGATAACCTGATCCAGTTGCACGCGATACGCGTGGCGCCAATGCTCCAGCAAGCCGGACCACCTGGCGGCCGTGGCGTGCTTCGCCGATGACTTCGTTCCAGCCTCGACGATCGTGCTGTAGAAATCCAGCAGCGTACCCTGCATGTCGAATGCGATGGCCTTGATGCTGCGTGGATCGAGCTTTGAATAAGCATGGGTCGCCTGGGATGATGCGCTGCTCGTGTTCATGCTTTCCTCTCTGCGGGTCGTCTGCTAGTTTCAATCAGTGTTCACAGCGTAGCGGCCATTATTTAAGCTGGATTTACGCAGACGATTCAGAGCACGGGATCCGAATAATTTTCAACTCATTCGTGCCAATCAGCATAGGGAGCGTTATCAGAAGCGGTTGGTATGCCATGGGTCATCGTGGTTGATCTGATCTTTTGAACCCCGAGGTGAATGATGAGCGTGACGAGCACGAATATCGAAGTAGGCGAAGAAATGGTCGCGGGATTTGCGAAGAAGGGCCTCAAGCAATTGAAGCCCGCGACGCAGCGAGACCGGGGCGACGGCCCCTTTCACCGGCTCGTGCTGCGCGGCGCGACCGTGATCGACGGGACCGGCGCACCGCCGTTCGGTCCGGCGGATATCGTGATCGAAGACGGCAGGATCAGTGAGATCGCCGTGGTCGGCGTCCCTCACAAGCCGCTGAAACAGGAAGGACGTCCGGCGCCCGGGGACAGGGAAATCGATTGCACCGGCAAATACGTGACGCCGGGCTTCATCGACAGTCATGCGCATATCGGTACGCCCTTTCACGCCGAGAACGGCGAGATGCTTCCCGCCGACTACATCTACAAGCTCTGGCTTGCGCATGGCGTCACGTCGGTGCGTGAGACCGGGTGCATGAACGGGCTCGCCTGGACACGCGAGCAAAAGGCGGCAGCCGAAGCAAACCGGATCGCCGCTCCGCATCTGTATCCCTATGTGTATTTTCCGGCCGTCAACGACTATCTGAAGACGATCTATAGCCCCGAGCAGGGCCGTGAATGGTTGCGGGCAGCGCGCGACAAGGGCGCGGAAGGCGTGAAGTTCTTCGGTGCACCGCCCGCGATCATGCAGGCGGCACTCGACGAATGCCGCAAGCTTGGCCTGCGAGCCTGTTGCCATCATGCGCAGTCATCGGTTGGCAGCATGAATGCGTTGAGAACGGCGCGCTGGGGCCTGACGAGCACCGAGCATTCCTACGGCATTCCTGAAGCCCTGTTCGATGGACGCTCGCTACAGGCTATCGCCGACGACTACAACTACAACGACGAGTATCTGCGCTTTTCCACGGCGGGCCAGACCTTCCTTCAGGCGGCGCAACCCGGCTCGCAGAAGTGGAACGATGTGCTCAACGCGTTTCTCGAGGCGGGGCATACGTTCGTGCCGACCCTGAACGTCTATGACGGCAATCGCGATGTCATGCGCGCACGCCGGGCGGACTGGCACGACGCTTACACGGACCAGACGACCTGGAAGTACTTCCAGCCCCAACGCGGCGGACACGGTGCGTACTTTTACCGCTGGTCCGTGAAGAACGAAGTGGAGTGGCGTGAGAGCTACCGCATCCTGATGCACTTCCTGAACGACTACAAGAACCGCGGCGGGCGTGTTTGTCCCGGAAGCGATTCGGGTTTCATGTACCAGATCTACGGATTCGGCTATATCCGCGAACTGGAGTTGCTTCAGGAAGCGGGTTTCCTGCCTTCCGAGGTATTGCGTGCAGGGACTTCGCATGCCGCGGACCTGCTGGGCATCGGCGAGGAGGCGGGCGTGCTCGAAGTAGGACGGCGCGGCGACGTGCTTGTGCATCGCGAGAATCCTCTAGCGGATTTCAAACTGCTTTACGGAACCGGTGCGATGCGCCTCAACGACGAACTCGGCACGGTGGAACAGAAGCGTGCGCTGGAACTGACCATCAAGTCCGGTGTGGTCTTCGATGTCGATGAACTGCTCCACGACGTTCGCGAGATGGTCGCGACGACCTGGCCCAACGGCACGACGCCGTTCCACACGGCGACGGAGCAAGCGAAATGAACGGACGCGGAACTCAATTCGTGGTGCTCGCCGGCATGCTCGGCAGCGGCAAGACGACCTTGCTCGAAGCGCTGCTCGCGGATGACGATGCGGCGGCCATGACTGCCGTGATCGTCAACGAAGTCGGGGCGATCAATATCGATGGTGCGGTGCTGTCGGAGTCGGCGCGCGGCATTCCCATGGCGACGCTCAGCAACGGTTGCGTGTGCTGCTCATTGACCGATGACCTCGTGACGACAATCGAAGACCTCGTCGA
Organism: Caballeronia sp. LZ035; assembly: GCF_031451175.1. Classification (NCBI taxonomy): domain Bacteria; kingdom Pseudomonadati; phylum Pseudomonadota; class Betaproteobacteria; order Burkholderiales; family Burkholderiaceae; genus Caballeronia; species Caballeronia sp. LZ035. Next base: position 444,093 of record NZ_JARUXS010000002.1, read on the forward strand.
AACGCGTGCGAGAAATGGACACGCGTCGTTCGAACGTATCGTGCTGGAGTGCAGCGGCTTGTCGCGTCCCGGACAAGTGATGCGTTCGTTGAGTCCGCTTGCTTCGATGGGGCTGCGCATCCATATCGTCGCGACCTATGATTGCAGCCGCCCGCCGCTCGGCACCGACGATTTCGACAGCGTGTCAGCGCAGCTGGGCGCCGCGCATACGATCGTGCTGACGAAGACGGATTTGATCGGCACGGAACAACGGCGACTCGAACGGGACCATGCCCAACGGTTGAATCCGCTGGCGCGTGTCGTCGATGCCGATACCGCATCGATGCGAGCCCGGGAAGCCTTTCGCGAAGTACAGGGCGCCAGTGCGTTCGACTGGACCGCGCCGGGATTCCACAGCACCGCGCCGCGCGCCTTGCTGCATCCGCGCGTGCGGGTCTTTTGTGCGCGCTTTCGTCGCGCAACGGAATGGCAACAGACCCTGGACTGGATCGAGGACGTTTCGGGCGCGCTCGGGGAACGCCTGCTGAGGATGAAGGCCATCGTCCCCGGTCCTTCTGGCGAAGATCGCGTGCTGTTGCAAAGCGTGGGCACGACCTTCTCTCAGCCGCGTCGTCTCGAGGGGGCTTCCGATATGGCCGCCATCTTCATCGTCAGGGACTGCGGGATCGGCGAATTCGACGCATTCGGCATGAACGGATCGATTCGCTGGACTTCGCTGCAAAGCTGACAACGGACCTTCCACCATGTCGATGTTGAACGAATTTTCCAAGTCGGTGCTGCTGATCGTCACGACGCTCTTTCCGATCATCAATCCGCCCGCGGTTGCGTTGATCGTATTGAGCATGGTGCGGGGCGCCAGCGACCGGGATCTCGCGGAGCTTGCGCGCCGGATCGCCATCAACGGCTTCGTGATTCTGCTCGCTTCTCTGTCGGTGGGCGCGTACGTGCTGTCGTTCTTCGGTATCTCGGAGAACGTGTTGCGTGTCGCGGGGGGCGTCGTCATTGCCATGGCAGGCTGGGGCCTGTTGCAGGCGCCCACCGAGGACAGCACGGCGGAGGAGGTCGCGCCGGCCGCCGACCGGACGGCATCGCTGCGCACCAAGGCGTTCTATCCACTGACCTTGCCCATTACCGTCGGACCCGGATCCATTGCGGTGGCTATCGCACTGGGCACCGGATCGCCGCACGCGGGTCTGCAACCGATCCACCTGGCTGGGGTCGGCGTGGCCCTGGTACTGCTATGCGTGAGCATTTTCCTGTGCGTGCGCTATTGCGGGCGACTGGAAAAGCTGCTGGGAAAAGTGGGCACGCAGATCGCGATGCGGCTCTTCGCGTTTGTCCTGTTCTGCATTGGCGTGCAGCTATTGTGGATTGGCGCGTCCGGATTGATCGAAAGCCTGAAGCTGCATTGACGTCCTGCGCGCAAGCAGGCGAGAGGATCATTCCTGGCTAATTGTCGCTGCGTACAGTGAATCTACGTCATTCGACCAAGGAAAAGATCATGCTCGCGCCACTGAAACAAACGGGATCCGCGCTCTTTCAAACCGATAACTTTCGATGCATTCCGGCGTACCTGAAAGACGCGATTCTCGAGCCTTACAAGGCGGAATGCGTGTATATCGAACGGGCTTACCGGGATATCTCGTCCGATCATGAACTGGTCGCGTTTGCCGAAGTGTGCGTTCCAGAAACGTTCTATGGATCGCAGACGGGTCACTTCAACGCGGTGGAATCACTACTCTGTCTGAACCAGATCGCGTTTCTCACGATAGCCGACTTCGTTACCGATGATGCACCTCATGCTTTTCGCGAGGCGATCGGCACGGCGGATCTTCAGAGCTTCAAGGAGAATGTGCTGACGCGCACGTTTATCACGTCCGTGAAAACGCAGTTCAGACGCACGCTCGATGGAAGGAACGTCGTGATGCGCTTCTCGTTCACGAAAATGCGCAAGCATGCCGGGATGGTGTTCATGGCATCGGAGTTCGAATTCACCGATACGGAAAGCGCGCCGAACAAGCCGCCTGCCTTCTTCGGCCAGGCGACCTTCGCCATTCCGGTGATGTGACGATGAACCTGGCGCTATGCCTCGCCGAGGTCATGCGCCGTCAGCAGGACGCGGGAGCCGCGCAGCACGCGGCTCTTCTTGTCGGCGGCTTCCAGGATGCGCTTGAGTCCGCGCTCGAACACCGACAGCAAGGTTCGCTCGTCCGATGTCCTGCGCTGCAGGAAGTGTCGCTCCAATGCGTCGCGCGTGACCGCGCACGTAATGGCCTTGCCTCGCGACCGCAGCGTGAAAGTGATGAGGCGCCCCTCGGCAAAGAACCGCGGGCCACCTTCCAGTGCAAGCATTGCATCCTCGACGTTACATTCAACTGCGACGTGCTCAAACCGTGCGCAGAAGGATCGGTGTCATGCGCTCCAATGAGCTATTGACGATGGCGCAGGTTAGCAAGAACAAAAAGCCCGCGCCACGCAGAAAAAAATTAATCCACCGATACGCATCGGGAATGCAGTGACGCACTCAGGCCGCGCGCTCATCCAGCGTGAATGCAGCCGCGGCTTCCGCCAGCATCCGGGCCTGATGTTCAAGCGAACTCGCGGCAGCCGACGCCTGCTCCACCAGCGCGGCATTCTGTTGCGTCGCGCTGTCCATGTCGGTGACGGCGATGCTGACCTGGCTCAGCCCGTGGCTCTGCTCCTGCGTGGCGGCGGAAATCTCGGCCATGATCGCGTGGGTTCGCGACACGGCGTCGATCAGTTGACTCATCGTATCGCCGGCTTCCGAAACCAGCTTCGCCCCGCCGTCGATGCTGGCAGTCGAGTTGGCAATCAGCTCGCGAATTTCCTTCGCCGCGCCCGACGAGCGCTGCGCCAGCGTGCGAACTTCGCCCGCCACGACCGCGAAACCGCGGCCCTGATCGCCGGCCCGCGCGGCTTCCACGGCGGCGTTGAGCGCCAGGATATTGGTCTGGAACGCGATACCTTCGATGATGGACGTGATCTCGGCCACCGCCGTCGAATTGCGGCTGATTTCGCCCATGGTGGTCACCACGCGCGAAACGACGTCATGGCCTCGCCGGGCAATGTCGGAGGCCGACGCGGACAGTTCGCTTGCACGATCGACGCTGTCGGCGTTCTGGCGCACCGTGGTCGAGAGCTGCTCGGCGCTGGTCGCGGTTTCCTGAAGCGACGAAGCCTGCGATTCGGTGCGTGCGGAAAGGTCCGCATTGCCTGCCGCGATCTCCCGCGTGGCCGTGGCAATCGCGGCGCTGCCTGCGCGCAGCGTGCCGACCGTCTTGCGCAGGCTCGACTGCATTTCCGAGAGCCCGTGGAGCATGTTCCCCATCTCGTCATGGGACTTCACGGTGATCTGGCTGCTCAGGTTGCCGCGTGCGATCAGTTCGAAGTGGGCGATGGCATCGTTGACGGGCGAGAGAATCGCCTTGCGCAGGAAATGCCATCCGCCGACCGCGGCGCAGACACCGGCCACGATCGCCGCGATGCTGCTCCACAAGAGCCACTGATAGCGCTGTTCGGTCTCTGCGTACTGACTCGCGGATTGTTCGAACTGGTACTTCTTGAGCGCATTGGCGGCTTCCTGCATGCTCGTATAGATCTTGCCGACGCTGAACATCAGTTTGAGAATCTCGTCGCGATCAGCACGCTGCGTGGCTTCCCGAAAGCGTCCGAGTTCCGCTTCGGTGGCCTCGTACTGACGCGTGACGCTGGAGGCGAGCCGGTCTTCCTCTTCATCGCGCGGTAGCGAAAGATATTTGTTCCACGCTGCTGCGGCCGCGACCTGTACCTCCTTTTCCTTTTCATACATGTTTCGGGCGTCTTCCGAACCGGGGTCGATAGCGGCGCGGTCGAGCGACGTGCGTTGCCGGCCGACCATGATGGTCATTTCACCGACCGCGATCGACTTCGGCAGCTGTTCCGAGTAAGTGCGTCGATTCGCGTTGTTGCTTGTGATCATTCCAGTGAGGCCGAGCGCGCCAACGACGATCAGAAGAAGGGCCAGGAAAGACATGGCTGCTACAAGACGAGCATTGATTGAGATGCGGGTGCGCTGCATGGTCGAGAGGTGAGGGATTGTTATTGGAAGTATTGGGAGAATGAAGCGGCGGTCGGTCAGGAACGGCAGACCGACGCGTAGGGGATAACGGCAGATTTAAGCGAATGCTTTAGAGGAGGGGGCTTGAAATTCTGATGCTTCCGCTATGAGTCATCGACCCGCGCCTTCATCGGCACGTCTGCCGCTCGTAAAGCGCCCACTTCCCCTCGCGCGCGAGCAAAGCCACATCGCACTCGCCATTGGCGAAGTAGTCGGCGGGCAAGGGCTGCGCCGAGCGCACGAAGATATAGCGATACAAGCGGCCGTTGTCCAGCTTCCAGTTAAACGAGCCAGGGAAACGATCGAGCTGTGACGCATGAACGGGAAATTCCGCCGGCCTGAAGCGCACGATCTGCGGCACGAACTGAGCGAAGTTCGGATCGACGAAGCCGTGTTTCTCCGCCTGATACCACAGCGCCTGATGCTGATACGCGAAGGGGCTCCAGTACGCATCGCTGGCCCCGTCCATCACCAGATTGAGCGCGCGCTGATTCGGCTCGGTTCGGGACAGCAGTTGTTCCAGCGGCGCGATCTCCACCGCGAAACGATGCAGCCGGACCGCCTGATTCGCGAGGAACATCCAGCAGCCGGCGATGATGACGAGTTGCATGCCGAAGCCGCGCATGCCGCGCTTCACGCCGGCAACAGGCTTCGGTGCGACGAACATCAGCGCATAAGCGGGCAGCAGAAAGAGCGCGAAGCGCTGATAGAGATACGCCGTGCCGAGCGCGAGGTTCGGCACGGCGAGCCAGATGAACACCATGACGATCATCGGCACCAGCACGGCGCGATCGGGATTGATACGGTCCCGCCAGAGCCACGGCGCGATGCCCATCAGCACGAAGAGCGGCAGATAGATAGCGCTCCACTTCGTGAGCCCCCACACCATCATCGGGAACATCAGCGGACGTTTGCCGCCGGTGTCCGACCAGCCCCAGTCGATCTTCGCGGCATTGTCGATCGTGTGGCCCAGAACCGGATCGTTGGCGTGACTCCAGAGCGTGTAGACGATGCACAGCACGCCGAGCGGCACGAACGCCGCGAGCGCCAGCAGCTTGCCCCTGATCCGGCGCGGCTTGACGAGCGCGAAGCCCGCACCGATTCCGCAGGCGAACAGGAAGACGAGACCGTGACAGAAGAACAGCGCCACGCCCGCGGCGAACACGCCGACGCCGCGACTGAACGAAGGGTGCGTGGCGGAACGATGCGCGAGCCACATGAACAGCATGCCCACGGGCGCGGCCACCAGAAACGTATAGAAGCCCCATGCAAAGGCGAAGCCGAAGAAGCCGGGAATGAAGAGCACATCGAGCCGCGGATCGCCGTTCAGGTGCCTGCGAAAGCCGACGCACGATGCAACGAAGCCGACATACGCGATCATCAGCACAAGCTTGAGGGCCGCTGAGATCGACATCACGTAGGTGAGCGGCAGCGCCAGTCCATAGCCGATCAGATAGGGCGTGAACAGGTTGATGCGCACGAGGCCTTGCCACGCCGATGCATGATCGATCAGGTCACGCAGCAGCATCACCTGAGCGGCGTGTTGCGGCAGATCCACGAGCGGCGGACGGGGCGCAATCCAGAACAGCACGGCGCCGCCGACCAGCGTCACGATGAACAACGCTCGCGGCATCCAGTCGAGGAATGAACCGCTGCGCGTCACCGACGCACTCGCGGACGACCCAAGCATATTCATATGGTTCGTTCGATGATGAAGCGCGGACGATGCTTCGTCTCCGCATAGGTCTTCGAGATATACCCGCCGATGACGCCCAGGAACAGCAGTTGAATGCCGCCGAGAAAATACATCGGCACCACGGTGGACGCCCAGCCGGGCACGGCCAGATTGGTGAAGAGACGCGCATACGCAGCCCAGGCGCCGAAGCACAGCGAGCCGAGCGCGAGGAGTGCGCCAATCCGCGTGCTCCACTGCAAGGGCACGGCGGAAAACGAGGTGATGCCGTCGAACGCAAAGGCGAGCATTTTTGCAAGCGGATATTTGCTCGTGCCCGCGAAGCGTGCGGCGCGCTCATATTCCACGATCGCTGTCCTGAAGCCCAGCAGCGGAATGATGCCGCGCAGGAAGAGATTGACCTCCTGAAACTCCTTGAGGGCATCTAGCGTCTTGCGGCTCATCAGGCGGAAGTCCGCGTGACCCGGCAGGATATCGACGCCGAGCGCCTTCAGCATCTTGTAGTAGTTCCGCGCGGTGAAGCGCTTGAAGAAGGTATCGCTTGCCCGTTTGTGCCGCACGCCGAAGACGATCTCCGCACCCTTTCGATACTCTTCCAGCATCCGCGGAATGGCTTCGATGTCGTCCTGGAGGTCGGCATCGAGACTGACGAGCACGTCGCCTTCCGCCACCAGCAGGCCCGCAAGCAGTGCGTTTTGATGTCCGCGATTGCGCGACAGCTTGATGCCTCGGCACCGCGTGTTGGAGGCATGCATGGTCTCGATGATCGACCAGGTCCGGTCACGTGAACCGTCGTCTACAAAGGTGATCCTGCTCTCGTCACTGACCACGGACGCGGTAATGAGCCGCTCCAGAAGCGCAAGCAGACGCGAGCATGTTTCCGTGATGACTTCCTCTTCGTTGTAGCAGGGTACGATGAGATTCAACGTCGTCATAGGCGGAACCCCTGATGCCCAAGGCGTTGGGCGACGTGCAAGGCAAGTGGATTTCCCCGTGATTGCAAGGGACGGACGCGGCGATGCAGCCTTTGATGTCGAAGCGGCACGCGCGATGCAGACGAATGCGGGACATGAATGTCACGTACATACTAAGCGCAGTGCGAAATCAAACACAAGAATTTCATGACTCGATCAGTGTCTTATCTTGTGAACGATTTTGTAAGCCAAGTACATCTGATGAATCGTCATGGCCGCATTGCGCTACAGTAGCGACAACCCGGTATTCAAGCAGATGAATGATTCAAAGGGAGAGCGCACACGCATGGACAAGGCCGAATTCGATAGCTTTGCAGACGAATATCTCGCGCTACATACGAAAAATATTTCAGCATCCGGAGAAGGCCCGGCGTTTTTTGCCGAGTACAAGATTCGCGATATCGCTGAAGAAATGGCACGTCGCAACGCCGTGCCCGCGCGCATGCTCGACTTCGGCGCGGGCGTGGGCACGTCGGTGCCGTGGGTGCGCCAGTACATGCCTGCCGCGCAACTGACGTGTGCAGACGTATCGGAGCGTTCTCTCGAACTGGCAAGAAGCCGTTTCGCGGGTGATGCAAGATTCGTTCATTTCGACGGACGCACGCTCCCGTTCGAGCCCGGCGAATTCGACCTGGCCTATGCCATGTGCGTGTTTCACCACATCGATCATGCCGAGCATGTGAGTCTGCTGCGCGAATTGCATCGCGTGGTGGGTACGCGCGGCACGCTCGTGATATTCGAACACAACCCTTATAATCCGCTGACCGTGCGCGCGGTCAATACCTGTGAATTCGATGTCAACGCCAGGCTGATTACCGCGTCCAACATGCAACGCGCATGCCGTGAAGCTGGTTTTACCGGTGTTCAAGTGCGCTACCGTATCTTTTTCCCGCACGCACTCGCGGCGTTGCGTCCGCTGGAAAAATATCTGACTCAGGTTCCGCTCGGTGCGCAGTATGCCGTGTATGCAACCGGCGCCTGAGATGCCGATGCTCACCATTCTGACCGCTCATCAATGATTGCGAATGCAACTTCCAGTCGCAATGTCCGCTTGCAGTTCCTGAAGTATCTGCTGGTCGGCGGCCTGAACACCGCGCTCGCGGCTGCGGTCATCCTCGGCGTACAAGCAGTGGGCGCAAGGCCGGTGATCGCCAACCTGATCGGGTACGGCGTCGGCGTCGTGGTCAGTTTCGCGCTCAACAGCACGTTCACTTTCCAGACGGCCGCCACGCGCCATGCGGCCATGCGTTTTCTCGTCGTGGTGCTCGTTTCGTATCTCGCGAATCTGGGCGTCGTCCTGCTCGTCTTGCACATCACGCGCGCGCCGACCATGGCGCAGTTGAGCGGCATCCCGGTCTATGTGATCGTGGGATTCATCGGCAACAAATATTGGGCCTTGCGCGCAGTGCCCGCGCATAGGTAGGCGGGCCCGCTACTTGTCGGCATGCAGCACGCACGAATCCTGAACGTGCTTCGCATACCGCCGCGCGATCATGCCGGATTCACCGGCTTCTTCCAGCTTGCGCTTCGCATAATCGCGCGTGGTGTCGAGCAGACGATACTGCACACTGTCGCCGCGCACTTCGGCTGAGAGCATCGACTTCGTGACCAGACTCGCCACGGCGCCCACGATGCCAGCCGAGGTGACGCCTTCGTCGGATATGACAGCGCTCGCCGATGACAGCGTGAACTCCCCAGGAAAGACCGAGATACGCCGCAGCGCGAGACGCTCGATATCCGGCAGCAACTGATGGCTCCATTCGAGCGTGGCGAGGAAGCTCTTGTGCCGCTCAGGCGCCGTGCGACGTCCCTGTGCGAGCGTGAAGAAGCGGTCGTCGAGCAGGTTGAGCACCTCAGCCGCGCCGAACGCATTCAACAGCGTGGCAGCCAGTTCGATGGCCAGCGGAATGCCATCCAGCCGCTTGCAGATGCGGCCGATCGTCGACGCCTCTTCCGCGCTGACCGTGAAGTCGCCGCGTGCGGCAAACGCGCGCTCCAGAAACAGTTCGACAGCAGGATAGCGCAGCGCTTCGTCGGGAAGGAGCCGCGCGGGATCGGCGGGACACTCGAGCGGTTCGAGCCGGTAGACGTGTTCGCCCATCGCCTGCAACGGTTCACGGCTGGTCGCGAGAACCCGCGTTTGTGCAGCGCTTGCGCTGATGCGTTCGGCGAGGATGGCCGCGGCCTCGATGACATGTTCGCAGCCATCGAGCACCACGAGTTGCGGGCGGCTGCGTGAACGGAAATGAGCGGCGAGCGCGGCGAGCGGAGCATCGCCATGCGGTGTCAGCCCCAGGGCCTGAACGACGGCGCGCGGCACCAGACGCGGGTCGACGAGGCCGGTCAGATCGACGAAACACACATCGTGCTCGGCGGCTTGCGCGGTAGCATGCGCGACCGCCAGCGCGACGGTCGTCTTGCCGATGCCGCCCGTGCCCGCCACGGTCAGCACGCGTACGCGCTGCAAGCGTTCAAGCAGATCGGCGATGACCGCCGCCCGTCCGATGGGGCGCACCAGCGCGGCCGGAAGGTTGTGCGTCACGGCATGCGGCGCACGCGATCCGTCCGCGGCATCGGCAAGCGTTTCGCGCGTGACGGGCGCCACGAACCGATAACCTTGCCCGACGACCGTGGTGACGAAGCGCGAATGCACGGGCTCGTCGCCGAGCGCCTTGCGCAGCGCCGCGATATGCACCTTGAGATTGCTTTCCTCGACCACGACGCGAGGCCAGGCCCGCGCAAGCAACTCCTGCTTCGTGATGAGTTTGCCGTGTCCCTCGACAAGCATCGTCAACAGATCCAGTACGCGGCTGCCCACCGGCACGCGCGCTTCGCCGTCGAGCAAGGCTTGCTGCGACGGAATCAGCCGGAACGAGCCGAAGCGGTAGGCAACGGCCGCTTCATCGGGCGGGCTGATGGGGCCGCTTATCACGCCCGGGGCGCGGACTGCAGTCTGTGCATGCATGATGCGTCGTTCCAGTAGGCCGCGGGATACGTACCGCGGAAGTGGGTTGCGTCCATGAGGGACCTCACTGTTCTGTCTTCGTGCGCCGCGTTTCCTGCGGCTGCGGGGGTTGATCGGCTGCGCGTTCAGACCGGACGGGTCGAACCTCGCAAGATGACTTCGCAACGCAGACTCGTCGTGCTGTATGGCGTTTCACGCGCCGTCCGCAGCCTTCTGTCGAGTACGTCGGCAATGGCTTGCGCCACGCCGTTGATGGGCTGCGCCACCACGGTGATGCCGGGCTCATACAGTCCGAAGAGCGGCGGGTCGTCGAACGAAACGAGCGACACACGCTCCGGCACGCGGACCTTCGAATCCTTCAGGCAACGCAATACCCCGAGCGCCATCACGTAGTTGCCGCAGAAGATCGCCGTGGGCGGTTCGGGCAGCGACAACAGGCGGGCGGTCGCATCCGTGCCGCCCTGGATCGACCAGTGACCCGAAATCACGTAACGCTTGTCGACGGTCAGGCCGCGCTCGGCCAGTGCATCGCAATAGCCCAGATAGCGTTCGTTGGCGGCGGTGTCGATCAGTTCGCCTGTCACGATGCCCACGCGCCGGTGGCCGATATCGAGCAGATGCCGCACCAGGTTCGTCGAGGCTTCGCGGTTGTTGACGAACACGCGGTCCGCCGGAAGCCCGGCGAGGTCGTTGTCGTACAGGACCAGCGGCAGGCCGGTCGAGATCAACTGGTCGACACGCTCGAACAGATGCTCGACGCCCGACATTACCAGCGCATCGATGCGTTGCGCCGACAGATAATCGAGGCCGTCTTCCATCAGGCGCGTGTCGCCGCCATGGCAGTAGATCAGCAGCGCACGTCCGTCGCGACGCAGCGCGCGCGACAGATGTTCGAGCATGGCGCCATGGAATTCATCGAACGAAGGTGCAAGCAGTCCGACGACGTGCGTGACATCGGTTTTCATTGCGACGGCTGCCGCGTTTCTTTTGAAGTTCAATGCACGGATCGCTTCCTCGATCTGCTCGCGGTTCGCGCGGCGGACGGAAAAGCCATTCAGATAGCGCGATACGGTCCCCACCGCGACTTTCGCGCGGCGCGCCACGTCCACGATGGTCGCGGAACGGGGTTTGACGGCTTCGTTCGAGTTGTCGTTTTTCATGAGTCGCCGCTGTGCCGTGAGGTGTCCGTCATTCGGTTTCGAAGACCACCGCCGCGTGGATCCGCAAGCGGGGCAGCGTGATCTGCACGGCGCCTTCCGCGTCGCAGGTCCAGTCGAGCGGCTCACCGGAGAGGGCGTCGTAGCAGCGCGTCGGCGGGCGCGGAAGACGCACGCAAGCCGATACCGGTCCAATGGCCGCAATGTCCTCGATGATCTCCATCATGCGGGTGCCGCCCCCTTCGATCGGCATGGCCTGGCCGCGCACTTGCGCCGGGCCGTGAAGCAGGTGCAGCACGTATCGCTTGCTGCGCGCCTGATACGTGAGTGCGAGCCGCCCCGACGACGGCAGGTCGGTGGTCACGGTCGCACGCGGCAGCAAGCGCTCGATCAACGCTTCCACGATGTATCGATAGACCGGTTGCCCCACCGCCCGGTACAGCCTGAAGACCGGATGAGCGAGATAGGCACGGCCTCGATGGATCGATGCAGCCACGCCGGACGGTGCCGCATGCACGTCGTCGGGCGCGTGCATGTGCGAGCAAAAACGTTCGGCCGTGCGGTTGAAGTAGGGCGGACGGATCACGCCGAGCACCTCGGCGCCTTGCGCGCGAACGTGCAATGCATCGTCATAGAAGACGACCGGGCTCGCCGGAATGCGCGCGTCGAGACCATCGTTCATTGCAACGTAGGTGGGCTTGAAACCCGTGCTCCCGGCTTCGACGCACAGACCGAAATCGAGGGCAAACGCATCGTCTTCATTCTGACCAGAACGCCATGACGCCAGCACGGTGCCGCCATCCGCGAGAAAGGCTTTGAGTCGCTGTGCAAGCGCGCCATCCACCGGAATCTCGTCAGGCAGGATGATCAGGCGGTAGTCCTCGAAGCGGGCATGCCGATCGATGACATCGAACGGTCGATGCGTTTCGAGCAGCATCTGCACCGCCCCCTCGTCGCTGGGATGCGCGCGGTTTGCGCCGGGCCGCATGTGTTCTGCCGAGAGAATCGCGATCTCGGAGACCTGTACTGCACCCTTCAGGAACGGTTCGAGCTTCTCAATGCGCGCATACGCCGGCGCGATGCGTTCGTAGGTGCTGTGATCGATCGCGCCGCTCGGGTGCAACGCGTCGCCGACGAGGCACTTCGAACCCAGCGCGGCCATCTGCGTGCATTCGTAGTCGAGCGCGTCCGGATGCTTGAAGCCGCCGAATTCACCCCAGCCCGCGTGGAATTTGCCGGTGTGCGCGACGTATTCGAGGCCGAGTGTCGCGGCATGACGCGCGCTCGCGGGGAAATGGGTGTAGCCCCAGCCCCCGGTCGGCAGGCTCTCCAGTTCGAGATGCGTGTAGTGCCGGTAACGTCGGGCATCGCCCTTGGAGATGTGCCCCGCGTTGTAGAACACGCGCAGGCGCGGGAACTCGGCGAACAGCGCGTCGCTGGTCTCGGCGCGAAACTGCGCGAGCACGGCTTCGTCGTTCAACAAACGGTCGCCGGCACGGGCGGAATCGAGCCCGCTCGACTCCATGCGCGCGATGCAGTTCGCGCAACAGCAGTCGCTTGCCATGACGATGTCGAAGAACAGACCCGGCGGGTCATAGCGAGAGACCACTTCACGCGCCTGATCGAGAATCCGCTGGCGCAACGGTGCGTGGCTCAGGCAAAGGGTCTGCCAGTGCGAGGCGGGTGGCGCGGCATCGGGCGCGCGCCGCACGCGCCACTCGGGATGTTCGCGGGCCGTCTGCTCGTCCCACTGCACGGTGAGATAGACCGGGCTTTCGATGTCGGCTTCTTTCAGTGCAGCGATCATCTCGCCCAGCAGATCGGGCCGGACGAGGTTCGGGTGGACACGGCCCACGCGCGTCGGATAGTAAGACCAGCCGTGATGGCACTTCGCGAACACCGTGATCGAATCGACGTTCGCCTGCTTGAGCGTGGCGATGAAGTCGGCGGCATCGAATGCTTCGCCGACACGCGGAATGTGCTCCGACGTGTGAAAGTCCAGATGGATGTGCCGGTAGCGAAGGGGATGAACGTCGCGTCGCACGAGAGGGCTCATGGCGTCATTCCTTGCTGCCGCTGCGGCTCAGGGCGCCGCCTGCGAACTGCCGTTGAAACAGGATGAACATCATGAGCGGCACGATGGCCGTGATGAGGGCGGCCGTCGCGCGCAGGTTCCAGCTGGCGTCATACGTGCCGGCGATGCGTGCGAACGCCACCGGCAATGGGATTTGCGAGCGCAGATACAGCAGCGGCAGCAGCAACGCGTTCCAGGTCCACAGGAACTGCAGGATGCCGACCGCACTGATCGCCGGAAGCAGGTTGGGCAGCACGACCCGCCAGAACACCGCCACCGGGCCGCAGCCATCGATGCGCGCAGCCTCGATGAGTTCACGCGGAAAGTCTTCGAGGAAGTGCTTCACCACGACAATCGACCACGCGAAGGAAAGGCCGACATACGGAATCGCCACGGCAAGCACATGGTCGATCAAGCCCCACTCGCGCCATAGCCGGAACAGCGGCAGGACGATCATCTGTTGCGGCAGCACGAACGTGGCGACGATCAGAAGCAGGATCGTGCGCCGCAGCGGAAAGCGCAGGAAGTGGAAGGCATACGCGGCGGGTGGCGTGAGCAGCATGGTGGCGAGCGTGGCGCTGCCGGCCAGCTTGAACGTCACCCAGAAAGCGTTCAGCAGCGGGAATTGCGACCAGATGTCCCGCCAGGAAGCGAGCGTCAGCGTGAACGGTCCAGTGGTCCACCAGCCGAGCGCGGCCTCCTGCACCGGACGAAGCGACGTGACGACCACGCCGACGACCGGCACGATCCAGATGCATGCCACCAGACTGACAAACATCGTGGCCCCGCGCGAGGAACGGGTCATGGTGCCTCCGCCGCGCGTCGGACGATGTACGGGATCGACACGAGCAGCACCGCGGCCAGCAGGACAAGCGTGGCGGCCGCGCCATAGCCGAGCTTGAACTGCGTCATCGACTCGCGATACATGAAGAAGCCGAGCGTTTCCGTGGAACGGACCGGTCCGCCGTTCGTCATCACGAACAACATGTCGAAGGCGCGCAGGCTGCCGATCAGCGTGATGAACGTCGAGACTCTGACGCCTGGCATCGAAAGAGGCATGACGATGTGCCGGATCAGCGCAATGCCCCTGGCGCCGTCCATGCGGGCCGCCTCGATGATCTGCGCGGGAATCGCTTGCGTGGCGGCGAAGCACAGCATCAGCGGCAAGCCAGCCTGTGCCCACGAATACGCGATCACGAGCGCGGCGAGCGCGGTCGATGGGTCGCCAAGCCACGCATGCGCGAAGCGTCCGAGGCCGATGCCTTCCAGCCCCGCGTTGAGCAGGCCGCCCGAATCCGGCCGGAAGATGCCGAGCCAGATGAAACCCGTCACGGTCTCGGAGAGGCCGTAGGCCGCGAAGATCATCACGCGTGGAATGCGCGTCGCCTTCGGGGCGAGCGAGCAGGCCATCGCGAGGCCCCAGCCGGCGCCGACTGACAACAACGTTGTCGATGCCGTCCAGATCAGCGTGGTCCGCCATGCTCGCTGGAAGTGGCTGTCCTGGAACAGGGCCTCGTAGTTGCCGAAGCCGATGTAATGTCCCGCGCCGAGGCCTTTCATGTCGGTGAAGCTGAGGCGGATCGTGTCGATCAATGGATAGGCCACGGCCAGGCCAAAGAGGATCACGACAGGCGCGATGAGCAGGCAGGCGGCGCGCGTGTCGCTCCATCGCGAGGCATGGATGCGCGAGCGGCGGCGTTGGCCGGCGTCCTGCGCGCACGGTCGGCACAGGGCCGACGCGTTCGCCGCGACACCCGTGAGTTGCGCCAGACGATGTTCGTGTTCGTTCATCGAGGCTCGTGATCCTGAGGTTCACTGCCTGCGCCACCGGGCGCGGGCATCATCGATACGACGACTGGGCCTTCTGTTCGATTGCGGCGAGCACCTTGTCGATGGTGGCGTCGCTCGGGTCCTGCAGGAAGATCTGGAGTTGCACGCGATACTCGTCGACCAGGTCGCCCGGCAAGAGATCGCCGAGTACGAACTGACTTTTCGAGGCCTTCACAGCATTCGACGACACCGTGGCCACTGGGCTTAGCTGCGCCGTATCCGCCTTGGCGGAAGGCGAAGCCAGCCCGCTTTTCGCTTCGATAGCCGCGGCTTCCGGGCCTGTGATCCAGCGCATGAATGCATCGGCGGCAGCGGGGTTCGAACCGGACTTCAGCGCGACGAATTCCTTCGTGTCGATGCTCGCTGTGTCGTCATGACCGAGTCCGAGCGCGGGGAACTGGAACATCGCATAGTCCACGCCTTCCTTCAGGCCGTAGTCGCTCTTCGCCCGGCTGTTCACCCACATGCCGATCAATTCATAACCGTGCGAGCCGGACTTGAGCACCTCGTTGGCAGCGCCGTCCCATTCGGTCGCGAGCATTCGATCGGGCGGGTCGCAACATCCGGCGCGCAGCATGTCGGCATACAGGCGCAGCGTCGTGCGAACGACGGGATCGGTCCAGCGGATCCGGTGCGCCGCGAGTTTCGATGCCGCGTCCACGCCGCCCACGCGCAGCAGCAAGGTCTCGAACCATTCGGCATGCGCCCAGGTTTTCGCGGGCATGGAAATGGGCGTGATGCCGGCCGCGCGCAACTTGCCGAAGCTGTCGAGGAAGGTGCGCCACGTCTTTGGCGGTTCCACGATGCCGGCCTTCTTCAGCCCGTCCGTCCGATAGAAGATGCCGCTGCGGTCGCCGAACGTGAAAGTGACGCCGTAGGTGACGCCCTTGTATTGCCCGAGGCGCCGCCATGGTTCGCTCAGATCGACGGTGTTCCATTGCGCGTCGAGCGGGCGGAGCATGCCTGCATCGGCCAGCTCGGCGCGAAACGCGGGCCAGGTGTTGACGAGCAGGTCGGCTTTCTCGCCGCCGAGCAGCGCCGTGCGGATGGCGCCGCGCGGGTCGCCCTGCACCGTGAGATTGATTTCGCGAATCCTGATGTCGGGATGGCTGCGCTGGAAGGCGCTTTCCATTGCATGCATGACTTCGCCTTCCGAGCCCGACAACCAGCTGATGATCACGAGCTCGCCGCTCTGCGCCGACGCGAGCGAAGGAGCAAGGATGGTTGTCATTGCAACGACTAAAACGAACGCCGACAAGACGCTAGGCATTGCCCTGCTCCAGAGCCGGAGAAGTGGCTCGATAACAGTTTCAGTTTAATTGAAACGTTATCAACTTACTTGGAGGGTGGCAAGAATTGGTTTCGTGCTTATAAGGCATTCGTCTTATCAAGGTAATCGTATGAATGTTTTCCGTAGCACGGCGGCAAGATTAGCGCGTTTTCATGTCACTATTAGATTCACTTAATTCGGGCGCTTATTTTTGCTCGATAGCGTCATTACATTAGTATTTTCTTGCAGTCAGACGCTCAAGTTCCTTTATGGGACAACACAACACCTACGCCGGGGCAATGAAGCTATCTGCCAAGGCGGCCACATTCCGCCCTTTGATGACAGCGAGAAAGCCATGAAAAATTCGTTTCTCAGGAAGTTGTGTGTGCTGCTGTTCGTTCTGGCGACATTCATTCCACCGGTCGCCGCCTGGTCAAAAACGGTCGTGATTGGTGGGAAGAATTTCACCGAGCAGCAATTGATGGCGGAACTCACCGCGCAATTGCTCGAAGCCAAGGGCTTTTCTGTAGACAAGAAAGTCGGCATGGGCAGCATGGTGCTGCGTCAGGCGCAAGAGAATGGCCAGATCGATGTGTACTGGGAGTACGTCGGCACTGCACTGAACAACTACGACAAGTTCACCGACAAGCTCAGTGCGCCCGACATGTATCGAAAGGTCAGCGAACTCGATGCGCCGAAGGGCCTCGTCTGGCTCGAACCATCGAAGGTCGACAACGTCTACGCGTTCGCGATGAATCAGGACGAGGCGAAGAAGCTGGGCATCACTTCGATCAGCGATCTCGCCAAGATAGTGCGCGGTGGCCAGACCATGGTCTTCGCCTGCAATTCCGAGTTCTACGGCCGCGCGGATGGATTGCGTCCGCTGGAAAAGACCTACGACTTCAGCTTCGGTCCCAGTGAGATCAAGCGGATGGATTCGGGCCTCACGTATCAGGCGCTGAAGGACCGGCAAGTCAACGTCGCGCTCGTGTTCACGACGGACGGCCGCATTCCCGCGTTCAACTTTGTCGTATTGAAGGACGACAAGGGGTTCATCCAGCCGAACACACTGGCGCCGGTGGTGCGCAAGGCAACGCTCGACGCCAATCCGACACTCGCGCCCGCTCTGAACGCACTAGCCGCCAAGCTCGACACGCCCACGATGATTCGTCTCAACGCGAGCGTCGATCTCGAGAAGAAGTCGTTGCAAGATGTCGCCCGCGCCTTCCTGCAGCAATCCGGACTGCTTTGATCACATGGACACAGCGCCACATTCCATGAAGGCATCTACCGCTGGCTTCATTCACGAACTGACTTTCGATGATCTGCCCGATCACGTGGTGGAACAGGGCAAGCTGTGCCTGCTCGACTTGTTCGGCGTCGCGATGATGGGCCGGCGCACGGCCTTCTCGCGGATCGCAAGCGATCATGCCGTTGAATTTTTCGCCGCTGGCAGACTGCGGTCCCGTCTGCTGTTCGACGGGCGCACGGCGAGTCCACTCGGCGCGGGGCTGGCTGGCGCGATGACGATCGACAGCTGCGACGGCCACGACGGCCATGCGGAGACCAAGGGCCACGTGGGCGTGACCGTGATAGCCGCGCTGCTCGCGCTTGCCGATTTGCAGCGCGACATGAGCGGTCGCGAATTCCTGACCTGTATCGCGCTGGGTTACGAAGTCGGCACACGGGCAGGCATCGCGCTGCATGCGAGCGCGTGCGATTACCACACGTCGGGCGCCTGGAACGCGCTCGCGGCGGCGGCGCTCGCTGCGCGGCGGCTCGGGCTCGATGCGAACCAGACGCGCGAAGCGCTCGGCATTGCGGAGTATCACGGGCCACGCAGCCAGATGATGCGTTGCGTCGATCATCCGACGATGGTGCGGGACGGCTCGGGCTGGGGCTGCATGGCGGGGCTGAGCGCGGGCTTCCTGGCGCAGCAGGGTTTTACCGGTGCGCCTGCCCTCACGGTGGAGCAGGAAGCATCGCGCGTGTACTGGAACGATCTCGGCGAGCGCTGGCGCATCATGGAGCAGTACTTCAAGCCGCAGCCGGTGTGCCGTTGGGCGCACCCGGCAATCGACGCGGCGCAGCGGCTCAGGCAGGAACACGGCTTTGCAGTTGGCGAGATACGCGCGGTGCGCATCCAGACGTTCCACAACGCGATCCGTCTCGATCATCCTGAACCCAGGACCACTGAAGTGTCGCAATACAGCTTGCCATTCCCGGTGGCGGTCGCGCTGAAATACGGCGCCGTTACCCTCGACGCGCTTCAGGGCGCGGGCCTCGAAGATCCCGACGTGCTGCGTGTCAGCCGTCTGATTCGCGCGGAAGAACATGCTGGATTCAATGCGCTGTTCCCCAGGCAGCGCTATGCGAACGTGACCGTCGAACTGAACGATGGGCGACGCTTTGATTCAGGTCCGACGCAGGCGCTGGGCGATCCCGATCTGCCGTTCGGCGCTGCGGCGCTGCGCGAGAAGTTTCGACGCTTTGCCGAAACGGCCTGCGACGCAAAACACACGCGCGCGCTGGAGTCGCGGGTCGATAACCTGGCAGACAGCGGCGAGACGGTAGCGCCGCTGCTCGAACTGGTACTCGACACGATTCGCGTCATGCCCGTCGAACGATGAGAGCCAATCCGTGAGCGATTCATCCCGACTCGATATCCGGGCCCTGCGTGTCTTCGACGCGGTCGCCTCGAGCGGAAGTATTTCGGCAGCGGCCAGCGCGCTGGGCGTCACGCAGTCCGCTGTGTCGCAGGCGGTCGGGCAGATCGAAGAGATTCTCGGCACGAAGGTACTGGACCGCAGCCGGCGTCCGGTGCTGCTCACGCCTGCCGGCATCGCGCTGCGGCGGCACGCCCGAACGGTCGTCGAAGAGATGGAGCGGCTGCTTGCGGTGGTCCGTGAAGCGGACCTGACGGGCCGGCCGGAGATTCGCATCGGCATGATCGATTCATACGCGGCCACCGTGGGACCGGCGGTGGTCAAGCACACGATTGCACAGGGCAATCAGGTCGTCCTGCGTGCCGGGTTCGCCGACAGTCTTTCGCTCGCGCTGCTGCAACGGCAACTCGATCTGATCGTCACCTCCGATCCCATGGACGATATGGATAACCTGGTGCGGCGGCCATTGTTCGTGGAGCCGTCGCTGCTCGTCGTGCATGCAGCGCGGCGCGAGCAGTATCGCTCGGCCGATCTTCAGACGCTTGCGCGCGAGTTGCCGTTTGTTCGCTTCAGCAAACGATCGCATTATGGCGCGGTGACGGAGCGGTATCTGCGGCGCTGCGGTGTAAGCGCTGATCGCCATCTGGAGATCGACGCCGCCGACGTACTGCTCGCGATGGTCGCGGCCGACCTGGGATGGTCGATCTGTCCGGCCCTCGCATTGTTGCAGGGTCGGGCGCACTTGCAGGACATCGCGGCCATCCCGGTTGCCGATCCCCCGCTGGTGCGCACGATCTTCCAGGTCTCGCGTGCGGGCGAATACGAAGACACTGCGGAATTCCTCTACCAGACCAGCCGGCGCGTGCTTGAGAAAGGTGTGTTCGCCGAGATACGGGCGCGGCTTCCCGAAGTCGGGGCGAAGCTGCATCTCAGTTAGCGGCGGGGCGTGGCTTTGCATCCTGGACGCGCCTGTATGCGTGCGGGTAACACTACTGACCCGATAGCGGCGGCGACAGACGCCGAAGCGTGTCTTCGAACGCGCTGGCGATGGCGGATGGCGCGCGGCCAGCGCTGCGCATCGCATAGATCGGCATGGTCACGGTGGGCGTGAACGGCCGGAAGACAATTGCGCGGTTCTTCGCGAGCCGCGCCGTTTCGGCATCGACGAGGCCGATGCCCAGACCGTTCTCGACCAGTGCGCACAAGCCCAGTCCCAGCCCGATCTCCAGCGTGGACTTTGCCGCGACCTGATGCTCGCGCAGGGCGAGATCGAGTCCGGCGCGAATCTCGTCGCCCGACGACGACAGCAGGATCAGCGCTTCGCCGGCGAGGTCGGCGACCTTCACGCGCTTCCTCGCGCACAGTCGATGTCCCTTCGGCAGCACGCACACGGTCGCGAGATCGAACAGCTTGCGGCGCAGCACGGAATGTTCGCCGGTCTTCGACTGCGCGATGCCGATGTCGATGCGTCCTTCCGCCACCATCTGCAGCGTGCGCGACGAATCGTGCGACTGGATCGTCAGCGATGCCTCCGGATAATCCCGCATGAAAGAAGCCGTCACGGCGGGAATCCAGTCTGACGCCAGCGCCGGAATCGCGCTCACGATGAGGCGCGTGTGCTTCATGCTGGTCAGCCCGCTGGCGAAGCGCGTGAGGCTTTCGATGCTGTCGTAGGCACGCTGCACTTCCGCGTAGAGGGCATGTGCCTCGAGCGTGGCGACGAGGCCGCGGCCCGTGCGCTCGAACAGGCGCAGGCGCAGGTCGCGTTCGAGCGCATGCAGGGATTTGCTGATGGAGGGTTGCGACACGTACAGCCGCGCGGCTGCCTGCGTAATCGAGCCGGTCTCCATGATGACCTTGAACACTTCGGTCTGGCGGAAGTTCATCGCGACATAGCCTCAGGTTATGGACCTACGAGCAATATGAATTTGACGACCGCATTATGACTTTCCAATATTGGCGTGCGGATTCGACCCATTGCACACCAACGTGGAGAACGCAGTGAAGCGATACCTGACGTCCTGTTTGCTCGCACTCGTAGTCATCTCGTCCCTTGCCGCGCACGATGCCCACGCGGCGCCGGCCAACACGTTGCGGGTCGCGCTCGGCACCGGCGCCACCACGTTCGATCCCGCCTTCAACGACCTTCCCGCCGGCGACACCGTGGACCGGCTCGTCTTCAACGGTCTGTTCCGCTTCGACGACCAGGACATCGTGCAGAAGGATCTGGCCGAGCAGTACACGTATTCGGACGACGGACTGACGCTCACGGTCGTCATTGCCCGTGGGCGAGTGTTCAGCAACGGCCGCCCGCTGGACGCGGCCGCCGTCGCGGCTTCCTTCGAACGCTTGCTGTCGCCGGCAACCGGCTCGATCTATCGCGGCCTCTATGGCGCGCTGGGCAAGGTGGAGGCCACATCGAGCAATACCGTGGTGTTTCACCTCGCGCAAAAGAACGGTCACATCCTCACGTTGCTGGCGAGTTCGCCCGCCAAGATCGTCGATGTCAAACAGGTCGCGGAAGCGGGCACGGAATTCGGCCGCAAGCCGGTCGGCAGCGGGCCGTATCTCGTCGACCGGTTCATCGGCGGCGAATCGTACCGGCTCGTGCGCAACCCGAAATACAACGGGCCTGCGCCCGCAACACTGGACGCGATCGAGTTCGTGATCGCGCCGGAAGACGGTTCGCGCATGGCGCTGTTGCAGACCGGCGACGTGCAGATCGCCGAACGCGTACCCGCCGAGTCGATGGACTCGATCAGGAATCTGCCGGATGCCACCGTGGTGACGGGTCCGGACATGTTCTCGCTCAACCTGGAGATGGTGCTGCGCGGGCCGCTCGCCGACAAGCGCGTGCGCGAGGCGCTGAACCTCGCGGTCGATCGCGCGGGCATCATCAAGGGTCTGCTGCGCGGGCTCGCGACACCGTCGGTGGGCATGCCCGGGCCCGGCACGCAGGACGCGCTCCGCACCACCTTCGCGCCGATTCCTTTCGACCCGAAGAAGGCGCAGGCGCTGCTCGCGGAGGCAGGCATCAAGCCCGGCCAGCTTGCGTTGACGCTGACCTGTCCGAACGGACGCTATGTGAAGGATGCGCAGATCTGCCAGGCGCTCGCGGGCTCGTTTTCGGCGATCGGCGTCAAGGTCAAGGCGAACGTGATCGACCGGGCGAGCTGGACGGTCATCGTGAATTCGCCGGTCGACGCGCGCAAGGACAACTTCGCGATGGTCGGGCGCGGCACGGCGGGCATGGACTACACGCTGTACCGCCTGTTCCACACGGGCGTGGACAGCAACCGGAGCGGCTTCAGCAACCCGCAAGTCGACAAGTTGCTGGAAGAAGGGCGCCAGTCGACCGACCCGGCTCAGCAAAAAGACCTCTACGGCCAGATTCAGAAAATCATCTGGGACGAGCGGCCGTACGTGTTCCTCTGGTATCCGATGCAGGCCTACGGCATCAGCAAAAAAGTGCAGGGCTTCGTCATGCGGCCCGACGAGACCATGAGTTTCGAGCGCGCCGCACTCAAGTGAGCGTGGCTGTTTCCTGACCGGAGATGTTCATGAGATCGCTTGCCCGTCTCGGGACCTCGCTGATGACGCTCGTTGCGGTCTCGGTGCTGGTGTTCGCGTTTGCCAATCTGATGCCGGGTGACCCGGCGCGCATCCTGGCCGGCTCGATGGCATCCACGCGCGACGTCGAGGCCATTCGCGAGCAACTGGGCCTGAACAAGCCGCCGCTCGCGCGCTACGTGCATTTCGTCGCCGGGCTCTACGAGCCTGCTTACGCGATGTCGTATCAGACGCGGCGTCCGGTTGCCGTGGAGATTCGCGAGCGCCTGCCGAACACGTTGATCATCGCAGCGGGCGGCCTGGTCGTCGGGCTGTTGTTCGGTATCGGCGCGGGCGTGCTCAGCGCGCTCAACCGCGGCTCGATGCTGGATGTCGCCATCACCGTGGTCACATTAGCCGGCATTTCAATGCCGATCTACTGGCTCGCGCTGCTGTGCATCTGGCTCTTCGCGGTGTCGCTCGGCTGGCTGCCGGCAGCGGGCGCGTCGACCCCCGCGCATTTCATCCTGCCGATACTCGTAGTGGCGACGCGTCCAGCCGCGATGTTCAGCCAGCTGGTCTCCACGAGCCTGTCCGAAGTGATGTCGCGCGACTATCTGGACCTTGCCCGCTCCAAGGGCCTGTCGGCCTCGCGCGTGATGGTGCGTCACGCGCTGCGCAATTCGCTGGTCGCGGCCGTGAGCGTGGCGGGCGTGCAGTTCGGCGCGATGCTCGGCGGCGCGGTCGTCACCGAGACCGTGTTCGGCATTCCAGGCGTGGGACGTCTGCTGGTGGACGCGGTATCGGCCGCCGACTATCCGGTGATCGAATATTCGATCCTGATGTTCGCGGTGTTTTTCCTCGTGATCAACCTTCTCACCGACGGCATCACGAAATGGCTCGACCCTCGCACCCGCTGACATGGACACCCCAACACAAGGAGCGCGCAACATGGCGAACGTGACCGGTCTGTCGGGCGCGGTGACGAACCCGCCTCGCGCCAGGATGCGCCTGAGGCTGCTGCGGCAGATCCTGTCACAGCCGAAGGGCGTGATCGGCGTCGCCCTGGCGCTCGGCTTCGTGCTGCTGGCGCTGCTGGGACCTTCGCTCGCGCCGTTCGATCCGCTCGCGCAGAGTTTCTCGGATACCTTGCAGCCGCCCTCCGCCACACACTGGTTCGGCACCGATCAGCTCGGTCGCGACATCTTCAGCCGCGTGCTGACCGGCGCGTCGATTTCGCTTGCGATCGGCATGGGCGGCGTGGCGCTCGCGCTGGTGTGCGGCGTGCCGCTCGGCATCATCGCCGCCTGTCAGCGCGGCAAGACCGATACGGTGATCATGCGCGGCATCGACGTGATGCTGAGCTTTCCCGACATCATCTTCGCGCTCGCCATCGTGGCGCTGCTGGGCGCGGATACGAAGAACGTGATCGTCGCGGTGGGTCTCGTGTCCATTCCGGTCTATGCGCGAACCGTGCGCGCGGTGACCTTGAGCGTGCTCGCCGAACCGTATATGGAAGGCGCGCGCGCGCTCGGCTGCGGGCCCTTGCGGCTGATCCTGCGCCACGTGCTGCCGAATATCAGCGGCGCCGTGCTGACGCTGTCCAGCCTCTTGTTCGCCTCGACGCTGCTGACGGCGTCAGGACTCGGCTTCATCGGACTGGGGGTGCAGGCGCCCGCGCCGGAGTGGGGCGCCATGCTCGGCGACAGCCGCTCCTATCTGCAATCGCAGCCGTGGATGGCGGCCTTTCCCGGCGTGTTCCTCGCACTGGCCGCGCTCGCGTTCAATCTGCTGGGTGAGGCCTTGCGCGTCGTGTTCGATCCGACCGCGCGCCATGCGCCCAGGAAGTCCTCGGTACGCACGCTGGCTGAACGACTGCGCACGCGTGCAGGGAAGGACGCGGACGCGCTGGCGAACCCGCCGCAAGCAGCGCACTTGCGCGAGCATGCCGCGCCTGTCCAGGTAAGCGATCTGAGCGTCGATTTCGTGGCGGGCCGCATGCGCCGCCGCGTCATCCGCTCGGTCGATCTCACCGCGCAACGCGGCCGCACGCTTGCGGTCGTCGGTGAATCGGGCTCGGGCAAGAGCACGTTGCTGCGCACGCTGGGCACCTTGCTGCCGATGGATCGCGCGCGCATTGCGCAAGGCGTCGTGTCGATAGCCGGACAGGACGTGGCCCGGCTCTCCAACGAAGCGTTGCTCGAACTCAGGCGTGCTGCCATCGGTTATGTGTTTCAGGACGCGGGCAGCGCGCTCAACCCGGTGCTCACGATCGGCGCGCAACTCGCCGAGGCGGTCCGTCTGGGCACGAACCTGTCACGCGATGCCGTGCGGCTGCGTTGCATCGAGTTGCTCGCTGAGGTCGGCATCTCGGCGCCGGAGAGCCGGCTGCGCATGTATCCCCATCAGTTTTCGGGCGGCATGAAGCAGCGCATCGTGATTGCGATCGCACTGGCGCAACGTCCGCAGATCCTGCTCGCCGACGAGCCCACCAGCGCGCTCGACGTCACCATCCAGCGTCAGATCCTCGATTTGCTGCGCAAGCTGACCGGCGCGTCGTGCATGACGACGGTCATCGTCACGCACGATCTGGGCATGGTGGCGCGCCATGCCGACGACGTCGCGGTGATGTATGCCGGAGAGATCGTCGAGCGAGGTACGGTGAGCCGCGTGTTCGCGGGTCCGCTGCATCCCTATACCGTGGCGCTGCGGCGCTCCACGCTCGCGCTCGACGGCACCCGGGGCCGTTTGCTGAACGCAATCGAAGGCGAGCCGCCGTCGCTCGATGCGCCCGGCGTCGGCTGTCCGTTTCAGCCGCGCTGCACGCGCAGCAAGGCGCGCAGCGAATGCAGGACGGCGCGCCCGCTGCCCCGGCCGGTCGACGGCGTCATCGTCGCCTGTCATTTCGCCGAGGAAACCGCATGAACGCTCCGCATGATCCGGTATTGCGCGTCGTCGATGTCAAGCTGCACTTTCCGGTGCAAGCCAGGCTCTTTCGCGGCAAGGACGCAGCCATGGTGCGCGCGGTGGACGGCATCAGCTTCGAGGTGCCGCGCGGCAGTTGTTTCGCGGTGGTCGGCGAATCCGGGTCCGGGAAAAGCTCGCTCGCACGCCTTCTGGTCGGGCTGGTCGCGCCGACATCGGGCGAAGTCTGGCTGGACGGCGCACCGCTCTCGAAACGCACGCGCGGCGAGTTGCGACGCATGCGGCGCCGCGTGCAGATGGTCCTGCAAGACCCGCACGCGTCGCTCGATCCACGCATGACCGTCGAGCAGATCCTGAAAGAGGCGCTCGTGGTCCACGCGCTCGGCGACGGCGCCAGCGACCGGTCAGCCAGGATTGCACGGGTGCTGAACCGCGTGGGGCTGGGCGCCTCGTTTGCCGGGCGCTTTCCTCACGAACTCTCGGGCGGTCAGCGGCAGCGCGTCGCGATTGCGCGGGCGATCATCTGCGAGCCCGACGTGCTGATCCTCGACGAGCCGGTGAGCGCGCTCGACGTCTCCGTGCAGGCGCAGGTGGTCAACCTGCTGATGTCCTTGCAGCGCGAACTCGGTCTGACGTATCTCATCATCACGCACGACCTGAGTCTCGTCGGTCATATGGCCGACGCCGTGGGCGTGATGTATCTCGGGCGCTTCGTCGAGCAGGGCGAGGCCGCGCAGGTATGCCGCACCCCGCAGCATCCGTACACCAGGAGCCTGTTTGCCTCCGTGTATGGCAGCGTCGGCGGCCAGCCATGCGACGGCCCGCTGGAAGGCACGGTGCCGAGCCCGCTGGCGCTGCCGGGCGGATGCACCTTCCACACGCGTTGCCCCGCGGCGCGCAGGCTCGCGCAACGTGGCGGCGACGTCGTCACGCCCGACGGCGACGGCCCCGCCGTTCCGGCCATCTGCGCACACCACACGCCCGAGCTCAGACGGGTCGCGACGGAACACACCGTCGTGACGTGTCATTTCGCGGGCGCGGAATCCATCGAGCACGTCTGAATTCAACAGCGAGGAAAGGTCGAAAGCAATGTCAAATACAGTCAATGGCGTAGCCGATATCGTGATCGTCGGCGGAGGGATTTATGGTGCGAGTCTCGCGTACGAGCTTGCCGTCGCCGGCAAGAAGGTGACGCTGCTCGAAGGCGCGGAAATCGCCAGCGGCGCATCGGGCGGTCCGGGCGAGCGGGGTGTGCGGGCCAATAATCGCGACCTGCGCGAATTGCCGATTGTCGCGAAGGCAATCGATCTGTGGCAGGACTTCCAGAACCGCTTTGAAGGCGGCGTGGGCTATCGGCGTCTGGGCGGCCTTCAAGTCTACGACCTGCCGTACGGCCAGCGCGAACACGAGGTCTTCGGCCAGATGGAGGCGCGCGCGGCGGTTCAGAACGCCATGGGCGTGCCTACCGAGATCCTGTCGCGCGAAGCGACGCTCGACAAGGAACCGGAGTTGTTCAAGGGCGTGCGCCATGCGCTCTATTGCCCGAAAGACGGCGTCGGCGATCACACTTATGCCACGCGCCAGTTCGCGAAGGAAGCGGCGAAGGCAGGCGCGCTGATCCGCAGCAAGGCGTTCGTAACCGGGATCGTTCACGAAGGCCGCAGTGCGACCGGCGTCAAGCTCGATAGCGGGGAAATCGTGCGGGTGGGCGAGCAACTGGTGATCCTGTCGAATGCGGGCGCCCTGTCGTTGCTCAAGCCGATTTTCGGGGCGAACGAGATCATGCCGGTGTGGAACATTCATCCGCAGATGATGTATGTGACGAACCCTCACGGCAAGAAGGTGAACCATCTGCTGTCCCACGCGCACCGGCGTCTCGCGATCAAGCAGATTCCGGACGGCACCCTGATGCTGTCGGGCGGCGTGTCGGTGCGCTATACCCAACCGGACCTGTGGCACGGCTCGCTGAGTTCGACGGCCATCAACCTGACGGATTCGATCTCCACGCTGCCGTTTCTCGACGATTCGTCGTTCGTCAAAGTGGATGCGTCGCGCACCGATACCGTCGCGCTCGACGGCGTGCCGATCATCGACAGGCCGCACGCGCTGGGCAACACGATCTACGGCTTTGCCTGGAGCGGACACGGCTTCGCGATCTCGCTCGGCTTCACGCATTACTTCAGGGAGTGGCTGCTGACCGGCGAGAAGCCGGCCGCGCTCGACGCGTTCAGCCCGGCGCGCTTCATCAGA
The DNA here is from genome assembly GCF_031451175.1 of Caballeronia sp. LZ035. Classification (NCBI taxonomy): domain Bacteria; kingdom Pseudomonadati; phylum Pseudomonadota; class Betaproteobacteria; order Burkholderiales; family Burkholderiaceae; genus Caballeronia; species Caballeronia sp. LZ035. The sequence continues at coordinate 471,563 of NZ_JARUXS010000002.1, forward strand.
TAAACGGGAAGGCAGCAGGATGGACTGCTCGCACAACATGCTTGGAAATCAGGATACCGCATGAATGACACATTGGATGTGAACCGTCCGGGCAAGCACACGTACAGCCTGGCAGAACGTGCTCTCGGTAGCCGGGACAGCGGCGACGACACCCTCACCTGCATCACGAACGGCGCGGGGCCATCCGTCGTGGTATGCGGCGGCATTCATGGCGACGAATACGAGCCTCAGATCGTATTGCGCCGCCTGATTGCATCGCTCGATGCCACGGATGTCGCAGGCCGCCTGATCATCGTCCCGTCGCTGAATTTTCCGGCGGCGCACGACGGCCGGCGCGTGTCCGTGAAAGACGGGCTGAACATGAACCGCACGTTTCCGGGAGATCGGAACGGTTCGGTGACGCAGCGGCTCTCTGCCTTCCTGAATGACGCGCTGTTTCCGCACTGTGACCTGCTGGTCGACGTGCATGCGGGCGGGAGCGGCTGCATCGTCGTGCCGATGGTATTCGGCTGGACGGCCGGGCAATGCAGCATGACAGAGCGTGATCTGGACGGCCTGATGGAGACATGGGGCTATCCATACGTGCAGCATGTGCCGGTCGTCGACACGACGTCATGCGGCGCGGCGCTGATTGCGAACATACCCTCGATCGAGATCGAAGGCGGCGGGGGGAGCCTCTCGGCGTCCGAGCTGGAGTTGATGCTGGCGGGCCTGCGACGCGGGCTGCGCGCGTATGGCGTCTTGAAAGCGGCGGCGGATGCGGATGCGGTGAAGCCCGCACCCGCCATCCATCTCGACGTGACCGATGACAACCAGTATTTCGCGCCGGTGGCAGGCGTCATCGAGCATACGGTGGCGCTGCGTGACTTCGTCGACGCCGGGCAGGTGGTCGCGCTCATGCATTCGGTCGACGGCGCCTATGCCACGCGAGAGGTCGTCGCGCGCCGTCCCGGCCATGTGCTGCGGCAGAGCACGCTGGGATTCGTCGGGCAGGGCGCGCTGGTCGGCAATACGGGGACGCCGCGCCGTCAGGCATGACGCAGCGGAGGCGGGGCTGCGGCGGGTCGCCATCCCGCCATCCCGCTGTCGCGTGGGCATGCGGGCTGGACTGGAGATGCGCTTCGCCTCCGCTACGGACGGAGGCGAAAGCGTGCTTCGAGAGAAGCTTCTACGGTGTGCTCCGCGCTCTCACAGTCCTTCCTGAGCCGCATGCATGGACGGGACATCGTTCGCCGGGACGCGGGTTGTCGTCATGACGTCCTCGGTGCCGTGAGCGGTCATCGCCGCGGCTTCCGCATGCAGGAAACGAATCAGGGGTTCGAGAAGCGGATGCGGCTCGTGCGGGTTCCGCCGCACCACGAAGCGCCACGACGCCTGCTTCGCGCCGCCATGCAGGAGCGGGACAAGACGGCCGCTGCGCAACTCGAAATCGATCAGCGGGGCGCGGCCCAGCGCAATGCCCGCACCGCCCACGGCCGCGCCGATCACCTGGCTGAAGCTGCTGTAGCGGACGATCTTCGACTCGAAATCGACCGGCAAGGTGAACGCGGAGGTCCAGTTGCGCCAGTCGATCTCCGGGCTTGCCTCGTGCATCTCCTGCAGCAGGCGGCAGCGGCACACCGCCTTCGACGCGAACGGGTACATCTCGGGGCTGCACACCGGAAACACCGTTTCGCGCAGCAGCACGTCGTCGTCCGGTTTCAGGCTGCCTTCATGCACGTGGACGATGGCCAGATCCACGCCGGTGCGCACGAAGTCCGGTTCGCCATCGAGCACGACCGCGTTGATCGGGTAGTGCGGATGCATGGACGAGAAATCCGCAAGACGCCGCGCTAGCCACATCGAGGAGAACGGCGCATTCGCCGACACGGTCAGTTGCCGCGCTGCGCCGCGAATATCGTCGCAGGCATCGCTGATGAGCGAGAGCGCGCTGCTGGCGGCAGGCAAGAGCCGCGCGCCCGCAGGCGTGACACGGATACCGCCCAGACCGGTGCTGCGTTCGAGCAGCCGCGCGCCCAGCGCTTCCTCCAGCGCGCGAATCTGATGACTGACCGCGCTGGTCGACACGTTCAACTCCGCCGCCGCACGTGCGAAACCCCCGAGCCGGACGGCTGCTTCGAAAGCGCGCAGGGTGTTGAGCGGAGGAAGACGGGTCATGGGGGTAGTGTAAGTTATTCAACACCCCCATGAGAAATGATCTTTTGCCGCGCGCATGCGCCGCGCGTAAGGTGTCGCAACGTTGTCGGACAGGGGAGAGAACGATGTATTTCGATGCGCGGCTGTGGGCCATGATGGCGGGTTTGCGCTGGCGGGTAGCAGCGGCCATCGGGCTGGGCTTGCTCGCGATGGGCGTGGGCATCCTGCGCTTCGTGTTTCTCGGGCGCGTGCTGGCGCTGGTATTCGCGGGCGCGCCGGTGCGCAGCCTGGCGCTCGCGGTCGGCGCGGCCGCGCTCTGCGTGCTGCTGCGCGCGTGGCTGGAACACTGCCGCGCGACGCTCGCGCAGCGCACGGCCGGCGAGCTTCAGGCCCGGCTGCGTGAGCGGCTGTTCGACCAGATCGCGGCGCTCGGGCCGGCCTGGTTCGGCGCGGAACGCACGGGCGGCGTGATGCTCGCGGTCGTCGACGGCGTGGAGCAGTTGCAGACCTTCTTCGGCGCCTATCTGCCGCAACTCGCGATCGCGGCCTGCGCGCCGGTGATGATCTTCGCGGTGCTGGCGTGGTGGGACGTGCCGACGGCCTCCGTACTGCTGGTTGCCGCGCTCGTCACGCTCGCCCTGCCGCAACTCATTCATCGCGCCGACAAGCGCGCGGCGCTCGCGCGTGCCGGAGCCTTCAAGGCATTCGGCGAAGAATTCCTCGATGCCGTGCAAGGCTTGCCGACACTCAAGGCTTTCGGCCAGAGCGGCGCGTTCGGCGAGAAGCTTGCCCGCAAGGCCAGGGCGCTGTCCGACAGCACGTTCTGGGTGCTCGCGCTGGGACTGCTGACGCGGCTGTTCACGGACCTGGGCATTGGCCTCGGCGCGGCGGCGGCCATCGGTCTCGGCGCATGGCGCGTGCAGCATGGCGCGATGAGCCTGGAGGCGCTGCTCATCGTGCTGATGGCGGGTAGCGAGATCTTTCGGCCACTGCGCGATCTGCGCGGCGTGTTGCATCAGGGGATGATCGGACAGTCGGCGGCGAATGCCATTCACGCCTTGCTCGATGCGCGCAATGCGCAACCAACGGCCCATGCCGCGCCGCTCGTCGACGGTCTCAAGCCCGAGATCGCGTTCGACGGTGTGACCTTCTCTTATCCGGGTCGCCGCGTGGATGCCCACGCGGGGCTGACGTTCACGATCGGCGAGGGCGAGAAGGTGGCGATCGTCGGCCCGAGCGGCGCGGGCAAGTCGACGGTCGTGCGCCTGCTGTTGCGGCAGCACGATGCGGCGCACGGCGCGATCCGCATCGGCGGCCATGACGTGCGTTCGCTCGACGCCGGGCAGGTGCGCTCGATGATCGCGGTGGTCGCACAGGACGCGACGCTGTTCGACGGCACCATCGCGGACAATCTGCGCCTCGGCCGCCCCGACGCGAGCGATGCCGACATGTTCGAAGCCGCGCGCGCCGCGAACGCCCACGACTTCATCTCGGCGTTGCCGGCGGGTTACGCGACCCGGATCGGCGAACGTGGACTGATGCTGTCGGGCGGACAGCGCCAGCGCATCGCGATCGCGCGTGCGCTGCTGCGCGACGCGCCGATCCTCGTGCTGGACGAGGCGCTTTCCTCGGTGGATGCGGAAAACGAAGCGCTGATCCAGCAGGCGCTCGACCGGCTCACGCGTGGCCGCACGACGCTGATTCTCGCGCACCGGCTTTCCAGCGTGATCGGCGCGGACCGGATTCTCGTGCTCGACCATGGCCGTGTCGCCGAAGCGGGGACGCACGCCACGCTGATCCGGCAGGACGGGCCGTATCGCCGGCTGATGCAGCCGCAGATGGAAGCCGCGGGCGAAGCGGGCGATGCGGGTGTTTTGGCGGCCCCTGCGAAAACCGCCGCCCATGCCGCGTCCGGCCTGCCGGTGCGCGCCCTCGACGAAGACGCCGCGAAGATCGGCTGGCCCGAAACCCTGCACACCCTGCTGCGTTTCGTCGCGCCGTGGAAACCGAAGGTCGCGCTGACCGTGCTGTGCGGCGTGGGCCGGGTGCTGGGCTTCATCGGCGTGGGGATCGTGGGCGCGATGGTGGTGGCGGAGGTGTCGACCGGGCAGCCGTTCTTTTCGATGCTCGTCGCGCTCGCGATTCTCGCGCCGCTCGCCGCGGCGTTGCATTGGCTGGAATCCTGGTTTGCGCACGACATGGCGTACCGGCTGCTCGCTGAAATGCGCATCGCACTCTATGCGTGGCTGGAGCGGCTCGCGCCCGCCGGGCTGCTGCGCCGCCGCTCCGGCGATCTGGTGGCGCTCGCGACCCAGGACGTCGAGACCATCGAGTATTTCTACGCGCATACGCTCGCGCCGGCGTTCGTCGCCGTGCTGGTGCCGCTCGGCGTACTGGCGCTGCTTGCCGCCATAGCGTGGCCGCTTGCCGTGATCCTGCTGCCGTTCCTGCTGTGGGCGGGACTGGCGCCGGTGCTGGCGCGGCGCGATATCGACACGCTCGGCACCGAGGCCCGCGAAGCCCTCGGACAGCTGGGCGCGCATCTGACGGAGACGATTCAGGGGCTCGCGGAACTGACGGCATTCCAGGCGCTCGGGCAACGGCGCGCGGCCTTCAGCGCCGACGTCGATGCGTATCGACGCAAGCGCGCCCGACTGCTCGCCGACCTGTCGGTGCAAAGTGCTGCGCTGGAAGCCGCGAGCGGCCTCGGCGGGCTTGCGGTCGCGGCGCTCGGCGGCTGGCTGTGCCTGCGTGGCTGGTTTCCGCACGAGACCTTGCCGCTGCTGGTGCTCGTGGCGGTCGCCGCGTTCATGCCGGTCGGCGAGATTGGCCAGGTGGCGCGTCAACTCGCGGACACCATTGCTTCGACACGACGCTTGCGCGCCATCGAGAAAGAGCCGGCGGCCGTGACCGACGGTCATCTCGGCATGCCCGCCGACGCCACCGTGCGCTTCGAGCACACGCGCTTCACGTATCCCGGCCGCTCGGTGCCGGCCATCGACGGCATGAGCTTCGACGTGTCGCCGGGCAGCACGATTGCGCTCGTCGGCGCATCGGGCGCGGGCAAGTCGACGGTGGCGAATCTGTTGTTGCGCTTCTGGGATCCGCAAGAGGGCGCCATCACGCTGGGCGGAACCGACCTGCGCGCGCTCAGGCTCGATGACTTGCGACAGCACATTGCGCTGGTCGCGCAGGATACGTATCTGTTCAACGACACGCTCGAAGCGAATATTCGCCTCGCGGGCAACGATGCCTCGGACGCGGATGTGCGGCGCGCGTTGCAGCGTGCGGCGCTGGGGGACTTCGTCGAGCGTTTGCCGGAAGGACTGGCGACGCGCGTCGGCGAGCGCGGCGTGCAGCTATCCGGCGGACAGCGTCAGCGCATTGCCATCGCGCGAGCCTTCCTGAAAGATGCGCCGATCCTGATTCTCGATGAAGCGACATCGCACCTCGACACCGTCAGCGAGCAGCAGATTCGCGCGGCCCTGGAGGAGTTGATGGTGCAGCGTACGTCCATTGTCATCGCGCACCGGCTCTCGACCATCCGGAATGCGGATGCCATTCTGGTGATCGAGAGCGGTCGGGTGATCGAAGCCGGAAGGCACGATCAGCTGCTTGCGCGGCAAGGGGCGTATGCCCGCCTGATCGCGCATCAGGCGAGCGCGGTGGCGTTGTGAAGCGCCTCCCAAGCGGGCCTTACTGCGTGTTCATCCGATAGCACTGCGGCGTGCCGCCGGCCGACGGACGCTGATAAATCCACTGGTGCGCGTGACTTCCCGCGCGGCCGAGCGTCGAGCTCAAGGTGACGGCCTTGCCGAAGGCGCCGTTGCCGGTGCTGTGCGCTTCGATCACGAGCGATGCGAGCGCCGGATCCGAGCGCGCGGCATCGGCGTCGATGATACGGCGCACGTGCGACAGATTCTGCCCGTACCAGTCGCCTTTCGAGCTTGCCGTCACCGCGACGAACGGCCGATAAGCAGGGCCGGCATAGTGGCTGTCGAGGATCATCCACGGGTTCTTGTCGTCGCCGGGGCCGGTGCCGAGTTCGGCTGGCGGGTAGGGCAGGTATGAAGCGAGATCGCCGCCGAGACGCGAATCCGCCGAGCCCAGACGCGCCGGGTCGAAACGCCAGCCTTCCGGACCATTGCGCAGATCGTTGAAGCGCTTGCCGGTCCACGTGACGACATGCGAGACAGTCGCTGCGCCCGCCACGTTCGACAGCGGGCTGCCGGACGGCACCGTGGAAGTTGCCGTGATGTACAGCAGATCGCCCGGTTTCAGGTAAGCGAGCATGCTCGTCACGTTGTCGTGATTGATGTCGAGCAGCACGCCTGGTTGCTCCTGTGACGAGGTGGACACCGGATCCGCGCCGGTCGAGCAGGCCTGCGTGCCGATGCCGCTCTCCAGGTTGCCGCCTGCGTGCGTGATGCCCGAGAAGTTGTACACCCACGAGGTGAAGTCCGAGCAGTCGACACCTTGCCAGTTGGTGTCGTCGTGCTTCAGCGGCGTCAGGCTTTGCGACCGGTCGCGGTTGCGATACGCGGTGCAGGTCATGCCTGAACTGCTGCCACCCGACGTGCTGCCGGGAGACGAGTTGCGGAACTTGAGCGGCGGCGTCCAGCCCGGGACGTGATGGTGGCAGTAGTTGAGCCCCTGATCGACCCAGTAATTCTCGACGGCCATCAGCAATTCACGCTGGAATGTGCCGACGTCGCTGCTGCACGAGGTCGTGGTGATCGCGCCATAGGTGGCCGCGCGCGGTCCCCATGATCCGCCGTTCGCGAAGTCTTTCCAGTTGGCGGCGGTCACGCCGTGCGTGTTGTTGCCCGTCTGCGCCTGGACTTCATCCTGGCGTGTCCTGAACAGCGCGCCATGCTGCGCGAGCAAGATGTCGCGGTCGTTGCACGCCGCGCCGCTGACGGCGATCGCGTCGGGCTTGCCAGGCAGCACGTTTCGCAATGCCGCGAGCGACGCAATGCCCGAGCGGTTGCGCGCGCCCTTGACGTAGTCGGCGGCGCCGGCGGTGATCGCGCAATTGCCGCTGGCGGGCGCGGCGAGGGTGCCGTCGGCGGCAGTGTCACCCGCGCCGGCGTGGCAATCCGTGAGGGTTTCGCCATTGTCCGACTGCGCGACGATGTTCATCGTGCTGGCCGCGATGGATAGGCCCGCCGACGTGCGGCTTTGCGATTCCGCGCCGAGCGCGAGCGCCATCTTTGCGCCGTCGGTGATGTCCGTCGAGGCGCCGGGTTGCACGAAGACAGGCGCAGTCTGTTGCACGTCGATGTCGCCGGCGAAGGCGTTCACGCGCGCGATCGCGGCGGCGATATTGTCGGCGCTGAGGCCGCCCGCCGCGCGCGCATCAGCAACGATCGCATTCGAGTACGCTGACACGATCATCTGCGAGGGCGCATTCAGGTAGACCGCGTCGATTTCACTCGTCATGGTCGCGTTCGAGCCGGTCGCTTCTTCCTGATAGGTGCCACCCCTCACGCGCACCAGCAGCGGATAGCGCAGTGTCGGTCTGAGGACGAAGGTGCCGTCTGAAGCGGTGGTCGCGCTGGCAATCGGGCGGTCGGACGGCGTGCCGTCGGCGGACAGTTCATGGATCGTCACCATGGCATTCGCGACCGGGCCCATGTATACGCCGCCGGAAGTCGTTGGGCCGGAGCCGCCGCCGCATGCGGCGAGAGACAGGGAAAAGGCCGTGAGCGCGGCGCCGCTGATGAGAGTGGGTTTCAAGATCGAAAGCCGGTTGAACGTGGGAGAGCAGAGGCACGACGTGCAGAACAATGAACGGGCTGTTTTTACCGCACGCGCGGCATTTTCTTTCCATTGTCTGACGCCTGCTTTCGTTTACGGAGACGCGCCTCGCAACTTGAAGGGTGATTAACCCTGTCGGGCTTTCCCGGATGGGCGGGCGGAACCGCGCATGGTCGGGGAATGTCCTGCGTCGAAGACAAAGCGATAACTTGCTTCATCGATCATGGATGCGGACCGCGGCGAGCCACGGAATCTTTGCTATAACTGAATACGCATCCGCTGCTGTCGGCCGATCCTGCAGCGTATGGTCCGCTCCCTGTCCCGCTGGAGCGTCGAACGTTTTCCTTCGAAGATGTGATCTGAATCATTGCTGCCGGAGCGCCCATCCCGTGTTCACGCTTGATCACGGGAACGGCTGAGCTGCCCTTCAACTCTTGTGTGAAAAGGCCTTGTGATGAATATCGATCGAAGCGATACGGCGGTGGTCTTCATCGACCCGCAGAACGACGTCTTGAGTCCTTCCGGGAAAAACTGGGGGGCCGTAGGCGCAAGCGTCACGGAGAACAAGACCGTTGAAAATATGCTGAAGATATTCGCAGCGGCGAAAGCTTCAAACTTCAATGTCTTCATCTCGCCGCATTACTTCTATCCGACCGATCGTGCGTGGAACTTCAACGGTCCGCTGGAAGCAGACGAGTTCGCGACCGGTACGTTTTCACGCGAAGGCGCGTTGAATCTCTCGGGTTTTCAGGGGTCCGGCGCGGACTGGGTGGATGAATTCAAACCCTATATCGATGACGGCCGCACCGTGGTCGTGAGTCCCCACAAAGTCTTCGGGCCGCAAACCAACGACCTCGTGCTGCAACTGCGCAAGCGCAACATGCGCCGCGTGATCCTCGGCGGCATGCTCGCCAACATGTGTGTCGAGGCGCATTTGCGAGATCTGCTCGAACAGGGTTTCGAGGTGTGCGTGGTCAGCGACGCGACTGCGGGGCCTCGCCATCCCGTGCGGGGAGATGGCTATAAGGCGGCGATGATCAACTACGCGTTTCTCGCCCACGAGGTGGCGCCCACTGCCGAGGTCATCGCGAGAATGACTTGATCTACTTCGAATAGGTCGTGAACACCTGGTCCGCGGCGGCTGGCAATTTTGCGTGGCACGCAAAGCAGCTATTGATGATCTTCAGGCTGGGATTGGCCTTGCCATTCTCGAACTGCCCATAGCCCCAGCCGCCCGTACTCGCGTAACGCTTCGAGTCCTTGACCTCGACCTGAACGTTGGTGGGTGCGCCTGCGACAAAGGACTGTTCGTGGCCGAAGATGGCATTGTTTCGATCCGATGCAACATACTCGTAGGCGAGCCGCACGATGATGGAGCCGTCCGGGAAGGGCAGCTTTCCCTCCTTCAGTGCTTTCATCGCAATGTCGTTGCCGAGGATGCCGCGAATGTCGTTGTTGGTGCCGGCTTCGTGCGCAACGCTGATGAATTGCCAGTCACGATAGCCCGGAGGCAGCGCGACGCCGAACACCGGCGAGGTGCTCTCCTGAGCCGTGCCCGATAGCGGAAATAAAGCGGAGAGCGAGGTCGATATCAACGCCAGCACGATCAGGGGTCGAGTCATCACGAGGGTTCTCCGAATCGAGGGCGCACCGTTCGAGCCGGTTCGAAGCTAGCCCTGCGATCCATCCTTGTCAAGGTCAGGCGCCGGTTGCGACTCATGCTGCAGCGCCGACCATCACAGGTCGCAATTCAAGAAATGTGACCGCTCGGTACGCCCGGTCGGCTATCATGCCTGTCCTCTCCGAAGCAACCTCCTATGATTTCCGTCCGTAATGTCACGCTCCGCCGCGGCGTGAATGTCGTCCTCGACCGCGCATCCGTCACTTTTACTCCTGGCGAGAAGATCGGTCTTGTAGGCCGCAATGGCGCCGGTAAGTCGTCCTTCTTCGGTCTTCTCAACGGCACGCTGCATGAAGACGGCGGCGAGTTTTCCATTCCGGCTGCGTGGAAGATGGGCCAGGTTGCGCAGGACATGCCGGAGACCGAGCAGAGCGCGACCGACTTCGTCATTGAAGGCGACACGCTGTTGCTGGCCGCGCAGGCCGAAGTCACCGCCGCCGAAGCCGACGACGACGGCATGCGCATGGCGCACGCCTACATGGCCTTGCATGACGCGGGTGCGCATGATGCCCCTGCACGGGCCCAGGCGCTGATCCTGGGCCTGGGCTTCACGGCTGCGCAGCTTGCACTGCCGGTCAACAGCTTCTCCGGCGGCTGGCGCATGCGGCTGCAACTGGCACGCGCGCTCATGTGTCCGTCCGACCTGCTGCTGCTGGACGAGCCGACCAATCACCTGGATCTCGACGCGCTGGTGTGGCTGGAAGCATGGCTCAAGCGCTATCAGGGCACCCTGGTCGTGATCAGCCACGATCGCGAATTCCTCGACGCGGTGACTCAGGTGACGGTGCACGTCGACAATGCGAAACTCGTGCGCTACGGCGGCAATTACAGCAAGTTCGAAGACATGCGCGCCGAGCAGCTCGAGTTGCAGCAGGCCGCCATGGCGAAGCAGGTGGAGAAGATCGCTCACCTGCAAAAGTTCATCGACCGCTTCAAGGCCAAGGCCTCGAAGGCGAAACAGGCGCAGAGCCGCGTCAAGGCGCTTGAACGCATGGAGAAGATTGCCCCCGTGCTCGCCGACGCCGAGTTCACGTTCGAATTCAAGGAACCGCTCAACGTCCCGAATCCGTTGCTGTCGATGTCGGAGGCGAGCTTCGGTTATCCCGCGGCGGACGGCACATCGCCAACGATCATCGTGCGCGGCATCAATCGCTCCGTGCTGGCCGGACAACGCATCGGCATTCTCGGCGCCAACGGGCAGGGCAAGTCCACCCTGGTGAAGACGCTGGCGCACGAACTGACGCCGATCGCCGGCGAGATCAGCGAAGGCAAGGGCTTGAACATCGGCTACTTTGCGCAGCAGGAACTGGACGTACTGCGCCCGCTCGACACGCCGATGGAGCACATGATCCGTCTTGCCAAGGACACGCCGCCGCAACTGCGTGCCCCGGGTCAGAGCGGCACCGAACAATCGCTCCGCACTTTCCTCGGCACCTTCAACTTCAGTGGTGACACGGTGCATCAGGCAGTCGGCACGATGAGCGGCGGCGAAAAGGCCCGGCTCGTGCTGTGCATGATCGTGTGGCAGCGTCCCAACTTGCTGCTGCTCGACGAGCCGACCAACCACCTCGACCTCGCCACGCGCGAAGCCTTGGGCATGGCGCTCAACGAATTCGAAGGGACGGTGATGCTGGTCAGTCACGATCGATCGCTGCTGCGCGCCGTCTGTGACGAGTTCTGGCTCGTCACCAAGGGCGGCGTCGAGCCTTTCGACGGCGATCTCGACGACTATCAGCAGTTCCTGCGCGAAGAAGCACGGCGGATGCGGGAGGAGGCCGCCTGAGCGTGACAGACTGCCTCTCAGGCAGGAACGTCGCGCACGACTTCGATCAGATCGGCGCCGTTCATCTCATAGAAGAAGCCGTATAGCTGAACGTGCCTGGGTACGGCGGGGCTGTCTCGCAGCAACTTCACATCGTGCTTGAGCGAGTCCTCGAAGTTCATGATCGCGAGACTGTCGTGATCGAAGAGGGTCGAGATGTCGGCGTGATGACACGTGTTGAATTTGCCGATCAGTTGGTCGGGCCTGAAGCCTGTCGCGCCGCAAAAGGAGTGATGCACCACGACGACTTTCTGGACGTTGAAGAGATAGTCCATGGTCGCGACGGATTGCAGCGCCGACGCGGCGCGTCCCGCCGCGCAGTACACCGCGAACAGCGTGCGCGTGTGACCGACCCGGTTGCCCTGTTCGTCCAGGATGTTCTGTCCGGGATAAACCTCGTCGCCGAAATGCTCGGCCACGATCTGCGGGACTTCGCTCGCACGCGGGTCGAAGCAGCAGATCACCATCGTTTTCATCGGAATGGCCTGATTGAAGCCTTTGAAATCGTCCTGATCGAACCAGGGCTGGGTCCTGAATTCGTATTCGCTGTACGGGGCTGCCATGCTGCTGCTCCTGAATGTGATGTGCGCGTTGCGCTGGAAAGCGTGACGGCTAGCTTTCGAAGGGTGCGTGATCGATCAGATCGCACACGTTGGGGCAGTCGAAGCCATGCACATGGCGCCGTGCGACATCCGCGAGTCCCGTGCCTATGGCTGTGTGAGGTTTTTTGCGGGCGACTTCGGCAAGCGCCTGCTGGAACGCCAGCTTGAAGCCATCGCGGGGATACAGTTGCAGCACGTCATCCACGAAAGACGGCGTGATGTCCTCCAGGAACATGCCGAATACATCGACATGCGCGCCGAGGTAGATCAAGGCGATTTCCGGCTGCTTGCGTTCGGCGATGCCGCCGCTGGAATGCAAGGCGATACCGTCCCAGACGAGATCCGCCTTCGCTTTCGGATAACCGGTTGCGAGCAGGATCCGGCTGGCGGCGTCAGCGCCATCGACTTCGAAGCGTTGATCCGCGCCATGGGCTTCAGTCAGACCCAGGTCGTGATACAGCGACGCGAGGTACACCACTTCGCGGTCGTACTTCAAACCGCGTTTATGTCCAAGAAACTCCGCAAACCACCAGGTGCGGTGGACATGTGCCATCATCGCCTTCGAATGGAGCCGCTCGACGAGCGCCCTGGCGTGGCGTGTGTGTGCTGAATCCGGAGCGGTGAATGCGCCGATCGTGACGGGTTCTTCCATTGCATCCTCAACAAGATAATCTCGACGCTTTGCGTGCCCGTCATTCTGTCGTGCTCCGGGTAGTTCTCTCAATTACCCGGCGGGTAATCGAGGCGCAATCAATTGCAGAGTGAGATCAAGATGGTCGAAGCGAATCCGGCATCCAGAAATACCCGTCTGGGCACGGGCGAGTTGCTCCGCTACTGGCGCGATGTGCGTCGATGCACGCAGCTAAGCCTGTCGCTGATGAGCGGAGTGTCGCAGCGGCATATCAGCTTTATCGAAAGCGGCCGGAGTTCACCGGGTCGGCAAACGCTTCTGGATCTCGCTGAATCGCTCGATATTCCCTTGAGGGATCGCAACGGCCTGTTGCTCTCGGCGGGTTTTGCGCCGATGTACACAGAGGGCACGTGGGAGGACGAGGACATGATGGGCGTGACGACGGCGCTGAAGCGCATGCTGCATTACGCGGAACCGTATCCGGCTGTGGTCATGGACCGGTACTGGAACGTGCTCATGACCAACGATGCGTTACCGCGCCTGTTCAACTGTTTCACGGATTTCTCGGCGTGGGGAGAGCCGCATAACATACTGCACGCTATCTTCGATCCTGCCCGGCTGCGGCCGCACATCGCGGGATGGAATGATCTTGCGATCAGCCTGATTCAGCGCGTGTATCGCGAGGCGGTTGGGCGGCATGTGGATGAGCAGACACTCGAGTTGATCGAGAGTTTGCTTGCCTATCCCGGCGTGCCTGCGGAATGGAAGAATCCAAGAGGTCTCGAGTCGGTGATGACGTCGCCCGTCGTGCCGCTTGCACTGACCAAAGATGGTCAGACACTGCGCTTCTTTTCGATGGTCACCACGGTTGGAACACCGCAAACCGTCGCCGGGCAGGAGTTAAGGCTGGAGTGCATGCTGCCGGTCGATGCTGAAACTGAACGGCTCCATCAGGAGTTGAGCGCTCGTGGGTGAGCGCTGAAGGTTTCCTTCCGCCAGCGCTTTCATGGACTTCCTGTGTTCGCGTCGGTTTGCTGGCACTGCCCCTCCCCGGGGCGGGGGGCTTCGCTCTCGGCCTTCGCGTGGTTGCTTGTGGTTGCCATGCACTTCCATGGACTTCCTGTTATCACGTCGGTCTGCTTGCACTGCCCCTCCCCGGGGCGGGGGTAACTTTCTTTGCGGCTGCAAAGAAAGTCACCAAAGAAAGCAGCTTTTCTTCCCGCCCAAGGACCACTTGGCAGCGCGACACAGAAACACCAGACTGGCACGGCACTAGCGAGTGCCCTCATAGGCCTAACCGGGCTTGGATCGCGGACCCACCGTGACATCGCACCATCGAACTGACTGGTGCAGCCCCTCCACGCTCCGGCGCAGCGCTGCGCGCCGCCGACCGGTCAATCAGGTAGGGTCGCGCTTCGACTGCGGACGGTCAGCACCAACAGAACCCATGCTTCTGTCGATGCGCCGTCTTTAGCTAGCCCAACGTCAATGTTTCAGGCAGGTGTCCGCATTCTTCCACGTACACGTGTCAAGCCCGGTGTGCACGATCGGCTTGACCGTCTTGCCCTCCGCAAGGTCGCGCATCACCATCGCCGCCTGATAACCCATCTCCTCCGGACGCTGTCCCACCAGCACATTCACCTTGTGATCCTTCAGCGCCTGCAGTTCAGGCGCAAGCGTATCGGCGGACACGATCACAAACTTGCCGCTCTGGATCTTGTCCATGATCGGCGCAACCACTTGCGAATACGCCTGCGGCGCAAACAGCGGCCAGCCACCTTCCAGCACGAACGCATCAAGACCGCTGGCGTTCGCCGTCAGCGTGTCCTGCATCATCTGGTTCGCTTTCGCCGCATCGTCATTCACATAAAGCGGGCAAGCACTGATCTCGTTCCAGCCATTCTCGCCCGCAAGCTTCGCAACGCCTTTCTTGCCAGCCAACGCATCGCGCGTCCCCTGTGCCCGTTGATTGATGTTCTCAGCAGCCGGGTTGCCCATCACCAGGCAGATTTTTCCGCCCTTCGGCATCAGCGTTTTCAGTTGTTCGCCGAGCTTCACCCCCAAGTCATAGTTGTCCGTGCCGACATAGCTCTTGCGCAACGACTGGTCCTTCGGCAGCAAATCCGCATCCGCAGTAATGATCGGAATCTTGGTGCCGCGCCGGCGGATCACTTCGGCAATCGCGGGCGCATTCGAAGGCGAGATCGCAATCGCAGCCACGCCCTTCGTCAACAAGTCGTCAATGATCTGCACTTCCGCACTTTCGTCGGCGGCCGTCGCAGGACCCGTGTAGTAGCACGTGTAGCCCTGCTTCTTGAGCTCCTTGTTGGCCCGCTCGCAGCCTTGATGCATGAGGTCGAAGTAAGGGTTGTCCAGCCCCTTCACCACCAGGGCCAGCGTCTTGTCCGCCGCATAGACGGGTGAGGCCAGCATCGCAAGGCCGCTGAGCGCAGCAAGGTACATCCATGCTTTCTTCATTTTCGTGTTCATTTTCGTCTCCAGTAAGACACCGGTCTGGCGGCGCCCATGTCTGCCCCGCACGATTGCCTTCCCGCACACGCGCACCAGCGCTCGCGCAGCCGGTGCACCCAAAGTCTGTCAGTCTGTCTGCCTATCGCCGCCGAGCCGGTTGAAGAGCACGGCGACGATGATGAAGGATCCAACCACCGTTCCCTGCCAGAACGAGTCGACACCAAGCAGGATCAGGCTGTTGCGGATGACCTCGATCAACGCCGCACCGACGACCGTGCCGAATGCGCTCCCCATGCCGCCCATCAGATTCGTGCCGCCGATCACGGTGGCGGCAATCACGCGCAGTTCGTCGCCCGTGCCGAGACCCGTCGTCACCGCGCCGAGCCAGCCGACCTCGAGGATCGCAGCGACGCCCGCCATCAGGCCGGCCAGCACGTACACGGAGCAGATCACACGGCGCACCGGAACGCCAGTCAGATTCGCCGCGTGGCGATTGCCACCGACGGCGAAGACGTAACGGCCCCATCGGGTCCAGCCGAAGGCAAACCAGAACAGCAGCGCGAGCACGACGAGAAACCAGACCGGATTGGCAACACCGAGCGTCGATCCGCCGCCGAGCGCAAGCAGCTTGCTGCCATCGGGACCGAAATCGAAGATGGTGCGGCTGCCTGAAATGACGAGTGCGAGACTGCGGCCGACACTCAGCATGCCCAGCGTCACAACGAAGGGCTGCATGTTCAGATAGGCAATCAGGACGCCGTTCACCAGGCCGACGAGGCCCGCGGTCAGCAGGCCCATGCCGATGCCGGCCCAGAGCGGATAGCCGGCGTTCATGACGACCGACAGCACGACGCCGCTGAGGCCGATGGTCGAACCGACCGAGATGTCGATGCCGCCCGTGACGATCACCGCCATCATGCCCAGCGCGACGATGGCGACGAACGCGAAGTTGCGGGTGACGTTGAACAGGTTTTGCGACGTGGCGAAGGTCGAGGTCGCCAGCGACAGAACGATGCAGGCGACCACCGTCGCGAGCACCACCCAGAACACCTGGCTTGCGAGCATGCCGGACCAGCGCGTATGCGTCCTCGCTGACTGCGGATCATCGAGCACGACCGGCAACGGGTTCGGCCTCTGTTGGGCATCCTTCAAGTCAGGTCTCCAGGCGGTGAAGAGTCAGGCGACGGCGATGGCTCCGGTAATGAGACCGGTCACTTCTTCCGGCGACGTGTTTGCCGTCGTCTTGTCGGACACCTTGCGGCCGCGCCGCATGACGACCACGCGCTGCGCGACGGCGAACACGTCCGGCATGCGGTGGCTGATCAGAATGACTGCGATGCGATGCTCGGACAGCCGGTGGATGAGGTCGAGTACCTCGGCCACCTGACGCACGCTGATTGCAGCGGTCGGTTCATCCATGATGACGAGCCGCGCTTCCGACAGACGCGTGCGCGCGATCGCCACGGCCTGGCGTTGACCACCGGACATCTGCCGCACGAGATCGCGGGGGCGCGTTTCGGATTTCAATTCGCGAAAGAGTTCGCCGGCCCGCCGGTACATGGTGGCGTGATCAAGGACACGGAAAGGCCAGAAGCCGATGCGCGGTTCCCGGCCCAGGAAGACATTGGCGGCGGCCGTCAGGTTGTCGCACAGCGCCAGGTCCTGATAGACGACCTCGATGCCCTGGGCGCGCGCATCGACGGGCTTGCTGAAATGCACGGGCTTGCCGCCCATGCGGATCTCGCCGTGCGATGGCGGGAAATTCCCCGCGATGATTTTCACGAGTGTCGATTTGCCGGCCCCGTTGTCGCCCATCAGACCCACCACCTCGCCCGGCTCCAGGCTGAAGGTCACGTCGGTCAAGGCCTGTATCGCGCCGAAGTGCTTCGAAACCTCCTTGAGTTCGAGAAGACTCATGGACGGACGGGCTCGCTGTGGAGTCGTCCTTGCTTCTGCGCGGGCGACGGTTGGATTCGCTGACTAATTTTTTAGAGCATGGCGCCCCTTTTAGCAAGGCACTTTCACTCAGCGCTTTCCCGAGGCCCGGCAGCCTTGCAAAGGCGGTGTGGCCTGACTCGCACCTTACAGGCCTGACGCCAGCAGCGCGAGCCTTACAGTCTCCTCAACGCGGCGCAAGCGCCTGCGCCGATTGCAGCAGATCGTCCAGCATCGACTGACGGCGTTCGGGATCCGTGTCGCGGCCCGTCATGAAGCACAGCGCGGCGATCGGCACGCCCGCGCGGTCGCGCACGGGCGCGGCCATGCAGAGCCGGAATGCATTGGACAGGCCTTCCGTGCAGCAATAGCCCAGCGCTTTCGCGTGCTGCACATCATGCATGAATTCATCGAAATCGATGCGCACGCCGATATCCGAGCTGATGTTGAACGGCCGTGCTCAGCTCACTGCCTCACCAAAAAGCCGATCAATCCTTATACGCCCGGTACGGCGAGATCGCCCTGAGCGTAACGCCAAGCAAGAGGATCGTGTCGATGAGCGAGTTCGGCCAAGATCGGCCTCTCTCCCTCGAAGAAGAGGGGCGTTCAGCGACTGACCGCGTCGACGACGGACGTTCGCTGACGCTCGATCCGTTCCCTGCCCATTTTTACAGAGACTCGTTTCGGACGAATTTTGCGCGAACGTTGCCGTCAATCCTCGCTTTGGCAAGCAGCGCTTGAATTTCCTGGCTATAGCGTTCCCTCACCACGCCTTCCCATCTCAAGCAGATGGCCAAACCAGCACCGACGAATGGCAACATCGAACGCACGGTGTTCAAGAGGCTGTCTTCCGTTACGACGATCAACGTTTCAAGACGCTGCGGACGCGTCCATTCAAGCGTGTTGGAGTGCGGCACGGTGCGCACGACGACGACGACCTCCTTCGTGGAAGTATCCATTGGGGAGCGTGCTGGGAGAATCGCGCGAAGCCGCTCGTCATCCATAAACAGAAGCTTATGCCTTTCACTCCACTCGACTAGCGCAGGTGCGATCTGGGCCCTTGCCATCAGATGGAAGCCAAGCATCCGCAAGGCAAAGAAAAATAGGTGGGGAGGCACGGACGTTTCAGAGAACATCTGATCAGCCGCATTCATGTTCATCGCTTGAACAATGAAGGTGGTCCAGTCTTCCAAGGGGACGGACACGGGATTGCGTTGGAAGTAGCGCCCCGGCCCGAACCCGGCCGCCGCGCAGCAGACAAGCTCGAACAGTGCAGGCCGATCGTTGTCGCTCAGTGGCTCGCCATTGGCGCCAATGACAAAGTTCTGCCATGCACGCTGAATGAGGCTTGGCCAAGCAGGATTGTTGACGAGCCGTCGTCTGCCTAGCTTGCGACAGATGCGACAGTATCGCTTCATATAGTCGAGAGGGTCGTCCGCGCTTACCGCAGGCGGCGCCGCGAGTACGCTCAGGTTTCCAAACCGCGCGACAAGGTCTGCCTGAAAGGTGCCAAGTCGAAGCGCCACAGCCGTCGATTTGCCATCGCGGAATTTCAGGCCGGTTGAGAGTGCCAGAAGGCCGCGGTGAACGTCAATCGTCTCGGACGTATGGTCAAGAGTACGGACGTTGGCGACAGAATCCTCGACGCGGCACTCTTCTAGACCGGCCGCAATTCCCTGCGCCGTGCAGATCAAGGGGAACCATTCTTGGACGTTTGCCTTGAAGGTTTGCAAATCATTGAGATCGTTGGATAACTCTTCCACACTTAAGCCAGTGTAGTTTGTCTGCTTCAGGTGATTGATGGCCCGTTGGACATGGTTCCATCCAGGCGTGCTGGGCAGTAACCCGAGGCGATCGGAGAGCACTTGATAGACGTCGCCGCTCCCGGAATCGGAGCCAATCACGTATGGAAAGAGCGCGCGCCCGTGCGTTTCGAGGTATTCGATGAAAGGTTCTGCGGATACCCCAATCTGCTGGACCTGTTTGGCCTGAGCGTCAGGTGTCGACTGAGTGCTCCCGGCCTGTCCGCCTGTTGTATTCTCGATCCCTGAACCAAAACCAGGTATCGCCCTGTCAGGCGAGTCGGTGATGGGGGGCGGCGGTGCGTTCCGGAAACGATAGGTGTGCTCTGCCGAATTTCTTTCGAGTACAGCATTGCGGCCATGGCGCACAGACTGAAGCACCTCGCTTGTCGGAACGACAACACCAGGTGGCGCCTTCGCCGCGTCGACCCAACCCGTCATGAAGTCAGGATGTGGCGACACCAAGTCCTGAGCGAGTATGCGAACGAAGTCGAGCAACGCTGACTTATCATGGTCCATCAAGGGATCGTGCACAAACCCGCCGATCTTCGCAGGGTCTCGACTTCGCTTCGCCACCTCTTTCAGGTTCATTCGGGAACGAAGATCTGCGAAGAACGCGTACTTCCCGACATCACCGAGATCGAGATCATCGATGCCGGTCCGCCAGCGGCGCGATATGTAATAGAGTGCGTCGAACAACGTGAGCCGCATCTTGGGCCGCAGCGCCAGCCAATTTACAACGGCAGGGCGAGTCATCGTGTACTCGATTGCCACTTGGAAGGTTAGATCGACAGTATAGGATTCCGAGCTACGCAAATCCCCGTGAAAGACGATTGCACGGTCACTAGTGCGCAACTTGGCAAGCTCGCGGCTCAGTTCAAGCACGTGCATGTCTGAACGGTGACGCAAAATCCACTTAAGCAGTTCGGCGTCGATTTGCGCGGAGATATCACCGGACGTATCGAAAAGCCGGGTCATGTACACGTCAAGATCACTTGGCAATTGAAAGACGAAAAGCGAATGCGAAAAATACGAGTAGGTTTTGCTGTAGGCTTGTTCGCGTTCTCCCATCGACAGGAATTCCAGATAGCTGCGGTCAGTCAGAAAGCAGGAAAACACGTTCTCTGTCATCAGTTTCTTGAGATAACGAACGATAGCTTCCATCCGCCACGATAGTTCACCCAATTTGTCCAGTTCATCGATAATCAGAATCGGCGCGAGTCCTGCGCTCGTCAACCTGCGCAGCAGCGTAGGAAGTACACGGTCGAGTGTTTCAGACTTGAGATTAGGGATGAAGGTCAAGTCCAGTTCACGTTCGTGACGCTTCATCGTGGTCGAGGAATATTTAAGCGCCCACGCCGCGCCCAGCGACGTGATGATGCCGAGCAGGACAGCGGTCCATGCGTCCCGCAAGCCGACCGCGGCGCCCCCGCCCACCACCGCGCCGGACAGGACAGCCGCGAGCGGCTTCAGCACTTCGCTGCCCTCCCAGCCGCTCTGCGCCTGGCTGCGGGTTTCGCTCGTCTCGCCTGACGATTCGCGCTTGCGTTCGCTCAACTCGCCTGACACGCGCTGGTGCGCTGTGCAAATGCCATTAAGCGCCACGAGTTCACGTGCGCCCTGATCGGGAGGCGAGGTGTCACCGCCGGGCTGACCTGGCGCCCGCAACACGCCTGATCTGAGTGCGCCAATACATGCGTAGAACTGCCGCAAGCGCACTGCGGGCGGATTTTCCATTAACTCAATCTCGAACTGCGCTGCCAGTTCGAGCCAGTCGGCCTGTTCGTGCAGCAGGATCATGTCGGCATCATCGGCCTGCACGGGTTCTTGCGTACCGTCCTTGAGCATTGTCTGCACGTAGCGTCGGTAGCTGCTAGCGTATTCTTCCATGACTGAGCGATGCAGGCACAGGACCACCTGCTCGAGCGAACGCCTTGCACGAGCTTCGAGGGTGTCGGGTTTGTCGTCTGGATCAGCTTTTCTTTCCGGCTCCTTTTTCGCAAACGCGTCAATTACCATTCTTGCGACCTGTTCGGCTGTTGAGGCAGGAGAGGTGGGAGAGGCGGAGTCCGCAGCCATCGGTGCCGTCGAATCTGCATTCGCAGCGCCGTCGTCGGCGAGTTCATTGATGTCGAGAAATAGGCTCGGCCCGTGCAGGAAGACCGGCAAAGGACGAAGACGCGTCTTCCCCGCGTTAGCGTTGCTGATCGCTTCATCGATGACATCCGCGACCATGGTTGTCTTTCCTGCGCCGCGATGTCCTGCGATGAGAAACGAACAGCCGCGTATCTGTCCTTCGCAGTAACGCATGAGTTCGTACTCGAGGATCCGGCGCGCGGGCGACTGAGCTGGTCGTGTGGATGCCATGTTCGCCGGATTGAGAGGGTCGATCACGACGTGCATCCGAATCGGCATCACGCGCCTCGCTTACTTGTCGGTCTTGCCTGCCGTGGCGCCAGACGCGGGTTGCGTTTTCGTCGCCGCTGGTATGCCAGCATCCGGTTTCTTCAGACCGAACACGGCCTCTATGGTTGTAAGAGCAAGAAGTCCAGCCAGCACAGCCAGCACCGTCCCCAGCAGAAGCCGCACGAGTCCTGGAGAGAGATACCAACCGGTCGACGCGCCGCCGAAACCGCCCCAATGCCGGCGCAGGCCGAAGAGCGCTTTCGGATCGCCGAGTGTTCGGCCGATACACCACAGTGCGACGACGGCGAATCCGAGGGCCACGAGCATTACAACGACAGTTACGCCAATGCGCAGCCCCCAATCGGCGATGACGACAGCGGTGCAATTCGCGCACTCGCTGGAAGCGGACACAGCCGCCGATGCCCCCGAGGACGCAGCGGACCCATCGGCATTCGCGGCGCGCGCCAAGTTCACGAACCAAAAAACCAGCGCCGCTAGGGCGGTAAAAAGTGGGCGAGTTTCGAAGTGCGGGTTCGAATGTGGATCTTCGAGGGGAAGCACAGCAGCAATTCCTCCCGCGTCATGGCCTCTGGAAGCCGTGTGCCAGTATCGGCGCGCCGAAGCACGTTGACGATCCTGCTGCTCATTTACGCCCGACTGAACTGTTCTGAGTGTAGTCGGTGTGCGCACGCTTTCAAGCTGATCTCGCCGGACGCCGCCTGCGCTCATCCACATGGCGCGGCGCGCGACGGCATAAGAGTTCGTCGAGTGGTGGCGAGCGTACGGATGATCGATCGCGAGCGCTTAGTGCGATTCAGTAGCTGCCACTTCGAGAATCCAGACAAGCCACTCGCGCTCCAGGTGCCGTAGTGTGTGCGTTCGCGGTTTCTCCGGTTCTCGTGCCAGAACTTCGTTGCAAGGCACGTCGGGCCTCTCTTTGGATTCAGCGAGATCGGCGCGCATGTACCTTGCTGACAAGCCCGTACACGAAGGATGTGCGCTCCCTCATCCAATAAATCGTCGTCCTGGTGCCCGTTCAAAAGCGGACAGCGGCTTGAGCGCTGGTGGTTCGGGCAAGGCGTCGACCTATCCGCAATTGCTGCTCCCGTCACGTCCGCGGGCATGACGGAGACGTCCGTGTAGAGCCATTGCACGCCAGACGTTGCGATGTTTGCAGCGGGACGATTGCAATCGGATTGGACCGTGTCTCAGTTTGATGAGGTGCGTCAGTCGACGTAATGATGTTTCAGCCACGAGCTCTCGGCGTCTGCAGAAGGAAGCAGCCATTCAAACGGCTCTTCCGGGCGTGAACAACTCACCGTGAACAAGTCCGCCTGAGCGAGCTTTCACCGTTAGCGTGCTGTGCAACAACTGAGCGGCGTCCCATGTGCGCAAGTTCACCCCAGGCCGTCGCTTGCCACGCAGCGAAGCTCGCTACTCTCGTGATTTGTTCGCGAGTTGGAAAGTGCGTCACGCATCGCCCGATGGCTCGCCGCACCCTCGACCGCCGCGCTCGCGCATGAATGCCTGATTTCTTCTCGCCACCCCTGAAAGGCTTGCTCTCTCGCATCGTCTGCTTTTATTGACACAGTTGACAGGTCTTAAACGCGGCAATATCCTTGTTATACGTTCAACAAAAATGTAGCCGAGATGATGGGAAATCGCCGGAAAGGCGGCAACCGGTCATGCGGCGTAACAGGAGCGGAAAAAGATGAGCAACGAATCCGGCGCATCGATCCAGATGCTTGAGGCCTTCGCAACTGCGTGGAACGCCCACGATGCCGACGCATTGATGAGCTTCATGACCGACGACTGCGTGTTCGACACCTCGGCGGGACCGCATGCGTTCGGCCAACGCCATGAAGGACGCGACGCGGTCCGCCGTAGCTACGCGGCCATCTGGGAAACCTTTCCCGATGCGCGTTGGAACGATGCGCGGCATTTCGTCGATGGCGACCGCGGTGTTTCCTACTGGACCTTCACCGGCACGAAAGCCGACGGAACCCGCGTCGAGGCACGCGGATGCGATCTGTTCCAGTTCAAGGGCGGGCGCATCCGGGTCAAGGACTCGTATCGCAAGAACGTCGTTCAGGGATGAGGCGGGTCATCGAATGAACGACGAACTTGCTTTCTTGTCTGCTACCGATCTGGTGGACGCGTATCGCCGGAAGCATCTGTCGCCGGTCGAGGTGACGCGGGCCGCGCTTGCGCGTATCGAGCGGCTCAATCCGCGCATCAACGCGATCTACTGGCTGACCGCGGAAGAAGCGCTCGATACGGCCCGCGCCTCGGAAGCAAGATGGCTGCGCGGCGCACCGCTCGGTCCGCTGGACGGCATTCCCACGACAGTGAAGGATGCGCTGCCCGTCGCCGGCATGCCGGGCTATCGCGGATCGGCTTGCGTGGCCGATGAAGGCATCTATCCGTCGTTCGAGGCCCCGGCCGTCGCGCGGATGCGTGAGTCCGGCGCCATCCTGCTCGGCAAGAACACTATGTGCGACTACGGGATCATCGCGGGGAGCGTCAGTTCCCGCTTCGGCGTCACGCGCAATCCGTGGAACCTGTCGAGATCAGCGGGCGCATCGAGTTCTGGCGCCGCGGCGGCTGTGGCAGCGGGCCTGCATCCGCTCGCCCTCGGCACCGACATCGTCGGCTCCATCCGGCTGCCGGCTTCCTTTTGCGGACTCGTCGGACTGAAGCCCTCGTATGGTCGGGTTCCCTATTACCCGCCGGTTAGCCCAGCGCTCGTTGCCGGACCCCTGGCACGGAGCGTGGCGGACGTCGCGCTCATGCTCGATTGCATCGCCCGGCCCGACGCGCGCGACTTCACCGCGTTGCCGCCGGCGGGACAGTCTTATCGTGAAGCGTCGACGCAACCGCCCGATCACGTCCGCATCCATCTCGTGACCGATCTGGGCTTCGGCCTGCGTCCCTATGCCGAAGTGGTGGAGGCGGTCCGGGCAGCGGCCCGGCGGCTGGAGCATGCGGGCATCGCCTCGATCGAGGAACGGCCCGCGCGCTTTGCGCATGAACAGGTCGAGGCCGCGGAGCAGTTCTATCGCGCGCGCTGTTTTGCGGAATTGAACAAGCACGCACCCGAGCGGCAGCCGCTGTCTCCCTTGTTGTACGAATGGACGCGCGCCAGCGCCGGCGAGTCCGCCGAGTCCGTGATAGACGCGATGCAGGCGCTCCTGGCGCTGCGCGAGCAGACCATGGCGCTGCTGGATGATGCCGACTTCCTGATCCTGCCCGCCACGCCGACCGCTGCATTCGCGGCGGAGCGCGCCGCGCCCGACGAGACACGGTTGTTCGATCCCTGGTGCAACACCTTTCTGTTCAACCTCACGGAACAACCGGCCATATCAGTTCCGTGCGGCAAGACCCTGGACGGCCTTCCGATCGGCATGCAGATCGTCGGCAGGCGTTATGACGATATCGGCGTGCTGCGGCTTGCCAGACTTTTCGAGGATCTCACGGGCCCGTTCGAAGCCTGCCCGGAGCTCTGAACACCACGATGACACGCACCGCCATGAGTCTGCGAAGGAGAGTAAATGATGGGCAATGAACACCTCACCGCGCCGAGCATCCAGGACGATTTTCGCGCCTGCTTCCAGCGTCACATGACCACCGTCACCATCGTGACGTCGCAGTTCGGCGGCTTGCGCGCGGGCCTGGCGGCCACCGCCGTGTGTTCGTTGTCGGACTCGCCGCCTTCCATGCTGATCTCGATCAACCACAACGCACGCGCCTGTGAACTGATCCGTGCAAGCGGCGCGTTCTCGGTGAACATGCTCGCCGATTCGCAACTGGACGTCGCCACGGTTTTCTCGCGCTCGGCCAAGAGCGCCGACGAAGCCGAGCAGAAGTTCATCAACGGCGGCGTGTGGGAAGAGCAGGATGGCCTGCCATGGTTGAGCGGCGCGCTGGCGAACGTGTCCTGCAGCGTGCTGAAGGAAGTGCCCGTTGCGTCGCACTCGGTGTTCATCGGCGAAGTGCAGGGCATCCGGCTGCTTTCGAACGGTAATCCGCTCCTGTACGGATTCCGCGAATTCCACGGCAAAGGCCTGCCCCTGCAACGGGCCGTCTCCGCTTCCGTGGCCCGCTAGCCGCGCCTCTAACGCATTCACGCGCCATCTCACGACATCTCATGAATCCCGAACTCGGACCGGAAGCGCAATTCTTCGCTTTTCTGAAGCAGGGAAAGTTCATGCTGCAGCGACATCGCACCAGCCACGACCATGTGTTCTATCCGCGCGCGCTGCATGCCCGCGGCACGATGGACGACCTCGAATGGGTCGAGGCGTCCGGTGACGGCGTGGTCTATTCCTGCACGCACATGCGTCGCCCCTCTGAACGCGGCGGCGACTACACGATTGCGCTGATCGATCTGGCCGAGGGTCCGCGCATCTTGTCGCGGCTCGTCGATGTCGAGCCGGAGCGCGTTTCCGTCGCCATGCCGGTTCGGGCAACCATCCTCGCGCGTTCGTGGTCGAGTGCCGAGCCCGACTGTCCTGTCGTGGCGTTCACACCCCTCGCACCGCTCGCACCGTCACAAGGAGACCGCTCGTGATCGATTCCTTGCGCGGCAGTACGGCCATCGTGGGCACGGGCCATTCGGCGCTCGGCAAAGTGCCGGGCTGGAGTTCGCTCGAACTGATGGCCCAGGCCACCCGCGCGGCGCTCGACGATGCCGGCATCACGCTGGATGAAATCGATGGCGTATGCGCGAGCACGCTCTATCACTTCCTGCCTTCGTTGTCCGCCGCGGAATATCTCGGCATCCGGCCGAAGTGGTCGGGTTCGGAATCCGTCGGCGGTTCATCGTTCATGTCGGATGTGCTGCAGGCGACGCTCGCGATCAACGCCGGCTTGTGCGAGACGGTGCTCATCGCATACGGCAGCAACGCCCGCTCGAGCGGCAACCTGAACGGTCTGATCGAGACACCGCGCTTCGAAGCGCTCTACGAACTCCCAGTGCCGATGGCCGGCTACGCCATGGCGACAGCACGGCACATGCACCAGTACGGCACGACGCGCGAGCAACTGGCCGACGTGGCGGTCTCGGCGCGGCGCTGGGCGCAGCTGAATCCCGAGGCCACCTCGCGCGCGGATCTCTCGCGGGAAACGGTGCTCGCGGCGCCGATGATCTGCGATCCGCTGACGCGCTACGACTGCTGTCTCGTGTCGGACGGCGGGGCGGCGGTCATCCTGATGTCGGCGGAACGGGCGCGGGCGCGCGGCATGAAGTCCGCCTATGTGCTGGGTGTGGCGGGTGCGCACTGGCATCGCGAGATCTCGCAGATGCCGGACCTGACCATCACGGCCGCCACGGAAAGCGGCGCACGCGCCTATGCGATGGCGGGCATCACGCCGCAAGAGGTGGATGTGGTCGAGCTGTACGACGCATTCACCATCAACACCATCCTGTTCCTGGAAGACCTGGGCTTTTGCCGCAAAGGCGAGGGCGGCGCGTTCGTCGAGGGCGGGCGGATCGGACCGAGCGGGTCATTGCCCGTCAACACGAACGGCGGCGGCCTGTCCTGCGTTCATCCGGGCATGTACGGCCTGTTCTGTCTGATCGAGGCGGCGCGGCAGGTACGAGGCGATGCGCGGGGCTTTCAGGTCGAAGGCGCCGAGATCGCGATTGCACATGGTAACGGGGGCACCTTGTCGCATCAGTGCACGACGATCCTCGGCGCCGGGACCACCGTCTGACTTCGAAATGCAACACGGAGACTGAAAAATGAAATTCACATTGCTGGCCATCCCCTTCATGCGGCAGCGGGGCGAGCAAGTCGCGCTCGCGGGACGTGATCCGCAGCGCTTCCAGCACATGATGCACGCGGTGCGCGATCAGATGGTGTTCGCCGAGGAACTCGGCTACGACGGCTTTTGCATGACCGAACATCACTTCCAGGTGGAAGGCGTCGAGGCCACGACCAATCCGTTGATGTGGAATCTCTTCGTCGCGCAGCACACGAAGAAAATGCGCGTCGGCCAGTTGGGCATGAACCTGACGGCCATGAATCCGATCAAGGTCGCGGAAGATATCGCGATGCTCGACCAGATGACCGGCGGCCGTGCCTTCGCGGGCTTCTCGCGCGGCAATACCGCGCGCTGGACCGCAACGATGGGACAGCACCTCAACATCCTCTCGGCGGAATCCGACCGGTCGGAAGCGGACCAGCGCAATCGCCGGGCGCTGTACGAGAACTGGAAGATCGTGAAGTCCTTGTGGATGGACGATCTGACCTCGTTCCAGGGCGAGTTCTGGAAAGTCCCGGAGCCGGTGCCGTGGGAATTCAATCCGACGCGCGACTGGGGCGCGGATGCGGTCGATGGCGAAGGCATCCTGCGCAAGGTCGGGATTACCCCGCGTCCCTTGCAGACGCCGTATCCGCCTGTCTATGCGCCGTTCAGCTATTCGGTCGAAACCGCGCGCTTCTGGGGAGCGGAGGGCGGAAAGATGGTGTCGTTCGTGCGGCCCGAGAAAGAGGAGTTCATGCCGATCGTGCTCGACGCCTGTCTGGAAGCCGCGCACACGGCCGGGCGCAACAGCGCGCCGCGCGACGTGCTGGCGATCGGCGGACATCTGGTCATGGGCCGCACCGAAGCCGAAGAGCGCGCATTGAAGGAGGGTTTCATCGAACTCTTCAACTATGCCTACGATGCGCCTCCCTACCATGTGCCGATGGGCCGCGTGTGGACGGGTTCGCCTCAGGCCGTGCTCGACGACGTCATGCGTCTGCATGAAAAGTACGGAGTAGACGAGTTTTTTGTCTGGCATCACATTAACTACTTCGGCGACGAGCTCGAACGCGGCTCCTTGCAGGCCTTCGCGGACGCAGTCATCGCAAAGGTTCCGAAAGACTGACCGACAGCGGCACACGAAACTCCGCTTGCGGCATCCCGGTCGGAGTCGTCAACCCGGCGCGCATGACGCATGCGCGGCCACGCATTCAAGCCTTGGGAGCAATCGATGAATACGTTCGGGCAACTTGTCCAACGGCACGCGCGGGTGCGCGGCAGTGCGCCTGCTTACGTCGATCACCGACGTCGCACGACCTGGCAGGACATCCATCTGAACAGCGATGCACTCGGGCGCTACATGCGTGAGCTGGGTGTGTCGTCGGGCGATCGCGTGGGCATTGTGTCGCCCGATTGCGTCGAAGTCGCCGAGGTCTTCTATGCGTGCGCGAAGATCGGCGCATTGCGCGTGGGACTCAACGGCCGTCTTGCCGCACGGGAACTCGCGCAGCTGGTCGATGACTCGGCGCCGGCCGTGTTGTTCGTCCATGCCCGCTACGGCGCGATGGTCGAAGCCGCGCTTCTCGAGAGCGCGCAGAAGCCGGTCGTCATCGGCATGCACGACGGCCATCCGTTCCTGCTCGACTACACCGAATGCCTCACGCAGGCCGCGGGCAGCGACCCGCTGCCGCAGACGCCCAACGATCATCTGATGATCTGCTACACGACCGGCTCGACGGGCTTGCCGAAGGGCGCCGTGTACCAGCACGAGGCGATGCTGCGCTCGACCCAGGCCATCGCGCTCGCGGAGGGTGCCAACCATGACGATGTCTGGCTGCATGCCATGCCCGCGAGCGGCGTACCCATCATGCATCTGTTGCGCAATGTCGTGCACGGTTCCAAGACGGTCATCGTCGGGGACTGGGATCCGGCGGCGGCGCTCGCGCTGATCCAGCAGGAGAAGACCACCATCACCGTGCTCGTGCCGACGATGCTCGCTTCACTGGTGACGTCGGGACGGGCGTCCGATTTCGACCTGAGCTCGATGCGTCAATGGGGTTACGGCGCTTCGCCCCTGCCGCCCTCGATGGTCCGCGAAGCCGCGCGCGTGCTGGGCGGCAAGCTGCTCCAGATGTACGGGACCACCGAGCTGATGGGCATGTCGATGATGCTGTTTCCGTCCGAGCACGAGCTGGCGATCCGGGAACGTCCGGGCCTGCTTTCATCGGCGGGGCGGCCCTTGCCGTACGTGGATGTGCGTATCGTCGATGACGAGATGCGCGACGTTCCGGCCGGCGAAGTAGGCGAACTGCTGATCCGGACCGAGTTCGTGACCTCGGGCTACTGGAACGCGCCCGAGAAATACGCCGAAGCGGTGAAGGACGGCTGGCTGTGCACGGGCGACATCGCCCGGCAGGATGAAGACGGCTACCTCTATCTGAGCGACCGTGCCAAGTTCCGCATCAAGACCGGCGGCTACAACGTGTTTCCGACCGAGATCGAAAACGTGATCGCCGAGCACGAAGCCGTTCGTGAAGTCTGCGTCGTGGGCTTGCCCGATGAGAAGTGGGGCGACCGCATTCACGCCGTCGTCTCGGTGCGCGCTGGATTCAGCCTCACGCCCGACGACGTGCGCGCGTTCTGCCGCGACAAGATTGCCAGCTTCAAGATACCCAAAACGGTCGAGATCTGGGACGAGATTCCGAAAGGACCGACCGGCAAGATCCAGAAGCGCTCCGTCATCGATTCCTACCTGCAGGCGAGTTGAGCCCGTCTGACTTCGGACGGAGGCGCACCCGCGCGTGATCCGTCCGGATGCCCGGATTGCCGGCATTCCGCACGTCGTTATCTTGCTGAACGTATAACAAGTAACGACGCGTTTCTTTCCGCTTCATTGCAACGGTGCGCGCTGACGCGCAGACGTGACCCTTGCTTCGAGTCGCCCAACTGGAGACTGTCCAATGACCCGACGGACCCGACGGACCCGCCATGCCGCAGAGAGCAGCACGCAGTTCATCGATGAAATGAATGACGCGCAGACGGCCCGCCGTCGCGTGCTGAAAGCAGCCACGGCCGGGCTCGTGCTCTCGACGTCGGGCGCGTTGATCCGCAGTGCGGCAGCGCAGAGCCGGACGCTGAATATCGCGTCCTACGGCGGCAGTTATGGCGATGCATTGAAAAAGGCGTGGCTCGAACCGTTCGAAAGGGAGACGGGCATCAAGGTGAATCTCGGTGTCAACGCGAGCCTGTCGCTGGCGAAGCTGCAAACCATGAATCCGAATGGCGCCGAGTGGGACATTGTTGACTTGACGGGCCCGGAGTTCAGCATCGCGACCCGTCAGGACATGCTTCTGCCGATGGACCCGAAGCAGGTCGATACGAGCCGGCTGCTGCCCGAGTACGTCAAGACCCATGGCTTTGGCTACGCGGCGTATGTGTGGGGCATGGCCTGGGATCGTCGCAAGATCCCGGACGCTTCGGCGCCGAAGTCATGGGCCGATTTCTGGAACACGCAAAAGTATCCCGGCAAGCGTTCGCTGATCACCGTGAACACGAACGGGCACGCGCTCGAAGCCGCGTTGCAGGCGGACGGCGTGCCGCCGTCGAGGCTCTATCCGCTCGACATTCAACGCGCCTTCAAGAGCCTCGACAAGCTCGGCCGGAACAACATCGTGTGGGCTTCCACCAATCAGGAGCCGGTGCAGCGGCTCACGTCGGGCGAGTGCGTGCTCGCCGGCATGTACGTGGGGCGCTCGATCATGGCGAACCGCTCGGGCGCGAACATCGGCTTCACGCTCGACGGCGCGGCGGTCGCGGGAGACTTTCTTGGCGTGATCCGCAATGCCCGCAACAAGCCCGAAGCCTTCGCGCTGCTCAACTACATCGCGACCCATCCCGAACGCGCGGCGGATTTCACGGCCATCACGTCCTATCCGGTGCCGATCAGGGGCATCGAGGCGCTGCTGCCGGCCAGTGCGGCGGATGTCAAGGCCGTGCTGCCGAGCAATCCTGACGTGCGCGCCAAGGTGTTCTACGAGGAAGACGATTACTGGGCCAGCAATCTGCCCCAGGTTGCCGCGGCCTTCAAGGCGTGGCAGCTGTCGTAGCGAGTGACACGAACCGACCAAGGGAATCTGGCCATGCCTCGACGTTTCAACCTCACCCAGTCACTGATGCTGACGCCGGTCCTGATCCTCTACGGACTGGCCGCAGCTACGCCCATCCTCATGATTGCCCAGTTGAGTTTCAAGAAAGGCCTGGGCACGTTCGGCGACCTGTTCGCTTCGC
The DNA here is from genome assembly GCF_031451175.1 of Caballeronia sp. LZ035. Lineage (NCBI taxonomy): Bacteria > Pseudomonadati > Pseudomonadota > Betaproteobacteria > Burkholderiales > Burkholderiaceae > Caballeronia > Caballeronia sp. LZ035. Next base: position 502,845 of record NZ_JARUXS010000002.1, read on the forward strand.
CGATTTTCCTGCGCATCGCGCAGAACACGCTGGTGATTTCGCTCGAGACGACGCTTGTCGCCGTGCTGCTCGCCTATGCCATCGCGGCGCTGCTGGCTCAGTCGGGCGAGCGTGCGCGGGCGTGGATCATGGCGGCCATCCTGCTGCCGTTCTGGACGGCCGCGCTGATCAAGAACTTCGCGTGGTCCGCGCTACTTCAGGACAACGGCGTCATCAACCTCGCGCTTATACACCTCGGGATCGTCTCACATCCGCTGCCGCTGCTGCATACGCGGCTGGCGGTCGTCATCGGCATGGTGCATTACGTCATTCCTTATGCGGTGTTTCCCATCTACAGCTCGATGCTCGCGATCGATCCGCGCCTGTACCGCGCCGCCAAGAGCCTCGGTGCGCCGGGCTGGCGAACGGTGGTTTCCGTCACCCTGCCTCTGACCCGGCCGGGCCTGTATGCAGGCGGCCTGCTGGTGTTCATCATCTGCCTGGGCTTCTACATCACGCCGGTGCTGCTCGGCAGCCCGCGCGAAATGATGGTCGCGAACCTGGTCGATTTCTACACGCATCAGATCATCGACTTTCCGATGGCTTCCGCGCTGGCCCTGGTGATTCTGATTGCGACGGCGTTCCTTATCGCGCTCTATCACTCCATTCCGAAGGAAGGTCAGTATGGAAAAATTTGAACTGCACGCGCCGGGCTTCAAGGCGCCGCGCATCGGGCTCTCGGGCCATGCGCTGCTGGTGATCGCGTGCCTGCCGATCTTCGTCTTCCTGCTGGGCCCGATCCTCATCATCGTGCCGATGTCGATGACGAGCGGCGAGATCCTCATGTTTCCGCCGGACGGATGGTCCGGGCATGCGTTCGCGGATCTGCTGCGCGATTCGCAATGGGTCGCTTCGGCACTGACGTCGTTCAAGGTGGCGCTGCTCGCCACTGTGATCGCCGTGACGGCCGGCACCGGCGGAGCGCTCGCGTTGCATCGCAACGATGTGCCTGCAAGGAGCTTCTTCTCTACGCTGATCATGCTGCCCTTGCTCGTGCCGGTGGTCGTGCTCGCGCTCGCGGATTATCTGTTCTCGTCGACGCTGAACCTCGGTTCGAGTTGGGTGTCGATTGCGTTCGCGCACAGTGTGGTTGTCACGCCGTATGTGTTCGTCTCGGTGCAGACCTCGCTGGCCGGACTCGACCCCGCGCTGCATCGGGCAGCGCGCAGTCTCGGCGGCACGACAACCGCGCTGCTGGTGGATGTCTACTGGCCCGTCATTCGCACGGGCATGGTCGGCGGCGCGATCTTCGCCTTCATCGGCTCCTTCGACGAAGTAGTCATTGCGCTGTTTCTGTCCGGGCCGAATGCCGTGACCTTGCCCGTGCAGATGTTCACCGCGCTGCAATTCGATCTGACGCCGAAGATCGCGGCCGTGTCCACCGTCTTGCTGGCCATCAGTTTCGTCGCGTTGATCGTCAACGGCTACCAGAGCCTCGCTCGGCCGAAGACAGTGCTGCGCTAACGCCCGATCTCTTCACTCTCGTTTCCGGATTCAGTCATGTCTCGATCAGAAATGCCACAGGTCAAACGCGTCACCCTGGAAAATGTCTCGAAGGCGTACGGCAGTTTCAAGGCGGTGAAGGATGTGTCGCTCGCCATCGAACCGGGTGAGTTTGTCACGTTGCTCGGGCCGAGCGGCTCGGGCAAGACATCGACGTTGATGATGGTCGCCGGATTCGAGTCGCCCAGTTCGGGTGCGATCAAGGTGGACGGCGTCGATGTCGTGCGACGGGCGCCGAAGGATCGCAACTTCGGCATCGTGTTCCAGGGCTATGCGCTGTTTCCGCATCTCAGTGCGCGCCAGAACGTCGAATTTCCGCTGCGCATGCGGGGCGTCGAGAAGTCGCAGCGGCGCGCGATGGCGCTCGAAATGCTCGAGAAGGTCGGTCTCGCGGGCCTCGAGGAAAGGCGTCCGCGCGAACTGTCCGGCGGACAGCAACAGCGGGTGGCCTTGGCGCGCGCGCTGGTGTTCCAGCCGGATGCCTTGCTGCTCGACGAGCCGCTCGGTGCACTCGACAAGTCGATGCGCGAGCGCATGCAGTACGAGATCAAGAGCCTGCAGCGCAAGCTCGGCATATCGGTCCTGTTCGTGACGCACGACCAGGAAGAAGCGATGACTATGTCCGATCGCATCGCGGTGATGAACCATGGTCAGATCGTGCAGATAGGAACGCCGCGCGAGCTCTATGCGTCGCCTCGCACGCCGTTCGTCGCGAGCTTCTTTGGCGAGACGAACCTGCTGTCGTGCGTCGCGGACACGGCCGGAACTGACGCCGTGACAGTGACGCTCGCGTCGGGGTTCAGTTTCCCGGCAGCGTCCGATGTCGAGCGGGCGCAACTGAGCCGCAACCCGGAGACCTTCGTTTCGATTCGCCCTGAAAAGATCAGCGTGCTCGCCGCTGATGAACGCGCCGAGATCATGGTCGATGCCGTCGTGCGCGAAGTCGCGTTCCTCGGCAAGTTCGTGCGGGTCTGCACGGTGGCATCAGGTGTCGAGATCACGTCGATCATCGGCAACGCGCCCGAGCGCATCAGCAGGCTTGCGGAGGGCGCGGCCGTCCGGCTCGGCTGGTCGAGGGAAGACGCGAAAGTGCTCGGCGTGGATGTCGAACCGGGCGACATGCAAGTGGCGGGAAGCGGTCGCGAGACGCACGACATGAGCGTGCAGTTGCGCGAAGCGGTCTAGAACACAATCAGGGCGAGGAAATCATGAGAGGGCGTCGATCGAACATGGTGTTGAGTGGGTTTCTCGCGCCGGGCGGCTACGACGCGCGTGCCTGGCGCTTGCCGACGAGCCGGTCGGGAGAGATCGGTACGGTGGGCATCGTGAAGGCCATTGCGCAGCGCTACGAAGCGGCGAAGCTCGATGCCGTGTTCGTCGCGGATATTCCGGGCGCGGACTTCCTGCTGGACGGCGATCTCGCGCTGGGCAGCCCGTATGAATCCATCTCGACGATGGGTGCGCTCGCTGCGGTGACGGAGCGGATCGGGATCATCGGCACGCTTTCGACGACCTTCAATCAGCCGTTCACGATCGCGCGTCAGCTCGCCGCGCTCGATCTGCTGAGCGGAGGACGGGTGGGCTGGAACATCGTGACCTCCACGTTCGGCGCGGACGCGCATGGCATCGCGCTGCCGGCGAAGGCGGACCGCTACCGGCGCGCGGCCGAGTTCGTCTGCCTCGTGCGCGAGCTCTGGTCTGCCTGGAGCGATGACGCCGTCATCAACGACAAAACGAGCGGGCACTGGCTGCGGCGGGACAAGGTGAAGCCGCTCGATTTCGCAGGTGAGTTCTTCAGGGCAAAAGGCGCGCTGAACATACCGCGTTCCCCGCAAGGCCATCCGGTATTGGTCCAGGCGGGTCAATCCGCCGAAGGCCTGAACTTCGGCGCCGAATTCGCCGACATCATCTATACGACTCAGCCGGACAAGGACCAGGCCATCCAGTACTACCGCGAGCAAAAGGAACGTGTGGTGCGGTTCGGCCGGGACCCGGATCACGTGAAGGTCCTGCCGGGTCTCATTCCCTACGTTGGCCGCACGGATGCCGAAGCGCGCGATCTGTTCGAATCGATCATTGCGTTCATGGATTTCCAGGACTTGCGCGAGCGTTTCCGCGCGATGTTCTCGGTGTCTCTCGATGGCATTGCTCTCGATCAACCGGTGCCCGCGGAACGCTTCGACGTGTGGCGGACGCATCCGTCGGGGCCGCGGATTCTCGCCTACAGGACGGTTGCCAGCCAGCCCGGCAGTACGCTGCGCGATCTGCTGATCAACTTCAGCAGCGCCATGGGGCATCTGCTGATCTGCGGGTCTGCGGAAGCGGTGGCGGAGCAGATGATCGCGTGGTTCGAGGCCCGCGCTTGCGATGGCTTCAGCCTCAATGCGCCGACCTTCCCGGATTCGGTCGATGCCATCTGCACGCACCTTGTCCCGGCGCTGCAGGAGAAGGGCTATGCGCGGCGCGCTTATGAAGCGGACACCTTGCGGGGCCATCTGCATCTGCCCCGCCCCAAGGCGTGGGACGGGGACGCCTGAGCCGGCTGGAGAAACCTACTTTTGCCGTCCTGCACCGTCAGCATGGACGGTGCGTCGGGGCCATAGCCGTTATGGTCGGATGCCGACATCGTGACGAGACCATTCGTCGTCGCCACGTTTCGAAGGCCTTCCAGCGCATCGCGCAATGCACTCCGGAATTCCGGCGTACCCGGCCGCGCAGTCTTGCCTGCGAGCGGAATCGCGGCGTTGAGTTCGAGATACGCGTCCCAAGCATAACCGGCGAATGCGTTCACCTTGTCCGTACCGAACTTGCCTTTCCACAGGGCGGTCAGCGCCATGGCCGGCTGCTTTGGGGGATGCGAGTCCGGCAGTTCGGCCGCCACGGTCACCGGCGCGCCGGCGACCAGCGTGCCGTTGACGGCCCTGCCGCCCACGCGGATAAAATCCTCGTTGAGCACGCCGGTCGTCTGATAGACCGGGCCCTTGTAGCCTTTGTCGCGAAGCTCGATCTGCGGTGTCGCGGAGGGCGTGCCGGACGCGGCGATCAGGACCGCATCGGGCTTCGCTGCAATGACCTTGAGCACCTGTGCGACCACCGATGGATCGCGCGAAGAAAAGCGCTCCTGCGCCACGAGCGCGATGCCGGCCGGGCCCGTCGCAGCCTTCAGTTCCTTCAGCCAGCTTTCCCCATAACCGTCGTCCGCGCCGATGAAGGCAACCGTCCTGATGTGCTTGCGCTGCATGTCACGCACGGTGGCGTTCGCGGTTGTCTTGTCGTTGTACGGGGTCTTGAAGACCCAGCGCCGGTTGGGGTTCATCGGCTCGATGATGCTGGAGCCGGCGCCCAGGCTGATCATCGGCGTCTTCGATGCACCGGCAACTTCGATGTTGGCGAGCGTTGCGGGCGTGGTCGATGAACCGATGATCACATCGACGTGATCCTGCGTGGTGAAGCGCAGGACGTTCTTGCGAGCCGTGGTCGCGTCCGACGCGTCGTCGAGCACGATGTACTCGACGTCATAGGCGCCGATCTTCGCCGGCATCAGCAGGAGAGTCTGCTTTTCCGGAATGCCCAGAGAAGCGGCGGGGCCGGTGGAGCTCACCGTGACGCCGACCTTGACCTGAGCCAGGCAAGCCTGCGTGAAAATCAGGAGGGACGCGCTTACGCAGGTCTTGAGGTTCATCGTGTGCCTCTTTGGGTCAGGGAAGCCTCGACGCGTTGCAGCGTGTCCAGGGTCTGGTGACAGGCGTGTGCGGCTTCACGTCCCTTGACCTTGAAGTGTTCGAGGAAGAAGGCATGGTGCACATCGCTCTCATGAAAGCGCTGCGGCGTGAGCACGGCGGAAATGACCGGCGTGCCGGTCTGTAACTGAAGCTGCATGAGGCTGTCGATCACGGCGGTCGACACGAATTCATGCCGGTAGATTCCACCATCGACGATCAACCCCGCCGCGACGACGGCATCGAATTCCTCGCTCGCTATCAGTCGTTTGAGACAGAGCGGTATCTCGAAGACGCCGGGGACTTCGAAGCAGTGCAGGTCATCGGCCCGATAGCCCAGTTCAAGCATGGTCGAGAGGAAGGCCGCCTTGCAGTTGTCGACGATGTCGCGATGCCAGCAAGCCTGAACGAAAGCGATGCGGCGACGTCGTGAAGTGATCGATGAGGTGTGCGTCATGCCTGTCAGACCGTGTGATTGAGGCTTGAGTGGGAACGAGAAACGCTTTTCCGTCAGATGAGCTGCCACTGCTTGAACGCCGCAGCGACTTGAGGCAGGTTATCCACCCACCATTTCGTGTCCTTGAAATGCACCTTGGCGCGGACCATCGGATCGTCGAGCAGGACCGCCTTGACGTCGGCTGCGTTCGGCGGCAAGAGCGACGCAAGGTCTTTGATCGGCACCGGATAAGATGTAATGGCAGTGAATTCGGCCGCGCGCTCCGGATGCGTTGCAATGTAATTGAGCAGCGCGAAGGCTTCGGGCTTGTTGCGAGCATTGCGGATCACGCCGAGATAGTCCATGCCGACATTCGATTGCGTCAATGAAAACCCGATCTGCGCGCCGGCGCGATTGGCCATGATGGCCCGCCCGACGTACATGCCCGCCAGCGCGCATTCGCCGGAGGTCAGGCGCTGAACCGGCTCCTGATTGCCATTGGCCCACACGATATTCTCGCGTCCGAGTTTGTCGAAACTGCGAAAGGCGCGCTGCACGTCGAGCGGATAGAGCTTCGATTCCGGTACGCCGTCCGCCAGCAGCGCAGCCTCCATGGACGCGCCGTCGTTGTTCACGGCCAGCAGGGAGCGCTTGCCGGGGTAGCGCTTCGTGTCCCAGAACTCCACCCATGACCTGGGCGCGCTCGCGTCCGGGATCTTGCGACGGTCCCACGCCATGCCCCAGATATAGAGTGCATAGCAGAAACCGTGGCTGGCGACATAGTCCGGCAGCATCCTGCTCGTGTCGACGAGTTTCGGATCGAGCGGAGCAAGGACGTTCTGCGCCTGTGCAATGCTGTATTCGGTTGCCGTGAGATCGACGATGTCCCACTCCGCGCCGTTCGGATTCATGGTCTGCAACTTCGCGAGCGACAGGCTTGCATTGACGCCGAGATTGACCTTGATGCCGGTCTCGCGCTCGAACGGATCGAGCCATGCCTTTCTCAGCGCATCGTTGTAGCTGCCGCCGTAGGACGCGATATTGAGCGTCTTCTGTTGTGCCGACGCACGCGGCGCCAGACTCGACAAACCGGACAGCAGCGTGCCGGCGCTTGCGGCTTTCAAAATCTTGCGCCGCATCGACGATGCCGCTTCAGACAGTGGAACCCGTCTGGACCTTGCGTTCATAAGACATCCTCCTGTGCGACGAAAAAGCGGTCCGGTTCGTATCCGCCGCCTCGCCGGTTGTTGACAGTCTTTTTGTCCGTGTTAGTCTTGTTATACGTTCAACAAAAAAATAACGCAAGCGATGCGGTGCGTGTCGATCACCGAGGCTAACCCGGAGCGAATTGATGAAGACAGAGATGAAGATAGGCGTGTTGATCCAGCCCTACGGCAATCATCCGGCAGCGTGGCTGGTGGCCGATGCTCCGGATGGAGCCGAGAACGATATCGGTCATTACATCGACGTGGCCCGGACGGCGGAATCCGGTGCGCTGGACTTCGTTTTCTTCGCGGACGTTCCGGCGATCCGCAATGGCAACCTCCATGCGATCAGCAAGTGGCCGCTGTACGCCAACCAGTTCGAGCCGGTCACGTTGCTGGCGGCGCTCTCGGCGGCCACGAACCGCATTGGCCTGGCGGCCACGGTGTCGACCAGCTTTTACGAGCCCTACAATCTGGCGCGCCAGTTCGCCTCGATCGATCATCTGAGCCGCGGCCGCGCGGCATGGAATGTCGTGACGACCTCGCAGGAGGCCGCGGCGCTGAACTTCGGCGGCGACGCGCGCGCCGGTCACGCGGCACGCTACGAAAGGGCGAAGGAATTCATCGACGTGGTGAAGGGTCTGTGGGATAGCTGGGATGACGATGCGTTCGTGTATGACCGCGCGACCTCGACGTTCTTCGATCCGGCCAGGCTGCGTCGCCTCGATCACGCAGGCAAGCATTTCTCGGTACGCGGCCCGCTGAACATCGCGAGGCCGCCGCAAGGTTATCCGGTCATCGTCCAGGCGGGTGGTTCGGAGGCCGGCAAGGCGCTGGCAGCCGAGACGGCCGAACTGGTCTTCTCGTCCGAAGCCGAGCTCGAACGCGCACAACGCTTCTATGCCGACCTGAAAGGGCGCCTCGAGGCCTTCGGGCGTTCGCGTGACGACCTGAAGATCGTGAGCGCGCTGAATCCCATCGTGGGCCGCACGCGAGGCGAGGCGGAGGAAAAGCTCGCGCGCTTGCAGGAGAAGCTGCATCCCGATGTCGGACGGGAGATTCTTGCGATCGACCTGGACAACATCGATCTTTCGGACCTGTCCGTCGATGCCCCTTTGCCGCTCGACCGCATTCCTGCATCGACAGAAGGCGGCAAGAGTTATCTCGAGTACATTCGCGCGATGTCCGAAGAGGGCACGCTCACGCTGCGCACACTCTACGAAAAATATGCGGTGGCGCGCGGCGGCAAGTTCATCGTGGGCACGGCGGAGGAGATTGCCGACGAGATGCAGGAATGGTTCGAGCAGGGCGCGTGTGACGGCTTCATGCTGGGCATGTCGTCGCTGCCGGACGGTCTTCAGGACTTCGTCACGCTGGTCATTCCGGAGTTGCGCCGGCGTGGTCTTTTCAGGGCCGGCTACAGCGGCTCGACGCTGCGCGAACATCTGGGTCTTCCGCGTCCGCGCGTCCAGCAGCGGCGCGGTGCGGCCTGAGGCATCTGCTAATATCTAACGCTGCCTGGAACATGGGCCGCGCAGCCTGTGCGCCGTCCAGTAGTGGGAGAAATCGAATGAGTGTCAAACCCGCGGAAGGTACGCGCTCGCGCGACCCCGAGGCGCGCAAGCGCAAGTTGATCGACGCGGCCATCGTGTCGATCGGCGAGATTGGCTACAACGACGTCACCGTCGATACCATCAGTGAGACTGCGGGCATCTCGCGTGGCTTGATTGGCCACTACTTCAAGGGCAAGGATCAGTTGCTGCTGGAAGCGGTGAAGACGGTCGCCGCGGAGATCGGCGCGAGTACTCGCAAGGCGGTATCGGCGGCGGGTGAAGACGCCGTCGCGCGCCTTTATGCCACGGCGCGTGCGAGCTTCAGCAAGCCGGCCTTCACCGAGGCCCATGCCTGCGTGTGGGCAGCACTGGCCGGCAACGCGGGCTGGTCGCCCGAACTGACGCAGCTCTATCACGAGCTATGGACGGGGTATCGCGAGGCGCTCGCACGCTTGTTCGAGCGCGCCGCGCAGACACGCGGCATCGAACTCGACGCGAGGCTGGCTGCGCTCACGTTCACGCATCTGATCGAAGGTCTATGGGTGGGCTGGGTTGCCGATTCCACTGAGATCAGCCGGCAGCGCGCCGAGTCGGCCTGCCTGACTTACCTCGACGCCATCTTCAGGCAGCCGTAACGCCGGACGGGGTGAAGCCGCAAGCTGGCAACCGTCAGGCCAGCGCGCGGCGCTTGCGCGGGGCCGGTGCTGCGCTTGCGGGCGATTGCGTCTTCGCATCGAGGATCAGATCGACGTAGTGATGACAGCAATGCTCGGCATCGTTCGCATTGATGCTGCTGCGATTGGCGGCCAGTCCGATCCACAGTCCTTCCACCAGCTGTGAAAAAGCGAGCGCGACATGCGACGCATTGATGGCGACGTCGCGCGCTTCCGCTGCGCGCGTGAAGAGGCGGCCTACGCCGGAGCGGTAGTCCACCCAGATTTCGCGATAGATCTTCGCCAGTTGCTCGGACCAGCGTGCCGAACTCGCGAGCGATACCCAGACGGCGATCTTTTCGTCCGTGAGTCCGGGCGGCGTGAAGCTGGCGTGGATCAGCGCATGCAGCATCTGGGCGGGGTCCGGCTTGGCGGCATTGGCAGCGTCGCGGATGGCGCTTCCCAGCTCGGTGGCGACGGTCTTGACGGCCTCGAGCAGCAGCTCTTCCTTGTTGGTGAAGTAATGGCCGATCAGGCCTCGCGAGAAGCCGGCTTCCGCGCAGATCGAGGCCACGGTGACGGTGGCATAGCCATTTCGTGCAATGTCGCGTATTGCCGCTTCGATCAGGTCGCGCCGCCGTTCGATGGCGATCCGCGAAGGTCCGCGCTTCTTGCGGGCAGACGAAAGAGGTGTCGCCATGGGTGCTGGTCTCCCGTTCAGATCATTTCACGACTCGACGATCACGTATTGTAAGTCAGCCTCGAACGGCTCACGACACGCGATGCCGCGCCGGCTCCGCGAGACCCAGCTGGTCGCGTAGCGTCGGACCGGAATACTCAGTGCGGAACAGCTTGCGCTCCTGCAGCACGGGCAACACATGACGGGCGAAGTCCTCCAGACCCCCGGGCAGATGCGAAACGCGGACCATGAAGCCGTCCGCCGCGCCCTCGTTGAACCATTGCTCCATCCGGTTGGCAATGGTTTCGCCCGAGCCGGCTATCGCATTCATGCCGCCTCGCGAAGCGGCGCAGGCCAGATACAGCTGCCTCACGGTCAGCCCCTGTTCGCGGATGGCCCAGACCATGTTGTCGAAGTAGGACTTGGTGGCATTGCTGGAAGGCGGCAGCACCGATTCGGGAATGGGTTCGTCGAGCGGCAGATCGCGCAAGTCGATGCCGCCCAGGTCCACGGACAGAATCTCGCGGCCAACAGCCGGATGAATCATCGACTGGAGCAAGTCCAGCTTTTCCTGGCCTTCGGCGTCGCTGGCCCCGATGAAAGGATTGAGCGCACAGAGAATCTTCAGCTCTTCCGGACGGCGGCCGTACTTGCCCATGCGGCCCTTGAGATCGGCATAGAACGCCTTTGCCTTGTCGATATTGCGGTCCACGCTGAAGACGACGTCGGCGGTGCGGGCCGCCATTTCCATGCCGGCCTCCGAGCCTCCGGCATTGATTAAGATGGGCCGGCCCTGCGGGCTGCGCGGTACGTCGAGCGGGCCGCGCACCTGATAAAACTCGCCCTTGTGATCCAGCACGCGACGCTTCGACGGATCGAAGAAGCGGCCGTTTGCCCGGTCGCGGATGAAGGCGTCCTGGTCCCAGCTATCCCACAGGCCCAGCACCACATCGACGAATTCGTTCGCCCGCGCATATCGGCGCGCGTGATCTTCATGATCCCTGCGACTGAAGTTGAGCGCGGCAAGCGGCGCGGACGACGTGACCACGTTCCAGCCCGCGCGTCCGCCGCTCAGATGATCGAGCGTGGCGAACAGGCGGGCGACGTTATAGGGCTCGTAGAAGCTCGTCGAGGCCGTGCTGGCAAGGCCGATGTGCTTCGTGACGGCCGCGAGCGCGGACATCAGCGTGACCGGTTCGAGATCCGCAATATGGCCTGGATAGCGCGTAATGGCGTCGATATCGCCGTCGCGGCTGGCAGGTGAATCGGCGCGAAAGATGAAGTCGAGTTTTGCCTGTTCAGCGATCCTGGCGAGATTGATCCAGAACGGAAGGTCCACTTCGCCACCGAGCGGCGTGCCTGGATGCAGCCACGCAGCCGGATGAATGCCGACGTGGGACAGCAGGGCGCCAATATGCATGACTCGGGGCTTCATTTCGACTCCGGGAAAAGGGGTGGACCGCGTCGCGGCGACGCGGCGATGAGGATAAAAGGTAGCTCAATATATGTTGGATGTCCAACAAAATTTATGAACAAGGAAGGGGAGGCGCGGAATCGGAGGCTCGCGATGGCCTCGAGCGGAGTGCAGCCTTGATCGGGATCCGGTGCTTACGGGTATTGGAGAATGTTGATGATGGTGCCGTCGGGATCGCGGATCATCGTCGCACGCAAACCATCCTCGGACAGGTCCTTCATCTTCCATTCGAAGATCGCGCCTTCCCGCTCGAGGTGCGATGTCACGGCTTCGAGGTCGGACGTACGGAATACGACCGCCTTTGCACCCGTCTTGTCGATATGCGGGCCAGGGACAATAGCGGCATCGGGGTTGCGAACGGTCGTTGCGCGCGAAAGCAGTTCGATTCGCATGTCGCTGCGTTCGAGGATCTGGAAGTGCGCGTTCAAGGAGTCGATGTAGGTCGAGTACCCGCGACGGAACCCGAAGAGACGGCCGTACCAATCCGCGGAACGATCGATGTCGGTCACGGAAATGGCGACGTTGTCGAATTCGACGAGTCGTTGTGCTTGCGCATCCACTCCAATGTCATCCACCATGCGACCTTGCTCCTTTTGAGTCGGATCTTGGCTCAGTGCCCGACAATGCCGATGCGTTGCGAGTGCGTGGGGTATTCGTCGCCTTCGCCTTGCTGCCTGATGTCTTGACCGAGGTCCTGCCGGTGTCCATCGTTTCCGCGCCGTTGCGCACCAGTTCACGAATGCCGGCGGCCGCAAAGCGCACGAGATCGGAGTAATGAGCCGTCGACTTCTTCGCGCGGTCGCGCGCACCCAGGCGCTTTGCGCGGCCATTGAGCGCGTGCGCCTGTTGCCGTGCTCCGACTGAGAACAGATAGGCCCATACCGCCTGCTCGCGCGCGATACCGGGCAACACCGTATGCAGTGCATCGATGAACCGTTCCGCGATCGGGTCGTAGTAGGTTTCGCGAATGCGCCGTGAACGCTCATCGCTGCCGAGGCTGACGGAAGCGACCAATTGCACATACAGCGCAAGGTTTGCAGCCTCTTCCCCCTGAAAAATATCCGACAGCGGCGTGAAGGCGATAGTCAGCACGTCCTCGACCGTCACGGTCTGCTCGCTCGCGAACAGCGTGTCGAGGAGCTTGCCGCGATGCAGATTGATGGCCGACGAGCGGCGCTCGAAGACGGCCTCGTAGAGCTTGTCCTTGGTCGCGTAGTGATAATGCACGAGCGCCTGGGCGACTCCGGCTTCATCGGCGATGTTGCGCATGCTCGCGCCGGCATAGCCGTGCTCGCCAAACACCCGCTCGGCCGCATTCAGGATCGCCGACAGGCGCGAGCCCGATCCGCGGTCGGACTCTTGAGCCGGACTGGCGACTTTCGCGGGCTTGTCTCGTTGTGCACTCATTCCGGGGCGACCTCTTCAGGCTATTTGATCGATCAGTCAGTATACCGTGAAGCTTGCGTGGCCCGACAGGGGCAGAGTCGGGCCACCGCGTGCCGTCAGCCGAGAAACTCCGGCTCCGGCAGTCCCTTCACGCCGGGCCGCACCGCCAGCACATTGCCCGCGAGCGGCTGTTGCGCCAGTTCCTTCTCGCTCATCCGGCGGCGCGCCGTGGTGATAAATAAGGTATCCAGATCCGGTCCGCCGAAGCACAGGCTGCTCACGCGCCGCACCGGCAGATTGACGACCATGTCGATCCGTCCGCGCGGGTCGTAGCGCGTCACGCACCAGCCATCCATGTTCGCGCTCCAGAAGCAGCCATCGGCATCGACGGTCGATCCGTCGCAGATGCCGCGCCCGAGCGGCACGTCTGCGAATTTCCGGCGGTTGTAGATGGCGCCGTCGACCGAATCGTAGTCAAACACGTCGATCTGGCAACTGAAGGAATCGGTCATGTACATCAGCCGGTTGTCCGGGCTGAAGCTGATGCCGTTGATGCAGGTGATGCCCTCCATGATCAGCTTCGGCTGCAGGTCCGGGTCGAGCCGGAACAGGCGACCGCGCGGCGTATAGGCGGCGGCCTCCACGGTTCCGGACCAGTAGCGGCCGTGCCGGTCGCACTTGCCGTCATTGAAACGGTTCTTCGGCCGCTCGGCGTCGGGGCGCGCGATCTCGGTCAGCTCGCCCGTTTCAGGGGAGAAGAAATAGAACCCGGACCGCATGCCCACCAGCAGGCCGCCTTTGGCGCGCAGCCCGATGCTGCCGATCTCTTCCTGCATCGGCCAGCTTTTCTTGACGCCGCTCGAAATGTCGAGGCGATGGATGACCTGGCCAATGCCGTCGACCCACCAGAGCAATTGCGTTTTCTCGTCCCAGATGATCGATTCGCCGAGTACGTCGGGCGTGGAATCGACTACGTCGATGACCGAACCCACCATGTCGATAGGTCTCGTGATACTGCTGACAGTCATGTTGCCTCCTTGATATTCGGTGTGAATGGCGATGCAGCTGCGCAGCGCCGCCTCAGGCAGCCGGTTCCTTCATGCGGGCGATGCCTTCGAGCGCGAGTCCATAGCCCAGTACGTCATGCAGGCGCGCCTTCAGTTCCTGGTTCAGGCAAGTGCGCGTATAGCGTCTCACGAGACGCGGCTGCTTGAGCATCAGCTGGGCGAGTTCGCGGGCGCGCGGCAGAAGATCGGCGGCCGGCATGACCTCGTTCACGAGACCCATCTCCCGTGCCTCGCTTGCACTGATGTTCTGACCCGTGAGCAGAAAGTAATGACCGCGCGCGCGGCCCATCAACAGCGGCATGATCAGGTGCATGCCGTCGCCGGGCACCATGCCACCCTGAAAGTGCGCGGTGTCCTGGATGGTTGCCGTATCGGATGCAAGAACGATATCGCCCAGCAACGGAATCTCCGCATGCCGTACGGCGGGCCCGTTCAGGATGCTGATCACCGGCGCTTCGATATTGAGCAGATTGATGAGCAGATGCTTCGCTTCCCAGTAGATCGGATCGTAGATCGTGGGCGTCATCGAATTGCGGTTCTGATGCATGCCGGGGGCGATCGCGGGGCCGCTGAATGCGTCGCCGGTGCCGGTCATGATCACCACGTCGTTCTCACGATCGCGGCCCACGTCGAGAAATGCCTGCTCGAACTCGCGATGCGCGGTCAGGTTCCATACGAGCGGGCCACCGTGCGTGTGGAAGTGCATTTCCAGCACGCCGTCAGTGCGCGTCATGCGGATAGTCTCAAACTTGTCTGCGTAGTCGTTGAATTGGGTCACGGCTTGGTCCTCGAACGTTGGGATGTGGCGTCGATGCTTGCCGGGGTGTCGTTGGCGATACCCGAGAAGACTCTTCAGGCGCACATCCTATTCCTGACTGATCGATCAGTCAACAAGGGAAATACCGGGCGAAATCATCGTTGACCGCGCGTTGGCTCGTCCGCTACTGTGCTGACTGTTCGATCGATCAGTTTTTCAGGATTTCGATCAGAACGATCCAGCGCCTTCGGGCGCGTCCCGACAAGAGCACACGCCGCCGGACATCGCGCGCCGGCAGGACCAGGAGACACTTGATGAATCGCTATCCGTCGTTTGCATCCCATTCGGTCCTTTTTTACTGAGAGGGCCATCATGTCGAGAAAAATCGCTCTCCATGCAGACATGCCTGCTGAAACGAAGGTCCCGGATGACGCGAACCGTGCGCTCTATCTCAAGGTAGCGCTGAGGCTCGTGCCGCTGCTGATCGTGTGTTACGTGGTTGCCTATCTCGACCGGATCAATGTCGGCTTCGCCAAACTGCAGATGCAGGATGCGCTGGGCTTCAGTGATGCGGTGTATGGTCTGGGCGCCGGGATTTTCTTCATCGGCTACGTCCTGTTCGAGGTGCCGAGCAACCTCTTGCTGCAACGCATTGGCGCGCGCAAGACCATCACGCGCATTATGGTCCTGTGGGGCATCACCGGCTGCGCGATGGCGACGGTCTCGAGCCCCACGGCGTTCTATCTTCTGCGCTTCCTGCTCGGCGTATTCGAAGCGGGCTTTTTCCCGGGCGTGGTCTACTACCTTAGCCAATGGTTCCCGCGTCATCGCCGCGGGCAGATCCTCGGCCTCTTCATGACTGGGTTTCCGATCGCTGGAATGATTGGCGGTCCGGTATCGGGATGGGCGATGTCGCATCTCGGCGGCGTCGCGGGGCTCGCGGGCTGGCAGTGGCTCTATATCGTCGAAGCGGCGCCGGCGGTGCTGCTCGGTATCGTCACGTGGTTCACGCTCTCGGATGACATCGGACGCGCAAAATGGCTGACGGAGCCCGAGCGCGACACCTTGCGCCGCGCGTTGCGCGTCGATGGCCAGGACCTGGGTGCCCAACACGCCGGGAAGTTGCGACAGGTGATCAGCGATCCCAAGGTGTACCTCATGAGCTTCGCCTATTTCACCTTTATTTGCGGCACGTATGCGCTGAGCTTCTGGTTGCCGACGGTGCTGAAGAGCGCAGGCGCGACGAGCGTGGAGCGTATCGGCTGGCTGTCGGCGATTCCGTATGGCATTGCGGCCGTTGGCATGGTGCTGATCTGCCGCCACTCGGACCGGAACCTGGAGCGTCGCTGGCACGGTGCGCTCGCTGCGTTGACAGGCGCGATCGCGCTTTCGCTGCTGCCGCTTCTGGAGCATGATCTGACTACCACCATCGTGCTGCTGACAATCGCATCGACGACGGTGTTCGTGACGATTCCTTTGCTCTGGTCGCTGGCGTCGGATTACTTTGCGGGATCATCCGCTGCTGCTGCGGCGATCGCCTTCGTCAACAGTCTCGGCTTGCTCGGCGGTTTTGCGAGCCCCTTCGCGATGGGCTGGCTCAAGACGCTGAGCGGCTCCTTGAACAGCGGCCTCTATCTGATGACGACTTTGCTTGCGCTCGGAGCATGCGGGATGCTCGCGATGCGCGGTACACGCCGCATCCACGAATAAGCAATCAATCAGCGGCAGGGCATGTGACAGACATGGAACAGAACTTTAAGGATGCATCGCCGGGAAGCTTGCTCGGGGAAAACGTAGCGCGTCTCGACGGCGCGCGCTTCGTATCGGGACGCGTGGACTACAGCAGCGATCTCATTCCGTCAGGTGCGCTGCATCTCGCCATACTGCGCAGCGCGCACGCGTGCGCCACGATTGCTTCCATCGACCTGTCGGAGGCCCTCGCCATGCCGGGCGTCGTGGCGGGACTGACCGGCGAGGAGGCGGCGCGCATGAGCGATGCGATGCCGCCGGCGATGGACCTGCCCGCAAAGGGCGCGCGCGGTCCGCTGCAGAGTCGCTGCCTGGCGCTTGGCCATGCGACTTATTTCGGCCAGCCCGTGGCGGCGCTCGTCGCGACCACGGTGCATGACGCGCAGGCGGCCCTCGCGAAGATCCGCGTGAAGTACGACGTGCACGCGCCGACCACGAACGCACGCGATGCGTTGGGTGATGATGCGCCGATCGTCCAGCCCGGCTGGGACACCAATCTGCTGGTGCGCGATCGCATTCGCTCCGGTGACGCCGATGCCGCGTTCGCGCGGGCAGCGCATATCGTGCGTGGCGAAATGACGATCGGATCATCGACCAGTGCGCCGATGGAAACCTTGTGCTACATCGCGCAATGGGATGCACGCGCCGAGCGCTATGCGTTGACAGGCACGTTCCAGAATCCCCATACGAGCCGATGGTTGCTGGCTACCGCGTTGCGCGTGAAGGAGTCTCAGGTGCGCGTGATTGCGCCACGCATCGGCGGCACGTTCGGTTTGAAAATGGCGGGGCATCCGGAAGAAGTCCTGGTCGCTTTGTTCAGCCGTCTCACGCGGCGTCCGGTCGCGTGGGTCGAGGAACGGCGCGAAACGCTGCTTGCCGGCTCGCGTTCGCAGCATCACAGCTTCGAGATTGCCGCCGACAGGGAGGGCAGGCTGACCGGCTGGCGCGATCGGATCCTTGTCGACGTGGGCATCATGGGAGCGGGTCATAGCTGGGCGATGGCACTCGTCACGCCGGCTGTGTTTCCGACGGTCTATACGATCGAGCATTGCGACGTCGAGTGCTCGCTCGCCATCACCAATCAGCCTCCCTGGCAAGCCATTCGCGGTTACGGCAAGGAGATCGGCAATCTCGTGCTGGAGCGCGCCATCGATCTGCTGGCGCGTCAGACCGGCATCGATCCGGTCGAGTTGCGGCGGCGCAATCTGGTCGCGCGCGAAGCGTTGCCGCGTCTGCTGCCGTCCGGCCTGAACGTGGACAGCGGCGATTATCCGGGCGGTCTCGCGCAGTTGCTGACGATGTTCGATTACCCGGCCTGGCGAAAGCGCGCCGATGCGTCGCGCGCATCGGAAGGGCGGATCGGCGTTGGCATCGCGTTTGAACTCACACCGGAAGGCGGCGCTCGTCCGGGCAACTTCCCTAACGGCTACGAGACCTCGACGGTGCGCATGATGCCATCGGGTGATGTGCAGGTATTGACGGGTGTGACGTCGCCCGGCAGCGGCAGTGATACGGGCATCGCGCAGATGGTCGCGGGCGAACTCGGTTTGCGCGCCGAACAGGTAAGCGTCATCGAGGGCGACACGGACGTCACGCCGCTCGGCACCGGCAACGCGAGCAGCCGTGCGCTCATGTACGGCGGCACGGCGGCCTATCTCGCCGCGCGGGAATTACGCGGCCGGCTTGCACAATGCGCGGCCAACATGCTGGGCGGAGCACCGCAGGACATCGTGCTGCGCGACGGCCACGCGTGGCGCGAGCCCGACGGCAAGAGGATCGCGGTGGCCGAGCTGGCGCTGGGCGCACATCTTCGACCGTTCACGGTGGCCGCCGGAGTGACACTGCCGCTCGAGGTGACGTGCAGCTTCGCACCGAAGAACGTGCGTGTGGAGCCCGATGCACAGGGCCGTATCGCCACCTATCCGACCTTCTCATACTCGGTGCATGCCGTGGCACTCGAACTCGACATGGCGACCGGCAACAGCAAGCTGCTGGACTACGCTGTGGTGCACGATTGCGGTGCAATGATCAACCCGGCGTTGGTCGAGGGGCAGTTGAGAGGGGCGATCGTCATGGGCATCGGGGTTGCATTGTGGGAGCAGATCAAGTTCGACAGCGGGCATCGCATGATCACGGATCGTTTCAAAAGCTATCTGTTGCCGCGTGCGAACGACCTGCCGCCGATTCGCGTCGGACATCGGGTTACGCTGAATCCATTTCATCCGCTGGGCATGAAGGGCGCAGGGGAATCGGGACTGGGCGGCGCGCTTGCGGCTGTCAGCAATGCCGTGGCGGATGCCCTGGGCGATGACGCGTGCTTGCGGCACGTGCCTGCAACGCCCGCGCACGTAATGGCTGCACTGCGGGAGTCGCGGGCGTGATCGGTCATCGTTTCGAATTTCACCGGCCTCGCGATCTTGACGAAGCCGCGGCCTTGATGAACGCGTATCGTGATCAGGCGGCCGTGCTCGGTGGCGGCACGATGCTGGTGCCGTCGATGTCGGCCAATCTCGTTCGACCCGCGCATCTGATCAGTCTGGCTTCGCTGGGTCTTGACGAAGTGGTGCTGGACGACGGCTATCTGCGTATCGGCGCAATGACGACCTATGCACAGCTGCTCGCCTCGCCGCAGGTCAGCCACCACGCGCCGCTTCTCGCGGCGATGGCGGCACAGATAACCGGCGGCGCGTCAATCCTCAATCAGGGCACACTGGGAGGAGCGGCGAGCTTTGCCAATCCCTCGTCGGATGCGCCGGGCTGCCTTGCCGCGATGGAAGCGATGTTCGAATTGTGCTCGTCGAGAGGCACGCGCCGCGTTCCCGCGCAGGACTTTTTCGTCGATGCATTCCGCACCGCGCGACGCGAAGACGAATTCCTGATGAACATTCTCCTGCCGCGCGACGCGACACTCGTGGCCTGCCGGTACCAGAAGTACAAGGCGAGCGCGAGTTCCTGGCCCATCGTCACGGTTGCGTGCTCGCTGCATCGCGGCGAACAAGTCAGCGTGCGGCTCGCGGTTGGCGGGGCGGGTTGCCGGCCGGCCTACAACAGCTTCGCGATCGATCCCGCGGCATGGGTGCCCGAGGTCTTTATCGACCAGGCGGCAGCGAACGCACTGAAATGCGTTGGCGAAGGCTGGAGCGATGAACTCGCCGATGCGGAGTATCGCCGCGCTATCGTGCCGGGCGTCGTGAAGCGGCATCTGCGCGATTTGCTCACGGAAACGAAGATATGGAAAAGATGATCCAGGTCCGGCTGACGCTCAACGGCGAGCCGCGCTCGGTGTGCGCGGATTCACGACTGCTGCTTGTCGAATTGATCCGTGACGTCATGGATGCGAAGGGCACGCGTGTTGGCTGCCTTACCGGCGACTGTGGCGCGTGCACGGTGTTGCTCGACGGCGAAGCAAGGAAGTCCTGCCTTGTCCTTGCAGCGGCCATATCGGATAACGATGTACGGACAATCGAGGGCGTGGACGGAGTGGAACGGCTGCAGGAGGCCTTTATTGCCGAGAATGGCTTCCAGTGCGGCTTCTGCACAAGCGGCATGCTGATTGCGGCGGTGGACTTGCTGAAGCGCAATCCTTTGCCGACTCCCGATGAAATACGCCGTGGCATCAGCGGCAATTTGTGTCGATGCACGGGTTACGAAAGTATCGTCAATGCGATTTACCGCGCGGCGCATGGCGAACCTCCTGCTGGCGAGGCTCCGCATACGCGTGACGAGATTCGCTGCGAATGAGTCGCGGTTTCAGGCATTCCATCTCAACGCGGCGCAAGCGCCTGCGCCGATTGCAGCAGATCGTCCAGCATCGACTGACGGCGTTCGGGATCCGTGTCGCGGCCCGTCATGAAGCACAGCGCGGCGATCGGCACGCCTGCGCGGTCGCGCACGGGCGCAGCCATGCAGAGCCGGAACGCATTGGACAGGCCTTCCGTGCAGCAATAGCCCAGCGCTTTCGCGTGCTGCACATCGCACATGAATTGATCGAAATCGATGCGCACGCCGTTGTCGAGCACGAAGTCGTCTGCGGGAATCAGCGCGCGGATGGCGTCGGCGTTCATATGGCCGAGCAACAGGCGGCCGGTCGCGGTCCACGGAATCGGCACGCGCACGCCGATATCCGAACTGATGTTGAACGGCCGCGCACTGTTCTCCGATAACACCACCGAGTACTTGTTCCCTTCGAGCATGCACAACTGCGTGGTCTCGTCGTACTTGCGCACCAGCGCCAGAATGGACTGATGCGCGCGGCTGATGAGGTCGTTGTGGGTCGCGTAGTCCGAGCCGTAGTAATGCATCTCGCGGCCGAAGAACACACTGCCATCCGCCGATGTCTCGAGCCAGCCCACTTCGGCGAGAATGGCGACGAGTTCGTAGATGCTCGAACGCGGTGAGCCGGTCGCTTCGATCAACTCGCGCATCGTCATGGGCCGCTGCGCGTGATGCAGCTTCCTGAAGATATCGATGACACGGTCCACGCCCCGCGCGCGCGACGATTCCGTTGCTGCCATTCGCTCAGCCTTCAATGGTCGAGCACACGGCTGAGAAACTGCCGCGTGCGTTCGTTCGCCGGGTTGACGAAGATGTGCTCCGGGTCGCCTTGCTCTGCAATCACGCCCTTGTCCATGAACACGACGCGGTCCGCCGTCTTGCGCGCAAATCCCATTTCGTGGGTGACGACGACCATCGTCATGCCGTCTCGGGCCAGGCCGCGCATCACTTCCGTGACTTCGCCGACGAGTTCGGGATCGAGTGCGGAGGTGGCTTCATCGAAGAACATGATGCCGGGTTCGACTGCAAGCGCCCGCGCAATCGCGACACGCTGCTGCTGTCCGCCCGACAACTGGATCGGATAGTGCGATGCACGGTCCGCGAGGCCCACGCGGTCGAGCGTTTCCATGGCGCGGGTGCGGGCATCGGCGGGCGACATGCCGCGCGCCTTGATCAGCGCGAGGGTGACATTGCCGAGCGCCGTCTTGTGCGGAAACAGGTTGAACTGCTGAAACACCATGCCGACATGGCCGCGAATTTCGCGTGCGCGCTTCGGATCGTGCAGGGGCACGTCGTTGACCCACACGTGGCCGGAGTCCGTCGTCTCCAGTCCGGCCATGATGCGCAACACCGTGCTCTTGCCTGAACCGGATGCGCCGATCAGCACGAGCACTTCGCCTGCGCGCACGTCGAGATTGATATCGTTGAGAACACGCGTCGCGCCGAATGCCTTGCTCACGCCCGACAGCGAAATGACGGGTTTGCTCTGGATGGAATCGCTCAAGTCAGTCTCCGGCGGTCATGATGGCGCACCCATTGCGAAAGCGGGAAGCACACGACGAAATAGATCAGCGCGACGAGGCCGTAGATCTCCACCGGCTTGCCGATGCGGTCCACGATAGCCTGGCCGCCGTGCATCAGTTCGGACATGCCGATCATGCTGACGATCGACGTATCCTTGATGAGGGACAGGTACTGCCCGACGAGCGGCGGCAACACGATGCGCCCGGTCTGCGGCAGCACCACCGAGGTGAAGGCCTGCATGCGCGACAGACCGAGAATCTGCGAGACTTCCCACTGTCCCTTGGGCACTGACTCGATACCCGAGCGAAAGACTTCCGCGATATACGCGCCCTGATACACGCTGAGGCCGATCACGCCCGCCGCGAAGACATCGATGGCATAACCGAAGTACGAGACGCCGAAGTAGATGAACATCAGCGTAATCAGTACCGGCGTACCGCGAAACAACTCGGTATAGAGTTTCGCGATTCGGTCCGTGCCCAACGGCCCGAACGTCCGCAACACGGCGGCGAGCAGGCCGATGAGCGTGCTTCCGACAATCGCCGCGAGCGACAGGAGCAGCGTCGTCACGAGACCTTGCAGCAGGATCGACAGACTGTTTTTCAGCAGTTCGAGTGACATGACTCAGTCCCTTATGCCCGATTCGCACGACGCAGCTTGAAGCCGCTTCTGCGCGCACTTGGCCTCACGATGAGCGGCGGATGAAACATGCGTGCGCCGAGTTGACTGGCGATCCACGACAGCACATTGCTCAGCACCAGATACGCGACGAGTACCACGGCGAAGGTCTGCACATACAAGAGCGTGCGCGAATTGATGACGGTGGCCGTGCCGGTGAGTTCGGGCAAGGCAATGGCCGACAGCAGCGAAGTACCGAGCAACAACTGGATCAGATAATTGACGATGGTTGGATACACGGCACGCGTTGCCTGCGGCAACACGATCTCCTTGAAGATCTGCCCGCGTTCCAGCCCGAGAATGCCGGCCGCTTCAATCTGCCCGCGCGGCACCGACTGCATGCCCGCGCGAAACACTTCCGACAGATACGCGCCCACGTTCACGCCCAGCGCGATAACGCCGGCCCAATAGGCATCGAGTGCAATGCCCATCGACGGCAAGCCGAAGAACACAATGAAAATCTGCAGCAGCACCGGCGTATTGCGGATGGCTTCGACGTAAGCCCGCGCGATGAGCCGCACGATGGACGACGGCGACATGCTCGCGAGCGCCGCGATCAGACCGAGCGCGAGCGCCAGCACGAACGACAGCAAGGTGACCTGCAAGGTCAGCCAGCCGGCCTTGAGGAACTCGGGGACATAGCCCCAGAGCGTCATCCATTGATAGCTCATCTGCGCCTCCGCTTCAGAACTGCGGATTGAGCGGATATTTCGGATCGACGCCGAACCATTTCTTGTACAACTGCGCGTTCAGCTTCGATGCATTGATGTTGAACAGGAACAGGTTCAGATAGTTGAGCCACGCCTGGTCACCCGCCTTCACGCCAAACGCGTTGTACTCGAGCGGCACGAGTGCTTCGTTGGTCACGGCCAGTTCCGGATCGAGCTTCGCCTGATACGCAAGGAAGTTGTTGTCCTCGATCATGGCATCGGCCTGACCCTGCTTGACGGCGAGAATGGCCGCCTGTGAACTGTCGTATTCCTGAATCTTGACGGGAATGCCCATCGAGCGGACTTCGTCGCCGTTGGTCGAGCCCTTGACCGTGGCGATGGTGCGCCCGCTCATGTCCTTCGCCGACTGAATGCCGCTGCTCTTCTTCACGAGCATCGCTTCGCTGGCGACCACATACGGCGAGGTGAACTCGACGACCTTCGCGCGTTCGAGGTTGCGCGTGAAGTTGCAGAACACGACATCGACCTTGGCGGTTTGCAGATTCGGGATGCGGTTCGCGCTGGTCGTGTTCACGACCTCGAGCTTCACGCCCATTTGCTTCGCGAGTTCCTTGGCGAGGTCGACGTCATAGCCATCGGGATTGCCGTCCTTGTCGTAGAAGCCGAACGGCGCGAACGTGAGGCAATCGCCGACGCGCAGCGTGCCGCGCTGAAGCACGGCTTGTAGCGTCGATGCAGGCGCTGCCGCCGATGCACCCTGCTCGGGCGTCGCCACTTTCGTGCAGGCGGAGAGCGCGAGCAATGCGCCTACGGCGGTTGCGACAAACAGCGAGGCGGCCTTGGTGCGCTTGATGTCCTGGATGGCAAGCTTCATGTTCAGATCCTGGTCGAGGGGGTGGTCTGAAAAAATGCTTCCGGCCTGGCTTGTGTGAGCGGAATTGCGTTGAAGCACTCGGTTGTCCGGTATATCGGACAGTGATCTGGCGAGCCGGATTGATGCCAGAGTGTTGGACGTTAAAAAGGACGATGCAAGCAGCCTGAACCCTTATTGATTTCGAAATATTGTTGAGCTAGCGATGCTGGCCTGCGGACGATTTCGCCTAAGCCCGCTCCGTAAAGTGCTGCATCACGACGGCGGCCAGTTCCTGTAGCTCCGACTTCTCGTCGAAGCGCTCCTCGCGCCTTGACCTGAGAAAGAATCGAGCCTTCGGAAGGGACGGAAGAGCAGGCTTTGCCAGCGTCCGAAGTCCGGGGCGCGCGGCTGCGGAGGCATTGAGGCAACCCACGCCGAGCCCGGCTTCCAGTGCGGCGGTGAGGCCCTCGACGCCAGACGCGATATGACTCACATAGAAGGGGATGCCCTTCTTCTGGAGGCTGTCCACCGCCAGCCGATGCAGGGAGCAGAACTCGGGCAGAAGGACGAGCGGCACGGGGCGCCCGCGAGGCAGATCCGGACGATCGGCGGCGGTCACCCATTGCAGCGGCTCGACACCGAGCTCGGTGCTGTCATTCGAGCGGCGGGACTTCGCGCCGGTCAGGCTCATCAGTAACGCAAGATCGATTTCGCCTCGCTCATACGCGGCCTGAATATCGGAAGTCATGCCCACCAGGCTGCGCAGCCGGATCCGGGGGCAGTCCGTCACCGCGCGCGCAAGCAGTTGCCCGAGATCCGCACTGCGGAAGTACCCCGTAACGCCGATCCCCACTTCAATGTCCTCGGGAATCTCATGCATGTCTCGCCACGCAGCCTCCGACAAGCCGACGATTCTCCTCGCATGGCGCAGCAGTTGAACGCCTGCGGCGGTAGGCGTGACGCCGCTCTTGGCGCGCAGCAGCAGCGTCTGGCCCGCTCGGGCTTCCAGCTTGGCCAGTTGCTCGCTCAAGGCCGATTGCGAAAGACTGCGGGCGGGAGCCGCCGCCGTGATGCTCTTCGCGTCCACCGCGGCAATAAAAGATTTCAGCTGCTCGACGTCGAATGCGTGCATGTCATCCCCCGGATTATCCGATGGATATTAGCTTATCTTCCCGCTTTTCGGGACCGTCTGCGACGCGCATCATTGACACATCAATCACAGACAGGAGCAAACCATGCCTCACATCACTATCCAGCTCTCAGGACACCGTGACCGCGATTTGGGCAACCGGGCAGCGGTAGCGGTCAGCCAGTTGACAGCGGACATCCTCGGCAAGAAGCCGTCCGACATGGCCGTGACGCTCGACTACATCGCCGACGAGGATTGGCTGGTCGGCGGCAAGAGCCTGGCTGAACTGTCGGCGGCATCGTACTTTGTCGAAGTGAGCATCACGGACGAGACGAATACCAAGGCGGAAAAGGCCGAGTTCATCCGCCAGGTGCACGAAGCGATGCGCGGCTTGAGAGCGGCTGTCCATGAAGTCTCTTACGTGTATCTGATCGACGCGCGCGCCACCGCGTATGGATTCGGCGGACGGACGCAAGAGTGGCGGCACCAGAAGGCAGGTGTCTAGGCGAACTTTCAAGGGGAAAGCCATGCTCGGAGACTTCCTGGAAACGATCGGCTCGCTGGGTGTGTTGGCCAGCGTCATGGTTCACTACAAAGTCTCCGTCAGCAGTCGGGGTGAGGCGCTAGCGGAAGAAGCGGGAGTGTGTGTCGGCGGCTCGGACGCGAGATGCGCCGGTGCGGGGACTTCGTCGAAGCACAATCGCCGCGACTGCGCTTCCGACGGATGATCGGGTTGGTCATTCGATCGGGCAATCGGAAAGGCGAGAACGAGAATCTCGAACCATCAAAGCAATCTGATGCGCTCTGGCGATCGACTGGAGCGGTTCATTCTCGAGAACTCAGGCCTATCGCGCGCGAACAGAGGTTACTCGCCTACCGGATTTTCATCGATAAGACCGATCTCATTTGGAGCAAAACACGCCGCCAAATATCGAGATAAGCAAATGATGGACAAAGCACTCGAGGCAGGATATTTTCCTCACACCTGATGATATGGACGTCGGCCGGCGTGAGTATCGCTCTGCGAGTTATTGAGACAAAGACTATTTATTAATAGTCACTCCGCCACGCGGACACTGATAACAACGCATTTCAGTTAGAGAAAAAATCGCGGAGTTTTAATCAAGATGAAATGGGCAATTGGATGTTTGGCGGGCGCATGCCTGATCTCGGGCTTGCACGCAGAGAGCGCCTCGCAAATGCCCGCGAGCCCGCCTGGCGCCGCGCCTCATTGGAGCTACGACGGGTCGAAAGGCCCCTCGCATTGGGCCGAGATCGACAAGGCGTTTCAGGCGTGTGAGAGTGGGAAGTCAGAATCGCCCGTCAACATCAACACGACGACAAAGGCGCCCCCGAACACGCCGAGAATTCAATTCTTCTACGAAGCGATGCCCGTGCATCTTCTCAATACGGGCCATGCCATTCAGTTCGGGGCTCAACCGAGTAAGGACTCGGTTACGCTTGCTGGCAGGCGCTATCAATTAATTCAGTTCCACTTTCATTCGCCCGGCGAAGAGCGTTTTGCCGGGCGTGCTTCGCCCATGGACATGCATCTCGTCCATGCAGATGCTGACGGCAAGCTGCTTGTCGTGGCAGTGCAGTTCATCGTCGGGCCCCGTCCGAACCCCGTGCTCGGAGCCCTGCTGCAAGACATGCCTCAACATGCCGGCGGCGAGACGATGGATAAAGCGGTCATGATCAATCCGTCCGGCCTGCTTCCAGAACCGACCTCGGGCTATTACACCTATTCGGGTTCGCTTACGACACCGCCTTGCAGTGAAGGCGTCACCTGGATCGAGCTCAAGGAGCCGGTGAGAATCAGCGCAGCACAGTTGAAGGCGATGCGTCGATTTTATTACCACAATCAGCGCCCCATACAGCCGCTGAATGGACGTGAAGTTATCGAAGTCGATTGAGGCAAAGCCCGTGTTGATCCAGAGATCCACGCGGACGCTGTGCGAGGTCGTCACGAGCCTGTCGGGAATCAATCCATCGGCGTGAAGAGACAGCGTCCCAAGATGCAACCGTCATCCACATCAAAACGGATCAGTGACTGATCATCCACGGCCGCCCCGCGGGTCGGCCCTTCACACCGCTCCCGTTCGACTTGCCGCAGCCGCAATTCGGACCATGCCGATGCCCTGCTGTGGCCGAACTCTTCGGTGCATGCGCACTGCGTTCGTTGGTGGCGAACGCATCGCGGCGCGCCTGCGGCATCAACGACAGCATGACGCCACCGGCCACGTCGCGACTCATGCTGGCGCCACAGCGCGGACAGGGATGCGGCGCATCGCGATCCGCGATGCGGCGCATCGCATCAACCGGTCCGCATGACGTACACAAGTATTGATAAAGAGGCATGGGATCGAACTCCTGCGCGATGCATACGGCGCATGCATCGCGCTCATCGACGGATTGAGCTTCAGGCCTTGTCCTGCGACAGCGGCAGATCAGCACCGCCCTTGACGTGCTTCGTCGGACCATCGGCGTTCGGCCGGATATCGAAGTCAAAGATCTGTGTCGGCAGCCATAGCGTGGCGCAGGCATTCGGAATGTCGACCACGCCGCTGATATGCCCCTGCACGGGCGCAGTGCCGAGAATCGAATACGCCTGCGCGCGCGTGTAGCCGAACTTGGTCAGATATTCGATCGCGTTCAGACACGCCTGCCGGTACGCGATATGCACATCGAGGTAATGCTGCTTGCCGGCTTCGTCGACGGATATGCCTTCAAAAATGAGGTAATCGTCATAGCGCGGCGTGATCGGGCTGGGCTTGAAGATCGGGTTCTTGATCCCGTACTTCGCCATGCCGTCCTTGATGACGCTCACGCGCATGTGCACCCAGCCGGCCATTTCAATCGCGCCGCAGAAGGTGATCTCGCCGTCTCCCTGACTGAAGTGGAGATCGCCGACCGACAGACCCGCGCCATCCACATACACCGGGAAAAAGATCTTCGAGCCGCGCGACAGGTCCTTGATATCGCAATTGCCGCCGTGTTCGCGCGGCGGCACCGTGCGCGCGCCTTCTGCCGCCGCTTTCTCGCGGCCATTGCCGCTGAGCTTGCCCATGTGCGCGGTGGCCGCGAACGGCGGATTCGCCAGCGGCGGCACGCGATCCGGCTGCGTCTTGATGAAGTCCACTTCGCGCTTGTTCCATTCCGCGAGCAACTTCGGATCAGGCAGACAGCCGATCAGCCCCGGATGAATCAAGCCGGCGAACGAGACATTGGGCACATGGCGTGAACTCGTGAACAAGCCATGAAAATCCCAGATCGATTTTTGCGCGAGCGGGAAGTGATCGGTCAGGAAGCCGCCGCCGTTCTTCTTCGAGAAGAAGCCGTTGAAGCCCCACTGACTGTCCTGCTTGGTGCCGATGTCGAGCAGGTCGACCACCAGCAGGTCGCCGGGCGCGGCGCCATGCACGCCGACCGGACCCGACAGGAAGTG
This sequence comes from Caballeronia sp. LZ035, assembly GCF_031451175.1. Lineage (NCBI taxonomy): Bacteria > Pseudomonadati > Pseudomonadota > Betaproteobacteria > Burkholderiales > Burkholderiaceae > Caballeronia > Caballeronia sp. LZ035. The sequence continues at coordinate 531,142 of NZ_JARUXS010000002.1, forward strand.
CACGATGGAGAGGTCGATATCGCGCACGTCGTCGGCGGAATCGTTGTTCTGGATGAAGCCGCCGGTCCAGTCGTAGGTTTCGAGGATGAAGTCGTCGCCGGGCTTGACCCATGTGGCCATTGGAATGTCGGGATGCCAGCGGTTGTGAACCTGCTCGTTGTCGAATGCTGACTGTTTGAGGTCGACCTTGATGAGCGTTTCAGCCATGACACATGTCTCCTGGTTCGATCACACCGGCGCATGCACCGGCGCATGGACAGCGGTTCAACAGCAGGGCTAGCTCAACGTGCCGTTGAGCAGCAGGTAACCGGGCAGCCAGCCCGTGACGATCCCGGCGATGATGGTGACCGCGCCGGTCAGCTTGACGATCGGCCGCTGCAGGGCCAGCAGCACGAAGAAGAGCAGCCACAGGAACGCCCAGCCGAACCAGCACAGCGCGAACCACACGGACCACGTCGAGTTCGCGTGCGTGATCGAGTCGATCCCCACGGGAATGATCGTGAGCGCGACAAACAGGCTGAACCAGCCGAGCCCGCGTCCATCCGCGCCGTTGTAGCGGTTGATGGCCACCCAGAAATACGTGAAGGTGAACAGCAGCGTCAGCGCGGCGGCCTTGATCGATGCGGCATTGGCTCCCGCGCCGAACGCGAGCTTGAGCGAGGCAAGCAGGGTGATGCCGCCCGCGAAGACGTTGATGACCCAGATCTCGCGGTCGCCGATCCGTCCCAGCAGCCAGAGGCCGTTCAGGAAGAGCACTGCGCCGACGTAGAGCAGACATAAACCCAGCATGGCAATCTCCTGTCGCGCGGCGATACGGGAAATGAGGATGCAATCGGATGGAATCGGACTTGCGCCGATAGCCGTTGATCCGGCATGCCAAATGGTAGAAAGAGGGCGCGCGACGCGAATCCCCCGCGATGGGGATTTTGATTCGCCCAAACGGGTCAGGCGGGGTCAGGCGCGCTCACCCATTTGGGTGAGTCCGCTGAAGAAAGGAAGTCAGGAAGACAGGCAGACGCGCCCGTGCAGATGGACGAGTTCCATCTGACTGTGCGTGTCGGTTTTCTGGAAGATCTGCTTGAGATGACTGCGGGCGGTATTCTCGGAAATATGCAGCGCGAGCGCGGCATTCGCGATGGAATGTCCCGTCACGATCAACGCGTTCATGCGTGCCTGTGCAGGACTCAGCCCGAACTGACGCACGAACGCGCAGTCCGTGTGGTCGTCTTCGGCACAGGCATTGAGCGCCGTCACGATAGCCAGATGACGCGTCTCGCCGAGTTCGGCGCGGAACACGGGGCCCGCGCCGCGAATCGCGACCACCGCCGGCGCGGCGGATCCCGGTGCGGACAGCGACAGCACATGCGCGGCCTGCGCGTCATCGAACGTGCGGGCGCGGGTGGCGCTCACGATCGCGTCCTGCAACGCGCGGTCGTCCGCGCTGACCGCGGCGACCAGCCGTCCATGTTCGATGCGCAAGCCGGCCGCGCCCTCGCACGCGCGCTTCGCGCCGTCACTGCCGAACACGAGTTGCGCGTGTTCGTCGACCAGCATGGCCGCGCGCGCCTGGGCATTCACCATGCTCGTCAGCGCACGATTCATGTCCTCGGTTTCGCGCCGCCGCCAGCGAATATCCAGCGCCAGCGTCAGATGCGGCAACAGCGCCGCGAAGGCATGGCGTTCTCGCGTGCCGAAGCGCGGCTCCTCGGGTCCGCGATGCAGATCGAGGGTGTAGACCAGCGCATTGCGCCGCGCAATCACGCCGCACAGCCGGTGAAACAGACCGTGCGGCAGCAGCATGCCGCGATAGAAATCCGTCTTGACCAGCTCGCGATTGGAGAGCAATTCATCGCCGGACAGCACGCGGCCTTCGCGATAGGCATCGCTTGAAAGAAACCACGGATTGTTCGCTGAATGATCGGCCAATGCCTCGCACAGACGCGGGTCGGGCGGCGCGGCATACAGCGCGCGCGCTTCGCGCGTGGCGAAGCTGTGTTGCGCGAGCGCGGCCCAGCGCACCTGAAACTGCGCCCGGATGCGCGCCAGCACGCCCGACCAGGCCTCGTCGGAGTCGCCTGCGGCGTGAACGTGATAGATGAGATCGTCGCTTGCGACCGGTGCAACGACGCTGGGCATCAGCGGCGTCATGGCGACTCCGTTGCGCAGAGTGAAGGTTGCGGGAGCCTCGCAGTACGGCTCGGTTCGAGCTTCGTCAGTCTTGGCAGTCTTGCCTGCAAGGTCAATCGGAACAAACCCGGCAGGCCCGTTGCAGCTGGCTTGCGGCAAGGCTTCTTTAAGCGAATAATCGAGCGCGTCAGGCACGGGCCTGATCGGCCGGCGAACCGTCATGCGAATCAAACGCGACTATCAATCCTGGGTGGCGAACGAAACACTGGAAGATTACGCGTTGCGCTATGCCGCAAGTTCGTATCGCAAGTGGTCGCCCGCGTTGCTCGCCAACACGGCGCTCGGCGGCATTTCGTTTCTCGCGCTCGAAGCCATCGGCGCGAGCATCACGCTCAGTTTCGGCTTTCACAACGCGTTCCCCGCCATTCTCGTGGTCTGTGCGCTGATCTTCCTGGTGAGCGTACCCATCGCCTTCTATTCGAGCGAAGCCAATGTCGATATCGACCTGCTCACGCGCGGCGCGGGCTTCGGCTATGTCGGCTCGACCATCACGTCGCTGATCTACGCATCGTTCACCTTCATCTTCTTCGCGCTCGAAGCTGCGATCCTGGCGCAGGCGCTCGAACTGGCCGTGGGCATGAACATCGTGATCGGCTATCTGCTGTCATCCTTGCTGATCATTCCGCTGGTGTTCTTCGGCGTCACGCTCATCAATCAGCTGCAACGCTGGACGCAGCCGCTCTGGGCCGTGCTGCTCATCGCGCCTTTCGTCTTCGTGCTGGTTCAGGATCCGGGCGTGCTGCATCGATGGGCTGCGTTTCCGGGCGTCAATGCGGCGTCGCATGGCGGGGGCATCGATTTGCTGCTGTTCGGTTCGGCGGCGGGCGTGCTGTTTTCGCTGATGGGGCAGATCGGCGAGCAGGTCGATTATCTGCGCTTCCTGCCCGATCGCACCGAGAAGAACCGCGCATCGTGGTGGTCGGCGATGCTGGCGGCCGGTCCCGGATGGATCGTGGTCGGCGGACTCAAGCTGTTGGCGGGCAGTCTGCTCGCCGTGCTCGCGTTGCAGGACGGTGTGTCGCCCGTCGATGCCGTCGTGCCCGTGCATCTGTACGTGACCGCGTACCGGCATGTGTTCGACAGCCCCGCGCTCGCGCTGGCGGTCGCTGTGGTGTTCGTCGTGATCTCGCAGGTGAAGATCAACGTGACCAATGCGTATGCCGGCTCGCTGGCATGGTCGAACGTGTTTGCGCGGCTCACGCACTATCATCCGGGACGCGTGGTGTGGCTGGTCTTCAACGTGATGATCGCGCTGCTGCTCACCTTGCTCGGCATCTTCAAGACGCTCGAAACCGTGCTGAGCGTGTATTCGAATCTCGTGATCGCGTGGCTCGGCGCGCTGGTCGCCGATCTCGTCGTGCTCAAGCCGCTTGGGGTCAGTCCGCGGCGCATCGAGTTCAAGCGCGCGCACTTGTATCAGGTGAACCCGGTGGGCTGCGGCGCGATGCTGATTGCCTCGGTGGTGTCGACCTGCGCGTTCGCGGGCCTGTTCGGCGATGTTGCGCGCGCGTATTCCGCCTTCATCGCGCTGCTGCTGGCGTTTGCGAGCGCCATCGTCATTGCGTATGCCACGGGCGGACGCTACTACATCGCCCGCGCCGATGTTCGCTATGCCGAGGTGCCGCGCAACGAACTCGTGCGCTGCTGTATCTGCGAACGTGACTACGAAGCCGCCGACATGGCGTGGTGTCCGTTCAATCAAGGCTCGATCTGCTCGCTGTGCTGCGGGCTCGACACGCATTGCCGCGACCGCTGCAAGCATCCGGCTGCGGGTGTCGCGCCCACTATATCCGTCGACACACCCGGACCCGGCACGCTCGCGCCGCATTTCGGGCGACGCATCGGCCGCTTCTTCGGACTTTTCGTGATCGCGTCGACGGCGACCGGCGCGGTCTTCCTGCTCTCGTTCCGCCTGATCGACATTGCCGGCGAATTCGCACGCGTGCAGATTGAGGGCGTGCTGCTGCACACGTATGCGGCCACGCTGCCCTTGCTTGCCTTCGGCGCGTGGTGGATCGTGCTGTCGCAGGAAAGTCGCGAGCTTGCGCAGGCCGATCTGCTGCAGTCGTTACACAATCTCGAAGCCACGCGCAAGCATCTGGTCGAATCGGAGAAGATGGCGTCGCTCGGCGGTCTGGTGGCGGGCGTCGCGCATGAGATCAATACGCCGGTCGGCATCGTGGTGAGCGCGGCGTCGTATCTGCGTGACCGGACGGAGAGCGTCGGCGCGAGTCTTGCGCGCCAGGAACTGACCGCCGACGCGCTCGACGCCTTTCTGCGCGATGCAGGTCAATCCACGCGCCTCATGCTGTCGAACGCGGATCGTGCGGCGCGCCTCGTGCAGAGCTTCAAACAGATTGCAGTCGATCAGGTGAGCGAGGCGCGGCGCCACTTCGATCTCGGCGACTATATCCGCGAGACCGTGGTGAGCGTGGAGCCGAAAATGCGCGGCACGCGGGTGTCGCTGCGCGTGGAATGTCGCGCGGGGATCGTGATGGATTCGTTCCCCGGACCGCTCGCGCAAGTGCTGACCAATCTGATCGTCAATTCACTCACGCATGCCTTCGCGCCGGGTGAGACGGGACATATCGTCATTTCGGCGCGGCGCAGGGACGATGAGATTGTCATCGAACATGAGGACGATGGCTGCGGCATTCCCGATGCGCTGCACGAGCGCATTTTCGAACCGTTCTTCACGACGCGGCGCGGCGCGGGCGGCAGCGGCCTTGGCTTGCATCTGGCCTATGCGCTGGTGGCGCGCGCGCTCGGCGGCACGCTTGAAGTACGCAACGCAGTGCCACGCGGCGCGGTCTTCGTGCTGACCTTGCCGCGCGTGGTGCGCGTGCCGGACAGCGCGGCGCCGGGCCTGACCGGAGGCACGTCATGAGCGCGTCGACCTGGTTGCGCCGCGCGCCGCCACCGGCCCAGACGCCGGATGGCGGACCGCTTGCGCCACCGTGGCGCGTGCTGCTGGTGGACGATGCGCCCGAAGTGCATGAAGTCACGCGTCTCGTGCTCGCGGACACGGCGTTCTCGGGCAAGAGCATCGCGTTGTCGAGCGTGCATTCGGCGGCCGAAGCACGCGCGTGGCTGGCCGCGCATCCGGGCACCGCGCTGATCCTGCTCGATGTCGTGATGGAGGCCGACGACGCCGGCCTGCAACTCGTGCGTCACATCCGCGAGGTGCTGCGCGACCGCGACGTGCAGATTGTCCTGCGCACCGGCCAGCCCGGCATGGCGCCCGAACGCGATGTGATCGCGCGCTACGACATCAACGGTTACTACCTGAAGACCGAATTGACCGCGCAGAAGCTGACGTCGATCGTCGTGACCGGCCTGCGCGCCTACGAAACGATCCGCACCTTGCGCGAGGCCAATGCGCATCGCGAAACGCCGCATGCGGTGGACGGCGCGCGGCGCGAGCGTATCGGCGCTGAACTCGGAGAGGCGCTGCGCCAGGGCGCGGTCACGGTGCGGGCGTTGCCGCAAGTCGAACTGAACTCGGGCGTGGTGCGCGCCGTCGAGCTGAAGTGCGAATGGATGACGAGCGAAGGGCCGCTCGACACCGCGGGCATCGCGGCGATGATCGACGATGATGCGCTTCTTGGATCGCTCGATGCATGGATGCTTGAACGCGCGTGTGCGTTGGCGCGGTCCTATCGCGATGCAAACAAGGCGCCCGCGCCGCGCGTGTCGCTTCCGCTGGTCTCGATGCGGCACGACGACAGTCTCACGCAAGCCTTCGCTACGTGCGTGAGTGCAGCGGGCATCGACGGCCGTGCGCTCGATCTGCAAGTCAGCAGCGAGACGCTTGCTGCGCGCCGCGTCGCTGCACGCGCGTTGCAGGCGATGGGCGTGTCGATCACGCTGACGGATCTCGGCCTCGACCGCATCGCGCTCGCCGACTTGCAGGCGCTGCAACCGGATCGCATCAAGATTCACGCGCGCTTCGTGAGGGACGTGACGCGTGACAGCGAGCGTGCGGTCGTGGCGCGGGCGATCGTTGCGCTGGCGCATACGCTGGGTGTTGTCGCGATTGCGGAAGGTGTGTCGAGCAGCGATGATCTGCAGTTCTTCCGCTGGGAAGGATGCGATCTCGGGCAGGGTGACGCGCTCGACGAGGGTTCGAAGCAATAACGACAACAAAGAGGACGTCAGCAATTGGGACAGGCATATTCGAACTGGTTTGTGCGGGCGCGGCTGAAGACGCGCCAATTGCTTCTGCTGGCCGCGATGGAGGAAGAGGGCAATGTCCGGCGCGCGGCCGATGTGCTCGGCATGACGCAGCCGGCCGCGTCGCGCTTGCTGAAGGAACTCGAGGACGTGCTGGAGGTGCGGCTGTTCGATCGCACGCCGCACGGCATGCAGGCGACGCTCTATGGCGAAGTGATGATCCGGCATGCGCGCATGGTGCTGTCGAACCTCAACAAGGCGCAAGAGGAAATCGCCGCGTTGCGGGCCGGTCTGGTCGGTCAGGTCCGTCTCGGCGTGATTGCGGCGGCAGCGGCCAGAATGGTGCCGCTCGCCATTGGCCGCGTGAAGGCGGCGTATCCTCAACTCCAGATCTGGCTTCAGGTCGAGACGTCGGATGTGATGCTGCCGCTGGTCGCGCAGGGGCAGCTCGACATCATGATCGGCCGCGTGCTCGAACAGCACGGACAGCTTCAGCATGCCGTGCACTATGCGCCGATCGCCGATGAGCCGCTCTGCGTCGTCGTGCGGCCGGGGCATCCGCTGGAAGAGGCATCGGACCTGACGTTGCGCGGCATCGTCGATGCCGAATGGGTGCTGCATCCGCCCGGCAGCGTGCTGCGGCACCGGATCGACATGGCGTTCGCGGAGCTGGGATTGAACGCGCCGCAGAACGTCGTCAATACGAACAACTTCCTGGCGATCTCCAGCCTGTTGCTGCAGAGCGATATGCTGGCTGTGGTGCCCGATGAAGTCGCACGTCAGTATGAACGGTTTGGAACGCTGAAACGTCTTGCCATCGACCTGCCTTGCAGAATGGATACGTTTGGCATCATCACGCGTGGCACGCCCTCGCTGTCGCCGGCCGAGACTGTCGTTCTTCAGGCATTGCGCGACGCTGCCGCCGAAGTCTATGGCGTCCCCGCGGAAGCGCCCTTCGCGTGACCTTCCCCGCGTTTTCCCGTATATCAAGCCTGGTATCGAGAACGTCGAATAAGTGATTGGACCGCTATGGGTGGCCGAGGCTAACCTTGCGCAGGGCTCACCCAGGGCCCGCGACCCCGGACTTCGAGCCGCGGCATAGATGATCCATCAGGAGACGACAATGAAACAGACCCGGCGCACGGTCCTTGGCGCAATGCTTGGTTCGGTCCTGTTAATCGCTGCGAGCGTGAATGCCCACGCCGAGGACAAACCCATCACGCTCGGTTTCGCACAGGTCGGCGCGGAAAGCGCGTGGCGCACCGCCAATACGGTGTCGGTGAAAGCGGCGGCGAAAGACGCAGGCATCAACCTGAAGTTTTCCGATGCCCAGCAAAAGCAGGAGAACCAGATCAAGGCGATTCGCTCGTATATCGCGCAGAAAGTCGATGTCATCGCGTTCTCTCCGGTCGTCGAATCCGGCTGGGAGCCCATTCTGATCGAAGCGAAGAACGCGAAGATTCCCGTGATCCTGACGGACCGCAATATCGATGTCAAAGACAAGTCGCTCTATGTGACGATGATCGGTTCCGACTTCCTCGAAGAGGGTCGTCGCGGCGGCAAGTGGCTGGAGGAACGTTACAAGAACGACAAGGGGCCGATCAACATCGTCGAATTGCAGGGCACGGTGGGATCCGCGCCGGCCAATGACCGCCGCGCGGGCTTGCTCGAAGTCATCAAGAACGATCCGAAGTTCAAGGTCATCGCTTCGCAGAGCGGCGACTTCACGCTCGCCGGCGGCAAGCAGGTGATGGAAGCCTTCGCGAAGACCTACGGCAAGCAGATCAACGTCGTCTATGCGCATAACGACGACATGGCGCTCGGCGCGATCCAGGCGATGGAAGAAGCCGGCATGAAGCCGGGCAAGGACGTGACCGTAGTGTCCTTCGATGCAACCAAGGGCGGTTTCGAAGCCATGGTGGCGGGCAAGATCAACGTCGACGTGGAATGCAGTCCCTTGCTCGGGCCGCAGTTGATGAGCGCGGTGAAGGAGGTGGTGGCGGGCAAGCAGTTGCCGAAGCGCATCGTGACCGAGGAGACGATCTTCCCGATGAGTGTCGCCGCCCAGACGCTGCCGCAGCGGAAATACTGAGCGTTCAAACTGTCGTGCAGGTCCATCGCGCCTGATGAGTTCAGGGCGATGGACGACCGGATTCCTCTTTCGGCGAGACACATGACCGACGCTCCCGTGGTCGAAACGATCGGCCTGTCCAAGTCTTTTCCCGGCGTGCGCGCATTGCATCAGGTTGACTTCCGTTTGTACGCGGGCGAGATCCATACCCTGATGGGACAGAACGGCGCGGGCAAATCGACGCTGATCAACGTGCTGACGGGCGTCCACGAGCACGACGCGGGCGAGATCCGCCTCGGTGGCTGCCCCGTGCATTTCTCCGCGCCGCTCGAGGCCGAAGCGGCCGGCATCCAGACGCTGTATCAGGAAGTCAATCTCTGTCCTAACTTGTCGGTGGCGGAAAACATGTTTGCGGGGCGTCAGCCGAAGCGGCATGGCGTCATCGACTGGAAGACGATTCACGAGCGGGCGCACACGGCGCTCGCGAATCTGAACGTGTCGGTGGATGTGACTCAATCGCTCGACACGTATCCGATCGCCGTGCAGCAGATGGTGGCCATTGCGCGGGCGTTATCGGTCGACGCGCGCGTGCTCATTCTCGACGAACCCACGTCCAGTCTCGACGACGGTGAAGTCACGCGGCTCTTCGACGTGCTGCGCAGACTGCGCGACGCGGGCCTCGCAATACTTTTCGTCACGCACTTTCTCGAACAGACCTACGCGATATCCGACCGCATCACGGTCATGCGCAATGGCGAGCGCGAAGGCGAATATCTCGCGAAGGAGTTGCCCGTCGAACGGCTGGTCTCGAAGATGGTGGGACACGAGCGCATGACCGAGCGTCTGCAACGCGCCGCGACCGAACCTGCGGTTCAGCAGACCATGGCTGCGCCGTTTCTCGAGATGCGCGGCGCGGGACGGCGCGGCTTGATGAATCCCGTCGATATCGAGGTACAGCCCGGCCAGATACTCGGGCTGGCGGGTCTGCTCGGTTCGGGCCGTACCGAAACCGCGCGTCTGCTGTTCGGCGCGGAACGTCCGGATGCGGGCGCGATGCACATCGGCGGCAAGCCGGTGAGGCTGCATTCCCCGCGCGATGCGGTGCATCACGGCATCGGCTACTGTCCGGAAGACCGCAAGAAGGAGGGCATCGTCGCCGATCTCTCGATACGCGAGAACATCATCCTCGCGGTGCAGGCGCGGCGCGGCCTGTGGCGCTGCATCGGCCGGGCGAAGCAGCGCGAGATCGCCGATGAATACATCGAGCGGCTTGGCATCAAGGCGCGCGATGCTGAACAGCCCATCGGCCTGCTGTCGGGCGGCAATCAGCAGAAAGTGCTGCTCGCGCGCTGGCTCGCGACCGACCCGAAGATGCTGATTCTCGATGAACCGACGCGCGGCATCGACGTGGCCGCGAAGTTCGAGATCATGGATCGCGTGCTTGCGCTCTGCGCGAAGGGACTCTCCATTCTGTTCATCTCGTCGGAAGTGAGTGAGGTGGTGCGCGTGAGTCACCGGATCGCGGTGCTGCGCGACCGCCGCAAGGTCGCTGAAGTGGCGGGTCATACGGCGTCGGAAGACGAGGTGTACCGGCTCATTGCGGGAGGAACGGAATGAACAGGATCAGGACGATATTCCAGCATCCGCTTGTGTGGCCTTGCGTGACGCTGATCGCACTCTGTCTGCTCGATCTGACGCACAACGCGCACTTCCTTTCCATTACTTTGCTCGACGGACACCTGTTCGGCGCGCCCATCGACATCCTGAATCGCGCGGCGCCGCTGGTGCTCGTGTCGCTTGGCATGACGCTCGTGATTGCCACGCGCGGCATCGACATCTCGGTGGGCGCGATTGTCGCGATCGCGGGCGCGACGGCCGCCATGATCCTCGCCGACGATCCGTCGCGCGTGACGCTCGCCATCGTGGCGGCGCTGTTGGTCGGCGTGCTCGCGGGCATGTGGAACGGCTTGCTGGTGGCGTTCATCGGCATGCAGCCGATCATCGCGACGCTCATCCTGATGGTGGCCGGGCGCGGCGTCGCGCAGCTGCTGACGGGCGGTCAGATCATCCCGATCGGCGCGAAAGGATATCTGCTTGTGGGAGGCGGTTATCTGGCGAGCGTGCCTTGTTCTGTGTGGGTTGCATCGGGTGCGCTCGTGCTGACCGCGTTGCTGGTCAATCGCACGGCGCTCGGGTTGTTCATCCGGGCGATCGGCGTCAATCCGGTCGCCACGCGGCTGGCGGGTTTGCGTTCTAGCATAATCGTGTTCGGCGTCTACGCGTTCTCCGGTCTGACGGCGGCGCTGGCGGGCGTGCTCGCCAGTTCGAACGTGCGCAGTGCCGACGGCAACAACGCGGGCCTCCTGCTCGAACTCGATGCGATCCTGGCGGTCACGCTCGGCGGGACCTCGTTGCTTGGCGGGCGTTTCAGCCTTGCCGGCACGGTGCTCGGCGCGCTGATCATCCAGACGCTCACCTACACGACCTATTCGATCGGCGTGCCGCCTGAAGCGACGCTCGTCGTGAAGGCGGCGGTCGTGCTGGTGGTCAGCGTGATCCAGTCGGCGACCGCGCGCGCCGTGTTGCTTCGGCAGTTGAAGCGGGTCTTGCCTGCCGTATCGAAAGCGCCGCTCGCGGAGGCCTCCAAATGAAGCGTTTTTTTGACCGCGTGACTGACCCGCGCATCTTGCCGATCGTCGTCACGGTCGTCCTGTTCGCGGCGCTGTTCGGCTTTGGTTCGGTGATGTACACCGGCTTCTTCTCGCTACAGGTGTTGCTTGGATTGTTGATCGACAACGCCTTTCTTTTGATTGTCGCGATCGGCATGACGTTTGTCATTGTGTCGGGCGGCATTGACTTGTCGGTGGGCTCGGTCGTTGCGTTGACAACTATCTTGTGCGCCGTGTGCGCCGAAAAGCTGCATTGGCCGGTGTGGATCATCGTGCCGCTGGTGCTTGGGGCGGGCACGCTGTACGGCGCGGCGATGGGCGCGCTCATTCATTTCTTCCGGCTGCAGCCTTTCATCGTCACGCTGGCGGGCATGTTTCTCGCGCGCGGCGCGTGCTTTCTCATCACGACGCAATCCATCACCATCAACGATCCGACGTTTCATGCCCTGTCGGGCTTTCATCTCGATGTGGGCGGGGCGTCGCTCACGGCGGGCGCGCTGATCGCCGTTGCGACGTTGTTCGCGGCGATCTTCGTCGCGCACTTCACGCGCTTCGGACGCAACGTGTACGCGGTGGGCGGCAATGAACGCTCCGCGTTGCTGATGGGCTTGCCGGTCGCGCGCACGAAGGTCGGTGTGTATGCGCTGAGCGGGTTCTGCTCCGCGCTCGGCGGCGTGGTGTTCACGCTGTATGTGCTGTCGGGATATGGACTGCAAGGGCAGGGCATGGAACTGGACGCGATTGCCGCGACGGTGATTGGCGGCACGCTGTTGACGGGCGGCGTGGGCTATGTGATCGGCTCGGTGTTCGGCGTGGGCATACTCGGCACGATCCAGACCTTGATCACGTTTGACGGCACGCTGAGCTCGTGGTGGACGCGCATTGTGATCGGCGCCTTGCTGTGCGCCTTCTGCCTGCTGCAGAGAGTAATCGAGCGGCATGCGGCCCGTCGCAAATCGGGCGGTACGACGTTGGGCGAGGGGCTGAAGCCGGGCAAGACGCGTCGGCCGTTGCCGCCGGATGCAACGAGCGAGGCCGAGCCGCTCGCGATGGCGCCACGGACCTGAACGGCCTCGACACTTTCGGGAAGATCGACCATGTCTGACAAGAAACGCGTGCTCCGTTCCGCTCAATGGTTCGGCAGCGCCGACAAGAACGGCTTCATGTACCGAAGCTGGATGAAGAACCAGGGCATTCCGGATCACGAATTCGACGGCAGGCCGGTCGTGGGGATCTGCAATACGTGGTCGGAACTCACGCCGTGCAATGCGCATTTCCGCAAGATTGCGGAGCATGTGAAGCGTGGGGTGTACGAGGCGGGCGGTTTTCCGGTTGAGTTTCCGGTGTTCTCGAATGGCGAATCGAACCTGCGCCCGACCGCGATGCTCACGCGCAACCTCGCCGCGATGGACGTGGAAGAAGCCATTCGCGGCAATCCGATCGATGCGGTCGTGCTGCTCACGGGTTGCGACAAGACCACGCCGGCGCTGCTGATGGGTGCGGCCAGTTGCGACGTTCCGGCGATCGTCGTGACGGGCGGCCCGATGCTCAACGGCAAGCTCGATGGCAAGAACATTGGCTCGGGCACGGCGGTGTGGCAACTGCATGAGTCGTTGAAGGCGGGCGAGATCGACCTGCATCAGTTCTTGTCGGCGGAGGCGGGCATGTCGCGCTCGGCGGGCACTTGCAACACGATGGGCACTGCGTCGACGATGGCGTGCATGGCCGAGGCGCTTGGGACCTCGCTGCCGCACAACGCAGCGATTCCGGCGGTTGATGCGCGCCGTTACGTGCTTGCGCACGTGTCGGGCATCCGCATCGTGAAGATGGCGCTGGAAGGCCTCACGCTCTCGAAGATTCTGACGCGCGCGGCCTTCGAGAACGCGATCCGGGTGAACGCGGCGATTGGTGGCTCGACGAACGCGGTGATTCATTTGAAGGCGATTGCGGGGCGCATTGGCGTGCCGCTGGAACTGGAGGACTGGACGCGGATTGGCCGGGACACGCCGACGATTGTGGATCTGATGCCGTCGGGGCGTTTTCTGATGGAGGAGTTTTATTACGCGGGCGGATTGCCGGCTGTGCTGCGGCGGTTGGGCGAGGCGGGACTGCTGCCGCATCCGGATGCGCTGACGGTGAATGGCAGGACGTTGTGGGACAACGTGAAGACTGCGCCGAATACGAACGACGAGGTGATCCGCACGCTTGACAATGCGTTGATCGACGATGGCGGCATTCGTGTGCTGCGAGGCAATCTGGCGCCGCGTGGTGCGGTGTTGAAGCCATCGGCGGCGAGTCCGGAGTTGCTGAAGCATCGCGGCCGCGCGGTTGTGTTTGAGAACCTGGAACATTTCAAGGAGCGCATTGTTGATGAATCGCTGGATGTGACGAGGGATTCTGTGTTGGTGCTGAAGAATTGTGGTCCGAGGGGATATCCTGGCATGGCGGAGGTGGGCAACATGGGATTGCCGCCGAAGTTGCTGCGTGACGGCGTGAAGGACATGGTGCGGATTTCCGACGCGCGGATGAGCGGCACGGCGTATGGCACGGTGGTGTTGCACGTGGCGCCGGAGGCGGCGGCGGGCGGGCCGCTAGCTGCTGTGCGTGACGGTGACTGGATCGAACTGGATTGTGATGCGGGCACGTTGCATCTTGACGTTGGCGAAGAAGAGCTGGCGCGCCGCATGAGGGATCATCGGCCGCCGCGTGTGCATGGGGATGGCGGCTACGCGCGGCTTTATGTTGATCATGTATTGCAGGCGGATGAGGGCTGCGACCTTGATTTCCTTGTGGGTTGCCGGGGCGCTGCGGTGCCGCGGCATTCGCATTGACAGGTTTCTGAGTCTGGCAAAAAAGGAGTCTTGACGCGGACTCGGACGGCCGGGACAAACTTGCGAAGGCACGTGGGCTCGATGGTTTTCCCTTGCAGACCTTGCGGCGGCGCGTAGCGCTGAGCTGGGGCTTTAAGCACCTGTACTAGTTTGTTGATGTCCACGGGTTTCCCTTGCGGACCTTGCGGCAGCGCGTAGCGCTGAGCCGGAGCATGCAAGGGCTGCACCAGTGTGTTCAATGGCGCGATGTCACGGTGGGTCCGCGATCCAAGCCCGGTGAGGCCTATGAGGGCACTCGCTACTGCCGGGCCAGAAACAAGGTTCTGTGCTGCGCCCGTGTGATGACTTTGGGCGGGAAGAAAAGCTGCTTTCTTTGGTGACTTTCTTTGCAGCCGCAAAGAAAGTTACCCCCGCCCCGGGGAGGGGCAGCCCCAATACCCCGACGCGCCCAAGGGCAATCCACGAAAGAGGGTGCCGCAGCGAACCTGTGCCCTACGCAAACCTTAATGCGCAAGAATCCCCATAGCCTGTTTCTTGAGCTCGAGAAAATGCGGATCAAAGGCGGCTTGCGGCGTACGAGGCCGCTCGAGCTCGATCGGCACATCCAACGCGACCCTCCCCGGCCGGGAAGACAACACCACCAACCGCGTCCCGAGCAGAATCGCCTCATCGATATCATGCGTAATGAACACGATAGTGCAATGCAGCTGATCCCAAAGCGAGGTCAAGAACGTCTGCATGGCGCTGCGCGTTTGCGCATCGAGGGCGCCGAAGGGCTCGTCCATCAGCAGGACCTTGGGTTTCATGACGAGCGCACGAGCGATGGCGACCCGCTGCTGCATCCCGCCGGATAGTTCATACGGCTTATGCCGAGCGAAGTTCTCGAGCCCGATGGTCCGCAGGATGTCGGCGGAGGCCTTCCGCCGCTCGGCCTTGGAAACCGAGTGAAGCGAGAGACCGAACTCAATATTCTCCTCGACGTTGAGCCAGGGAAACAACCCTGCCTGCTGAAACACGACAACACGATCTTCGCCGGGCTGATCCTTGATTTCGCCGTCGATATGAATGCTGCCGCGAGAAGGCGAAGTCAGACCTGCGAGAAGATGCAGCAAAGTCGTCTTGCCGCAGCCAGAAGAACCGAGCACGGTGACGAACTCGCCGCCTTGAAACTGCAGATTGATGTTCTCGAGGGCGGAGGTTCCGCCGAAGGTCTTGTAGAGCGAATCGATGAGGATAGTCAAGTCCGTCTCCTGCCTGGCGAGTAAGTTGTCAGCGGCACGCTAGAGCGTGCCCAATCCAGCACCTTCAATGCGCCAGCGATTGCGAATACTGCGGCGCGACGTTGATCTCGAAGCTCGACGGCACCGTCTGGATACGGCCGATCGAATTCAGCACCTTGGCGGTATTCACGAGCGTCTCATACGTCGCCGAAGTCTTCACGCCGGCCCCCGAGCCCATGACATTCGGCGTGGTCTGATCGGCGCCGGAAAAAAGCTCGTAGCCGGCCAGCTCGCTCTTCGCGACATCCACGCTGACGCCGGTCTGGCGAGCCATCTCGGCGATGGCCTTGTCCGGGTCCTTCTTCGTGATCTGATAACCCTCGTCGAGCGCGGCGACGAAGCCGCGCACGAGATCCGGATGAGCCTTCGCCCAGTCCGCGTTGGCAATGCAGACGTTGTAGCTGGATGAGCTGCGCGGCAGATCGCCGTCGGTCTTGATCGCCTTGCCGCCGGCCGCGCGCAACGCGCTGAACACGGGATCCCAGACGATGGCTGCGTCGATCGAGTTCGTCACCCACGAGGTGCGCATCTGCGGCGGCGCCATGTTGATCTGGGTCACGGACGTATAGGGCACGTGTGCCTCGGCGAGGAAGGTCGCCAGTTCGAAGGAGGCCTGCGAGCCTGCGACGATCGCGATCTTCTTGCCCTGCAAACCGGCGACGTCGCGGATGCCGCTGTCGGACTTGACCACGATGCCGGCCGCATTCGTGTACCGTTCCTGGTTGTACACGATGGTCATCGG
The DNA here is from genome assembly GCF_031451175.1 of Caballeronia sp. LZ035. NCBI lineage: Bacteria > Pseudomonadati > Pseudomonadota > Betaproteobacteria > Burkholderiales > Burkholderiaceae > Caballeronia > Caballeronia sp. LZ035. The sequence goes on from NZ_JARUXS010000002.1 coordinate 547,095, forward strand.
CAAGCCCTGCGCGATCGCCGTGACGAGCGGCGGAACGCCCAGACCGCACATGAACGAGAGGCTGTTCGACGCCAGCGCGCTCATGGCCGCCGGTCCCGAGCTGAAGAGCTTGTACTCGACATCCGCATTCATGTGACGTTCGAACAGATGCTCCGCCATCGACACCATGTAGGGGTCGGCGCCGTTGTCCTCGTAGCCGATGATGACCTGCGGCTTGCCCTCTGCACCGGCGGCGGCGGCGAACAGCACACTGCCGATCAACAGGGCGGCGGTCACGGCTTGATTCGGGCGTTTCGTTTTCATGTCTGGTCTCCGTTGAGGGTGTGGGTTTTCAGTCGTGCCCGCGCCACGGCACGATCCAGTTTTCGAGCTGGCGAATCACGAGTTCCATGGCGTAGCCGATCACCCCGATCACGATGATGCCCACGATGACAACGGCCACCTGCAGCGCCTGCCCGGCGAACTGCACGAGCCAGCCGAGCCCGCTGCTGGCAGCGATCAGTTCGGCGGCGACGAGGCAGGTCCAGGCCACGCCGATCCCGACACGCATCGAGGTGAAGATCTCGGGCATCGCTGAAGGCAGAACGATCCTGCGGAAGATTTGCGCGTTGGTGGCGCCCAGGGTGCGAGCCACGGAAATGCGCAGCGGCGGCGTGCTTTTGACGCCCGACATGGTGCCGATGATGATGACCGGGATGGTGCCGACGAGAATCAGAATGGCCTTCGGCAATTCGCCGATGCCGAACCACACCACCAGAAGCGGGATATAGGCGAGCGGCGGCACGGGACGGATGAACTGCAGCAGCGGGTCGATGATGTCAAAAACGATTTTGCTGCGGGACATCAAAAGCCCGATGGGCACGCCGATCGCGACCGCGCCGACGAAGCCGATAAGGATGCGAAAGCAGCTGATCAGAATGTCGCCGATCAGCGACTGGCCGCCGTAGCCGTTGCGCAGAATGTCGACGAACGCCTGCCAGACCGCCACCGGCGAAGGCAGCGCGAACGCGGGGAAGACGCCGGCCATCGATATGGCCTGCCACAGCAGGACCGCGATGATCAGCACGGCGCTGGTCAACCAATAGGAATTCAGGCGTGGGCGCAGGCGACGACGCTGTTTGACCTCCGGCGTGCGCGGCGCCGTGGCAGGCTCGATCGTCTTGCCGTGGTCGGGTAGGGCTCTCACTCTCACTGCCGTCTCCTCAGTTTCAGAATCGAATGTCCGGGACGCAGCGTGCGCGTCGACATGCCGTCGGTCGCGCACACTGGTGAATCACGCGGGCCGCCAGGGGCTCAAGCATCCCGCAAAAGGAAAGCCATTCAAGAACAAGAAAGCAGAGAGCGGGTGTGATTCCCGGAACGGTACGCCAAAGTGCTGCTGGCCAAAAATAGACTCGGCGGCGGCTTGCACCTTTTTGAGGCTTTCTCGGGGAACTCGATTGCAAACTCGCTGGTTTGATCAAGCATCTTCAAACAATAATCGAGCCGGTAGTGCCAGGCTGGAGGATCTGATAGGTCCAGCCAGGGCGGGGTCTGGGAGCGGGGCGCGCGAACGTCAGTCGGCTTGAGCGCCTGCTGGTACCGGCGGATTCGTCCGGTTGGCGGCCTGTGACAGCCCGATCGAGCCATTCCCATCCCGCTTGCCCCTAGCTGGAGTTCCGGCGAGTTCGTGCTGCATAACGATCCGTTAGAATGGCCGCGCGCGGCGCCCCTGTCCGCGAACGCGGAGAAGGATGGATGTTGACGCCTGCTTCCGTCACGTCACTCACAGCAACGCGTACTGATAGGCGCCTCACCGTTTCGCTACCTTGAGTCACGACTTTCCGGGTTGATCGATTGCGGGATCGCCCGGATTTCATCCTGCACGCTCGATATCGAAGCACTCGATCAGGGGCTCAGCAATCGCGCCGGAATCATGAGATCGCGCGCCCGGAATGACGAGTCCCGAACCCGCATTTCCAGTAAAGCAAGCCATTGGGTCTGCGCGGCAAGCACGAGGCGCAGGTGCTTCCGTGTGCCACCGCCCGCCATACAGTCGCGCACCCTCCCGGCAAAACTGCTCGCGCATTTCAACCCGGTATCGCCCGTACGAGGTGCTTACAAAAGTTTTCGCTTTACCCGCCGTTAATAGCAATCTGTCAGTCAAATTAAAAGAATGAGCACAGATGAGCACCAGCATGTCCGCCCAGACCCTGGCTTCCAGGGCGATTGCGCCGATCATCGCCTTAACCCTGGTCGCAACTTCGCTGCTGGCCGGATGCGGCGGTGGCGACGGACAGCCGGATCCGCTCGCGACCTACAAGAGCCAACCTATTGCCTGGGCCCCGTGCAACGCGGAACAGACCGATGGAATACCCGCGCTCACCGTGAGCGCGCTAGGTTCCGACCTGAGTTGCGCGGAACTCAGGGTACCGATCGACTACGCGCACCCCACTGCCGGTGACCTCACCATCGGCGTGATGCGCGTGGCTGCGGCCGCACCGAAGGAGCGCGTCGGCGCCATTCTCTTCAACCCCGGCGGACCGGGCGGTGACGGCTATCAGTTCGGGGCGCTCAAGGCGAGTCTGGCGCGCCTCGTCAATCCGGCGAATGGCGGTTACCACGGTCTCTATGACATGTCGCGCAAATTCGATTTCGTCGGCTTCTCGCCGCGCGGGGTCGGCCGGAGTACCCGGCTCGAGTGCTCGATGTCCGCCTCTTTCCAGCACCTCGACTGGCTGCCGAACCATCTGACGCAGGAGAACATCGACCGCGCGCTGTACAACGACCGGCTCTATGCCGAAGCGTGTCGGTCAGTGCCGCTCGCGCCGTTCATCAACACCGACGCCACCGCCCGCGACATGGACGTCCTGCGTGCCGCGCTCGGCGACGCCAGGCTCAACTACATCGGCTATTCCTACGGCACGCTGCTCGGTGCGTGGTATGCGGCCTTGTTTCCGCAACAGACGGGACACATGGTGCTCGACAGTTCCGTGGACTACGACATGCCGTTGCCGCTGCAGTCGCAGGCCGTCGCGCAGCAGAAACTCTACGACGACACCCTTTCGCTCTACGCCTTCACCAAGGTCGATCAGGTCGCGCTGCCCAATACGCTGGCGGGCATCCGCTCGATTTTCACCGACGCGCCCGACTGGTCGCGTTACTTCCTCGCGTACCACCTGTATCAGGTGATGCCGTACCACAGCGCCGTCGACGGTGTGATCGTCGTCATGGCGGCGGCCCATGCGATCACACAGACGAGTGCACTGCACCTGACGCCCGATGACTACTTCGAGGCCTTGTCCCAGCGCGTCTACTTCCCCTACGACAAGCACTTCGACGAGGCCGCGAGAAAGATCGCAACCGATTCAACCTCCGAGTACTACGAGTCCGTGACGGGCGACCACTCGCACATCTCGGCGCCGACGGACTGGGTCAATGCGACGGTGCGCTGTTCGGACGCACCGGTGTCGACGAACCCGGCGTACTGGGTCAGCCGCGCGCAGGTCATCACGCGTGAAGCGCCGATCGCCCGCAGTTCCGACCTGGAAAATCCGTGCATCTACTGGGGGCCGGTCACGGTTGCCAAGCCCGCGCTGTCGAACGCAGCGAAGTCGGCCCCGCCGATTCTCATGTTGCAGGCCGAGAACGACATGCTGACGCCGCTGGCCGGCGCGCAGGCCACGCTTTCCGCCTTGCCTTCCGCGAGCATGATCCTCGTGAACGGCGAGTACACGCATGGCTTGTTTCCGTACGGAACCGCCTGCGTCGATACGAACGTTGCCAACTACTTCTTGACCGGCGCGATGCCGCCACGCAACACCGCTTGTGCAGGTTATCTGCTGCCGGGCGCGGTGGCGGACGCATCGGATACCTCGGACATCGCGGGTGCCTCGGCCAGACGTGCTTTGGGCAATTCGTTCACCGATCCCGAGCAGGCCCAGGACATTCTCGAGCGTACCCGCGCAATCATGCGGACGCATGGTTGAGCACTCTGCTGCAATCCCTTTCATTCACAAAGACATGATCCGAACTCGTACTCAACGCGCCGTGGCGGGCCTGATGGCCGTCGCCATGGTGCTGCTGTCCGCTTGCGGCGGCCACGACGATACACCCGTGGCGCAAGACACCACCGTGCTCGTCTATATGATCGGCTCCAATCTGGAGTCGGGCGCCGATACCCCGAACGAAGGCGGCGCGGGCTCGCTCAATGTGAGCGAGATGCTGCTCGCGCAGGCGCCCGCCAACGCGAATATCGTCATCGAGACGGGCGGTGCCGCGCAGAGCTACCGGGTGGGCCCGGTGCCTGACTGGCGTAACGTACGTCGCTACAGCGTGGCAAACCAGAAGCTGACGGAACTCGCCAATCTCGGCGCCGTCGACATGGGTCAGCCCGAAACGCTCACCGACTTCATCACCTGGGCGAAGCAGAAGTACCCGGCGAAGAAGTATCGTCTGGTGCTGTGGGATCACGGCGGCGGCTGGACCGGTTATGGCGACGACGAAAACAGCGAACACGGGTTCACCCTCGCGCAACTCACGCAGTCCATCCAGGCAGCGGTCGCGGCGACCAACATTCACTTCGACGTGATCGGCTTCGATGCGTGTCTGATGGCGACCGTCGAAGTGGCGAACGCGCTGGCGCCTTACGCGGACTATCTGCTTGCCTCGGAAGAAAACGAGCCGGGCCCGGGCTGGAACTGGCAGGCACTGGTTCAGAACGCAACGGCGGACCCGAAGACCTTCGGGCAAGTTGTCGCCGATGCGTTCATCCTCAAGCAGGCGCAGGCACAGGAGCCGGCGGACGCATCCTCGACGCTCTCGCTCGTTGACCTCTCGAAGATCGGTGCGGTGCGCTCCGCGCTGGACACGCTTGCACAGCAGCTGTCTTCCGCGGTCACGGATGCGCAGAGCTGGCTCGTGGTGGCGCAGTCGCGTCTGGCTTCCACGTCGTTCGGCGGCGCGGACGAAACGGACATCGTCAATCTCGCTGCCCATCTGAGCGCAGGCGGCGTGGCCGCGCAGGCTGCGAACGCGCTTTCCGAGGCGACGGCCTCCGCCGTCGTCTACAAGAACAATGGACGCAATTTCAAGGACGCAGGCGGTCTGAGCGTGTACTTCCCGGCCAGCGCGCTGGACACCCGGACCCCGGCGAACTATGCCGCGATTTCGTTCGACGCCGGCTATCAATCCATGGTCGCATCGTTCTCGAAGAACGGTCTCGGATTTCCGGGTTCGGTCAGCATCGACACGACGGGCACCACGAACGCGCAATTCATGTTGAAGGTCACCAGCCCGTTCGGCATCCGCTCGCTGGACCGCGCGCTCCTCACGGTACCGCAGGCAGACGGCATGGCCATGATGGCGGGCACGGTACCCATCGGCATCGTGCCGACGGGTAGAGCGTCCAGCGTCATGACTGTCACGCGCACCGGCACGTGGATGACCTTGAACGGCTATCCTGTGGTGTTCATCGACAAACTCGGCAACGGTGACGACGACAAGACCGACCACCGTCGCTTCTACAACGTGCCCATCGAGGTGGATGGCGTGGCGGTCGCGCTGCGCGTGACCTTCGACGACGACGGCAATATCGTCCCGCTTGGCATCACCGACGGCAATGTGGACACGAGCCGCCTTCAGCCGCTCCCCGACGCGGGCAGCGAGATTCGCACGCTCGGCATCGAGTACGACACGGTGCATGGCAAGCTTGGCGGCCTGACGCCGAGCTCGCCTGTGTTCCAGGGCGGCAACTTCGTGTTCTCGACGACCACCGTGGCCGGAACGTACAACGAAGGCGTGTTCATCACGAGCATTCGCGGCGATTACACGCTTTCCGCGCTGTTCCCGCGTTCCTGATCCAACGCTGACCTGACGACAAATCGCCCGCTGCACGTGTGCAGCGGGCGATTCGTTTTGCAGCGTGGCGCGCTTACGCGCTGTGCCGTATGACGTGCGAGAAGTCGTCGCCTATCGAGGCATCGTTCGGCCGCGTGATGAGACTGCGACGCTTGAGTTCTTCGAAGGAACAGGCGTGGCCCAGCAGTCCGAGGCGATAGCTGTAGTCGTCTGCGTGTCCGCTCAGCAATACCTTCCAGCTGTAGCGCATGTGCGGCGCGATGGTGCGCGCGTGACGAAGGATGTTGGTGGTGCAGTTGTTGAAGAGCGTGTGGTAATGCTCGGGGTGCTCGTTGAGCTGGTTCACACGCAGCAGATAATCCTTGAACAAGGCGCGCGCGGTGTCCGGCGACACGTCGGCGCGATAAAGGTTGACGCGCTCGCGCCGCACGTCGGTACGCACGCCGATCAGATCGCGCTCGTCCGCCACCACGTAGATCAGATCATAGTTGCGGAAGAAACCTTTCCAGGTCGAGTAATGCTGGCCGATCCGCCGTCGGGTCTCGATCGAGATGGACAGATAGCGTCCGTCGTCGAAGCCGAAGCTCACGAAGACATGAGCAATCGAATCGTGCGCCCAGCGCGAAACCACCAGGTCCACGCTGTGCAGGCGGGCGAGGTCGTAGTCGGCATCGAAGTAGGAGGGCGTGTAGTCGTCTCGCGCGCGATATGTGAAATGGCGGACATTGCGGATGCGAACGATATCGTCACGCCAGATGGCGGAGGCGGTGCGCGCGTATTCTTCCACCCAGGCCGCTTCGTGTTTCACGCATGGCTCCACGACAGGTTCGCCACGAACAGCAGTTGCGCCAGCAGATTCAGCGCGACGAAACTCGCATGATAGATCTGATTGCGCGTGCGTATCGCAAAGAGGCAGCCGACCGCGAACGCGGCCGTCTTGACCCAGTACATGTCGCCGAGACTGGCGACGTGCAGTTCGCCCTTGATGAACGAATCGCCGATGTCGATCACGCTTTCAGCAAAGGCGAGGCCGAAGAACCAGGCGCGCCTCGACATGAAATAGTCGCGGTAATCGGCGTAGTCGCGCAAGCTGTCGGGGAACAGCATGGCGCACATCAGATAAATGATGAACGCGTAGAAGATCAGGTAGATATAAATGCCGAAAGTCCACACGGGAATTTCGCGCAGGTTGAATTCCCACCACCAGAACTGCAGGATGTTGAGAATCAACGAGGCGACCCATGCCATGTGGATCGGATAGATGTTCTTCTGCGAAGGATGCTGAATGGCGGCGCTGAGGCCCTTGAGCATGTGCGTCAGCCCGAGACTGACGATCATGCCCATCACGATCCGCACATGGGTGAACTTTTCCATGACGCGTGCCGGAGGCTAGCTGCGGCGCGCGCGGCGCGCCTGCCTCAGGCTGAGGGCCGCGAGTGCAAACCAGCCGATTGCCGGCGGATGAGTGACGACCCGCAACGCGCGTGCGTAGTCGAGCACGAGGCCGGGCGTCCATGCCATCGTATGCGCGCGGTGCCGGAGCTGCGCGGCGATCCATAATTCGGGCGTCGCCACGAGGCGAACCGCGTCCATCCAGCCGCCTTCGCGCCCGGCCGTGCCTTCGCGCGCCGCCGCGCGGGCTTCGGCCACCGTGCTCGACCCGGTGCGATGGGTGAGGTTGTAGATCTCGGTCGCCTTGTAGGTCCGGGCGAAGGCATCGAGGCGCGCGGCGTCGAAGCGGCGGAAGGTGATACGCGCCGTCGATTCACACCAGCTGGCAGCCTCTTCGGGATAGTTCGGCAGAAAACGTCCGGCCACGTTGTTCGATGCATCCGCGCGCAGCAGGCGGGCGAATTCCTCGGGCGAGCGGTCGATCTCCGCTGCGGGATAGAGACTCAGATAAAGCGCTCCCGCTTCGAGGGCGGCGTGGCCGGTCGAGATGACGCCATGCACATCCACCGCCGCGATATAGCGATCAACCACCGGACGGCTCAGCGCCTTGTTCTTGGCGGAGCCAACGGGCGTCCAGACGTGCACGATCATGGGTGAATCATGGGCTGCTTCGGGAACGGAGGCCAGCGCTGCTTCAGCCTTCGCGGCCTTGCGCAGACGCAGATACAGCCAGATCATCCGGCAGCCGCTCACGGCCATCCACATGCCGATGCAATAGGGCACCGTGCCGCGATAATGCGTCGGATACGGTTGAAAGAAAATGATCGCCAGCACGATGCTCGCGACGCCGAGCGCCATCGTGGAGCGCCAGTGGCGATATCGTACGACCCATGCCGCCGCAATCAGCAAGGCGCCTTCGAGCGCGAAGCCCGCACCGAAGATCATGGCGAGCAGAAAGTCGGAATAGCTGTGGCGCACGATCACCAATACGCCGATGAGCACGCCGATCAGACCTTTGACATAGCGAAAGCGCGTCTGAAGCGACAAGCCGCTCTTCGCCAGCACGATGGCAGCCAGGCCTTCTGCAGCCAGAAGCACACCGAAGCCTTGCAGCGGAAACCACAAGGCGCCGTCGAGCGCATCGGCGGTGACGAACGCGCCGATGCCGAGCCAGATCGCTCCCAGTACGAGCAGCTTGGGCAGATGCCGGCTGATATAGCGCGCGCCGAGCAGATGGAGCAGGAGTTGGATCATTTTGCGGCGCCTTCCGTGATCATGGAGGATTCGGCTTCGTGCGCGTCGGCCATGTCGCGACGCAGGCAGAGTTGCAGCGCTTCGATGGCGCGGGCATGGCGCAGCCGGGCGGCGCGCTGGCGTTTCGGATCACGGCCCGCCGCTTCGCTCTGCTGTTCCGCGCGGGCGCGGCGCTCGTCTTCGAGCAGCGAGGCGACGACCGCATCGCCGCGGCGGCTTTCATCGAGCAGTCGCACGAAGGCATGAACGTTTTCGATCGAGATCGAACGCGCCTTCTCGCCGATGGCGAGCGCGCGATTCCAGATGGACACGACGATGGCCGCGACCCAGACGAGCACGTTGGCGGGCACGATCCACGCCGGCAGCGGCAGGGCCTGTTCCGCGCCGTGCAGCCAGTTCGAGGCGCCGGCCGTGCCCGGTCCGCCGTTCGCGGACGACACCGCGCTTTCCAGCGCGTGATGCCGCGCCACTTCGATATCGACGCCTTTCGAGGCGAGCAACAAAGCCACGACGAACAGGATGATGCCGGCCACGAAGATGTTCTGCCGGTGCTCGCCTTCGTAGATCGAGCCGATCGCCTCGCGCAATGAATCGAGCATCAGAACGGACGCGACGATGGGCAGTTCCGCGCTGCCAAGGAAGTTCACGATGCCGTGATTGCCTCCCACCTGCGCATGCAGCATGGTCAGTACGGCGGTGACGAACACAGTAAGCACGACGCCGCCAATGGCATCGGCCAACACGGCCTTTTTCATGATGTGTAGAGCTTCCGGGTTTGAGCGATGAGGCCGGCGTCGTCGTGTCGAACGTTGCGGCCGCTACGAATCAGCTAACGGAAGATCGCGGCAGAACTTGAGCCCGCCGTTCCCGCTTCAGGCGGCTTGCCGTGAGCCCGCTCTGGCGTCTACGTTGCGGCGATTCCAGCGTGCCAGTGCCTTGGATGCGATGGGATAGGCCACGCCGCTGGCCACCGCATTCGCTTCCATCTCGCGCAGGAAGGCGGCCGTTTCCAGCGCCACCAGTTCGCGCTCGTTGTCGGAGGTGACGATATGGTAGGAGTCGTCGAGCCATACCGCGCGTGTTGTCGGTGCGCTGATCCGGTCCAGCACGCGCAGTGCGTTATGCGGGCTGGTGGTGTCGTCGTCGATGGCCTGCACGACGAGCGTTGCGGTGCTTACCGCTTCAATGCCCGCAGCCGCCGATGACATCAGACGCCCGCCTTCATGAATGGCCGTCAGCGAAAGCGACGGCGGACCGATCTCGCTCAGCGCATCGCGCGCGACGGCGCGCGCGACCTTGGCGCGCAGCGCCTCGTTGCGCAGGCCGAAAGGCGCCGACTCGCGATAGCGGTAATGTCGCCGCAGCGGCGTGTAATACATCAGGTTGATCAGATCGAGATACCACGGAATCGCCCAGCCGTCGAAGGCGAGCGAGACCGAGAGCAAGGCCAGTGAACGCGCGCGCGGACGATCCTGTGCGATCCGCAGCGCGAGGGTCGCGCCCATCGAGAGCCCGCCGATCGACACGTGGCGATAGCGCGCGGCGAGCAGGTCGAACTCGCGCAGTGCCGCTTCGATCCACTCCTCCATGTTGCCCTCGGACGAGTCGACGCTATAGCCGTTCAGCATGGGAATGCGGACGGTGAATCCCTTGTCGTTGAGGAAGCGCGCCAGGTAGCGCAATTCGAGCGGGGAACTCGACATGCCGTGGAACAGCAGGACCGCGTGCTCGTCTCCCGGCAGATGGATGGAACAGCGACGCCAGTCGTCGCTGGACGCTCCCGCCGATAGTTGAGCCGAGTGCGCGTGCTCCGGATCAGGGAGGGCCGCGTCCCGCTCCGGTCGCGGTGTTTCCCCGATGGCCCGATCCGCCAGGGAACGCGCGTTGTCGTGGCGAAGGAGGATCTCGTAGCGCGATCGCGCAACCGATCCGACAAGGCGCATGCCGTATCGGGCGCGCTGCAATGCCTCGATCATCAGAATCAGCGCAAGGGCGACGATCCCTGCACGCAGCGTGACGAACAGTTCGCTGGCATCGCTGCGCGGCACGACAAGCATTCCGCCGATGCCAAGGGCCAGCGCGAATGTCCAGATCGCAGGGGCCAGCCCGATCGCACATTCGATGAACACGGCAGCGGCGAACAGCGGCATGGCCGCGATCACGGAACCGGGCGATAACAGATAAATGGCCGCGCTCGCGCCGGCTGCGACGAGCAAGGCAGTCAGTGCGGCAAGCCGGCGTTTCTGGCCGTACGGAACCCAGCCGCGCAGATTCTGGATCTTCATGGTGATTGGTCGAAGCGGAGCATTCGCACGCCCGGCGTGTCGTTTCAGTCCTTGAGCAACTGATAATGGATCGGGTTGTCGTCGCATTGACCCGCGCCGCACTCGAGCACCGTGGAAAGAAGGTTGGCCGCGACCAGCAGCGCGAAGAGCACGTACATCGCGCGCGATGCCTTGCCGTTCCCGGATGCCTCGTGAATAGCCTGCCGTTCGCCGGCCGCGTCTTTCGCAAGGAACATCAGCGCGACATAGCACACGACACCGAGCGTCGCGATCAGCGACCACGTGTAGAAATGCAGGCCAAAAAGGGTCGAGCCGAAGCCCGCGTCACCGGGCGGCAAATGAAGCGAGACTTGCCGGATCGAGATGATTCCGGTAACGAGACTGCCGACGAGAATCATCGCGTAGTGCGCGCCGCGCTCGCCGACGCGCAAGTTGAACAAAAAACCCATGCCGATCGCGATGAAGCCAGCCCGTTGCAGGAGACACAGCGGACAGGGCAGCTCACCGTGCGCGAACTGATAGTAGAACGCGATCGCCAGTATCAGCGATATGCCAAGCAGGCCGAGCATGTTGAGCTTCCCTACGATCGATTCGAGGGGCGTGTCGGAGGTATCCATCGTCGCGTCAGAAAGAGAAGTTGAGCGGGTCGGTCGCGTGATGGAAGAACCATGCGATCGTCACCACGAGCGTGACGGTCCAGATTGCGTAGCTCCAGACCACGCGCGAGCGAAGACGGGAAACGCCCAGCAACACGCAGTTCGCGAGTGCCAGCAGAAAGGGCAGAAACATATACATGAGCGTGCGTTCCTCGATCGACCGGCTTGCGCGCGGTTGCGTCAGTTGACGATGGTCACCGGGATCTCGAGCGGTCCGCCTCGCGTGGAGGGCGCTGCGGCGGCGGGCATCGTGTTGAAGCGAATGTAGTCCGTCGAGCCGACCGTGGCGTTGTCGCTCGCCTTCACCGTGACGCGCTTGTAACCTGCGTATCTCGAACCCTTGCCTGCGGAAGTGACCAGCCACGACGGTGCATCGACGAGTTGCCAGCCCAGGCGGTAAGGCGTGGAGGCGTCGCCGGCGTAGACATCGACGGTGGTCGACTGTCCAGGCTTCAGCAGCAGCGGGGTGGGATTCTCCGCATCGATGGACTGATAGGTGCCGTTGTTCGCCAGCAGTCTCACATCGAAAACCGGTGGCGAGGCCGTGATCGTGTAGGGCTTCTCGTTGCGATAACCATAGAGCGACGCCGAATTGAACAGCACGGCCATCGGGAATGCGCCGGCTCGCTGGTAGAAGCCGAAGTTGCCGGACATTTCCTTCACCGTGACGCGCACGTCGTCGGGTTTGGCTTGAGGGCTGCCGTCGTTGGGAATGCGGAACAGGCCCCAGGCCGTCATCTGGACGCCGTTCACGGTGGTCGGATCGGCATCGAAAAGATCGCCGCCGTAGCTGAATCCGACCGAGGTCGCGTGCGAAAGCGAGAACTTGAGCTGTCCGTCCGACGACGAGTTGATGATGTTGACGGCGCTATAGGAATAGCTCGTCGCCACTTCGCTCGATACGCTGGCTTCCGGTCCCTTGTCGCCGACCTTCAGTCCCGCGCCCACTTTCTCCGAGCGCGACTTGTTGCGAACCAGGGTCGACGGCCATGAACCTTCGATGATGCCGGCCACGGAGCTATCGTTGCGTAGCACCGTGAGATCGAAGGCGAGGGTGTGGTCGTTGTTGAAGAAGCCGCAATAGCTGGAATCGCAGGCGCCTTTCACACGCGGATTGGCCGCCCATACCGCGCGCACGAGATAGTAGTCGTCGTTCAGATAGGAGTTGAGCCGGAAGACCGACAGGTTGAGCGTCACGTTGCCTGTGGCCTGGTCCGCGAAGTACGTGTTGGTGCGCGTGTTCAACTGGAGTGTCTGACGACTCGAACCGATCAGGGTCCATGCGTTGTCGTCCGGCAAGGCGAAGCCGGGCACCTGCGAGTCCTTCGCGACTGCGCGCAGCTGGGACTTCGCGGTGGCGACGGCGGTCATGCTCGCTCCGTTTCCGTTGGTCTGAGCCGCGCGCAACGTGGCAAGGCAGTCGTCGACCTGGGCATCGAGCTGGTCGGTGCTGCCTGCGTACGCGCATTCGGTCGGGGCGTTGCTGTCATCGGTCGAGCGGGCGAGTACGAAGCGTTGCGTGACCGCGTCGCCGCTCGACGTTCGCGGTGCGGACGATGCCGGCACCGAGTTGATCACCAGGCTGTCGGAGGCGGGATCGACGGCTTGCACGCCGTCGAGCGCGGCGAAGGTCGGCGCCTGGTCCGCCGGACTCCAGGGGTCGATTTCGGCATCGGCAACGATGGCGTAGCCGGCGTTGTAGTGGGCGATGACGGAGCACATATCGGCGCTGCGTGAGTCGACCTGGAAGATCGGATAGCCCGTTACATCGGCCACCGCGGCGGTCGACTGGCAACTGGCTGGCGCATTGATCATGGCCGAATTGACCGAAGCCGGCGTATGGTCAGTGCCGCCGCAGCCGGATAGCGCCGCGCTGGCGACGAAAAGGCCGATCCCGGCATGCGCGAGGACTTTGCGTTGCAACAGATCGATCAAGCGTGCGTCCGATTCCATTTTTGTTCTTCTTCCACGAATAGCATTGAATGGATTCAATAACGGCAAGCTTTCAGAAATCTGATGCAATTACTTAAAAGTTTTTCATTTGAAAGGTGTGGTGTCGGGAATGGCCGGATATTCGAGGCTGGCGATTGATACGGTGGAATGCGCGATTGAGCGTGCCAGTGACAGCGGCTTGGCGGAGGGTTGAATGGCCAGCAAGCTTGTCTCGATGTTCCGACGCTTAAGGCAAAAGCCGAGTCGCCGTTTGCCCGCTTTGTTTCAGAGCAGGTTCGGGGGTCGCTGGCCCTCGTTGGGGGCGCGCTCAGCTTGACCGCGCGTGTCCGCCGCCGACGGACTGGGCGCGGGAGGGGAAGGTCGATGCAACCCTTGCGGGACGTAAAAAAGCCCGTGAGCATAGTGCGACGCCCACGCACGAACCGGCGCTACAGAATAGCCTTCTTGTGCCGTTACCATTTGAATGGAAACGTCGACCCAGCCCCACATGAGCGCGTACGAGCTTCGTCTGATTGACGCAGAGCTTGCGCACTTGCGGATTGTTGTTTTTCTCGATCTGGCCCACGCATGTCCCGTTTTTCCGCCGCACTACTGGCGTCAACGGGTCACGCACATCCTGACCTCTCGACATCTGATGCCTGGTCAGTTGAACGCGATCTCAACCCTCTTTGCGAAGATCGATTCTCGAGTCGACAGTGTTAGCCTCGCCGCGTAGTCAATCGGTACGTGGATAAGGATTGATCGCTGCTCGCCCGGTGACCTCCAGATGTACTAATGCGGCGCCTTTGATGTGGCGGCGTCCTGGGCGCCCTTTCTCGCGGGCGGCTGCCTGGCTTTTGCCGACGACATGGTGGGTCTGATGAATGTCGATTCATTCGCCGGCGCGCACGCCGGACGGACTCTCTGTGTGCGACGGTGTGAGTGACGCCCCTTGAAGTCGGCGGCGATCTTGACGCCGTTCGGGATGATCGGGCTTTATGAACCCTGCGGCGTGATTGCCTCTGTGCTTGCGCTCCGGGTAGACACTGGCTGATCGCCCCGACGGGTGCCGAACGAAACAGAGAGGTGAGGCACGACCGGCTCGCGATGGTCATTCCACCGGAGCCGCAAGCGCGGCGCCCGGTGAAACCTTACTTCTGCGGCGCGCCGTCCCATGCAGGCAGCGTTGCACCGTGATAGACCTTCAGGATCGTCGAGGCGACATCGGCTTGCTGATAGCTGTCCACGATTGTTTTCACCCACGGCGCCCGTGCGTCCTTCGCGTTCACGGCGATGAAATTGCGATACGGATTGCCCGGCACGCTCTCCTGTGCAATGCGCTCCTGCGGAATCCTGATACCGGCCTTGATGGCCCAGTCGGTGTTGACCACGGCGGCATCGAGGTCGCCAATGGCGCGCCCCACGATGCCTGCATCGAGCTCCTTGATCTGCACATGCTTGGGATTGCTGGCGATATCGCGCGCGGTCGGCAGCGGGCCGACCTTGTCGCGCAGCTTGATGACGCCATTGGCCTGCAAAAGCAGAAGGGCGCGGCCTTCGTTGCTCGGGTCGTTCGGCACGCCGATGGCCGCGTTCTGCGGCAGGTCCGCCACTGATTTCACCTTGCGCGAATAGAGTCCGATCGGCTGCACATAGGTGAACCCGACCGGCACGATGTCGTAGTGGCGCGCCTGAATCTGTGCATCGAGATACGGCTTGTGCTGGAACGAATTGGCGTCGAGGTCGTGCTGCGCGAGGGCCTCGTTGGGCTGGGTGTAGTCCGAGAAGGTCGTGATCTTCACCGTGATGCCTTGCCTCGCCGCATTGGCTGCGACCGCGCGCCAGACGTCCTCGTCCTCGCCCGACATGATGCCGACTCGAACGGTCTGGCTCGCTGCCTGCACCGGCTGCACACAGGCCACGCCCCAGGCAAGAAGGATCGAAAGCAATGCGGACTTCATCGGCGTGGTGGTCTTCATATGCAGGCGTGGTCAGTTGGAAGAGAGGTGATGCTAGTGCGGTGCGCGCAGGGTCGCAAATAACTTCGAACGCTATGGATATCTCGCGTTGCTTGCATCGCGTGCAGAGGACGCTATCGGCGTTCGTGCTTTCCTTTCCATGCGCGCGCTGCTAAGCGTGTGACAAATGCGCGTTTGGGGACGCCCGTGGCGAACACTAGAATCGCTGGTTTTCACGTTCCGCCAGCCGCTCCGCCATGCCTCGCCACATCCGCCTGAATGCCTTCATGATGAATTGCGTCGGACATCTTGCGCCCGGTCAGTGGACGGCGCCCGACGACCGTTCGGTCGGCTATCTCGACACTGACTACTGGGTCGATCTGGCGCAAGTGCTCGAGCGAGGCCTGTTCGACGGTCTGTTCCTGGGCGACGTCACCGGCATCTACGACGTGTTCGGCGATAGCCCCGCGGCGGCGCTGCGTACCGCCGCGCAAGTGCCGATGAACGATCCGGTCCCGCTGATCCCGCTGATGGCGCATGCGACGCGACATCTCGGCTTCGGCGTCACGGTTTCCGTGGCTTACGAGTCGCCGTATCTGCTCGCGCGGCGCTTCACGACGCTCGATCATCTGACTCGTGGCCGGGTCGCCTGGAACGTGGTGACGTCCTATCTGCAGAGCGGCGCGCGCAGTCTCGGTCAGACGGAACTGCGCGCCCACGATGAACGCTACGATCGCGCTGACGAGTTCCTGGAGGTTTGCTATCGGCTTTGGGAAGGAAGCTGGCAGGAGGGCGCGGTCACGCGCGACCGGCAGCGCGGTGTGTACGCCGATCCCGAACGGGTGCGCCCGATCGTGCATAAAGGCCGCTACTTCGAAAGCGAAGGGATCTTCCAATGCGAACCGTCGCCGCAGCGCACGCCACTGTTGTTTCAGGCCGGCGGATCGGCGCGCGGCACACGTTTCGCGGCACGCCACGCCGAGTGCATCTTTCTCGGCGCGCCGACGCGCAATGGCCTGCGCTCCTCGGCCCGCGCCATGCGTGCGGAACTGGAGCAGGCAGGACGCGCACCGGACAGCGCTCAGCTTTTCGCCATGCTCACCGTGATCGTCGACGAGACAGCCCAGCGGGCGCAGGAACGCTACGAAGCGTACAGGCAACGGGCGAGCCATGACGGGGCGCTTGCGTTGCTCTCGGGCTGGACGGGAATCGACCTGTCACGCTATCGGCCAGACGACACCCTGAGCTATGTCGATACGGACGCCGGCCAGTCGGCGCTCGCGTCCTTCAGCAAGCTCGACCCCGAGCGCGAATGGACTGTGCGCGACGCCGTGGAGTTCGTGGCGATCGGCGGAAGAGGCGCCGTGGTGGTCGGCGATGCCGCGCAAGTCGCGGACGAACTGCAGTCGCTCATGGAAGACACGGGCATCGATGGTTTCAATCTCGCGTGGGTGGAGTCGCCGCGCACCTTCCACGATGTCGTCCAGTATCTCGTGCCTGAGCTTCAGCGGCGTGGGGCTTACAAGACCGCCTATGCCGAAGGCACGCTGCGCGAGAAGCTGCTGGGCGAGGGCCCTTATCTGCAAGCGCCGCATGTGGGCGCAAGCTTCCGCTGAGGCTGCAAGAATTCCTGGACGGCCAAGGCACGCCGAGCGACATACTCGGCCATGAATGTCGCAGCGACGCTTACAGCGACAACATCGTCGTCGTTAGCATCGCCGCAATCTCGATTGTGCCTCGCAGAACGGCGACGCATACCTGGATGCCCGACTGCTGTCCCCTCTGACCGACTGATCGAGCATGCCGAAAATTCCGCGCTTCTCATCGTTTTCCGCCATCCGGTCGCGCGCTTCCGTGAAGCCCGACCCACAAGCGCCCGCTTCGCCGCGACGCCGGATGCTGGGCGGTCTCGCGCTGTCGGCAGTCGTGACGCCGCACGCGCATGCCGCCTCCGCACTTTTGCAGCCGCTCAGCGTCGAGCCGTGGACACGTGTACCCGGCGCACCGATTCTCGACCCGCCCTATGGTCAACCGTCACCGCACGAGTCCGGCGTCGTGCGTCGTGCGGCGCGTGCGTGGCCGGTGCCGGGCGCGGCTTCGTCGCTGACGCCCCTGGCCGATCTGCACGGCTCGATCACTCCGAACGGGCTCGTCTATGAGCGCCATCATGCCGGCGTGCCGGATATCGATCCGGATCGGCACCGGCTGGTGATCCATGGTCTCGTGCGTGAGCCCAAGCTGTTCACGATGGACGACGTGCTGCGGCTGCCTTCCGAATCTCGCGTGCACTTCCTGGAATGTTCGGGCAACACCGCGAGCGAATGGAAAGGGCCGAGCGGCTTGCCTGTGCAACTCACGCACGGTTTGTTGTCGTGCTGCGAGTGGACCGGCGTCCGGCTTTCGACGTTGATCGAGGCCGCTGGCGGCTTCGCTACGAACGATGGCCAGGAACCCCGCTGGATCCTCGCGGAGGGCTCGGATGCGGCGGCGATGACGCGCAGCCTGCCACTCGATCGCGTGCTCGATCATGCGCTCGTCGTGTACGCGCAAAACGGCGAGCGTCTGCGGCCGGAGAACGGCTATCCGCTGCGGCTTCTGGTCCCCGGCTTCGAAGGCAATACCCATGTCAAGTGGCTGCGCAGGCTGAAGCTCGTCGATGCCCCGCTCGAAACGCGCGAGGAGACGTCAAAGTACACGAACTTGCTGGCCGACGGCCGCGCCCGCCAGTTCGTGTTCGAGATGGACGCGAAATCGGTCATCACACGGCCCTCGCCCGGGCACACGCTGACGATTCATGGCTATTACCCGATCGTAGGGCTGGCCTGGTCGGGACGCGGCGCTATCCGAGGAGTCGACGTGTCCGTCGATGGCGGGCGATCATGGCAACCGGCGCGGCTCGATGGCCCGGTGCGTGATCGTGCGCTCACCCGTTTTCATTCCGGATGGGTGTGGAACGGTGAACCGGCCACGATCCTCTCGCGGGCGACGGATTCGACCGGGTATGTCCAGCCAACACGCGAAGCGCTGGTTGCCGCGCGCGGCTTGAACTCGAACTACCACTACAACGGCATCCAGCAATGGCGCATCGGCGCCGATGGCAGCGTGAAAAATGCATAGCGACGCCGTTCCAAACCTGCGTTCCCTGCGCCCTTTGATTGTGGGTCTGACGGTACTCTCTCTGGCGGCCTGCTCGGGTCCGTCCCGAGACGGACGTGCTTCGCATGGCACGGCCGCAGATGCGACGCCGCGCGCCGCCATCAGCGCCATCGGCACGCCCGTGAGCGCCGCGGACATCGCCGCATGGGACATCGATGTCGCACCTGACGGTCACGGCCTGCCTGTGGGCAGCGGCGACGTGGCGACCGGTGCACGGATCTTCGCGGCGAAGTGCGCCGCGTGCCATGGTGCGAAAGGCGAGGGCGTGCTCGGCGACCAGCTGGTCGGCGGGCGCGGCACGCTCACGAGTGCGAAGCCGGTGCGCACGGTCGGCAGCTACTGGCCGTACGCGACGACACTCTTCGATTACATCCGCCGCGCAATGCCGTATGACGCGCCGCAATCGTTGAGCGCGGACGAGGTGTATGCGCTGAGCGCGTGGATCCTGAATCAGAACGGCGTCGTTCCCGACGACACGCTTCTCGATGCCCGTTCGCTGGCTGCCATCCGCATGCCCAATCGCGATGGATTCGTTCCAGACCCGCGGCCGGGACATCTTTGAACGGGATGCCGGCGGCTTACGCGTGCCCGCCGTTGTGCCCGAACGCCGGTGGTTCATGAGGCCGGGCGCAATCGAGCGAGTTTCCGCGAGTTGAAGTAACTTGACCCGCTACCTCACTCCCTCCTTCATCCCCGCGATGCCACACTCCCGACAACTCCATCTCGGCGCGTTCATGCGTCCGGTCAGCCTGCACACCGGCGCATGGCGCTATCCCGGCGCGTATCCCGATGCCAACTTCAACTTCCGGCATCTGAAACAGTTCGTCCAGAAGCTCGAGCACGCCTGCTTCGATGCCTTCTTCATGGCCGATCATCTCGCCGTGCTCAACATGTCCGTGGACGCGCTCAAGCGCAGCCATACCGCGACATCGTTCGAGCCGTTCACGCTGCTGTCCGCGCTCGCGTCGGTGACGGAACGCATCGGGCTGGTCGCGACGGCGTCGACCACCTTCGACGAGCCGTATCACATCGCACGGCGTTTCGCGTCGCTCGATCATCTGAGTGAAGGGCGCGCGGGCTGGAATCTCGTCACCACGTCGAATCCGGATGCGGCACGAAACTTCGGCCGCGAGGAGCACATGGAGCACGACGAACGCTATCGACGCGCGCGCGAGTTCTACGACGTCGTGACGGGTCTGTGGGACAGCTGGGCCGACGACGCATTCGTCCGCGACACCGAAAGCGGCCTCTTCTTCGATCCGGACAAGCTGCACGTGCTCGATCATAAGGGGCCGTATCTGTCGGTGCGCGGGCCGTTGAACATCGCGCGGCCGGTGCAGGGCTGGCCAGTGGTGGTGCAGGCGGGGTCGTCGGACGCGGGCAGGCAGCTTGCCGCCGAGACTGCCGATGCGGTCTTCACGGCGCAGCCGAATCTCGCGGCGGCCAGGCGCTTCTATGCCGATGTCAAAGGCCGCATGGAACGCGCCGGCCGCGCGCGCGAGCATCTGAAGATCTTGCCTGGCGCGTTCGTTGTCGTAGGCGATTCGCGTGACGAAGCGCAGGAGAAGCGCGCCTTGCTCGACACCTTCGTGCACGACGACAGCGGCTTCGCTTCATTGTCGATTGCGCTCGGCCACGATGTCTCGTCGTTCGATCCCGATGGCCCGCTGCCCGAGATTCCCGAGACCAACGCAAGCAGAAGCGCACGCGAACGCGTGATCGAGATGGCGCGCACGGAAGGGCTGACGGTTCGGCAACTGGCGCAGCGCGTCGGCGGCTATTCCGGCTTGCAGATGGTGGGAACCGCGCAGGAGATCGCCGACGAGATGGAGCAATGGCTCGTCGAGGAGGGCAGCGACGGATTCAACGTCATGTTCCCGTCTCTGCCCGAAGGCCTCGATGATTTCGTCAGGAAGGTGGTGCCCGAGCTGCAACGGCGCGGTCTCTTTCGGCGCGCATACGAGGGCACGACCCTGCGGGAGCATCTTGGCTTGCCGAGGCCGGGCAACCGCTTCTTCGAGCGCCGCTGATGCGCACGGCCACGCTCAGAACGCGCGGTCTTCCACGAGATGCGTCCTCACGACCTCGAGCCTGCCGTGCCCTTGCCAGGTGAGTTGGACATCCCAACACGCGTCTGCCTGTGATGCAAAGGGTTAACCCCGGTATAAAGTTTATGTTTCTGTAAGCTATCTTTTGTACGACATAAGCAATTCGAACCTGAGAGAGCAGCACCGCCACATTGAATGGAACGGTGCCAATACGACAGAGCCCACAGGGCCAATTCGAGGAACAACCCGCTGTATCGAGGTGTCGATCAGCGGGTTATTTTTGCAGGCGTAAAGATGTCAAGCTTGACCGGACAGGAAGAAATGACGCTCGTCGAACGACAGATCGCGGAATGCTGGCGGTTATCGGATCAATGCCATGAGCGCTTGCTCGCAGCACGCGAAGACGGCATGCACCTCGAGCGAACCGAGCGAGAATTTCAACTTCTTCACGCGCGTCGCGCCGAACTGGAGCAAAGGCGTACGCAGCTTCTCAATCAATGTGCAGCCCTGCGGGCGAGGAGTGAGCCGGGCTGAATCGGCTGCGACTCAAACACGGTGCCTCGCCGGAACCGCGTCTTGCAAAATCTGGTCTCGGACCACTCGCGCAAGAGATGGTGGTTACTGATTGGACAGCGACAAGGTTTCCTCATTCTCCCCATGCCGGTTGCGTAGCGTCTGGATCGTCTGAGCGAGTTCCAACGGCATCGTGCGCTTCCTGCCGATTCGTCCCTACGTGCCGTCATCGCCGGGCCGTTCGCCCTCGCCTGCGCGACCAGCCGCGGTCACCGCATCGACCTCGATGCATCCGCCATTCGGTTTGCCTCCATAAGATGTCAGTGCAGCAACTGACACGACTGGACGCCTCATCGTCGCGATGCCACACGTCAGGATCGACACCCCTGGCCTCTCAGGCATCCAGGCCGAAAGAGAAGGACCCCAAGCACCGTAAAGTATGAGAAATGCCCGCATAATGGCGTTGCCGTCCGCGTAGCGGGCGTGTCACACCAGCAGGAGCAGCATGCGCTTATCAACCATCACGAACTGGGCCTATGCGGTGACCGTGACCCTCACGCTCGCCTCGGGCGCTGCCATGCTGGCGGCATCGTCGGCCCAGGAGACAGAGCGGGCAGCCGTCGCGCAACGCTATGCGCTCGACCAGGCGACCTCCAACCTCGACGTGGAAGTCAACACACTCAGTGCGCTTGCCCGGCAGTACGTGGTGAGCGGACATCCCACCGACCTCGCCGCCTATCAACATGAACTGTCGTCGCTTGGCGCGGTCGAGGAGCGCACGCGTCATATCGCCGATGCCGGTGCGCGCGCCGATGAACTCGATGCGCTGCACGACGCCCTGCGTCTGGCCGACGGGATGCGCGACATCGAACGGGCTGCGCTCGCCGCTGCCTCGGCCGGCGACCGGAACAAGGCGATCGACATCGCTTTTTCCACGGAATTCGGACGTGAGCTCGAACGCATACGTCAGGACGTCGAGCGCTTTCAGTATCGTCTCGATCAACGGACCGACCTCGCGGTGCAACGCGCCGAAGAAGTAGCAAGAGCGTGGCGGCTCGTGGCGGAGTCGATGCTGGTCGTGACCGGACTCGTGTTTCTCTTCGTGCTGTACTTCATTTTCCGCCGGCGTGTGCTGCATCCGGTCGTCAAGCTGAGCGACGTGGTGAACCGGCTGGCCGCTCAGGACTTCGCGGTGGAACCGCCGCGCTATGACCGGATCGACGAGATCGGCGACATGGCGCAGGCATTGCGCGTGTTTCGCGAAAACGGCCTGGTGCGCCAGCGTCTGGAGCGTGAGCGAGAGGCCGATCGCGCCATGCGTGACGCGCTGTCGCGCATGACTCAGCGGCTGCATGGCTGCAACGACACCCAAGACCTGATCGGGGTCGTCGAGCGGTTCACACCCGAACTTCTGCCGCAGACGAGCGGCCGGCTGTATTTGCTGGACGCGGATCGAAATGTGATGGTGGCCGCCTGTTCCTGGAAAGACCCCCAACATTCAGCAACCGAATTCCCGGCGGATGCATGCTGGGGCATTCGTCGGGGCAGCCTGCATCGTCCGGTGGGCCATCAGCTCGACGTACCGTGTGCGCATTTGCAGCTTCGAGGCGACGTCATTCCCGATTCATGCTGCCTGCCGCTTGCAGGGCAGCACGGTGCGCTCGGCATGCTTTATCTCGAACACGAGAAGGGTGCGCAGCAAGAGAGTTCGTTCGACGAGTACCTGCGCATGCTTGCGGAGAACGTGGGGCTGGCGCTGGACAATCTGCATCTGCGCGATACGCTGCGCGAACTCGCAATGGCCGATTCCCTGACCGGTTTGCGCAATCGGCGGCAGCTGGATCTCTGGCTCCGCGATGAACTCACGGAGCCTGCGCGGGCAGGTCTGGAGTTGTCGTGCGCGATGATCGACATCGATTACTTCAAGCGTTTCAACGACGACCACGGGCACGACGCAGGGGACGCCGTCTTGCGCGCCGTAGGTCGCGTGCTGCGGCAGACGGCCCGTGATGCGGACCTCGTGTTTCGCTACGGGGGAGAGGAGTTCGTGGTTCTGATGGTGGGCCTCGGTCCCGAAGAGGCGGTGCTTCGGGCCGAAGCGCTTCGCGCGAGCATTGCTGCGCTGGCCGTCGATCACGATGGCCAGGCGCTGGGTCCTGTTACGGCATCGATCGGGGTAGCGAGCGCGCCCGAAGAATGTTCGAGGGCAGCGCTGATGCAGGTTGCCGACGAAGCACTCTTCGAAGCAAAGCGCAAAGGCAGGAACCGGGTTGAAAGGGCGGTACGGGCGCGTCGGTTCAGTGCGCGAGTCTGACGGCTGCGGCGCCGGCCTCAGTCTGCGGTCCGTCGTTCAACTCGAGATCAGCACGACCGTCTGGCTCGGCACCAGCACCGCGCTGATCGCGTTGTTCTGATTGTGCGAGGTCGGCGTGGTCAGCCGCACGGCGAGATTGCCGCCGATGAGCACCTGCGTGCTGCCTGCGTCGAAGCGTGCCGGCTCCATGATGAGCCCCGACATCACGCGGCCCTTATCACCGTTGGTAAAGCGGTATCTCGGGTCCCATGTTGAGGGCGGGTGCGTCGCAGACGAGCACAGTCTCGGCGGGCGTCGGCGTCAGGCTGCCCACGATCGGCGGGATGGTCTGCTCGTTCAAACAGACTTCACAGGTGCGCGTGAGCGTGAGCCGCCACGCGCGCGGCACCACCTTGATTCTGACCTTCGAGGGTCAGGTAGCAGGTCATCGGCATGATCAATCTCCAGTGAGTGTTGGGGTTGACGGCCGGACGGGCTATCGTGCGCTTGCCATTTTCGGTGTCGTTGAGCGCATGAGTACGGATTAAGGTCGTGCGGTTGCGGCTTCGTTGCGGGACCGTCGCGGCGTGTCACATCCGAAACACGGCCGAAATGACCATTCGGGGTTTGCTGGCGGGCGTGGGCTGTGTGCTGATGGCGGCTGCGGCGTGCGCCCTTGCCGCGAACAGGATCTCCGGGAGCCCGGCGCTTCTCTCGCTGAGCGTCGTGTCCGCCGGCGGCGAGGCGGGTCTCGGTGCGTTCTTTTCACCATGCCGGATGACCAGAGTGACGGACACTGGTGACTGCAATCGGCGAGTTATCGACTTGGCGTGCCTTGAGCGCGACCGCATTCGTGATCTGCTGGAAGTACATGATTCGCCGCTCCAGAACGCATCGACCGATTGCAAGGCAGAGATCGTCAACTGCCCCGATAAGTCCCGAACGTCCACGGCGAGCAAAGCAGCGGCACGTGATAATGCTCGGCCGCTTCGGCCACGGTAAACCGCACGGGCACGATATCCGCGAACACGTCCGGTGTCTTGAAGTAATCCGCCACGTGAAAGCGCAGTTCGAAGTCGCCCGCACGCGCCTTGTCCGCGGGCAGGATCGGCGTGTCGGTGCGGCCGTCGCGATTCGTCTGCATGCGGGCGATGAGCGCCGGCGGTTGCATCGCCATGTCGTAGAGTTCGATCTGCATGCCGGCCGCGGGTTTGCCGAGCGCGACGTCGAGTACGTGAGTCGTGATGCCTGCTGCCATGATGCGGTTCTCCTTGCGTCTCGCGCCGCGTCAGCTGCCGCGATAGTAGTTGTAGCTCCAGGGTCCGAACAGCACGGGCAAGTGAATGCGCTGGCTTGCGTCGGTCACGCGAAAGCGCACCGGAATCTTCGACAGGAACAAAGGCTGCGACAGCCTGGCCTTGCGCGCGGCGAAGTAGTCGTCCGCGTGCAACAGCAATTCATAGGTACCCGCGCGGTATTCGTCGCCGATCAAAAGCGGCGGTTCGCTTCGACCGCTTGGCGCGAGCGCGATGGTCTTGAGCAACTGCGGCTTGCCGCTTTCCACGCGGAACAACTCGACACGCATGCCCGCTGCGGGCGTACCGTGCCACGTATCCAGCGCGTGCATGGTGAGCCGCGGGCTCAGGCCGTCCTGCTGAACAGGACCACCGGTCTGATTGGGCGCTGTCTGCGCCTGCGCGCCGAGCGGGCTTGCCGCCATCAACACACTGCCGCCGAGCGCGACCGCGAAGCGCCGCCGTCCTGCGTCGAAAGTCGAATCGTCTTGCATGATCGATCAAGCCTCCTGTTTGTTCTTGTCGCGCAGGGTGCGGATGAAGAGGATCACCAGCACGGCCGCCATGATTTCGATGAGCGCCACCAGATACAGTCCCGCCGACACCTTGCCGGTCGCGTTCTTGATGAGGCCCATCACATAGGGCGCGCCGAAGCCCGCGAGATTCGACACCGAGTTGATCAGCGCCACGCCGACGGCCGCTGCGCTCCCCGCAAGATAGCGGTTCGGCAATTGCCAGAACACGGGAATCGCGCTCATGGTGCCGATCAGCGATGCGGTCATGGCGAGCAGCGCGATCATCGGCGGGAGGGCGTTCATGCTCATCAGCACCGCGAGCAGCACCATCGCGATGCCGCCCACGAGCGCCGCGCCGCTGAAGTGCCAGCGCACTTCGTTGCTGCGGTCCGAGTGCGCGCCGTTGACGATCATGCCGACCGCGCCGCACAGATACGCGACCGCTGCGATCCAGCCCACCGCCATCGGCGTATTGATGCCGAGGTCCTTGATGATGGTCGGAATCCAGAAGGTCAGCGTGGAATTGGCGCACAGCAGGCAGAAGAAAATTGCAATCAGCAGCCACACCTTGCGGTTCGTGAAGAGCTCGCGCACCGAGTGGCCGCGTTCGCCCATTGCCGCGTTATCGCGCTCGAGTGCGTCCTGCACGACGCGCTTTTCCGCGTCGCTGAGCCAGCGCGCCTGCTCGGGTTTGTCCGTCATGTAGAAGAACGCGAAGATCCCGGCGAGCACCGAAGGAATGCCTTCGATGACGAACAGCCATTGCCAGCCGTGCATGCCATTCATGCCGTTCATCGACGTCATGATCCAGCCGGCGAGCGGGCCGCCGAGCACGCCCGCGATGGCGGAAGCCGACATGAAGGTGCCGAACGCGCGTGCGCGCCGCTGCGACGGATACCAGTAGGTCAGGTACAGGATCACGCCGGGATAGAAACCGGCTTCGAATGCGCCGAGCAGGAAGCGCAGGATATAGAACTGCGTGGGCGTCGAGACGGTTGTCTGCAGCATGCAGATCACGCCCCAGCAGATCGTGATGCGCATGATGGTCTTCTTGGCGCCGATCTTCTGCAGGAGCATGTTCGACGGCACTTCGAACAGGAAGTAGCCGAGAAAGAAGATGCCTGCGCCCAGACCGTACACCGCTTCGCTGAAATGCAGCGTGTCCAGCATCTGCAGCTTGGCGAAGCCGATATTCACGCGATCCAGCCACGCGAGCACCCACAACACGCCGAGAAACGGCAGCAGGCGCCACGATACCTTGCGATAGACGCTGGCTTCCGCGCTTTCCGCAACGGCCTCGAAGACCGGCATCTCTTGCTTGATGAGCGACATGGTTTCTCCTTTCCAGTCGGTTTGCGCTGCACGGTTCTGGCGCATTGCCCGGGACGTTTGCCCGAAGCGTCGGCTGATCGTGCGGCGTGATGGATGCAGTATGGAAATCGCCAAAAGAAACGCCTACGCGGGCAGACCGATTTAGCCTATAGCAATCAAAATATGGGCCGCGCAACCTTGTGCGGCGGGGCTCCGCGCAAGATGACGGAGTGCGGCTGCCTGCTCATGGATTACCCTAGCGCGCCGCTTGACCGCTCTGGCGCAGGCAAAATACACGATCACTCATGCTTTTCCTCGCTGCAGGGGGCACCATGAACCGCGCCGACGACCCGTTCGACACTTATCTGCTGCGCGTGCTGTGCGCGCTGATCGCCGAACGCAGCGTGTCGCGCACCGCCATCCGCATGAACCAGTCGCAGCCCGCCATCAGCGCGGCGCTGAAGCGTTTGCGCGCGATCTTCAACGATCCGCTGCTCACGCGCGAAAAGAACGTCATGGTGCCCACCGAACGCGCGCTGCAACTCGCGCAGAGCGCGCAAGCGGCGTTGAGCGCGCTCGACAACCTGCTCGTATCCGACGACCATTTCGATCCCGCGACGACCGAACAAAGCTTCACCGTCGGCATGCCGGACTATCTTGCGCCGCCTTTTTTCGCCCAGGTGGTGCGCGAATTCCGGCGTGTTGCACCACGCGCGCGCATTGCTGCCATGCCGCTGTCGGCGTCGTTCAACTATGAGGAGGCGTTGTCGGAAGGCTCGGCGGATATCGTCATCGGCAATTGGCCGAACCCGCCGGAGCATCTGCACCTGTCCGTCCTGCTGGAAGACGATGTGGTATGCGTCGTCGCGCAGGACAGCGTCCATGCGAAAGCAGGCAAGTTCGATGCCGAGGACTATCTGAGCGCGTCGCACATCGTGCCGGCGCCGTACTCGCGCGACCAGCGCGGCGTGGTGGAAACCGGACTGAGCACGATGCGCGTGCATCGCGACAACCGCGTGACCTGTCCGTACTTCAATCTCGCGCCGAGCCTGATTCCCGGCACCGACCTGATCCTGACGACCGGGCGTCACTTCGCCAATTACCACGCGCAGCATTTGCCGCTCGCCGTGCTCAAGCCGCCGATCGAGTTTCCATTCATGCGCTTCTATCAGCTATGGCATCCGTCGCGGCATCGGTCGGCCTCGCATGTGTGGCTGCGCGGCCTGCTCACGACGGCGGCGCAGACCTTGCGCGATCTGCGCGACATGCATCGCGGCTAGCGTATTTGCATTTGTTATGCGGTTCATAGGACGGCGCTCGTCGCCGCCGCGGCGCGCGCTTCCTATACTCGACGCGACAGTCAAGCACAGGAGACGCAAGCCCATGTCATCGTCGATCAACCTACGCGCCGTCGACGCACTCGATCGCGACGCATTCGTGCAGGCCTTCGGAAGCGTGTTCGAACATTTTCCGCAGGCCGCCGTCGGTGCGTATGAGCAGCGCCCGTTTGCATCGGTCTCGGCCTTGCATGAAGCGATGATGAACGTGGTCCGTCATCTCGACGTGGATGCGCAGCGCGCCTTTCTGAACCGGCACCCGCTGTTGTCGGGCGCCAATGTTCGCGCCGGCACCATGACCGCGGATTCGGATGCCGAGCAGAAAAGCGCCGGCCTAGGCGAGCTGACGAGCGAGGAGGACGCGTTGCTCGACCGGCTCAATGCCGTCTATCTGGCGCGACACGGTTTTCCGTTCATCGTGTGCGTGCGGCATTACACGCGTGAAGGCATTTTCAGTGCTTTCGAGCGACGCATTGCGCGTAGCACCCGTGACGAACTGGATGAAGCGTTGGCTCAGATCGCAGCGATCACGCATGCGCGATTGAACGCGCGGCTGAGTTGAAGAATCGAAGCGCGCCGAAGCGCAACATTGCAGGCAGCGTGCCAAGATTCGCGAGACTTGGCGAGATCCAATGGCAAGACCCCAGGGCTCCTGGCGCTCGCATTCGTCGCGTCGATGTTTGAATGGTTCAGCCGACTCGCAAACGAAGACGCTTCTCGTCCCGTTGGCGGACGATGCCGGATTTCAACGGAAGCTTGCACGAAGGAGACGATTGCCGGCGAAGCAGCGTGTCAAGGAAGCGCGGCGCGGACGAACCGTGCAGGCTGCGTCCGGCGAATCCGGGCAATCCGGTCGAGCGCGAGTCAAGCTCCGTCAATGCAGCCTGGCTCGCGTTTCACAGGACCAATCAGAAGTTGAATTCGGCCGAGAGAAGCAGCGTTCGAGGCGCGGCGTTGGTCACGTAGGTTCCCTGCTGGATCCAGTAGCGGCTGCCGAACAGGTTCTCGACGTTGGCGCGCAAGACCACGTCCTTGCCGATGACACGCATGCCATAGCGCAAACCGATGTCATAGCGCGTCCAGGAAGGCAAACGCAGGGCGTCGCTCGAATCGTAGTACTGTGCGCCGGTGTGGATGATGCGGCCATTGACGCTCAGTCCCGGAACCCACGGCAAATCGTAGTCCGCGCCCAGGTTGAAGGCGAACTTCGGTACCCCGCCGGGATCGTTGCCGTCCTGCGTGCCGCCTGCGGTGCCCGAAACCTTCGGATCGTAGAACGTCGCACTCGCCATCATGCGCAGCCCACGAAACACTTCGCCGTATGCCGAAAGCTCGAGACCGCGGACACGCGTTTTGCCGTTATAGCCATAGTAGTTCGTGACGGGATCCGTCACCCCGTTCGGCTGCGAGATCTGGAACACCGCAGCCGACGTCATCACGCGACCCCAGTCGGCCTTCACGCCTGCTTCGTACTGACTGGACTTGTACGGAGGAAAGGCCTGCCCGGCATTGACGGTCCCGAACGGCGCAGTGCCGCCGTTCGTGAGGCCGGACGTGTAATTGCCGTAGATCGAGATGTTCGACAGCGGCTTCACCACGATGCCTGCCAACGGAGTGATCGCCTGTTGATCGATCGAGCTCTGCTGTGCGCCGGTCGTCGGATCGTAGTTATCCTGCCCGATGGTCTGACGGCGGAAGCCCCCCGTGATCAGCAGCCGGTCATCGAAGAACGACATCGTATCGATGACTTGCTGGCTATTCAGTCGCGTCTGGCTGCTGCGCTGCATGTCGCCGCGCGGTACGTCGACAGGCGCCAGCGCGGCGGGCGCGTAAAGGCTCGAAGACACCAGCGGCGAACTCAGCGCATAGAAGTAGCCGATCTCCTGATTCAGGCTCGTCACACCGGTGACGAGCGTGTGCTTCACACCAAAGGTGTCGAAGTGGAAGCGGAAGCCAGCGTCGACCGATTTGGTGCGGGTGTATTGATCGTAGTAGCCATTCGTGACATCGAACGCGCCGGCTGCCGTCATGCCGCTCGCAAACGGGAAGTTCTGCGCCGACGTGCCATAGTGTTCGCCCGCCGCGCCATACACGGTCACGAACTTGTTGATGTCATATTCGGCGCGCGTCATGACGGCCGTGTCGCGCAGCTTGAGCCGGGTGCCCGGATAGAAGTTGTTGTAGCCTGACGGCGCATCCGGAACGGCGGTCGCCGTGCCAAAGCCAATCTGGCCGCGTGGCTCGTCGGTGTTCTCGGAAACGTTGTAGGCATCGAACGACCAGCGGAACTGCTTGCTGCGGTAATCCAGGCCGAGCGCGCTGTCCCCTTGAAGCTGGTTGCCATACGCAATACCCGTTTGCCCGTCCTTGATCTGGCCGTTGAAACGAATGCCGAACTGGCCTTCGTCACCAAAGCGCCGGCCGATGTCCGCCATCGCGCCGAACTGTCCTTTCGACTGATACAGCGCGGTCAGACGCGTGAGCGGGGTATCTTCCGCACGTTTGCTGATGATGTTGATTGCGCCGCCGACACTGCCACCCGGTCCGAGCCCATACATCAGCGTTCCCGGACCTTGCAGCACTTCGATGCGCTCGAGCAGATTGACCGGCACCCGCGCTGCCGACACCATGCCGTACAGGCCGTTGAGTGCGACATCGGTTGCCTGCACGTCAAAGCCGCGAATATTGAACACGTCGCCGAAGCCGCCGGCGCTTTGCTCTGCGCGAACGGAGGCGTTGTTCACCACGACATCGGCAATCGTGCGCGCCTGAGTGTCCTGAATGAACTGTTCGGTGTAATTGGTCGTGTTGAAAGGCTGATCCATCACGTTCGACGTGCCCAGCACGCCGATGCTGCCGCCGCGCGCGACCTGGCCTCCCGCGTACGGCGCTGGAAGATCGCCAGTTTGTGTCGTCCCCTTGACCACGATCGCCGGCAAGGCGGTCGACGGCTGAGAGGCATTGTTCGACGCGTCGCCGGAGGTGTCCGAGCGCACGCCTGAACCGGCGTCCGGCGTCGTCACGCTTTGCGCGTACGCGTTGACCTGGGACGCGGCGAGACCCACCACGCCGACGAAAACGTGCTGGATGGCCTGCGACAGACTGGTGCGCTTACCCGCGGATGCTTGCCGTACGTGATGCGACATGGTGCTTTTTTCTCTTTTCCAGATAGTGACTTGATGGCGCTCGATAAAAACGCAAATGAGAACCGTTCGCAGGTCGAGATTCTAGATAGGCGGCGGGGTTTGAGGAACACATTCTTTTTCATTCCGCCTTGCTTTGTTGTTGCAAGGCGACGCAAAGCTCTTCGGCAAAAACTACTTATCAGCGACGCAATCGTTTGCGACTGGTGTTGAAGGCTTTGCGCTGGACGCGAATGAAGAGGGTCGGTGGAAGACCGGTCAATGCAAGGCGGAATGTCTGCTGCTGCGGAATTCACCGTCCGTTGCACGCCGCGCTTTCGAGTGAAAGCGCGGGAATTGAAGAAGCCGTCGCTTGTGCCGGCCCGGGCAAACTCGTTGATACTTCGCTCATCGCGCGCAAGGTAGTTCACGAATGCCTCGTGACATGCGCCAGCCGCGTTTATCTGACCCGACTCAGTGCGGAGAAAACAAGGCCGATGGTCTTGGAGAAAAGCGGCCGCCCTCGGGATTGGAAAGACCCACCTTTCGACGGTGAAGCCAAGCTGGCGTCTGGCGAGTGGGTCAGCGTCCCCGGTGGCTGGATAGCCGGAGAGAACCGGCGTTCATTCACCGCATCCACACGATGCCGTGCGAAAGTCCTCTTGTATCTGCCCTGGTGATCGACGAACAAGAGGCACGCACGCCGTCATTTCACTAGAAGGCGCATCAGTGATTGGCCAGCTGTCGTCTTGAGTTCCCGGCAGTCTATCGTTCCATCCTTGTCGGGGTTGGCAGCGTTGAAACGCCGCTCAACGACTTTCAAAAACTCCGTCTTGTCGAGTGTGCCATCTCGATCCGGATCAGCCTTTTTCAACTCATTTGCAGACAAGCGGCCCTTCAGTTCGTTCCGATCCAGTGTGCCGTCCTTGTCAGGATCAAGCTGGTCGAAAAGTGACGATGCGGCAGCCTGCGCCTCTTTCAAATCGATGGTGCCGTCATTGTCCGGATCGAGCGCGGCAAGCTCGGGACACGACTTGGAATGGGTCTGCGCGATGACAGGCGAGGTGCAAACGGTCGATGCAGTCATGATAGCCACTGCCAGTGCAAAGCTCATTCGAGACATGGTTTCCTCACACGTAAGTAACGAACTGCGTATGAATCTTTGTGGCCGCTATAACTTTTTTCAGAGTCTTGAATATAGCAAAGTCGAAGGATCAAACTTGGGGCTGTTCTGCAAGCGTGCGGCGAGCATTCTTGCAAACGAAGGCTAAGGAAACCGTGAAGCTGTGACGCGACGTAGACATGATCAAACCGGCATTCTCCACTGCACGTTCAGCAAGTGTTCTCGCATGCGTGATCCTGCAGTTGCGCCGTCGCGTTCCATCATCGCGCTGACGATGGCCTGATGCTGCAAGGCGAAGTGCCGGCGCGTCTCCTGATCCGCGGTCTTTTCACGCAGGTTCGGCTTCATGCGCATGCTGTTCACCACATCCATCAGCGCGATGATCGAGGGGTTGCGCGTGGCCTGCGCGATCAGCAAATGGAATCGATGATCCCATTGCTGCCACTCGTCGTCATCGTTCGCCATCGCATTGCGGCGCGCGCATTTCTCCAACTCCGCGAGATCCTCGGGACTTGCCTTGCGCGCAGCCAGCTCGACAAAAGCGGGCTCGAGCACAAGCCTCATTTCAGCGATATCCGCCGGACTCGCGCCCGCGCGCAGGCTACGTAGCGACGCCGTGAACCTGAGGGGGCGCGCGCCGAGATAGGTGCCTCGACCGACCCCGCGCCACACGCGCCCAGCCGCTTCCAGCGATGCCAACGCAGCTCGCAGGTCGCGCCGGCTGACCGCAAGCGCTTCAGCGAGCTTGCGCTCCGGCGGCAATACGTCGCCATCTTTCAGGCCACTTTGCGCGACGTAGTCGAGCAGGAGGTCGAGTGCGGGCTTTTGCATGGTGGACAAATATGAACCAATGAATATTGGTTCAATCCTAGCACGGTGCTCGACGAATCGGGGAATTGCGGGTTTTTATTGGGTGAAGTACGCTAAAAATAGTTGAAGTATTAATCAAGAGACTGAACCAATCCATATTGGTTCTGGATAACGGAATCTTCCAATGGCCTTCACGACGCGACCTGAACTCATCGGCACCTTCGGCATGGCGGCATCGACCCACTGGCTTGCGAGCGCCTCCGCGATGGCGGTGCTGGAAAAAGGCGGGAATGC
Source organism: Caballeronia sp. LZ035 (assembly GCF_031451175.1). NCBI lineage: Bacteria > Pseudomonadati > Pseudomonadota > Betaproteobacteria > Burkholderiales > Burkholderiaceae > Caballeronia > Caballeronia sp. LZ035. The sequence continues at coordinate 580,227 of NZ_JARUXS010000002.1, forward strand.
CTTCGACGCCGCCGCCGCCGCCGGTTTCGTGCTCCAGATCGTCGAGCCTCACCTGAACGGACCCGGCGGCGAGTTGCCGGCCATCTTCTACAGCGCGAAGGAGGACCGCGTGCGCGTGTTGTGCGGTCAGGGCGTGACGCCCGCCGCCATGACCATCGAGCGCATGAGGGAACTGGGTCTCACCGTGATGCCCGGCACCGGCCTGTTGCCGGCGGTCGTACCGGGTGCGTTCGGCGGCTGGATGACGATGCTGCGTGACTACGGCCAGTTGCCGCTCGAAGACGTACTGAGCTATGCGATCGGCTATGCGGAAAACGGCTATCCGGTGCTGCCGCGCATGGCGTCTTCGATCCTTGCGATTCAGGACTTCTTCAAGAGCGAATGGCATACCTCCGCCGAGCAATGGCTGCGCGACGGTGAAGCGCCGAGGCCGAATCATTTGTTCGCGAACCCGGCCATTGCCAGCACGTACAAGCGCATTCTTCGTGAAGCCGGCACCCGGCGTGATCGTGCCGAACAGTGTGAGCGGGCGCGGATGGCGTTCTATCGTGGCTTCGTCGCGGACACGATCGACCAGTATTTCCGTTCGACCGATGTGCTCGATACCTCGGGTCAGCGCAATCGGGGCCTGCTCGATGCATCCGATCTCGCGCGCTGGGAAGCGACCTACGAAGACGCGGTCTCATACGACTATGCCGGCTTCACGGTGCACAAGACCGGGCCGTGGGGGCAGGGCCCGATGTTCCTGCAACAGCTCGCGCTGCTGAAGGGTTTCGATCTCGCGAACATGGACCCGCTCGGCCCGGACTTCGTGCATACGGTGATCGAATGCGCGAAGCTCGCCTTCGCCGATCGCGACGTGTTCTATGGCGACCCGAACTTCGCGGACATTCCCATGGATACGCTGCTGAGCGACGCCTACAACGACGCGCGGCGCCGTCAGGTCGATCCGCAGCACGCCTCGTTCGAGTTCCGTCCCGGCAATCTGCTCGACAGCGAGCTGCGTGCCGCGAAAATTCTCGCCAGCGCGGGCCGTCAGCAGCCGGGCGGCTTCGGTCAGGGCGAACCGACCTTCGCGCCGTTGCCCGAATTGCGCGGCGACACGGTGCATCTGGATGTCGTGGACCGCTGGGGCAACATGGTGTCGGCCACGCCGTCGGGCGGCTGGCTCCAAGCCTCGCCGGCGGTGCCGGGGCTGGGCTTCAACGTCACCACGCGCGGTCAGATGTTCTGGATGGAAGAGGGTCTGCCTTCATCGCTCGGGCCGGGACGCCGCCCGCGCACGACGCTCTCGCCCACGCTCGTCACGCGCGAGGGCAAGCCGTACGCCGCGCTCGGCACGCCGGGTGGCGATCAGCAGGATCAATGGTCGCTGCAACTGTTCCTGCGACACGCGCACTTCGCGATGAACCTTCAGGCCGCCGTCGATGCGCCGTCGTTCCAGACCGCGCATTTCCCCGGTTCGTTTTATCCGCGCGAGATCCAGTTGGGGAAGATGTCTGCCGAGGCCAGTTTCCCGCAAGCGACGCTCGACGCGCTCCGGGCGCGCGGCCACGATCTCACGGTGGCCGAGCCGTGGTCGCTCGGGCGCGTGTGCGCGGTGGGCATCCGCAACGGGCTCATGCGCGGCGCGGCTACACCGCGTCAGATGCAGGCTTACGCCATCGGGCGCTGACCTTTAACGGGAAACCCACATCATGTCCGCTGTCGCCGCCCGCCTCGAACGGCTGCCTTTATCCGGCTTTCACCGCAAGCTCCTGATCATCGGCGGCATGGGTTATCTATTCGACGGACTCGATTCGTCGTCGCTCGCGTTTCTGCTTCCCGTCGTCAGCAAGCTGTGGAATCTGACCAGCGCGCAGACCGGGCTGGTCGCGAGCAGCACCTACATCGGCTACTTCTTCGGCGCGTTCCTGTCGGGCGTGCTCGCGGATGTGATCGGCCGCCGCCGCATCATGATGAGCGCGCTCGCCATCTATTGCGTGGCCTCGCTCGCGAGCGCAACCGCCCAGGACTGGCATACGTTCTTCGCGCTGCGCATTGTCGCGGGCTTCGGTTCGGGCGCCGAGACGGTGGTGATCGCACCGTTCCTTGCGGAGTTCGTGCCGCGCCGCTATCGCGGCATGTTCTGCGGCGCGCTGGTCGGTTTCATGTCGTTCGGTTATCTCACTTCGTCGATTCTCGGCTATACCGTCGTGCGCAACTTTCCGGACGGCTGGCGCTATCTTGCCGTCATCACCTCGCTGCCCGTGGTGATGCTGCTGTGGTGGCGACGCACGCTGCCCGAATCGCCGCGCTGGATGGAAAGCCAGGGCCGCACAGCCGAGGCCGGCAGTGTGGTGGATGAAATCGAAACCTGGTATGCGCAGCGTGGGATCCCGCTCGCGCCGCTCTCGTCGGTTGGCGCGATTCCCTCCGCCGCGACGAGCAGCGGCAGCGCCTGGCGCAACGTGAAGTCGTTGTGGTCGAAGCGTCTTGCGGGCACCACCGCCGTGAGCTGGCTCATGTGGTTCGCGGTGGCCTTCGCGTATTACTCGTTCTTCTCGTGGATTCCCAGCCTGCTGGTCAAGGAAGGACTCACGATGACGAAGAGCTTTGGCTTCTCCATCGCCATCTACGGCGCCCAGATACCGGGGTATTTCTCGGCGGCGTGGCTCAATGAAAAGATCGGCCGCAAGGGCGTGGTCGCGTCGTACATGACGCTTGGCGGCATCGCGGCGATCATGCTGTCGCTGTCGCATACCGGGCCGCAGATCATCGCGGCGGGCATCGCGCTGTCGTTCTTCATGAACGGCGCGTTCGCGGGCGTGTACGCCTATACGCCGGAGATCTTCCCGACTTCGGTCCGGACCACCGGCACGGGTTCGTCGTCGTCGTTCGGGCGCATCGGGTCGGTCAGCGCGCCGATTCTGGTGGGCGTCGTGTATCCCGCGTTCGGCTTCTTCGGCGTATTCGCGATGACCACGGCGGTGCTGCTCGCGGGCGCATGTGTTGTGTTCTTTCTGGGCATCGAAACGCGCAACCGGTCGCTCGAAGACATCGAGATCAACGGCGACGTCGACAACGAGGCACGCGAACGTCTCGCGCGCAGCTAGCAAGTTCCTTTAAAAGACTCTACCCTCATGCGCTCTGTTCAGTCACATGATCTGCAACGCCTTGCGCTCGCGATGCGCAAGCCCGCTCAACCGTACACGCTGTTCGAAGCGGTGGAGGCGGTCGCCGCTGAAACCATCGGCTTTCGCCTGCTTACGATCATGGCTTACGACGCAAGCCGCCACGAAGTGCAACGCCTGCATACCAACATGCCCGACGTCTATCCGGCCGGTGGCCGCAAAAAGAAGCAGGGCACCGCGTGGGCGACGCGGGTGCTGCATGAATTGAAACCGTTCCGCGGCGAAACCGCGCAGGATATCCGCAACGCCTTCGACGATCATTCGGTGATGGCCGACATGGGCCTCGGATCGATCCTCAACATTCCGATCGCTTATGACGGCGTATGCGTGGGCACGATGAACCTCACGCATGTCGAACACTGGTACACGAGCGATCACGAAGACGTGGGCCTGCTGCTCGGCGCGTTCCTCGCGCCTGCGCTGATCGCGCATGCCGCGCCGTGTACGCAAGAGGACGCGCGCGCATGAACAGCGCAACGCTGGACCGGCGCCGCTGGCTGGTGGTTTTCGCGCTCGGCTATCTTGCGCTGCTGGTGGACGGCGCGGACGTGATGATGTATGGCCTCACGCTCACGCGCATCAAGAGTGAATTCGGACTGAGCAACGTCGAGGCGGGCGCGCTCGGCAGTCTGACGCTGGTCGGCATGGCCGTGGGCGGCATACTCGGCGGGTGGGCCAGCGACACGCTTGGCCGCGTGCGCGTGGTGGTGTGGGCGCTCGCGCTGTTCTCGCTCGGCGCGGGCCTGCTCGGGTTCACACACGGCTTCTGGCAGTTCGCCGCGGTGCGCTTTGTCAGTTCGCTGGGCATCGGCTGCATGGTGCTGGTGAGCACGCTCGTTGCGGAGTATGTGCCGACCGAGCGCCGCTCGTTGATACTCGGCATGCTGCAGACGGGGGTGTCGGCGGGGTATATCGTCGTCATCGCGCTGAGCAACTGGATCTTGCCGCACTACGGGTGGCGCATGCTGTTCTATGTCGCGACGATCCCCGTCTTGTTGGCCCTGGCGATTCACTGGTTCGTTCCCGAACCGCCCGGCTGGCGCGCGAGCGTGTCCATGCAAGGCACGGCGCGTGAACGCCGGACGTGGCGCGATAACCGCTACGCCGTGATCTTCTCGGATCGCGAAGCACGCAAGATGTTTGTCCTCTGGGCGCTCGCATCCGTGTTTGCGCTGTCGGGCTTCTACGGCCTCAACAACTGGCTGCCCACGTATCTGGAGAAGGAACTGCATGTGCGCTTCGGCTCGATGGCCGGCTACATGATCGGCACCTATGTGGTGGCATTCATCGGCAAGATCTTCGCGGGCTGGCTCGGCGATGTCTGGAGCCGGCGCGGCATGTATGTGATCGGCTGCATCGGTGCAGCGCTGTTTCTGCCCGTGATCATCTTTTTCCACACGCGCGAGAACATCATGGTGCTCATGCTGTTCTTCGGCTTCCTGTACGGCGTGCCGCTCGGCACGATGGGCGCGTTCATGTCCGAGAGCTTCGCCACGCGCATTCGCGGGACGGCGGTAGGCGGCTCGTATAACGTCGGGCGCTTCTGCTCGGGCGCGGCGCCGGTCCTGATCGGTTATGTCGCGACCCAATTCTCGTTCGGCATGGGCTTTCTGCTGGTGGGCGCCGTCTTCTTCCTGAGCGGCGTGTGCACGCTGTTCATTCCCGACCGGCTCTACGATACGAGCGCGCGCGATCCCGCCGACATGGCGCCGCGCGATCAGGACAAACCGTTGACCGAGGGACGGTCAATCGATCTGGTTCAGCCGGCAAAGCGCTGAGACGCTGTGTTTCCGCGCCCCTGGCTGATGAACAGTGCGGACGCCATTCTCCTGGCAGAGATGCTCAAGCCACCGCGTCCCGCAACACATCGAGTGCGGCGTCGCATGCTCCGCGCAACTGTTCGCGCATCAGGTCCTGCACATCGGGCGAGCGCGCGACGATGGCGTCGCGGATCTTCGTCGCCATCTCGAACGATGCCCGCATGCGTCCACCCCGCGCCATGGCGATGCGACGCAAGCGCCGCACCGGTCCGATCAGTCCGGCGTGATTGTCCTGCAGGGTGCGGTTGTCGGCGATGGTCATGACGATCGCGTAATAGCGGTCGAGCGCATCGACGTAAGCCGAAGGGTCGTCGGCATCGACGCTCGCTTGCATGGCTGAGATGACATCGTCGAGTTGCGCCGTACCGAGTGGCGTGATGCGCTCCGACGCAAGCTGTACGGCCAGACATTCGAGCGCCGCGCGCACCGTGTAGATTTCCTCGACATCACGCACGGTCACGGCACGGACGTAGGCGCCGACACGCGGCACGATGTTCACCAGACCTTCGCGCTCCAGTTGCGCAAACGCCTCACGCATGGGCGTGCGGCTGACATCCAGCTGTTTCGCGACCTGCACCTCGGAGAGCCGGCTTCCCGGCGTCAACACCCCTTCGACGATCGCTTCGCGCAATGCGGGAACGACGACGCCTTCACTCAACGAATCGCCCGAGGCTTCCACTGCGCGCAGTCGTGCGTGATAACGCTCGGCAATGTCCTCCAGAGTCGGCGTTCGCTTCGCGGCACGGGTTGCCCCTTGCGTTGCCCCTTGCTTGCGAGCAGTTTTTGCGGCGGCCATTGACACCTCCATCACTTTGTGAATACGCTGTATACAGATTATACACAAGGGGACACCATGGATCGCGATTCGTTGCCGCAACCCGTCTTGATCGACAGATCAGACGGCGTATTGAGTTTCACGCTGAACCGTCCGGATTGCGGCAACGAGATTTCAGCCGCGATGTTCGATGCGATGTCCGCCGCGTTGCGTGCGGAAGCACTGGAGCCGACTGCGCGCGTGCTGCACATCAGGGCCATCGGCGATGCCTTCTGCGTCGGGCGCGAGCGCGCCGGCACGGACGTGGTGTCGATTCGTCGCGAGGTCGCGCGGCTCATCGAGATGAAGCGGCTCGTGCGCAACACGTCGCTCATTTCAATCGCGCAGGTGCAGGGCGATGCGATGGGCTTCGGCCTGGGTCTCGCGATGCTGTGCGACTTCACGCTGGTTGCATCGGACGCAGCGCTGGCCTTTCCGGAAATGCGCAAGGGCCTGCCGCCCGCGGCGATCATGGCTTATGCGGGCGACTACGCATTACCCAAAGTGCTGTTTCCCATGGTGCTGTTCGGCGATGCGATCACGCCGGCCGAAGCCTTGCAGGCAGGCCTCATCACGCGCATCTGCGAACGCGACGCGCTGCAGGCACAAGCCGATGCATTGACCCGGCGCATCCTCGCGCTGGACGACACGGGCGCACGCCACTGCAAGGCATTTTTCCAGGCGGCGCAGGCAAGCAGCGTCGAAGAAAACTTCCGCGCCGCGACCGACATGCTGACCGTCAGCTCCCTGCGGCTGATGCAAGGCCGCTGAGCCGGAACGACGAGACGACAAGGAGGAGACAACCATGTACGTCAACGCAGGCCCGAGACTGGATCGTTTGCCGATGTCGCCGTTTCATCGCCGCATCATGTGGCTGATCGGCATTGGCATGTTCTTCGACGGCTTCGATATCTATGTCGCATCGACCGTGCTCGGCGCGACCCTGCAATCCGGATTCTCGACGCTCGCGCAGAACGCGCTGTTCGTGTCGCTGACCTTTCTTGGCATGATGCTCGGCTCGCTCGGCACCGGCTTTCTCGGCGATCGTTTCGGGCGGCGCTTCACGTACCAGGCGAATCTCGCGATCTTCGGAATCGCATCGCTCGGCGCGGCGCTCGCGCCGAACATGGGCGTGCTGATCGCGTGCCGCTTCGTGATGGGCCTCGGTCTGGGCGCGGAGAACGTCGTCGGTTATTCGACGCTGACCGAGTTCGTGCCGCCGGCCAGGCGCGGCAAGCTGCAAGGATTGATGGCCGTGTTCGTCGTGTCGGGTCTGCCGGTGGCCGGCTTGATTGGCTTGTTGCTGATTCCGTCGCTGGGTTGGCGCGCGATGTTCGTCCTCGGCGGTCTTGGCGCGCTCGGCGTCTGGTACGCGCGCAAATCATTGCCCGAGTCGCCGCGCTGGCTCGAATCGGTGGGACGCCATGACGAAGCCGAAGCGATCATGACGCGCATCGAAGCCGAAGTGACGCAGGCGCGCGGCGGCGAACCCTTGCCGCAGCCGGTCATTGCGAAAACGTCGAACGCGGCGCCGATGTCGTTCGGCTCGCTTTTCACGGGCACGATGCTGCCGCGCATGATCGTCGGCTGCGTGACGCTCGTCGTCATCAATACGCTGCTGTATGGCTTCGTCACCTGGCTGCCGACGTTCTTCGTGCATCAGGGCATGAGTATCGCGAAGTCGTTCGGCTTTGCGCTCGTGATGTCGCTCGGTGCGCCGATCGGCAGCGGGATTGGCGCGTTGACGGCGGATGCGTGGGGACGCAAGCCGACCATCATCGGCGCGTCGTTTGCGGCCATCGTGTTCGGTGCGATCTATCCGTTCGTCTCCAGCCCGATGCTGCTGCCCATCATCGGTTTGCTGCTCACCATTCCGATCTACGTGCTCGTCGCGCTGCTGTTCGCCGTCTATGTGCCAGAACTCTTTCCGACGCCCGTGCGGCTGCGCGCCTCTGGCATCTGCAACACGCTCGGACGCGGCGCGACCATCGTCACGCCGTTCATCGTGGTGGCGCTCTTCGCGCAGCACGGCATCGTCGGCGTCCTGGCGATGATGATCGGCCTGCTTGCCATCCAGATTGTCGTCGTGGCGTGGCTCGGCGTGGAGCCGACCGGCGAACGCCTCGAAGATTTGCAACCCGATGCCCCCGATACCCACGATGCTCGCCACGCGCATGCATCGCCTTTGAAATGACCGAATACAAGGAAATCGCATGGACACAGTGAATCTCGATCATCTCGACGCGCAGCTTTTCATCGACGGCGCATGGACCGATGCCGAAACCGGCCGCACGATGGATATCGTCAATCCCGCAACGGGCGGCGTGATCGGCGCGTTGGCCGCCGCGACGGCGGGCGACGTGGATCGCGCCGTGCAGGCCGGTCACCGCGCCTTCGATGCCGGCGCATGGCGCGACATGCCGATCCAGCAGCGCGCACGCATCCTGAATCGCTTCGCCGATCTGTTCGAAGCTGACCTCGAACAGTTCTACAAACTGGAGACGCTCAACAACGGCCGGCCGATCTCCGAGACGCGTGCGCAGATTTCGCGCTTGCCGCAGTTCTATCGCTACTTCGCGGCGCTGGCGCTCACGCGTCGCAGCGATGTGATTCCGATCGAAGGCCCGTATCTCTGCTATACGCAACGCGTGCCGCTCGGCGTGGTCGCGCTGATGACGTCGTTCAATCATCCGCTGATGATTCTGTCGAAGAGTCTCGCCCCCGCGCTCGCGACGGGGAATAGCGTCGTCATCAAGGCATCGGAACAGACGCCGTTGACAACCGTGCGTCTGGTACGCCTGCTCGACGAGGCCGGTGTCCCGAAGGGCGTCGTCAATGTGATCAATGGGGAAGGGCGCGAAGCAGGCGCAGCGCTCGCAAGCCATCCGCTGATTCGCAAGGTCGTGTTCACGGGCGGCACGGAAGTGGGGCGTTCGATCGGTGAAGCGGCCGCACGCAATTTCGCGCTGACCACGCTCGAACTCGGTGGCAAGGGCGCGGTGATTCTGTTCGATGACTTCGACATGGAACGCGCGGTGAATGGCGCGGCTTTCGCGGCCTTCATCGGCGCGGGGCAGACGTGCGTGTGCGGCGCGCGGATTCTGGTGCAGAGATCGATGTACGCCGAATTCCTCGAACGCTTCCGGGCGAAGGCTGCGCGTATTCGCGTCGGCGATCCGACCGATGCGAAGACCCAGCTCGGCCCGGTGATTTCAGAGCGCTCGCGTCAACGCATTCTCGCCATGCTGGAACGGGCAACGCAGTCGGGCGCCAAGGTTCTTGCTGGCGGCGGCGTGCCGCAGGATCTGGGCTCGGGCTACTTCATCGAGCCGACCGTGATCTACGACGTGACGCCCGAATCGGAGATCGGACAGGAAGAGGTGTTCGGACCGGTCACCGTCGTGATGCCGTTCGACGATGAAGCCGACGCCCTCCGCATTGCCAACGCCACGCAGTTCGGCCTCGCGGCATCCGTGTGGACGCAGGACGTGGCGCGGGCGCATCGCGTGGCGTCGAAGCTGGAGTTCGGCATGGTGTGGGTGAACGACCATCACCGGCTCGATCCGGCGTCGCCCTGGGGCGGCTTCAAGAACAGCGGCGTCGGGCGCGAGACCGGCATCGAATCTTTCGACCAGTTCAGCGAGCCGCGCGCCGTCACGGTCAATACGAGCGGCAAGACAGTGGACTGGTACGCGGACGATGGCGAGTTGAAGCGCCTCAACTGATCCTCCTGCGCAGCCGCCGGGCGGCAACGCGCGTCGTCCCTTCAGCCGGACGTGCCGCCCGTGCAGCACTCGTCGGAGACCGGTACAGCGGCTCTGCGTGCCTGGATGCCGACATCCACCGCGGCCTGTCATGCGACTTCTTGCCTGGCGGGCTGTGATGAAGACCCCGCGCTGCTGCTTCCAGCATCGCGCTTGACGATGGTGCCTTTCCGAAAAAGCACGTACAACGCGGTACGTCTGGCGCATGATGCTCTCACTATTTTGATCGCTGCACGAAGGCACGCCTTCGCGAACGGCGCATTGACGGAGTGAGACGAAGCCATGCAACTCGAATCGGCAGCGGGTGGTCCGCGCACGCTCTACGACAAGATCTGGGACAGTCACCGCGTCATGTCGCGCGACGACGGGCAGGACCTGTTGTTCATCGACCGGCATTTCATCCACGACGTCACCGCGCAGTCCTTCGACCTGTTGCGTCAGCGCGGACTCAAGCCACGCTCGCCTGAACGCATCTTCGGCACGGCGGACCACTACGTGTCGAGCGTCGCCAACGACATCTCCGCGGTAGCCGACCCGGAGCGGCGCGCCATGATCCAGGCCTTGCAGCGTGACGCCGCCGAATCCAGCATTACGCTGTTCAACGTGGACGATCCCCGCCGCGGCATCGTCCACGTGGTCGGGCCCGAGCAGGGCTTGAGCTTGCCGGGCATGACCGTCGTCTGCGCCGACAGCCACACCTCGACCCACGGAGCGCTGGGCGCGCTCGCGTTCGGCATCGGCGCGACGGAGGTGACCCACGTGCTCGCGACGCAGTGCCTGTGGCAGCGCAAATCGAGCAACATGCGCGTCACCCTGGATGGCATGCCGGGTCCGGGCGTATCCGCCAAGGACCTGATTCTCGCCGTGATCGCGCGAATCGGCGTGGCGGGCGCCGTGGGTCACGTCATCGAGTACACGGGGTCCGCGATCGCCGGGCTGTCGATGGAAGGCCGCTTGACGCTCTGCAACATGACGATCGAAGCGGGCGGACGCGCAGGCATGATCGCGCCGGATGAGACGACCTTCGCGTACCTCGCCGGGCGTCCCTACGCGCCGACGGGCGATCAGTGGGATCGCGCGGTGCAGCAGTGGCGAACCCTCGTCACCGACGCCGACGCAACCTTCGACCGCGAAGTGCATCTCGACGTGGCCGGCATCGCCCCCATGGTGACCTGGGGCACCACGCCTGAATATGCATGCGGCATCGACGGACGCGCCCCCGATCCCGCGTTGCAGCCCGACCCGGATTTACGCGCGGCCATGTCGAAGGCGCTCGATTACATGGGCCTGCCGCCGCATGCAGCGCTGGAGGGCGTGGCGATCGACAGGGTCTTCATCGGCTCGTGCACGAACGGGCGCATCGAGGATCTGCGCAGCGCGGCGGAGGTGGCGCGCGGCCGCCACGTTGCATCGGGCGTCGAGGCCTGGGTGGTGCCGGGTTCGCATGAGGTGCGGGCGCAAGCCGAAGCGGAAGGACTCGACCGCCTGTTCAAGGAAGCCGGCTTCCAGTGGCGTTTCCCCGGCTGTTCAATGTGTCTGGCGACCAACGGCGACATTGCCGCGCCCGGGCAGCGCTGCGCGTCGACCTCGAACCGGAATTTCGTGGGGCGTCAGGGCCCGGGGGTCCGCACGCATTTGATGAGTCCGGCGATGGCGGCCGCTGCCGCCGTCACGGGGAGTCTGATCGATGTGCGCCGCCTTCTGGGAGCATGAAGATGGAAAGCCTGATTCACTTCGACGCGCTCGCCGCGCCGATCGTCGCCATCAATTGCGATACCGATCAGATTCTGCCCGCGCGATTCCTGCAAAAACCGCGCTCCGACGATTTCGGCCAGTTCCTGTTTCGTGAACACCGCTTCCGCCCGGATGGCACGACTCGACCTGAATTCGTGCTGAACCAGTCGTCGTTTCACGAAGCGCGCATCCTCGTTGCGAATCACAACTTCGGTTGCGGTTCATCGCGTGAGCATGCGGTCTGGGCCTTGTATGACTACGGCATTCGGGCGGTCATTGCGCCGAGCTTCGGCGATATCTTTTTTATCAACTGCCTGAAGAACGGGCTGCTTCCGATCGTGCTGCCGGAACAGATCGTCCTTCCTCTGCTCGAGAGCCTCTCCGGCGAACCCGCTCGCCGCATTTCAATCGATGTGCCTGCACAGACCGTGACCTTGCCCGATGGCGCCGCGCATGGATTCGAGCTGGAGCCCTTCGCCAAGGCGTGTCTGCTGCAGGGCATGGACGAGATCGATTTCACGCTGTCCCATCAAGACCGTATCGATGCATTCGAACGCAGCCGTGCCGACGCGTTCTGAAGGCGCGACTTTCCCAAACAACGCTGGAGGAGTTCAGATGAAGATTGCAGTCATGCCCGGTGATGGTATCGGTCCGGAAGTCGTCGCACAGGCGCTCAAGGTGTTGAAGGTCGTGGCGCCGCACGCCGAGCTTCAGGAGGCGCCCGTCGGCGAGGCCGGGATTCAGGCGCACGGCGTGCCGCTTCCGCCAAGCACGCTCGACCTGGCGCGCAAGGCCGACGCCATTCTGTTCGGCGCGGTCGGGGTGGCCGACGAGGCCGGGATTCCCCGTGATCGTCGCCCTGGAACCGGCCTGCTGCAACTGCGTGAAGCGCTCACCTTGTATGCGAACTTCCGTCCGGCCTATATGTTTCCCGAGCTGATCGGTGCATCGACGCTGCGGCCGGAGGTGGTGGACGGGCTGGATATCGTGATCGTGCGTGAATTGAACGGCGACGCCTACTTCGGTCAACCGCGCGGTTTCGAAACGAACGCTGCCGGCGAGCGGGTGGGTTTCAATACGATGCGCTATTCGGAATCGGAAGTGGAGCGCGTTGCGCATGCGGCCTTTGGGGCTGCGCGTCGTCGTCACCGCAAGCTCTGTTCGGTGGACAAGGCCAACGTGCTGGAGGCAAGCCAGGTGTGGCGCGAAACGGTCACACGCGTCGGGCGCGACTATCCGGATGTCGAACTGAGCCATCTCTTCGTGGACGCGGCGGCCATGATGCTGATGCGCCGGCCCAAGGCGTTCGACGTGATCGTTACAGGCAATCTGTTCGGCGATATTCTGTCGGACGCCGCGGCCATGTTGACGGGATCGATCGGCATGCTGCCCTCGGCTTCGCTTGGCCATGGCCGCAAAGGGCTATACGAACCGGTACACGGCTCGGCGCCGGACATCGCGGGCAAGGATGTCGCCAATCCCCTCGCCGCCATCTTGTCGCTTGCGATGATGCTGCGCGAAAGCTTCGAGATGGACGACGCTGCCGGGCGCGTCGAACAAGCGGTGCGCGCGGTGCTGTCCGCGGGCTATCGCACTGCGGACATCCAGCAGGAAGGGACTCGACGCGTCGGCACCCGGGACATGGGCGACGCGGTGGTGGAAGCATTGCGAAAAGACGTCGTTCAGGGCGGATGACGCCGAGGGCTGGCCGGCATCGCTTGCACCTGGCGGGCGCGTGATGCCGGTCCTTCCCAGGCAGTCGTTCGTACCCACATTCCCGGAAAGGGAGGAGACAACCATGAAGCTGAAGCTTGCCGTTGCCTTGTTCGCCGCGCTGGAAATCGCCTGTGCATCGCCTGCGGCCGTGGCCAAGGACGCGCCGGAAAAACCGGAATTGCACATTGCTGCGGCGTCCACGGGCATCACGTATCTCCCCATGCTCGTCGCCAAGCAGCGCGGTTACTTCAAGGACGAAGGGCTGGACGTCACGATCGCCGCGTTCTCCGGCGGCTCGAAGACGCTCGAAGCCTTGCTGGGAGGCAGCTCCGACATGGTGGCGGGCGCTTATTCGAACACGATCACCATGGCCACGAAGGGGCAACATCTGGTCGTGGTGGCCGCGCAGGTCATCTGCCCGGGCTGGATCTTCGGTGTCTCGCAGAAGCATCAGGCCGATGTCAAGTCGCCCAAGGATTTGAAGGGCATGCGCATCGGCGTGAGCGCGCCGGGTTCCAGCACGCATATGGCCGTGAACTACATCTTGCACAAGGCGGGGCTGCAGCCCTCCGACGTATCGATCATCGGCGTCGGACAGGCGGCCGGCGCGGTCGCGGCGATGCAGGCGGGCCAGATCGATGCACTGATCGTCAACGACCCGAGCGCGACGATCCTGACGAAGGACGGCAGCATGAGACCGCTCGAGAACATGCGCACGGCCGACGGCAACGTGAAGGTATTCGGCTCGGACTATCCGGAGTCGAGCGTGTTCGCGACGAAGGACTTCATCGACAAGAATCCCAGGACGGTGCAGGCAGTCGCCAATGCGATCGTGCGGGCGGAGAAGTGGATCGCCAAGGCTACGCCGCAGCAAGTGGCTGAGAACGTTCCGCCGCAATACCTGGGCGACAACAAGGCGCTGTATGCCGAAGCCTTCACGAACAGCCGCCGTTGCATCGCGCAGAACGGTGAGATCACCCCGAAGGGCGCGGAGACCGTGCATCAGGTGCTGGCCGCCTTCGACCCGGCGGTGGCAGCAGCCAAGATCGATCTCGCCACGACCTATGACAACCGCTTCGTGAAGAAGGCCGCGGAGGTTCAGCCGTGAGCACCGCAGCGTACAGCATCCCGCTGCAAAGCGGACGCGCGCCGGTGCGTGAAGCGCTGCGCTTCGACAATGTCACCTGCACCTTCGCGGGCAACGGCAAGAAGGCGCAGACCTACACCGCGGTCTCCGAGGGCAACCTGACGATCGGCGACGGCGAGTTCGTGTCCATCGTCGGCCCTACCGGGTGCGGCAAATCCACCTTGCTGAATGTGGCCGCCGGCCTTACCCGGCCCTCGTCGGGCAGTCTGAGCGTGTTCGGCAAGAAGCTCACGCACGGGCTGAACACCGAGGCGGCCTATCTGTTCCAGGTCGACGCGCTCATGCCGTGGAAGACGGCCGAAGACAACATCGCCATCGGACTGATCTTTCGCGGCATGCCGCGTGACAAAGCCCTGAATGTCGCCCGCGGTTGGCTCGAACGCGTGGGCCTGCATGGGCACGGGAAGAAGTACCCGCACCAGATGTCCGGCGGGATGCGCAAGCGCGCCGGACTCGCACAGGCGCTGGCGCTCGATCCCCGCATCATCCTGATGGACGAGCCGTTCAGCGCGCTCGATATCCAGACCCGCCACCTGATGGAAAACGAGCTGCTGCGCCTCTGGTCGAACGACCGCAAGTCCGTCATGTTCGTGACTCACGATCTGGAGGAAGCGATCTCGCTATCCGACCGGGTCATCGTGCTGTCGGCGGGACCGGGTACACGACCGATTGCCGAGTTCGAGATCGACCTCGAGCGGCCGCGGGAAATGTCGGAGATCCGGATGACGCAGCGTTTCCTTCAACTGCACACCCAGATCTGGGACGTGCTTCGAGGCGAGGTCCTGAAAAGCTATGCGCGCAATCGAGTTTAATCCAGACAATCGCTTCACCGTCCTGGTGACCCGGCTGGCGATCCTCTTCGGCGTCCTGTTCCTGTGGTGGCTCGGTACCGACCAGAAGTGGCTGTCGACATTCTTCTTCGGCGATCCGGTGGGCGTGGCGCGGCGAATCGTGGAATGGTTCGTGACGGGTTCCGTGTTCCGTCACTTGTACACGACCTTGCTCGAGACCTTGCTGGCATTTGCCATCGGCACGGTTCTGGGACTGGGCTGCGGTCTTTGGCTTGCACTCAGCCCGTTTCTCGCCGTGGTGTGCGATCCGTTCATCAAGGCAATGAACTCGATGCCGCGTTTGATCTTCGCGCCGATCTTCGCGCTCTGGTTCGGCCTGGGGATCTGGTCGAAGGTCGCGCTGGGCGTGACGCTGGTCTTCTTCGTGGTCTTCTTCAATGTGTTTCAAGGGGTGCGCGAAGTGAGTCCGACCGTCTTGTCCAATAGCCGGATGCTGGGCGCGAACTCGCGTCAATTGATGAGGCACGTGTATTTGCCGTCGGCGACGAGCTGGGTGTTTTCGAGCTTGCATAACGCCATCGGCATCGCGTTTGTCGGCAGCGTGGTGGGTGAATATCTCGGTTCCGAGAAAGGCGTCGGTTATCTGATCCTGCTGGCCGAAGGCGTGTTCGATATCAACTCGGTCATCGCCGGCATTCTGGTGCTGACGGTGTTCGCGCTGGTGCTCGATACGGCGGTATCGATGATCGAAGCCTATCTGCTGCGCTGGCGGCCTGTCGCCGGGCAAACCGTTGCCGCAAGCGCCTGAGCGGCGTCAACGCAAGCGCCGTTTCAACCTTGGGGAATTCAATTGCAGACGAATCAAATCAATCTGACGGACCGTGTAGCGGTCGTGACCGGCGGCGCGCAAGGCATTGGTCTGGAAGTGGGCCGCAGGCTGCTCGAATCGGGCGCCAGGCTGGTGATATGGGATGTGAACCCTGCCGGCATCGAGCAGGCTCGTGCGCAACTGGCGGACTACGACGTCCATGTTGAACGCGTCGATATCGCCGACCATGCGAACGTTCAGGCGGCTGTCGCGAGCACGCTCGATCGCGTGGGGCGCATCGATATTCTTGTCAACAACGCGGCCATTGTCGGCCCGAACGCGCCCTTGATCGACTATCCGGTCGATGTCTGGAAACAGGTGATGGATATCGACGTCAACGGGACGTTTCATTGCTGCCGCGCCGTGGTGCCGGAGATGATCCGCCAGAACTATGGGCGCATCGTCAATCTTGCGTCGGTCGCCGGAAAGGAAGGCAATCCGAATGCCGCGGCCTATAGCTCGGCCAAGGCAGCGGTCATCGCCATGACCAAATCGCTGGGCAAGGAACTGGCGCGTCACGACATCGCGGTGAACTGCGTCACGCCTGCCGTCGCGCGCACGCCGGGCGCGATGGAGCAGGCGCCGGAGCATATCGAGTACATGTTGGGGAAGATCCCGCGTGGCCGTTTCCTCGAACTCAATGAAGCCGCAGCCATGATTGCCTGGCTTGTCAGCGAGGAGAATTCCTTCACCACCGGAGCAGTCTTCGACCTCTCGGGCGGACGCGCCACCTATTGAACATTGAAGCGAGCAATCAACCATGAAGCTGTTGCGTTACGGTTTGCCGGGCCAGGAGAAGCCAGGCCTCCTCGATGCCGAGGGAAGCATTCGAGACTTGTCGCAGCATGTTGCCGATATTGCGGGCGATGTTCTGCTACCCGACAGCCTGTTGCGGCTGCGGGCATTGGATGTCGCGTCGCTGCCGCGCGTGGCAGGCACGCCGCGATTGGGCGCCTGCGTGAGCGGAACGGGCAAGTTCATCTGCATCGGTTTGAACTACTCGGATCACGCGGCGGAAACCGGCGCGACGGTCCCGCCGGAACCCATCATCTTCATGAAGGCGACCAGCGCGATCGTCGGCCCGGACGACACGATCGAGATTCCGCGCAATGCGTTGAAGACAGACTGGGAAGTGGAGTTGGGCGTGGTGATCGGCAAGACCGCCAAGTACGTCAGTGAAGCAGATGCCATGAACCATGTCGCGGGCTACTGCGTCATCAACGATGTGTCCGAGCGTGCGTTCCAGGCCGAGCGTCAAGGGCAATGGACCAAGGGTAAATCGGCCGATACCTTCGGCCCGACCGGTCCATGGCTCGTGACCGCGGACGAAGTCCCCGACCCGCAGTCGTTGCCGATGTGGCTCGAGGTCAATGGTCATCGCTATCAGAACGGCAGTACGGCCACCATGGTGTATGGCGTGCGTTACCTCGTGTCTTACCTGTCGCAGTTCGTGTCGCTGCAACCCGGCGACATCATCTCGACAGGAACGCCGCCTGGCGTCGGCTTGGGGCAAAAGCCACCGGTGTATCTGAAGCAAGGCGATGTCGTGACGCTCGGCATCGAAGGGCTCGGCCAGCAGCGTCAGAACGTCGTACAGGGCTGAAACGCTTCAGGCCATCGGTCCACCACGGGTATTCAAGGGAGAAGAGCCGCTGTGACAGCGCTTCGTCGTCAAGTTCTCATCGGCATGGCCGCCTGGGCGTTCGTCTCGAATGCATGGGCCGCCAGTACCGCGCCTGTTCCGGAGAAGCCCAGGCTTCATCTGGCTGCGGCAGGCGTCGGCTTTCCTTACTTGCCGTTCGTGATTGCGGACAGCCGGGGATACTTCAAACGAGCCGGCCTGGATGTCGAGATCGGCGTGTTCAGCGGCGGCGCGAAAGCTTTGCAGGCCTTGCTGGGCGGAAGCGCCGACATCGTGGCCGGGGCGTACTCCAATACGATCACCATGGCGGCCAAAGGGCAGAAGCTGGTGTCCTTCGTGACGCTGGCCTCATGTCCCGGTTGGGTCTTTGGCACGACGCGCGCAAGCCACGGCAAGGTCAAATCGTATGCTGACCTCAAGGGCATGCGCATCGGCGTGAGTTCGCCTGGCTCGAGTTTCCACATGGGCGTGAACTACTTGCTGAGCAAGTCCGGTGTCAAGCCGGGCGACGTGTCGATCATCGGCGTGGGCTCGTCCGCTGGCGCCATTGCCGCCGCGCGCAGCGGACAGATCGATGCCTTGATGAGCAACGACCCCGTCGCCACCGTTCTGCAGGGCAGTGGCGACCTGTTCCCGCTTGCCGTGATGCGGGACCCGGCCGGCACGCGCGCCACCCTGGGCGGCGACTATCCGGAAGCCGCCATTTACACGACCCGGGATTTTCTGGTCAAGTATCCGAACACGGTCCAGGCCGTCACGAATGCCATTCTCGAAGCTGAGCGCTGGATGGCGCAGGCCACGCCGGAGCAGGTCGCCGCCGCAGTCCCGCCGCAATATGCGCTCGCCGACAAGGAAGTGTTCGCGCAGGCCTATGCCAACATGCAAAGCTGCATTTCGCGGGACGGCCTGATGACGGACGCTGCAGCGCGCACGGTCCACGATGTACTGACCGCCTTCGATCCGGACATCGGCCGGGCCCCGATCGACCTCAAGGCGACGTACGACAATCGTTTCGTCGAGAACGCCGGCAAGCGCTGAACGGAGAAGAAGAGCATGGAGAGCGAGATCCGCATCCTGGCAGAAGGCCTGATGTTTCCGGAAGGACCGGTTGCGATGCCCGACGGATCGGTCGTGCTGGTCGAGATCGAGCGCGAGACCATCAGCCGCGTATCGGCCGACGGTACAGTGAGCGTGCTCGCGCACACAGGTGGCGGGCCGAACGGTCTGGCCGTCGGGCCGGATGGTGCCTTCTACGTCTGCAACAACGGAGGCTTTCTGTTTCGTACCGTTGCCGGTCTGAACCGTACCCGCGCCGGCATCCATCCGAGCTATACGAGCGGCCGGATCGAACGCTTCGACCCGCGTACCGGCTCGCTCACCACGCTCTACGACCGCTGTGGCGATCACCCGCTGTGCGGGCCCAACGACATCGTGTTCGATCACGCGGGCGGTTTTTACTTCTCCGATTTCGGCAAGAACCGGCTGCGCGATCGCGATCATGCAGGCTTGTACTATGCGCGCGCCGACGGGTCGGCGATCGTCGAAGTCGCCTATCCGCTGACGACCGCGAACGGCGTGGGACTCTCGCCGGATGACCGCGTCGTCTATGTCGCGGAAACCGAAACGGCGCGCTTGTGGGCCTTCGATCTGGAGGAACCGGGCAGGGCACGCAAGCATCCCTATCCATCGCCGCATGGCGGACGTCTGGTGTGCGGGCTGCCCGGCTACCAGCGCTTCGATAGCCTGGCGGTGGATGGGGAAGGAAACATCTGCGTGGCGACGCTCGTCACGGGTTGCATCACCGTGGTCGCTCCGTCCGGCGAGGTGATACGGCAAGTCATGGTGCCGGACGGGATGGTGACGAACATCTGTTTCGGCGGCCCCGATATGAAGACAGCCTATGTCACGATGTCCGGCACCGGGCGACTGGGTACGCTGTCGTGGCCGCAAGCCGGGTTGAAGCTTGCCTATTCATGATGGCCGGCCTGCTGCTGCTGCTGCGCGCTCGCGAGCAAGTGCGTCAGAAAAAGTTGCACGGGTGCGGGAAGGGATTCGGCCTCGCGCACGCAGATTTTCCAGTGCCGCTCGGCCCAGGGTTCGTCCAGCCGCACGGCCACCAGTGGCGCCGAGCTGACATAGCGTTCGGCGTGATGCTCGGGCACGAGGCCCACGCCCAGGCGCGCTTCAACCATGCTGCGCACCGGCTCGAAGCCGTTGACGCGAATCGACAGCTTGAGCGGATGATCGAGATCGGCCGCTGCGCGCAACACCAGCGAATTCAGATAGCTTCCTTCCTGGGGCCCGACGAGCGGGTATTGAGCCACCT
Source organism: Caballeronia sp. LZ035 (assembly GCF_031451175.1). Lineage (NCBI taxonomy): Bacteria > Pseudomonadati > Pseudomonadota > Betaproteobacteria > Burkholderiales > Burkholderiaceae > Caballeronia > Caballeronia sp. LZ035. The sequence continues at coordinate 600,022 of NZ_JARUXS010000002.1, forward strand.
CGCGGAACTTGACGCGGCCGGCGCGGCTCAGCGGATGATCGGGCGGCATGATGACCACCAGCCGGTCGCTTCGATAGGGATGAACCTGTAGTCCGGCAGCGACGGTGGTACCCCCGAACACGCCGATGTCGGCCGTGTTTTCGGACACGGCGCGCACGACCGCCGGACTCAGGCTCTCTTGCAGGTCGATGCGCAGGCCCGGATGCTGGTCCAGAAAGACGCGGATATCCTTGGCGATGTATTGAACGATGGTCGAGAGGCTGGCATGCAGCCGGATCTGGCCGCGCACGCCTTCCGCATGGTCGAGCAGTTCGCTCTCCATGTGCTGGATGTCGAGCAGAAGCGTGCGGGCATGTTGCAGCAGCGCGGCGGCCGCGACCGTCAGTTCCAGCCCCTTGTTGCTGCGCACGAACAAGGCTGTTTTAAGGATGTCCTCGAGTTGCGACATGCGTTTGCTGAGCGCCGACGCCGCAATGTTCTCGAATTCCGCTGCACGTGCAATGCTGCCGTGCTCGCAGACGGCGACGAAAAGCTTCAGCGATTGAAGGTCGAAACGCAACGGTGTCTCCGGGAACGCGATCTATGGTCGCGATGCTTTCATATGAAGCGAGGATAGCCACGGAGTCAGCCGCAAGTCAATTGGCGGTCATCGCCCGGACGGAAAGCCGGGGAGGCCGGACCCCGCATGAACAGGACCGGCTAGGCCTTCTTCGCCATGCACAATTCGATGAACCGCTGAACCGGCTGCGTCAAGGTCGCTCCGCGTCGCGTGGCAATGCCATAGGGTGCGCCACGCCGCTCCACCTTGATCGGCAGCACCGCCATCATGCCGTGTTCCTCGAAGTACTGTGCGACCTTGAGCGGCATGAGCGCAATGGTCCCGGGCCCCGAACGCAGCAACGACAGCGTGGCGAATGTCGACGACGTCTCGATCGCGTAGCGCGGGAACGGCACGCCCGCATCGTCGAACAATTGCTCGAGGAGCGAGCGCATCGGCAAGGCGGCTTGCGGCACGATCCACGGGTTGCCGGCGAGCTCGGCCAGCTTCACTTTCTTCGCGCGCGCGAGGGCATCTCCGCCGTCGACCACGAAGCACACTTCCTCTATTTCGAGCGGAAGAAAGTCGTAAGCGTCGGGATGCACGCTGATGCTCGGCCGACCGATGACGGCATCGAGCACGCGCTGGTCGAGCATCGACAACAGCCGCGAACTGTTGTCCTCCCACACCTCTACCGAGATGTCCGGCTGGACTTCGCGCATGGATCGCAGAATGGGCGTGAGCCACTCCGGCATCGATCCCATCACCGCGCCGATCGCCAGGGTGCCGCCGCCGCCGCGCAGGATGGCGGCGAGTTCATCGCGCAATGCGCCTATCTCGGAGCGCACTGCGCGCGCGTGACGAATCACGCAGCGGCCCAGTTCGTTCGGCACGATACCGCGCGGCGAACGAGCGAACAGCCCGGCGCCGAACATGGCCTCGATTTCGCGCAGGGACTTGGTCGTCGCGGGCTGCGACAGCGAAACCTGGTGCGCTGCCTTGCGCAGCGAACCGTGGTCGTCGAGCGCAATCAACAGCGCGACATGATTGCCGCGCAGGCGCCTCAATATCGCGTCGATACTGGTTATCACGGATATAACTCCATCGTCTCACCTGATCCGAAGGTTTCATTATCTGGCCGCGTCGATGTCTCTCTACACTGGGCTTGTCAATGTTCTTCAGCGCGCGCGCTCATGGCGGCGCGCTCGATCATGCCAAAACACAGGCGGTATGAGCAAGCAGATCAGAAGAGCACCCCATTACCTGGAGAGAGGCAAATTGAAAAGAATCGGTATCGACGTCGGCGGCACGTTCACGGACGTCGTCATGGTGGACGATGACACAGGACGCATCTGGTCGACCAAGGTGCCCACGACACCCAGAGACCGCGTGATCGGCACGATTGCCGGCTTCGACAAGATCCTGCAATTGTCGGGCGCCGACAGCGCGGAGGTCGCGTTCCTCGGTCACGGCACCACGATGGCGACCAACATGGTCGTCGAGGGCACGGGCGCGAAGACGGCACTCATCACCACGCAGGGCTTCCGCGACATCCTGGAACTCAGACGCGTATCGCGGCATGACCGGGCCGATTTATATGACCTGCTGTTCGACAATCCGCGTCCGCTGGTCGAGCGCCGCTGGCGGCTCGAAGTCGCCGAACGTCTGCGCCATGACGGACGCGTCGAGACGCCGCTCGATCAGGCGCAACTCGAGGCGCTCGCCGCGCAGATTCGCGAGTCGGATATCGAAGCCGTCGCGGTGTGCTTCCTGCATGCGCACGTGAATCCGCAACACGAACGCGAGGCCGTTGCTACGCTGCGCCGTCTGCTGCCGGACCATTTCATTTGCGCATCGCACGAAGTCAATCCGGAAGCGATGGAATATGAGCGCACCAGTTCAACGGTCATCAACGCGATGCTCGGACCCGTGTGCGGACGCTATATCGGGCGGCTCATCAGCGCGCTGGCGCAGCATGGCTTCGCGGGCAAGTTCCTGTTCATGCAGTCGAACGGCGGTCTCGCGAGCCCGGCGATGGTCGCGGACAAACCCATCGTCCTGCTCGAATCGGGTCCGGCGGGCGGCGTGTCCGCGGCCATCCGCAACTGCGAGAAAAGCGCCCTGAAAAACGCGATTCTCGGCGACATGGGCGGCACGACCTTCGATGTATCCTTGATCCGCGACTTCCGGCCGGAGTTGCGCAACAAGAGCCTGCTGCACACCTACACGGTGCGCTCGCCGAGCATCGACATCGATTCGGTGGGCGCGGGCGGCGGTTCGATCGTATGGATCGATGCAGGCGGGGGCGTGCGCATCGGGCCGGAAAGCGCGGGAGCGGATCCCGGCCCGGCCTGCTACGGCCGCGGCGGCACTCGTCCCACCGTGACGGATTGCAATCTGGTGCTCGGCTATATCGATCCCGACAGCTTCCTCGGCGGCGAATTCAAGCTCGATGCGCAGGCGGCGTGGACAGTTGTCGATGAGGTGATCGCGCGACCGCTCGGCGTGTCCGTTCCGGAAGCGGCGCAAGTGGTGCGCTCGGTCGCCAACGCGTTGATGGCGCAGGCCATCCGCATCATGACGGTGGAGCGCGGCTACGATCCGCGCGAGTTCTCGTACATCTGTTACGGCGGCGCGGGCCCGGTTCACGCGGTCGACCTCGCGCATGAAATGGGGATCCGGCGCGTGGTGATTCCACCGCTGCCGGGCCTCTTCAGTGCCTTCGGCATGACGGTCGCCGACCAGCAATACGACTATCAACGCCCGCTCGAACATGATCTCGCGATGATCGACGACGCCGCCCTGCACACCGCGCTCGACGAACTGACTGCGCAAGGCATGGAGGAACTGCGACGCCATGGCGTGGAGGCCCACGAAGTGTCAGTCGTACGCCTCGCCGATTGCCGCTATGCGGGCCAACCCGACGTCATCACCGTCGAAGTGCAGGGTGCGGCAGCGGGGATTCGCGAAGCGCTCGCGCGCGCCTTCGAGGACGCGCATCAGCGGCAATGGAACTTCATCAGCCAGGACAAGCCGGTGGTCATCGCCAACGTCCGGCTTCAGCTGGTCACGACGACGGGCTGGCGAGGCGGCGTCACGAACCGCGCTGACGGCGCACTGCCGCAGCCCACGGGCACGCGGGAAGTGTATGTCGATGGCGGCCTGCGCACCTTGCCGGTATTCGCGCGCACGGCGATCCCGGTCGGCGCGACGATCGAAGGGCCGGCGGTGATCGAAGAGCACAGCAGTTGTGCCGTGCTCAAGGCGTCGCATGTCGCCCGCGTCGATCCCGACCTCAACCTCGTCATCGAACTTCCCGAATCCAACGAAACCAACGCACTGGCAGCCTGAGTCCATGGACATCGTTACTTACGAAATCATCCGCAGCAGTCTCTTTGCGGTCGCGCGCGAAATGAAGATCGCGATGATGCGCACCGCCGGCAGTCCGCTCATGCACGCGAGCGGCGATTCGTCGGCGGCTATCTTCGACGCCGACATGCAACTGGTTGCCCAGGGCAACGACATACCGACGATGCTCGGCTCGGCCGTCATCTCCACACGCGTGTCGGTGGAAGCGGTGGGCCGCGAGAACCTGCGTCCCGGCGATGTCATCGTCAGCAATGACGCTTACGTGGGCGGCGGCAATCATCAGCCGGACGTGCAGTTCACGCGGCCCGTGTTCGCGGCCGGCAAGATCGTCGCCTTCGTGATGACGCGCGGCCACTGGACCGACATCGGCGGACAGTCGCCGGGCAGCTATACGGTCACGACGTGGGACGTATTCGCCGAGGGCATCCGCATCCCGCCGGTGTTTCTCTATCGGAACGACGAGCCGGTGCAGGACATCCTCAATCTGCTGACCCGCAACAGCCGCAATGCGCACGAGTTGCGGCTTGACATTCAGGCGCAATACGCGGGGACCTTCGTGGGCGATCGCCGGATCGGCGAGCTGGTGGCGAAGTATGGCGCCGACGCGTTGCGCGACGTGATGAGCCAGAGCCTCGATCATTCGGAGAAGCTGATACGCGCGGAGATCGCACGCATTCCCGACGGCATTTACGAAGCGCAAGAGTATCTCGATCCGATCGAGGCGCCAGGCTGGAAGCAGGAGCGCCCGCTGCTCAAGGTGAAGATCACCAAGACGGGCGATCAGATCACCTTCGACTACAGCGGCACCGGCGCGCAGGTTCGCGGCGGCATCAATTGCCCGCTGTCGGTGACGTGCAACAGCACGTGGTTCACCGTCAAGGCGCTGACGGATCCCGGCATTCCGATCAACCAGGGTTGCTATCGGCCGGTCACGATCATCGCGCCCGAGGGCAGCGTGCTGAACTGCCGCTATCCGGCCTCGGTGGTATCGGGCAACACGGAGACCTCGCCGCGCGTGATCGACCTGCTGCTGAAGGCGCTTGCGCCGGCGGTGCCGGAGCGCATCACCGGACAGAGCAACTGTGCATCGTGCGCGGGCATCTTCAGCGGCCGCGATACTGATGCGGCACGCATCGCCCGCACCGGCCAGGAGTTCGTGACCATGCACGACGTCCACGCAGGCGGCATGGGCGCGCGTGCCGGCAAGGACGGCGTGAGCGGCGTACGCGTCTACGTGGGCAACGCGGGCAGCCAGTCGATCGAGATGATCGAAGCGAGTTCGCCTCTGCTGGTCGAGGCATGGTCGCTCGTCACCGACAGCGGCGGCGCGGGCCGCCGGCGCGGCGGGCTGACGTCGCGGCGCGTGTATCGGGTCGAGTATGACGAAGCCACCTTTACCGTCTCCGGCGAACGCGGACGTTCGGCGCCGGAAGGCCATTTCGGCGGTCAGGCCGGCACACGGTTTCAATGCATCGTCGAGCGGGCCGACGGCAGCGAGCATCCGGTCGCGGCGAAGGGCGGGCAGACGGTCGTGTATCGCGGCGATCGCGTCACGGTGCAACCCGCGGGCAGCGGCGGCTACGGCGATCCGCGCGAACGCGAGCAAGCGCGTATCGACGCCGACATCGCCGATGACTACATCAGCGCGGAAGCGGCGGCGCGGCTCTACGGCCGGGAGGAGGCGCGCGCCCATGCACCGCACGAGGCGACGGTCGAACAGGCATGAGCGAAACCATGAAGCCCTCGTTGCCGCTCGCGGGCGTGTGCGCGATCGAGATCGGGCATAGTCTCGCCGCGCCGTATGCGGGCATGATCCTCGGTTCGCTGGGTGCGGACGTCATCAAGATCGAGAGTGCCGGGCACGGCGACTATGCGCGCGACTGGGGTCCGCCCTTCGTCGATGGCGCGGCGGCCCTGTTTCATGCGGTGAATCACGGCAAGCAGAGCATCGCGATGTCACTGTCGAATCCCGATGAAGCGCGGGCGTTGCGCGAGCTGATCCAGCGCCGCGCCGATGTCGTGCTGCAGAACCTGAAGGCCGGGGGCACGGAGAAATACGGTCTCGGCGGCGAGGACATGCTGCGCATGAAGCCGTCGCTGGTGTATTGCAACCTGGGCGCGTTCGGTACGACAGGACCATTGCGCGACAAGCCCGGTTATGACCCGCTTGTCCAGGCGCTGTCCGGCTTGATGAGCTTCCTCGGCCAGCCGGGCGAGCCGCTGTCGCGCATTCCGGTGTCGGTGAACGATATGGGCACCGGGCTGTGGGCGGCGATCGGCGTGCTTGCTGCCTTGTTCCGGCGGCAGGCCACGGGGGCGGGCGAGGTGGTGTCCGTGTCGCTGTACGAAACCGCCATCAGCTGGGCGGGGATCCAGATCGCCGACTATCTCGCCTCGGGCGTGCTGCCGGGGCGGTGGGGCTCCGGAACGGCGGCCATCGTGCCGCATCAGGCCTTCGCTTGCGCGGATGGCACTCTCATGGTCGCCGCAGGCAATGACCGGCTGTTCCGGCGCCTGTGCGACGTGCTTTCGGTCCCCGCGCTGGCCGACGACGAGCGCTTCATGACCAACGGTGCGCGCGTCGGCAACCGGGTCGAGCTGATCGATCTGCTGCACGTCGAGTTCGGCAGGCAGGGAACGGCGTATTGGCTCGATGCGCTCGACCAGGCCGGCATTCCGTGCGGACCCATCCAGACCATCGATCAGGTCGTCGAACACGAGCAGACCAAGGCGCTCGATCTGTTGCGCACCACCGACGACGGTGCGGCCACGGTGGTCGGCGTACCGATCTCCTTCGGCGGCGCGCGGCCTGCGCATACGGGCGTCACGCCGAAGCTTGGCGAACACAATCATCTGCTGGCGAGAGCGCCATTGGAGACATCTTGAAACTTGCATCGAAGGAAGTGGGCGCGCTCGACACGCTGACGCTCGAAGAAATCGACGAACAGATCCTCGTCGTCAAGCTGAATCGCCCGGACGTCTCGAATGCGATCAGCACGACGATGGGCGAGGAAATCATCCGGGTGTTCGGCGCACTGGAAGCCGCACCGGCGCTCTATCGCTGCGTGATCCTGACGGGCGCGGGCGAGCGGGCGTTCTGCGGCGGCGCGGACCTGAAACAGCGCGAGGGCATGTCGGATGAGCAATTCGGCGTGCAGCACTACCTCTTCGAGCGCATGAACCGCGCGATCACCTACTGCCCGCTGCCGATCATCTGCGCGGCGAACGGCGCGGCGGTCGCGGGCGGACTGGAACTGCTGCTCGCGTGCGACTTCGCCTATGCGGCCAGCCACGCGGTGTTCGGCTTCACCGAAGTCAAGCGCGGCATCATGCCGGGCGGCGGCGGCACGCAGCAACTGCCGCGCACCATCGGCACCCGGCGCGCGAAGGAGCTGATTCTGCGCGGCGCAAAGTTCACCGCGCAGGAAGCGCTCGCGTGGGGCGTGGTGAACCGGCTGAGCGAGCCGGGGCGCGTGCTTGCCGACGCCATCGACGCGGCGCGCGACATCTGCAGCAGCGCGCCGCTGTCGGTCGCGCAGGCAAAGAAGGCGATCGACCTCGGCATGCAAGGCGACTTGCGCACTGGCTTGTATCTGGAGATCGAGGCGTACAACCGGCTGATTCCGACCGAGGATCGCCTCGAAGGCATCAGCGCCTACAACGAGAAGCGCGTACCGCAATTCAAAGGCCGCTAGACGCCAGACCATAACTTCACCACGGCCCAGACACAACCCGGTCTCACCGGAGGAGACAGACATGACACCCGACATCGGCAGCTTCGACCGGCCATTGGCCGAAGCCACCTACGGCAAGATCACGCGCAGGCTCATCCCGTTCCTGTTCCTGTGCTACGTATTCGCATTTCTCGACCGCATCAACATCGGCATCGCGCAGCTCGACATGAAGCACGACGTGGGCTTCAGCGATCTCACGTACAGCATCGGCGCGGGGATCTTCTTCCTGGGCTATGTGCTGATGGAAGTCCCGAGCAATCTGCTGCTTGCGCGCATCGGCGTGAAGCGCACGTTCTCGCGCATCATGATCCTGTGGGGCCTGATTGCAGCGGCCACGGCGTTCGTTACGCTGCCTTCGCATCTCTACACGGTGCGCTTCTTCCTCGGGCTCGCGGAAGCGGGGCTGTATCCCGGCGTCATCTTCTACCTCACGCGCTGGTATCCGGTTGAACGGCGCGCCAAGGTCATCGCCATCTTCACCTGCGCGACGGGCATTGCGGGCCTGTTTGGCGGACCGCTGTCGGGCGCGCTGATGACCTACTTCAATGGTTCGTTCGGCCTGTATGGCTGGCAATGGATGTTCATCGTGCAAGGCCTGCCCGCGACCGTGCTCGGAGTGATCGCGTTCTTTTTTCTCGATGACGGCCCGCAGCAGGCGAAGTGGCTCACCGAGAGCGAAAAGGCTCTGGTGCTCGACGACATCCGCAAGAGTTCGAGCGTCTCGAGCAAGCACGCGGAGCACACGTTCGGCCGCGCGCTCAGGGACTTTCGCGTCTACGTGATGGGCTTCGTGTGGTTTACGCAGATTGCCGGCGTGTTCGCGATCGGCTTCTGGCTGCCGACGCTCATCAAGAGCGCGGGCGTGTCAGGCGCATTGCAGATCGGCTGCTATTCGGCGATCCCGTATTTCGTGAGCTGGATCGCGCTGATCACGTTGAACCGTCATTCGGACCGCACGATGGAACGGCGCTGGCACTGCGCCTTCGCGATGGTATGCGGCGCGGCCGGTCTGGTGGTGGCGGCGTTCACGACAGGCAACCTGGCGCTGTCGCTGGTGGCGCTGTCCGTCGCGACGGCGGGCATCCTCGCGCCGAATCCGCTGATCTGGGCGATTTCGACCGATTACATCCGCGGCAGCGGCGCGGCAGGCGGCGTTGCGATGATCAACTGCATCGGTTTGCTGGGAGGCTTCGTCAGCCCGATGATCATCGGCTCGATCAAGACCGTGACCCACAGCATGGCGGGCGGTCTCGGCGCGATCGCGGTGCTGATGGTGCTGGGCGCCATCGCCGCAGTCGTGCTCGCGCCGTCAACCTCGACCGTCGCGCCCGCCGCCGGGCGTGCGGAAGACGGCAGCGAGGTCGTCGCGGACGCGACCATCTGAACAGGAGGAAACATGAAGCAACGGGAAGTGAACATTCGCGAAGTGGGCTTGCGCGACGGCTTGCAGATGGTGAGCACGATTCTCAGCACCGAGCAGAAGCTCGGCTGGTGCGCACGTCTGGTGGAGGCGGGCGTGACCGATATCGAAGTGACGTCCTTTGTGCCCCCCAGAATCGTGCCGCAATTCGCCGACGCGGCGGAGGTCGCAACGGGCGCGCTTGCCATCGAGGGACTTCATGCCGCGGCGCTGGTGCCCAATCTCAAGGGCGCCCAGCGTGCATTCGAGGTGGGCATGCGCCGGGTGCATTACGTCTTGTCCGCGAGCAACGCGCACAACCTCAAGAACGTGCGGCGCAGTACGGACGAGTCCGTGGATGACTTCGTGCGCATCGCCGCGGCCCGCGACGAACTCGACCACGACGTCATGCTGGGTGCGGGCGTGGCGACCGCTTTCGGCTGCACGATCGCGGGCAAGGTCGAGGAAGGCATCGTGCTCGGACTGGTGGAAAGGCTGATCAAAGCGGGTGCGCAGGAGATCACCATCGCCGATACCGTGGGTTATGCCCATCCCGCGCAGGTGCGGGCGCTCATGCGCGACGTGCTCGCGCTTGCTGGAACGGTGCCGGTCGCATGCCACTTCCACGATACGCGCGGTCTGGGTCTGGCCAATGTCATGGCCGCCTTCGATGCAGGCGTGCGCGCCTTCGATGCCTCTCTCGGCGGGCTCGGCGGTTGTCCGTTCGCGCCGAATGCCACGGGCAACATCAACACCGAGGACACGGTGTTCATGCTCGAAGCACAAGGCATTGCCACGGGCATCGATATCGGCCGCTTGCTCGCCATCCGCGAGACGGTTGCGGGATGGATGCCGGGCGAGCCGTTTACGGGTGCCATCGCCCGGGCAGGATTGCCTGCGACCTTCGTGCAGTATGAGACTGTCGCCGCGTGACTTTGCTCGCGATTACTGTCTGTCGCGAGGCTCACGCCGCCGTTTCATCTCGCGACGCTGAAGAGGTGGACAAAGCAGGGCGGGTTGCACGTGGCGTAAAAGCAGGAGCCACGGGCGCTGCGCCGAGCGCGTTCACGGACGGTCTGAGCCCGTCCTGATCGCTTACTTCGCCACTGCGAGCCGTTCGAGCAGATCGGCCAGCAACTCGGGCGCGAGCACCATGGCATCGTGGCCGGTGTCGATGCTTTCCCATTGCCAGCCAGATCGCGAACGAGCCCGCTCGCGCACGTTCGCCAGTGTGTCATAGGACGGATTCGCGCAATGCACGTAGGTGCAGGGAAGTCCGTTGCCGAGCGGGTGATCGAGCCGCAACGGCGTGGTGTAGGTCGAGAGCGGATGCGGTGTCAGCCGCCGACGTACCCACGCGGCGCACGGATGATCGTCCGGAATGCCCGTGCCCTTCAGTCCGTTGACCGGCATGCCGAGCGACTGGCCGCTTGCTCTCACCGACTCCATGCGTTCTTCGACTACGCTCGCGGGCAATACGTCGAACGCCGCCTGTCCGTTCTCGACGAGCAGACTATCGAGGAAGATGAGCGAACGCAGCGCATGCGGCATGCGATCCGCGACACCGGACGCAACGAGTCCGCCGTAACTGTGCCCGACCAGCACGACGTCGCTCATTTCTTCCGCTTCGATGACATTGACGATGTCGTCGATATTGACGTCCAGGGAAGTTGCGGACGCAATCAAATGGCGACGCTCGCCGAGGCCGGTCAGGGTCGGCGCAATGGCGCGATGGCCGCGCGCGCTCAGATCATCCGCGACGGTTCTCCAGACCCAGCCGCCGTGCCACGCGCCGTGAATCAGGACGAAGTTGAATGTGCGCGAGGCACCGGACGAGTCGCTGGGTGTGCTGGTTTTCAAGTCGGAATCCTGATGGTCAATGTTCTGCCCGCTGCGATGAAAGATGTCGGACGCACGTCGAATCGTTGCAGAGATGAAGCCGGGATGCAACCCGATCTCAAGCGCTCTCGCCCGAACATGCGTACTGGTTATCACCGATATAACCGCTGCGTCTCACCTGATCTGTACTTTTCATTATCCTCGTTCATCGTTGTTTCTTAGACTGCCAGAGCGGCTGCAAACTGCGTGTGCGCGCCGCAAGGATGCAGAGATGCAGCATTGGTGATTCGAGCAACTGGCCTGTACAACATGGAGACAGCAAGTGAACCCGTCCGTTCTGGAATCCGATCCGGCGTCAGCCGGTTCTCTGCCGCTCGACAAGATAGCCAGCCCGTATGAGCGAGCGCTGTATCTGCGCGTCACGCTGCGCATCGTGCCCTTGCTTTTTGTGTGCTATGTCGTCGCCTTCCTCGACCGCATCAATGTCGGCTTTGCCAAGCTCCAGATGCAGGATGCGCTGGGCTTCAGCGACAGCGTGTACGGCCTGGGCGCGGGCATCTTCTTTCTCTCATACTGCCTGCTGGAAGTGCCGAGCGCGATGCTGTTGAGACGCATGGGCGCCAAGAAGACGATTGCCCGGATCATGATCTGCTGGGGCATTGTCGGCGCATGCTCCGCGTTCGTAACGAACGTCAGCCAGTTCTATATCGCGCGCCTGCTGCTCGGGGTCTTTGAAGCGGGATTTTTTCCGGGCGTGATCTTCTACTTGAGTTCGTGGTTCCCTGAGAAGAGACGGGGCGTGATCATCGCCTGCTTCATGGTGGGATTTCCCGTCGCGGGCCTCGTTGGCGGCCCGGTATCCGGATGGGCAATGACCCGTCTCGCACACGTGGCCAATCTCGCCGGCTGGCAATGGCTTTATATCGTGGAGGCGTTGCCTGCCGTGGTGCTGGGTCTGATTACCTTGCTCCTTCTGGACGACAACATCGATAAAGCCAGGTGGCTCACCGAAGCGGAGAAGGGCGTGCTTCGCCAGGGCTTCGCAGTCGAGACCGAGCGCAAACGCAAGGTAGGGCAACAGGGACATGCGAAGCTCCGTGACGCGCTTTCGGACCCCAAGGTCTATATGCTTGCGTTCATCGACTTCGCTTTTGTCTGCGGCACCTATTCGGTGACGTTCTGGCTGCCCACCGTGCTGAAGGACTCGGGCATCACGAATCTCTCCGTGCTTGGATGGCTATCCGTCATACCCTACGGCATGGGTGCGATCGGCATGATTACGATCAGCCGAAGCTCGGACCGGATGCTCGAGCGCCGCTGGCATGCCGCGACCGCCGGCTTCATCGGAGGGGCCGCCTTGCTGCTGGTATCGCATCCTGGCAATTCCCCCGTTCTGACCGTCGGGCTGTTGACCGTGGCTTGTGTCGGCATCTTTGCCACCAACGTGTTGATCTGGTCGCTCGCCGCGGACTATCTGCACGGATCGCCGGCTGCCGCAACGAGTATTGCGTTCGTGAATTGCATCGGCTTGCTAAGCGGCTTTTGTAGCCCATTCGTCATCGGCTGGCTCAAGACGACGACGGGCACGCTCAACAGCGGCCTCTACTTGATGACGGCCATACTTCTGGCGGGCATTCTCGTCATGCTGATCGGCTTCAGGCGGCATACCGCATCTCATGGGGCATCAGGCGCGAGCTGATGCGCATACTGTCAGCCTCGCTGACCGCGCGAAGGAAAGAGCAACCGCGATAGCTTCAACACGACCAGAAGGACACACCATGCATAACATTGCCATTCTCGACGACTTTCAGAACACCGCGCTTCGCTACGGAGAATGGAACAGCTTGCGCGAACATGCCGCCATCACTGTCTTCACGAACACGCTGAGCGACGAGGAACTGGTCGAACGTCTGCAGCCCTTCGATATCCTCTGTGTGATGCGCGAGCGCACGCGCCTCACGCGAGGCCTGCTGTCCAGGCTGCCGAATCTGAAGCTGTTGGCCAGCACGGGACCATGGAACGCCGCCATCGATATCGAAGCGGCGCACGAACTCGGCATCACGGTATGCGGGACGGCATCGTCACCCACGGCGGCCGCGGAACTCGCCTGGGCGCTCATTCTTGCCGCGACGCGGCATATTCCCAAGGAAGTCACATCGTTCAGGCAGGGCGGCTGGCAGGTCTCGGTCGGCGGCGATCTTCATGGCAAAACCATCGGACTGCTCGGGCTGGGTTATACCGGCGCCGCGACTGCACGAGTGGCTCAGGCTTTCGGGATGCGCACGATCGCCTGGAGCCAGAACATGACGCAAGAGTCGGCCGCCCGGCACGGTGCGCTCTTCGTTCCGAAGGAAGAACTGTTCGCCTCCAGCGATATCCTCTCTATCCACGTTCGGCTGTCGGACCGGACACGCAATCTCATCGGCGCCAGGGAATTGGCCATGATGCCCCGTCACGCGCTGCTCGTGAACACCGCGCGCGGACCGATCGTCAACGAACAGGCACTGATCAACGCATTGCGCGAGCGACAAATCGCGGGAGCCGCGCTCGACGTGTTCGATCAGGAGCCGTTGCCTGCCGCGCACCCGTTACGAGCGCTGGATAATGTCATCGCGACGTCGCACATCGGATACGTGACCGACGACTCTTATCGTATCTACTATGGCGAATCGGTCCAGAACATCCGCGCCTGGATCGAGGGTTCGCCCGTCCGCGTGCTGACGCCTGAGAAGCGGGAGATCAGTTATGTTTCGCAAAGCGCGGGATGAAGGGTTTGCTGGGTTGCGGGGCGCCTGGGGTGCGTGAGCAACTCGTGGTCACTTCGCGTTGGCGGTGGTTATAGGTCGATGAAACAGGGTACGGCGCAAGTCGGGAGAATAATGACCAACTGCGTTGACCGGCCAACACACGTCCCGCCGTCCCCTATCAAACACCGGGCAAACCGTGAGGGCGTCGATGCCGCGCCCGATTGACAGGCGCCGTCGAGCCACGCACGACCAGACGCGGTTCCGATGCGACGCGCATCCGGTTCGCGAGACTCGCGGGCTGCGCAATCAACTCGCGCAGCAGCGAGACGGCCAGGCTTGCCGCTTCGACGGTCGGCACGGCGACGGTCGTCAGCGGCGGCCGCCACTGTTGCGCCAGTTGAATATCGGTGATACCCACGACGGAAAGATTCTGCGGCACGGCGCGGCCGATATCGGCCGCGGCGTCGATGGCGCCGAGCGCCGGAAGATCGTTGGTCGCGAAAATCGCCGATATGCCGGGGTCGCGATCGAGCAGCGCGAGCGCCGCAGCGTACCCGCCCTGCACGGTGTCGGGCGCGTGCAGCACGTTCGCGGCGGCGACTTCGAGACCGGCGCGGCGCATGGCATCGGCGAAACCGTCGTAGCGCGATGCATGAATGCCCATCGGCTTGCTGCCGACGATTGCGCCGATTCGCTCATGTCCCAGTCCGATCAGATGCTCGCCGGCGAGCCTTCCCGCCAGCTCGAAGTCGACGGCGACGCACGGCAGCGCGGGCGGATCGGCGGGCCGCTCCCACATGCACAGTACGACGGGCGTGCCGCCGGCCTGCGTGCGATGCAAGTCGTCGAAATCGAGATTGGCGTTCATCACGAGCACGCCCTCCGACAGCGTTCCCGCGATCTGTTCGAGGTACGCGCGGCCCGTCAGCGGATCTTCGTTGGTATTGCAGATGATCACGAAGTGCCCGCTCTCGCGCGCGGCCCGTTCGACCGCCAACGCGAACTCCGGATAAAACGGATTGGCGATGCTGGAGACCATCAGCGCCAGGGTCGGCGCGCGTCCCTCCGCGAGCGCACGCGCCGCGAGGTGAGGGCGATAGTTCAGCGCGGCGACTGCTTCCAGGACGCGCCGGCGCGTTTCCTCGCCGACGCGCCCGCGGTTGCGCAGCACGTTCGACACCGTCGCGGCCGTGACGCCCGCGTGCTTCGCAACCTGGCTGAGCGTGGACATGATTCGGAAGGCGAGGTCAGTATGTGGGAGACATGTTCAGCATTTGCATCGTTCAGGAAGGCCATGCACTATGCGCAAAACACCAGAACGATTTGACGGAGACAAGCCTTACGTATGCTGCACTTGCAGCAATTTTTTCGTACGCAAGGTTAAGCGCTTAATCTCCGTGTCGACCTGATTAAATCACGGAGTTCATGCAATGGCGAGCGTTTCGTTGCAAGGCGTGCAGAAAGCGTACGGGAATAATCCGCCCGTGATCCGCGATGTCGATCTCGAGATCGGCGAAAGCGAGTTCTGCGTGTTCCTTGGTCCCTCGGGCTGCGGCAAGTCCACCTTGCTGCGCATGATCGCGGGTCTCGAAGACCTGAGCGATGGCGACCTGCTGATCGGCGGACGCGTGGTCAACGACATGCCCGCGGCCGAGCGCGGCGTGGCGATGGTGTTTCAGAGCTACGCGCTGTTCCCGCACATGAGCGTCTACGAGAACATGTCGTTCGGCCTGAAGCTGGCCAAAAAATCGAAAGCCGAAATCGACACGCGCGTGCGCGAGGCCGCGCGTGTGCTCCAGCTGGACGCGCTGCTCGAACGCAAGCCGCGCGAGCTGTCGGGCGGACAACGGCAACGCGTCGCAATCGGCCGCGCCATCGTGCGCGAACCCGGCGTATTTCTGTTCGACGAGCCGCTGTCCAATCTCGACGCCACCTTGCGCGGTCAGACGCGCATCGAGATCGCACGTCTGCACAAGCAGTTCGCCAGTGCGAGCGTGGTCTACGTGACGCACGATCAGACCGAAGCGATGACACTCGCCGACAAGATCGTGCTGCTGCACGCCGGCGCCGACACCGCACGCCACGGCAGCATCGCGCAGGTGGGCGCGCCGCTCGAGCTGTATCACCGGCCCGCGAGCCGTTTCGTCGCGGGCTTCATCGGCTCGCCGCGCATGAACTTCCTCGCTGCGACCGTAAGCGCGATCGACGTGCAAGGCGTCACGGCGACGCTCGTGCAGACGGGCGAAGCGCTGCGTGTCGCCGTCGACGGAACCGGCTTGCAAGAGAACGAGCCGGTGACGGTCGGCGTGCGGCCCGAGCATCTGGAACTGTCCGCAGGCGATGCGCGGGACGCGGGCGGCACGCTCACGCGCACGGTCTCGCTGACCGAGCATCTCGGCGAACACAGCTACGTGCATCTCGAACAGCCCGACCGTGGCGTGCTGATCGCCAAGGTGCCGGGCAATGTGCAGATCGAGCGCGGACAGCGCGTGAGCTTCGTGGCGCGCCCGGACGTCTGCCATCTTTTCACGCAGGATGATTTCTCCGTGAAACCGCTCGCCACCGTCGCCCACACCCTATAAGGAAAACTGATGCGTCTCGGAGTCTGCTATTACCCCGAACACTGGCCGGAAACGATGTGGGAGGATGACGCGCGCCGCATGAAGGCGCTCGGCATCGAACAGGTGCGCATCGCGGAGTTCGCGTGGAGCCGCATGGAGCCTTCGCCGGGCGAATACGACTGGGGCTGGCTGGATCGCGCGATCGACGTGCTCGGCGCGGCGGGATTGAAGGTCGTGATGTGCACGCCGACGGCAACGCCGCCCAAATGGCTGATCGACCGGCATCCGGACGTGCTGCCCGTCGGCGCCGATGGCCGTCCGCGCGCGTTCGGCTCGCGGCGTCATTACGATTTCTCGTCGCCGTCGTACTTCGAGGCGTCGCGCGCGATCTGCACGGCGGTGGCGAAGCGCTATGGCCAGCATCCGTCGGTCGCGTTCTGGCAGACGGACAACGAGTACGGATGCCACAACACCGTGGTCAGCTATTCGCCGGCGGCCGTGCAGCGCTTTCGTCAGTGGCTCAAGGCGCGCTACGGCACCGTCGATGCGCTCAATCGCGCCTGGGGCACCGTGTTCTGGAGCATGGAATATCGCAGCTTCGACGAGATCGATGCGCCCGTCGCCACCGTGACGGAAGCGCATCCGTCGCATCGCCTCGATTATCAGCGCTTCGCCTCCGATGAAGTCGCGCGCTATAACCGCATGCAGGTGGAGATCATCCGCGCGCATTCGCCGGGGCGGCCTGTCGCGCACAACTTCATGCAGCTTTTCACGGAGTTCGATCACTACGACGTCGCGGCCGATCTCGATATCGCCACGTGGGACAGCTATCCGCTCGGCGCGCTGGAAGAGCAGTGGTACGCACCGGAAGTGAAGGCGAAATATCTGCGCACCGGTCATCCAGACTTTGCATCGTTCAATCACGATGTGTATCGCGGCATGTCGAAGCTGCCGTTCTGGGTGATGGAGCAGCAACCCGGCCCGGTCAACTGGGCGCACTGGAATCCGTCGCCGCTGCCGGGCATGGTGCGCCTGTGGTCGTGGGAAGCGTTCGCGCACGGCGCGGGCTGCGTGTCGTACTTCAGATGGCGGCAGGCGCCGTTCGCGCAGGAGCAGATGCACGCGGGGCTGAACACGTCCGATAACCGGCTCGATGTGGGCGGCAGCGAAGCGCATCGCGTCGCGGAGGAAATCGCCCGCGTCGAAGCGCACGCCGATGCCAACGCGCCCGTGCACGGCAAGATCGCCCTCATCTGGGATTACACAGCCAAGTGGCTGTTCGCGATTCACCCCCAAGGCGCGGACTTTTTCTATCCGCGCTTTGCGTTCGAGTATTACTCGGCGCTGCGCTCGCTCGGCTTCGACGTGGACATCGTGTCCGCGCACGCACCGCTCGACGGCTACGCGATGATCGTCGTGCCGCCGCTGCCCATCGTCCCCGATGACTTCGCCGCGCGGCTGAAGGCATCGGGCGCGCATGTCGTGTTCGGGCCGCGCTGCGGATCGAAGACCGAGAGCGTGCAGATTCCGTCCAACCTGCCGCCGGGTTCGCTGTCATCGATACTACCGGTGCGCGTATGGCGCGTCGAATCGATGCGGCCGAACGTGACGGAAGCCGTGGAAGGCGGTTATGCGCGTCATTGGCGCGACTTGATCGAACCCGCGCAAGCGACGGTACACATGCGCTTCGCGGACGAACATCCCGCTTATGTCCAGGCGGACAAGGTGCACTACTTCACGAGCCTTTTCGACGAAGCGCTCACGCAAACGCTCTTCGCCCGCATTGCAAAAGAAGCGGGTCTGGCGCCGACGCCGCTTGCGGACGGCATCCGCGTGAGCCGCCGTGGCGGGCTGACTTACGTCTTCAATTATTCGAACGATCCTTACACCGTCGACGATATTGGCGGCGACCGTTTCATCATCGGTTCGCGTGAAGTGGAACCGCAAGGCGTGGCGATTTATCGAGCTTGACAAGCGAAGGCCGTACAAAAAGCACAACATCATCAGGAGACAGGACATGACAGCAGGCAGACTCAAGACACGCATGCGCATCGCCGCGACGGCGTTCGCGCTGGCGATGGGCGTGACGTCGTTCGCCACGGGCGCGGCGCAGGCCGCGACGATGACGATCAACATCGCGTTCAAGGGCGCGAGTCAGCGCGCGGTATGGCAGGAAGTCGTCGATGCCTTCAAGAAGGCGCATCCCGACGTCGACGTGAAGGTGTCGTTCATCGACGAGGAAGCCTACAAGGTGCAACTGCCCGGCTGGCTGTCGACGGTCGCGCCCGATATCGTCAACTGGCACAACGGTGAGCGCATGGCGTACTACGCGCGGCGCGGCCTGTTCGAAGACCTGAGCGGCGACTGGAAGAAGAACGGCTGGGACGCCATGTATGCATCGACCAAGGAATCGTCGAGCTACAACGGCAAGCAGTATGCCGCGCCCACGGTGTATTACTCGTGGGGTCTGTTCTACCGCAAGGATCTGTTTCAGAAGGCCGGCATCACGGAAGAGCCGAAGACCTGGGACCAGTTGATGGACGCGTGCAAGAAGCTGAAAGCAGCGGGCGTTACGCCGTTCGCCGTCGGCGGGCGCGATGCGTGGACGCTCGCCGGCTGGTTCGATTACCTCGATCTGCGTCTGAACGGCAACGCATTTCATCAGCAGCTGATGGCGGGCAACGTGCCCTACACCGATCCGCGCGTGAAGAAGGTTTATCTCGCGTGGAAGCAGTTGCTCGAAGATAAAGATTTCATCGACAACTCGCTGTCCTACGATCTCGATGCCGCGCAGCCCTTTCTGTTCCAGGGCAAGGCCGCGATGATGCTGATGGGCACGTTCATCACGGGCGGTTTCCCCGCGAACGTGAAGCCGGAGATGGGCTACTTCCAGTTCCCGATCATCGACCCGAAAGTGCCGACCGCCGAAGACGGCCCGGTGGAATCGCTGCACATTCCTGCGAAGGCCAAGAACAAGACCGACGCCCGCGCGTTCCTCGCCTTCGTGGAAACGCCGGAAATGGGCGCAAAACTCGCGCAAGGGCTGGGGTCGCTTTCGGCGAACAGCAAGTCGCCCGAGCCGGACGATCCCATTTCGAAGATCGGCTTCCAGATTCTGTCGAACACGAAGGGCGGCATCGCGCAGTTTTATGATCGCGACATGACCAAGGAAATGGCCGACGAAGGCATGAAGGGCATGCAGCAGTTCGTGTCCGATCCGTCGAAGCTCGACAGTGTTCTGGCCCAGCTCGAACAGACGCGCAAGCGCATCTACAAGAAGTAAGGTCGAAGGCAAGCCGGCGCGCGGCGGCGTGATGCCGCGCGCTGCCGCCGCCGCGAAGAAAGGAGAAGGAGAGCCGTCGTGCCGCATTCCGCCACACGTCAGGACGTCAACGCGCAGCCGCGCGAGCCGGGTGCGTCGCGTTCGCCGCCGCGTTCGCCGCATTCTCGAACGAAGCGGCGCGGACCCTCGCCGACGGCGCGCAGGCAACGCAAGGCAGCAATGCTGTTTCTCGCGCCCGCGTGCATCATGGTCGCCGTCTACGTCATATGGCCGATTCTTTCGTCGATCCGGCTCAGTTTCTACAACTGGGACGGCATGACGGAACCGGCCTTCGTCGGCCTGGACAATTTCATCGAACTGTTTCAGGCGCCGACCTTCTATACCGCGCTGAAGAACAACATCATCTGGCTCGCGCTGTTTCTCCTTGCGCCGCCGATGGGTCTGGCCGTCGCGCTCTATCTGAATCAGGCGGTGGCGGGCATACGCATCGTCAAGTCGCTGTTCTTTGCGCCGTTCGTGCTGTCGGGCGTGGTCGTGGGGCTGATCTTCTCGTGGTTCTACGATCCGACCTTCGGTCTGCTGGCGGTGATACTCGGACACGGCGTGCCGGTGCTCGGCGACCCGCGCTATGCGACGTTCGGCATCGTCTTCGCGGCGCTGTGGCCGCAAACGGCTTACTGCATGATCCTGTATCTGACCGGCCTGACGGCGCTCAACAGCGAGCAACTGGAAGCGGCGCGCATGGAAGGCGCGAAGGGCTGGACGATGCTCTGGCATGTCGTGTTGCCGCAATTGCGCCCCGTGACCTTCATGGCGATCGTCGTGACCGTGATCGGCGCGCTGCGCAGCTTCGATCTGATCTCGGTGATGACGGGCGGCGGTCCGTTCGAAAGCTCGACGGTGCTCGCGTATTACATGTACGACCAGGCCATCAAGTATTACCGGATCGGTTATTCGGCGTCGATTGCGGTGGTGCTGTTCGCGATCATGCTCGTGTATATCGTCTATCACTTGCGGCGCATGCTGCGCAACGAAATCTAAGGAGCGAGCATGTATCCGATGCCCGTGCAGAAGTGGAAGCCGCTCAACCGGCGTCTGTACAAACTCTCGCTTCCCATCGCGCTGCTGATCTGGCTATTGCCCATGATCGCCGTGCTGGTGACGTCGGTGCGTTCGAGCGAGGAACTCAGTCTCGGCAATTACTGGGGCTGGCCGCAGCACATCTCGCTCGTGGCCAACTATCGCGAGGCGCTCACCGCATCGCCGATGCTGCATTACTTCATGAACAGCGTGCTCATTACCGTGCCGGCGGTGCTCGGCGCGATCGCGCTCGCTGCGATGGCGGGCTTCGCGCTCGCGATCTATCGTTTTCCCGGCAACACAGCGCTGTTCGCCACGTTCGTCGCGGGCAATTTCGTGCCCATCCAGATTCTGATGATTCCGGTGCGCGATCTCTCGCTGAGCCTCGGATTGTTCAATACGGTGGGCGCGCTGATCCTGTTCCATCTATCGTTTCAGACGGGATTTTGCACGCTGTTTCTCCGCAATTTCATCAGCCAGTTGCCGTTCGAGTTGATCGAGGCGGCCCGCATTGAAGGCGCGAGCGAATGGACGGTGTTCACACGTATCGTGCTGCCGCTGATTCGTCCGGCGCTCGCGGCGCTGACGGTCCTCGTCTTCACTTTCGTCTGGAACGATTACTTCTGGGCGTTGTGTCTCACCCAAGGCGACGATGCCGCGCCGATCACGGTCGGTGTCGCGGCCTTGAAGGGACAGTGGACGACGGCGTGGAATCTCGTGTCGGCGGGTTCGATCCTGGCCGCGCTGCCGTCGGTGGCGATGTTCTTCGCGATGCAGAAGCATTTCGTCGCTGGGCTGACGTTCGGGGCGACGAAGGGGTGAGCGGGCGCAGCATCGTCAGCCTCATCCTCATCTGATTCGCTACGCTTCTCAATCGGAAGCGGTGCGACGTTCATGATGGCGGGGAATCAAGGGCATCGTCCCGATCGGGTCGGCACCTTTCCGTTCGTCTGCAGGCAGGAAGCGCAGGCGTTTGCCGACGCCCGCGATGCTTTCGTGCTAGCCGGCGACACGATCATGGGAAGCGACGTCTGGATCGGTTCCGAGGAGATGATCATGCCGGGCGTGCACATCGGTTATTGCGTGATGATCGGCAGCCAAGCGCTCGTCACGAAGCATGTCGAGCCTGACAGGATCGTCTGCGGTGACCAGGCGAAGCCGATTCGCAAACGCTTCGCAGACGATGAGAAGGCCATGCTGCTCGAGATGGCAGGGTGGGACTGCCCGCTCGAAGCGATCGTATCAGTGCGATGAAGCTGATTTGCTCGACGGAGTTCGCAGCACTGCATGCGCGCTGGCGCGCATTGTCGTTGCTCGGAGCGCGTTGCTGACGGCTGTGCTTCGGGCGGTGTACGCTGGCGCTGTCCGTTTTATTCGCCGAGTAGCGAGGGCAGACGTTGAGGTGCGTCTTTGGGCTTAGTGCTGCGAGCATTCAACGAGGATGAACGGACCTGGCCATCAACAGCCATTATCGGCCGTTCCCCACCTCTTTCGGTCCGCCATTCAGACGTCCACTACCCTCAGAAAAGCGCCATTCGCTAGCCGATGTGGGGACCCATTGGACGAGTCTTGCAGAACTCACCGATAAACTCGATCCGCCGAAAAGAGAAGGCGTTACAGCATCAAGACTTGTGCGACGTATTGTTTCAGCCAAGGTAAGGCAATCTTCCAACGCCGCTTCTCAAGCGATGACGCGCTCGCGCGGTCGTCTTCAGTCGTCCAGCGGCATACCTGCGATGAGGGCTACACCGTTGGCCACCTGCTTGCCCACGGCTTCAGCTACCTCTTGGATGCTTCGGTATCCCGTTGGCATCCAGTACAGCCAGGTATTCTCTTGCACGTTGAAGCTAGCGTCTCCAACGCTAACGATCCCCGATACCCACTCTGCACCGTCCAGAAAATTGAACACAATCCGTGCCGTGTCAGACTTGGACCGGACACCCGTGATGTGAATCGTAACTGGAACTCCATTCGGATCAATCTGAAGTCCGAGTTGAGCTGCGCGAACAGCGAAGGCAGACATCATTGCGCTGCGAATCCACGGGGTGACCAAGAAACCGTTCGCGTCGATCTTTGGGCTCTGGATGCCTTTGGCGATTTGAACTTTCGTCTGCAGATCGCCAGTGCGCTGCGCCTCGATATTTGGGACAGTGGTCATGCATCCGGACAAGAGGGTCGCTAAAGCAATCGCACTTATTGTTTTCGTTCTAAAGGTCATCGTAATAGCAGGCAATGATCGTTGACCCAATGGATAACGGCCTCGACGACAGAACCTTGAGCATCTTGTCCGAATCTCGGCTGCGGTGATCGCTCATTTGGAAATGCATCGACTTCGGCGAATAGCCGCTTCACTCAACGACCTGCCATTGAGTCTGGGGCGGCTGTAACGGCGGAAGTGCGTCAGTTCCGGGCAACCGCGTCGGCCAGTGACTGGCGAATTTGCGTTGTTCGGAGCGCTCTCGGCCTGGTTCCGGCCGCATCCCTAAGCGGCCACTCACGGATCGACGCCGAACAAAACAAAGCAGATGCCCTCCGCGATGCTGGGGGGCGGGTCACCGCACGCGGATCTGACAAACTCATTCACTCGGCACCGGGAAAACGTCGCCAACGTCGCCGCCGCGACAGGTGTCGCTTATCGTGGCTATGCGACAGACCATCCATCGATAGCGAGGGGATTGAGCGCGCAAGTGCAGTGCGGCGAGTTCGCCGGCTCGCCGTCCCGACTGTGCCCAGCATTCCTGCGCTGGCTCAGCTGACGCGCACGAACTCTCCTTCGGCGAAGAACCATGCCGACATCGTCCGTGCCAGTTCGAGCACGACCTCCGCGTCGGTCCGACCGGAGGACGCGCGCACGTGGAACGAATGATCCGCGTCGTCCACCACATGCAGCGTGGCGCGTGGGCTCAGCGTGTCGACGACAGACCTCAGCAGGTGAAGCTCGGCCAGCTTGTCGCGCGTGCCCTGCAGGAAGAGCATCGGCACCGTGACGTCCGCCAGGTGCTGTGCCCGCTCCACGCCGGGCGCGCCCGCCGGGTGCAGCGGGAACGCAACGAAAGCAAGGCCACGTACGCCGTCGAGCGGGGCGATGGCCTGGGCCTGGGACGTCATGCGGCCACCGAACGACCTGCCACCCGCGAAGAGCGGCAGCGCTGGCAGCCTCCGGCGTGCCTCTGCAACGGCTGCCTGCACGGCAGCATGTGCTACGGCCGGCGAGTCCACCCGTTTGGAGCCGCGCTCCATGTACGGAAACTGGTAGCGCAATGTGGCGACGTTGGCCGCCTGAAGCGCGTCGGCCAATGTCGACATGCCGGCGTGCTGCATGCCCGCCCCGGCGCCGTGCGCGAAGACATACACGGCTCGCGCGTCGTCCGGCACCTGGAGGAGCGCGGAGACACTAGTGCCGTCGGGCAGTGTCAGGGAAAGCGATTCTGGGTCGTCCATGGTTTCAGGTCGGGTCGTTGTGGCCTTGCGCCGATTCTGCATCAACGAGGCATCGGGAGCGTCGATGGCGGCCTCGGGCAAGGCATTGAGCAGGTAGGGTTTGCCGGCCGATCCAGGCAACGCGCGCCCTTCGTGAACGGCGCTGCGGTCGCGATGTGTCGGTAGACGGCCGCAAGCCCGACCTGTGAGCCGCAACGGATATGCGCTTTGAGACATCTGCGCAATAGCACGCGTGAGTCAGGCTTGAGCGGTGCAATGCAACGGCTTGGTCAGTAAGCCGTGAGTCAGCTCGCCGGGCAGTGGACGCGTCTTGTGCTTGAATCAAACTCTAGCCGCAGGAAACCGCACCCCGCAGATTGAGGGTATCTAAAAAAGCAGCAAGTCGACAAATCGTTGCTGCGAGCGTTGTATGTGCTCGCGCACCAGTTGCTCGGCTTCGCAGGCGTCATGGCGCCTCAGCGCGTCAATGACGGCATCATGCTCGTCCTGAACGTCGGCAGTCACGCTGGCGTGGTACATCAGCCGATATAAATGGATGTGCACGTGCAGTTTTGCCAGGACATCGCGCACGAGCATGTTTCCGGCAATGACGAGCAGGGTGTCGTGAAAGGCAGCGTCCGCCTTCGCGGAGCGGCCGTAGTGGCTTCGGGCGTCCAGGCTGGGAATTCGCGTTTCATCGGCTAGCGCGACCAGCGCCGCCAGTTGCTCGTCGTTGACGCGCTTGGCTGCCCGGGAGGCCGCTTGAGGTTCGAGAGTCAACCGCAGATCGTACAGATCGCGAAATTGCGCCTCGCTCAGTTGTGGCGCCGCACGGTATCCCAGCCGGTGCGCATGGACGACCAAGCCTTCTCCCTCCAGCCTGCCCATAGCCTCCTTGATCGGCGTCTGCGACACGCCCAGCTCGCGCGCGAGACTGTCGACCGACATTCGAGCACCCGGCGCAATGCGCAGCGAAATCAGCTGTTCGAGCAGGTTGTCGTAGACCTCCTGAGCCAACGGGAGCGGCCGCAGCAAAGGCACTGCGCCCTCAGGCTCGATATCGGCAGGAAATGAAAAACGGGGCGCCATCTTGGTCGTTTGTAGGCGGAGTGAGATCCGATTTCCGATTTTATCTTACCTGCAAGCTGTCCGAGCACTATTGCCTGGCTGCTGAGGATATGCGGTCACTTTCCGCCTTGACTTCCCGCTCACAGCCCGCCTAGAATCAAATATCCGATCGGATATCGGAAATCAGATTGTGAGTGAGTTTTAACATCAGGAGACAGAATGTCTGTTATCACGCGTATCGAAATCATGAACGTCGATCTGAAGGCCAAGGTGGCCCGGAGCGACGCCATTCAATCGTTCACCAAGCAGGAAACCCCCATTGTCCGGATTCATACGGACGATGGCCTGGACGGAACCGGCTATGCCTATACCATCGGCAACGGAGCGAGCGCGGTCCTGGCGTTGATCCGCGACTGCATGGCGCCGTGGCTGATCGGCCGCGACTCACAGCACATCGAGGAAAACTGGAAGAGCCTGTTTCTGCTGGTGCACGCCAACGCTGTCGGCCCGACGGCCAGTCTGGCGCTGGCCGCGCTGGATACGGCACTCTGGGATCTGCGCTGCAAGCGTGCGAGCCTGCCGTTGCATGTGATGGCAGGCGGCGCGCAGCAGAAGGTGCCCGTCTACAACACGGAAGGAGGCTGGCTCAATTTCACCCCGGACGAACTGGTCGCGCATGCCGCGCAGGCACGCGAGGCCGGCTTCCGCGGTTTCAAGGTCAAGGTCGGACGCCCGCATGTAGCCGAAGACGTGCAGCGTTTGCGCGTGGTGCGCGAAGCGCTGGGCCAGGACATGGAACTCATGGTCGACGCGAATCAGTGCTTCGATGTCCCTGAGGCGATCCGGCGCGCACGTCACTTCGAAGAACTGGACCTCGCGTGGTTTGAAGAGCCCATGCCCGCGGAAGATTTGAACGGTCACATCCGGTTATCGGCGTCCACGTCGATGCCGATCGCGATCGGAGAGTCGCTTTACCATCCGAGCCACTTCCGGGAATACCTGCAGCGCGACGCGTGCTCGATCGTGCAGGTGGACGTAGCGCGTATCGGTGGGATCACGCCATGGCTGAAGGTCGCGCACCTGGCCGAAACATTCAACGTTCCGGTCTGTCCTCACTACCTCATGGAGTTGCATGTCGCGCTGTGCGCCGCCGTGCCGAACGCGACGTGGGTCGAATACATTCCGCAACTCGACGACATCACGCATTCGCGTATCGAGATCGTGGAAGGCTATGCCACGCCATCGGCCACGCCGGGTAATGGCATCGACTGGAACTGGACAGCCATCGAGCGCATGCGTGACGCCCATGTCGTGATTGACGGTCGATAGAACCGCGAGGCTGTAGTTCCCCGCGGCGCGCGGCTCATCGGCGCGCCGACCGGACACCCATATCGGAGACAAAACATGACTGCTTCCGCGACGATCGACGCCGCGCCCCCGAGTGTGGCCGACCGGCTACGGCAAGCCACGTACCGCAAGGTATCGTGGCGCATCGTGCCGCTCCTGATGTTGTGCTACACCGCTTCTTACCTCGACCGCGTGAACATCGGGTTCGCGAAATTGCAGATGTCGAGCGATCTCGGCTTCAGCGACGCCGTATTCGGCCTGGGCGCCGGCATCTTCTTCATCGGCTATGTGCTGTTCGAAGTGCCGAGCAACTTGCTGCTGGCGCGCGTCGGCGCGAAGGTCTGGATCGCGCGGATCATGATTACGTGGGGGCTCATCTCGGGATGTTTCGTCTTCGTGCAGACGCCCACGTCCTTCTACATTCTGCGATTCCTGCTGGGAATGGCCGAAGCCGGCTTCTACCCGGGCGTCATTCTTTACCTGACCTACTGGTACCCGGCCAACCGGCGCGCCCGCATCATCGCCACCTTCACTGCGGCCATTGCGCTGGCGGGAGTGCTCGGCGGACCGCTTTCGGGCTGGCTGCTGGAAGGCCTTCACGGCGCGTGGGGTTGGGCCGGCTGGAAATGGCTATTCCTGGTGGAAGCGTTGCCCTCCGTCATCATGGGCGTGGTCGTGCTCGCCGCACTGGATGACCGCCCGGAAAAGGCCAAGTGGCTCAATGCCGACGAACGGCGACTGCTGCATCACGATATCGAGCAGGATCGCGAAGGCAAGATCGAACACGCGTCGGTCGGCACGCTTCTGACCGACCCGCGTATCTGGCGGCTCAGCGCAATCTACCTTTCCTACACGATGGGGCTGTATGGCCTGGCATTCTGGATGCCGACGCTCGTCCGGGCATCCGGCGTCACGTCCGCGTGGCAAGTGGGCCTGATCACTGCGTTGCCTTATGCGTGTGCCGTCGTGTCGATGCTCACGTTCGGCACAGTGGCGGACCGTTCAGGACGCACGCGCGGTTGTGTGGCACTGGCCCTGGCATTGGGTGCGGTCGGATTGGCCGGCTCGGTTCCGGCGGCGCATCAGGCCGTACCGCTGGTCATCCTGCTGTGCGTCGCAGCCTGCGGCATTCTCTCTGCGCCTCCCGTGTTCTGGAAGCTTCCCACCGGCATGCTGTCGGGTATGTCTGCTGCAGCGGGCATCGCGCTGATCAATGCGATCGGCAACATTGGCGGCTTTGTCAGCCCTTATCTGCTCGGCTGGCTCAGCAGCGTCACCCACAGCACTGCGGCGGGCATGTACTGCCTTGCGGCCGTCATGGCCCTCGGCGCGCTGTGCGCGCTCGGCACGAAAACACGCCAGACCCTCGGCAGGTAAAGAGCGTGACGAAGCGGGTCGCGCGCGCCGGCGGGCCGACCCATGCCGAAGCAAAGCTGTCGAACAAGACTCGGAATGCATGGCTTCTCTGCAAGCTATCCCGGCGCGGACGTCGCCAATCAATGACGCGGCGCGTTTGTGCGCGCCGCGTATCGCGTTGCCTCGCTTAGCCTGTCGTATCGAAGAAGGGCGCCAGCCTGTCGCGTGAACGCGCGATGTGCTTCTTCATTGCGGCGGCCGCCTTGTCTGGATTCCCGTTGACGAGCGCATCGACGATGGCCGCATGTTCCTTGATCGCTTCCTCGGTCACGTGCGAGTGGAAACGTAGCCGGAACAAATGCATGTGCGCGTGGAGGCGGCCCAGCGTATCCGCCGCGAGATCGTTGTCTCCGTGATCGGCAATCCACGAGTGGAAGTCGGCGTCGTGCCGCGCGAACTTGCCGTAGGCGACTTTCGCGTCATCGCTGAAAGGTGCCGCCATTCGGTCCGCTTGGGCCGTGAGTTCCTGACGCTGGACATCCGTCAGCCGGGTCGCGGCTCGTGCGGCCATGTACGGCTCGAGCAACGTCCTCAGATCGTAGATCTCTTCGAAACGTTGGCGGGTTGGCATCGCCGCCGCGCTATAGCCCACGTTGTGCGTCTTGACGACCAGCCCCTCGGATTCCAGCCGAATCAGGGCGGCGCGTATCGGTGTCTGCGACACGCTCAGGTCTCGCACCAGTGCGTCAACCGAGATCCGGCTGCCCGGCGCAATCTTGAGCGAAATGAGCTGGGACAACAGCGTGTCATACACGCGGTCTCCCAGCGAGGGAAGACGAGCCAGGTCGACGGACGTCTCAGTCAAAGGCAATGGGCTGGAACTCACGACGAAATCCCCAAAAAGATTCTTGACGCCATCATACCGCCCGATTAGCATAAATCAAATCGGATATCCGATCGGATCGGATTAAGTTGAGAGAAGGAGGAGACTTGAAAGCGCTTGAATTTGACGAAGCATCCGCTGCATGCATCCAGGCATTGGAACTTGCGGGCGTTCCCACGGAAAACGCCCGAATCCAGACGGATCTGTTTCTTGAGGCAGAGTTGCGAGGTCGTCCCTCGCACGGCGTTCAACGGCTTCCGCGGGTCGTTGAACGGATCCGTAACGGTGTTGCGGACCCTGCGGCAACGGGCAGGGGCACATGGCGGGGCGACAGTTTTCTGGATGTCGATGGACAGCGCGGCCTGGGGCCGGTCGTCGCGTTCGCCGCGCTGGCTCAGATCGCTGCGCGAGCGAAAACCACGGGCATTGCCGTGGCCGCCATTCGCAATTGCAACCACATCGGCATGCTTGCGCTGTATGCGGAACGCATCGCGCAGAAAGGGCAAATCCTCATCGCGCTGACCACGAGCGAAGCCCTCGTGCATCCGTGGGGCGGACGCCGTGCGATGGTCGGAACGAATCCGGTCGCCATCGGCGTCCCGGCGCAGCCACGGCCTTTCGTGCTCGATATGGCGACCAGCCTCGTGTCGATGGGTCAGATCCATGACCATGCGAACCGCCGCGCGCCACTCGTGCCTGGCTGGGCGCTGGACGCAAACGGTGACCCGACGACTGACGCCGCCGCCGCGCGCGACGGTGCGATCGCGCCGTTTGGCGGCCCCAAGGGCTATGCGCTCGGTCTGGCGCTCGAGGTGCTGGTCGCCAGTCTGACCGACTCGGCAATCGGGCGTGACGTGCGGGGCACGCTCGACGCCACACAGATCTGCAACAAGGGCGACGTGTTCATCGTGCTCGAACCCGCGGGCAGCGCCGCCGGCGTGAGTGTCAGTGCCTATCTCGACGCTATCCGCGCGTGTGAACCGGCAGATCCGGGCCGGCCAGTCGTCGTGCCTGGTGATCGCGCGCAGGTTGCCCGCGAACGAAGTCTTGCCGCTGGGCTGTCGATCCCGGATGGGGTATGGCAGGACATCGTCGAACTCGCGAACCCATCAACCACTATCAGCCAGGCTAACCATGAATAATTTCTTTGGCATTACCCGCTCGCCGAACAGCATCATTTTCGGGGAAGGTCAGCGTCGCGCGCTCGGCGGTGTCGCGGCACGTATCGGCCAACGCGCGTTGGTTTGCACCGACAGACGTCTTTCCGAATCGGACGTGATGCAGGAACTTGTCGGCGATCTGCGTGCGAAAGGACTCGCGGTACAGGTCTTCGACGGCACACAGGCGGAGTTGCCGTCCGACGGCATCGATGAGTGCGTGGCCGCATATCGCGATTTCGCTCCTGATGTCGTGATTGGAATTGGCGGCGGCAGCTGCCTCGACATGGCGAAACTGGTGGCATTGGCGCTTTCCCACGGCATGCCTCTGGATCGTTTCTATGGCGAGCTGAAAGTACCCGGCCCGACCTTGCCCGTCATTGCAGTTCCGACGACCGCAGGCACAGGCTCCGAGGTCACGCCCGTTGCAGTGCTGGCCGACAGCGCGCGGGATCTCAAGGTCGGCATCTCGTCGCCCTACCTGATTCCGCACACGGCCATCTGCGATCCTGAACTCACCATCACGTGCCCCCCAGGACTGACGGCGCTATCCGGCGCCGATGCGCTCACCCATGCGATCGAGGCCTACACCGCGGTGCGCAACGCGCCCGACGCGGCACTCTCGCAGCAGCGCGTATTCGTCGGCAAGAACCTGCTGAGCGATCAGCACGCACTCGCGGCAATCAAGGCGATTTTCAACTACTTGCCACGAGCGGTCGAGAACGGTGCCGACCGCGAAGCCCGCAGCATGGTGATGTTCGGCTCACTCGCCGCCGGCCTTGCATTCGGCACGGCCGGCACCGCTGCGGCTCATGCAATCCAGTACCCGGTCGGGGCGTTGACGCACACGGCGCACGGCCTGGGTGTCGCGACGCTGCTTCCGTATGTGATGCGATTCAACGCCGACGCTTGCGCGGCTGACTTCGCCCAGATCGCAGGCGCGATAGGCGGCTCCACGCAGGATCCTGCAGACGCAACCGAGTACGTCATCCGGCGTACGCGAGAACTCTTCGCGAGCATCGGCATTCCGCATACGTTGGCCGACCTCGGCGTGCCGGCCGATCGCCTGGCCTGGATCACTGAACAGTCGATGCTCGCCGCACGGCTGATCAACAACAGCCCGAAGCCGCTTACCGCGGCGGCAGTCGGGTCGTTGGTGGAAGCCGCCTACACCGGTCGCGACTCGTTCAACTACGCATAACCTCAATTCTGGAAAATATCATGGCCGAAGCGCAAAACATCAGCATGACCCATTTGTTCATTGGTGGCGAATGGCAACAAGCGTCGTCTGACAGTCTGATCGATGTCGTCAATCCGTCGACAGAAGAGATCATTGGTCGCGTGGCCAACGCCACCACGGCCGATGCGCAACGCGCCGTGGAGGCAGCGGCTGCGGCAGCGCCCGCGTGGGCAGCGACACCGCCGCGAAAGCGCAGTGAAATCCTCCGGCGATGCTACGAATTGATGGTACGTGACAGCGAAAAGATCGCCGAACTGATCTCGCTTGAAAACGGAAAATCGCTGAACGATGCCCGTGGCGAGACCGCCTATGCCGCGGAATTTTTCCGCTGGTTTGCCGAAGAGGCCGTGCGTATCAACGGCGACATCAGTCGCTCGCCGAGCGGGCTTGCGCGCACGATCGTCCAGTACGAGCCGATCGGCATTTCGCTGCTCGTCACGCCGTGGAATTTCCCCGCAGCGATGGCCACGCGCAAAATCGCTCCGGCGCTCGCGGCGGGGTGCACCTGCATTCTGAAGCCGGCGACGGACACGCCTCTGACGGCCTATTTCGTGGCTCGTCTGCTTGCGGAGGCCGGGGTTCCTGCCGGGGTGGTCAATGTCATCACTACCTCGACGGCTGGCAAAGTCAGCAATGCGATTCTCGATGATTCGCGAGTGCGCAAGCTGTCTTTTACCGGATCGACCGAAGTAGGGCGCGTGCTGCTGCGCAAGGCCGCTGACTCCGTGATCAACTGCTCGATGGAACTCGGTGGAAACGCGCCCTTCCTGGTGTTTGACGATGCAGACATCGAGCTTGCCATTGAAGGTGCGATGGTGGCCAAAATGCGCAACGGAGGTGAAGCATGCACGGCTGCCAACAGGTTCTATGTTCAGCGAGGCATTGCTCCTGAATTTTCAAGGCGACTCGCTGAGAGAATGGGCGCGTTGGTCGTCGATGATGGCGTGAATCCTGGCACTCAGTGCGGTCCGCTCGTCAACGCCGGCGCAGTGGACAAGGTTGCATCGCTCGTCGACGATGCCCGAAAAAAGGGTGCACGCATCCTGGTCGGCGGTGAACGTGTGAAGCGGAAGGGGCACTTCTATCAGCCCACGGTGCTGGTGGACGTATCGCCGGACGCCGACCTGCTGAAGGAGGAAATCTTCGGCCCGGTCGCGCCGATCGTCGTTTTCGATCACGAAGACGAGGCGATCGCACAGGCCAACGATACCGAATACGGGTTGATCGCATACATGTTCACGCGCGACCTCGCGCGAGGCCTGCGCATTTCCGAGCGTCTGGAAAGCGGGATGATCGGTCTGAATCGAGGGGTGGTCTCCGATCCGGCCGCGCCGTTCGGCGGCGTCAAGCAAAGCGGGCTCGGGCGCGAAGGCGCACATCATGGCATCCTTGAATTTCTTGAAGCCAAGTACATCTCCACAAACTGGTGATGAAAGTCAGGCCGGACTTCCGCTGTCGGGGATGTCCGACCTGGCCGTTCGCCATCGGGTGGGCGCTCATCCCGCACAGATGATTTGATTGGCCGCGTGGCGTAGGGTACGCGTGGTTTCATTGGTACGCTCGAGACGTTTATCCCTCGAGCATGAGTCACGACTGGCTCGCTTGCCAACGTCGTGGCGACAGCTCCAATGCTCACGCGACTGGAAAGCGTGTGGTGGCATGAAGGCGATCTTTACGCCAGCGACGTCAAAGGCGCGAATGCGCACCTGCGCGCGGCGACGGCGCGTTACGCCATCGCTTTCCATAACCCGCTACCTTGCATGTGCGCGTCAGGCTCACGCTGCCGTGGTCGACGACGGTCGAGGCGCTCGAGTCTTGTCACGCCGGCGTGGATGAAGTGTTGGCCCAGATTGCAGCGTTCACCCACGCGCGATTGCATGCGCGCCTGAGTTGAGAAATCGAAGCGTGCGAACGCACGGCCTCATGCTCCTTCAACCGTTGCAACCCCCTTCCGCGTGGAGAGCCAGGTTGACAGGCGGTCGAACCAGAGATGCACGACGGGCGTCGTGAAGAGCGTGAGCATCTGCGAGACGATCAATCCGCCTACGATGGAAATGCCCAGCGGCACGCGCAGTTCCGCGCCCGCGCCATGACCGAGCGCAAGCGGCAGCGCGCCGAACAGGGCGGCGAGGGTCGTCATCATGATGGGGCGAAACCGGAGCACGCAGGCCTGGCGAATGGCGTCGCGCGGTGACAGCCCGTGCTCTCGTTCCGCGACGAGCGCGAAGTCGATCATCATGATGGCGTTTTTCTTCACGATGCCGATCAGCAGAATGACACCGATCATTCCCATGATCGACAGGTCCTGCCCGCACAGCATCAGCGCGAGCAGGGCGCCGACACCCGCCGATGGCAGCGTCGATATGATGGTGAGCGGATGAATGGCGCTCTCGTACAGAATGCCGAGCACGAGATAGACCGCGATCAACGCGGCCGCAATCAGATACGGCTCCGACGCGAGCGATGCCTGAAACGCCTGCGCCGTGCCCTGGAAACTCGTCGTGATCGCATCGGGTTTGTGAATGGCCTTCTCGGCTCGATGGATCGCATTCACCGCGTTGCCGAGCGATTCGCCCGATGCGAGATTGAACGAGATCGTCACTGAGGGGAACAGGCCCTGATGATTGATCGAGATCGGCGAAACCGTGTTCTCGATGCGCGCCAGCGTGCTCAGCGGGACGAGCTGGCCGGTGAGGGTAGAGCGCACGTAGAGATGCGCGAGCGCATCCGTCGTCAATTGAAAACGCGGATCGACTTCTTCAATCACGTGATATTGATTCAACTGCGTGAACAGCGTGGCGACCTGACGCTGGCCAAAGGCGTCGTAAAGCGTGTCGTCGATGGCCTGCGCCGTGATGCCGAAACGCGATGCGGTGTTGCGGTCGATCACGAGCGTCGCGCTCGTCGCGGAAGCCTGCTGGTCCGAAGTCACATCGGTCAGTTCGGGCAGTGTGCCGAGTGTCTTCGTCAACACCTGTGCCCAGTGATTCAACTGGGCGATATCGGGGCTTTGCAGCGTGTATTGATACTGCGCCGCGCTGATGCGTCCGCCAACCTGTATATCCTGCCGGACCTGCATCGACAATGAAATTCCCGTCACGTTGGCGACCTGCGGCTTCAGACGCGCGAGCACCTCGCCCGCGCTAGCCGAGCGCGCGCCGAAGGGCTTCAGATTGATCATCATGCGGCCCTGGCTCACGGTCGGATTCGGCCCGATCCAGTAATACACGTTGTCCACGGCGGGATCGCTCTCGACGATCTTGCCGAGTTGCTGCATCTTCGCGGACATCGAGCGTGGCGAGACATCGGGTGCGGCCTGTGCGATCCCCATGATGAGACCGGAATCCGCCTGCGGAAAAAAGCCTTTGGGAATCGCGACGAACAGACATCCGGTTGCTACGATGGTCGCAACGGTCACGGCGAGTATGATCTTCTGATGCCGCAGCACGCGATCCAGTCCGCGCTCATACGCCCGCTCCATCGTGACGAAGCCTCGCTCCAGCCAGCGCTCGACGCCCGCAAGCCGCCCGCGATCGCTGCCGGGCGCGGTAATGAGCCAGCCGCACAGCATCGGCGTGATGGTCAGAGAGACGATCGCCGACATGACAATGGCCGCGCTCACTGTCACCGCGAACTCCCGGAACAGTCGACCGACAATGCCGCCCATCAGCAGAATCGGAATGAAGACGGCGATCAGGGAGATCGTCATCGAAATGATGGTGAAGCGCACTTCGCGTGCGCCAAGCAGCGCGGCGCGCATCTTCGGGACGCCTTCCTCGATATGCCGCATGACGTTCTCGATCACGACGATGGCGTCGTCCACCACGAAGCCCACCGCGATGGTGAGGCCCATCAGCGAAAGATTGTCGAGGCTATAGCCGAGCACATACATCACGCCGAACGTCGCGACCAGCGACAGCGGAATCGTCAGACTCGGAATGACCGTGGCCCATACGTTGCGCAGGAACGAGAAGATCACCATGACGACGAGCGCAATGGTCAGCATCAGCGTGAATTGCACGTCGCGCACGGACGCGTCGATGGTCTGCGTGCGGTCGCCCACGACATGCAGGATCGCCGCCGCAGGCAGCGACGCCTGCAAGGCGGGGATCTTCGCCTTGATCGTGGCGATGGTCTGCACCACGTTGTAGCCCGGTTGCTTGTGAACATCGAGAACAATGGCGCGGTCGTGCTGAAGCCACGCGGCCTGCAAGGTATCCTCGGGCGCGTCCACCACCGTGCCCAGGTCCTGCACGCGCACGGGTGCGCCGTTCTTGTACGCGACCACGAGATCGCGATACGCATCGGGCGTCGTGATCTGGTCCGTCGCGTTGAAGATGACGGAGCGGTCCGGCCCGTTGAGACTGCCTTTCGGCGCGTTGACGGTCTGCACGCCGACAATGGAGCGCACGTCTTCGAGCGTCAGGCCGCGCGCCGTGAGCTTGTCCGGATCGAGCCGGATGCGCACGGCAGGGCGCTGCTGCCCGTGGAAGTCGACGAGACCGACGCCCGGCATCTGCGAAATCTGCTGGGCGATCATGTTTTCCGCGTAGTCGTCGAGCTGCGTCAGCGTGAGCGATGACGAAGTGAGCGCAAGCGAGAGAATCGTGAAGTCGGCGGGATTCACTTTCTCGTAGGTGGGCGGGTTCGGCAGGTTCTTCGGCAACTGGCCGCCCGCCGCATTGATCGCCGTCTGCACATCTTGCGCCGCGCCGTTGATATCGAGCGACAGGTCGAACTGCACTGCGATACTCGTCGTGCCGAGCGAACTCGACGAGGTCATCTGCGTGATCCCCGCGATGTTCGTCAATTGCCGTTCGATGGGCGTCGCAACCGACGTCGCCATCGTTTCCGCGCTTGCGCCGGGCAGCTTGGCGACGATCTGGATCGTCGGGAAATCGACTTGCGGCAGCGGCGCGACCGGCAGCAGAAAGTACGCGACCGCACCCGCGAGCAATACGGCAATCGCAAGAAACGTGGTTGCAATACGCCGTTCGATGAAACGTTCGATCAAACTCACGAGCCACCTCCAGGCGCTTCCGCTGTCGCCGGCACGATGCTCGCCATCACGCGCGTGCCTGGATTCAGGCGGCTCTGGCCGTCGAACACGATCAGTTCCGTCGGACCGACGCCGCTCGTCACTTCGGTCATGCCGTCGACTACGGCGCCTGTCTTGACGGGCTTGAGCTGCACGGTTCCATCCGGCGACACGACGAACACCTGCGCGCCATTCTGCGTATTCACGATTGCCCGGCTCGGCAGCGCGATACGCGCGCGGTCCGTGCGCGTCAGCACGCTTGCATTGACCAGTTCACCGGGCCACAGCGTGCGGTCCTGGTTCGCGAACGACGCTTTCAGCCGGATCTGCCCGGTCGTTGGATCGACCGCGCTATCGATGAACACAAGCTTGCCGTCCGCGAGCGCCTCGCTGCCCGAACGCGTCGTCACGTGCACGGGCAAGGGCGCGCGCTTCTGATTCGCCAGCACCTCGGCGAGCACGTCTTGCGGCACGGAAAAGACAACCGTGATCGGTTCCATCTGCGTGACGGTGACGATGCCGGTCGTATCCGACGGATGCACGATTGCACCGATATCCGCGCTACGCATGCCGACGCGGCCATCGAAGGGCGCATGCAGCGTCGTGAAGCCGAGTTGCAACTGGTCGTTCTGCACTGCTGCTGCATCCGCCGCGACCATCGCCGCGTAGGACGCGACCTGCGCGCTGGCCGTGTCCACGCTTTGCGTCGTCGCCGCGCCGATGCCCACGAGCTTTTGATAACGCGCGAGATCGAGCCGCGCATTGTCGAGACTCGCCTGATCTTTGCGTTGCGCGGCTTGGGCCTGCTGCCATTGCGCGTGCAAAGGACCTTGATCCAGTTGCGCGAGCACCTGTCCCGCCTTCACGTCCTGTCCTTCCGTGAAAGCAATGCGTTGCAGCTGACCGTCGACGCGGACTTTGACATCGACCGTATTCAAGGCAAGCACGGAGCCAGTTGCGCTGACGCGGATGGGAAAGTCCTGCGTCACTGCATGACCCGCATTCACCGGCACGCTTGCGGCAACGGGCGTGACAGCATGCTTCGGCCAGAACCACCCGCCGATGAGCGCCGCCGTGACGATCGACGCGGCCAGCACGGCGTGAAAGCGCCGTTTGTCACGCGGAAGATTTCCGCGCGGAATATCGTCGATTTTCATATGCGATGGATTGAACGTTCAACGTGAAGGATTGCCGGATGCATCGGCGATTTCGATGCCGCCGCCAAACGCGCGGAACAGGCTCACCGATGCCTGCAGACGCGCAAGCCGCGCCTGCACCAGCGTGTCTTCGGCCTGATAGCGCGCGCGTTGCGCATCGAGCACGGTGAGGAAATCGACCGTGCCGGAGCGGTATTGCGCTTCGGCGAGCGTCGCGGCTTTCGCGGCGGCATCGGCGGCGGTCTGGTCGGAGGCTTCCGCGAGCGCTTGCTGGCGCGCGGTCGTCAGCGAGTCTTCGACGTCCTGAAGCGCGGCGATCACCGTCTGCTGGTAGTCCGCGACGCTTCTGGCCTCCGCGCCTTTCGCTGCGCGCAGCTGACCGCGCAACGCGCCGCCGTCGAAAACAGGCGCGGCGAGCGATGCCGCGAGACTCGCAAACGGACTCGCCAGAAAGTTCGACAGCGACTTGCTCTTCAGTCCGCCATCCGCCGTCAGCACGATGTTCGGCATGAACGCCGCGCGCGCCGCGCCGACATCGAAGTTGGCGGATTGCAGCCGTGCTTCCTTCGCTCGAATGTCGGGCCGCGTTTCGAGCAGGCGCGCGGGAAGATCGGGGCGCGGCTGCGGGATCGGAAGATCGGCGAGCGCGATGGGCCGCACGCTGAGTCGTTCAGGAGCGTTGCCAGTCAGCACAGCAAGCCCGTGCTGCGCGATTTCCAGCTGTTGCTGGAGCGCGGGAACGGCGGCTTCGAACGTGGCCAGCGCATTGCGTTGCTGCTGCACCTGAAGCTCGGTGGCCACGCCCGCTTCCTGTTGCGCGAGCAGAAGCTGCAAGACGCGGGCGGCGTCATCGGTGATGCTGTGGGCGAGCGTCAGACGCCGGTTCAGGCTTTGCACGCTGAAGTAGGTATCGACGACGCTTGCAGTCAGCGTGAGCGCCACCGTATCCCGATCGAATTCGGATGCACGCGCCAGCAGTCCCGCCGAATTCGCCGTCGCCGCATTGAAGCCCCAGAAGTCGATCTCATAGCTTGCTTCGGCAAAGAGGCTCTGGCTCCGCGCATTCGAGCCGGCATGTCCGCCCTGGTGCGCGCGATCGAACGTCCCGCCGATACCTAGCGAAGGATATTGCGCGGCGCCGGCCTTCTGCGCGGTGCCGCGCGCCTGCTCGACGGCTGCAATCGCCGATGCCAGCGAGAAGTTATGCGCAAGACTCTGCGCGACGAGTGCATCGAGCGCGGGATCGCGATAACTTCGCCACCATTCGCTACGAACAGGCGCGGTGGAATCCAGCGCGGACGGTGTCGTGCTGAAGGCGCCGGGCATGGGTGGGGCAGGTGACTGAAAAGCCGGCGTCGTCGAACATGCCGCCAGTGAAGCAGCCAGGGCGCACGCGCAGGCCCGTTTGAACCGAATATGAAGCGTCGATGGCACTGTGCTGAAACCCCGTTATCCAAGACCGTTTTCAGGTCAATTTAACGAGGGTTTCCTTAGCAGACGCTTAGCGAATAAGTAATAACCCCTATTCGTCGTCAGAGACGCGCTGGAATCGATGCGGGCGAAGGCCGAGGACTACGACGTGCGCAGTGCATCCACCACGACAGTGAGCGCTCTCGAAAATCCGCGGCGCGCTGGATAGAAAATGTGCAAACCCGGGAACGTCGGGAACCAGTCTTCGAGCACATACTTGAGCCGTCCCGCCGCGACGTGAGGCTGCGCGAGGTCTTCCGGAACAAACGCGAGCCCTGCACCGTCGAGCGCCGCGTTCAGCATCTGATAGGTGCCGTTGAAGGTAAGCTGCCCGTCCACGCGCACCTGGACTTCCTTCTTTCCTTTCTTCAGTTCCCACGCATACAGGCCGCCGCGCGTCGGTAGACGCAGTGTGATGCAGTTGTGGTGAACCAGATCCTTCGGTTGCTTCGGAGCCGGGTAGCGGCTGATGTAGCCCGGCGAACCGACAATGGCCAGTCGCATATCGGGGCCGATGCGGACGGCAATCATGTCCTTCGCCACCTGATCGCCCCAGCGGACACCGATATCGAAGCGGTCCGCGATGATGTCGGACAGGCCATAGTCCATCACGAACTCCACCTTGACGTCGGGATAGTCCGGCAGCATGCGAGCGATGCGCGGCCAGAGAATCGTGTCGATCGCATAGTCGGTGGCGGTGATGCGAATCGTCCCGGCGGGCTTGTCGCGTGTTTCGATCACCGCGGCGAGTTCGCTCTCGATCTCTTCGAGA
Source organism: Caballeronia sp. LZ035 (assembly GCF_031451175.1). NCBI lineage: Bacteria > Pseudomonadati > Pseudomonadota > Betaproteobacteria > Burkholderiales > Burkholderiaceae > Caballeronia > Caballeronia sp. LZ035. The sequence continues at coordinate 639,480 of NZ_JARUXS010000002.1, forward strand.
CGTGGCGCAATGGTTTCCAGAAGCCGCTCGCCGGCCGCCGTCGGCGCCACGCTGCGCGTCGTGCGACTGAGAAGCCGCAGGCCCAGACGCGCTTCCAGATCGCGTACGGTATGGCTGAGTGCGCTTTGCGTGACGCCAAGTCGGGCTGCCGCACGGGTGAAACTGCCATCCCGCGCAACGGCAACGAACGCCACGAGATCAGCCAGGTTTTCACGCAACATTGATGAGCCTTGTTCATAAGTCTTAGTGCATTCTAGTCTCTAGTCGGCCGCGCGGGTCGTCGTCAGAATGACACTGACGCATCGTTCGATGCTGCCAACAGGAGAAACAGGATGTCTGAAAAGCCCACGGCTGCGCGTCAATCGTTTGGCGATGTGGCGCCGAGGCTGGCCGAACTCAGCGATGAGGTGTTGTTTGGCGATATCTGGGAGCGTCCGCAACTCGGCAAGCGCGACCGCAGCCTCGTAACCTGCGCTGCGCTCATCGCGCTCGGCAAGACCGAGCAGATGAACTTTCATGTTCCGCGCGCTATCGAGAATGGCGTGACGCAGGAGGAACTCATCGAACTCACGACCCATCTGGCTTTTTACGCGGGCTGGCCGAACGCGATGTCGACCGTGTCGAAGCTCAAGGAGCTGTTCACGGCGACGAAAGCCTGACCACTGCGAGAACCGTATGGAAATCAAAAGACCCGGTTCGCAACCGTCGATCAAGGGACCGGCTGAATGGTTCACCGGCATCGTTCGCATCGACCCGCTGAACGCTCCACCACCGCCTTCGAGGACGTCATGCGCGAGCGTCACCTTCGAGCCAGGCGCGCGCTCGAACTGGCATACCCATCCTCTTGGCCAGACCTTGCTGGTGACGGCAGGCTGTGGCTGGACGCAATGTGAAGGCGGGCCCATCGTGGCGTTTCGTGCGGGCGACGTGATCTGGTGCCCACCGGGTCACAAGCATTGGCACGGTGCGTCGCCGACGACGTCGGTAACGCACATCGCCATTCAGGAGGCGCTCGACGGGAGGAACGTCGAGTGGCTCGAACCGGTGACGGACGAGCAATATCGCGTTGGACCGGCCGGGCAAGCCTGTTGATGCAGGGGAGCGACAAGGGCACGGCCGCCAGCCCCGCACTGCAAAGCCCGCGCCCCTCCCGCGACACGCTTACCCCTCAAGCTAGCCAAGCGACGTCTGCAGCAGTCCGCAGAGATCGGCGGCGATGGACGACATCGACACATGCCGATGCTTCACGATGCCGATAGAACGCTGCACTTCCGGACTCGCGATCGTGATCGCGCGAATGTTCGGCGCGAAGTGCGCCGACACCGCAAGCGACGGCACGATCGCGCAGCCGAGCCCTGCATCGACGAGCGCGACGACGCATGAGATGTGCTCGACTTCGTAGAACCAGCGCAGACTCATCGACTCGTGTCCGAGCAGCAGTTCGAGCAAGAGCCGGTTCCCGCTGTCACGCCCGCCAATGACGAAGCGCGCCTCACGCAGGTTCGGAAGCTCGCGCAGCGACACGCTCTCGCGCGACGCCCATTCGTGTTCGCGATGCACTGCCAGCACGTATCGATCGGCGAGCAACGGCTCGAAGGTGAGATCTTCGTCGTCGCCGGGATCGAGACTGATGCCGAATTCCGCGAGCCCCGCCCGTACCTGCCCGAGCACGAAGTCGTGATTGCCGTCGAAGATCTGCACGCCGATCTGTGGATACTTCAGCGCATAGTGCCGCAACACATCCGGCAGCACGCGACTGACGACCGTCGGTATGCTCGCCAGCCGCACCTTGCCGAAGCGCTTCTCGGCAATCTCCCGAATCGACGACAGCATCGTGCCCAATTGCGAGATTTGCTGACGCGCCATCGGCAGGAACTGGCGGCCGACGCCCGTCAACGCGACACTGCGCGTGGTCCGGTGAAACAGCTCCACGCCGAGCGCCTGCTCCAGCTTCTGAATGCGCCGGGACAAGCCGGGTTGCGTGAGGTGCAGCTTGTCGGCTGCTTTCTGAAAGCTGCCAAGCTCCGCCACCGCGACAAATGCTTCGAGTTCCGAGTTTTCGACTTTCATTACTGTTTCGCATGAATCCTTGAAAAACCGGCATTGGACGCTGCTAATTTGGTAGACGAGCATTGTGACCGAAACAAAAAGTCATCACCAAGCGGGCAGGGCTCATGCATTTTCAATTGATCATTCGAAACGGCGAAGTCATCGACGGCACGGGCAACGCGCGCTTCAGCGCCGATGTCGGCGTGAACGGCGAGCGCATCGATGCGATCGGCGATCTGTCGGCAGCGAGTGCGGACAGGTCCATCGACGCGACGGGAAAGATCGTCGCGCCGGGGTTCATCGACAGCCATACGCACGACGACGCCTTCGTGCTCACCCATCCGGACGTGACGCCCAAGGTCGTGCAGGGTGTGACCACGGTGATCGCCGGCAACTGCGGCATCAGTCTCGCACCCTTGCGCGCCGCTGCCGTTCCCCAGCCCCTCGATCTGCTCGGCGTGCCCGAGCGCTTCGCGTACGACAGCTTCGCCGACTATCTCGATGCACTCGACCGTGCACCCGCTGCCGTGAACGTGGCGGCGCTGATCGGACATTCGACCTTGCGCGTACGTCACATGGACGATCTCGCACGAGATGCCACGGCCGAGGAACGCGCACGCATGGCGGCCGATGTCGAAGCGGCAATGCAAGCCGGTGCGTTCGGCGTGTCGTCGGGAACGTTCTATCCGCCGGCCGCATCGGCAAGCACGCAGGAACTGATCGACGTCTGCGCACCGCTCGCGCATTACCCCGGCGTCTTCGCCACGCACCTGCGCGACGAAACCGCTGACATCGTTCCCTCGATGGAAGAAGCCTTCGCGATTGGCCAGGCGGTCGGCGCGAATCTCGTGCTTTCGCATCACAAGGTCGCGGGCAAGGAGAATCATGGACGGTCGGTCGAAACGCTCGCGCTGATCGATGCGCAAGGCGAGCGCCAGCCGCTCTGCCTCGACTGTCATCCGTATCCGGCGACCTCGACGATGCTGCGGGCGGACCGCATCCGTCAGTCCTCGCGCGTGATGCTCGCCTGGTCGACGAAGCGGCCGGAACTCGCGGGCAGGGACTTCGCCGATATCCTGCCGCTCTACGACGGTTCGATCGAGGCGGCCATCGACGACCTGAAGCCGGCCGGCGCCATCTATTTCGTCATGGATGAAGCGGACGTGCAGCGCATCTTCCGTCATGAAAAGACGATGGTCGGTTCCGACGGGCTGCCCAACGACAGCGCGCCGCATCCGCGTCTGTGGGGCACGTTCCCGCGCGTGCTCGGCCACTATTCGCGCGAACTGAAGCTGTTTCCGCTCGAAACGGCCGTGCGCAAGATGACGGGCCTCACGGCCGAGCAATTCGGCATCGAGGGACGCGGGCATGTCGCCGTAGGCAGCTACGCCGATCTCGTCGTATTCGATCCCGCCGAAGTCATCGACCGCGCCACGTTCGAAGCACCGAAGCTCGCGCCGAAAGGCATCGAGCATGTGATCGTGAACGGCGCGCCCGTCATCGCTCACGGTGAGCCGACCGGTGCGAGACCCGGCCGCGCGCTGCGCAAGAACCGCCGATAAACAAGAGACCGATATGGCCACTCCCCATCAGACAAGCTCACACGCCGCCGCGCCGCTCGCGCTGTCCGCCGACACCGTGTATCGCAAGGTGACGCTGCACGTCGTGCCGATCATCCTGTTGTGCTATTTCTTCGGCTATCTGGACCGCGTGAACGTCGGTTTCGCGAAGCTGCAGATGATGACCGACCTGAATCTCACGGAAGCCGCGTACGGTGTCGGTGCGGGGTTGTTTTTCGTCGGCTATCTGCTGCTTCAGGTGCCCGCGGGTTATCTCGTCAAGCGCGTCGGGGTGCGGGCGTGTCTCGGCGGCTCGCTGATCGCGTGGGGCATCGTCTCCATCGCGACGCTGGCGACGCGCAGCCAGACCACGTTCTATGCGCTGCGCTTCCTGCTCGGCCTGACGGAGGCCAGCTTCTTTCCGGCCGTCATCGCGTATTTCGGCTTGTGGTTTCCGTCGTACCGGTTAAGCAAGGTGATGTCCCTGCTGTTTCTCGCGATGCCGCTGGGCGTGATCGTCGGCGGTCCGCTGTCGGGCTGGATCATGGACGCGACGCACGGCGGCTGGGGCATGAACGGCTGGCAGTGGATGTTCCCGATCGAAGGCCTGCCTGCTGTCGTGCTCGGTTTCGTGCTGTTCGCGAGGGTCGTGAATCGCATCGAGCACGCAAGCTGGCTCTCGCCCGAGGAGCTCACGGTCGTGAAGAGCGAGCTCGCGCGGGAGTCGTCGGACAAGAAGCAGACGCTGCTTCCCGCGTTGAAAGAGCCGACGCTGTGGCTCCTGTGCGCGATCTCCTTTCTCTACAACGTCGGCAACTACGGTCTTGTGTTCTGGATGCCCACGATGATCAAGGCGCTCGGCCATCGCTCCAACTTCGAGATCGGCGTGGTCAGCGCGATTCCCTATCTCGTCGCGGCTGCCGCGATGGTCATCAACGCGCAGCATTCCGTGAAGACACGCGAGCGTCGCTGGCACACGGCGGTGCCGGTGTTCATCGGCGGCATCGCGCTGCTCGGCAGCGTGGCGGCTTCGGGTGCGCCGGTGGCGGCGGTCGCCTGTCTGACGGTCGCTGTCGCCGGCATCATGAGCACGCTGGCGATGTTCTGGAGTTTGCCCTCGCGCATTCTCGCGGGCACGGCGGCGGCCGGCGGCGCGGGTCTGGTCAACGTGGGCGCGGCCGTCGCCGGCTTCGTCGGGCCGTCGATCATGGGCTTTCTCAAGCAGATCACCGGCAGCACGACCACGGGCGTCGCGCTGCTCGCCATCACGCTGTTTCTCGCCGCCTTGCTGATCCTTGCCATTCCGGCGCGCTACATCAAGACGGCGCACTGAGTTGCGCACGGACTTCGCACTTTGCACCTTGCATTTCGCACTTGATCGAACCTGAAAGGCAGAACCATGACCACGGTATTTCATCGCGCGCCGCGCGCCAGGCTTCCCGTCGCCGTGCGCGGCGACGGCGTCGAAATCGTCGATTCGACCGGCAAACGCTATATCGATGCATGCGGCGGCGCGGCCGTTTCATGTCTCGGCCATAGCCATCCACGCGTGATCGAAGCCATTCAGCGTCAGGTGCAGCAGTTGCCCTACGCACACACGTCGTTCTTCACGACAGAACCCGCCGAAGCACTCGCCAACTTCCTCGTCGATGCCGCGCCGAAGCATCTCGGCCACGTGTATTTCGTCTCGGGCGGCTCCGAAGCGATGGAAGCCGCGCTCAAGCTCGCGCGCCAGTATTTCGTCGAAAAGGGCCAGCCGGCGCGCCGGCACTTCATTGCGCGGCGGCAGAGCTATCACGGCAACACGCTCGGTGCGCTTGCGATCGGCGGCAACGCATGGCGTCGCGAGCCGTTCCTGCCGATCCTGATCGAGGCGCATCACGTCACGCCCTGTTTTGCGTATCGCGAGCAACGCGCGGGCGAGTCGGACGATGTCTTTGCGCAACGCCTCGCCGATGAGCTCGAAGCGAAGATTCTCGAACTCGGACCGGAGTCGGTGGCCGCGTTCGTCGCGGAAACGGTCGTCGGCGCGACGGCGGGCGCGGTGCCTCCGGTGCGCGATTACTTCCGCAAGATCCGCGCGGTCTGCGACAAATACGGCGTGTTGCTGATCCTCGACGAAGTGATGTCGGGCATGGGCCGCACGGGCTATCTCTTCGCGTGCGAGGAGGACGATGTGTCGCCCGACATTCTCGCCATCGCGAAGGGGCTCGGTGCGGGCTATCAGGCAATCGGCGCGACGCTCGTGAGCGACGAGATATTCAACACGATCGTCGGCGGTTCGGGATTCTTCCAGCATGGACACACCTATATCGGTCATGCAACCGCCTGCGCGGCGGCGCTCGAAGTCCAGAAGGTCATCGCCGAAGACAGGCTCCTCGACAACGTGAAGGCGCGCGGCGAGCAACTGCGCGCAGGCTTGCGCGAGCGGCACGCACAGCATCCGTTCATTGGCGACGTGCGCGGGCGCGGCCTCTTCACCGGTGTTGAACTCGTGCAGGACCGCGAGCGCAAGACGCCTTTCGATCCGAAGCACAAGCTGCACAGCGTCATCAAGAGCGAGGCGATGAAACGCGGCCTGATGGTATATCCGATGGGCGGTACCGTCGATGGCCGGATGGGCGATCATGTCCTGCTCGCACCGCCGTTCATCACGACGAGCGAGCAGATCGAGACCATCGTCGAGCGTCTTTCGGATGCGCTCGACGGCGCGTTTTCCGCGATCCGTGCGAACGCGGCATGAACGACGCTTCGCTGAAAGCATGGGCTGCGACACTCGGCATCGTCGTGCCCGAAGCATTGCTGCGCGATGTCGCCGCGCTGCTGGACACGATGCACGCGAGCGCGCGGCAACTCGACATCGCGCTCGATCAAGCGGACCCCGGCGACGATGAACCGCGCGCTTGATATCGCCGCCAACGTGCGCGCGCAGCGACGCTCGGCGATCGACGTGATCCGCGACACGCTCGCGGCCATCTCACGCAATCATCCTGCGATCAACGCGTTCCATCACGTATTCCACGACGAAGCGCTTGCCCAGGCGAGGCGCATTGATGAGAGCATCGCAGGCGGCATCGATCCGGGTCCGCTCGCAGGCGTGCCCTTCGCCGCAAAGAGCCTGTTCGATGTCGAAGGCCACGCAACGATCGCAGGCTCACGCGCGCGGCTCGATACCCCTGCTGCGACGCGTGACGCCGAAGCGATCGCGCGTCTGAAACAGGCGGGCGCCGTACTGGTCGGCACCACGCATATGGACGAACTTGCGTGCGGCGCGACCGGCGAAAATCCCTTTTTCGGCAACGTGCGCAATCCGCGCGATATCGAGCGCATGACGGGAGGATCGTCGGGAGGATCGGCGGCGGCCGTCGCGGCGGGTTGCGTCCCGCTAGCGCTCGGCAGTGACACGAACGGCTCGATTCGCGCGCCCGCTGCTTTGTGCGGGGTGTGGGGCGTGAAGCCAACTTTCGGAAGACTGTCGCGATGCGGCGTGCTGTCCTATGCCGATTCGCTTGATTGCATCGGCGGCTTTGCGCGCAACGTCGATGACCTTGCTGCGCTGTATGCGGCGCTCGACGGCAGCGCGACGGATGAACGCCGCGAGGTTCCGAGGGTCGCCGTCCTGGGCGGGTATTTCCGGACTTACGCCTCGCGCGACGCGTGGGCCGCCGTCATCGAAAGCGCGTCGATCTTCGGGCCGCATGAGATCATCGATATGCCGGAAGCCGAGATGCAACGCGTGCGCGGCGCGGCGACGATCATCTCGAACGTCGAGGTTGCCGCGGCGCATGGCAAGCTTCTTGATGCGCCCGACGAAAACGTATCGTCACGCCTGCGCACGCGCCTGCTGGCCGGGACGTTGAGTATGGGCACCTGGCACGCGCAGGCGCTGCGCTATCAGCGGCGCTTTCGCACACGCATGTCACGGCTCTTCGACCGATTCGATATTCTGCTTGCACCGTGCACACCGTTCGCGGCGCCGCGCTTCACCGACGCGACTGTCGTGGTCGGCGATCACGCACTCGAGCCCGCGAAGCACCTCGGCATGTTGACGCAACCTGTATCCTTCGCGGGTCTTCCCGTCATCGTCGCGCCCGTGTTGCGCGAAGACGCCCTGCCGCTGGGCGTGCAGATCATCGGCGCCTCGTTTGACGAAGCCGCGTGCTTCGCGGCGGCGCGCCGCGTCGAGCGAGGGTTGAGCCACTTTTCAGGAACAGCGAGCCAAACATGAGCAAGAGACTTCCCGACTTCGACATCGCCACCGCATCAAGCGAGCAGAAAACCGTCTTGCAAAACATCCTGAGCAGTCCGCGCGGCAACCTCAACGGTCCATTCCTCGGTTGGATCTTCAGTCCGGAGCTTGCGCAGAACGCGCAGGCGCTCGGCGCGTTCTGCCGCTACAAAACGGGCCTGCCGCTGCGCCAGTCCGAGCTTGCCATTCTGATAACAGCGGCGCGCTGGCGCTCGCAGGCGGAATGGCACATCCACCTTCCGATCGCGCTCGATGCAGGCCTGCCCGCCGATCTCGCCGAAGCGCTGCGCACGAACCAGCCCCCGACTTTCGCCGATGCCGACGACAAGCTGATCTTCGACTTCGCGACCGAGCTCTATGAAACGAAGCGCGTGAGCGACGCAACCTATGACGCAGCGGTCGCGCGCTTCGGGCATGCGGTGGTGGTGAATCTGGTTGGCTTGCTGGGTTATTACGCGCTCGTCGCGATGACGCTCAACACCTTCGAAATGCGGGCCGAAGGGCAAACGGAGCTGCCCTTCGCCGAATGAGCCTCGATGGAAAACGTGTTACTCGACCGGTTGGTCGTTGAGTTCGGCGTAGAGCGGCGGCATCGTCTGGAGGGTGCGGCACATATCGAGCAGGACCGTGGACTTGGCAGAAGCGCCGCGTTAGCGTCGCGTCCGCAAAGAAAAAATGTCGCCAACGATGCCGCCGAGCGTATCGCGATCCATCATTGAGGGCGGGGCATCCGGATCGGCTGCCAGTCTTCAGCGGCACGGGCCAGATAGATGACCTTCTTTTCCAGGTTATCCCAGCAGCCATTGATCGAACTTGGCGCCGGTCGCCGCTCCGTTCGCGCCCCACCAGTCGAAATCCTGTAACACGCCACGGCTGTAGTTCTGCTCCGACGACGGCAAATCGGGCATGCGCGCCTTGTCGATGTATTGCAGTGCGTTCTTGTTGGTCGGTCCGTACGGGATCACGCCCGCAAACGTCGCCTGATTTTTGGCGTCGAGCGCGACCGCGATGAATTCCATCGCTTCCTTCTTGTTCTTCGATCCTTTCGGCACGACCCACGCATCGCCAACGAACAACGAATCGTTGAAGTGATAGTCGAGCGGCGCGCCGCTCTTGCGCAGATCGATCAATCGGCCGTTCCAGCCCATTTCCGCCGATACATCTCCGTTCGACAGAATCTGCGCGGACTGAGCGCCGCTGCCCCACCAGAAAATCTCCGAGCGGATTTTTTCCAGACTCTTCAGCGCGCGATCGACGTCAAGAGGATAGAGCTTGTTCTTCGGCACGCCGTCCGCGAGCAACGCAATTTCGAGCGTCTGGTACGCCTGTTTCCAGAAGCCCCGCTGGCCGCCAAAGCGCTTCAGATTGAATACGTCGGCCCAGTTCTCGGGTGCCTGTGCCTTCGTCACGCGCTGGGTATTCCACGCGACCACACAGCCGACCACGTCCGAAATCACATAATTCGGCTTTGCCGCGTTGGCGAGCAGCGGCGCTTTGTCGATGATCGAATAGTCGAGCGGTTCGAGCAGCCCCTGCTGGGCGAACGTGGCGGCGACCGCGCCGTCGAGCTGCGCGACGTCCCATTCGACGGCGTTCGCATCTATCATCGCCTTGAGCTTCGCGTACGTGTTCGCCGTGCTGACAATCTCGATACCGGTCTTGGCAATCCACGGTTTGTAGTACGCCGGTTTGTACGCCGCCTCGAGCGCGCCGCCGCTCGTCGCCACGACGAGCTTCGACGGCTTTGCGCGCGCAATCGACCAGTTGCCGCCCAACGCGACCGCCGCCGCTGTGGTCGCCCCCTGCATCAGCAATTTGCGCCGGGAAACACTGATTTTCGTATTCATGATCGCTCCCACTCAACGGTCGTTTCTCGTTTGACGGCTGGTCTCATCTCGGTACGAACACGACTTCCTTGCTGTCCCACGCGCATCGGATCTTCTCTCCAAGCGGCAGGTTGGCAATCGATCGGTCATTCGGTTTGCGCGCCGTCAACACGCAGTTGTCCGTCACGCGCAACCGGTAACGGAGCGATCCGCCCGAATTGACGATGTCGTCGACAGTCGCGTCGTGCACGTTGGCGAGTGTGGCGCTCGAGGGCGGATTGATGACGATGCTTTCCGGCCGAATGTAAGCGATCGTGGAGTCATCCTGCGGCGAGCGCGCGGCGACCAGGCGAACGCCTTGCCGCGTTTCGGCGATCACGTCCGCGCCGTTATTTTCAATACTTTCCCGCTTCGACGTGATCTCGAACAGGTTCGCCTCGCCGAGAAATCCCGCGACGAATGAATTGCCGGGATAGTTGTACAGATGATGGGGCGACCCGCATTGCTCGATGCGGCCATTGCGCAGGATCGCAAGGCGGTCGGCCATCGCAGCGGCCTCGTACTGATCGTGCGTCACGTAGATGATGGTCGCGCCTACCTTGCGATGAAACTCGCGGATCTCCTGCTGCAAGTCCTCGCGCAGATTCTTGTCGAGCGCGCCGAGCGGTTCGTCCATCAGCAGCAGCGGCGGATCATAGACGGCCGCGCGCGCGAGCGCGACGCGCTGCTGCTGGCCGCCCGACAGTTGCGCGGGCAAGCGGTCGGCCATATGCGAAAGCTGCACCATGTCCAGCACGCGCGCCACCGCCTGCTTGATCTCTTTCTGACGTACGCGGCGCATTTCCAGCGGAAACGCGATGTTGCGATACACCGTCAGATAAGGAAACAACGAATAGTTCTGGAACACCATGCCGAGATTGCGGCGATGCGGCGGCACCCCGGTGATGTCGTCGCCGTTGACCACCACTTCGCCGGAGCTCGGCGGAATGAATCCGGCGATCGTGCCGAGCAGCGTCGACTTGCCCGAGCCGCTGGGGCCAAGCAGCGCGAAAAACTCTCCCTGCTCGACCACCAGATCGAGTGGTTCCAGGACACACGCGTTGTCGTATTTCTTGCAGATCGAGCGCAGCTCGACTCGGGCTCCGTTCATGATTTGCGTGCGCCTCCGCTGACTTCGGTGGATTCCACGGCTCCCTGGCGGATAAACACCGCAAGCAGGATGAGCACGATCGAGAACGCGAGAATGAACGTCGATGCCGCCGCCACGACCGGCGTCAGCGTGTAGAAAAGGTGCTCCCAGATCAACCGCGGGAGCGTTTCGGTTTCGGGGCCGGTCAGAAAGAGCGACAGCATCAGTTCGTCGAAGGACGTGGCGAACGCGAATAGCCCGCCTACGCCGATGCCGTGCCGGATCATCGGAAAGGTGACGCGCCAGAAGGTGCGCCAGCGGTTCGCGCCGAGCGTCATGGCGGCCATCTCCAGCGTCTCGGGATAGTCGCGCAAGGACGCGGTCACGGTCAGCACGACGAAAGGCGCAGACACCACCACGTGACCGATCACCACCGCAAGATACGTGTTGGCGAGGCCGAAATCGACAATGGTTGGATACAGGCCGATCGCGATGATGATGTGAGGCAGCATCATCGGCGCGATGAAACCGATGCCGAGCACTTCGATCGCGCGCGACCGGCTGCGCACCATCCCGAGTGCGACCAGCGTGCCGAGCACGACGGAGATCAGCGCGACCGGCACACCGATCTTCAGCGTGTTCCATGCGGCAATCGCCCAGCGCGATTCCTGACCGAGTTCGTGATACCAGCGCAGGCTCAGGTTCTGCGGCGGAAACGACAGATAAAGCGTGGAGGCGAAAGAGCCGACCGTGATGACGATGATCGGCGCCAGAATGAACGCGAAGATGGCGATCGAATACGCGAGCAACGCGCCGCGCGAGAGGCCCGAACCCAGCGCTTCATAGCGGTCGGCGGGCGTCATTGAAACAACCTCGCCGGCGAGATCCGCGTCAGACGGTGGTACGTGAAATACACGGCGATCGTCGCGAACATCAGGACCGTCGCCAGCGCCGAAGCAAGCGGCCAGTTGAAATACGTGGAGGCCTGATCGGCGATCAGCACCGCAGCCATTGTGCCCTTGCTGCCGCCGAGCAGCGCGGGCGTAACGTAAAAGCCGAGCGCGGTGATGAACACCAGCGTCACGCCGGCGGTCACGCCCGAAGCGGTGAGCGGCACATACACGCGCAAGAAGAGCCGCAGCGGCGGCGCACCGAGGACGCGGCCCATTTGCAGCAGGTTGAGATCGACGTTGCGCATCGCGGCAAGAATAGGCAGCACCATGAACGGCAGCAGCACGTACACCATGCCCACTTCGACCGCGATCACGGTTTGCAGGATGCGCACCGGCGCATCGACGATGCCGGTTTTCAGCAGCACTTGATTGACCATGCCATCGCGCTGGAACAGCACCATCCAGGCGTAACTGCGGATCACCACGCTGGTCCACAGCGGCAGCATGATCAACCCCGTCGCCAGCTTGACGACAAAGCCGCGCTGCCGCGAGATGAAGAACGCGAGCGGATAGGCGAGCAGGAGGCAGATCGCCGTGACGCTGGCGGCGATTGCAAAGGTCTGCGCCAGCACTGACAGAAACGGCGCCTGATGCACGATCGTGCGGTAGTTCGACAGGCCGACGGACGGTTCGAGAAAGCTGCGGGCGATGACGCGCAGCACCGGCCACACGAAGAACACGAGGAAGAACGCGGCGGGAAGCGCGAGCATCAGGACGTACAGCCGCATGGTCGTCCAGCGACGCGCCGAGCGCGACCGGGTGCCGGTCCATTGTGGTGCGGTAACGCAAGTGTCTGGAGGCCTCGACATCGCAATCCCGTCCTCTGACTCAGATTCCGACGATGGTCTGGCCGCCGCTCAGGTTGATGACCTGTCCGGTCACGAAACGCGAATGCGGCGATGCGAAATACAGCACGGCATGCGCAATTTCTTCAGGTTCTGCCCAGCGACCCATCGGCACGGCTTTCATGCGTTCCTGCACCGCCGCAAGGCCGTCTTTTTCGATCGCCATCGGACTGGTGACGCCGCCTGGCGCGATGGCATTGACCGTGACGCCGTGTGGTGCGAATTCCTTCGCCCACGCCTTGGTGAAACCGAGCATGGCGGCTTTTGCGGCGCAATAAGTCGAGCCGAAATGATGTCCGACTTGCCCCCAGATGGACGAGATGTTGATGATCGAGCCGTGCTTTCTCGCGACCATGCCCGGCGCGACCGCGCGCGTGACAAAGAAAGCGCCCTTGACGTGAATGTCGAACATCCGGTCGTACATCGATTCGTCGATTTCGGCGATACCGGCGCGATCCGCGCTGATACCGGCGTTGTTGACGAGAATATCGATCTTGCCGAACCGCGCTTCCGCGTCTTTCACCATGGCGGTCATCGCCGTGATGTCGGCGATGTCGACGACCGCCGCCATGGTGCTGACCCCGAGCGGTTCGAGCAGGGCGACGGTCTCCTGCACGCGCTCTTCGAACACGTCGTGGACGATCACCTGCGCGCCCTGGGCGGCGAGCAGTTGTGCGTGCGCACGCCCCATGCCGCGTCCAGCCCCCGTGATGAGTGCGACCTGATCTTTGAGCAGACCCGACACGGCACAAGTCATATCCGTCTCCTGAGGCGTAAAATGATGTTGATGCAATTGAATCAGGTTGTCAATATTGCAATAATTGTTTTAAATTTTCGACGTCAGGCTTAGCGTCGCCTCACGACCGGCATTTTCTAACCATCGGGTGCATCGTTGTCTACCACCACTCCCGCAGTGCTCGCGCGCATCGAGAGCGAGTTTGAATCGTTGAGCCCACGCCTGAAGGAAGCTGCGCGTTTCGTGCTCAGCAAGCCCAAGGAAATCGCGCTCTATTCAATGCGCACCGCCGCCGAGCGTGCCAACGTGCATCCCACGTCGATGCTGCGCCTCGCGCGTGAAATGGGCTTCGACGGCTACGACGCGTTCCGCGACGAGTTCCGCGACTGGCTAAACCGCTCCAAAGGCGACACGTGGTCCGGCCGCGCGCACACCGTGCAGAGCATCGCGAAGAGTTCCCCGAAATACGCGCTGTTCGAGAGCGTGTTTCGTCAGGAAGTTGCCAATCTTCAGTCGATGCTCGACGAGACGCTGTACAAGCAGCTCAACATTGCCACCGAGCGGATCCGCGCCGCGCGCAAGGTGTACGTCCTGGGGCAGCGCAGCCTGTATCCGGTCGCGTTCTACACGGCTTACGTCTGCAAGATGTTCATGCCGAACGTGATCCTGATGAACGGTCTGGGCGGCACCTTCGCGGACGAGTTGCGCAATATCGGCCGTGGCGACGTGTTGATTGCGCTGAGCTATCAGCCGTACACGGTCAGTTCCATCAAGGGCGTCGAATTTGCAATCAGCTGCGGCGCGAAAGTTATCGCCATCACGGACAGCGTGGTGTCGCCAATCGCGAAGAAAAACCAGACCAACCTGATCGTGCCGAACGAGTCGCCGACTCTTTTTCAAACCATCCTGCCGGGACTCGCGACCGCGCAGGCGCTCACCGCGCTGCTGCTCGCCGACGCGTCCGACGAAACGATGGCGGAGATCCGGCGCAGCGAAAACCAGCTCGACGCGTTCGGCGTTTACTCGCGCTAGACAACGCACTTCACCTTGCATGGCGCGCGGCGGCATCGAAGACCACCGCGAGCGACCTGTCGAGCTTGTCGACCAGTTCGGCGATATGCGTTTCGCTTACGATGAACGGCGGCGCGATCAGCACGTGATCGCCGCGTCGGCCGTCCATCGTGCCGGTGCCCGGATAACACATCAGTCCATGTTGCAGCGCGATCTCCTTCAACATCGGCGCGACGCGGCAAGCGGGATCGAACGGCGTCTTGCTTGCGCGATCGGAGACGAATTCGAGGCCGTAGAAGAGGCCGCGTCCGCGAATGTCGCCGACGTGGGGGTGAGCGCCGAAGCGCTCGTGCAGCGCCTGCCTGAGTTGCTGGCCGCGCATGCGCACGTTGTCGAGGAGCCGGTCTTCGCGAATCGTCTTCTGCACTGCGAGCGCGGCAGCGCAGGCGGTCAGATGGCCGGTGTACGTGTGACCGTGTCGAAAGAACCCGCTCTGGCCCAGTACGGTCTGAAACACGCGGTCTGAAACCAGCATTGCGCCGATCGGCTGATAGCCTGCGCCGAGGCCTTTGGCGATCACGAGAATGTCAGGCGCAATGTCTTCCTGCTCGCACGCGTGCAGCGTGCCGGTGCGACCCATGCCAGACATGACTTCGTCGAGGATCAGCAGAATGCCGTGCCGGTCGCAGATCTCGCGCACGCGCCGGAAATAACCCTCGACAGGCTCCACCGCGCCGAGCGTCGCCCCCGATACCGTTTCGGCGATGAAGCACATCACGCGATCCGCCCCGACCCGCTGGATTTGCGTCTCGAGTTCGGCGGCCAGGCGCTCGCCGTATTGCGCCGCACTCTCGCCCGCTTCGGCGCCGCGATACGCATAGCACGGCGACACGTGGATCGATGGACGCAGGATTGCTTCAAATGGTTCACGGCGCGCCGGATTGTGGCCCGCGCTGAGCGCACCGAGCGTGTTGCCGTGATAGCTCTGCCGCCGCGAAATGATCTGATCGCGGCCGAGTTCGCCACGCTCCCAGTGGTACTGGCGCGCGAGTTTGATCGCCGCCTCGATCGACTCCGAACCGCCCGACAGAAAGTACGCGTGCGACAGATCGCCGGGCGCGCTGTCGATCAGCAAATGTGCGAGTTCTTCGAGCGGTGCGCCGGTGAAGAAGGCCGTGTGCACGAACGCGAGGCGCGCTGCCTGCTGCTGGATTGCGTGGATCGGCGCGGGATGGCTGTGACCGAGACAGCTGACCGCAGCGCCACCCGAGGCGTCGAGATAACGCTTGCCGGCGTCGTCGATCACATAAACGCCATCGCCCGCGACCGCGACGCGCATCGTCGATTTCGGCGCGCGATGGAACACGGCCGTGTCCGCCGACGATCCGTCTGTTGCGGGGCTGGCGCTGCGCGTCGGATGCATCTGCATGATGAGTTTGGCCTCGTCGTTTGAGCGGCAAACATCGGACGGAAATTCAACAGAGATCAACTGTGCCTGCGAATTCACTATAGCAGCCAATCTGAAAAAATGAAGCAAATGAATCACACATTGAAAGTCTGAAATCATTGGTTTATAGTCGTTTCAGAGGTCGGAAGTGCAACCGTGGCGACCTCCCTGGAACGTTAGCGATGGCAACGGCGAAGGAGATTGCATGTCTGTCGAATTCGACAATCAGGTAGCGGTGGTCACGGGCGCGGCGCAGGGTTTGGGCCGCGCGGTCGCAACGCTTTTGTGCGAGCGCGGCAGTGCCGTGGTGCTGGTCGATCGTGAAGAAGCGAAGCTGCGCGAAACGTCCGACGCGCTCGCTCGGAGTGGCCACCGCGCCACCTGCGTCGTCACCGACGTCACCGACGAAGCGGCGCTGGTGCGCTTGCGCGATACGGTCGACGCGCAGTTCGGCCGGCTCGACGTTCTGGTCAACAACGCAGGCGGCTGGCGCTACGGATCGCTTGCCGACATCACGCGCGCGGACTGGGACTGGACCTTTGATCTCAACGTCAGCGGCGTGTTTCTCGCCACGCGCACGCTGATGAATCTGATGATCCGCAATCGTTACGGACGCGTCGTCAACATTGCATCCACCGACGCGTATCGGCCGAAGCCGACACTGCCGCACTACGCGGCCGCCAAGAGCGCAATTGTCAGTCTCACGCGCACGATGGGCGTCGAACTCGCGCCTCACGGCGTGATCGTCAACGCGGTGAGTCCGGGGATGATCGCGACGGAAACAGCGAAAGCCAAAGGCTGGATCGAGGAGCGCGTCAAGGCGATTCCCGTCGGCCATCCGGCGGAGCCGGAAGACATCGCCGAAGTAGTGCTGTTCCTGGCGTCGCGGCGCAACCGTTATGTGGTCGGAGAAAGCGTACTTGCAAACGGCGGCGCGCTGATGCGTTGAAAGCGGCCACCAGACAGGTTGAAACGCGGTGCGTCGTGTTGATCGTGTGTTTCATTTGCCCGCATCGCACTGGCGGGTTTCGTCGATGACAAAGCCGACTACGGAGTCTCTAGCATGCACTTCGGACTATTCTGCTTGAACACGCAGCGCGACAAGGACAAGACGCCCGCCCGTATCTACGGCGAAACGCTCGATCAGGTCAAGGTCGCCGACGAGACCGGCTTCGAGATCGCGTGGTTTGCCGAGCATCACTTTTCCAACTACTGCCTGTGTCCGTCGCCGATGACGATGACGACCTACATGGCGGGCCAGACGAAGCGCATCAAGCTCGGGCCGGCGGTGATCGTCGCGCCGCTCTACGAGCGCATCCGTTTGCTCGAAGATATCGGCGTCGCCGATCAGTTGAGCGGTGGACGTCTCGTACTGGGCTTCGGCACCGGTTATCAGGAATACGAGTTCCACAAGTTCGGCGTCGATCTGTCGACCTCACGCGCACATCTGTTCGAAACACTTGATCTGCTCGACACATATCTGGCGGGCGGCGAGATCGAGTTCGACGGCAAGTACACGCGCCTGCCGCCAACGCATTTCTCCGTGCGTACCGTACAAGCGCGTCCGCCCATCTACGTTGCGGGCATGGGCGGCGATATCGAGTTGCAACGCCGGTCGGTGCAGCGCGGCTATGTGCCGTTCTTCACGACCGGCTGGAATTCGCTCGACGAGATCGCCGCGACGCGCGCGAAAGTCGTGCAGACCTTTGTGGAAGCGGGCGGCACAGAAAGCGCAATGTCGTTTGCGACGCAGCGCTACGTGTGCATCACCAGCGATAAGTCGGTCGCGCGCAAGGCCGCCGATGGCGCGCGCTACATTCGCCGCATCGCGACGGCGATGCGCGGCAAGTACGGCGAACTGGACGGCTCGTTCCTGAAGGAAACGCCCGCACAAGGCGAGCCGCCGCTCGATGAAATCGAACAGCGACTGCTGATCGGCGATGCCGATACGGTTGCAGAACGCCTGCGCGACGAGATCGCGACGCTCAAGCTGACGCACATGAGCTGCTTCATGGCGATCCCGGGCGTCGAGCAGAACGACGTGCTGCGTTCGATTCGTGATTTCGGCGAACAGGTCATTCCACGTCTGCAGAGTCAGTCATGAGCCGCGACATGCAGATCGATCTCGCGCCAGAGAGCAACACGGCACATACCGTCAAACAGATTGATCCATGGGAATACACCACGCCGCGGCGACCCCGGATCCTCGGCATTGGCGGCACGATGCGGCCGTGCTCGACCACCGAGCGCATCGTGCGGCTCGCGCTTGAAGTCGCCGAGTCTGCGGGTGCGCAGACCATGCTTTTCGGTGGTAGCGATCTCGACTTTCCTCACTATGTCGGACCGCATGTCGAATCACGCGATCCGCGTGTCATTCGTTTCATCGATGCCGTGCGTCATTGCGACGGTTTGATCGTGGGATCGCCCGCATATCACGGCTCGATCTCGGGTCTGCTGAAAAATGCGCTCGATTACACCGAAGAATTGCGCAACGATTCACGGGTCTATCTCGACGGCCTGCCAATGGGCTGCATCTGTTGCGCGGGCGGTTGGCAGGCCGCGGTGCAGACGCTCACGACGTTGCGCTCGATTGCGCACGCATTGCGCGCCTGGCCATCGCCGATCGGAGTGGTCGTCAATACGTCTTTGCCGGTGTTCACGGCAGATCAACGGTTGAGCGACAAATCCATCGAACACCAAGTGCAACTGATGGCGCAACAGGTGACCATGTTCGCGCGCAGGAATGTGGTTCGGGCGTGAGCTGAGGCAGAGGGAAGGGGAAGCCCGACGTTTCGTGGAATGAGCGAAATGAAGACCCGATGAATTGACTCCCGGAGCGCGAGGGGCCGGCACCGGACGAGCAGCCGGACACAGCGAAGGTCGGAATCGATCTGACCGATCTGCTCGACAGAGTGATCGGACAACGATCAATTCATCAGGCGCCGTCCCGGGCATGTTCAACCGGCGTCGTCGACCTTGCCGTGGTCGCCGTAACGCCCAAGCTGTTTGCGCAATGCCTCGATCTGATCCAGCAGATCCAGCGCGAGTGCGACGCCCGGCGCGTTCAGCTCCAGATCGGTCTTCAGACGTTGCGCGGTGATGGCGCGGCGCAGGCATGTGCCGCTGAAGCGCCACTCTTCCACGCGCGCACCCTGCGGCTCGAATGCGCCTTCTTCGACCCATTGGGCGAAATCTTCGTGCGACGCACCGGTGATGCGGCACAGTTCGATTGTCGTGAACTCGACGCGTTCCTCGACGATCTCGCCGTGCAGATGAGAAGGATCGTTTCCATTCATGATGGTCACCTGTAAAAATGCGCGCGCGGCTCGAAATCGAGCGCCTGACGCATCGCGGCGTAGGCGGCCTTTTTGGCGTCGGTATCCGCGGGAGGCAGGACGATGCCCAGCATCACGTAGAAATCGCCGGGAGGATTGCCAGGAATGCCCCGTCCTTTGAGCCTGAGACGCCGGCCGGCCGATGATCCTGCGGGAACGGTCACGGTGACGTCTCCCGAGGGCGTCGGCACAACGACTTCCGCACCGAGCGCGGCTTCCCAGGGCGCCAGGGGAAGATCGGTGGTCACATCTCGTCCGTCGATGCGATACCGCTTGGGCGTCTCGACAGAGATCTCCAGATACAGGTCGCCTCGCGGCGCTTGGCCTACGCCAAGACCGCCCTGACTCGCGAGCCGCAGACGCTGCCCGTCGAGAATGCCTTTCGGTATCGCTACGTCGAGTGTGCGCGTTTGATACGTGACGCGCCCTTGATCGTCAACCACGGGCGTCTGCAGGGACAAAGTCCGTTGAGCGCCGTTGTAGATGTCCTCGAGGCTCACGGCGACCTTGGCATGAAGATCTTCACCGGGCCACTCGGGCGCGTAGGAGCGTGCCGACTGGCGCGCGTGCCGCCCGAACAGATCGCCGAAGAAGTCTTCCGCATCCTGTGTGCCGCCATCGCTGCCGTATGCGCCGCTCGCCTCCGCGCGAGGGCGGATGTCCTCGCCGTCCTTGAAGCCGGTGCCCAGCGCGTCGAACGCCGCTCGCTGCTTGGGATCCTTGAGAACCTGATAGGCCTCGCCGATCTCCTTGAAACGCGTCTCGGCGTCGGCCTCTTTGTTGAGGTCCGGATGAAACTTGCGCGCAAGCTTGCGATAAGCGGTCTTGATCTCCGCTTCCGTAGCGCTTCGCGGAACGCCCATGAGGGCGTAATAGTCCCTGTATTTCATCGTTTCCCTTATCGTCCAGTCAATCGACTTCGGGGTGATGGCCTATCGGCTAGGCATGACAATCGACGGCCTACTATACAAGGAAGCAACGAAACATGTTTCCCGCCAAGGTCCGCACCTGATCATGACGTGCGCGAGTTTTCGTGCCTGATCCTCGACGATGTCAGGACAGCAGTCACGCGGTTTTCAGCAGCAATGGATAGAACTTCCTATTCGGCTGATCATTGAGTGAGGCACGCTTGGAAGCTCGGAAAGACCCCATTCAGTGTCGCATGGCATGGCACGGCTCAGGCTGGATGCTCGGCGTGCTGACAGTTGGAACTCAGCGCAACAATGCCGTACACATTGCTCTCCGCGTTATCGCGAACACCTATACTCTCCGGGTACCGCTTGAGTGATCTGCATAGGACGACAGATACATGACTATCTCTGTGCTCATTGTGGGTGCTGGCCCGGTAGGGATGACGCTTGCATCCGAACTTGCCCGCTACGGCATTCCTGTTCGTATCGTTGACAAGGCGCCGCATCGAACCGACAAGTCCAAAGCCATGGTGCTCTGGAGCAGAACGCTCGAACTTCTTGATCGGGGAGTGGGCGGCGCGCAACCGTTCGTCGATGCTGGCTTCAAACTCGAGGGCGTCACTTTCATTGCCAACGATCGAGTGGTGGGTCGGGTTGCCATGGATTCGATTCCAAGCCTGCACAATTACGCGCTGGCGCTGCCACAGTCAGAGACCGAGCGGCTGCTGGAGGAGCGGCTGATCAGTCAGGGAATCAGCGTCGAGCGCGGCGTCGAGGCAACGATGATCGTGCCTGACGATTCAGGTGCGGATGCAGTCCTGGTCCATCCCGACGCTCGAAAAGAGACAGTGCGCGCTGATTGGTTGATCGGTTGCGACGGTGCGCACAGCACAGTACGCCATGCCATGAGCGTTCCTTTTGCGGGGGAGACGTTGTTGAGCGACTGGTTTCTCGCTGACGTACACATGAGTGGATATCCTCGTTCGGACACTGACGCTTCGATTCATTGGCATAAGGACGGCGTCCTGCTTATTTTCCCGATCCAGCCAGGACGTTACAGAGTGATTGGCGACCTGCCGCCCACTGAAAGTTCCATTCCGCCGACGCCGACGCTCGATCAGGTGCAGGAGCTCGTGGATAGGCGTGGCCCCGCCGGAACCAGGCTGAATGCGCCTATCTGGCTGTCTGGCTTCCGTATAAACGGCCGTAAAGTCGCAAGCTATCGACAAAATCATATGTTCCTTGCCGGAGACGCGGCTCATATCCACAGCCCGGCGGGCGGACAGGGTATGAACACCGGCATGCAGGACGCGATGAATCTTGGCTGGAAACTTGCGCTCGTCATGAAGGGTGATGCCGACGAGTCCTTGCTCGACAGCTACAGTCCTGAACGGAGTTCGGTCGGAGATGCAGTACTGAAAGCGGCTGAACGGCTGACTGCCGTTGCCACGATTCGCAATCCGGTAGCACAGCAGCTTCGCAATCTGGCCGCGCATTTCGCGTTGGGATTCACGCACTTCTCTCGTGGAGTTGCGGAACAGATGTCCGAGGTCGAGATCCACTACCCCGATAGTCCACTCAACGGTCCGCATCATGGCGGTGCAAGGCCTGGACAAAGAGTGCCTCCCGTTGAAGGCCGGCCTCCAGTGGGTTCGGGCACTCGACCTGTGTTCGTTCTGTTTGGGACGCAGAACAGTGGTGTCGAACATCTCGTGAACAGGTTCCCTGGCCTGCTCGATGCGAATATCCAGCCGCCGCTGCATCCCGATACCCTCTCGCTTGTGCGCCCGGATGGATACCTTGCGTGCTCATCTCAGGGCATTGCCGAAATTGAAGCTTATCTTGGTCGAGTGTCAGGTTCATCTCGAATCGATAACCGCGCTTCTTAGATAATCAGCGGAGGCGGGCAAACACGATCGCGGCGGCATCGGCGACCTGACGGGGTGAAGCATGCGCGATCGCGCCTCGGGTGACGAACCGGCTGGTCGCCGCCGGAGAAGGGTCGTGGATAGGTAGTGCGACATCGTCGGCAAGGAGGCGCCCGGCCATCGAGCCGCCCATTTGACCGAGCCCGATGAAGCCAATTGCTGTCTTGTTCGGCATGGAAATCCTGATCGTGGATACGCGTCGTATGCTGCCGCAAGGCCGCAGGGCCGCACGTTCGGTTGATCCGGCGGAGCTCAGTCCGGGAAGTAATGCATCTCGAGCAGGACGCATCCGCCCTCGGAGCGGATCGGTCCGTGAGGCGTGCCGGGCGGCCGGCGCACGAATGCCCGTTCGGCGAACGTGCCGAAGGCCGCAGCCTGCCGGATGCCGTGGACATCGACGGAGAGCAGGAATCGCGGTCAACCAGCCGGCACGATGAGTTCCGTACATTGGAAGCCGGCTTTGCCGCGGCAGTCGGGTCCTGGCCCGGGTCCGTCGAGAAAGGCCGTCGCGAACCTGGTCATGGCGAAGACTGGTTGTCGATAAACGCGCAAACGTCGTCCAGAACAGGTGCCACCCTCACGAATGCCGATAGAGCTCGCACCGGCCGCGCCAGACTCCCGACGATCATTGCGTGATTCACGTCGGCATAGCGTTTGAGCACAACGCGATCGTGCGTCGCCTGGAGCCGCGCGGCGAAGCGAGTGGTGTTACCTGGATCGACGGTGTGATCTCCTGTGCCGACGCCCAGAAAGATCGGCGGCTCATGCCCGTCGACGTGATTGATCGGCTGACTCGCCTCACGTAGCGGCGCCGGAAAAATCGCTTCGAGCTTGGCATCGTTCAAGGGCAGGAAGTCGTACGGTCCAGCGAGACCGATCGCGCCTGCCAATGACGGCACGCGGACACCGCGTTCCGTCAGGTAGTGCCGGTCGGTCATGAGGAGCATCACGATCTGCGCGCCGGCCGAATGGCCCATGAGAAATAGTCGGTCAGGGTCCGCACCAAATTCAACAGCATGGGCGCGCGCCCACGAGACAGCAGCGGCGGCATCGTCCATAAATCCGGGGAACGTCGTTTGCGGATAAAGCCGGTAGTCGGGTATGACCGTGACATAGCCTCTCGAGGCGAGCGCTTCGCCTACGAACCGATAGTCACGACGCTGGCCCGTCTGCCAGCTTCCGCCGTAGAAGAAGACCACGAGCGGCCTGGCGGGCTTCGACATGGCTGTTGCCTTGGGCACGTAGACGTCGAGTGAATGACGCTCACCGCTCTCGTAAGGCAGGTCGGGGTAGACGACGTAGTCGCTTCGCGGAGTCAGTGCGTTGACGAGCGTGACGGGACTACACGCGGCAGATAGTGCTAACGCAGACAAGCAAGCTACGCCAGATGCAAAACGACGGGCGCGGGCCCGGACAAGAGTCATATGTCGATCCAGATGAGGGGCTTGCACGAGCAGGCTGAAATCTTCGATGCGGGAATCCAACCTCCCCGGATGCACGTGAGAGCCGAATGTGCGTACACCACATGCCCAAGCATGGGGGGAGGGTTGTGCCGTCGAATTGGCCGATTCCGGATAATCTGCGTCCGAGGGAACGTCGCAATCTCCCTCCCGCTTACACGAATCATTCTCCGTGATCGACGGGCCGCCATGTTTGCCGCTGCTTGCAAAAGGCATAAGCTCATACAGCGACAATTCGCCATTCGTCCCGGCCCCGGCGCTCGCTGAGAGCGTGCAGCCGACTCAATCTGTATCACTGAGCCGATGCAGCACGCCGGCTGAATCCCGAGACATTCCCTGGGTGGGCCTCCGGCCTCCGGCCTCCAGGCTCCATTTTTCATCGAAGCAGTATTCGTCCCGTACCTGGTTTGGCTTCTTGAGCGGCCTCCCTGGTGTGCGCCGGAACGAGCGCTGACGTCGCGAACTCTGGCCAAGGATAACGCGTGCCCGCCTGCTGACGGCTGTCACGCTCGTCGCTGATTCACGCAAATGGAGGACACGATATGTCCTGGTCGATGACTAGACTGTCCTTCACTCAGCCGAGCGGTCACTATCCGCTCACGACGAAGGAGACTCAGCATGCGCAATTCATATTTTGGCCGTCACTGCGGAATCTGTGAGCACGAACTCTCGCACGGCTACTTCTGCTTGTCGAAGCGCAGTCAGACTCTCAGCCCTACGCTATCTGGCCCGGTCGCTCTGGTGGCAGACGACGAACTGCTGACAGACTTCTGCAGCGAGGACTGCGCACGCTATGCCGAGGCTGCAATCAGTTCGACGTTGACCTCGCCGTATCCAGCCGCGAGCGCGACCGTCCCTTGTTCGCTCTGCCTCCGGCCCGTGGACCGGTCGAAGCCCCACGTTTCTGTCAGCATGACCGATTTCGAAGACGCCTCCGAGCCGTGGCTCGTCTCGGCCCGAGTGGTCGCTGAAAGTGAACTGGCTGTGTACTGCTGTAGCTGTGCAGAGCCTCGGCCTGCTGCCCAAGTGTTCGACGAGGCTGAGCTGGGCATTGGAGCATGAAGGTCTTTCTGGATGATGAGCGTGCCACGCCCGACGGTTGGACCCGAGTCTACTGGCCGAACGAAGCGATAAGACTGCTCGAGACCGGTGCAGTCGACGAGATGAGTCTCGACCATGACCTGGGTGATGGCGCGCGCGGCACCGGGTACGATGTGGTGCTATGGATAGAAGAAGAAGCCGTTGCGCTTCGTGGCTTCACGCCGCCGCGTATCGGGGTGCATTCCGCGAATCCGTCTGCTCGTGACAAGATGCTGGCCGGCATCCGTGCGATAGAGCGTCTCTTAGCCAAACAAAACAGAAACCCGGATGGCCGACCCGTCGACGCATGACTGCACGAGCGGGGAAGCCGCTGCAATCGAACGCGTGGCGAACGCAGCTCGAGAAGTGCAGGCTGCGTCACAGGCACTCGAATCGCAATTCAACGCGGAGGCAGCTGCAAGTGAGCGGACGCTGCCTCTCGCCCGTTTGACGGCGGCTATCGGCGAGCTCCAAGCGGCACGTGATTCGCTCGACGCCCTTCTGACCAGGAAACCTTCCGCCAAGCACACGTGACGGTCAAGCGCACGAACAGGAACGCCCTCAATGCATGCACCGAGTTTTCGAGCGAACGACGGGCCTCCTTTAGCGCGAGCGGGCGCCAGGACACTTATTTCGACCGGGAGAACGGGTTGATGGGCCGCACGGCATCTTTGTCGCTTGCTCGTTCGAGCAGCTGAACTGTCTCCCAGCCTGCGACCATGGCCTCCAACCCGCGCAAGACGTTCGCCTCCAGCGGTTGTAACGCCGCGTCACCCTTGAACGCCGAACTGAAGGCAGCATGCCAGCGATACTGGAAGTAAGCGGAGACTTCTTCAATGCGCTCGGGCGTCGCCGAATCCGTGTACATCACGGAACCGGGCGAGAAGACATCGTAGAAGAGAACATGCTTGTGCTCATTGTTTACGGCGACGGTCGGCTCATCCGTGACGAGCACCGACCCGACTAGCTGAATCGAGCCTTTCATGCCTCTCGGCGTTTTGAAAACCCAGACTCTCTTCGGAAGCCGCTGCGCGAGTTCGACAATCTTGGGGCTATTGAAGCCAAACTGGCCGACCTGACCCGCTCGAACGTTCTGTTCGAAACTGGGCGAGTGAAAGAAAATGTCCATCCGTAGTGTTCACCTTTGCTGATTGCAGTGTCTCGTGGCAACGCAATAGTAGCAAGTTCGCAGCATCCGCCCGGTCGGGCTCGACGCTTCTAGTCTTGAGCGCTCAGGCCAATACGTCTTCCGAGGTACGAGTCTGATGTTGATTGGACCCAATCGTTGCAGCTCACGATAAAGAAGAGAGCTTGAAGAGCCGGATGCTGTTGCGCGTACATGCCTGCATCACCGCGACCTCATCCATGTCCCGCAGCTCGGCAACGGCGCGTGCCGTCCATAAAAGGTTGGCCGGCTCGTTGTATGGGCGCCGCTTCTTCGCGTTCTTTGGGCCGAGATACGGCGCATCGGTTTCAAGATGCAGCCGGTCCATTGGAATGAACTTCACCGCTTCCCGCAGTGCCTGCCCGCGCGACAGGTCAGTCACCCAGCCAGTGACGCCAATGTCGAGCCCCAATTCAACGAAAGCCATCGCTTCATCTGGGCTGCCTGTGAAGCAATGCACGACTCCGTGCACGCCGCCGGCGACACTCTCTTTCAACATCGCGTAGAAGTCGTCGAACGCATCACGGCAATGCAGGAAGAGCGGTTTCCGGATATCGGCGGCCATCCCGAGTTGAGCAGCGAACCCACGGCGCTGATTCGCGGGCGTTGAGAAGTTGCGATTGTAATCGAGCCCGGTCTCGCCAACCGCGACACAAGCCGGGTCAGCCAGAATTGCAAGTAATTCCTCGCGAATCGAGTCATTCCAGTCGTCGGCCGAGTGGGGGTGCACGCCTGCGGTTGAAAACAGGTAACCAGGGTACTGATGCGCAAGCGCGAGCGCTGACCGACTAGACTCGAGCGAAGTGCCTGTCGCCAGAATGGCGCCGACATTCGCGTCCTTCGCTCGCTCGATGATCTCGGTGGCAAGTCCGGTCAATTGCTTGGAATGGAAATTGACACTAATGTCGACGAGCATCGCGGCGAGAGTCATCAGGGATTGCGATTGGAGTTTAGAGGCGGATGGATGCTGCTTGGTGCACGCGTTGTCGCCCGGCGATGGGACGGAAGCACGACATGAGTTCGAACGGCCTGGCCAGTGTCTTTCGAGCGGCATAACGATGGCGCTCGATCCTGCTCGTCTCTACCGCTGGCCGGGACTTGATGTTTCGCTCAAGGCGCCGTTTCAGAAATACGTCGCCGTCGCTGAGCTTGGGTCTAGACGCTTGGCGGTAGCGTACTTGTTTTCATTGCTCCGCCTACCGCCACCTCTGAGACCGTCAGCGCATCCGAGCGTCCGCCCGCTTCGCGCGTGTTCCGCCTCGGTAGATGCGTTCGCATTTCTTCAATCAGATGCGCGAAGCCTCGCAGCCCAGGGTGCATCGTTTGTTTCGCTTTTATATTCATCGAACTGCCCGCGAGTATGCTCAGCAACTTATTATATGCTCGCGACGCCCGCGACGACGAGGTACGCGCCCGAATGGTGTCGCCCGGAACTGTCCGAGCCCACTGGTCGTATCGGCATGCCGCGACTCAGTCGGTGGTCGGGTCGCTGATGCCATAAAATGGCGCCACGGGGACGGGCCTGCCGCTTGCGTCGGTGTTGCTCGGCCCTTTCTGCTGTTACGAAAGGCTAAAGCCGATAAGGAGGAAGAGATGAGTAAAGCGCAGGACGCAAAGAAGGCACAAAAGAAGGTGCCGACGAAGACGCCGAAGGAAAAGAAAGCCGCGAAAAAGGAGAAAAAGGAAGCGTCAAAGCGGCAGTGAAGCGCTCGGGTCTTGAGCGGCAGACCGACTTGGAAGGGCATGAATCGCTTGCCCTTCCTGGCTCGACCGAGGCGGTCTGCTTCGTCTTCAGTCTGCACATCACGCTGGATGGACACTTGACCGTAGCTGAGAGACGCCAATGAACTCTCCGCTCCCTTTTTCCTGGCGCACGACGCGTTCTGGTCGTATGCCGTGCCGGGCGCTTTCGTATCGGGAGAGTTTCTCTCCAGTCATGACAATGCGGCCCTCTAACGCACAGCGCAAGATTCGCGCACGGACCCGTCGCACGGCACGCCTGAACAGGAAAATGACCCCGGCGGGCAGAACAGTCGCCATTTAACTTTGGCGTTGCGCGCACAAACGAACGCGACTGCTTCTGCTTCCTTACCTGCGGAATCGTCGCGGTCGGCGTTCAGGGGATCGCAGCGGTTGAGCCACACTGTCGAGCACTGCGGGCTTGCTTACCGCGCGAAGGTCTATGTTCCAAGTCGCTACGACGGTCGGCCGCTACCGATGATAGTGATGCTCCACGGCGCGCAGCAACACCCCGATGACTTCGCCGCGGGAACGCAGATGAATGTGGCCGCTGAAGACGCCGGATTTATTGTTGCCTATCCGGAGCAACCGGACAGTACCAATCTGCTGCGTTGCTGGAATAATTTGCTCGCTGTTGAGCAGATGCACGGTATCGCCAACGTCACCATGGAAAGCGATCAACGGCACGGTGCGCGCCCGAGCCACGTCCTCTTCGCGTTTTGGCGAGCGGATCGCGCCTCGGCCGTCGCTCATCGCGCGCGACGCCGAGCGCTGCTCGGGACAAGCCCCATGCGCCTTACAGCGGTGGATCAACGCCCCGTCGTCACGGACGTTGACGTACTCATGGCGGGCGCAGGGCAGGCCAGCGACTGTCGAACTGAGCGAATGACCATTCAGGCGAATCGGACATACATGGGGATGTCGCATCTGAAGCGCCGAGCCACCATGCATCAACGAACTGGCTGAAAGGACTCGCGTCGGCGCATCCTTGGCCACCCTTTATAATTCGGCATGACTATATCTGCCGGCCACGCCGCAAGCTTATGCCCCCCAGCACCGACCGTGCGATTGATCCAAGGGTCGGCCGTGCGCGCCTCAGCGCGCTATTCAATCTCCTCGCGCAAGGAATTCATGCTTCGTGAACCGCGGCCGGCGGGCGTATGAAAATCCCTAAACGACTCGCGCCGCTGCTCGAGGAAGGACTCATCGACGAAGTTCTCGGCCAGTTGATGAGCGGAAAGGAAGCCACGGTCTATGTCGTGCGCAGTGGCGAAACGAAGCGTTGCGCGAAGATCTACAAGGACGCGAAGCAGCGCAGTTTTCGGCAGGCAGCATCGTATCGGGACGGGCGCAAGGTCAAGAACAGCCGCCAGGCCCGGGCGATGGAAAAAGGCACGCGTTACGGCCGTCAGATGCAGGAAGCGTCGTGGCAGAGCGCCGAAGTCGACGCGTTGTTCCGACTCGCCAATGCGGGGGTGCGCGTGCCGCAACCCTTTATTTGCACCGACGGCGTATTGCTGATGGAACTGGTGATGGACGAGGAGGGTGACGTCGCGCCACGACTCAATGACGTCGATCTGACCGAGTCCCGCGCGCTGGAGCTGCATGCGCTGCTGCTGAATCAAGTGGTCCGGATGCTCTGTGCAGGGGTCATTCACGGTGACCTGTCCGAATACAACATTCTGCTGGCTGCGGACGGACCGGTGATCATCGATCTGCCACAAGCCGTCGACGCGGCCGGCAACAACGACGCCGCCTCGATGCTCAAGCGAGACGTCGACAACCTGGCCGCGTACTTCGGTCGATTTGCGCCGCACATACTCGCTACGAACTACGGCGCGGAAATCTGGGCGCTCTTCGAAGCGGGGCGACTGCACGTCGATGTTGAATTGACTGGCCGGATCGAAACCGACACGCGACCCATGGACCTCGACGGCGTGCTGGAGGAAATCGAACTGATACGGCTCGAGGAAGACGCGCGAGTGCGGCGACAGCAGGAGTCAAGCACAGGGCGCTAGCCGTTTATCAAGGCTCGAGGGCTCAGCGTGCGCGGATGGTTCGACGCGCAGTGCAACGACTTTTCCACCTAAGGAACGGCCCATCTCGCTGGAGCAGACTCGCGCTGCCTGAGGAAGCGTCGTGCGAGGACACGCGGCTCAGCATGACGTGGGCGCGGGCAAAGTGAACTGGAACGGCGGCAGGGGAAGGTCGTCGCCATCGATGAACGCAGTCGCGCAGCGCACTGCAAAGCCGAGCGCGCCATCCCGGTTGGAGAAGACGCCGAGTGTGCCCAGAGACGTGGCGTGGCCGTCCTCTTCGAGAATCGAGGCCGTCGCGACGAAGGTGCGGCCAACGCGTCTGCAGGCGGGTTGAAAGGCGGCTCCGCGGTGGTAAATGATCATCTTTGTCTCTCTCAGGTTCTAATATGGCCGGCCGCTCTTGAGCGCGGCTTCGGTGGTGATTCATACGCTTGGCTGCCGCTGTGACCTGGATTGCGGGGCGCACGAAAAACGAGTGCTCATCGGCGCGCTAGGCTGGGCAAAACTTGAACGGCGGAGGTAAGAATATTCGCTGCGATTTTTGTTCTTCAGCAATTTTAATTTTTATTACGTTTCCGAAGTCGCTTCTTAAAACAGATCAATGGATGGCGCGACCCCGGCGTGCTGGCACGACGGTGGGTCGCAGATGGCAAGCGCCACCGATCAGAACTCATGACGCGAAGAAGCCTTGCGGACCGCGTCCGGCCGCAGGCGTCCGCCTGGTCCTGCACGATTGCGCGCTTTCATTGGGCGAGCGATGCCGAATCATCCGGCCGCTCACCGGGCCGACGTGAACTCAAGGGCTTCGCGCAAATCCGGCATGAATCAGACGTTGCAGGGTAAGGGCGCATTTGACGGCGTTTTTTGCGCCTTGCCATGCGACATGCGATGTGCGACATGCGTCAGGCCATGTGTGGATCCAATCGGCCGGACAGCCATGCCGCTTAGTCGTCGGCGGTGTGCGCATGCGGCAGACCTTTGAACAACACGATGACGTAATGGTACGGCTCGATGCGGTTGGCTTTGCAAGTCTGCACGGGCGAAAACAGGTTGGCGGCGACGCCAGCGACGGTGTCACTGAAGAGCCGGTTCCGGCATCCAACCCCGCCTAAGCGGTGTAAAGCGTGATCAAGAAAATGACAAAGCGATAAGCGATAACGATGAAGCCAGCGGCCAGCGTCATAACGATGGCGATCATGAGCCGCGCGGGTCCATACGTGCCGAAGACAGGCTTCGAAGCGAGAAACAGATAAGTCCCGCAGACACCGAGGTTAATGACAGAGAGGGTTCGATCGACTACCGGCGAATCAAGTCCGAGACCACCCAGGCGAACCTCGATGGCCGCAACCGCAAGCGCAACTGAAAACAACAATAGCAAAAATGCGTAGAGATGGAACGAGAACCATACGAACGTGACAAATGGCTTATGCGTGCGGAGAAGGACCAATCGTAGCAACAGCGAGAATGGGATCACCATAAGAATGATGAGTGATTTCGCATTGAGCACGGCTACGCGATCGAAGAGCAAAGTGTATTGCGGCAGGTTGGTGCCGAGTTCCGCCACGCGCTTGGCGACCAACAACTGGGCGAGCGAGCTCCAGTCCTGATGATGAAGATGGGACTGCAAGGTGGAGCCAAAGATTTGCGTGTCGGTCAGAGACTGCATCGCGAAGAAGATCGCATTTGAGATCAAGAACAGCTGGAAGGGCGCGACATACGGCATTCGCCTTCCGTTCAGATAGGCGACGGTCAATTCGCCGGGATGCCGGATCAAGACGTTGAGCGTGCGGAAGAACCGCCCGTCGATGCTCGTCGCCGCGTGCAGAACCTTTGCTCCGATGCCACGCAGTGTGAGATCGGGTGGCCTGAGCGGGCTCTCGCCGCACATGGGGCAGAAGGGTGTGACGACTCTGATTGCACATGTCGGACATGTCCACGGGTCGGTTTCGAGCATGATTCCCTCGTCGCGATTGCTCATGGCGCTGGACCGATCAGGCGATTCTGAACCTCTGTTCAGTCACCGGCAATATCAAGGATCCGATCGGGAGGAAGGCTATCGGAAAAGACGATTTGGGTCGTCGTCGGTGTACCCAGTGTTTTCTTCTTTCGGACCGGATTGCTGGAAATGTCAGGGCTCCCGTTAGCAAGGAGACAGTCACTCTTTCCCCGCACCTCGCGAGCCGTTAATCGACATCCTGTACAACCCGGATTCCCAGGCAAGCAAAGCGTCCTGTTGCGCACGCTGGAATCCGTTCGCCTGCGGGTCGAGCCTGTTGTCGGACTGACCAAACCGTCAACGCATTCCCGACCGAACTCACGCCGATTACACGCTGAAAGCGGGGCGAACCATTACCCGGCGCATCCTTAACCCATGCGATCGGTCGAGGGTTAACACCGGCAACACGCGCGTTGACATCGGTCGTAAGCATCCACTACGCTTTATGTACAGTGGATCCATTGAACATTCTGGTTGCCGCTGAAGGATGTGCCGAGATCGAGGCCTGAAGCAGACCACCGGAGAAAGTGATGGAGACACGTGCTCGTTGGACGCTGGTTAGTTTGCTGTTCGCTGGAGGCATGATCAGTTATCTGGATCGGGCGGCGTTGTCGATCACCGCGCCGCTGATCTCGAAGGAGCTCAACCTCGACCCCGCGCAGCTCGGCATCGTGTTCTCCAGCTTCTTCGTGGGCTATGCGCTGTTCTGTTTCGTCGGAGGCTACTCGGCGGACCGTTGGGGACCCAAGGTCGTGCTCAGCGTGTCGATGCTCGTGTGGTCGCTGTTCTGCGGACTGACGGCGGCGACGGTCGGCATCGTGAGTCTGTTGCTGGTGCGCGTGATCTTCGGCATGGGCGAGGGACCTTTCTGCGCCAACATCAACAAGCTGGTGTCGAACTGGTACCCGCGCGATCAACAGGCCAGCGCGCTCGGCCTCGCGAACTCCGGGCAATCCATCGGCGCGGCCATCGCGGGCCCCGTCGTCGGCTTTCTCGCACTGGCGACGAGCTGGCGCACGTCCTTCGTCATCATTGGCGCGGTGGGCGTGCTGTGGGTCGTTGCGTGGCTCTGGCTCGCGAAGGACAAGCCTTCCACGCCAATTGCCGGGCAGGAGCAGTCGAACGCACAGGTCCCTGCCGTCGCCGATGACGGCGCCGCGCCCGCGCCGCTCTCGACCTATCTGCTGCGTCCCGCGATCCTCGCTACCGCCTTCGCGTTCTTTGGCTACGCCTACATTCTCTATTTCTTCCTGTCGTGGTTCCCCACCTATCTCACGATGGCGCACCACCTGAGCATCCAGAAGATGTCGATCGTCAGCGTCATTCCGTGGGCCGTGGGCGTGACAGGTCTGGTGGCGGGAGGCTATGTGTGCGACTGGCTGGTACGCAAGACGGGGCGCGCGATCTTCGCCCGCAAGATCGTGCTAATTACAAGCCTGGGCGCGGGCGCGGTGTGCATCGGCTTGACGGGCACGGTGACCGAGCTGAAGAGCGCCGTCGCGCTGATGGCCGTGGCCGTGTTCTTCATGTACGCGTCGTTCAACACCTACTTCGCGATCGTGCTCGACACGGTGGAAAAACGCCGCGTGGGCGCGGTTGGCGGCTTCGTGCATTTCATCGCCAACCTGGCCGGCATCGTGGCTCCGGCGCTGACGGGCTTCCTCGTGCAATCGTCCGGCAGCTTCAAGAGCGCGTTCGTGCTGACGGGCATCATCGCGGCCTTGGGCGCGCTGTTCGTCGCGATCTTCGTGCGCGCCCCAAGCGCCGAACTGCAACTTCAACCCGAACTGGCCTGATCGACATGCGTCATTACGCCACCATCGAGGAACTGCGCGTTGCCGCCAGACGACGCGTGCCGCGCATGTTCTATGAATACGTCGATGCGGGCTCATGGACCGAGTCGACCTATCGCGCCAACAGCGACGACCTCGCCCGCCTGCAGTTCCGTCAGCGCGTCGCAGTGGACTTCAGCCGCCGCAATCTCGCGACGACCATGCTCGGCGAGCCCGTATCGATGCCGGTCGCGCTCGCGCCGACGGGCATCGCGGGCATGCAGCACGCCGACGGCGAGATGCTGGCGGCGCGCGCGGCCGAACGTTTCGGCGTACCGTTCACGCTGTCCACCGTGAGCGTGTGCTCGATCGAAGACGTGGCCGCGTTCACGCAAAAGCCGTTCTGGTTCCAGCTCTACATGATGAAGGATCGCGGCTTCATCGCCGATCTGATCGCGCGCGCGAAGAGGGCGCAATGCTCCGCGCTCGTGCTGACCCTCGATCTCCAGATTCAGGGACAGCGTCACAAGGACAAACGCAACGGCCTCTCGGCGCCGCCGAAGCTTACGTTGCGCAATCTCGCCCATCTGTCGCGCTATCCGCGCTGGTGCGCGGGCATGCTCGGGACCTCGCGAAGGAGCTTCGGCAACATCGTCGGACATGCGCCGAACGTGACCGGCATCGCATCGATGGCGGACTGGGCCGCGAAGCAGTTCGATCCGACGCTCACCTGGAAGGACATCGACTGGGTGCGGGAGCGCTGGGGCGGCAAGCTGGTGCTGAAAGGCATCCTCGACGAGGAAGATGCGCACATCGCGCGCGATATTGGCGCGGATGCGGTGATCGTGTCGAATCACGGCGGGCGTCAGCTCGACGGCGCGCCGTCCACCATTTCGATGATGCCGCGCATCGCCGAGGTGCTGGATGGCGAGATCGAACTACACATGGACGGTGGCATCCGCTCGGGACAGGACGTGCTGAAGGCGCTGGCATGCGGCGCGCACGCGGTCTACGTAGGGCGCGCCTTCCTTTACGGGCTCGGTGCGGAAGGCGAGGCCGGCGTGACGCGCTGCCTCGAAATCATCCGCGACGAACTGGACACGACGATGGCGCTGGCAGGCGTCACGGACGTTCGCCACGTGGACGGCACCGTGCTCCGCTCGGGCGGTTTCGTCCGGGAGCCACAACCCGCGAACGACGGTACGGCGCAGGTTCGCATCCAGGTCGCCTAGCTTGCCTGGTGGCCTCATACAGGGAGATTCGCATCATGTTGAAGTCGTTGACGCCTCATCAGCTCGAACATTTCAGACAGTACGGCTATGTCGCGCCGATCCGCGTCATGTCGGAGCGGACCGCACTCGAGTTGCGCAAACGCCTCGAGGATTTCGAGCAATCGAGCAATCCGCTCAGGAAGAAAGCGCTGAACGTGAAGAGCCACTTGCTGTTCTCGTGGCTGAACGAACTCGTGCGCAACGACAAGGTGGTCGATGCGATCGAGGATCTGTACGGACCGGATCTGCTGGTCTGGGCGAGCAGCTTTTTCATCAAGAACGGCAACGATCCGGCTTATGTGTCTTGGCATCAGGACTCGACGTATTGGGGACTCTCGAAACCCGATGTGGTGACGGCCTGGGTCGCCTTGTCGGAGAGCAACCGGGCGAACGGCGCCATGCAGGTGGTCCCCGGCACGCATCTGCTCGATCAGATTCCGCATCGCGACACCTTCAATGAAAGCAATCTGCTGACGCGCGGGCAGGAAGTCGCGGTGGACGTCGACGAATCCCAGGCGGTGGCAATCGAGCTCGAGCCGGGCGAAATGTCCCTGCATCACGTGCGGATCGTGCACGGCTCGCCGCCGAACGCATCGCCGAACCGGCGCATCGGGTATGCGATCCGTTACATCCCGACCTATGTGCGTCAGCTCGAAGGCGCCGACAGCGCGACGCTGGTACGCGGCGTCGATACGTTCAACACCTTCGAGCACGAGCCGCGTCCGACACAGGATCTGGATCCGGCATTCGTCGCGCTGCATCAGCAGATCGGCGAGCGCAATCTGAATATTCTTTACAAGGGCGCGGCGCAGAATGCGGCGGCCCAGCGCTGAACCGCGCATGACTTCGTTGACCTTCGATGCAGCAATCATGGAGCGCAACGGCGAGCCGCTGCGCATCGCGCGGGTATCGCTGCGCGACCTCGCCGGGACCGACGTAGTCGTTCGCGTGAAGGCGGCGAGTCTGTGTCACACGGATCTCGAAGCGATGCGCGGCGACCTTGGCACGCCGCTGCCGTTCGTGCCCGGACACGAGGCGGCCGGTATCGTCGAGTGGACCGGCGCATCGGTCACGCGAGTCGCGAAGGGCGATCACGTCGTGATGTCGTGGAATCCGCACTGCGGGCAGTGTTTCTATTGCACACGGCAACAGTCGATCCTGTGCCAGCCGTATCGCAGTCACATGGCGCAGTCATTTCATGTCGACGGAAAGCCGCGTCTGTTTCTCGACGATGGCGCGCCCGTACATCAACTGGCCTACATGGGCAGCTTCGCGGAGTTCTGCGTCGTGTCGCAGGAGTGCGCGGTGCCCGTCCCCGCAGCGATGCCGTTCGATCGCGCCTGTCTGATCGGCTGCGGCGTAATGACCGGTTTTGGCGCAGCGATCAACGTCGCGAAGGTCGAGCCTGGCAGCACGGTTGCGGTGATCGGCTGCGGGGCAGTGGGTCTGTCCGCGATACAGGGTGCACGGCACGCGGGCGCGGCGCGGATCGTCGCGATCGATCGCGCGCCGGACCGGCTCGAGACGGCGCGTGAACTGGGCGCGAGCCACGCGCTGTGCGCCGATGAAGCGCTGGTGGCGGCCGTCGCGGACCTGACGAGCGGGCGCGGCGCGGATTGCGTGATCGAATCCGCGGGCAATCGTCACGCGCTCAGGACGAGCGTTGAAATCGTGCGTCCGGGCGGTCAGGTGGTCTGGCTCGGCAAACTCCCCGCCGACGACGAAGCGTCGTTCCGCTGGGGCGCGCTGATGGGCGAGAAGCGCATCGTGCGTTCGAGCTATGGCGGCGCGAATCCCGCACGGGATTTCCCGATGCTCGCCAATGCCTATCTCGACGGTACGTTGCGGCTCGACGAATACGTGACCTCTCGCATCACGCTCGATGGAATCAATGAAGGGATGCAACGTCTTGCGGCAGGCGCCGAGCTCCGCGCCGTGATCGAGTTCTGATCATGAGTCATCCCGACATGCAACCCGGCTGGATCGACGCGCCCCATTGCTGCACATCGCTCGGGCGGTTCAGGCTGGAATCGGGCGACTATATCGACGATCTGCTGATGTCCCACGTCGTTCACGGCGATCTCGATGATCGTACGCGACCTGTCGTGCTGGGCGTGTGCGCCATCGGCAGCACGCATCACCGGCTGGACTTCCTGATCGGCGCGGGACGCGCGTTCGATCCCGCCCGCGTCACCGTAATCGTCGCCGATGCGCTGGGCAATGGTCTTTCCAGTTCGCCGTCGAATTCTCCGACGCAGGGCGGTGTGGCCTTTCCGCGCTTCACGATTCGCGACATGGTGCATAGCCAGAAGGCGCTGCTCGATCACCTGAACATCGATACCCTGGATGCAGTCGTGGGTGCATCGATGGGCGGCATGCAGGCGTTGCAATGGGGCGTGTCGTATCCGCGCTTCATGAAGAAGCTGGTCGCGCTCGTGCCGATGGCGAAGACCACGTCCTGGTCGCAGGCGGTCAACCAGGCCGGCCGACGCGCGCTCGAAACATCGGGCGGGGACTGGAGTGCGTGGCTCGGGATCATGCACGTATTGGCGATGCGCACGCCGGAGCGTTTCGAGGAAGACGCGACACAGGCAGGCGGCACCCAGGCGTGGTTCGAGAAGCGTGCCGCGTGGTTTCGCACGCAGCGGCTCGATCCGCTCGACTGGATCTGGCAGTCGCATGCTTACGATGCCCATGATGTCGGCACGACGCCGGGTTTCGACGGCGATACGGCGCGTGCGCTCGCGAGCATCGAGGCACACTCGCTGATTGGCGTGCCGACGCTGGACCTCTACAATCCAGTGGAAGAGGGCGTACGCGCGGCCGGGCAGATCGGTAACGCCAGACTGCTGCGGGTGCCTTCGACGAGCGGCCATATGATGGCCTCCGAGGCCGATCCCACGTCGGCCGCGCGCCTGAATGTGGAGATCGCGTCGTTCATGGAGTATTCGCAGGGACCCGTGTCATGAATCCTCAGGTGGAGGACATCGCACCGACGAATTCGCATTCCCCGTCCGAGGCGGGCGGTTCTATCCAGGATCGCACGTATCGGGTCTTGCACGAGATGATCGAAGACGGGCGCATCACGCCGGGTGAACGGCTGCTCGAAGCGCAGGTCGCGAAATCGTTCTGTATCAGCCGCTCGCCTGCGCGCATTGCATTGGCAGCGCTGTGCGCGGACGGGATCATCGTCGAAAGCGAGGGGCGCGGGTATCGCGTGGCCGGAGCGGTGTCGGGCGATCGCGCCGGCAAGCCGGCCGTGCTCGACAAGCTGGAAATTACGAGCGCGCCGCAATGGCAGCGCATGTACGCGGAACTGGAACGCGAGCTATGCACTCGCGTGCTGTTCGGTTCGGTGCGCATCACGGAAGAAGGGCTCGCTGAACATTTCGCCGTGAGCCGCACCGTCGCACGCGGCGCGATGGCGCGCATGCACAGCGTCGGGCAGCTGTCGCAGGACCGCAACGGGCACTGGATCGCGGAGCAGGTGACGCGTGAGCGCATCGAGCACCTGTTCGAGATACGCCGCCTGCTCGAACCGACTGCGCTGCTGCACGCGGCGCATCATGTGCCGCGCGAGTTCCTCGAGGCGGTGCGTGCGCGCCTTGTCGGTGTCATCGAGGCGGGGCATCGCGGAGGTGCCGAGATGGACACCGCCGAAACCGATTTGCATATCGATCTCCTGTCCCACTGCCCGAACAAGGAGATCGTGCTTGCCCTATCGCGCACGCACGTATTGTTCGTACCGACACGCTATCTCAGCGACCCCTATCTCGAGATTCCGTATCAACTCATCAGCGATGCGTTCACCGAGCATTTGCAGATCGTGGACGACATACTTGCCGGCAAGCCTGAGCGCGCTGCGCAGGCACTGACGGATCATATCCGCGAAGCGAACACCCGCTGGGTGCTGCGGTTCGAGATCATCCGGCGCATGAAGCAGCCGGACTTTCCCGCTTATCTGACGGCGCTTGGTGCGGGTTGACAACGGGTGAACCCGCCGCAAAGAGACCGGCTCTTGCACAAAGGGCGAACGGCTCGAGCGCCTGCGCTGATTTGCTGTCGAGATCCAGGACAGAAATGAGTGTGGGTGGTTCGGCGCTAGTTTCCCCAATGCCGGTCGACGATCCGAGCTGGCAACCGGGCATCTCCGAGCCAACGTACCACCATTGGAAGGCGCCGTATTGGGGGCACGGAATCGAACCAGGTCCGTGAACTGAAGCAGTTCCAGGACAGGAATGCCCGGCTCGAAAAGCGGGTTGCGTAGCTCAGTCTGGACAACGGGATCCCGCAGGATATCGCCACAATAAATTCCCCCGCCCGTGCTGAAGAGACAAGTCGTGACCCCTATCGTGATTCATGACGGTCTTCCGGCACAGCGGGCGTGTGGGCTGGTCAAGCAGGCGCTCAGCACCGACTACCATCGCGGCGTCAAGCGGCTGTGGCGCTTCGAGAGCGCCAATATTCCGAACTGGACTGGAAGCCGGATAATCGCTTGTTCGAGATGTGTTGTGTGAGTCGGGAGCACGTTGCCCTGTGGGCACGATTGTGTAATATCCGGGTTACACACGACGGCTCCTGTGCGTGGGATAGACGAACGCACGATCCATGGAGCATCGCAGAAGTGGCAGGGAGGGCGATATTGGCATGGAAGACACATCGAAGGCACGCTACTTGATTTCGCCGGAGATAGCGCAGGAGAAGGCCGAGCTGTTGCAGACACTGGCTGGCGGCAAAAATGCATTGCGCATGAATCAAGCGCTTGAGGCAGTGGCGCAGGCATGCGGGTTTGACCGATGGCGCGAGTTGGTCGCGACTAATGCGAGGTTGGCGGCAGGCGAGGCCTATTCTCTCGGTATCTCTGCGCTCATGCTGGCCGACGACCAGCATATTGACGCTGAGGCGCTGTCTGCTCGTCGCGCGCTGCAGATGGAGGCGGTTCGCGGCGTCATCACGTGTTCTCATGCGCGAGCACAAGAGCTCGTTCTACAGTGGGCGCTTTCCGGCAGCTCGCCTGGCCTCGAAAAGAGCGCCGAAGAAGCCGTTGAAGCCCGCCAGACGGGCGACGACGCATTCCGTTCAAATGTCGATGACGACTCGCAGCAGGTACTTGAGGAAGCCCTCGACGATGCCTTGTTTGCGGCTGCGCAGGAATCAGGTCCGGACGAACTTCCGTACGCGTCGACAACTACGTCCCCTTCATCGGTCCCGGTGAGCTACAAGAAGCGTCGCTCGCTCGCCGGCAAATAAGATGACGGCTAGCGTGGGCGCACCACGCCGGGCTAGCCGGTAGCGCGCATGAGCACCATGCTCCGACAATCCAGGCAAGCGCCGACGTGTGAAACGCCGGGAACGGGGCACCGGGGGCGGTTCTCTGGTACCTTGAACAAGGTGTCGAGCTTGAGACTGCGCACAGCGTTGCGCTGAAATCGGATGCCGTCAAAAGTCAGAAACTCGTTGCTCTGGATTTTCGAACCTCTCGAGAACGATGAAACTTTCTTTCGAAAGCGAATGTTCGGCTCCGACGCGGCGTATGTCGACGGGTTGCTGTGCCTGGTTGTCGCTGACCGGGGTGAACCGTGGAATGGTTTGCTGGTATGCACATCGCGGGAGCGGCATGCCGCCCTCATCGAGGAAATGCCGGCCCTGCGGCCACATAAAGTGCTCGGAAAATGGCTTTGCATCGCGCAAGACGACCCTGCATTCGAGGATGTCGTCCAGCGAATCATATCGCTTGTGCTTTCACATGATTCGCGTATCGGCGTCGAGCCAGGATCGCGGCGACGAGTGCGGTCAATCAGACAAACCCCGTCGATATGAATGAGTCCAGGGCCGTGGCGCAACAACTGGCGGATCGATAAACCTGACGGAGGGAAAGCCGTTAAAACCTTTTCAGAAAGGCGATACCTTTCCGCCATGAGTCAACCGTGGTGCGTCCGGCCAGACCTCGATCGTGGTGTTCCGGAAGAGTCCAGTGACTCCAGACGCCAGTGCGATTCGGATTCCATCATCATCTCGCTGGCCCAGTCTACAAAGGCCCGCACTGTAGGAGAAAGATGACGATTTTGAGGATAAACGATGGAGAGCGGATACGCGGGAGCCGAGTAGTCGGTGAGCACCGCCCGCAAACGCCCGGTACGAAGATGCTGCATCACCATATAGCTCGGGGCACGTATGAAGCCTAAACCTTCAAGCGCGCATGCAACGTAGGCATCGGTGTCATTGACGATCAGCCGCTCTCGCATCCGGATGAAGCGATCCTCGCCATCCACCACATAGTGCCAGTCGAGTGTACGAGCCGTGCGGCTGGACAAGTAGCCGACGGCCTCGAAGTTTGCCAGGTCTTCGAGCACCTCTGGAACGCCGTGTTCCTCAAGATACTCCGTTGATGCGCAGGTAACCCAGTCGAAGGCGCCGATGCGCTTTGCAACGAGTGTCGGCGAATCTTCCGGTGTGCCTGCTCGAATGGCGCAGTCGATGCCCTCCTGAACCAACTCGATGATTCGATCGGACATCGTCAAGGTCAACTCGACTTCCGGGAATCGAGACTGAAAGTCCTTGATACACGGGAGAAGCACAAGCCGCGCGAGCGACAGCGTCATATCGATACGCAATCGACCGCGGGGCCGTCCGGCGCTTCCGGGGAAACTCGCCTCAACCGCTTCAATTTCGCCCAAGAGCCTTCTGCAATGGTCGTAATAGAGCGTGCCGTCAGACGTGAGACTGAGGTGACGTGTTGTCCGCTGCAGCAGGCGTACGCCGAGAAATGTCTCGAGTTCCTTGATCGCACGGGTCACTCGAGAGGGAGGAAGGGAAAGACTCTCGGAGGCCCGACTGAAGCTGTGCATCTCGACGACTCTCGTGAATATCTGCATCAGCTGGAGGCGATCCACAACGATTCTCCCTGGTAGGTCAAATTGTGCACAGCGCAATAGAAACGATGCGGCCGAGAGGCGAAGTCGAAGTTTATACCGCCTGACGCTTCGTTCCTCGCCTCGATCCTTCCAGGTGAGGCAATAAACATAGCCAGTTTCGAGACTAGATGGGAGGGTGCGACGAACAGAAACTGTGAGCGATCAAACCTTTGAGGCTCACGGCCATGAAAGTCCTCCCGCAACCTCCCGTGGATATCTTCACGGCTGGCACCGTAGCCGCCAGCGTCTACGGTTTCCGTGGCCTGTCTTCCTCGCGCCGGATGGGAGACCCGTCATGAACATCTCCAGGTTTTTCGTCGACCGGCCGATTTTCGCGAGCGTTCTTTCCGCCATGATTCTGCTCGCGGGCATCGTCGCGGCATTTCGCATGCCGATCTCGGAGTATCCGCAGGTCATCCCTCCCTCTGTCGTGGTTCACGCGCAATACCCCGGTGCCAACGCCAGGACGATTGCGGAGACGGTGGCGGCACCGCTGGAAGCGTCGATCAACGGCGTCGAAGAGATGCTTTACATGGAGTCGCGAGCCGCCGGCGATGGACACCTGTATCTGACGGTGACCTTCAAGCTCGGAACGGATCCGGTGAAGGCTCAGGAGCTCGTGCAAAACCGCGTGTCGCAAGCCCAGCCTCGCTTGCCGGAAGATGTCCAGCGACTCGGCGTGACGACGATCAAGAGCTCTCCGATCATCAGTATCACGGTACACATGGTCTCCCCGAAAGGGACGTACGACGGCAACTACCTGAGCAATTACGCGATCTTGCATGTGAAGGACCGTCTCGCCCGAATTCCTGGCGTGGGCGATGTCGTGCCGTGGGGGCCTGGCGGCTATGCGATGCGTATCTGGCTGAATCCGTCAGCCCTGACGCAGCGAGGACTGAGCCCGAATGACGTCGCGGCAGCCATCCGGCGCCAGAACATTCAGGCCGCAGTCGGCACGATCGGAAGCGCACCGAGCAATCCCGGCACGAGCTTTCAGCTGAATGTGAACGCAGAGGGTCGCCTCAAGACGGTGGATGAATTCCGGAATATCGTGATCAAGTCGGACGCCCAGGGCGCGGTGACGCATCTGCGCGATGTAGCGCGTGTGGAACTCGGCGCTGAAGACTACGGTATCCGCGCGACGTTGAACAACAAGCCGGCTATCGCGCTGGCCGTCCAGGAATCTCCCGGTGCCAACTCGCTGGCGATTTCCCGTCAGGTCCACGAGGCGATGCAGGACCTCTCGAAAGACTTCCCCGATGACCTTCAATATCGCATCGTTTATGAACCAAGCCGCGCGGTTTCAACCGGCATTCATGCGGTCATTCACACGCTCATCGAGTCCGTCGCGCTGGTTGTGCTTGTCGTGTTCCTCTTTCTGCAGACCTGGCGTGCGTCCCTCATTCCGCTGCTTGCGGTGCCCGTCTCGATCGTCGGGACGCTCGCATTCCTGCTTCTCGCGGGATATTCGATCAACACCTTATCGCTGTTCGGTCTGGTACTCGCTATCGGCATCGTCGTCGATGATGCGATCGTGGTCGTCGAGAACGTGGAGCGAAACATCGCTCGCGGCTTGAGTCCCCGTGAGGCAACCTACCACGCCATGAGAGAGGTGAGTGGGCCGATCATTGCGATCGCGCTCACACTCTCTGCTGTATTCCTTCCGCTGGCGTTCCTGACAGGCTTGACGGGACAGTTCTACAAGCAGTTCGCGGTCACCATCGCCATCTCGACGCTGATCTCCGCAGTGAACTCGCTGACGCTGTCACCGGCACTGGCGGCCATGCTCCTGAAAGGACACGGAGAGCCGCCGGACGCGTTGACCCGAGTCATGCACAAGGTGTTCGGCCGGTTCTTCGCCGCGTTCAATCGCATCTTCGATCGCGGATCTGATGGATATGGCAGCGGCCTGGGTCGCCTCCTGAAGCACAAAGGCGGCTTGCTCGCGGTCTACGGGTGTTTGCTCGCCGCTACCTGGTGGCTGACCGGCCATGTGCCCGGCGGCTTCGTCCCGGCGCAGGATAAGGAATACGTCGTGAGCCTCGCGCAGCTGCCTGAGGGCTCCACGCTGGACC
This sequence comes from Caballeronia sp. LZ035, assembly GCF_031451175.1. Classification (NCBI taxonomy): domain Bacteria; kingdom Pseudomonadati; phylum Pseudomonadota; class Betaproteobacteria; order Burkholderiales; family Burkholderiaceae; genus Caballeronia; species Caballeronia sp. LZ035. The sequence continues at coordinate 682,970 of NZ_JARUXS010000002.1, forward strand.
GCACCGAAGCAACCATGGAACGGATGAACGCGATCGCGCTCAAGCATCCTGCCGTTGCCGAAACCGTGACGTATAGCGGGCTCTCGATCAACGGGGTCACGAAGAGTTCGAGTACGGCTTTGACTTTCGTCCTGCTCAAACCATTTAAAGACCGCAAGGGGATTTCCGCCAATCAGGTCGTGACCGATCTGAATCGCGACTATGCAGGCATTCGCCAGGCCTTCACGGCAGTCTTTCCTGCGCCGCCTGTGTATGGTCTGGGAACCGTCGGCGGCTTCAAGCTGCAGATCGAGGACCGGACGGACCTCGGCTACAACGAGCTGTACAAAGCGACTCAGGCCTTCATCAAGAAAGCGTCTCAGGCTCCGGAACTGGGCCCGCTCTTCTCGACGTACACCGTGAATGTCCCGCAGTTGAAGCTCGATATCGATCGCACGAAGGCCCAGCAACTCGGGCTGGACACCGCGCAAGTCTTCGGCACGCTGCAACAGTTTCTCGGCTCGTACTACGTCAACGACTTCAACTATCTGGGCCGCGTGTATCAGGTGCGCATGCAGGCCGACAGCCCGTTCCGCTCGAAGCCCGAGGACATTGGCCAACTGCACATTCGCAATCAGTCGGGCGATATGGTGCCGTTGAACTCTGTGCTGAAGGTGAGCGAAACCTATGGTCCTGATCAGGTCGTTCGTTACAACGGCTTCACAGCGGCTGACATAAGCGGCAGTCCTGCACCGGGTTACTCGTCGGACCAGGCCATGGCTGCTATCCAGCGAATCGCCGCTGAAACCCTGCCTAAAGGCATGTCGTATGAGTGGACCGATCTGACCTATCAGCAAATTATCGCGGGTAACGCTGCGATCTGGGTCTTCCCGATCTGCGTTTTGCTGGTGTTCTTCGTCCTCGCCGCTCAGTACGAAAGCCTGACGCTTCCGTTTGCCATCATCCTCATCGTCCCGATGAGCATCATGTCCGCGCTTCTCGGTGTGTGGCTGACGAACGGCGACAACAACATCTTCACGCAGATTGGCCTCATCGTGCTGGTGGGGCTCGCGTCGAAAAACGCCATCCTGATTGTCGAGTTTGCGCGTGAGCTGGAAATGTCAGGGATGTCTCCGCTGCAGGCCGTGATTGAAGCCGGCCGACTTCGACTGCGCCCGATCCTGATGACGTCTGTTGCTTTCATCATGGGCGCCATTCCGTTGGTCCTGTCGAGCGGCGCCGGTGCGGAAATGCGCCATGCGATGGGCATCTCCGTGTTCTTCGGCATGCTCGGCGTCACGCTGTTCGGCCTGTTCCTCACGCCGCTCTTCTATGTGGTCATGCGGACGGTGTGCAAGGGCAGGCCCATGCACTCCGCAGCGCATCACGAACCGCCCGCGCTCGCATCGCATCACACCAACCCCGATCAGCCTGCCAAGCGAGAGCCCGAGCAGCAGGTGTGAACCGTCTGCCCCTGGCAAGCCCATGGGCACGTGAGGTTCCTGGTCGCGGCAAAGCTACACGATGTTGTCCGGAAAAACGCAATTGGTCATCTTGACCAACTGACTTCTCATACCTTTTCGAAATCGGAAGTGTCATGTCTATTTCAGATCTCTTTAAGCCACTCACGTTACTTCATGGACCAGCAATGAGAAATCGTTTCATGCTGGCGCCGCTTACCAATCAGCAAAGCGAACTCGACGGCAGCGCGTCAGAGTTCGATCAGGACTGGATCGAACAGGTAGCAGACGGAGGCTACGCACTGATCCAGACCAGCGCTGCGACTGTCGAGGCGAGCGGGATTGCGTTCAGGCGGCAGCTGGGTATCCATAGCGACGCGCATCTACCCGGTCTCACCGGGATGGCCACGGCAATCCGCGCGGGAGGGGCGCTGTCAGCCGTCCAGTTGCACCATGCCGGACACCGCGCGCGCCCGGAACTGGGCGGAATCCCGGCGCCGGCCTCCAGCACGACCTTGCCGGGTGTTCGCGCATTGACAACAGAAGAGGTGGAGCGAATCCGGGATAGCTTCATCCTGGCCGCGAAAAGAGCGGAACAAGCCGGTTTCGATGGCGTTGCGCTTCACGGTGCGTTCGGATGGATCTTGTCGGAGTTCATGTCCCCGTTACTCAATGATCGAACTGACAAGTATGGCGGCAGCATTGAAAACCGTATCCGCCTCACGATCGAAGTTATTGAAGGCATACGGCAGGCATGTGGTCCTCACTTCCAGATCGGCTGGCGTCTCTCGGTGGAACGCTATGGCTTGAATCTCGAGCAACTGCGAGAAATCACTGCTGAGATTCTCGATCGGGAGTTGATCGACTACCTCGACCTCGCGCTCTGGGACTCCGCGCAAGTTGTACAGGAAGGGGCGTTCAAAGGCAAAAGCATGCTTGGCCTCTTCACGGGGCTGCCTCGAAAAGGCGTGCGTGTTGGCACGGCGGGCAAGATCATGAGCGCCGCACGCGCCGCGCAATTGCTCGACGAGGGATGCGACTTCGTACTGATCGGCCGGGCCGGCATTCTTCAGCGGGACTTTCCTGTTCAGGTGAATCAAAACCCGTATTACGAGAGTCCGACGCTACCCGTTACAGCTGAGTATCTCCGAACCAGAGGCCTGAGCGAACGCTTCATCAATCATATGCGGGGATGGCCTTCCTTCGTTTCGCCGGGTTCGTAGTCGAGACGAACTGCGCCGAACCATGCGCGGTGGAGGATCAAATGAGGTGTGGTTCGATAACGTTCCGACGGCTCCTGTTTGAACGGATGCCGAACGCCGTGCAGGGTCGGGCGTCCATCTCTGCGCCCGTCGTGACTGTCAACCCAAAGAATCGAGGTCGGACATGAATAAACTGCAGGCGATGGAGGTGTTCGTTCAGGTGGTCGATGCTGGCGGATTTACGCGCGCGGCCGAGAACATGCAGCTTCCCAAGGCGACCGTCTCGACCCTGGTCCAATCCCTGGAAGAATCGCTCTCGGTCAAGCTGCTTCACCGGACGACTCGCCGCATCAGCGTGACCGTGGAAGGCGCCGTCTACTACGAACGTGCGATGCGAGTGCTGGCGGAAGTGCGCGAGGCCGACGAGTGCGTCGCGCTCAGTCGCTCGAGTCCATCGGGGCGGTTGCGTGTCGACGCTCCGACCGGCCTGGCCAGCGAGGTGATCATTCCTGCTCTTTCTGACTTCCTTGAGCGCTATCCTGACATCCAGCTTGAACTTGGTTGCAGCGACCGAAATGTAGAGCTTATCGAAGAGGGCGTGGATTGCGCGATACGGGGCGGTCGACAGCTTGCCGACTCCAGCCTGATCGCTCGCAGGGTCGGCACGATGCGTTACGCGACCTGCGCCTCTCGTGCCTACCTTGAGCGTTACGGTCAGCCTATGCATCCCGACGATCTGGTGAACCATCATTGCGTCAACTATTTCTCGGCGCGCAACGGGACCAAGTTTGACTGGTATTTCGAGCGTGAAGGCGAGAAGGCTCAGGTATCGCTGTCGAGTCGTATCGCGCTGAGCGACAGCTATGCGTATACGGCGGCGGGCCTTGCGGGGCTCGGCATCATACAAATGGCGAATTTTCTGACCGATCCCCTGCTCAAGGACGGCCGGCTCGTGACGATACTGGGCGATTGGACAAACGAACCGCTTCCCGTGTACGTGGTGTACCCGCAAAACCGGCACCTCTCCGCGAAGTTACGCGTATTCGTTGAGTGGATCGCGGAACTGTTTTCCAATCACGCGGCAATGCGCTGAAAGAGCATCTACCGACCTACGGCTGAACCACGCGTTTATGCCGCATAACCGCTGGCTGCCAGAACGGCAGCCAGTGGCACACCGTCCAGCGCGTTATGCCTTGGGCAACTGCTGAAACGTTTCGATCACGCGCGCCGAGTACGTGAGTGCAGCTCCGGCATTCAGCGCGATAGCGACACCCAATGCCTCGGAAATCTCAGGCAGGGTCGCGCCGGCCTCGACGGCCTTCCTGGTGTGCACTGCAATGCAGCCATCGCAGCGTGTCGTGACGGCCACAGCGAGTGCAATCAGCTCGTGAATTCTCGGATCCAGATGGCCCGTCTTTTCGGCAGCCTTTTCCATCGTCATCAGGCCGCGAAGTACGTCGGGAGTTTGCTTGGCAAAATCGCCAACACGTTCCAGCAGCGTGTCGCGATAACCGTTCCAATCGTTCATCATGAAGACTGCTCCTTTTCAGGTTTGAAAGGCGGCCACCGATGCGGCGCCGGCCAAAAAACGCGGCGATCGAAAGTCGAACACTCCGCGACCGCCAGTGAGAGATGACCTTTCGAATTAACCAGCAGGCCGGTGCCGACTATTGGGTTGCTGCTGCCTGGCGTTCCGCTTCCAGAGCGGCACGAATGCTCAATCGCTGTTCCATACGCGCCATATACTGTTGAATCGACTTGTAGATCGACAGATCGAGATTGACGCGCGGCGACCACGACAGAACGTTGTACAGATACGCATCGGCAACCGAAAACTGTGCGCCGAGGACATGATCATTCGTGGACAGGTGCTCGTCGATATACTCGAACTTGCTGGTCAGGTTGCCGTCCGCGAAGCGCTTTTTTGTGTCCGGATCGATGAACGACGAGAACATCACACCCATACCCTTGTGCAGATCGCTCGCGATGAAATTGAGCCACTCAAGGGCCGTATATCGTTCCCGGGTACCGAAAGCCGGAAGGAGCTTGCTCGCCGGATTCTTATCAGCGATCCACTGAAGGATGACTGCGCCTTCCGTAATCATGTCGCCGTCGTCGAGTTTCAATACGGGGATGAAACCCTTGGGCGTTACTTTCCGATAGTCACCCTCGATGGTCGTCTTGGTCTTGAAATCGACCTTGACGAGTTCGTACTTCTGTCCCGCTTCTTGCAGTGCGATTTGAGAAGCAAGGCCACACGAGCCAGGCGCGTAATAAAGTTTCATGGGGAACATCCTTGAGAGATAGAAAAGGGGGCAAACGTGTCGCCATGACGCGTTCGCCGTTACAGCCGTTCGGTTAGAACTTCGGAAGGCCGACTACTTGGCCTGCAACGCTGAATCGATATCGGCCGCCGCGTGGCGCTCGAGGAGGAACGTGCCTGGCTGTCCAGACGTCCGGTTCACGATCCTCCCTCTTGCCACTGCCGGGCGCGCGGCAATGGCCTTGTACCAGCGCAGAAGGTGCTTGTATTCCTCGACTGCAACAAATTCGTGCGTGTTGTACACGCCGTAGAGACTGCCTGGTTGCCACGGCCAGACTGCCATGTCCGCGATCGTGTATTGGTCGCCCGCGAGAAACTCATGAGATGCCAGATGCGTGTCGAGGACGTGTAGTTGTCGCTTCACCTCCATCGCATAGCGGTCGATTGCATATTCGATCTTTAGCGGCGCATAGGCGTAGAAGTGACCCAGGCCACCCCCGACAAAAGGCGCTGTTCCCATTTGCCACATCAGCCAGTTAAACGTCTCGGTACGGGCGCGACGCTCGGTGGGCAGGAATGCGCCGAACCGTTCGGCCAGATACACGAGAATCGAGCCGCTTTCGAAAACAGGTGTGACCGGACTCGTCGACTGATCCACCAGCGCCGGGATCTTCGAGTTCGGATTCACTGCTGCGAACCCGCTTCCGAACTGGTCACCTTTGAAGATATCAATGAGCCACGCGTCGTACTCGGCGTCGGTATGGCCCGCCGCCAGCAGTTCCTCCAACAGGATCGTGACCTTTTGACCGTTGGGCGTCCCTTGCGAGTAGAGCTGCAACGGATGCTTGCCGACCGGTAGATCGCGCTCGAACCTGGCTCCCGATACAGGGCTGTTGATGTTGCCGAACTGGCCACCGTAGGTTGTCTTCGGGCTCCATACCTTGGGAGGTACGTACCCTGCAGGCTGGTTCTCAAGAATGATTTCAGTCATCGTTCACTCCGTTTTAACCAGATGGCAATTTTTTGAATGGCAAATGGCAAGGTGAGGAAATTCCACTTGTCGCAGCAGCCTGATATCTCACTCTGATGATCAATTCCGCTCGACAAATCTATTTCGTGATTCATTGATATAAATTCTATAAAGGCTATCGGAATACATAAACGAGCACGATTCGAATACACCATTCAGCGATTCGAACAATCTGGAAAGCAAGCCGGCTCGAAACGGCCTGGCATCGTGTATCCCGATGCAACGGGCGTGCGATGCCAGTTAGCGGGGTCTACACCGCGTCGTATGGGCATGCCGGGAGAGGTAGCCTTTGGCTACAGAGAAATCGGAACCACAGAACTTTCAGCGCTTACCTTATTGGCTAGGCCAGACGTGCCGCCGAAGCGGGCCGCCATGCCAGCGGCCCGTCTTTATCAAATCAGTCGGCGACGGGTTGCCGCATGTTGACGAACTCTTCCGCGGCGGTTGGATGTATCCCGATGGTGGTGTCGAAGAGGCGTTTCGTTGCACCCGCTCGCAAGGCGACAGCGAACCCCTGAATGATCTCGCCCGCTTCTTCGCCCACCATATGTACGCCCAGCACTTTATCGGTCGCACGGTCAACGACCAGTTTCATCATGGTCCGCGCCGGACTTCCGCTCAACGTGTGCTTTAACGCCCGAAATTCAGACCGGTAGATGTCGATTTCGTCGAATTTCGCTCGAGCCTGCGCTTCCGATAAGCCGACCGTCCCCACATTGGGATGCGTAAAGATTGCAGTCGGCACATTTGCATAGTCCATGCGCCGCTGACCGTCTCCGAAGAGATGCCCAACCACCACCATCGCTTCGGCCAGCGCGATGGGCGTGAGGTGTTGTCGGCTGCTGACATCGCCGACGGCATGGATCGACGGTACGCTGCTGCCGTAATTGTCGTCGACCGATACAGCGCCTCTATCGTCAGCGCGCATGCCGATTGTTTCCAGTCCGAGTCCTCTAACCGCTGGTGCGCGACCGGTGGCAAACAGTACGACGCCTGCCTCGAACGTCTGGCCGTTATCAAGCGTTGCGAGGATCGCATCGCCCCGACGGGTGAGTCGTTCTACGGTGCGTCCGAGTTCGATTTCGACGCCCGTCTTCCTCATTTCCTTTTCAAGAAAATCGGAGAGATCGGTATCGAACGCGGAGATCAGACGCGGGTGCCGATGTACCTGCAAGACATGTGCGCCAAGTGCGTTGAAAATCGAGGCAAACTCGCAACCGATATATCCACCGCCAACCACGAGCAGTCTGCGTGGGAAGGCGGGAAGGTCGAACATCTCATCCGAAGTGATGCCAAGATCCTTGCCCGGAATATCAGGAATAGTGGGACGCCCGCCTGTCGCGATGAGAATGTTTCTGGCAGATATGCGTTGGCCCGATACGTCAACGGTGTGTGCGTCCACGAACGATGCCCACCCGTTCATGATCTCGACGCCCGCATTGCTGAGCAGGTTTCGATAGACTTCATTCAAGCGGAGGATCTCATCGTTTCGATTTCGTTTGAGCGTTTCCCAGTCAAACTGAGGCTTGGCAGCCAGGGTCCAGCCAAAGCCCGCGGCCTCCTCGAAGTGTTCGGCGTAGGTTGCCGCATAGCTATAGAGTTTCTTGGGGATGCAGCCGACGTTGACGCAAGTACCGCCGAGTTTTGTTGCCTCGACGATCGCGACCCGCGCTCCCGCTTGAGCGGCCATTCGCGCTGCGCGTACTCCACCGCTGCCACCGCCCACGACCAGAAAATCGAAATCGAACTCGCGCTGACTCATTTCACTCGGTGACTTTTCAGATCACCCCTATAAAAGTTGAGGGATTGCTTGAGATTGCTTTTGTTTCGCATGAAGAAGACCAGCGGGACATACAGGTCAGAATTTCTCGACCCAGGGACGTAACTCGATCTCCCACGACCACGCGCTGCGAGGCTGGCGAAGCACGTCGACGTAGGATTGCGCAATGGCATCGGGGTCCAGCAAGCTGTCCGGAGCAGTGGCGCGATCGTCGAGACCAGCGCGCACAGCACCGTCGATGATGAAGTGTGCGACATGAATGCCTTTCGGTGTCAGTTCGCGTGCAGCGCTCTGTGCGAGCCCTCGCATCGCGAATTGCGCCATGGCGAACGGAGACGAGCCGGCGAAGCCTTTAACACTCGCCGTGGAACCCGTCATCAGGATCGCGCCGTTGCCCGCAGGTGCCATTCGCCTGGCGGCCTGTTGGACGACATAAAACGCGCCGAGCGCGGACACGGCGACAGCTCGATCAACCGCGATGGGATCGAGTTCCGTAATCGGTCCGCGCAACTCGCCGCTCGCGTTGTACGCCACGATCTCGGGCGCACCGATGCGCGCGTCAGCTTGCGCGAAGAGTGTTTCGACCTGCCGTGGATCGGTCGCATCGACGGGCAGCGCAATGGCGCCGGTTTCGTCGACGAGCGACGCCAGTTTGTCCACGTTGCGCGCCGCGATAATGACCGGAATATTGGCAGCGCGTAACCGTCGGGTGAGTGATGCGCTAATGCCGGGTCCCGCGCCGATAATCAACGCACTGCGATAAGGAATGTTCATGTTGGTTCGATCCTCGAGATGGGTTGGAAAGAGGCGCATTGCGTGTGTACGAGCCGGGACACAGGCGCCCGGTACGCTTCGATATCTGCCCGTGGTTCGTCGAATGCTCGCATCCCGACTAATCGCTGAATTGACTCTACCGAAGCTTGAAAAACCGATATACGAGCACCACGCGAATTCATCGTTCAGTCACTCGAACAATCGAGCCTGTTTCATGCAGCGGGACGCGGGTCTGAGCAAGCCAGAATCATTCGATCAGCCGACTCAGGCCGCAAGGCTTAGTGATGAAGGTACAGCCGGGAGGGCGTGCCGTTACCCGATTCGATCGAGGTGCTTTGAAGCAGTCGACAAGGTTGAAGTTCGCCCGCTTGTCACAGGGACAATTGTCGCCGTGTATTTCAAGGATGGCGCGCTGGTGAAAAAGGGCGATCGGCTTTTCAGCATTGATCCGGGGCCCTATGCCGCAGAGGTTGACCGCACGGCTGCGCAACTGGCGGCCGCTCAGGCTCAGGAACGCTATGCGACGTCGGATGCAGCCGGCGCCGACCGCCTTGGATAAGCGCATAGGTTAGCCGAGGATGTTTGATCGATAAAAGAGACACCCCTCGCTTGCATGGCCGAAAACCTTGCGCATGCGACATTGGAACGGCTCCGCGTTCAATCGAGAATGGGGCTTTCGAGGAGTGAAACGATCATGCCGTATTTGCAACTGGACGTATGCGGCCACTATCCGGTGGAAGACAAGCAGCGCCTGGCGCTGAAAATGAGCGAGACCTATGCACAGTTGATGTCGGTCGACATCCGGCGAATCAGTGTCGCGATCCGCGAACTGGGCGACGGTGGCGTCTGGCGGATTCCAGAAGCCGGCGAGGCGCCGGTGCCCGTCGCGGTCATGATGCTGGACATCAGAAAGGGACGGCCACCCGAGTTGCGCATGGAAGTGGCGAAAGCGCTATGCGCGCATTGCATCGATATCCTCGGCCTGCGCGAAGACCGGCTCAACGTCGAATTCACGCAGCACTCCGGGGACGAGATGTATCACCCGGCGCTGGGCGGCTACAGCCCGGAGTGGACGCCGGGCGAGCCGCGGGGCGAGCAATAGTCAGCCTGGCCCGGTGTGCATCAGACCGCAAGCGGCGTGACCCCCGACGCCCGCTGGATGGTCTGCGGCGGCTGACCGAACGCACGCAGGAACGCCTGACGCATGCGCTCACGGTCACCGAAACCCGTCTCCCTCGCGACCACCTCGATCGGATGACGCGTTGTCTCCATCATCAGCCGGGCGGCTTCCACGCGTAGCCGCTCGACCGCCTTGGCGGGCGATTGCCCCGTTTCCTCACGAAATACCCGGCTGAACTGGCGCGGACTGAGCCGCGCCGCTTCGGCCAGCCGCTCGACCGACAGATCGCTCGCGAGGTTTTCGCTGGCATAGGTCAGCGCCATCTGCACGCGATCCGAGCGTGCGCCCATCTCCAGTAACGCGGAGAACTGCGACTGGCCGCCGCCGCGCCGTTGATACAGCACGAGCTTGCGCGCGACCATGCGCGACGTCTCCAGCCCGAAGTCGCTTTCGATCATGGCCAGTGCGAGGTCTACGCCCGCACTCATGCCTGCTGAAGTCCACATCTGGCCATCGACCACGTAGATGCGGTCTTCTTCGAGTTGAATATCCGGATACTGCGTTTGAAACGCGCGCGCGTGGAACCAGTGCGTCGTGGCTCGCTTGCCCTCCAGCAGGCCGGCCGCCGCCAGTACGAACGCGCCCGTGCAGATCGACGCGATGCGCCGTGAATGATGCGGCGCCTGTCGAAGAAAGTCGATCAGCGCCGCCGAAGGCAGGCGGCATTCGTTATCGCCCGCGACGATCAGCGTGTCGTAACCCTGCCTGGCCAGCGGTTCGCTATGAACCGAAAACCCCTGCGACGAAGCGACCGGTCCGCCGTGCTCGGACACGATGCTGAACTGGTACGACGTTTCATCGCGCAGCAGGTTCGCGTATTCGAAAACGCTCGCCACGGCCAGCGCGAGCGACTGGAAATTCGGATAAACGAGCAGACCGACGGTATGCATGATGTTCCGGTTTGAGTGACTCGATTCATTGAAGCTAGCACAAAAGAGACAGATTTGCTGAAATCAGATGTCCTGAAACCTTGCATCTATGACATTGAGGTCAGGCGTCGCCGAGGTCAGAATTCGCTCCATGAACCAGCAACCCGCTGGTTCAACCCACTCAAAGGAACGATCATGACTGCTTCTACTCATGCTGCTTCGGCCAAAGGCTTCGCACTGGTTACGGGCGCATCGGCCGGCATCGGCGCCATCTATGCGGACCGCCTCGCGCGGCGCGGTTTCAATCTCATTCTGGTGGCGCGCAACCAGTCGCGCCTCGATACGCTCGCCAAGCGCATCACCCAGGAAACGGGCCGCGCGGTCGAGACCGTCGCCGCCGATCTCAACGACAAGGCTGCGCTCGCGAAAATCGAGACCCTGCTCCGCGAAGACGCGCGCATCACGATGCTGGTGAACAACGCCGGCGTCGGTTCGGTTGCATCGGTGCTCGACGGCAATGTCGACGCGATGGAATCGATGATCGACCTGAACATCACCGCGCTGACGCGCCTCACCTACGCCGCCGCACCCGCATTCGTCGCCAGGGGCTCGGGCACCATCATCAATATCAGTTCGGTGGTCGGCATTGCGGTTGAACTGCTGAATGGCGTCTATAGCGCGTCGAAGTCCTATGTGCTGAGCTTCGGCCATGCGTTGCAACGCGACCTCGCGGACAAGGGCGTGCGCGTGCAGACCGTGCTGCCGGCCGCGACGGCCACCGAGTTCTGGGACGTGGCGGGCTATGCGAAGCAGAAGGAAGCCGCGAGCACGATGACTGCCGCCGATCTGGTCGATGCCGCGCTCGCCGGGCTCGATCAGGGCGAACGGGTGACCATCCCGACGCTGCACGACGGCGAGCAATGGACGAAATGGGAAGCGGACCGTCGCGCGTTGACGCCCCGTTTTGCCAATGCGAAGGCCGCGCCGCGCTATGTGCCGAGTGCCGAGTAAGCCTGCCAACTCCTTTGCTGACGAGAACCACCATGAACATCCTCAAATTCGGCGCGGCGGCGCTTGCGATAGGCACCGCCTTCGCGTTGCCGGCAAGCGCATCGGCGCAATCGCGCGGCAAGGTGCTGGTCGTGATGTCGAGTGCGCATCAGCTCGACCTGCGTGACGGCAAACACTATGCAACCGGCTACTACCTGAACGAGTTCGTCGTGCCGTATCGAAAGCTCGTTGAAGCGGGCTATGAGCCGGTCATTGCCAACCCGAACGGCGACATGCCCGTCATGGACGCCAACTCCAACAACAAGATGTTCTTCGGCGGCGATGACGCGGCGCGCGCGGATGCTCTCAAGTACGCGCAAGGCATCGCTCAACTCAAGCATCCGAAGACGCTCGCCTCGGTGGCCGCCGAGGGAACAGACGGCTATGTCGGCCTGTTCATTCCCGGCGGTCATGCGCCGATGGTCGATCTGCTGAGAGACCGCAATCTCGGCAAGATCCTCGTCAGCTTCCATGACAACGGCCGCCCGACCGGCATCATCTGTCACGGACCGATCGTGCTGCTGTCCGCGCTTCATGACCCGGACGCCTTCATCGCCTCGATGATTGCCCATGACGGCAAGGCGAATTCGTATGCAGCCGGCTGGCCGTATGCGGGCTATCGCCTGACGGTCTTCTCTACGGGTGAAGAGCAGCAACTCGAAGGTCCGAACGGGCTCGGCGGCGATGTTCAGTTCTATCCGGTGAATGCACTCGCGGAAGCCGGCGCGCATGTCGATACGGTGGCGAACTGGCATGGCAACGTGGTCGTCGATCGTGAACTGATCACGGGTCAGCAGCCGATGTCGGCACCGGAATTCGCTGACGTGTTGGTGGCGAAGCTCAATGCGCACGCCCGCTGAGCGCCCGTTGCTGTCGTTCCCTGTCACTTCGTTGTTCAGACTCGACTGGCTGATGGGCGCTCCGAACACGTCATTCGAAAGAGTCGTCGTTTCTGACACTGTCCGAGGGACGGAACTCCGTTGACTGCCAGAGCCCGACACGCATCGACTGGATGGATCACGGGTATGGGACGCAGGGTGCAGTGGTCGTCGCTCATGAGCACGCCGCTATCGGGCGGGCGAGAACCATTTGCTATCGATCTGCTCGTCAGTGCCGTCCTCCAACATCGCGAGAAGCGCTTCGTTGGTGGGTTTGCGCAATGCGCTGCCCACGGCAAGCATGCCGTGGGCGCGCTTCGCGGCTCAGTACTGAAGGTCAGTGCATCGTAGACAATGGCCTGCACATCGCCGTGCGCGAGCTGCACGGCGGACAACAGGCCGGCCAAGGCGGGAAGCGTGACCCATATGAAATCCAGGTGCATTCGGCGCGCCAGTTCATCCCACCCATTGATGCTGAAGCCTTCCGGCGCCTGAAGTTGCGGCAGCACGAAAGGCGCGACTGACGAAATCGCGACGCGCAAAGGCGCATGCGCGATGGCCGTGACCGCGGCCGGTCCGGAAGCATCGGCCGCCGCGCGTCCCCCATTGGACCCGAGCAAGCAAAACAGCAGCGCCGGCCAGAGGGATCGCCTCTTCATCACGCTTTTGCCTTAACGCTCGCACCGTCAAACGCGGAAATCGGCGGCCATGTCCTCGTCGCTTCTAGCCTCCAGCTTGCCTGAGCGACACGCGCGGATAAACGCGTCATAGTCTTTCTGATTTTGTTCGGCGTAGCCGAACGCATACTGCGTGAGCGCGTCCGCGAAGCGATTGCCGTTGCCGAGATAAGCCGCAATTTCCACGGCCCGGCCACTGGCCTTCGCGTGGGCGCGCGCCAGCGCCCAGCCGCAGATGCGTCCGTAACCTTTGAGAATCGTGCTGCTCATGCGTTCGACTTCCGCCGACACTTTCATGTCGCGCAACTGACGAAAGTAGAACTGCCGCTCGGCGGGCCCGGTGGACCAGCCCAGAAACGAATCGCTGGCAGCCTGAAGCAGCCGTTGTCCGCTTACGACACGTTCGCCCTGGTGGGTCGGCTCGTCGCCCTGAAAGAACTGTGCGATCACTGACCTGCGCGCTTCCTTGACCTGCAAGAAAAGCGGCTTGTCATGGCTGTCGATGAACAGCATCACCAGACAGAAGGTGCCGACGCTGCCGACGCCAACCACCTTGAACGCAATGTCGTGCAGCGCATACTGCGCGATCAGTTTGCGGCGCTCGGAGGAAAGCGTCTGAATGTAGCGGTCGAAGGAGGCTGCCAGTTTCCCCTTCCATTCTTCGGTGTTGGACCATCTCTGATCGCGGCCCAGCAGTGAATTGGGACCGCCCGGATGGAAGAGCGCGGGCGGCGCATCCTGAATGGTCCAGCGCCCATCGGTCAATACCGCCATCTTGCCGAGCATGCTTTCGTGCGTGCGGCCTGCCGCCTTTTCCATCGTCTTGCTGATGAGCTGACGGCCCTCGGCGGTCACGGCGGCCTCGGTCATCCGCTCGAACGTGACGATCTCATGCCAGAGCTCCAGCGCGCTGCACCCTGCATAGTTGCACATGCGGTCCCGGTACTCGTGCATGGCTGCCGTGATGATCTCGCTGATCGCGCCGCGGTTGAAGCCCATATGCTCGCCAGCGATCGCAAAGCTGGCTGCAAGCCGTTTTACGTCCCACTCCCATGGGCCGGTGGCGGTTTCATCGAAATCATTGAGGTCGAAAACCAGTTGCCGCTCGGGTGTGGCGAAGCCGCCGAAATTCATGAGGTGGGCGTCGCCGCAGATGGGAAACGTGATCCCGCTGTTCACCGTGCCGGCGAGATCATGAGCCTGGATGATCGCGCTGCCGCGATAGAACGTGAAGGGAGACACGGACATGCGGCCATAGCGTAGCGGCACGAGCGCTTCCACGCGGCCCTTGCTGTTTTCCTTCAGTAATTGGACGGGATCACGATCGATGTTCCCGGTTTTCGCATGCAGTGAGCGCTTCGCGTGTTGCCGGGCGTGGCGACCCGCCGCCTGGCGCTCGGTCAAGGTCTGAACGTCTGCCATGTGCCCACCCTGTGTGATTCACTTCGTTGACGCGTGAGCCGTGCAACATGGCTTCCAACGTGTCTCTTGCCGGTTTGAAGCACTCGTTCTAATTCAGTTTAGGACATAAGTTTCATGCTGCCCTGCAATCTTTTGCCCGCTCTCGATGAGCGGACATGAAGGTCTCATCAAGGGCCGGGTATTCACGCGCCAGACTCAGCGGCCCTGGATTGAAGTGCAACGGTAACGGACCTCTCACAGGTCGAACGAGTTTCGCCCGGATGTATCCACGCATGACTCGTCAGGCGATCACGCGAGCAAGCTCGGGCAACCAATCCCTATCTGAATCTCCCATAGGTCGCGGAGTTTGAGCTTTCCGGTACCGCATCGAGATGACCAGGCGTAGAAGAAGCGGCAAGACAACCCGCACGCGCAACTGCATTCCGATACCACGTAACCGAGCAACGTGGGATAAGCCAATGCAGCTCTCAATGTCGAGAGCCGGTTCCTGAGCGGCCCGTGGACATCGAGCAGCCCGAAGGTCAGCTGCCTCCTGGCTTTCCGATAGAAACTCCTTGCCAATCGAACCGGTTAGCTATATCCGTGCTCAAGATCGCATTTTTCTCGCACGATGACCGGTACTCGATTTTCTTTCAACTCATCCACGGCGATAAGCGATGGACTGCTGGAGGTAATCTGGCATGCAACGAAGCGATACCGGGCTCGCTGCATCAGGCTCGGTGAAGATCGTTGCTGCTCTTGCGGACGCTACGCGGTGAGACCGAAGAACTCGGTGCACGTGACGTTGACGACTGCCCAGGTCGAGTCTCGATAACATCATGCTGCACCACACGAACCAATTGTGACGCCGCGGCCGTGAAGTGAAAGCCGGCGCCGGCTGCGACGGAGGCCGCGCCGGCGCGTCGTCACGGGCCTGAGCAAAGTGAACCATTGTGAGCGCCGCTTCCTTCTCAAGATCCGAAAGCATGACCTTGACTTGTCCGACAGGGGCGTGAAATGACGACATTCGTCGATCATCCCGCTCTCCTGTTTGTAGCGCTTCTCCTGCTCCTCATCGGCGCGGTCGCGTTCGGCGCGTACGTGTTGCGCCGCATGGCCGTGCTGCCCGCCGAGGACCGGGAGGACTTCAACATGATCCAGACATCCACGCTGACGTTGCTCGCGCTCCTGGTGGGCTTCAGCCTTTCGATGGCGGTGAACCGCTACGACCTTCGCAAGACGCTGGAAGAAGGTGAAGCCAACGCCATCGGCACCGAATATTCGCGTGCGGATCTCGCCGATGCGGCAGTCGGTGGAAAGATCAAAACCGCCTTGATGCACTATACGAGGCTGAGACTCGCCAGCTATCGCACGCGGGATTCGGTGGAACTGGCGAAGATCAACCGCGACATGGCGAATATCGAAACGGAACTCTGGCAACTGGCGACCCAGGTCGCGAAAGCGCAGCCGACGCCCATCGGGGCGCTCGTTGTCGCAGGCATGAACGATGTTCTGAATTCCCAGGATTACGCGGAGGCGGCGCGGATCAACCATATTCCGGCAGGAGCGTGGTACCTGATGATCATCATCGCCCTGCTCGGGTGTGTCGTGCAGGGTTATGGCGCGAAGGGCAGCCTGCGTAAGGGTTTGCTCATCACCATTCTTCCCGCGACTGTCGCGCTTTCGCTCGCACTCATTGCGGACATCGATAGCCCGAAGAGCGGAATCATCCGTGTGGAGCCGCGCGATCTCACACGGCTCCTGCAGTCGATCGCGCAATGACGGCGCATCGGCGCTCGGGAAGGCGATTTGGGGAGATGGAAAGATCGAACCCTGCTGGGCCGGATGATCGTGCGATGGCACTGGGGCGCTACGTCAGGGACCGGCCCTCGCAAGGTGCAGGGCTATTGAGTCGGGTGCTTTGCTTGGCAAGTGGCCCGGAGCCATGTGAGGGAGCTTTCAATGATCGTAGCGTTCGATTGGTTTCGAAACGTGCTTCGACTTCATCCCGAAGTCACTTTTTTCCTGGTGTTGGGCGTCGGTTATGCGCTGGGAAAACTCAGGATCGGCAGCTTCACGCTGGGCGCGGTCACCGGCACGTTGCTGGCGGGGGTACTGGTAGGCCAAATGGGGCTCAGGATCGCCGGCGACGTGAAGCAGTGCTTCTTCCTGCTCTTTCTGTTCTCCATCGGATTTCGTACCGGCCCACAGTTTTTTCGCGGCATGCGTCGTGACGGGTTGCAGCAGGCGCTTCTGGCTGCAATCGTGGCCACGACGGGTCTCGGGGTGGCGTTCATCGTGAGCAAGCTTCTGGGTTACCAGGCCGGCACCGCGGCGGGCGTGGTGGCCGGGTCGCTCACCGAGTCGGCCACCATCGGTACAGCCACCGACGCCATCACACGGCTGGCCTTGTCTGAGGCCGATCGAAACATGCTGACCAATCAGATTCCAGTCGCCTTTGCTGTCACCTATCTGGTGGGTGTGATCGGTGCGGCCTGGATTCTGAGTCAACTTGCGCCCAGGCTCATGGGGGTGGACCTGCCTGCGGTCTGCCGTGAGCTCGAAGACAAGATGCAAGGCGCCGGCGCGCAAGGCATTCCCGGGCGACGGGAGTTCGAGTTGCGCGCCTACACCATCGAAGAAGGTTCGCCGCTGGCGGGCGCGTCGATATCGGAGATGGAGGCCAACATGGGCGATCAGCGGCTCTTCATCGATCGGATACGGCGCGACGGCCTGGTCATGAACGCCGCCCCCGACACCGTACTACGCGCGGGCGACACCATCAGCGCCGCCGGGCGGCGCACCTTATTGGTCGAGCGCATGCTGGGGCCGACTTCGGGCGTGCGTGAGATCGACGATCGCGAATTGCTCGACATGGAGGCCGAATCGCTCGATGTGGTGGTCACATCCAAGGCGATCGACGGCCACCGGCTCGGCGAGTTGGCGCAAGAGCAGGGTGCGCGCGGCGTATTCGTATTGCGCCTCGCGCGCGCGGGCACGCCGGTGCTGATCTCGCCCGAGACCGTGATCAATCGTGGTGATGTCCTTACGCTCGTGGGCAGCGTGTCCCGCGTGGAGGCGGTCGTCGGCAAAGTCGGTGTGGCCGACCGCGCGACCAATGCGACGGACATGGTTCTCGTGTCGCTCGGCATCGTGGCCGGTGCGCTGATAGGCGTCCCGGCGCTGCTTGTCGGCGGTGTGGAAATCGGCCTGTCTCTCAGCGTGGGCGTGCTATTGGGAGGATTAGTGTGTGGCTGGCTGCGTTCAGTGGAGCCGCGCCTCTTCGGGCGTATTCCCGGGCCGACCTTGTGGGTGTTCGAATCCATTGGATTGACGGGCTTTGTCGCCATCGTAGGATTGAACGCAGGGCCCGACTTCGTTAGAGGACTGCAATCAAGCGGGCTTTCGCTTTTGTTTGCAGGCATATTGACCTCGAGTATTCCAATGTTGGTGGGCGTATTCGTCGGGCACAAGATCATGAAGATGCATGCGGGTGTCATGCTCGGGGTGTGCGCAGGGGCTTTGACTGCCACGCCGGCGTTGGCAGCGGTGCAGGAGGCCGCGAAAAGCGCGGTGCCGACCTTGGGCTATGGCGTGGCCTATGCGGTGGGAAATGTGCTGTTGGCGTTGTGGGGAACAGTGATCGTGGCGCTGGTGACCTGACAGGAAACACGCTTGCATTGTGGGCGCGAAGGCGCACAGCATGGCATTCTTGAATTTCTTGAAGCCAGGTACATCTCCACAGACTGGTGATGCAAGTTTTGGCATTTAACGGCGCCGAGACGACGACGTCAGGCAGAAACGATCCGGGTGAGATCTTCGCTTTTGCGCCACGGCTCCGCCGCTCGTGGCCGATATCGGGACATCCGTTTTGCGACGCCTGGGAGACCACCGTGCGCGCCTGGATCTTGAGTACGTTCAGAGCCTCGCCCTCTGATCCGACGCGAATGCTCCCCGGATGGCCCGGTGCCTACCAGCGTGGGATACTGCGTCACTTCGATCGTTTCCGCGCGCAGCGTCCCATCCATGAACCGTTCTGCTCCCCCGGCTTTGCAGGATGCCGACGCGCCTGTCCTCGACCTGCGGGCGAACTTCGCCGCCCGCGTTGACATCGTCACGCTGAAGCTGTTCATCGCGGTGGCGGAGGAGGCGAGCATCGCCAAGGCCGCGGAGCGCGAGCACATGGCGCCTTCGGCTGTCAGCAAGCGGCTCGCCGATCTCGAACAGGCCGTGCGTGTGCCGCTGCTGGAGCGGCATCGTCGCGGCGTGTCGCCGACCTCGGCGGGCGAAGCCTTCCTGCGCCACTCACGCAAGATTCTGCGCGACCTGACTCAGCTCGAATGCGAGATGGGCGAGTTTTCGTCGACTTCGCACGGCGCGCGCGGCCACGTTCGCGCCGCCGCGAACGAATCGGCGCTGTTCGGTTTTTTCCCCGATGCGTTGTCGCGCTTCATGCGCGATCACCCGAACGTGACCGTCGAGCTGCAGCCGAACACGAGCACCGGCGCGGTGCAGGCGGTGCGCGAAGGCGTCGTCGAGTTCGGCATCTTCTGGGGCGACCAGCCGGTCGACGGTCTGAAGGTCATGCCCTGCTATGTGGACCGTCTGGTCGTGGTCGTGCCGCAAGGGCACCCGCTATGCCGCCGGCGCGGTCTGCGCTTCGTCGATCTGCTGGATCACGCGCTGATCCTGCAGGAACCTTATAGCTCCATTCAGAACCTGACTGAACGCCTCGCCGCCGAGGCAGGCCGCACCCTGCATGCGCGCATTCGCGTAGCGGGGTTCGACGCCGTGTGCCGCATGGCGCAGGCCGGCCTGGGGATCGGCATCGTGCCGGACTACTTCGTGGCGGATCGCGCGGCGGCCATGCATATCGAGGAAGTGCCGCTCGACGAGCCGTGGGCGAACCGTCTGCACAAGCTCTGTATTCGCAAGGACGAAGAACTCGCGACCGCCACGCGGCTGCTGGTGGAGTTCCTGAGCAGCTGATGCGCCGCCCGGCGTTCTGCCATCGTGGGCCACGTTGCGAGCGTTCCCAAATACGTCTTCAGCCTTTTTTTTGATATCCGCAGACTCCGTTTCATCAGATCACATCGGTCGTTCGAAAGCGCCGCGATGGCGCCGGGACCGGCCGAAAGCACGGAGACTGCGTGAGTTCCACTGCGCCTGCCGCGCGCACTCTGTTCGACAAGCTGTGGGTACGGCATGTCGTGCACGAGCGCGATGACGGACATACCCTCGTCTATATCGATCGCCATTACGTCGGCGACGATCTGCCCCGCGACACCTTCGACCTGCTCGCGCGCAAGAACCTGCGCGTGCGGCGGCCCGAGGCGACCTTCGCGATGGCGGATCACTACGCGTCGTCGCACGGCCGCTCGATCGCCGATGTCGTCGATGCGGACCGCCGCGAGCTCGTCGAGCGGCTCGTTCATTTCAGTCGCACGCAGCATGTCACGATGTTCCCGCTCGACGACCCGCGTCACGGCATCGTGCATGTCACCGGACCGGAGCAGGGCCTGACGTTGCCGGGCATGACGGTCGTCTGCGGCGACAGCCACACGTCCACGCACGGCGCACTCGGCGCGTTCGCGTTCGGCATCGGCGCGTCGGAAGTCGCGCATGTGCTGGCCACGCAAACGCTGTGGCAGAAGCGGCCCGCCACCATGCGCGTGCATATCGTCGGCGAGTGCGCGTTCGGCGTCACGGCCAAAGACGTGGCGCTCGCGATGATCGCGCAGATCGGCGTGGCGGGCGGCGTGGGGCACGTCATCGAATACGCGGGCGATGCGGTCGCGGCCATGAGCATGGAAGCACGCATGACGCTCTGCAATCTTTCGATCGAGGCGGGCGCGCGCGCCGGCATGATCGCACCGGACGATACCGCGTTCGACTGGCTGCGCGGCCGTCCCCATGCACCGCAAGGCGCGGCCTGGGACGACGCGCTGGCCGCGTGGCGCCTGCTGGCGAGCGACGTCGGCGCGCGCTTTGCCCGCGAAGCCGTGATCGACGCTGCGCGCATCGCGCCGATGGTTACATGGGGCACCAACCCCGCGCAGGCGGCGCCGATCGACGGCCGCATCGGCGACATGATCGGCGACATGCGGGATCGCGGCGACGCCGCCCAGCGCGAGCGGATCAGGCAGGCGCTCGACTACATGGGCATCGAGGCCGGCAGGCCGCTCGAAGGCGTGCCGGTGGACCGCGTGTTCATCGGCTCATGCACGAACGGGCGGCTGGAAGATCTGCGCGCGGCCGCCGCCGTGCTCAAGGGCCGCCGCGTGCGGGTGCCGACGCTCGTCGTGCCGGGTTCGCGCGCCGTGCAGAACGCCGCCGCCGAAGAAGGCCTCGACCGCGTGTTCAGCGAAGCGGGCGCGGAATGGGGCGAGCCGGGCTGTTCGATGTGCCTCGCCATCAACGGCGACGAAGGCCGCCCCGGCGAGCGCATTGCGTCCACCACCAACCGCAACTTCGTGGGCCGCCAGGGACGCGGCGTGCGCACGCACCTGATGAGCCCGGGCATGGCCGCCGGCGCCGCCGTTGCCGGACGACTGATCGACTACCGGGAGCTCTTGCGCGATGCAAGCATTGACGCAGCTTGATGCCATCGGCGTGCCGCTGCCCGCCGCCGATATCGACACGGACCAGATTCTGCCCGCGCGCTTCATGCACGCACGGCGCATCGACTATGGCCGCTACTTCTTTCACGACCTGCGCGGCGCCGGGACCTTCGCGCTGGACCGCGCCGCTTACGCGGGGGCGCAGGTGCTGGTCACGGGTCCGAATTTCGGTTGCGGTTCGTCGCGCGAACAGGCCGTGCATACGCTCGCGGACTTCGGTATTCGCGCGCTCGTCGGCACGAGTTTCGGCGACATCTTCTTCACCAACTGTCTCAAGAACGGCGTGCTGCCGGTGCGCGCCGATGCGGCCTTCGTCGAACGCCTGCTCGCTGCGCTCGACGCGCAGCCGGGCGCGCGCGTGCGCATCGACTTGCCGGCGCAATGCGTGCTCGCGCCGGACGGCACGCGCGCGTCGTTCGAGATCGACGCCTTTCAGAAAGAAGCGCTCGTCGCAGGTCTCGACGAGATCGACGTGACGCTGCGCCTCGGCGCGAGCATCGACGCCTACGAGCGCGCGCACGGCATCGGCCGGTGATTCGGGAATCGCAGCACGTAACAGAAAAAGCAGGAACAACAGGAAACCACATGAAAATCGCAGTGCTCCCCGGCGACGGGATCGGTCCCGAAGTCACCGCGCAAGCGCTCAAGGTGCTCGACGTGTTCGTGCGCGAAGGCATGCCGCTCGAATTCGAACGTGCGCTCATCGGCGGCTGCGCCTACGACGAGACCGGCCATCCGCTGCCCGACGCGACCTTCGCGCTGGCGCGTGAAGCGGACGCGATCCTGTTCGGCGCGGAAGGCGGCTTCCAGTACGAAACGCTGCCGCGCGGCCTGCGCCCCGGCGATGCGCTGCTGACCATTCGCCGCGAACTCGGCCTGTTCGCGAACTTCCGTCCGGTGGTGGCGTGGCCGGAACTCGTGGGTGCGTCGCCGCTGAAGGCCGCGCGTCTGGACGGACTCGATCTGCTGATCCTGCGCGAGCTGACCGGCGACCTCTACTTCGGCGAGCCGCGCGGCGTGACGACCGAGAACGGCGTGCGCGTGGGCATCAACACCATGCGCTACGACGAGAACGAGATTCGCCGCATCGCGCACGTCGCGTTCAGGACCGCGCGCACGCGGCGTCATCGCGTGTGCTCGGTGGACAAGGCCAACGTCCTCGAATCGATGGAACTGTGGCGCGAGGTCGTCGAAGACGTGGCGCGCGACTATCCGGATGTCACGCTGGAGCATCTCTACGTGGATGCCGCCGCGATGTCGCTGCTGCGCGCGCCGCAGCACTTCGACGTGATCGTGACCGGCAATCTGTTCGGCGACATCCTGTCCGACGAAGCGTCGATGCTGACGGGCTCCATCGGCATGTTGCCGTCGGCGTCGGTCGGCGATGGGCGCAAGGGACTCTACGAACCGGTGCACGGCTGCGCGCCGGATATCGCCGGGCGCGATATCGCCAATCCGCTCGCCTCCATTCTCTCGGCCGCGATGATGCTGCGCATGAGCTTCGAGCAGCCCGAGGCGGCGGCGCGCATCGAGCGTGCGGTGCGCCGCGTGCTCGCGTCGGGCTATCGCACGGCGGATATCGCGGAACCGGGCACGAAGCAGGTCGGCACCGCGCAGATGGGCGACCTCGTGGTCGCGGCCATCGCCTGAGAGGCATCGCAGGAGACGCATATGAACGTATCGGCACCCCCGCTCGTGCGCTTCCGTCAGGTCGGCAAGACCTACGACGGCGTCACGCCCGTCGTCGAAGCGCTCGACCTCGATATCCACGAAGGCGAATTCCTCTCGCTGCTCGGGCCGTCGGGTTCGGGCAAGACGACCTGCCTCATGATGCTCGCCGGTTTCGAGTCGCCCAGCACGGGCGAGATCTGGCTCGGCGACACGCTGCTCAACACCACGCCGCCGCACAGGCGCGATATCGGCATGGTGTTCCAGAACTACGCGCTGTTTCCGCACATGACGGTGGCGCAGAACGTCGGGTACGCGCTGACGGTGCGGCGCGTTGGCAAGGCCGAGAAGGCGGCCGCCGTGGCGCGGGCGCTGGACATGGTGCGCATGCGCGAGTTCGCGGATCGTCTGCCGAAGAGCCTGTCCGGCGGACAGCAACAGCGCGTGGCGCTGGCGCGCGCACTGGTCTTCAATCCGCGCCTGGTGCTGATGGACGAGCCGCTCGGCGCGCTCGACAAGCGCCTGCGCGAGCACATGCAGATCGAGCTCAAGGACTTGCATCGCACGCTCGGCATTACGTTCGTCTATGTGACGCACGATCAGAGCGAGGCGCTCACGATGTCCGACCGCGTCGCCGTGTTCGACCGCGGGCGCATCCAGCAGATCGACCGCGTGCATGCGCTGTACGAGACGCCGGAGAACGGCACCGTCGCGAACTTCGTCGGCGACAACAACGTGTTTGTCGGACGCCTGCTGTCGCTGGATGGCGACCGGGGCGAGATCGGACTCACGGGCGGCGAGCGGCTGACGGGACGCGTGGTCGGCTCGCCGCGCGTGGGCGACGCGGTGCGCGCGTGCGTGCGCCCGGAGCGCATGACGCTTGCCGGCGACGACGCGAGCGCGCTCGTGCCGTCGCTCAACACGCTGCGTGCGCGCACGGCGGGCACGCTCTATTTCGGCGATCACGTGCGCGTGAGGTTCGCCGTGTCGCAGCAGGAGGGCGGCTTCGTGAAGCTGCCGCTCGACGACGCGGGTCCGGCGCAACGGCCTGACGGGGACACGATGACGCTGCGGTTTCACGAGCGTCATCTGCGGATTTTTGCTTGAGTGCGGTTATCCATCGGGGAGTCATCATGCTGAGAAAAATGGGAACGGGCGCGGCTGTCGCGCTGATATTGGCGCAGCTGTCGCACGGCGCAATGGCGCGGCCGCTCGCGGTCGTCAACTATGGCGGGACGCTCGCGGACGCGCAGCAATCCGCGTTCATCAAGCCCTTCCAGGCGGCGACGGGCATCGACGTCACGGCGTCGTCGTATTCGGGTGAGCAAGCCAAGGTCAAGGCAATGGTCGACGGGCGCCAGGTGAGCTGGGACGTGGTCGAGGTCGAATCCACCGACGTCGGGCGCGGCTGCGACTCGGGCATGTACGAGCGCATCGACTGGGCGAAGGTGCCGGACGCCGCGCATCTCACGTCAACCGCTAAAACACGCTGCGGCGTGGGTCTGTTCGCATGGGCCAACGCGTTCGCCTGGAACACGAAGCAGCTGAAGAGCGCGCCGGCCGGCTGGGCCGATTTCTGGGACACGAAGAAATATCCCGGCAAGCGCGGCATGCGCAAATCGGCGCGCGGCAATCTGGAGTTCGCGCTGATGGCCGACGGCGTCAAGCCCGCCGATGTCTACAAGGTGCTCGGCACGCCGGCGGGCGTCGATCGTGCGTTCAAAAAGCTCGACGAACTGCGGCCGAACATCCAGTGGTGGGACGCGGGCGCACAACCGGCGCAGTTCCTCGTGTCCGGCGACGTCGCGATGTCAACGGTGTTCAGCGGACGCATCATCACCGCGCAGAAGGCGGGGCAGCCGCTCGACATCGTCTGGAACGGTGCGATCGCCGACTACGACTACTGGGTGATTCCGAAGGGCTCGCCGATGAAGGACGAGGCGATGAAGTTCATCAACTACACCATCGGCGCGCAGCAGCAGAATGCGTTTCTCGCGCTGCAGCCGGGCGGCCCCGCCAACGCGCAGGCGCTGGGCAAGATGGACGCCGCGCAGCTCAAGAACCTGCCCAACACGCCGGAGCACGAGAAGATCGGCGTCGTCAACGACCGGGAGTTCTGGGACGAGCACGGCGACGATCTCGACCAGCGCTTCGCGGCGTGGGCGGCGCGTTAAGTGAGGGCACGCGAGATGGCGAGTCCCTCGGGCGCAACGCAGCCGGCGGTCAACGTGCCGGCAGCACAGGCCGCGCGGCGCACCCGGCCACGGCGCCGGGGCCGCACGCGCGGCGACGTGCCGGGCGCGATGTTGCTGATCGCGCCGCTCGCGATCTTCATGGCGGTGTTTTTCATCACGCCCATCGTGAGCCTGATGACGCGGGCGGTGTGGGACCCGGTCGTCGCGGTGGCGTTTCCGCAGACCGCACGGGCGCTCGCTGGCTGGCATGACGGCACGCCGCCGCCCGAGGCATTCGCGGCGGTCGCGCGCGACATCCTCGCCGCGGACCAGGCGGGCACGCTCGGCGAAGCGGCATCGCGGCTGAATCAGGACCGGTCCGGCATGCGCGCGCTGATGCTGCGCACGCGCCGCCATCTCGACGATCTCTCGACGGACGGCAAGCCTCTCGCGACGCCGCAGGATGCGCAGCGCGAACTCGTCGCGGCGGATGAGCGCTGGAGCGAAGCCGGCACCTGGAGCGACCTCGCGAGCGCGCTCCGTCCGCTGACGGCGGCTTATCTGCTGCGTGCGGTCGATCGCCGGCGCGCGGCGGACGGCGGCATCGTCGCGTTGCCGCAGGAGGAGGGCGCCTACGTGCCGATCCTCGCGCGCACCTTCTGGATCAGCCTCGTCGTGACGGCGATCGTTGTCGCGCTCGGCTATCCGCTCACGTACTGGCTTGCGCAACTGCCCGAGCGCCGTCAGCGGCGCGTCCTGATGGCCGTGCTGATTCCGTTCTGGACGTCGATCCTCGTGCGCATCGCCGCGTGGATGGTGGTGCTGCCGCGCGAAGGGCTCGTCAACAGGATCGGCATGTCGATGCACCTGTTCGACAGTCCGCTCACGCTGCTCTACAACCGCACCGGCGTGATCATTTCGATGGTGCACATCCTGATCCCGTTCATGGTGCTGCCGCTGTTTGCCGTGATGCGCGGCATCCCGCCGACTTATCAGCGCGCTGCGATCTCGCTCGGCAGCCATCCGTTCGGCGCGTTCTGGCGTGTGTACGTGCCGCAGACCGCGCCCGGCGTGGCGGCGGGCGCGCTGCTCGTGTTCATCAGCGCGCTCGGCTATTACATTGCGCCCGCGCTGCTCGGCGGCGCGGGGGATCAGATGCTCAGCTACTACATCGCGTACTTCACCAATACGTCGATCAACTGGGGGCTCGCGGCGGCGCTGTCCGTGCTCCTGCTCGTCGCGACCGCGCTGCTGTTCGCGGTCTACCGGCTCCTTGCCGCATGGCGGCCGGGCGCGGCAAAGGAGGCCTGAGGTGCGCATCGTTCCCGCATTCGAACCCTACGCGCGCTGGCCCGAGAAGGTCTGGTACGTCGCGCAGCGCGTGCTGTGCTACGGCGTGCTCGCGTATCTCGTCCTGCCGATCGCCGCGCTGGTGCCGCTGTCGTTCTCGGCGGACGCGTTTCTCGTGTATCCGGTTCGCCATTGGTCGCTGCGCTGGTACGAGACGCTGTTCGCCTCCGACGCGTGGTGGCGCGCGATCCGCAACAGCTTCATCGTCGCGCCGGGTGCGACGGTGCTCGCCACCGTGCTCGGCACCTTGTGCGCGCTCGGGCTCGATCGCGCGGAGTTTCCCGGCAAGCGCGTGCTGACCGCGATCATCCTCTCGCCGCTGGTCGCGCCGCTCGTGGTGGTCGCGGTGGGGCTGTACCTGTTCTACATGAAGCTGCATCTGGCAGGCACCTTCACGGGGCTGGTCATCGCGCACGCGCTGCTCGGCGCGCCGTTCGTCGTGACTACGGTGAGCGCCGTGCTCAAGGGCTTCAACGGCACGCTCGTGAACGCGAGCCGCAGTCTCGGCGCGGGCCGCATCGAGACGTTCCTGCGCATCACGTTGCCGCTGATCCTGCCAGGCGTGCTGTCCGGCGCGCTGTTCGCGTTCGCGACTTCATTCGACGAAGTGGTGGTGACGCTGTTCCTCGCCGGGCCGGATCAGGTGACGATTCCGCGTCAGATGTTCAGCGGCATCCGCGACAGCATCACGCCGACCATCGTTGCGCTGGCCACCATTCTCGTGCTGTTCTCGATGACCCTGCTGCTGGTGATGGAGCGCCTGCGCGTGCGCGGCGCCGCGCGTGTTTGATCCTCTAGCGCGTCTCGTCACTCGTTATGGCAATGCCATCGACGCCGTCATGTTCTGGCGCATGTAATCGAGGAAGCGTTTCTGGAACAGCATCGTGTGTTCATGGGCGAGACGTTCGGCGGCGTCGGCGTCGCGCCGTTCGATCGCCGCGATGATGTCGTCATGATCGCGGCCCATCTTGGTCTCGCTGTGCGCGCTCATCGTGTAATCGAAATGCAGGTGCAGCAGGCGCTGCCCCTCGCCGAGCAGCCGTTCGTAGTAGCCGACGAAGTAAGGATTGTTCGCCGCCTGCGCAATGGCAATATGCACTGCCTTGTTGGTCTCCGACATTTTCTGGAAGTCGCCGCTGTCGAGCGCCTTCATATAGTCATCGTCGGCGCGGCGAATGCGGGCGAGATCCGCATCCGTGCGATGCAGCGCGGCCAGCCGCGTGACCGCGCGCTGAATCAGATCGAGCGCTGAAATGTACTTCGGAAACTCTTCGATCTCGAACGGCGTCACGAGCGTGGTGCGGTTCGGCAGAATGGTGACGAGTCCCTCGCTGATGAGCCGCGCGAGCGCGTCGCGCACGGGTGAACGCGAGAGCCCGAACTGCGCTGCCAGCGAGACTTCATCCAGCGGCGCGCCGGGTTTGAGCTGCAACGTGAGGATCTGCTTGCGCAACTCTTCGTAGATATACCGTCCGCCGTGCCGGCGACCGCTCGTCTCGGTCTCCGCCGTTGCTTTGCTCATTGTTTCACCGCTTTGATCAAGGGCTCGGGGAACGAGCCGTATCGGCGAGTTTATCATCGTGCTTCGTGTCCGAAATGCCGCCTGCAACGCGGCCTAGTTGAGATACCAGCCCCACGGCTCGCTACTGTCGTAGCGTGTGATCTGCTTCGTTTCCAGATAGTTGTTCAAGCCCCATTCGCCCAGTTCGCGGCCGATGCCGCTTTGCTTGTAACCGCCCCAGGGCGCTTCGGTGAAAGTCGGCTGCGAACAGTTGATCCAGACGATACCCGCGCGTAACGTACGCGCCACGCGTTCGCACCGGTCGAGATCGCGCGACATGACGGCGGCCGCCAGGCCGAAGCGCGAGTCGTTGGCTTCGCGCACGGCGTGCGCTTCGTCATCGAACGGGCGCACGCAGACGACCGGACCGAAGATTTCCTCCCGCCAGATCCAGCTGTCCACGGGGACGTCCGCGAAGATCGCCGGCTCCATGAAGAAGCCTCGTTCGAGATGCGCGGGACGGCTTCCGCCCGATATCAGCCGCGCCCCTTCTTCCTGGCCGCGCGCAATCGCCTGCAGGACCTTCTCGTACTGTGCGCGGTTCACCAGCGGCCCGAGCAGCACGCCTTCATCCAGTCCATTGCCGATGCGAATCCTGCGTGTTTCCTCGGCCAGCCTGTGCAGCAGGCGCGGATAGAGGTCGCGCTGTACGAGCACGCGCGAGGTCGCCGAGCAGACTTCACCCTGATTCCAGAAGATGCCGAACATGATCCATTCGACGGCGGCGTCGATATCGCTGTCGTCGAAGACGATGAACGGCGACTTGCCGCCGAGCTCCAGGCTGATGTTCTTGATATGCCGTGCCGCCGCCTGCATGATGCGGCTGCCCGTCGGGACGCTGCCGGTGAAGGCGAGTTTGTCGATATCCGGATGCTCGCTCAGTGCCGCGCCCGCTTCGTGGCCCAGACCAGTGACGACATTGAGCACGCCGGCAGGAAGGCCCGCGTGCGCGGCGATGTCGGCGAGTTCGAGCGCGCTGAGCGGCGTCAGCTCCGAGGGTTTCAACACCATCGTGCAGCCCGCGGCCAGCGCAGGCGCGACCTTCCACGCCGCCATCAAAAGCGGAAAATTCCACGGGATGATCGCGCCCGCGACGCCCACCGGTTCCTTGCGCGCAATCGAAGTAAAGCGCTCGTCGGCGAGGGCGATGGGTGTTTCCGCGCTATCGTCCAGCTTCGCGGCGAGATCGGCGTAGAAGTCGAAGCAGCCGGCCGCGTCGCCCAGGTCCCATTTCGCTTCGGGCAGCGGCTTGCCGTTGTCGCGCACTTCGATGCGCGCGAGTTCGTCGAGACGTTCGCGAATGCCTTGACCGATACGGCGCAAGACTTGCGCGCGTTCGTGCCCGCTCATGCGCGGCCACGGACCCTGATCGAAGGCGCGGCGCGCGGCTGCGACGGCGAGATCGACGTCTTCGCTCGTCGCGGCCGCCACGCTGGCGATGACCGCCTCGCTAGCCGGGTCGATCGACTCGAAGCGGCCGTCTCGTACCGGCGCGACCCATTGGCCGTCGATGAAAAGGCATTCATAGGATTTCATGGGCGCTGCGTCCTCATTGGCGCGATTTGATGAGTTTGTCGTCGACTGCTTCGAGCCACGTGTCCGCGAGCGTGAAGCCGTTCTGAAAGCGATCGGTGGGATCGACTCCCACTTGCGAGATCGCCGTGATCCAGGCCTGACCTGCTACCACCGGCACCACCGCTGCATGCTCGCCGACCCGAGTAGTCGCTTCGATACGGCTCTCGAAGCGCGAACCGGTGATCGATTCATGAACGAAGGTCTCGCCGACATCGACGAGGCCGCGCGCATGGAGCACTGCGAGCCGCGCGGACGTGCCCGTGCCGCACGGCGAGCGATCACAGCGTCCCGGCGACACGATCACCGTATTGCGCGCGAACAGCGTGCCGTTCTCACGCATGAGCGGTCCCATGAACTGGGTATTGGTCACGCCCTTGATGAGCGGGTTGTCGGGATGCGAGAACGGCAATTGTTCGAACGCCGCCGCCTCGATGCGCTGGCCGAGTTCGCACAGTTCGCGCGCTTCGTCGGGCGTGATGGAAAAGCCCAGCGCCTGGGCATCGACGAGCGCATACGTCATGCCGCCATACGCGATGTCTACCTTGATGCTGCCTGCGCCCGCCACGTCCACATAGGCGTCCAGATGCGCGACAAACGCCGGTTGATTCGTGAATTCGACGCGCGTCACCTTGCCGTCCCTGCATTCGCAACGCGCGCGTATCAGACCGGCGGGCGCTTCGAGCACGAGTTCCGTCACGGGCTCGGTCATCGGCAGGATGCCGGTTTCGAGCAGCACTGTCGCGACACACATCGTGTTCGAGCCGGACATCGCCACGTATTCGGTCGATTCGCCGATGACATAGCCCATCTGTGCGCGCGCGTCGGTGGCGGGCAGAATGAAGTTGATGTTGTGATTCACCGAGCCGCGCGGTTCGAACAGGCAGAGGCGGCGCAATGCGTCGCCGTGCTCCTCGAGATACAGCATCTTGTCGAACATGGTCTTGCCGGGCACGTCGATCAGGCCGCCCGTCACCACGTTGCCGACTTCGCCTTCGGCATGACAGCCGACCATCGTGAAGGTCTTGTTCCAGCGCATGGTGTTCTCCTCGTCAGAAGCGATAGGCGCTGAAGGGCGCAAGGCTTTGCCTGGTCGTGCGCTGCGCGACGAGGTCCGCGATCAGCCGTCCCGTCGTCGCGCCGAGCGTGAGCCCGAGCTGACCGTGTCCGAATGCCATCGTTGCGTTTGCCAGACGGCGTGACCGGTCGATGACCGGCTTCGTATCAGGCAGGAACGGGCGATAGCCGACACCGTATTCGACGTGGTCGACATTGAGCCCGGGCATCACGCGCTTCGCCTTGTCGAGGATGATGTCCGCGCGCCTGAAGTTCGGTTTCGCATCGCGGCCCGCGAATTCGATGGTTCCCCCGATCTGCAGGCCGCGCGTCATCGGCGTGAAGCAGAAGCCGCCATCGGCGTAGATGATCGAGTGACGGACCTCGACGCCCGGCGCGGGCAGCACCGCCTGATAGCCGGCGATGCCCGCAAGCGGCACGTTCACGCCGAGCGCGTCGAAGAAGCGCCGCGAACCCGTGCCCGCCGCCACGACGACGTGATCGCAAGCGAGCCGCTCGCCGTTCGCGAGCGTGACGCCGGTCGCGCGTCCGTTCGCTTCGTCGATGCGCGAGGCTGCCGACCGCACGCGTCGCCCGCCATCGCGCAAGAAGGCCTCCGTCAGCGCGACGATGAAGCCTTCCGTATCGTTCACCGCGCGCCAGTCGGGAAACAGCAGACCGTGCGCGAAGCGGCCCGCGAGCGCCGGCTCGAGATCGCCGATCTCGCCGGCATTCAGACGCTGCGTTCCGAAGCCGACCGATTCGCGCAACGCCAGATGCGGCGCTTCGTGTTCGAGGCCTGCCGCGCTGTCGAACACCTCGATGATGGGGCGATCGCCCAACAGCGCCTTGTCGTCGCAGGCAGCGAGCAGCGGCGCGAAGTCGGCGTAGGCATCATGCGTGAGCGTGGCCATGGCGTTCGCAATCTCGACGATCTTCGTATGCCGCGCGCACAGCAGGAAGCGCACGAACCACGGAAGGATGCCGGGCAGCGCGCCCGGCCGCAGCGCGAGCGGTCCGTTCTGATCCATCAGCCAGCCGGGTATTTTCATCAGCACGCCGGGCTTTGACAGCGGCACGATCTCGCTGACGGCCATCTGTCCGCAACTCCACTTCGCGGTGCTGTTGCCGGGCGCTTCGGGATCGATCAGCGTGACGGCGAGGCCATCGCGTTGCAGATACATCGCGCAGCACACGCCGACAATCCCGCCGCCAATGACGATCGCCTGTTGCGTCGGCTGCGCGTGAAGATGCTCGCGAGGCACGGCGTTCACTGGCTGAACTCCTGAAGGCTGAAGCCTTGCGGATACGGCTCGGTGTCGTCGACGAGATGCTGCGCGCGGCCGGTGATGTACGCGCGGCCTTCGATGCTCGGCAGCACGGCCGCGAGCCCGCTTTCGAGCCGGGTTACCGTTTCCACGCGTCCGACGAACGCGCTGCCGATGATGCTCTCATGCGTGAACGTCTCGCCTTCGCGCAACCAGCCTCGTGCATGGCGTTGCGCCACGCGCGCCGACGTGCCGGTGCCGCATGGCGAACGGTCGACGATCAGATCGCCCGCGATGACGACCGCGCGCGCGTCGGCCGTTTTGGAGAGTGGAGCGCCGGTCCACATGCAATGCTTCACGCCGCGAATGCGCGGATTGTCCGGATGCACGACATCGAGCGCGCGATTCACGATGGACTGCATTTGCCGGCCGTATTCGAGAAGCTGATCCGCCGAGAAGTGTTCGCAGCCCGGGAAATTCGGCTGCACTTCGACGATCGGATAGAAGTTGCCGCCATACGCGATGTCGATGACCAGCTTGCCGAACACCGGATGCTCGATCTCCAGGTCGCGATGCAACAGGAAGCTCGGCACGTTCGTGAAGCGTACGTTGCGCACCTTGTCGCCGTGCATCTCGTAGCGCGCGGTGAGCTGGCCCGCGGGCACATCGACCACCATCACGCCCGGACGGCGCGGCTTCACGAGTCCTGTTTCCAGAGCGAACGTGACCGATCCGATGGAGGCGTGTCCGCACATCGGCAAACAGCCCGAGGTTTCAATGAACAGCAGACTCATGTCCGCGTCGGGCGAGAGCGGCGGATAGAGAATCGTGCCCGACATATGGGCGCATCCGCGCGGTTCCAGCATGAGCGCGCGGCGAATCCAGTCGTGTTCAGCCACGAAATATTCGCGGCGCGCGTTCATCGTCGCACCCTGTAATTCGGGTGCGCCGTCGATCACCATCCGCACGGGCATGCCTTCCGTATGCCCTTCGATGCAGTCAAAGCGATATTGCGTCATTCGTCCTGCTCCTTAACCTTGGGCCGCTTCGAACACCGCGCGAAAGGCGGCTTTTTCTTCATCGGTCAGCGGTTTGAGCGGCATGCGCGCCGCGCCGACCTTGAAGCCCGCGAGCTCGCAACCGTACTTCACCTTCTGCACGAACTTGCCGGCTTCCATCGTCGCCATGACAGGGAAGAGGGAACGCATGACGTCCTGCGCGCCGCGAATGTCGCCCGCACTGAACCGGTTGTAGAACTCGACGACGGGCTTGACGAAGCAGTTGGCCGGGCCGCAAATCCAGCTCGTCGCGCCCCACAGGAAGAAGTCCAGCGCCTGATCGTCGGAGCCGCAGGAAAGCTGGTAGCTGTCCCGGTAGTTCTCGCCGATCTCGATCGCGCGCAACAGATTGCCGCTGCTTTCCTTGATGCCGATGACGCGCGGATGGTCCCTGAATGCATCGAGCACGCCGAAGCCGATTTCGACGTTCGTGCGCACCGGATAGTTGTAGAGGATCAGATCGACGTCGGGCACGGCGTCGAGAATCGCCTCGTAGTGGCCAATCAATTCTTCCTGTGAGGGCAGCGCGTAGTAGGGCGGGGCGATCAATACATTGGTATAGCCTGCATCGCGCACCAGGCGCGTCTGTTCGATGACTTCACGCGTGCTCGACCCGTTCGCGCCGCCGATCAGCATGCCGCGTTCGCCGACGACTTCCTTCACGGTCTTGAGGATCGCGCGGCGTTCATCGTGCGTGAGCGCGTAGTACTCGCCGGTCGAACCGAGCGGCACGAAACCGGTTACGCCGGCTTTCAGCTGATAGTCGAGGATCGACGCGAGCGTGTCGTGATCGACTGCGCCGGCGGCGTTGAACGGCGTGACGAGCGCCGGCAGGATTCCCTTCATCTGCATGTGTTTCTCCACTGTGTGTGAACCTTCGAAATCAATAGGCGAAGCGCCTGAGCAAGCGCGTTTCGACGAGGCCGACCAGACGCGTCAGCGGAAAGGCGACGAGAAAATAGATGATCGCGACCGTGGTCAGGAATTCAACCGGCTTGGCGGTGCTGTTCGAGATGCTCTGTCCAACGAACATGAGATCCGCGACGCCGACCGAAGAGATCAGCGCGCTCTCCTTGAACAGGCTCACGAAGTTCGACAGCAGCGGCGGGATCGCGCGCAGCAGCGCCTGCGGGAAGATGACGTAGAGAATCTTCGCCTGCGGCGTCAGGCTCAGCGCAATGCACGCGTCGTGTTGCTCGGCGGAAATCGATTTGAGCGCGCCACGGAAGGTCTCGCTCGTGATCGCGGCCATGTACAGCGTGAGCGAAATCATCACTGAGACGTAGGGCGCAATCTGCACGTGAAACACCACAGGAAAGCAGAAGAAGACCCAGAAAAGCTGAATCAACAGCGGCGTGCCGCGGAAGAATTCGACGTAGAGCGTGGTCGCGGTCTTCATCCATCGCGAAGGCGACATGCGCAAGAGGCTCAGCGCGAAGCCCGCGAGACTGCCGATCACCGCGCAACTGCTGGTGAAGGCGAGCGTCAGGCCGAGGCCCCTGAGCAGCACCCACCAGTAAGACATGACGGTCGGGAAATCGAGTTGCATGCGTGTCTCCCTAGCGCTTCAGCGCAACGTCCTGACGGCGTTCGATCAGATGCACGAGCCTCGCGACCGGCAGCGACAGCGCGAAGTAGATCAGCGCGATCACGGTGTAGGTTTCGAGCGGCCGATACGCTTCCGTTGCCAGGCTCTTGCCGACGTACATCAGATCGGCGACCGCGACGATCGCCACCAGCGCGCTCTGCTGGAGCGTGCCGATGCCGTTGGTCATCAGGACGGGCATCGCATTGCGCAGCGCTTGCGGCAACACGACGAAGAGCGTGCGCTGCCACGCCTTCAGACCGAGCGCGACGCAGGCATCGAGATGCTCTTTCGGCACCGCCTGCACACCCGCGCGATACGCCTCCGCATTGAACGCGGTGAGATTCAGGCCGAGTGCGAGCACGCCCATCGCAATGGGATCGATGAAGACGTCGACCATCATCGGGATGCAATAGAAGAACCAGACGATCTGCAGGAGCGCCGGCGTGCAGCGAAAAAACTCGATGAACAACTGCGCCGGCAAGCGAATCAGCGCGACGCGGCTCATCGCCATCAGGCAGAGCACAAAGCCGAGCACCAAGCCCATGAGATTGGATGCAAGCGCGAGTTCCAGCGTCACTTTAAGTCCCGCGAGCAACGAGCCGAGACTGCCTTGCAAGAAGCTGAAGTCGAAGTGATAGCCCATGTCTTCTCTCCTTGCTCAGTCGAGATGCAGGACTTTCTGCAGAAACTCGCGGGTGCGCGTTTCTTTCGGATGCTTGAATATTTCGGCGGGCGCGCCTTGCTCGACGATCTTCCCGCTTGCGCAAAACACCACGCGTGTGCCGATATCGCGGGCGAAATGCATGTCGTGCGTGACGATGATCATCGCCATCTTCTGTTCGGCGAGCTGCAGCATCACGTTCTGCACTTCGACCACCATCTCGGGATCGAGCGCGGAGGTCACTTCGTCGAACAGCATCAGCTTCGGTTCGAGCATCAACGCCCGCGCAATGGCGACGCGTTGCTTCTGGCCGCCCGACAGCTGGCTCGGGTAAGCGTGCAGCTTGCTTTCGAGGCCCAGGCGCGCGAGATAGAGACGGGCGCGGTCGGTGGCTTGAGCCTTCGACATGCCGCCCGCCCTGACCGGCGCGAGAATCAGGTTGCCCAGCACCGACAGATGCGGAAACAGCGTGTAGTGCTGGAACACCATGCCGATCTGCTTCTGCAGCTTCGTATCGATCCGCTTGCGGTTTCCCGAGTCAGCGCCGTGAATGTAGGGCTTGCCCTGGAAGCCGATCGAGCCGCCCTGAATGCCTTCGAGTCCCATCATCACGCGCAGCAGCGAGCTCTTGCCGCTGCCGCTCGGGCCGATGATGACGAGCCGGTCGTCGTCGCGCATGTCGAGACTCAGATGGTCCATCACGACGAGATTCGGACCGTAGGACTTGCACACGTCGCGGAACTGCACGAAGTGGCCATAGGATCGCAGCGATTCATCGAAAGGGGCAGCGCAAGTCTCAGGCTGGGCAATCATGGTTTGAGCAGAACACATGAATCTCTCCGACGTGTGGGGCAAGGCGAACGGACGTTACTTGTTCGATGCGAGCATCGCCTGAACGGATGTCTTGATCAGCTTGTCGACGCTCCCCGACTTCACCTGCTCGGCGAGAAACGTGTTGAGCAGGGCGACATCGGCGGCGGGCGTGTCCCTGCGGATGCCGAATGCGACTTCCTGCTGTGCGAGCGGCGGGTTCGGCTGGATCGCCGCGGCCCAGTCGGGATGTGCTTCGGTCAACAGCATGTTGGTGATGTTGGCGTCCGCGAGCAGGTCGGCGCGTTTCGACATCAGCGCGAGGCGTGTCTCGTCGTTGCCGGGCAGGCGCATCACCTGAGCCTGTTTGAGCGCGGCCGTGATGGCCTTGTCCTGCGCCGCGCCCGACATGACCGCGACGATCACGCCCGGCTTGTCGATGTCCGCGATGGCGCGCGCGCCTTTCGAGATTTTTTGGATTGTTCTTGTTGTAGACGAGCGTGACGTTGTAGTCGGTGGCTGGCGCGGAGAACGCAATGGCCTTCTCGCGCTCCGGCGTGTCGTTGAGCGCCATCGAAAGATCCCATTTGTTCGACTGCAGACCCGCGACGATGTTGTCCCAGGTCGTGTCGACAAACTCGACTTTCACCTTCAGCACTTTTTCGCCGAAGTTGCGGCACAACTCCGAGAAGAAGCCGCTGTATTCGCCGGTTTTCGGATCATGCATGACGTAAGGGGGCGCCACCGCGGCGCCGCAACGCAATACGCCGGCTTTCTTGACGCTTTGCCACGCACCGGCGTCCTGCGCCAGCGCCGATGCGCCTGTGAGACTCAATGCAATGGCCAAACCAGCGGACGCAAGCGACTTTCGGAACATGACGACCTCACTCGATGACTACCTGTCGATGGAAGAAGCACGCAAGCATGTGTTCGTGAATGTGTGCAGGAATGTATGCATCGTAGGCGGACACAATTCGGCCTGTCAACTGGGCGATTGCCCTTAGTCGGTTTCTAACGCGAGGAAGGTGTCAGTCGGCAGTGGCTCGTTCAACGCCCAGTACGGCCCATTTCCCCGCTTGCTCCTGATAGAGCGTGGCAGAAGCGTTTCTCAGATCACCCGTCCGGGTGAACGACACCGTGCCCGTCACGCCTTCGAAGGACAGGGCGTGCAACGCGTCGATGACCTTTTGGGGATCGGTGGAATCGGCGGCTTTCATCGCGTTGATCATGACCCAGGCGGCGTCGTAGGCAAGCGGCGCGAACTGCACGATGCCCACGCCGAAGCGCGCTTTCAGCTTCGCATCGAGTTCGGCGGCGCGCGGCATGCGTTCGCGCGGCAGTCCATATTCCCAGCTGTACATGTGCTTCGCACCCTGGCCGGCAAGCTGGAGAAAATGCTCGTTGGTGAAACCGCCTTCGCCCATGAACTTTGCCTTCATGCCGAGCTGGTGCATTTGCTTGGCGAGTCCGGCCGCTTGAACGTCCTGGCCGACGTAAAAAACGAGATCCGGATTCAGACCTTTGATGGTCGTCAGCAGGGCGCGAAAGTCGATTGCAGTCGTCGTGGTGTATTGCCAGGAAACGAGTTGCGCTCCCGCTTTCTGGATCGCCTTCACGTATTCGGTGACGAGGTTCGTGCCGTAGTCGGTACTGTCGTCGATCACGGCGATGCGCTTGGCGCCCAGTCTGCCGACCGAGTAATTCGCCGCGAGCAAGGCCATCTGGTCGTCGTTGCTGATGGTGCGAAACGTCGTCTCGTAGCCGCGCGCCGTGTATGACGGCGAACTCGACGTCGGGGAGATCTGCGGAATGCCTGCGCGCCGGTACACCGATGACGCCGCGATCGAGCAGCCTGAGTTGTAATGGCCGATGACGCCGCTCACGCCATCATCGACGAAGCGTTGGGCGACGAGCACGGCGGTCTTTGGATCGGCGGCGTCGTCCTGGCCGTCGATCTCGAAGTGGATCTTCGCGCCGCCAACGACGAGTCCCTGCGCGTTCGCCTCTTCGAAAGCGAGCCGAGCGGCATTCTCTTCATCCTTTCCATTCGATGCCGAAAAGCCCGTCAATGGCGCTGCTATGCCGATCTTCACGGTTCGGATCTCTTCGGACTTCGCGCTTCCCACTGCGGCAAAACACACGCAAAGGAAGACGGCAAACATTGCTCCATGACGACGAATCATCACATCTCCGGTCAGGTGCTTTAAGCAGGCCAAAAAGCCGTTGTTGGAAACACGGCGCCGAACAACAAGAGTACAATTGTCGGCATTACGTCGACAAGAGTCCGAACATTTTTCGGGCTGGACGGCAGCGAAGCAAACACGGCTGGAAGGGCAATATGGCAAAAGAAGCAATAGCGGAGATCCAGGGCGCGAAGGAAACCGGCACCGCTCGCGTCTACACGACGCTGCGCAACGAAATCCTCACGATGAAGCTGGCTCCCGGCACGCATCTGGACGAGCTCGGCGTGGCCGAGCGGTTCGGCGTTTCCCGCTCGCCGGTGCGTGAGGCGCTGGTGCGTCTGTCGGCCGAAGGGCTCGTCACTATCCTGCCGAATCGGGGCAACGTGGTCGCGGCCATGGAATTCGGGCGTGTGCCGGAGTTTCTCGACGCGCTCGACTTGCTTCAGCGCGTCACCACGCGTCTCGCGGCGTTGCATCGCACGCCGGCAGACCTCGAGGCTATCAAGCAAACCGCAAAGGCATACGAAAAGGCGGCCGCGCTGAGCATCAAGAAGGCCGACAGTCTCGGGCTGATCGAGAAGAACTACGAGTTTCATATGGCGGTGGCACGCGCGGGACATAACGTGTATTTCGTCGATATCTACCGCAAGCTGCTGGAGGAAGGGCGGCGCATGCTCAATCTCCACTTTCAGTTTCAAACGCTCGCGAACGTCGGTTCCAAGGAGATGGCGAGCGATCACACCGACATGGTGGCTGCCATTGAAGCCGGCGATGCGGACTGGGCCGAAGCCACGGCGCATCAACACGCGGTGCAGTTCAAGGGCCGCTTCATGCAGTTCCTCGACAGGAACCTGACCGCGCAGATGCCGCTGGTGTATCCAGGCGCCAAAACGGCGTAAAGCTCAACGCTCGGTCCGACAGGTTTCATGTCGGACCGAACGCATCAAGCCAGTCACTTCTCCGTCTGCGTCGCGGCCTTGGCGGAAGCCAGCCGGCCGCCGACAGCCCAGCTCGCGTGCGCCACTTCGCCGAATACGACCTGTATGTCGGCGGCCGCGCATCGTGCGATGCGCGCGGTTTCGCGCGTCAGTACATCGGCGAGTTCGGTCTTCTGTTCGAGTGTCCGTCCAGCCAGCATTTCAACGTGGATGATAGGCATTGCAATTCCTTTGAGCGCGTGTCGAGAGGGTTATTCAGGCTGCGATGCGTAGGCCAGATAAGCCGTCGAGGCGAGCCATCCGCAGTCGATCGGCAAGGTGACGCCGGTGATCGCGGCGGCCTGGTCCGAGCACAGGAAATAGACCGCGTCGGCCACTTCGGACGGCTCGACGAAGCGGCGCAAAGCCGAACGTTCGATCACCGCATTCGGATCGCGCTGCCCGCTGTCGATCCGCGCCTGCATCGCCTGGGTCAGTGTGTAGCCTGGCGCGACCGCGTTCACGCGCACGCCGCGCGGTCCCCATTCGGCGGCCATGGTTTCGGTCAGCGCCTTGAGGCCAACCTTCCCGATCGTGTAGGCGACTTGCGCGGATGAGCGGAACGTCGTCATCGAACAGAGATTGATGATGGATCCGCGGCGCGCTTCGCACATCGACGCCCCGAATGCACGCGACGCGAGCAGCGTTCCGCGCACGTTGATCTGGAACAGGCGATCGAATTCCGCCAGATCCATGTCCAGTACGCGCACTGCGTTCTGAAGGACGCCGCCGGAATTGACGAGCACGGCGGGTGCGCCGTATTCGCCGATCACATGCGACGCGAATCCGCTCACCGAGTCCTCGCTCGCCAGATCCAGCCGATGAAACTGCGCGTCGTGTCCGGCGCGGCGCAACGCTTCGGTCACGCCATTGCCGCCCTCGACATTCACGTCGGCGAGGATCACGCGATGCCCCGCCTGCGCGAAGCGCCGCGCGCACGCTTCGCCAATGCCGCTTGCCCCGCCGGTGACCACGATCACTTCCTGATTCGTCTGCATAGCTAGCCCTCGAAGCTGCGGACGCCGCTCGTCCGCCAATGGAAAAACAGATTTATCGTCGACCTAATGCCGACAATGCTTGCATTGGCGGGGGCCCGTGTCAAGCTGAAGTGAGCTTATAAGGCGTGATGGTGTTTACCCCGAAACGGCCTTTAGAGGCTTATAAAACAAGCCTTACAGCGGTCTGGAAAGCTCCGAAAATTTTTTCATCGTTGACATTGTCTTTTTTTGATCGACAATGCGAGGCATGGAATCGATGTAGAAAAGCTGACGAAATCTTGTAGAACGCTGTGTCGACAATCGCAGCGAAACAGCGTCGGCAGGCATCCAATCCATCTGAGCCTGACTACCGTCGGAATCGACTGCGCAGACGGTAAACGGCGTGCACCTTCAACTGGGACGATCGGGAATCGATATGGCAAGCGCGAGAATTGGCGTCGACATCGGCGGCACCTTCACGGACCTTGTGTTGCTGGACGACAAGGGTTACGTGACTTTCACCAAGGTTTCTTCGACGCCAGCGGCGCCGGAAGAGGCGGTCCTGACGGGTGTGCAGCGCATCCTCGATCAGGCTGGCATGAAGACCTCCGACGTCACCGAGGTCTTGCACGGAACCACGGTCGGCTCGAACACCATGCTGCAAAAGGTCGGCGCGAAGTGCGGCCTGATCACGACGAAAGGATTCAGGGACGTGCTGGAAATCGGCCGCGTGCGTACGCCGACCATGTTCGACCTGTCCTGGGACAAGCCCGTGCCGCTCGTCGAACGGCGCTACCGGCTCGAGGTCGATGAACGCGTGCTGGCATCCGGCGACGTATTGCGTCCGACGCCGGTCGATCAGGTGATCGAGGCGGGCCGGTTCTTCCAGAAGGAAGGCGTCGAGTCGGTGGCGATCTGCTTCATCAATTCGTACAAGAACGGCGCGAACGAAAAGGCTGCGCTGGAAGCCTTCCAGCAGGCGTTTCCGGATATCAGCGTGACGGCGTCGATCTCGGTGCTGCCCGAACTGCGCGAGTACGAACGCACGTCGACGACGGTCGTCAACGCGTATGTGCTGCCTGCTTTGCGCACCTATCTGCAGCGGCTGGAATCAGGATTGAAGCGGATCGGCGTGAATGCACCGCTGCTCGTGAGTAACTCGAATGGCGGTTTGTCGAGTGCCCGGATCGCGCAGGACACGCCGGTGTTCTTCATCTCGTCCGGCCGATCGGCCGGCGTGGTCGGTGCAGGACGTCTGGGCGATGCGATCGAGGAGAAGGAACTCGTCGTCTTCGATATGGGCGGCACGACGGCATCGGCATCGCTGATTCACGACGGACAACTCGCCCGCACCAACGAGTACGAATTCCGCGCGGGCATCTCGACACCGAGCCGCTTCATCAAGGCCGGCGGCTACATGATGCGCGTGCCGACGATCGATGTCGCCGAAGTCGGCAGCGGCGCGGGATCGATTGCATGGATCGACGGCGGCGGACTGCTGAGCGTCGGCCCGGTGTCGGCGGGTGCGTTCCCGGGGCCGGTGTGCTACGGCATCGGCGGCGAGAAGCCGACGGTCACCGACGCAAACGCCATCCTCGGCTTCCTGCCGCAGAAACTCGCTGGCGGCACGATGGAACTCAGCATCCAGAAAGCGCGCGATGCGGTGGAAAGCCTGCTTGCGAAGCCGCTGGGCATCGGCGTTGAAGAGGCGGCGGTCGGGATTCGCGAGGTCGTCAACGTCAACATGGCGCGCACGATCAAGGCGGTGACGGTGGAACGCGGCGTCGATCCGCGCGATTTCGCGCTCGTCGCGTTCGGCGGTTCAGGTCCGGTGCATGCATGCGATCTGGCGCGCGCGCTCGACATGAAGCGCGTCGTGTTTCCCGCGGCGCCCGGCGTGTTCACCGCGATGGGCATGCTGGCGGGCGCGGTCGAACGCTACTTCGTGCGTCCGTCGCTGAGCCCGCTCGATACGTTCGACATCGCTGCGCTCGCGGATGCTGTCGCCGAGATGCGCGACGAAGCGCGCCGGGCGCTTGCCGAAGAAGGTTATTCGGCGGACCGCATCGAGTACGTGTTCGATCTCGACATGCGCTTTGCGGGCCAGGACTACGAGATTCCCGTGCGGATTCCGGCAACGCTCGATGACAACACCCGCGACACCTTGCGACAGGGCTTTCGCGACGCCTACGCGGCGATCTACGGCTATGCCTCCAGCGACGCCATCGAATGCGCGAACGTGCGGTTGCTGGCGCGCGGCATTGCCACGAGCACGCTCGACTTCAACGATATCCGCAGCGCCAGATCGGCAGGCGGCGACGCAACGTCCAGCACGCGTCGCGTGTATTTCGACCGTGAGACCGGCTGGCTGGACACACCCGTCGTGCCGCGCTCGAAACTGGACCAGCCGATCACCGGCCCCGTGATTCTCGAAAGCTCCGACACCACCATCGTGATCCCGCCGGGCTGGCGCGTGAGCACCGACAAGGTCGGTAGCGTCATCGCCTCGCTCGACTGATTTCACTGGAGTAACCATGACCCAACGTAACGTTGACCCGATCACTTTCGCGGTCGTCAAAAACGCGCTCGACACGATCGTCGACGACATGGCCTTCGCCGTGATGCGAACCGCCCGCTCGCCGATCATCCGCGACGTGCTCGATTATTCGGTGACCATGTGCGACGCCAAAGGCCGCATTCTCGCGCAGGCGAAGACGGTTGCGCTGCATCTGGGCGCCGTGCCCGATGCGGTGGACGTGATCATCGACAAGTACGCGGCGAGCGTCGAACCCGGCGACGTGATCATCCTGAACGATCCGTATGAAGGCGGCATGCATCTGCCGGACATCTTCATGTTCAAGCCGATCTTTCACGAGAAGCGCCTGCAAGGCTTCTCGGTCGTCATCGCGCACCATTGCGATGTCGGCGGACGCGTGCCCGGCTCCAACGCTGCCGATTCGACCGAGATCTTCCAGGAAGGCATCCGCATTCCGCCGACCAAGCTCTACGCGCGCGGCGAGCCGAACGAGACGCTCTTCAACATCATCAGGAAGAACGTGCGCCTGCCCGATCTCGTGCTCGGCGATCTCGATGCACAGCTGGCGACCTGCAACATCGGCGAGCGCGAACTGCTGCGCATGATCGACCGCTACGGCGAAGAGAACCTGCAAGACTATTTCGACGAACTGCTCGACTACGGCGAGCGGCTCACGCGCCAGGGGATCGAAGCGTGGCCCGACGGCGTGTACCGCTTCACCGACTACATCGACAACGACGGCTTCACGAGCGACGCCATTCCGATCCAATGCGCGATCACGGTGGCAGGTTCGAAGGTCAGCGTGGACTTCGCCGGCTCCTCGCCGCAGGTGCGCGGCGCGATCAACTCGACGCTGTCGTTCGTCAAGTCGGCGACGTACCTCAGCGTGCGCTGCGCGCTCGATGCGGACGTGCCGAACAACGCGGGCGTGTACCGCTGCATCGAGATCACCGCGCCGGAAGGCTCGATCCTGAATCCACGCATGCCTGCGCCGGTCGCCGCGCGCGCGCTGACGGGTTATCGCGTGGTGGACTGCGTGCTCGGCGCGCTTGCGCAGATCGCGCCGAAGAAGGTCATGGCGGCGGGCGAGGGCGGCAATACCGTGATCGCGTTGAGCGGTTACGCGAAGGGCGCGAGCGAACCGTTCATTCTCGTCGACATGATCAATGGCGCATGGGGCGGCCGAGTCAACAAGGACGGCATCGAGGGCGTGACGAATCCCTCGCAGAACATGTCGAACATGCCGATCGAAACGCTCGAAGCGCGCTATCCGATCGTGATGGAAGCATACGGCTTTGCTACGGACTCGGGCGGCGCGGGCGAGTATCGCGGCGGTCTCGGGCTCGTGCGCGAGTATCGG
Source organism: Caballeronia sp. LZ035 (assembly GCF_031451175.1). Taxonomy (NCBI): domain Bacteria; kingdom Pseudomonadati; phylum Pseudomonadota; class Betaproteobacteria; order Burkholderiales; family Burkholderiaceae; genus Caballeronia; species Caballeronia sp. LZ035. The sequence continues at coordinate 726,932 of NZ_JARUXS010000002.1, forward strand.
ATCGAAGCGGAGGAAGTGGTCGCGCAGATTCGCTCGGATCGCGCCGAACATGCGCCTTATGGCTTGTTTGGCGGCGGTACGGGCGCGTGCTCGGCCAACTATCTTCGTCAGGGCGAGGACCTCTCGCCGCTGCCGAGCAAGTTCACGCGAACACTGCATCGCGGCGCGATCATCCGTCACGAACAGGCGGGCGGCGGCGGATACGGCGACCCGCTGTCCCGCGCCTTCGATCGCATCGAAGCCGATCTCGCGAACGGAAAAATCACGCGCCAATACGCTGAAACACGCCACAAGGTCGTGTTCGATGGCGAGCGCATCGACCGTGCGCGCTCGGAGTCGGCACGTCGTCAGGAGCCGCAGCGATGAACCGAAGCCTCAAAGAACGTCTGCGCGAACTCGATATCGATCTGCCTCAATCCGCGCCTAAGCCAGGAGCGAATTTCCTGCCGGTCAAGCAAGTGGGGAATCTCCTCTACGTGTCGGGACAGGTGCCCGTGCTCGACGGCGTCGATCAATACGTCGGCAAGGTCGGACGAGACCTCTCGCTGGAAGAGGGGCAACGCGCGGCACGGTTGTGCGCCGTGAACATGCTCGCGCAAGTGGATCGCGCGGTGGACGGCGACTTCAGCCGCGTGGCCGGATGCGTGCGGCTCGGCGGTTTCGTGAACGCAACCGAAGACTTCACGCAGCATCCGCAGGTCATCAACGGCGCATCCGATCTGATGATCGCCGTGTTCGGCGACGCAGGCAGACATACGCGCGCCGCCGTCGGCTGCATCTCGTTGCCGCGCAACGTGGCCGTCGAAGTCGACGGGATTTTCGAATTGAAATAAGGCAAGCGCGCAGAACCTGTGAACGTAGTGACTGAACCCCTTCATTTGTCGAGGTTGAACATGATTCGGATTTCAAAGATGCTGGGTCGCGCGCTGTTGAGTGCGGCCACTCTGAGTGTACTGGCGGCGAGTTCCACGGCGCACGCGCAGGGCACGGATACGTGGCAGGACGTGCGCAAGGCAGGCGTCCTGCGCTGCGGGATCGCCACATCGCCGCCGTACACGATGAAAGACCCGAAGACGTCCGCCTACAGCGGCGTGTTTCCGGACCTGTGCCGCCAGTTCGGCGAGCAGGTGCTGAAGGTGAAGGTCGAGTATGTCGATACGACCTGGGACAACATCGTGGCCGGCCTTCAGTCGCAGAAGTGGGACATCTCGCTCTCGCTCAACGACACACCGGAGCGCAGGAAGGCCATCTCGTTCTCGGAACCGGTCGTCGATTACAGCGTGACTTTCGCGTACAACAAGAACAACCCGAAGGTCCCGAAAACCATCAACTCGATCGCCGATATCGACAAGCCCGGCACGACGGTCACGGTGATGTCGGGCACGGCGCAGGACAAGGCGATCTCCGCGGTGCTCAAGCAGGCGACGATCATGCGCCTGCCCGGCTTCGACGAAACGCGCCTCGCGCTGATGTCCAAACGCGCGGATCTGCTCGCGGACGACAACATGACGAACCTGCTGCTCACGGGTGCGCATCCGGACTGGGCGGCGGTGTTCAAGCCGAACCCGCTGCTGGCGCAGCAGGGGATTGCGTTCGGCATTCGCAAGGATACGCCCGCGGCGGATGTCGCCGTGCTGAACCAGTTCATCGAGAAACAGAAGCAGTCGGGCTCGGTGAGCCGGATGGTCGACGCGTCCGTGAAAGAGACGGTAGCCAGCACCAAGTGACGATGTCACGCGACGGGACCGTGCCTCTTGCGGTTCCGTCATGTCTCTGAATGCAGTCTCGAGCGCCAGCGTGGCGCCCTGCGGGAGAAAGTCCTCATCATGTTATCTCAGACACAACTACAGCCGGCTGCGAGTCCGAAACCCTCAGGAAACGTCGCGTCGTTGTCCTCGGTGGCGGGCGACTTCGTGCAACTGAAAAGCGTGTTCAAGTCGTACGGAGAGAATCTGGTCGTCATGGACGGCATGAGCCTGAACATGCGCGCCGATGACCGACTGGTTGTGATCGGCCCCAGCGGCAGCGGGAAAAGCTCGCTGCTGCGCGTGCTGATGGGCCTCGAAGGCGTGCAGGACGGAGAGATTCTGTTCCAGGGCAAGCCCTATATTCGTGGCGCGAACGCGGGCGGATCGAAGCGGATCGACGCGAAACTGCAAAAGCAGATCGGCATGGTGTTCCAGCACTACACGCTGTTTCCGCATCTTTCCGTGCTCGGCAACCTGGTTCTCGCGCCAGTGAAAGTGCTCGGATTGAGCAAGACCGAAGCCACCGAACGCGCGCGCAAATATCTCGCGCGACTCGGGCTCGAAAGCAAGCTGCACGCTTATCCGAGCCAGTTGTCGGGCGGCCAGAAGCAGCGCGTGGCGATTGCGCGCGCGTTGATGCTTGAACCGAAGCTGATGCTGTTCGACGAGGTGACTTCCGCGCTCGACCCCGAAATGGTGATCGAAGTGCAGAACGTGATGCTGCAACTCGCCGAGCAGAAGATGGCGATGATCATCGTCACGCATGACATGCATTTCGCCCGCGATATCGCCACGCGTGTCGTGTTTTGCGCGAGCGGCAAGGTCGTGGAAGAAGGCGCGCCCGCTGAGATGTTCAAATGCCCGAAGGAAACCCGCACGCGCGAGTTCCTCGAAAAAGTCCTTCATCTCGACTGAGGACGCGAACATGGGCTATCAATTCGATTTCAGCTTCCTCAAGGGAAGCGCGGCCGTGCTGCTGCAAGGTCTCCGGGTGACGCTGGAACTGGCGTTCGCGGCCAACGCGATGGGTCTCGTGTGCGGATTCCTCTTGTGCCTGATGGTCATGAGCCGCTGGCGGTTCGTGCGCTGGCCGGCGCAACTCTTCATCGAGTTCTTCCGCTGCACGCCGGCGCTCTTGCAGATCGTGTGGTTCTTCTACTGCATTCCGATGATGGTCGACTTCTTCATCGACCCGATCGTCATGGGCGTGCTGGCGCTCGGCCTGAACCTGACGGCGTTTAACGCGGAGGCGTACCGCGCGGGCGTTCAGGCGGTGCCGAAAGAGCATCTGGATGCGTGTGTCGCGCTGGGCCTGAAGGCGTGGCAGCGCACGCTCTTCGTTGTGCTGCCACAGGCGTTGCGCAGCGCATTGCCGGTGTTGATGACCAACGGTATCGGCACGCTTCAGCAGAGCGCGCTGGTGGCGATCGTCGCGGTGGCGGACCTGATGTATGTCGCGAAGAGCCTGGCGACGGAAGCGTATCGGCCGCTGGAAACCTATTCGGTCGTTGCGCTGATCTACTTCGCGCTTTCGCTGCCGATCTCGCGGCTGGTTCATATGATCGAGCGCCGGCAGGACGCCGCCGTGACGCGCTAAGGAGAGACATGATGAATTTCGACTTCGCCGTGGTGGCTTCGTACTGGCTCGTGTTGCTGAAGGGGCTGGCACTGACGGTTGCCTTCACGAGTGGCTGCGCGGTGCTCGGCAGTCTGCTCGGCTTCGTGCTCAGCCTGTTCAGGATGTCGCCGTCGCGCTGGATCAAGGCGCCGACCTGGCTCTATGTCGAGCTCTTTCGCGGCACGCCGTTGCTCATCCAGTTGTTCTGGATCTTCTTCTGCTTTCCTGTGGTGTTCCACCTGCCGATTCCACCGTATCTGTCCGTCATCATCGCGCTGACCCTGTACATGACCGCGATCACCAGCGAGACGTTTCGTGGCGCGCTCAAGTCCATATCGGGCGAGCAGCACGACGCATGCATCGCGCTGAGCCTGTCGCCGCACGTGAAGATTCTCCATGCGATCTTTCCGCAGGCGCTGTTGCGCGCGATCCCGCCGCTGCTTTCGAACATCATCAGTCTCTTCAAGGAGAGCGCACTGATTTCGTCGGTCGGGGTGGCTGATCTGATGTATGTTGGACAAAGCATCTCCAACGCGACAGCGCGCCCGCTCGAGTTCCTGACGACGGTCGGGATCATCTATTTCCTCGTCGCATTCCCGCTCACGCGTCTGGTCGGTCTGATCGAGACGCGCTTCCTGCGCCGCTTCGCCTACTGAATATCGAAGATGAACTCCGTTCCCCTCGAACGTTTCTCCCCACCCATGCCGTCCGCCACGCCGCGCGAGACGGCGGTCGTGATCGGCGGCGGTATCGTCGGCACGTGTTGCGCGCTCTATCTTCAGCGCAATGGCTTTCAGGTCACGCTGATCGATCCGGCCGCGCCCGGCGACAGCACCGCGAAATGGAGCTGTGGCCAGATTTCTGTCGGCGAGATCATTCCGCTGTCGAAGCCCGGTCTGCTCATGAAGGTGCCGGGCTGGCTGATGGACCAGACCGGCCCGCTCGCGCTGCGTCCGAGCGCGTTGCCGGGCATCGTGCCGTGGCTCGTCCGGTTCATGGCGAACGCGCGTCACGCGAAGATCGAAAGCATCGCTCAGGCAATGGCCACGCTGACCTCTCACGTCTTCGCGGACTATGCACCGTTGCTCGCGGATTGCGACGACCAGGCGCTGCTGGTTCAGCGCCCCATCATGCAGGTGTTCGACGGTCCCGAAGGGGTCGAGCGCGAGCGTGCGCACATGGAGATGCGGCAGTCGTTCGGCTTCGCTTCGCAGGTGATCGATGCGGCGGAAATCGGCGATCTCGAACCCGTGCTCGGCGGGCGTTTCGCGCACGGAATCCTGCTTCCGCAATGGCGCTTCGTCAGCGACACCGAAGGCTTCATCGCGTCGCTGACGGCGAGCTTCGAAGCGCGCGGCGGGCGTCGCATTCGCAGTTCAGCCGTCTCCATCGATGAAGATGCCGGCCGAGCCACCGGCGTCACGCTGGCGAATGGCGAGCGCGTCGGCGCGCGGCATGTGGTGCTCGCGGCCGGCGCGGGTGCGACACGTTTCTTCGCGCAGCTCGGCATCAAGGCCCCGCTCGAAGGCGTCGCGGGCTATCAGGCGCTGCTGCCCGAACCGGGCGTGGAGTTCCGCCATTCCGTCATCTATGCCGACGGCGGCTTCTGCTTCACGCCGATGCGTCGCGGGTTGCAGATCGGCGGGACCATCGAATTTTCAGGCAGGAACGCGCAGCCGAACTTCCGGCGCGCGGAGATCATCCTCGAGAAAGCGCGCCGCGTGTTGCCCGAACTCGACGTGCGACGCCACGAGTTCGGCGTCGGTTATCGCCCGTTCCTGCCGGACACGAAGCCCATCATCGACCGCTCGCGCCGCCTGCCGAACGTACTGATGGCGATCGGCCACGGACAGCTTGGCCTGACGCTCGGCGCGACAACGGGCCGCCTGATCGCCGACCTGGCCACGAACAGAACGCCGCAACAAGACCTCGCTCCGTTCAACGCGTACCGCTTCTAGAATTCGTACAAGGCTCACTCGAAAAAGGTGTAGATCATGCGCTGGAAAAAGACACTGCAACTCGTCGGCGTGCATTGCGAAGGCGAGATCGGAAAGGTCATCACGGGCGGCGTCGTCAACATTCCCGGCACGACCATGCTCGACAAGATGAACTACATCAACGAAGTCGATGACAGTCTCCGCAAGCTCGTCGTGCTGGAGCCGCGCGGCTGCCTGCAGATGTCGGTGAACCTGCTGCTGCCGCCGACCCGACCGGAAGCACACGCGGGCTTCATCGTGCTGCAGTCCGACAAGGCTCATCCGATGTCCGGCAGCAACGCGATCTGCGTGGTCACGACGCTGCTCGAAATGGGCATGGTGCCGATGCAGGAACCTCAGACGACCGTCGTGCTGGACACGCCCGCCGGGCTCGTCACGGCGACGGCGACGTGCAGCGACGGCCGCTGTGTCGGCGTATCGCTGAACATGGTGCCGGCTTTTGTCGAACATCTGGACTTGCCGGTGCAAACGGCGGAGTTCGGCACGCTCAAGGTCGATGTCGCTTTCGGTGGCGTGTACTACGCGCTCGTCGATGTCGAACAGGTCGGCTTGTCGATCGCGCCGGAGAACGCGCGCCGGCTGGCCGACCTGGGCGTGAAGCTGCGCGGCATCATCAATGACCAGGTGAGCATCCGGCATCCGCTCTATCCGGAGATCGATCAGATCGCTTACGTGATGTTCCGCAATCGCGTCACGGACACGGAGTATCAGACGTGCACGACGCTGCCGCCGGGACGAATCGACCGCTCGCCTTGTGGTACGGGAAGTTCGGCCAATCTGGCGACGCTCGCGGCGCGCGGCAAGGTGGAGGTGGGCAGCAAGCTCAAGTCGCGTTCGACCATCGGCAGCGAGTTCGGCGTCGAGTTGCTGGGACGGACGGAAGTAGGCGGCAAGGCGGCAGTGCTGCCGCGCATCAGCGGGCGAGCATGGATTTACGGCATCGAACAGATGGGTGTCGATCCCGACGATCCGCTGGCAGCCGGATTCATGCTCAGCGACACGTGGGGCGAAGGCTTCCCCAGAAAATAGCGTGTTCATGCCTCGTCCCAGGCGAGGCGTTTTATTTGAAATCCCTATCAGGCATCAAAAGCACAAAGGACGTTTCATGATTACCGGAAAGACGGGCGTGTACTTCATGGTGGCGGATCCGATCGAACAGGTCCGCACGCCGGAGATTTTCAACAAGGTTCTGCCCCTCAGCGGCGATGACGCGGTCATGGTTCCGCTGCAGGTGGCGCCGCAGCATCTAGAAGCGACGGTGCGCTCGCTGTTCAGTTCGCCGACCACGCGCGGCATGGTGCTGTCGATTCCGCACAAGACGCACGCGGCGTCGATCGTCGACCGCTGCTCGCAGGGCGCACAGGTCGCCAACGCCGTCAATGCGATCCGCCGCAACGACGCCGGCGAACTGGAAGGCGAGTTGTTCGACGGCCTCGGCTTCGTCAAGTCGATGGACCGTTACGACATGGCGTATCGCGGCAAGTCAGTGTTGCTGGTCGGCGCGGGCGGTGCGGCGAGCGCGATCGCGGCTGCGTTGTCGGAAGGCGCGGTTGCCACCATCGGTCTGTTCGATCCGGATACGGCCAAGGCCCGTCAACTGGCTCAGTCGATCCAGAAGCAATACGGGGTGACCGTCGTCGTGAAGGACGATAACGATCCCACGGGATTCGAGGTGGTGATCAACGCATCGCCGCTGGGCCTCAAGGCGAACGATCCGCTGCCCGTGCCGACGGACCGTCTCGACGCCAACACACAGGTCTGCGACATCCTGATGAAGAACCAGCCCACTCCGCTGCTGCGTGCCGCGATGAAGCAGGGCATGACGGTCCTTCCTGGCTTTGACATGCTGATCCTGCAAACGCCGCTTTTCCTCGATTTCTTCGGCGCGCACAAGGCGGCGGATTTACTGCGCGCCGATGATTCGATTGTGCGTGACATGCTTTTTCCCGCCGAGTTGCGCGATCTGGTCAAGCGGGCTGCCTGATTTGAAGGTGGTAATGAAAACAGCCCGAATCGCGATTCGGGCTGTTTTTTTATGTGCTCAACGCCGGTGCCTCATGCCTGACTCGGCTTCTCCCACAGATTCAACGAGCGTCCAATGCCTTGTTCCAGGGCGCTCTTGTAAAGCTCGAAGCCCCAGCTGATATCGAACACGGCCATGCCGCACGCGATGAAGATCACGCGATCTCGCGCGCTGTCGCGGCCGGGCTTCACGCCGTTGACGACATCGCCGAGACTGGTCGAGTCGGTGAGCGCGGGCAGCTTGCCGGCATCGATGAGCCGGTAGAACGGACCGCCGATCACGTTGCTGTAGTACGCGTCCTTGTTGCCCGAGGCGAGTGCGTCTTCGACGTAGGCTTCCTGCAGCGGCGTGTGATCGAACACGATCTTGCAATTCGTGAGGAAGGACTCGTCGGTATTGAACGGGCCCGAGACGAGCAAGGCGGCGCCTTCCTTGATCCACTCGTCCTTGAAGTAGAGCGGCTTGAGACGCGACGCGGCTACGGTGATGACGTCGGCATCACGGAAACCTTGTTCCGCCTGGTCCACGCCGATCGCCTGGATGCCGTACGTCGCTTCCACCCAGCTCGCGAACTCGTTCGCCTTGTCGAGGAACACATCGAAGCAGACCACTTTCTCGATGCTCTTGACCTGCGTCATGATGGCGATGAAACACGCCTTGTTGATCGGCCCGCAACCAATGACCGATGCCGTCTTCGCACCCTGGTTCACGAGATACTTCGCCGCGACGCCGGGCACCGCGCCGGTGCGTGCCGCGCTCAGCAAGTTGGCCGACATCAGCGACAGTGGCGCGCCGGTGTCCTTGTCGTTGAGCATCATCGTGAGAATGGAGCGCGGCAGCCCTTTTTGCGCGTTCGCATGATTGGAGCCGTACCACTTGTTGCCGCATACATCGAAGCGGCCGCCGAGATAACCGGGCATCGCGGCGAAACGGCGGTCCGGACCTGCGACGGGCATGTTCGGGAACTTCGTTTCCTTCGGGAACACGATGTTCATGCCGTGATTGTTGTGATTGGCGCCGCCCATCAGATAGTCGCCCTTGCCGAGCAGGCTGAAGGTCTCTTCGCAGACGGCGACGCAGCGCGCGGCATCGAGCACGCCGGCTTCGATCATGTCGGGTTCGGAAAGATAAAGGAAGTCGATCTTGGGATACATGGCAAGCCCTTTTCGTTGGCAAAGTACGTTTCAGAACCGCAGCAGCGGTGTGATGTCGTAAAGACGGCAAGCGGCGCTTCGAGCATTGGCGCGCATCAGGAAGTTGAGCTTTTCGATGCGTTCGCCCGAGCGTGGTGCGCCGTTTTTCTGGAACGGCACTTCGAGCCCGACGGAGAAGTCCATCACGACGTCATCGACGACGCCGCCCGAACGGCCCGAAGGCACCGCGATCATTCCGTTCTCTTTGGCGAAGCGATAAGCGTCCATCGCTTCGGTGATGGTGCCGACCTGATTCGGCTTGAGCACGAAGCCATCGACTGCGCGCGTGTCGTGTGCCTTGCGCAACAGTTCCGGATTGGTGACCGTGAGATCGTCGCCCAGCACGATGGTGCGTTTCAGTTCGCGCACCGCGCGGCTGTAGCCGGTCCAGTCGTTTTCGTCGAGCAGGTCTTCGACAAAGACCAGATCGAAGCGCTCGGTCAGATACTTCGCGTAGGCGATCAGTTCGTCTGAGGAGACCCGTTCGCCCTTGAGGAGATAGCGTCCGGTCTGTTTGTCGAACATCTCGCTCGACGCGCAATCCAGCGCGAAGGCAATGCGCCCCGTGTAACCGCATTCGTCGATGGCCTGCTGCATCAGCGTCAGGATCATCTCCGGGTCTTCGGATGGCGCCGCATAGCCATAGGAACTGGCGACCTGCGGCTTGTGTCCGAGGTGCGACGTCAACACCTCGCCGAGTTTATGAAACACGGCGACCGCCATCTCGATCGAAAAGTCGATGCTGTCGGTGCCATAGGGCACGATGAGAAACTCGTTGAACGCCTGCGTGAAGCTGTCGTAGCGTCCACCGTTGACGACGTTGAAGCAGGGCACGGGCACCGTGCGTACGTCGCGTCCCGCAATGTGCTCGTAGAGCGGCATGCCCTTCGCATCGGCGGCGGCGCGGAACGCGGCGATGGACGCCGAGTAGATCGTGTTGCCGCCGAGACGATGCTTGTCCGGCGTGCCATCCAGCGCGATCATGGTTTGGTCGATCGCACGCTGATCGAACACATCCATGCCGATGAGCGCCGGCCCGATAGCGTGTGCGGCGAGATCCACGGCCTTGTGAACGCTCAGGCCTTGGTACGTGGACGGATCGCCATCGCGCAGCACGAAGGATTCGTGCATGCCCACGGAGGTGCCGGTGGGCGCAGCGCCCCGTCCGACCGCTCCGCTCCGGGTACGAATCTCGACTTCGACGGCGGGGCGGCATTTACAGTCGATGATCTGCTGGGCGCGCACGGAGATGATCTTGTCGTTCATTACGCACGCTCCTTCGCTGCGGGAACATAGAGGATGTTGAGATCGCACAGGTTCGTGCCCGTGTTGCCCGTGAAGACCGCCGAGCCTATGGAGGAGAGCGCTTCGTAGCAGCTGTGCTCGCGCAATGCCTGATACAGGCTGATGCCCTTCGCCGCCGCGCGCCTGAAGCTGCTCGAATCCGTGATGCCGCCCGCGACGCGAGCGGTGCCATCGGTGCCCTCGCTGTCGATCGAGAGGAGACACGCGCCCTGAGTCTTTTCCGCGGCGATCGCGAAACCCACGGCCATCTCCTGACCCGGTCCGCCATGTCCCTTGATGACGCTGTTATCGCCGATGTGCGTGGTGACTTCGCCAGAGCTGAGCAGCACGCACGGCGGCTTGATCGGGTTGCCGTAGGTCTGGATTTCGCGTGCGATGGAGGCGAAGAAGGTGCCGGCATCGCGGCTTTCGCCTTCGAGGAAGGACGAGACGATCATCGCCGGAAGACCCATCTCCTCGCAGACCTGCTTCGCGTAGATGCAGGAGTCCGGCAAGGTGTTGAGCAGAAAATAGGTGTTGTCGGGAAAGGCCTTGGGCGTCTCGGCTTCGGGTCCCGCGTTCATCAGAAAGTCGACGACGCTCTTCGGCAAACGATGCGCCACGTCACGGTTCACGATGGTCGCGCGGGCATCGTCGAGCGTCGTCAGGTCGGGGCCGATCGGTGTGGACTTGTACGCGGCATAGGGCACGGCAATGTCGCCGGTCGCGGGCGAGCCGACCGCATCGCTGATGCCGAAGCCGATCAGCTCCGCGCCCACCGCCTGGATCCGCCTGGCCAGCATGCCGCCGTTCAGCGCCGAGATGTGCCGGCGCACGGCATTGATCTCGTAGATACCCGCGCCGGACTTGAGCAGGACATCGGTCGTATCGATCTCATCCTGCAGCGTGATGCCGTCGATCGGACACGACATGAGCGCCGAGCTGCCACCGCTGATCACGGCGATGAACAGATCGTCGGGGCCGGCCTGATCGACCAGTTCGATGATCTTGCGCGACGCGCGATGACCTTCCTCATTCGGCAGCGGATGGCCGCCGACGAACACGTCGGTTCGGTTGAAGCGATCCGATTCCTCGTGAATCTTCACGATGGCGATGCCGGACGTCAGCCGGTCGCCGAGCACGTGGTCGACGGCCATCGCCATGTGATTGCACGCCTTGCCTGCGCCAATGAGATACACATGGCGCTTCTTCGACAGGTCCCACGAACGCGTGCCGATATGCAGTTTGTCGCCGTCGAGACGCATGATGCTCTGAATGCGTTTATAGCTGTCGAGACGCTCCAGCGTGCGGTCGGTGATCTCAAGCACGATGCGCCGGGACTCGGCATCGCCCTGAGCAAGAATCTCTGCGGAGTTGCGTATCTTTTTCATACGGGTGCGGGTGATGGGTTGGGTCAAAGCAATTTAGGCAATCACCCTGCACAGATACATGTACACTTGGACAAGCACGCGGATCGCTGTACAGGCTTCGCGACCTGCACACAAATGCCTTGTTTTAAGGGCTTTTCATGAAACCCGTTCTATCTCTCGATGCCGCATCGGATACGTCGCTCACCATGCAGATCGTGGCGGGCATCACGCTGGAGGTCGAAGAGAAACGCTGGCGGCCCGGCGCGCGCGTGCCGAGCATTCGTGCGTTTGCGCTCGCACATGGCGTGTCCACTTTCACGGTGGTGGAGGCGTATGACCGGCTCGTCGCGCAGGGCGTGCTGGTCGCGCGGCGCGGTTCGGGCTTCTATGTTTCGGAGCGGCGTCCCGGCATGCCGCAGAGATCGGTGGAGAAGCTCGACGAGAAAGTCACCAACGGCTGGCTCGTGCGCAATTTTCTCGGCGCGAGCGAGGGCGCCATTCACGCGGGCGCGGGCTGGCTTCCCGAAACCTGGTTCGATAGCGAAGGCATTGCGCGCTCGCTCAGGCAACTCGCCGCGCACCCCGAGCATCTGCTGGGGTACGGACATGCGCGCGGTTACGAGCGGCTGCGCGAACAGATCGTGCGGCAGCTGGCCGAATACGAGATCGAAACGAATGTCGCCGGCGTGATGACGACGCTCGGCGCAAATCAGGCGCTCGATCTCGTCATCCGCCAGTTCACGCAGCCGGGCGACGTCGTCATGGTCGACGCGCCGTGCTACAGCGATCTGCTGGTGGCGCTGCGCATGCGCGACGTCGAGACGATTGGCATTCCAATGACCCCCACCGGCCCCGATGTTGGCGCGATGCAGGCCGCGTTCGACGCGCATCGCCCGAAGCTGTACTTCACCAATAGCCGGCTGCACAACCCGACCGGCGCGAGCTATAGCTCCGCGGCCGCCTATAAGGTGCTCAAGATCGCCGAGCGTCACGACTGTCTGATCGTCGAGGACGATGTCTCCGCCGATCTGGTGCAGGGCGCACACTTCACGCTCGCGTCGATGGACCAGTTGAAGAACGTCATCTATATCGGCAGCTTTTCGAAGACCATTGGTGCGGGTTTGCGAGTGGGCTTCGTCGTCGCCGATCATGATGTCCTCGAAGGCCTGCTCTATCAGAAGCTCGTATCGGGCATGTCGACGCCCACCGTGACCGAGCGACTCGTCAGCGCGATTCTTTCGGAAGGTCACTACCGCAAGCAGACGGAGCAGTTGCGCGACCGGCTTGCCGCCGCGCAGGAGAAGACCTGCCGCAAGCTGGACGCATGTGGCTTCGAGGTCTTCTGCGAACCGCGCTCGGGCATGTTCCTGTGGGCCAGGCCCGCCGGTATCGATGCGGATTCGTCACAACTGGCGGAACGCGCCTTCGAGCAGAAGATTCTGCTAGCGCCCGGGCATCTCTTCTTTGCTGGCCGCATCGAGACGGGCTGGCTCCGGTTCAACGTTGCACACTGCAACTTCGACCGCCTGTACGCCTTTCTCGCCGACTCCGCCGACCGCTGAAGCGCTCCAAAGTGTGCAGTTCGCGCTGCCTGTACAGGTATCGCGGTGTGTGCCTGTCACGCGGCTTTTTCGCGGACGAATATGTGTCGACAGGCACACTCAAGAGAGAGAGACGACGCATGACCTACGACCTTTCGCGCTTCGCGATCAATCAGATCACGACGCCCAAGTGGACCATGCCCGAAGCACTCGAAGGCTACAAGCGCGAGGGCATCGACGGTATTGCCGTGTGGCGGCCATACCTGGAGGCTTATGGTGTCGCACAGACGCGCAAGCATCTCCGGCAACTGGAGATGTGGGTGCCGTCCCTGTGCACGAGCGAATGGCTCAATGTTGGCGTGGATCAAAGCATGATGGCGGCCATCGACACCAACCGGCGTTTGCTGGATGCCGCCGCTGAAATCGGCGCGCAATGCCTGATGATGGTGGTTGGCGGCATGCCGCCCGATAGCAAGGATATCCAGGGTCAACGTGCCCGCGTGCGCGATGCGCTTTTCACGTTGCTGCCGCATGCGCGTGAAGTTGGCGTCAAGCTCGGCCTTGAACCGTTGCACCCCATGTACGCGGGCGATCGCAGCGTGCTGAATTCGATCAAGGTGGCGAACGATCTCTGCGATGAACTCGGAGAGGGCGCGGGACTCGTTCCGGATGTCTATCACTGCTGGTGGGACCCGGCCTTCGAAGCGGAACTCCGTCGCGCGGGACCCGAGCGCATCGTCTCGTTCCACTATTGCGACTGGCTCGTGCCGACGCGCAATCTGCGCGATCGCGGCATGGTCGGCGACGGCGTCATCGATATTCCGCGCATCAAGGGATGGCTGGACGACATCGGCTATACCGGGCCGTTCGAACTGGAAATCTTCTCCGAGCTGGACTGGTGGGAGCGGCCGTCCGAGGAGACGGTTCGCATCGGTGTGGAACGATGCGGGCCACATGTCGGCACGGCGACTTCCAATCGGGCCTGAGCGCCAACACCTTCATTTCAAGGAAAACAATGACTCGCTTTTCCATCGGGAAATGCGTGCGTGATGACGCGCGCGCGGAAGCAGACGATCAAGAAGAAAGGGCGCACGACAAGCCAGGCACCCGATTGCGTGACCACGCGTCTGCTCAATACGACTGGATGGATCATCATTCGACATTCGAAATAAGCGAATGGTGAACATGGCGCGGCGCATGTCAGTCCGCAAGGCTCGTCACCCCTAAAACAGCAAACCCCATGTCTACCCGCCCCGTTGCTCCGGCCCGCCCGCTTCGCGTGGCCGAAAGCGCCAGCCTCGACGCACTCTATCGCAAAGTGACTGCGCGCCTGCTGACGCTGTTCTTCTTCTGCTTTTTCGCGGCTTACCTCGATCGCGTCAACATCGGACTGGCGAAACTTCAGATGCTCGATGCGCTCGATTTCAGCGACCGCATTTATGGTCTCGGCGCTGGACTCTTCTTCGTTGGATACATCGCGTTCGAGATACCGAGCAACCTCGTGCTGGAGAGAGTCGGCGCCAAGATCTGGATCGCGCGGGTGATGATAACGTGGGGCGCGCTGTCGGCCGCGACCATGCTGGTCAAAACCCCGTTGCAGTTTTACATCGTGCGATTCCTGCTCGGCGCGGCCGAAGCTGGCTTCGTACCGGGCGTATTGCTGTATCTGTCGCAATGGTTTCCTTATGAACGGCGTGCGCGAATCGTCGCGTTGTTCATGATCGCGATGCCGGTTTCGAGTCTTCTTGGCAATCCGTTGTCCGGCTGGCTGATGAACGGGATGGACGGCGTGCGCGGCATCGGTGGCTGGCAGTGGATGTTTCTGCTGGAAGCGCTGCCGTCGATCGCGCTGGGTGTCTTCGTGCTTCTGTGGCTCCCGAACAGCATCGAGAAGACATCGTGGCTCACGATCGACGAGAAGCGGATCTTGCTCGGCAACCTCGAGAGCCATCCGCATGTCGAGAAAATCTCTTCGCTCAAGCACGTGTTCATCGACCGACGGCTCTGGATCCTGGGCCTCGTCGATGCCTGCATCATGATCGGCGTGTATGCGACGAGTTTCTGGCTGCCGTCGATCCTGCACGATACCGGCGTGCGCGATCCGCTTTCGATCGGACTCTGGATGGTGTTGCCGAATGCGGCCGCCGTGGTCAGCATGCTGTGGTGCGGGCGCAGTTCCGACCGCGCGCGCGAACGTCGCTGGCACATGGCGGTGCCGTGCCTGGTTGCGGGCTGCGGACTGTTTGTCACGGCGTTTATGCCTCACGACACGATGACGACAGTCTTGTTGTTCTCGCTGATCAATGCGGGCGCGGCAGCGACCATACCCGTCATCTGGACGCTGCCGCCTACCTTTCTCAAAGGGACGGGCGCGGCGGCCGGCATCGCGATGATTACATCGCTCGCCAACCTGGGTGGGTTCATCGGTACGACCACACTGGGGTGGCTGAAGGACGAATTCCATTCGCAGCAGATCGGGCTGATTGGATTTGGTGTGTGCATGCTGGTCGGATGCGCACTGGCGCTTGCGTACCCGAAAACGAGCGGCATATGGGCGGATTCCTGATACGTCGGCTGGCAACGATGCTGAAATGGCATAGGGAAGGCGCCTGCGAGCCCTGTGCGCTGACCTCGGTGATGTCGGCGACGCCGCTTGGCTTTGCCGTCAGCGCCCACTACGACGCCAGCGCGATACTCACGGCGCATCTGTACGGATGCATCGAGCGGCGTGATGACGACTCTGATCACGCAGATTGCTGATTGAAGCTTCGCCGGGAATGATCCAAAGCATTGGCGAATTGAAGCGCCAAAGACTGATCGACTTTATATAACATTGGAGAAGAAAATGCGTAAATGCAGGATCGCGCTGGCTTCGAGCATCGTCGTGGTGTCCTTTCCCGTCTTCGCTCAGAGTTCGGTCACGTTGTACGGTTTGATCGACGAAGGTCTCGACTTCACGAACAACGCCAAGGGTAACAAGGCGTACAAGATGCAGAGCGGCGATGTGCAGGGGAGCCGCTGGGGGCTCAAGGGAACGGAGGATCTGGGCGGCGGCCTGAAAGCGGTTTTTCAGATCGAAAGTGGTTTCGATGTCAACAACGGCAGGCTGGGGCAGGGTGGACTCGCTTTTGGCAGACAGGCATTCGTCGGCATCTCGGACGGCGCATTGGGAACCGTCACGCTGGGCCGGCAATATGACTCGGTTGTGGACTATCTGGCGCAGACCACGGTCAACGGAAATTGGGGCGGCTATCTCTTCTCGCATCCTTACGATAACGACAACACTGACAACACGTTCCGCGTCAACAACACAGTCAAGTACACCAGCGCGACCTTCGCGGGCTTTCAGTTTGGTGGCACGTATAGCTTCAGCAACGACACGAATTTCGCCAACAACCGCCAGTACAGCGTGGGCGCGCAGTACACCAACGGCGGCCTGCTGGTCGCCGCAGCTTATCTCCAGGCTAACAATCCGTCCGCCACCGCGAGTGGCGCGATCAACAACGGTGGCGATGAGAACTTCGTCGCCAAGCGTCTACAGGTATTCGGCGCGGGCGTCAACTACACGCTGGGCGCGACCACGGTTGGCTTCGCGTACACCAACACGTATCTCACGCAACCGCTCAGCTCCGCTTATGTTGGCCCAATCACGCCTGCCGGCGGCGCGACGCTGTCATCGCTTCGCTTCAACAATTTCGAAGTGAACGCCAAGTATCAGTTCACGCCGGCCTTTTACGTCGGCGCGATGTACGGTTATACGCGTGTGAGTTTTGATGCATCGAACGGAAGATCTCACCCCGCCTTTCATCTCGCCGGGCTGATGGCGGACTATAACCTGTCGAAGCGCACGGACGTCTATGTGCAGGGTGCCTATCAGCATGCAGGCGGCGACAAGACAGGTTCAGTCCTGGACGTCGCGTACGTCCCCGGCGCTGCAGACGTCTCCTCGACGGCGAATCAGGTGGTTGCGCGGGTCGGCATTCGGCACAAGTTCTGACATGGCGAAACGCGGCTGGTACATGCTGGGGCGAACCGTCCGCCGAATCGCTCACGAAACCGGGAGCGCGAGCCGCGCTATCTCAGCAAAGTATCGCGCGCCAGTGAGCAATATGTCGTCGTTGAAGTCGTACGTCGCATTGTGAAGCGGAATACCTCCTTCCTTTCCTGTAGCGCCGTTGCCAATGAAGATGAAGTTGCCCGGTACGGCCTGAAGAAACGCACCAAAATCCTCGGAGATCATCATGGGTTGCACGTTGGCGTCGACGTTATCCGTGCCGGCGATCTCGCGAGCCGCAGCTACGGCAAGGTCCACATATTCCGCCGAATTGATGGTCGGCACGAATTCGTGCGTGTATTCGAATGTGCATTCAGCCCCGTGCGTACGGCAGATACCTTCACTGATTTCGCGCATTCGGGTGGCCAGCATCGTCTGGACTTCGGGTGCATAGCTGCGCGTATCACCCTTGATCGTCACGTTCGACGGGATGACGTTGCGGATACCGTCCGTCATGAATTCCGTGCAGGAGATCACCGCCTGCAGGCTCGGATCGAGATTGCGGGACACGATTGTCTGCAGCGCCAGCACGATCTGCGAGGCCACAACGATGGGATCGACGCCCATGTGAGGGCGCGCTGCATGTGTGCCCCGGGCCTTGATGTGAATGACGAAATTGTCTTCACTCGCCATGATGCCGCCCGCGCGCGTGGCGAAGGTCCCGGCGGGCATGCCCGGCATATTGTGCGCGCCAAAGATGGCGTCGACGGGGAATCGTTCGAAGAGCCCGTCTTTCATCATCGCCTTTGCGCCGCAACCATGTTCTTCGGCCGGCTGAAAAATGAACCGCACCGTTCCGTTGAAGTTCTTTCTCTCGGCGAGCAGTCGCGCCGCGCCGAGAATCATCGACATATGTCCATCGTGTCCGCACGCGTGCATCTTGCCGTGCGTCCGTGAGGCATGCAGGCGGCCCGGTGCATTCTCTGCGATATTCAGCGCGTCCATGTCGGCGCGCAGGCCGATGACACCGTCACCCCGGC
Source organism: Caballeronia sp. LZ035 (assembly GCF_031451175.1). Taxonomy (NCBI): domain Bacteria; kingdom Pseudomonadati; phylum Pseudomonadota; class Betaproteobacteria; order Burkholderiales; family Burkholderiaceae; genus Caballeronia; species Caballeronia sp. LZ035. Next base: position 744,740 of record NZ_JARUXS010000002.1, read on the forward strand.
CAACCGTGAGACTGGCGACCAGACCCGTCCCGCCTATCCCGCGATGCACGTCGAGACCGAGGGCGCTCAAGGCGCGTGCGACGTAGTCCGATGTGGCAACTTCCTCGAAGCCGGTTTCCGGATTCTGGTGCAGATGCCGACGCCAACTCTTCAACTGCGATTGCAAGGAGTTTTCCATGACGCATACCCTTTTCGATGGCGATGCAGTTTTTCTTACCTGACAGTGGCGTCCAGCCAATGAGCCTGGCGTGAAAGAACCGAGTCGGCCGTTTCACCCACGCATGCTTCATAGACCGTTGGCGCAGTCGCTCCCTCTGTGCTGATCACCAGTACGCGGGAATCACCGTTCAAGCCGGTGGCTTGCGCCCGCTGTGAATCCTGCAGCAATGCTTCGAGGCCAGCGTAGCCCGCAGCGCCGGATTCGCCGACTACCAGAGGGATGTCCGCGCCCGTTCCAGCGGCAAGTCTGCGCATCGCTGCAATGGCATCGTTGTCGCCGATCGTCATGAAATCGTCGACACACTGGTCGAGGAACCGCCAGGCAAGCGGTGAGGCCTCGCCGCAAGCAAGCCCTGCCATGATGGAGTCGACTGAGCCGGTTGCTTTCGCGGCTCGGCCTTCACGCGCACTTTGATACAAGCAGTCCGCCTGCTGCGGTTCAACGACGATGAACCGCGGACGTTTGCGGCCATGAATCTCCCAAAGGTAACTGGCCACCCCAGCCGCGAGACCGCCGACACCGCCTTGCAGAAATACGTGCGTGAAGGCGCATTCGCCTGCATGACGCTCGGACTGCTCGACGATCTCGGCAGCGATCGCACCATAACCCTGCATGACGTCGCGAGGAATCGCTTCATACCCTTCGTATGATGTATCCGACACCACGTGCCAACCGTTTTCTTTCGCGAGGCGCGCGGTCTCTTCCACCGATTCGTCATAGTTGCCACTGATGCGAATGATGCGTGCGCCATAGGCCGCGATGGCCTGCTCACGTTCGACGCTGACGTTGGCGTGCAGGACGATCACACAGTGGCATCCAAGCGTTCGTGCTGCGGCCGCTAAGGCCTTGCCATGGTTGCCGTCGGTAGCACTGGTCACGACCAGGTTCGTCAGCATGTCCTTGTAGCGTCCCTCGATCAAGCCCTTGGGATCGAGATCGTGCCCGGGCCACAAACGCAGCACCAGACGTATGAGAGCGATCGGCGCGCCCAGCGCCTTGAAGCTGCCGAGGGGCGAGCGGGTGGATTCATCCTTGAGGCTCAGGCGCGCCACGCCAAGGCGGGCAGCCGCGTCGGGCAGGTCCCATAGCGGTGTAGCGCACGCATTGAGCAGGTTCCAGTTCGAAAGCCAGGCACGGCTCTGTTCGGCGGACTCGACATTCAGAATCGCTTTGAGTTCGTCTGGATAGTCAGCGCGCGACGCGCGCTTGTTGGTCATCAGCATGGCTGCACGGCTCCATCAATTAAAGGTGCGACGCGACTGCAGAAACCCGCAGCGGAGAGTCAGTGCGCCGATCAATGACAAAATAATATTTCCTGAGCCGCGTGAATTTGTCGCTAAATTCCGCTTCGAGGTGGAATAATTTCTCATTTCCTTACCGGATACCGCACCATGGCGACCTCACTCGATGCATTCGATCGCAAGCTGTTAGCCGAGGTCCAGCAGGACGCTCAAGTTCCCCAAAATGAGCTTGGCGCCCGGGTCAATCTCTCCACTGCTGCGGTGAATCGCCGTTTGCGGCGCCTCGCGGAAGACGGTGTGATCGATCGATATGCAGCGATCGTTTCGCCCGACAAGGTGGGATGTCCTCTTACGATTGTTTCGATGGTGGAAGTCGAGAGTGAGCAAATCGATCTGCTCGATTCAATGAAGCGGACATTCGAACAGTGCCCGCAGATCCAGCAGTGCTACTACGTCGCGGGCGAATGGGATTTCGTGCTCATCCTCACCGTGCGCGACATGGAGCAATACAACAAACTGACCCGGCAGCTTTTCTTTTCCAATAACAATGTCAAGCGCTTCAAGACGCTCGTCAGCATGAGTCGAGTGAAAGTCGGACTGGAGGTACCTCTGGACGCGGACGAGTGAAGTACCTCGTCCGGTTTCGCGAAGGCTCTCGAGTCTTCCATCGCGACGAAAGCGGCCTATCTGACCACGCTCTTATCCTGCCAATCGCCTTGGCCAAACTGCCGGACCGTGATCGCACCGTTGCGGATGTCGCCGTTGCCGTCGAACTTGATCGGTCCCGTCACGCCGTCCAGCGTCAGGCTCTGGAGCTTGGGCAAATAGACTTTGGGGTCCACCGAATCGGCGGCTTGCATTGAACTGGCCATCGCCATCACGGCGTCGTACGCATACGGCGCATAGAGCTGAACGGGCACACCAAAGCGCTGCTGGAAACGCTTGAAGAAGGCGGCTCCCTGCGGCATCTTCGACGGCGGCACGCCGGCCAGCGTGCAGTATGTGCTGCTGTTCATCGCGGCTCCGGCGAGCTTGATGAATTGCGGCGTGCAGGCTTCGTCGCCTGCGATGAGTTTTGCCTTCAGGCCAAGCTTCTGGGCCTGTTGAGCGAACGCCGCAGCTTGCGTATCTCCGCCTGTGAAGACGATGCCATCGGGGACGTGGCTCTTGATGGTCGTGAGGACCGCCATCCAGTTAGTGGTTTTGTCGGTGCCGTATTCACGCGCAACGACAGTGCCCCCCGAAGCCTTGACGGCCTTCTCGACCTCGTCAGCCAGTCCTTGTCCATAGGCGGTTCGATCGTCAACGATCGCGATCTTCGTCGCCCTCAATTCCTTCACCATGTAGGTGCCGATGACCGTTCCTTGCCGCACGTCGTTCGCCACCATACGAAAGACGCTCTTATAGCCCTGCGCCGTGAGTTTGGGGTTGGTGGCGGATTCGGTGATCATGGGTATGCCTGCATCCGCGTAGATCTTCGAGGCAGGGATCGACGTGCCGGAGTTGGCATGGCCGACCACGCCTGCGACGCGGTCATCCACGAGCTTCTGCGCGACGGTGACAGCGGTCTTCGGGTCGGCGGCATCGTCCTGCGAATCCAGCGCGAACGTGACCGGCTGCCCGCCGATACGGAGTTTCTTCGCGTTGAGATCCTCGATTGCGAGCCGGACGCCGTTCTCGTCGTCCTTGCCTATATGCGAAAGCTCGCCGGTCAGTGGCGATACCTGACCGATCTTGACGGTGACGTCAGCCTCTGCCAGAAGCGGATACGCGACGAACAACATCATCGGAAAAGTGGAGATGCATCTCAGTTTTTTCATGTTCGGGCGCTCGCTGGATTGCGTCGACGGTTAAAGGAAACGCTGACATGTCCGCGATCTTTCATGATCGCGTGATGCCGTAACGATCGTAAAAGAGCGCCGCGATAGCCAAAATCCCCCGATTGCCCCGTGCTGCAATTTCTGATCGTTCCGAAGCCGGAACGTGAGAAATTTTTGACGTCCGTGTCGTCACGCAAAAGTGGAACAACTGCGGTTCCTGACGGATTTAATTCTGACAGACAGCCAACGAACAATACGCAATAATATGGGATGCCAGCGGCGACGCCGCCGCCGTTCATCCATGCGAAGGCCCATGTCCGATCTTAAAGTTGATAGAAACGCCAAGACCCTGCGCGAGTTGACGCTTGAAAAATTGCGCGAGGCCATCGTGCAGGGCTACTTCCGCCCGGGCGCGCGCCTGGTGGAACGAACCCTGTGCGACGAACTCGGCGTCAGCCGCACCGTTGTACGCGAAGTGCTGCGTCACCTCGAAACGGAAGGCCTGGTTGAAACTGTGGCGCGCACGGGACCGATCGTGGCGCGGCTCGATCCTACCCAGGTCGCCGAAATTTACGAGCTGCGCGGCCTGCTCGAAGCCAATGCCGCGCGCGCCTGCGCGGAAAACGCGACGCCCGAAGTCATCAAGAAGCTGCGTGGCATTCGCCGCAAGATCGAGGCGGCGTTCGCGAAAGACGCCTTCGCCGACGTGCTCACGCAGACCGAAGCCTTCTACGACACGCTGTTTGAAGGCGCGCAGAAGTCGGTATCGCTGTCGGTCGTACGCACGCTTAACACGCGGATCAACCGGCTGCGGGCGCTGACGATTTCATCGACCGGACGCGGCACGGAATCGAACCAGGAAATGAACACGCTGCTCGAGGCGATCGAAAAAGGCGATGGCGCCGCCGCGCATGAAGCATCGTCGGCGCATATCCGACGCGTGTCGGAACTGGCACAGCAGGCGCTCAGTCGCCTCGCCGAGCCTGACTGAACCGCGCTCCGACCCACTACGAACCGCCGCCAGGCGGTTTTTTTTCGCCCGCGAATTCCCGCAGCACGGCGCGTTCGTTCCGATCGTATCATGGTATTCCATAATACCTCACCGTTTGTCTCGTTCGTAATATGGCATACCATCATCTGGTGAGAAATCAGATCGACGGACCGAAGCATTGCCATCAAGCGAAATTCGAGGGAGTAGGGCAGATGAAGCCGGAAGAAAGCCGCGTGATTGCGGATGGCATGGCGGGCGGTACGCGCTACGCGCTGTATGCGGCGCGGGCCGGTGAGCCTGCCGAAACGGTCGTGCTGATCCATGGTGTCGGCATGAATCGCAGCGTGTGGGCGCCCCAGGTCGATGCCCTCAGCGCGCGCTTTCAGGTGCTCGCGTACGACATGCCCGGTCACGGCGAAAGCGCCCTGCCGAGCGCCGAACCGACGCTCGCTGAATACGCGATGCAACTTGCTGCCTTGCTCGATGCGCTGAAGATCGAACGCGCGCACATCGTCGGTCATTCGATGGGCGCGCTCGTCGCGCTGGAATTCGCGCTGACGCACCCGTCGCGCGCGTCGAGCATCGTGGCGCTGAACGCCGTCTACGACCGCACGCCCGAGCAACGCGCAGCGGTGATGGACCGCGCATCGACGCTGGATGCCGGTGCGCGCGACGCAGGCGTGGACGCCACCATCGCGCGCTGGTTCGGCGTTCCCGTGCCGACGCATCTCGAAGCCGCCGCGCGCGACTTGCGCACGCTGTTGCTGACCGTGAATCCCGAAGGCTATGCGCGCACCTATCGGCTGTTCGCGAGTTCGGACGCCGTGCATGTCGGCCGACTCGGCGCACTGTCAATGCCCGCGCTGTTTCTGACCGGCGAGTTCGATCCGAACTCCAGTCCCGCGATGTCGGAAGCGATGGCCGCTGCCTCGCGCGATGGCCGCGCGGAAATCATCGACGGTGCGCGCCACATGATGAACGTCACCGATGCGGCGCGCGTCAACGAACGGCTCGGCGCATTCCTCACGCAGGCGATGCGGACCTCATCAACAGGAGAATGTCATGACTGACACGATCAACACGATCAAAGAGCAGGCCATCGATATCGCGGAATTCCGCCGCGCACTCGGTGCATTCGTGACCGGCGTGACGGTCGTCACGACCATTCAACCCGATGGTTCGCCACGCGGCTTCACGGCGAACTCGTTCACGTCGGTATCGCTCGATCCGCCGCTGATTCTGGTGTGCATCGCCAAGACGGCGTCGAGTCACGCGGTGTTCTCCGCGACCGATCACTTCGCAGTAAGCGTGCTCGCGGAAGGGCAAAAGGCCGTGTCGGGCGTGTTCGCCTCGAAGTCCGCCGACAAGTTCACGCAGGTCGACTGGCACGCGCGCATCACCGGCGCGCCGCTGATGAATGGAGCGGCCGCGAGTTTCGACTGCAAGACCCACGACGTCGTCGATGCAGGCGACCACATCATCCTCATCGGCCGTGTGGTGGATTTCGCGCATTCGACGTCATCGCCGCTCGGCTACTGCCGTGGCGCATACGTGAACTTCAGCCTGTCGCAGGACGCGTTGTCGGCCGCGGGCGCGCGTGCGCGGGTCGGCGCGATTCTCGAGCTCGACGACGGCATCGTTCTGCTCGATACCCCCAGCGGTCTGGAATTGCCCGCGGGTATCCGCCTCGAACCATCGAGCGATGCCAACAGCTTGCGCGGCGTACTCGTCACCCTTGGGCTCGACGCGCATCTCGACTTTCTGTTCGCCGTGTTCGAAAGCAGTAACGGCGTGCATGTCTATTACCGGGGCCGCGTCAGCAGCGACGGACTGGCATCGCGTTCGGCGCGCGTGCGCGTGGTCCCGCGCGATGCCATTCCGTTCGAACAGATCCGCGACGACGCCGTGCGCTCGATGCTGCAACGCTACGTGCGCGAGCGCAGTGAAGACGCGTTCGGCATTTATGTCGGCGACAGCGCGGCCGGAAAAGTCCAGTCGCTGGCTCATTCTCACTAAATAGTCCAGATACCCATGTTCTACGAAATCCGTACGTATCGAATCAAGACCGGCGCGGTGCCCGCGTATCTGAAGCTGGTCGAAGAGGAAGGCATCGCGTTGCAGAAGAAGTATTTGAAGGACCTGATCGGCTACTTCTTCTCGGAGATCGGACCGTTGAATCAGATCGTGCATATCTGGGCCTATCCGTCGCTCGACGAGCGCGAAGAACGTCGTGCCGCGCTCGCCAAAGACCCGGCATGGCAGGCGTTCGCGCCGAAGATTCAGGCGCTGATGGAAGAGATGGAAAGCAAGATCATGCGCCCGGCTGAATTCTCGCCACTGAGCTGAACATCGACGCAGACCGCTCGGAAAGCGGCTTCACACACCCATCAGGCAGGAGACACGAATGAACACGAGCAAGACGCTTTTTGCGGCATCGATCTTTGCGATCGGCACCCTCGCTCACGCGGCCGATCCGATCGTCTTCACGAGCTGGGGCGGCACGACGCAGTCCGCGCAACAGAAGAACTGGGCGCAGCCGTTTGGACAGGCGAACAACATCAACGTGCTGATGGACGGCCCGACCGACTACGGCAAGCTGAAAGCGATGGTCGAAAGCGGCAACGTGACGTGGGACGTGGTCGATGTGGAAGGCGACTTCGCCTATGCCGCGCAGGCAGCGGGACTGGTCGAACCGATTGACTACACCGTGGTGAAGAAGGACGAACTCGATCCGCGTTTCGCGACGCCGAGCGCGGTGGGCAGCTTCTATTACTCGTTCGTGCTCGGCTACAACAAGGGCAAGTATGCGAGCGCGCAGCCGCAAAACTGGACCGATCTCTTCGATACGAAGAAGTTTCCCGGCAAGCGCACGTTCTATAAGTGGTCCGCGCCCGGCGTGCTGGAAATCGCCTTGCTCGCGGATGGCGTGCCTGCCAACAAGCTCTATCCGCTCGATCTCGACCGCGCCTTCAAGAAGCTTGACACCATCAAGAGCGACATCGTCTGGTGGGGCGGCGGTGCGCAATCGCAGCAACTGCTCGCATCCGGCGAAGCCCCGATGGGCATGTTCTGGAACGGCCGCCTGCATGCGCTCGCGCAAACCGGCGTGCCGGTCGGCATCTCGTGGAATCAGAACCTGACGGCCGCCGACATGCTGGTCGTGCCCAAGGGCGCCAAGCACAAAGCCGAAGCCATGAAGTTCCTCGCCTATGCGACCAGCGCGCAGGCCCAGGCCAAATTCGCCACGGACACGAACTACGCGCCGATCAACGTCAAGTCGCCTGCCTCGATGCCGGCCGATGTCGCCAAACAGTTGCCGGACAACTACAAGGCGTCGCAAATCAATCTCGACATGAAGTACTGGGCCGAGAACCGTGACGCCATCGCCAAGCGCTGGTACGCGTGGCAGTCGAAATAAACCGCATCGTCTGGATCGGGAGTCACCATGCCGAACGTCCTCAGTACCGATACTGTTGCACCGCCCGCGCCGAAAACGCGGCATAAGCCGGACTGGCGCAATCTGCGCCTGCTCACCCCGGCGCTGCTCCTGCTGGCGATCTTCTTCGTGCTGCCGGTGTTGTCGCTCTTGCTTCGCAGCATCATGGAGCCGACGCCGGGCTTGCAGAACTATGTCGAACTGCTCGGCTCGACCACCTATCTGAAGGTCTTCGGCAACACGTTTCTGGTGGCGAGCGTCGTGACCATCGCTACCGTCGTGATCGGCTTTCCGACTGCGTGGCTGCTGGCCATCGCGCCGCGCAGGATCAGCTCGCTGCTGTTCTCCATCCTGCTGCTGTCGATGTGGACCAATCTGCTCGCCCGCACGTTTGCGTGGATGGTGCTGCTGCAATCGACCGGGCCGATCAATCGCCTGCTGATGGCGCTGCACATCATCAACGAGCCGCTGGCCATGGTGAACAACCTCGTCGGCGTGACGGTCGGCATGACCTACATCATGCTGCCGTTCCTCGTGATGCCGTTGCACGCGACGCTGCGCAGCATCGATGCATCGACGTTGCGCGCGGCCGCCGTGTGCGGTGCCAGCCGCTGGCAGGCGTTCTGGCGCGTGCTTGTGCCGCTCGCGGCGCCGGGTATTGCGTCGGGCGCGCTGATGGTCTTCGTGATGGCACTCGGCTACTTCGTGACACCGGCGCTGCTCGGCGGACCGTCGTACATGATGCTCGCGGAGCTCATCGCGCAACTGGTGCAAGGACTGTTGAACTGGGATCTCGCGGGCGCGGCGGCGTTCGTGCTGCTCGCCGTCACCCTGGGCCTGTTCACGCTGCAACTGCGCTTCACCGGCGGTGCGCGTGCCAGCATGGGAGGGAAATGACATGTTGCTCGACTTCGATCGCCTGGGTTCACTCAAGTGGGTGTTGATCGCCATCGGTTGCGCGGTCGGCCTGTTCCTGCTGATGCCGATTCTCTTTATCGTCGCGCTGTCTTTCGGCGATTCGCAATGGCTCATCTTTCCCGCGCCGGGCTGGACACTGGAGTGGTATCGCCAGCTGTTCACGGATTCGGGATGGGTCGATGCGTTGCTCACGAGCGCCAAGCTCGCGGTGATCGTCACGGTGCTGTCGGTACTGCTCGGGCTGCTGGCATCGCTGGCGCTGACACGCGGCAAGTTCAAGGGACGCGGCGCGCTGCAAGCCTTCTTTCTCACGCCGATGGTGCTGCCCGTGGTCGTCCTGGCCGTCGCGCTGTATGCGTTCAGCCTGCGCGTGGGACTGAACGGCACGACGACAGGTTTCGTCATCGGCCATCTGATCATTGCGCTGCCGTTCTCGATCATCTCCATCAGCAATTCGCTGGCGAGCTTCGATACCGCGCTCGAAGACGCCGCTCTCGTGTGCGGTGCCTCGCCGCTCGCCGTGAAGTTGCGTGTGACCTTGCCCGCGATTCATCTCGGCATCTTTGCCGCCGCGATCTTCTCGTTTCTCGCGTCGTGGGATGAAGTGGTCGTGTCGATCTTCATGTCGAGCCCCACCTTGCAGACCTTGCCGGTGCGCATCTGGTCGACCTTGCGTCAGGACCTGACGCCGGTGGTCGCCGCGGCGTCTTCGCTGCTCGTTGCGCTGACGACTCTTTTAATGCTGGCGGCCGCGGTGTTGCGCCGTCCCCGTTCCGTGAAGTGAGGTAACGCACCATGACATTCCTGCAAATCCAGCGCCTGCGCAAGACGTATGACGACGTCGTTGCTATCGACAACGTATCGCTCGATATCAATCGCGGTGAATTCATGACCTTTCTCGGGCCGTCGGGTTCGGGCAAGAGCACGACCTTGTATATCGTCGCGGGCTTCCAGGAGCCGACCGAAGGGCGCGTGCTGCTCGACGGCAAGCCGCTGCTGTCGGTTGCGCCCAACAAGCGCAACATCGGCATGGTGTTTCAGCGCTACACGCTGTTTCCTCATCTGACGGTGGGCGAGAACGTTGCATTTCCGCTGCGCGTACGTCGCCGTCCGGATGCCGAGGTGAAGGCGAAGGTCGAAAAGATGCTGGCGCTCGTGCATCTGTCGGAGTTTCGTGACCGGATGCCCGCGCAACTCTCGGGCGGCCAGCAGCAGCGCGTGGCGATTGCGCGCGCGCTCGCTTACGATCCGCCCGTATTGCTGATGGACGAGCCGCTGTCCGCACTCGACAAGAAACTGCGCGAAGAGATCCAGCTCGAACTGCGCCGGATTCACCAGGAAACCGGCGTGACCATTCTCTATGTCACACACGATCAGGAAGAGGCCTTGCGGCTGTCGGACCGCATTGCCGTGTTCAACAAGGGGCGCATCGAGCAATGCGGCACAGGCGAGGAGCTTTACGCGAATCCCGCGTCGAAGTTCGTGGCGAACTTCATCGGCAACTCGAATTTTCTGCCGGTGCGCGTGACGTCGAGCGGCGCGAAAGAATCGAGTGGCGTCTTTCCCAATGGCCTTGCGATCGCTACCGCAGGCAATGCGACGCTCGCAGCGGGCGATGACGGCACGCTGATGGTGCGCCCGGAACAAATGCGCATTCGTGCGCTGGGTGCGGCGGCAAACGGATCGGGTTTGCCCGTCACGGTGCGCGATATCACCTATCTCGGCGATGCCATGCACTACGCGGTCGCCACGCCCTGGGAACAGGAGATTTCGGTCCGCATGCCCGCGGGCGCTCATCGCGACAGCGGTCTTGCGATCGGCACGCAGGCGCTCGTCGATTGGGATACGCGCGATGTCAGGCTCTTCGCGCAGGCCTGACATCATGTTGCCGTCGCTGAAGGTCGAACGTCCCAACGTCACGCTGCGCGAACTCGCGTTGCAGAAGATGCGCACCGCCATTCTCGATGCGCGCTTTCTGCCCGGTGATCGACTGGTCGAGCGCGCGCTCTGCGAAGAACTCGGCGTGAGCCGCACTGTCGTGCGTGAAGTGCTGCGTCATCTGGAAACGGAAGGGCTGATCCAGACGCTGCCGAATCAAGGTCCGATCGTCGCCATTCTCGATATGGCGTCCGCCGCGGAGATCTACGAGATTCGCGCCTTGCTCGAAGGCGAGGCGGCGATGGCATGCGCGATGCAGGCCGATGAGGAAATCGTCGAGGCGCTTGATGCGTGCATCGGCCACATTCAGAAGGCGTTCGATACACAGGACCACCATGCCGTGCGCGATCTGACGACCGCGTTCTACGAACGCATGTTTATCGGCGGTCAAAAGAACGTCGCGTGGGAGATCGTGCAATCGCTGACGGCGCGAATCAACCGGCTACGCGCGTTGACCATTGCGTCCGATGATCGCGGGCGTCAGGCGGTTCAGGAGATGCAGCAGATCCTTGCCGCCATTCGCGCCCATGACGGCCCGCGCGCGCGTGATGCCGCGCGTGCGCATGTCGAACGCGTGGCGGAGATCGCGCGCGCGTTGCTGGATGAAGGACAGGAGAACGCGTCGTGGCGGCGCGCGGGTTGAAGCGGGCAGCGTGTTAAAGCGGGTTGCAGCATCACTCATCGCACTAGCGACAGATCACAAACCACAAACGATCCGGGAGATCGGAGGAGAAGGCATGGCAAAGGCTTGGGGCAAGGTACGTTTCGCGAGTGCGTTAATGGGGAGCGCATTGCTTGCGGCGAATGCGCACGCGCAATCGTCCGTCACGCTGTATGGTGTGATCGATGAAGGTATCGACTACGTGAGCAACAGCGGCGGCCATTCGCTGTGGCGCATGCGCGATGGCACCTATGACGGCGTTTACGGGAGTCGTTGGGGTTTGAAGGGCAGCGAAGACCTGGGCGGTGGTCTGTCCGCCATCTTCAAGCTGGAAGCGGGCTTCAGCACCGAGAATGGACAGAGCCGTCAGGGTGGACGTCTGTTCGGCCGTCAGGCGTATGTCGGCGTGTCGGATACGCGTTATGGCACGGTGACACTGGGACGTCAGTACGATTCCGTGGTGGACTATCTTCAACCCGTGACCGCGCCCGGACAACTCGCCGGACCGCTCGTCCACGCAGGCGATATCGACAACACGGACAACTCGTTTCGCGTCGATAACTCGGTCAAGTATGCGAGTCCCACGATCGGCGGTCTGACCTTCGGCGGTCTCTATTCGTTCACCAACACGAATGCGGCGGGACGGGGCACCACCGGCTTGTGGAGCGTCGGCGCGAACTACGCGTTCGGTCCCTTCACCATCGCAGGCGCCTACTTGTATGCGAAAAACCCCGCGCTGCTGCTCACCGATGGCAACTACATCGGCAATACCACGGGCGCGGCGATCGGTGCGTCAGGTCCGTTCAGCTATGTCGGCAACCCGGCCAACGAACAGGTGTTCGGCGCGGGCATCAACTATGCGATCGGCGCGGCCACGCTCGGCATCGACTATACGAACACCAAGTTCAACGATGCGAACGGCACGAACGGCACCGTGCGCTTCGACAACTACGAAGCATGGGGACGCTATAACCTCACGCCCGCGTGGTATGTGGGCGCGCAGTACGTTTATACGCACGGCAACATCGGCTACAGCCAGGCGATCCCGATCTACCACCAGGTCGGTTTGACCACGGCCTACTCGCTGACCAAGCGTACCTCGCTCTATGCCATGGGCGTGTGGCAGAAGGCAGCGGGCGCGGCATCGAATGCGGATATTTTCGACGGCGCAGTGGGGTCGGCATCGACCAGCAATCACCAGATCATGGGACGGGTAGGCATTTATCACCTGTTCTGATTCGCTTCTGTCATACGCGCCGCGCGGCTCGCTTCGATAGCGCGCCCAGCGGCGCTTTTTTACTTTGCAAGAGGAACGATCGTGGAACTGAACTCCATGCTGAAGGACGCATCGCTGCTTCGTCATGAGGCTTTTATCGACGGGAGGTGGTGTGGCGCGGATACGGGCGCAAGCTTCGATGTGTTCGATCCGGCGACCGGCCGCTCAATCGGCCACGTGCCGAAAATGGGCGAGGCCGAAACGCTGCGCGCCATCGATGCCGCAAATAAAGCATGGCCTGCATGGCGCGCCAGGACCGCGAAGGAGCGCGCCAACCTGCTGCGGCGCTGGTATGAACTGATGCTCGACAACGCGGACGATCTCGCGCTGATTCTCACCGCCGAACAAGGCAAGCCGCTTGCCGAAGCGAAGGGCGAGATCACGTATGCGGCATCGTTCATCGAATGGTTTGCGGAGGAAGGCAAGCGCGTGGCGGGCGATACGCTCGCTTCTCCCGCAGCGGACAAGCGCATCGTCGTGGTGAAGGAGCCGATCGGGGTGTGCGCAGCGATCACGCCGTGGAATTTTCCGGCTGCGATGATTACGCGCAAGGTCGGACCGGCGCTTGCAGCGGGTTGCCCGATCGTGATCAAGCCAGCGGAATCGACACCGTTCTCGGCCTTCGCGATGGCAGTGCTGGCGGAACGCGCGGGCATTCCAGCCGGCGTGCTGAACGTAGTGACGGGCGACCCGAAGGAGATCGGCGGCGCCATCACGCGCAGCCCGATCGTGCGCAAGCTGTCGTTCACGGGATCGACGGGCGTGGGCCGCTTGCTGATGGCGCAGAGCGCGCCGACGGTCAAGAAAGTCACGCTGGAACTGGGCGGCAACGCACCTTTCATCGTGTTCGACGATGCCGATCTCGACGCTGCCGTCGAGGGCGCGATTGCATCGAAGTATCGGAACAACGGGCAGACGTGCGTGTGTACCAATCGCTTCTATGTGCACGACCGCGTGTACGACGCTTTTGCGCAAAAGCTCGCGGAGGCGGTCGGCAAGTTGAAGGTGGGGCATGGCACCGAATCCGGCGTGACGCTCGGGCCGCTGATCGACGATGCGGCGGTGAAGAAAGTCGAAGCGCATATCGCCGATGCGGTGGCCAAGGGCGCGACGGTGATCGCAGGCGGCAAGCGTCACGCGTTGGGGCATGGCTTCTTCGAACCGACCGTGCTCACGGGCGCGACCGTCGATATGTGCGTGTCGAAGGAAGAGACCTTTGGTCCGCTCGCGCCGTTGTTCCGCTTCTCGACCGACGAGGAAGTCGTGCAGTACGCCAACGACACCGAATTCGGGCTCGCGGCCTATTTCTATAGCCGCGATATCGGCCGCATCTGGCGCGTGGCCGAGCAGCTCGAATACGGCATGGTGGGGATCAACACCGGCGCGATCTCGAACGAAGTGGCGCCGTTCGGCGGTGTGAAGCAGTCGGGTCTGGGCCGCGAAGGGTCGCACTACGGTATCGACGATTATCTCGTCATCAAGTACCTGTGCATGGCCGTTTGAAACTGCGGGTGATCTCAAGCGAACGGGGCCGATGACGGCCCCTTTTTTTATATGCGTTCCAGAGAAAGGAACTGCGCGAGCAACGCGCGCGCGTCGGGGGTGTCGTGCAGATTGCGCACGAGTTCGTCGGGGTCCTGGCCTTCTTCCAGCAGCACGTCGTGACGCCGTCTGATGCACGTCGCCGTGATCGCAGGCGTGAACTCGGGATGAAACTGCACGGACAATGCGTTCGGCCCGTAACGCACGATCTGATACGCATCGTGATCCGAGGATGCCAGCACGCGAGCGCCAGGCGGCAATTCGACGATGCTCTGCTCATGCATCAGATGCGCAATGAAGGTCGGCGGACAGTTGGCCAGCAGGCTATCTTCCGCCGCTTCCGGTGACAACCGGATCGTGCGGCATCCCACCTCGCGACCGCGCGGATGATAGTCAACGCGCCCGCCGAGCGCATGTGCCATCAACTGATGGCCGTAGCACACGCCGAACAGCGGCATATCGACTGCCATTGCATCGCGAATCCATTGCGCGGTGGCTTCGCTCCACGGCAAACGATCGGTGACCATCGCCCACGAACCCGTGATGATGCCGATGCGGTCTGCATCCGGCGGCGGCAAGGGCTCGCCTTCGAATACGCGCACGATGTCGGTGTCGACTGCATCGCCGGTGACGCGGCGGAACCACGAAGGAAAGTCGCCATGCGGATGCAGTACGTCGTCGGGCGGCGTACCGGTTTGCACGAGCAGCAGTGGGGAAGAGGCCATAGCAGGATTGATCGTTTCGGTAAAAAAAATCCGCCGGCGTCGAAGCGCGGGCGGATTGTATGAAGCCAGACACCGCTTCAGTTATTTCGATGCATGCGCTCCGGCCGGCACACGTCGGCGCGCGTGCAAATCGTTCTTCGAGGCGAAGACATAGTAGACGAGCGCGGTAGCCACCAGACCGACCATCCATGAAATATCCGCACCACCGAGAAGGTTCGCCCACGGACCGTGGAAGAAGCTTTCCTCCATGAACGGCACCTGAATGGCGATGCCGAAGATATAAATGACGATGGCTTTGAGGTTGAACGCTCCGTAAGCGCCACCCGTGCTGCCGATGATCTCCGACACCTGATAGTGCCGGTCATGGATCAGATAAAAGTCGACGAGATTGATGGCGATCCACGGCGCAAGGACGATGCGCATCGCAAAGATAGCGGTCAGGAACAGCGCCAGAAAGTTGCTCGATGCCCACAAGGCTGTCAACGTCGAGCCCATCAGCAGAATGGCTGAAACCACCACACGCACATTGCGACCCGGAATCCATTTCGGACGGAAAGTCTGCGCGGCCGTGATGCACGACAGCACCGCGCCGTACAGATTCATCCCGTTATGCCCGATGATATTCACGAGGAACAGGAAGATCAGCACGTAGCCGAATGCGCCGGTCTGTGTCTGCACGGCTTGCATGGCATCGGTGGAATGCCCGGCGCTGACGGCCATCACGCCGAAGATGAACGCGAAGATGGTGCCCAGCGAGGTGCCGAAATACGTGAACGCGAAGGTCCGCGCAAAGCCGGTCGACTTCGGCAGATAGCGTGAATAGTCCGACGTGTAGGGCGCAAAGCTGATCTGCCACACCGCGCACAGGCCGAACATGGCGAACCAGTTCGACAGTTCGAAGCTGCCGCGATGAAACACGTCCGCATCCAGATCCGGCGCAATCAGCGACATGCCGATCAGCAGCGCAATCCCCATGAACCACGCACCGATCTTGTTGAAACGGTGAATGAAGTGATACCCGATCACGCCGATCAGCGTGGCGAGCAACGCACCCGCCACGGTGCCGACCGACTCCGGGATCACGGGCACCGCCGTATGAAGCGTCTTGCCGGCCAGGATGATGTTCGATACGAAGAAGCCCAGATAGATGATGGTCGTGAAGCCGACCACCAGCAGCGAGCCGTATCGTCCGAATTGCGCGCGGCTCTGGATCATCTGCGGCACGCCGACCAGGGGCCCTTGCGCCGAAGTCAGCGCATGGAACAGCGCGCCGAAGCACTGGCCTGCCACGATGGCGAATATCGCGCTGACGAAGTCGAGCTTGAAAACCAGCACCGATGTCGCGCCCGATATCACCGCGAGCGGCGCGACATTGGTGCAGAACCACAGCGTGAACAGATCCCTGGGCTTGCCGTGCCGATGCTCCGGCCCGACGTATTCGATCGAATTGCTCTCGATAGTCAGAACGCTGTTGTCGTTCTCCGCGTCTTTCATTGTGTCTCTGTCTCCGTCTTGATGGGGTTGTCGCGCCAGAGCTTCAGCGCATCACGAACGGATCGCTGATCGGTGCGTCCGAGGTACGCAGCCACACGGTTCTTGTTGTCGTGTATTCCAGTGCGGCGCTCATGCCGCCTTCGCGTCCGTGTCCCGACAGGCCGAAGCCGCCGAACGGCGCGAGCGGCGATACCACGCGATACGTATTGATCCAGACGATGCCCGACTTGACGCGCTTCGACACGCGATGCGCGCGCGTCAGATTGCTGGTGAAGATGCCCGCGGCGAGTCCGTATACGGTGCTGTTCGCCTTGGCGATGGCTTCGTCTTCCGTGGTGAACGTATCGACCGAGAGGACCGGTCCGAACAGCTCCTTCGTGATGCAATCCGGTTGCTCGACATTGCTGCAATCGAGAATGGTCGGTGCGTAGAAGAAGCCCTTCCGATCCAGCGCTTTTCCGCCCGTCAGCACGTTGACCCCTTGTTTCAGGGATGTTTCGACAATCGCCTCGATATTCCTGCGTTGCCGTTCCGTGCACAGCGGCCCGAACTCCGTCTGCATCTCGTTCGGCGACCCGATACGAATGCGCTCCACGCGTTCGACGAGCATCGCCAGGAAACGGTCCTTCACGGATGCTTCCACCAGCAGGCGCGAGCCCGCCACGCAACTCTGCCCGCTTGCCGCAAAAATCGCCGCGACCTGAGCGTTGACTGCGCTTTGAATGTCGGTATCGGCAAACACGATGAAAGGCGACTTGCCGCCCAGTTCGAGCGATACCTTCGCCAGGTTATTCGACGTGTTCGAGACAATGTGTTTCGCCGTCTCGGGGCCGCCCGTGAAGGCGACCTTCGATACCTTCGGATGACCGCTCAACACCGCGCCGCACTCCGGCCCGAAGCCGGTAATGACACTGACCACGCCTGGCGGAAAGCCCGCTTCATCGATCAGTCTGGCGAATTCGAGCAGCGGCCCCGGCGCTTCTTCCGATGCCTTCAGCACCACCGTACAACCCGCTGCCAACGCCGGACCGAGCTTCACGGCCGACAGGAACAACTGGCTGTTCCAGGGCACGATGGCCGCGACGACGCCGACCGGCTGACGTTCGAGCCACACCTGCATGTCGGGCTTGTCGACGGGAATATGCGCGCCTTCGAGCTTGTCAGCGATGCCCGCGTAATAGCGGTAATACTCCGCCACGTACGCAATCTGACTCGACGTTTCACGGATGATCTTGCCGGTATCGTTGGTCTCGATTTCGGCCAGACGCGGCGCGGCTTTTTCGACCAGATCCGCGAGCTTGTACAGCAGCTTGCCGCGTGCCGATGCGGTCAGGTTCGCCCATGCGGCATCGCTCAATGCGCGATGGGCGGCATCGACGGCGCGGTTGACCTGTTCGGTGCGCGCTTCGGGCATCTCGGCCCAGATCTGGCCAGTCGCCGGATTCACGCTGCCGAAGGTGGCGGCGCCGGGTTCGAATCGACCATCGATATAAAGCTGAAATTGCGGATTCATGGTGTCGTCACCTCACGCGAAGGCGGGCATCACATCGTTGATCATGCGTTCGAGCGATGCCTTCTTGCGCTCGAAACTCATGCCCGTATCGATCCAGAAAGAATACTCGTCGAAGCCGAGTTTTTCGTAAGCCCTGAGGCGCGCGATCACTTCTTCGGGCGTGCCGATCACGTTGTTCTTGCGCATGGCTTCCGGCGTATAGAACGGATGGGCGGCCATCTCTTCCTTCGTCAGCGTCTTGATCATGCCGCGGCTGACCGGTCGCTCGTTCTTGAACCAGGCACCGAAGTAGTTGTAGAACGCGTTGATTTCATCTGCGGCCACGTGTGCGTCCGCTTCGTTGCTCGCGACGTAGGTGTGACGCAGCAGCATGATCTCGGGACGCGGCACATCGCTGAATTTGTCGCATGCGGCATTGAAGTGGCCGACGAGCTTTTCGACTTCTTCATCGCCGAAGTGCAGCGGCGTGACCTGCACGTTGCATCCATTCGATACGGCGAATTCGTGGCTGTTCGGATCGCGCGCGGCGACCCAGATGGGCGGATGCGGCTGTTGCAATGGCAGCGGCGACGAGGTCGACGAAGGGAAGCGCCAGTATTCGCCTTCGTGCGCGTAGTCGCCTTCCCAGAGCTTCTTCACTGCCGGGATGAGTTCGCGCATGCGCTGCCCGGCCTGCCATGCATCGAGACCCGGCGACAGGCGTTCGTATTCGTACGAATACGCACCGCGCGCAATGCCCAGTTCCAGCCGCCCATTGGTGATGATGTCGGTCATCGCCGCCTCGCCGGCCAGCTTGATTGGATGCCAGAACGGCGCGATCACCGTGCCCGTGCCGAGTCGCACGTGCTTCGTCTTGTTGGCGAGATCGATGAGATTGAGAAACGGATTCGGCGCGATGGTGAAATCCATGCCGTGATGCTCACCGGTCCACACGGCGTGCATGCCGCCGCGATCGGCGATCTGACACAGTTCGACCATCTCCTCGTACAACTGCTTCTGAGTGGTCTTATCGGAGACACGCTCCATATGAGCAAAAAGGGAAAAACGCATGATGTGACCTTTCAGGAATGAAGCGGGCGGACGGTGCCGTTGCTGTGATCGCCGAAGTACAGACCGTAACGCTTCAACTGGTTTTCCTTGTGATAGCGCGCGAGCATGCTGGCGAGTGCGCTGTCGGCGAACGCGTCCGAAGGGATATCGGCGATATCGACGAACTCGCCCGCGGCCGGGACTTCGTCCGGCGCGCTGCACAGGAACGAGATGTACTGGTGATGCGTTTCGGTGTTGTTGTAGGCCGAGTAAATAAAGCTCGCCGATGCCTCTGGCTGGTACTTGCTGAAGAGATCGGCCAGTGCCTTGTCCGCGCCCGCAGGGCCGATTTCCTTCGACGGAATGGTCCATTTGTTGTCGGCCGTGCGTGTCAGCAACACCTTGTCGTCGCGCGCGATGATCGCGCTCACGACGACCCTCGGTCCTGCGATGACTTCCGTTGCGACCGTTGCCGGCGTGAAATAGCCGCCACGGTAATAGCCGAGGCCCGCGTGGCCCGCCGAATGAAATGCTTCGATCTTGCCGAGGATCAGCGCGTGATCGCCGGCATCGATGACGTTATGCGTGGTGCAGTCGAACCACGCGCTCACGTTGTCGATGAGCGGATTGGCATGCGCGCTCAAACGCCAGTCGATGGTCGCAAAACGGTCCTCGCTCGGACGCGCGAAAGTGTTCGATACATCCTTCTGTGCTTCGGCGAGGATGTTGATCGCGAAGTGGCCGGCGCTCGAGAACGCCTGGTAATTGCTCGACGTCTTCGCGATGCTCACCAGCAGCAAGGCCGGATCGAGCGAGACGGACGAGAACGAATTCGCGGTGAAGCCGAGCGGCGCGCCGTCGTCGCGCGTGGTGGTGACGACGGTGACGCCCGTCATGAACGCGCCGAACGCATCGCGCAATTCGCGGGTATTGATTGGGGCAGCAGATACGCCAAGCGTGCTCAACTCACACCTCCAGCTTCATCGTTTCGATGTCCGGCTCGACTTGCAGCCAGGCGCGCAACGCGCGATTGACGGCTTCGGGCGCGGTCAGATTCACCATATGACGCTCGTCTTCGATCACCACGGCGCGGCCGTTGTGTGCCGCTCGCGCCATTTGCTCGGCCATTGCCGGCGTCGAATTGGGATCGTCCGATCCGGTCAGCACGAGCGCAGGGCAGCCGATCTCATGCCAGCCATCGGCATAGGTTTCGTCGCCCCGGGCGAAGGCGGTGTAAGCGGTCGCATAGCCTTCGAGATCCACCGCCCGCAGCCACGATTCCACGCGCTGTGCTGCAATCCGCTGCGCTTCGTCTTCGTTGAACCAGCGGCGCAGGGGCGTGTCGACGTCGATGGTGCCGGAGCGCAGTTCCGCCGCACGATCCAGCACGGCCTGCCGCGCTTCAATGCTGCGCCGATACACGCCGTTCAGCACGGCGACGCGCCGGACCAGATCGGGACGCGTCACCGCGACGCCTGCCGCGATCAGCGAACCCATCGAGTGGCCCGCGAGATTGACCGGACCGGCATCCAGCGCTTCGATGAACTCGCCGGCCCACTGCACGAATTGCGGCAGCGTGGCGTGTGCATCGAGCGGATCGCTCTGGCCGTGACCGGGCATATCGACAGCGATGACGCGAAAGTCTTGCGAGAGCGCGTCGATCTGCGGATACCACGCGCTCGCCTGCATGCCGACGCCGTGAATCAGAACCAGCGGCTCGCCGGTTCCCTGCTCAATGCAATGAGCGCTGCGATTACTTG
The DNA here is from genome assembly GCF_031451175.1 of Caballeronia sp. LZ035. Lineage (NCBI taxonomy): Bacteria > Pseudomonadati > Pseudomonadota > Betaproteobacteria > Burkholderiales > Burkholderiaceae > Caballeronia > Caballeronia sp. LZ035. Next base: position 765,304 of record NZ_JARUXS010000002.1, read on the forward strand.
ACAGCAGCAGGGTTCTTGACGTCATTTCCAAGCTCTGCGAGATCCTTGTAACGATCGCCGATGCGGTGATGCGGACGGCCACCCGTTGCGCCGCCGATTGCGACGACGAGTTCATCGGCTGCGGGCGCATCGGGAATGGCGAACTGGAGCGTCAGGTAGTGCGAGCGACGGCCTTCGTCGTTCTTGTCCATCATCGGAATCAGCAGCGGCGCATTGGCCGGGCCGCGCGTGTTGTTGAAGGCGAGATAGGACTTGGCGCCGACCGCGCTGCGATAGATGTTGCCGAAGTGCAGCGTGTGAATCAGTGCGGAGGCGTGTTCGAGTTCACCGTCGACGCCGACGATCGCGCTCTTGCCGAAGGCTTCAATCGCTTCGCCCGAGCCGGCTTCATCGAGGATCAGTTTGGTCAGATATTCGCTGAGCTGCGGGCCGAGCGCGCGGATTTCCGGCGACAGGTCTTCGACATAGCCCCGGCCGGCCCACGGGTTCTTGATGACAGCAGCCGCGCCGATCAGCTTGAGTGGCTTGGCCGCGTCCTTGGCGCCATCCACGTGGATTGTCTCGACGTGCAGGATCGATTTGCGAATCAGGTTCATGGGAGGTTCTCGCGAACGGTGAGGGGATGGGTGTATTTTGGTATTCCATAGTACGGCATGCCATTCGCGTTTACCCCGAAGTGGACGAGAAAGCCTCTGCGGATGCTGTTCGGATGGGGGGGGCGCCATGTGGGGCAGGCGGCGGTGCCTGCGGTTTGAAAGCCCGCAACGGCGGACTTTTGCGTGTCGCTGGCGCACCGGCGTGCGAACGACGGTTCAGGGTTGAATAGCGACGCGAAGAGGGGCGAGGTGCGAAAGGCGGGGAAGTTTGGAGACGGGCGATGAGCCGTTCTTTGCTGGGGCGAGCTCAGTCGCCAGGTCCAGTTGGCCGGCGCGGGGCAACACCGTCGGCTGCTCAGGCGCGACGTGCCCTGCCGGGCCGACAGGCAAGACGGTTTCGAAGTGGACCTGAGCCGGAACACCTGCGCGCCATTTCCGTCCACCGAGTCTGGATGGAGATGAACTGGCCCGCGAGGATGGTCGGGGCAGGCGAGCGTTGCTCGTCTTCACTGATCCAAGGTGTGGCCCATGCACGCTACTGGCCCCGCAGCCGGAGCGCGTGCATCGCGATCGGAAAGATGTTCTTGGTGCTGATGGTGAGCCGGCCAACGTCCCCTGCAAGCGCTCACAAATGACGCAGCGTGCGATCCAGCTCACTGAGCACCCGGTCGATCATGAGTCGATTCGGCTTGTAATACACCCAGTTCTTGATCTTTTTCGAGGTGACCAGCTCGGCCCTCGCCAGTGCCTGCATATGCGTCGTCACCGTAGGCTGGCTCAAGCCGATCTTCTCGGTGATGAACCCGACGCAGACGCCGTCCTTTACGAGATCACCGTCCCGCTGCGGCGGGAAATGCTTTTCCGGCTCGGCGAGCCACATCAGTATCGCGAGGCGATGACGGTTCGAAAGCGCCTGAAGCGCCTTCTGCAGCCGACTCTCATCCAGGTTGTCCGATTCCTGCATGACGCAAGCGTCCTTGACATGAGGTATCTATATTGTATCTTATCTATATAGATTTCCATCGGGGCTGAGATTGCCATGGCGACGACCGCACGCACATCCACACGCACACAGCCCATCGCACGCACGGTCAGTATCGCCATCGTCTTCACGCTCTTCGTCGGGGTCGTGTTCGGCTTCGGGCTCTATCTGTTTGCCTTGGTCGTACCAGTGATGCGCGAGCGTTTAGGGTTCGGCTATGCGTCGGTCGGTATCGTGGCCGGCGGCGCACAGACTGCTTACCTCGCAGCCGCGCTGCTTTGTCCGCTCCTCACAAACCGCTTCGGCGCGGGCCGGGTCATCACGGGCGCCGTCGCTGCGGCGAGCATGCTGCTGCTGCTCTTTGCGGGCGTGAACAGCGTCGTGCAGACCGGCTTCGTTCTTGCCGGTCTCGGCGCAGCCGCGGCGTTCATGGTCATACCGACTGCCGGCGCAGTCGCTGAAAACGTGCCGTCCTGCTACCGATCCCGTGTCAATGGACTGATATCCAGCGGGACCGCCTATGGACAAGTCGCGAATGGCTTTCTCGTATCCTGGCTTCTGCCGGGCGACGCATGGCGCACGATATGGATCGTGGCGGGCTCGACATCGCTTGCCATCACGCTGTTCGGTTTTATCGCGCTCCGCGTGTTCGCATCGCCAGTCTTCGTCCACGAGACAGCAAGGAACGCAGAGAACCGTCGCGCATCCGATGGCTGGCGGCGACTGGCGACGGGGCGCAACCTCACGGTGTGGATCTTGCTGGCACTGGCCGGGATGGTCTGCGGTCCGTGGCAGAATTTTCTGGCCGCTGAAAAGGGTTATGCGCTCGAGACCATTGGCCGCTTATGGTCGATCATCGGTGCCGTGGGACTCTTCAGCGGCTTCGTTGCAGGCCTGGCGGCCGACAAGGCCGGCGTGCGTATTGCCCTCGCGCTATCCTATGCGGCGCTGGCTTGTTCCGCGCTACTGGTCGCGCTTCATTCGGAAGTCTGGCAATTGCAGGCGGCCGCCATCTGTTTCGGCGTATCGTTCTATGCGATCTACGGCCTGATTCCCGCCTATATCAGCAAGACCGTCGAGCCTCGCACTGTGACTTCGGTGTTTGCTGTCGCTAACGTCTTTCTGGGTCTCGGAACGACATTGGGTAACGTCATTGCGGGATACTTCCCGAGCTGGTTCGGATCGTTCCGGGACGCCTTCATCGTTGAATCCACAATTGCATGTGCGGCAGTCATACTCACGATGACGCTTCGCGACGAGAGAAGGTCTGACGCTTGAGGCACGCGGGAGGCACGCGACGTCAGAGCCGCGGTTGGGCAAGCCGAACAGACTGAAGCCAAGCCTCCTGCTCAACGCATCTCCGCATAATCTTCGATAGCCGGACGCGCACCACCTTCAAGCGCTCGAACGCCTCGAATGAGCGAAGCTCTCAGCGCATTCTCCTTCGCCAGCGCTTCGGGAAAAACGTCTCGCACGCACAACATGGCATCGACGAGTTGTTCCGCATTCTCAGCCGACATGCTGAGCTGTGTAAGCCGCTCGCCAAGCGGATCGCTGATCGAATAGCGCGTACCGTCATCGGCCTGTCCGCGCAGGAACACGAACCAGGCCGCCACCGCCAGAGCAAGCCGTTCGAACGGCTTGCCCTTCGCGATACGCGCTTCGATCGTCGCCAGGATACGGGGCGGCAGCTTCTGGCTGCCGTCCATTGCAATCTGCGCGCAGCGATGCTTCAGCGCCGGATTCGCATAACGGTCGAGCAGCGCATCGCGATAGGCGAGCAAGTCGAACGAGGCCGGCACGTCGAGCGTCGGCGCGATCTCATGCGTCATCATCGCGTGGATCAGCGTGCGCAGCGGCGCGTGGCCGACGGCCTCGCTCACGGTTTCGAAGCCCGCGAGCATCGACAGATACGCAAGCGTCGAATGCGTGGCGTTCAGCATGCGCAGCTTGGCGATCTCGAAGGGCGCGACGTCTTCCACCAGTTGTGCGCCCGCGACTTCCCACGCCGGACGCCCCGCAGCAAAGCGGTCTTCGATCACCCATTGCCGGAACGGCTCGCACGGCACGGGCACCTCATCGATGACACCGAGCGCGTTGCGCGCGGCTTCACGATCGGCAACGGCTGTGGCGGGCACGATGCGGTCCACCATCGTCGATGGAAACTCGACCTGTGACTCGATCCACGCCGCAAGCGACGCACTGAGCCGCGCCGCAAACGATACGACCACCTGTTTCAGCGCCGCGCCGTTATGCGAGAGGTTGTCACATGAGAGCACGGTGAAGGGCAGCACGCCCGCGTCGCGGCGCGCCTTCAATGCTGCCGCAAGAATGCCGGGAACGGTGGACGGTTCATCGGGCCGGGCCAGGTCGCTCATGACGGCTGCATGGGAGAAGTCCGCATCGCCGGTGGTCGCGTCGCGGCAATAGCCCTTTTCCGTCACGGTCAGCGACACGATACGCACGCGCGCATCCGCCAGCAGTTCGAACAGGCGCGCACGGTCGACAGGCATCGCGAGCACTTCGCGCAGCGCACGCACGACGGTCACACGCACGCCGTCAGGTCCGCGTTCGACCACGCTATAGAGACCATCCTGCGCCATCAGTGCATCGCGCTTGCTGACATCGCCCTGCAAGGTGACCCCGCAAATGCCCCAGTCGCCGCCGCGCGCGAGCATCGCCTCTTCGGTATAAAGCGCCTCGTGCGCACGATGAAAATTGCCGATGCCGAGATGCACGATGCCGATATCCGGCTCGCGCCATTCCGGCGAGAGAAGGTGCGTCTGCAATGTATCGAGACGAGTACGTGCAAGCCTGTTTGCGCTGGTCATAAGTCGGTAGCGTTGATTGATTTCGCGTCGGGACGACGGAGGGAAAACCCGGAGTGACTCCGTAACATACTGGTATGGTAGTATTCACTCGAAGGTTTCGCCATCTAAGGAATTCCCCTATGAAGATCATTCGTGCGGATGTCATCGTGACGTGTCCGGGTCGCAATTTCGTGACCTTGAAGGTGGTGACGGACGAGGGCGTCCACGGCATCGGCGATGCCACGCTCAATGGCCGCGAACTGGCGGTGGCGTCGTATCTGAAGGACCATGTGTGTCCGCTTTTGATCGGCCGCGATCCCGGTCGTATTGAAGATGCCTGGCAGTTCCTTTACAAGGGCGCGTATTGGCGCCGTGGTCCGGTGACAATGACCGCCATCGCCGCCGTCGACATGGCGCTGTGGGACATTCTCGGCAAGGTCACGAAAACGCCGCTCTACAAGCTGCTCGGCGGTGCATCGCGCGAAGGCGTGATGGTCTACGGACACGCGACGGGCCGCGACATTCCCGAAGCGCTCGACAAATACGAGGAACACATCGAGCAGGGCTACCAGGCTATTCGCATTCAGTGCGGCGTGCCGAACATGCGCTCGGTGTATGGCGTATCGAAAGGAAGCGGCATGTACGAGCCCGCGACCAAGGGCGCGGTGGAAGAGCAGAGCTGGTCGTCCGAGAAGTATCTGGATTTCGTGCCGAAGCTGTTCGAAGCCGTGCGCGGGAAGTTCGGCTTCGACACGCACCTGCTACACGACGTGCATCATCGGCTGACGCCGATCGAAGCCGCGCGACTGGGCAAATCCATCGAGCCGTATCGTCTCTTCTGGATGGAAGATCCCACTCCCGCCGAGAATCAGGCCGGCTTCCGCCTGATCCGCGAACATACCGTCACGCCGATTGCAGTCGGCGAAGTCTTCAACAGCATCTGGGATTGCAAACAGCTGATCGAGGAACAACTGATCGACTATATCCGCGCGACGCTCACGCACGCGGGCGGCATCACGCACTTGCGGCGCATCGCGGATTTCGCCTCGCTGTATCAGGTGCGGACGGGCTGTCATGGGCCGTCGGACCTGTCGCCGGTCTGCATGGGCGCCGCACTGCACTTCGACCTGTGGGTGCCGAACTTCGGCGTGCAGGAATACATGGGCTTTCCGCAGGAAGCGCTCGACGTCTTCCCGCATGCGTGGTCGTTCGATCGCGGCATGATGCATCCGGGCGATGCACCGGGTCACGGCGTGGATATCGACGAGACGCTTGCCGCGAAGTATCCCTACGATCCCGCCTGGCTGCCGGTCGCGCGGCTGGAAGACGGCACGCTCTGGAACTGGTGACAGCAGACGGTCAGGCTGTAGAAAAAACATTATTAGCGGAGACGACAAGACATGGCGGACAAGGAGACGAACGCGATGCTGCGCAGGGTGGCAGCGGCATCGACCATCGGCACGGCAGCGGAATACTACGATTTCTTCGTATACGGTACGGCGGCGGTGCTGGTGTTCGGCGCGAAGTTCTTCCCGGCGAGCGATCCGCTGATCGGCACACTCGCCGCGTTCGCCACGTACGCAGTGGGCTTCGTTGCAAGACCAATCGGCGGCATCGTGTTCGGTCACTTCGGCGATAAGCTGGGACGCAAGAAGGCTTTGATCGTGACCATTCTGATCGTGGGTCTCGGCACCTTCGCCATCGGTCTTCTGCCGGACTATTCGCAAGCGGGCATCTGGGCGCCCGCTGCGCTCATCTTCATTCGCGTGTTGCAGGGCTTCGGCGTGGGCGGCGAACAGGCGGGCGCGGTGCTGCTGACGGCGGAATACGCTCCGCCGCGTGAACGCGGCTTCTTCGCGAGTCTCGTGCAACTGGGCGCGCCTGCGGGCTTTCTGATTCCATCGGGCATCTTCGCGATCCTCACGTCCGCACTCACGCACGATCAGTTCATGAGCTGGGGCTGGCGGCTGCCGTTCCTCGGCAGCATCGTGCTGGTGGTGGTCGGGTTGTATATCCGCTTGCGTACCGAGGAGTCGCCCGTGTTCGCCGCCATTCGCGCGACGCAGGCGGTTGAATCGCGGCCGGTGGTCGAGGTCGTGAAGCAACATGGCGGCGTCATTGTCAAAGGCGTCGGCGCGAAGCTGATCGAGGCCTGCACGTTCGGCATGTACACGATGATCGTGCTCGCCTATGGCCGCGCGCATCAGGTTTCCGATGCGCTCCTGTTGCAGACCATCATCGTTGCGGTCGTGCTCGAACTCATCGCGATTCCGCTGGCCGGTGCGCTGTCCGACCGCATTGGACGCCGCGCCACGTTCATGGCGGGCGCGGTGCTGCACGTGCTGCTGGTCGCGCCGCTGTTTCATGCGATCGACAGCGGCAACCGTCTTGCGATCCAGACCGTGATGATCCTGGCGATCACCGTGGGCCACAGTCTGTGCTATGCACCGCAGGCCTCGCTCTTTCCGGAACTGTTTCCCGCGCGCGTGCGATGCAGCGGCATTGCGCTGATCTGGCAGATCGGTTCCCTGATTGGCAGCGGCGTGCTTGGCCTGGTCGCGGTCAAGCTGATCCAGGCGACGGGCGGCAGTTCCACTGGCCTGATTGCGTACGTCGCTGTGCTCGGCATCGTATCGGCGATCTCGATCTTCCTGTTGCCCGAGACTGCGCCCGTGCGACGCGGCGGTGACCTGCATGACTGGATCGCGCCGTCGCGCGATGCGGTATCGAACCAATCGAATCAATCGAACGAAGCGCTTGCGGCAGCCACGCCGGCTGCGCGCCGCTGACTCTCCACGCGTCAACACGAGAACCTCATCATGCTTGCAGCCGTCCTTCACGAAGCGAAGAAGCTTTCCATCGACGAAATCGATACGCCGCAGCCGCTCGCGGGCCAGGTGCAGATACGCGTGCGCGCGGGCGGCATCTGCGGCTCGGACCTGTCGTATTACTTCAAGGGCAAAAGCGGCGATTTTGCGGTGCGTGAGCCCTTCGTGCTCGGCCACGAAGTCGCGGGGGAAGTGGCGGCGCTCGGCGCAGGCGTGAGCGGCTTGCGGGTCGGCCAGCGTGTCGCCGTGAATCCGGGCCTCAATTGCGGCGAATGCCGCTTCTGCGTGAAGGGCATGCCGAATCATTGCCTGAAGATGCGCTTCATGGGCAGTGCATCGACGTTTCCGCATATGCAGGGCATGTTCCGCCAGTACCTCACGGCGACGGCGCGTCAGTGCGTTCCGGTGCCGGACACGCTCGACTACGCGCAGGCGTCGATGGCCGAGCCGCTCGCCGTTGCGCTTCATGCGTTGAAGCAGGCGGGCACGCTCGTGGGCGCGAGGCTGCTGCTGGTGGGCTGCGGACCGATCGGCTGCATCGTGCTGGCGGCGGCGCGCAGTGCGGGCGCGCATGGCATCGTTGCAGTCGATCTCGCGCCGAAGGCCTTGCAGATGGCTGCCGCCCTGGGCGCCGACGAAACCGTACTGGCCGACGATCGCGCGACTATCGATGCATGGTCGCGCGAGCGCGGCAGTTTCGATATCGTGATAGAGGCATCGGGCAGCCCGGCAGGACTCGATACCGCGTTGCGCGCGGCACGAGCGGGCGGCACGGTGATTCAGCTTGGCAATCTGCCGGCGGGACAATCGCCGGTCGCGGCCAACCTCGTGATGTCGAAAGAACTGCGCTATCAAGGCTCGTTCCGCTTCACCGATGAATACGTGATCGCCGCCGAGATGCTGGCGTCGCGCCGCATCGATCTGACGCCGCTGATGACGCATGCGTTCCCGCTCGAAGACGCGAACCGCGCGTTCGAAGTCGCGCATGACCGCAACCAGTCGATGAAGGTGCATATCCAGTTCGACTGAACCCACCCGACAACACGAGCCGCCCATTCAACATAAACAAAAACGCGCGGCGCACAGGAGACATACATGATCAAAAGCCAGCGATGGTTCGTCGTCGGCCTGCTGTTTCTCGCGGGCGTCATCAACTATCTGGATCGCGCGGCGCTGTCGATTGCCGCGCCGCTGATCCAGAAAGACCTGCATTTCACGCATGCGCAGATGGGCGTGGTGTTCAGCAGCTTCTTTGTCGGCTATGCGCTGTTCAATTTCGTCGGCGGCGTGTTGTCGGACAAGATCGGCGCGAAGAAAGTCTTCGGCGGCGCAATGGGCATCTGGTCGCTGTTCTGCGGCGCGACCGCGCTCGCGAGCAGTCTTGCCTCGCTGATCGTACTGCGCGTGTTGTTCGGGATGGGTGAAGGGCCCTTCAGTTCATCGAACAGCAAGATGATCAACAACTGGTTTCCGCGTCGCGAAGTGGCGAGCGCCATCGGTGTGCTTAACTCGGGCACGCCGTTGGGCGGCGCGCTTGCGGGTCCGATCGTCGGTTATATGGCGGTGCAGTTCGGCTGGCGCTGGGCGTTCGTCATCATCATGCTGATCGGCTTTGCGTGGCTCGTGTTGTGGGCCCTCACGACGACCGAGCATCCGCAACAGAACCGGCGCGTGACGAAGGACGAGCTCGAGCTGATCGTCGCGGGGCAGACCCTTGGTGAATCGAAGGAGCAGGCCGGGCAGGGCGGTGCGCGTCTGGGCTTCTACCTGCGCCAGCCGATCATTCTCGCCACCGCGTTCGCGTTCTTCTCGTATAACTACGTGCTGTTCTTCTTCCTCTCATGGTTCCCGACGTATCTGACCGAAGCGCATCACATGTCCCTGCGCGACATGAGCATCGCGACGGTGATTCCATGGCTGCTCGGCAGCATCGGGCTCGCGGCGGGCGGCTTCATTACGGACGCGATCTTGCGCGTCACAGGCAAGCCGCTGCTGGCGCGGCGCATCGTGCTGTCGGTGTGTCTGGGCATGGCGGCGTTGTGCGTCGGCTTTGCGGGCCGCGTGCAGACCACGCAGGGAGCCGTCGCGCTGATGTCGGTGACGATCTTCTTTCTGTATGTCACCGGATCGGTTTATTGGGCCGTGATCCAGGACACCGTGCGGCGCGAGCGTGTGGGAAGCGTAAGCGGCTTCGTGCACTTTCTCGCCAATCTCGCCGGCGTGATCGGGCCGGCGGTGACGGGCTTCATCGTCGAAGCGGCGCATGGCGCCTATGGCGCGGCATTCGTGCTTGCAGGCGGTATTGCGGTGCTCGGCGCACTGTGTGCGTTCGTCTTCATCCGCGAGCCGAGAAAGCAGGCGAGCCGCGAGGCGCAAACCCGTACGGCGTAACGCCGCGAAGCGCGATCATGCGCCTGAAATGGCAATGAAACATAGTAGTATGGCGGCAAGGCACACCCTTCCCACCGCATCGAAAACATGAAAGCCTCGAAATCCGACGACACGATGTCCCCCCGCGCCGGCAGCGCCGAACATGCAGCTCCGGCGCGCAAACGCGGGCGTCGCCGGCTGGGCGCAGGAGACGCGGAGGCGGTCATGCTGCCTGACCTGCGCGCGCACGTGTCGGTGGATTCGCCCGAGCCCATTACGCGGCAGATCTATCGCGCGCTGCGTCAGGCGATTTTCGTGGGTGAGATGATGCCCGGCACGCCGCTGTCGGAGAAAGAGGTCTCCGACATGTTTCATGTCTCGCGCCAGCCGGTGCGCGAGGCGTTCATCAAGCTGGTGGAAGCGGGCGTGCTTCAGGTGCTGCCGCAACGTGGCACGTTCGTGAAGCGTATTTCACCGAGGCGCGTGCGCGAAGGGCGCTTCATTCGCGAGGCGATTGAAACCGCGGTCGCGCGCAAGGCCGCTGTACATATCACCGACGAACAGATCAAGTTGTTGGCCAACAATCTGCGCGATCAGAAGGTCGCAGCCAAGGCAAATGACACGGCCGCTTTTCTGGCGCTCGATGAAGCGTTCCATTTCACGATTGCGCAGACGATCGATTGCGGCGCCGCGTGGGAGACGATTCAGGACATCAAGGCGCAGATGGATCGCGTGCGTTATCTGAGTCTGCCGGACGATTCGCCACTGGATCATCTGATCAGGCAGCATGCGAAGATTTTTGCTGCGTTGCGGTCGCACGATCCGGATGCCGCCGAGCATGCCATGCGCGCGCATCTGAGGGAGATTCTGGTGACGCTCGGGCCTATTGCGGCGCGGAATCCGAACTGGTTCGAGGCGGATGAGCGGGAGACGGTGCCGCTGTCGGAGTAGGGATGAGTGAGTGGAGTTTGCGTGCTGCAGGAACGGACGTATGGTCGTTCTGGGAAACGGCGGCGGCATGCGACGAATCTTCGGCGGGCGCAGTCTTGAAGACTCCAGCCGGATCAAGAAGCGGTGATTGCCGACGACGGTTGATGTAAGGCCTCACCAGCATCGTCTCGATGGCAGGCGAACGGACGCCTCCACGCAAGACGCGCCAGTCTTCGCCACCCGGGCGCGGATCGCCGGCCATGTCTACCAGCGCGAAAGTTTTGCCATCGATCGTCGATTGCCGTGTATTGCGGTGTTACGCCATTGCCTGTCATCTGGAGCGAGATGGTGTCGTCGTTCAACGTGTCGGCAACTGGAATATCGGACCCAGAGAAGGTCGGAAACTTTGGAAGTGTGAGCCCTGTCACCCTCTGAACAGAATGAGGGACGTCTGCGCCGGCGACTTCATGCAGGTCCGTCTGCGTACACACGACGCCTCGATTCGGTGACACCGTGCGGTGACTCAGCATCGATTGGCTCATCCCTTCGCCCAGGCGAACGCCCGCGAGTGCTGAGGACGATCGAAACAACCCGGTATTCTTGTCGGGAATACCCGCGACACGGTTATTGATTACCCCGGCGATTTTCAGGCGCATAGACTGGTCAGCATCGACAATGACCGGACAGCGCAATGATTCACCAGACTCGATCAGGCGTGGTTGAAGGCATGGCAACGCCGCGTGGCAGATTCCCTCATTTCGTTCGCGCGGGCGACCTGCTGTTCGTGTCGGGCACCAGTTCGCGGCGGCCCGACAATAGCTTCGCCGGCGCTTCGGTGGACGGCTCGGGCGTGACCGAAGTCGATATTCGCCAGCAGACACGTGCGGTGATCGAATACATCCGCGATATTCTTGCGGCGCAGGGCGCGACGCTGGCGAACGTCGTGGACATCACCGCGTTTCTCGTCAACATGAACGATTTCGGCGGCTACAACGAGGTCTACGCCGAGTATTTCGACGAGAACGGGCCGGCACGCACGACGGTCGCTGTCCATCAGTTGCCGCATCCCTTGCTGACCATCGAGATCAAGGCCGTCGCGTACGCGCCGCGCTGATCCGCACAAACAGGAGACGATGATGGTGCTGAATGGCAAACCGTTCAACTTCGCACGCTGGATCGACGAGCATGCTCATCTGCTCAAGCCCCCGGTCGGCAATTGCCAGGTCTGGCAAGACACCGACTTCATCGTGACAGTGGTGGGCGGCCCCAATCATCGAACCGACTTTCATGACGATCCGCACGAGGAGTTCTTCTATCAGCTTCGCGGCAACGCGTGGCTGAATCTGATCGTGGAGGGACGTCGGGAACGCGTCGAACTGCGCGAAGGCGATGTGTTTCTGATGCCGCCGCATGTGCGTCATTCGCCGCAACGTCCCGAAGAGAACAGCGCGTGCCTCGTCATCGAGCGTCAGCGCGCGACCGGTGTGATCGATGGATTCGAATGGTATTGCTCGAACTGCGACGCGCTGGTGCATCGCGCAGAGGTTCAATTGAAGGACATCGTCAAGGACCTCCCGCCACTCTTTGCCGCCTTCTACGAGTCGACCGAAAAGCGGACTTGCCCACATTGCGGGACGATGCATCCGGGCCGCGATGCGACCTGAGCGGTGCATGACGATCACCGAGGCCGGCGGCCGTTGCGGAATCACGGCTAAGATGCGGGTTCATTCCCTGCCTGGAGCGACGCCGCCATCATGCATCGTTTTCCGCTTAGCCAGATCGGCCTGAGTCGCAACCTCAAGCTCAGCCAGTTACTGGTCTTCGATCGCGTCATGGAGACCGGGTCCATCCGGCGCGCGGCGGACGACATGGGACTCACGCAGCCCGCCGTCACGAAGGTCGTTCAGGAACTCGAGTCCTCGTTCGAAGGCGCGCTGTTCGAACGCCACAATCGCGGTGTGATACCGACCGAGCTGGGCATCGTGGTCGGCCGCCGTGTGAAATCGCTGCTCGCGGAGTTCCGCCACATGAGCGAGGAACTCGACAGTTTTCGCTTCGGCACTGCCGGGCATGTGGTTGTCGGCACCCTCATTTCGGCCTCCGCGCATTTGCTGCCCATGGCGATCACGGCGCTCAAGGCACGCGCGCCGCGTCTGCTCGTCACGGTGCGGGAAGGCCCGACAGTCGAGCTTTTTCCCCTGCTCGCGACGGGCGAAGTGGATATCGTCGTCGGGCGTCTGCCCGAAAGCGATCTGCCCATTTCGGATGCGTTCGCACTCACTCATCACACGCTCTTCGAGGATTCACTGGCCGTCGTGGTCGGACGCGATCAGGCGATCGCGCGCGGAGCGATCACATCGTTGAGCGATATCGCCGACGCGCCGTGGATTCTGCCGACCATGGAGTCGCCGTTGCGTCAGTCGGTCGAGCGCATGTTTCGGCAGGCCGGCCTCGCACTGCCGACGGACATCATCGAATCGCTTTCCGTGCTGACCAATCTGGGCGTGCTGCTCGAAGCGCCGCGCGTCGCGGTGATGCCGCGTGTCGCCGCGATGCGTTTCGTGCGCGCCGGGTTGTTGCGCATGCTGGAGATTCCGGAGAGCGGTTCATTCGGCACGGTCGGTTATTCGGTGCGTTCGAACAAGGAAATGAGTCCGGCATGCGAGTCGTTCGTCGAATGTCTGCATGAAGTGACACGGGCATCCGCCTGATCTTCAACCTGCCGCGTGGGTATTCCGGTTCTTTATATCCACGTCGGAACTATTGATTTTTCAGCGCGCGGGCACGCTCCTACACTGGGTTCACGTCAACCAGTGAGCAGGAGCGAACATGACTTCCAATGCCCGCGCACCGAACGCCTTGCCGCGGCGGCTGCGCCATTTCATCGACGGCGAGTTCGTCGATGCAGAGGCCAGCTTCGCCAACGTGAGCCCGGTCGATGGCCGCGAACTGTCGCGGGTCGCCGAGGCAGACGCCGTCGCCGTCGATGCCGCCATCCAGGCCGCGCGCCGGGCGCAGCAAGGGCCGTGGCGTCGCATGAGGGCACCGGAGCGCGCCGACTGGCTGCAGCGCATTGCGGATGGCATCGAAGCGCGTTTCGACGACTTCGTTGCCGCCGAAGTCGCTGACACGGGCCGGCCGATCGCGCAGGCGCGCAGTCTCGATGTGACGCGCGGCATCGCCAATTTCCGGACCTTCGCCGATCTCGTGCGCACCGCGCCGGGCGAATTTTTCGAAACCTCCACGCCGGACGGCGACATGCTCAACTACGTCACGCGCAAGCCGCTCGGCGTGGTGGGCGTGATCTCGCCATGGAATCTGCCGCTGCTGCTGTTCACGTGGAAAGTGGCGCCTGCGCTCGCGATGGGCAATTGCGTCGTCGCCAAGCCATCGGAGGAAACGCCGACGTCGGCGACGCTGCTGGCCGAAGTCATGCGCGATATCGGCCTGCCGCCGGGCGTCTTCAACCTGATTCACGGGCACGGTGCAAACGCGGCGGGCGAGTGGCTCACGAAGCATCCCGGCGTCGATGCCATCACGTTCACGGGCGAATCGAAAACGGGCAGCGCGATCATGAAGGCCGTTGCGGATGGCGTGAAGAACGTGTCGTTCGAACTCGGCGGCAAGAATGCGGCCGTCGTGTTCGCCGATGCGGACTTCGATGCAGCCGTCGACGGCGTGCTCCGTTCGAGCTTCACCAACGCGGGACAGGTCTGCCTGTGTTCGGAGCGCGTCTATGTCGAGCGTCCGCTTTTCGAGCGCTTCGTCGCGGCGCTGAAGGCAAGGACCGAAGCGCTGCGGGTCGGCTCGCCCTATGAAGCGGGCACGACGACCGGGCCGCTGATTTCGCAAGGCCATCGTAACAAGGTGCTCGGCTATTTCCGGCTTGCCGTGGAAGAAGGCGCGACCGTCGTCACGGGCGGCGGCGTGCCGCGCTTCGGCAACGCCTGCGACGACGGCGCGTTCGTCGAACCGACGATCTGGACGGACCTGCCCGATGACGCGCGCTGTGTCACCGAGGAAATCTTCGGCCCGGTCTGCCATATCGCGCCTTTCGACGACGAAGACGAAGTCGTGCGGCGCGTGAACGACAGCGCGTACGGTCTGGCTGCATCGGTCTGGACGACCAGCCTGAGCCGCGCGCATCGCGTGGCGCCGCAGATCGAAACGGGCATCGTGTGGGTCAACGCGTGGTTCGTGCGCGATCTGCGCACGCCATTCGGCGGCGCGAAGCAATCGGGCTTCGGACGGGAGGGCGGCCGTCATTCGATGGACTTCTACTCCGAGCTCACCACTGTCTGCGTGAAGGTGGCGTGATGACGACATCGGCCGACACGCTTCATTCGATTGCCGATGCGCTGTGGGCGGCGCAATCGCACACGCCCTTCGTGGCCATACCGCCGGTACGCGAGGCGATCGGCGCGCTCGACGGCGATTCGGCCGCGAATGCCTATCGCGTGCAGCAGATCAACACGCAACGACACATCGACGCAGGCGCACGGCTCGTGGGCCGCAAGATCGGGTTGACATCGGCGTCGGTGCAGACGCAACTCGGCGTCGACCAGCCCGACTTCGGCATGCTGTTCGATCACATGGCCTACGGCGACGGCGAAGAGATTCCGTTTGCGCGGACGCAGCAGCCGAAGGTCGAAGCGGAAATCGCGCTGGTGCTGTCGCGCGACCTCGTGCACGAGCGCCACACGATCGCGGACATCATCGCCGCGACGGCTTATGCGCTGCCCGCCATCGAGGTGGTGGGAAGCCGTATCGCGCAATGGGACATTCGTTTCGCCGATACCGTCGCGGACAACGCATCGAGTGGCCTGTTCGTGCTCGGCAGCCGGCCGGTCACGCTCGATGCCTTCGATATCGCCGGCTGCGGAATGCTGATGGAGCGCGGCGGCGATCAGGTCAGCGCCGGCGCGGGTGCGGCGTGTCTCGGCAATCCGCTCAACGCGGCAGTCTGGCTTGCCGACAAGATGGTCGCGGTGGGCGCGCCGCTGCGTGCCGGCGACATCGTGATGACCGGCGCACTGGGTCCGATGTGCGCCGCGCATCCCGGCGACGTGTTCACGGCGCATATACAAGGCCTCGGCACGGTCCGGGCGCTGTTCTCCCGCCTCACGTGAAGCGGATGCGAAAGACGAACATGAATGGAGCGAGCATGAACGACGATACCCGACTCTCCGTGGCCGTGATCGGCTCGGGCAATATCGGCACGGATCTGATGATCAAGATCATGCGCCACAGCCGGCTTCTGAAGATGGCGGCGATGGTGGGCATCGATCCGCACTCGGACGGCCTCGCGCGCGCCGCG
This sequence comes from Caballeronia sp. LZ035, assembly GCF_031451175.1. Taxonomy (NCBI): domain Bacteria; kingdom Pseudomonadati; phylum Pseudomonadota; class Betaproteobacteria; order Burkholderiales; family Burkholderiaceae; genus Caballeronia; species Caballeronia sp. LZ035. The sequence continues at coordinate 781,137 of NZ_JARUXS010000002.1, forward strand.
CGGCTTGGAGTCGCGACCACGCACGAAGGCGCCGAGGGCCTGACGCGGCTGCCCGTCTTCGACGACATCGATATCGTGTTCGATGCGACGTCGGCCGGGGCGCATGTGAAGAACGACGCCATGTTGCGCCGGCTGAAGCCGTCGCTGCGCATGATCGACCTGACGCCGGCGGCGATCGGCCCGTATTGCGTGCCGGTCGTGAATCTCGATGCTCACCTCGACACGCCCAACGTCAACATGGTGACGTGCGGCGGCCAGGCGACGATTCCGATTGTCGCGGCCGTGTCGCGCGTGGTGAAGGTCCGCTATGCGGAAATCGTGGCGTCGATCAGCAGCCGTTCGGCGGGACCGGGCACGCGCGCCAACATCGATGAATTTACCGAGACCACCTCGAAGGCAATCGAAACCGTCGGCGGCGCGGAGAAGGGCAAAGCCATCATCGTGCTGAATCCGGCGGAACCGCCGGTGATGATGCGGGATACCGTCTACACGCTCTCCGATCTCGCGGACCGCGAGAAGATCGAGCGGTCCATCGAAGAGACGGTGGCGCGCGTGAACGCGTACGTTCCCGGCTATCGGCTCAAGCAGCGCGTGCAGTTCGATGAGATTCCCGGCGGCGCGCCGCTGCACATTCCACGACTCGGCGACTTCAGCGGATTGAAGACGTCGGTGTTCATCGAAGTGGAAGGCGCCGCGCACTATCTGCCTGCGTATGCGGGCAATCTCGACATCATGACGTCCGCCGCGCTCGCCACGGCCGAGCGCATGGCGCAAGCGCGCCTGAGCCTGCAGGGAGCCTGAGAGCATGAGCACGAAACTCCATATTTCCGATGTGACCTTGCGCGACGGCAATCACGCCGTTCGTCACCAATACTCGATTCGCCAAGTGCAGGCCATCGCGCGCGCGCTCGACAGCGCCCGGGTTGACAGCATCGAAGTCGCGCATGGCGACGGCCTGCAGGGGTCGAGCTTCAACTACGGCTTTGGCGCGCACAGCGACCTCGAATGGATCGAAGCGGTCGCGGATGTCGTCACGCACGCGAAGATCGCCACGCTGCTGATTCCCGGGATCGGCACGCTGCACGATCTGAAGGCCGCGCATGACGCGGGCGCGCGGATCGTGCGCGTGGCCACGCATTGCACCGAAGCGGATATCTCGCAGCAGCATATCGAGTATGCGCGCGGCCTCGGCATGGACACGGTCGGCTTTCTGATGATGAGCCACATGACCACGCCCGACAACCTCGCTACCCAGGCGAAGAAAATGGAGCGCTACGGCGCGACCTGCGTTTATGTGGTCGATTCGGGCGGCGCGCTCAGCATGAACGACGTGCGCGAGCGCTTTCGCGCGTTCAGGCGCGTGCTCGAACCGGAAACGCAGACGGGCATGCACGCGCACCACAATCTGTCGCTCGGCGTTGCCAACTCGATCGTCGCCGTCGAGGAAGGATGCACGCGCATCGATGCCTCGCTCGCCGGGATGGGCGCGGGTGCGGGCAATGCGCCGCTCGAAGTGTTCATCGCTGCTGCCGAGCGGATGGGCTGGCATCACGGGACCGATCTCTACACGCTCATGGACGCCGCCGACGATTTCGTGCGCCCGCTCCAGGACCGTCCTGTACGGGTGGATCGGGAGACGCTCGCGCTCGGCTATGCGGGCGTGTATTCGAGCTTCCTGCGGCACGCAGAAGCCGCTGCGCATAAATACGGTCTGAAGACGGTGGACATTCTCGTCGAACTGGGCAGGCGCGGCATGGTCGGCGGTCAGGAAGACATGATCGTCGATGTCGCGCTCGACCTGCTGAATACAGAGGCAGCCCGGGCAGAGGTGACACGATGAACATCGACGATGCAGCGGCCTATCTGGACGACGCCGCCCGCGAAGTCCGCGCCGTGGAGCAGATGAGCACGCACACACCGTTCACCGTCGACGACGCCTATCGCATCCAGCGCGCCTCGATTGCACGGCGCGAAAAACGCAAGGAGCGCACGGTCGGCGTGAAGCTCGGCTTCACGAGCCGCGCCAAGATGATCCAGATGGGCGTGGACAGCCTCATCTGGGGCTGGCTGACGGATGCGATGCTAGAAGAAGAGGGCGCGCCTCTCGACCTCGAGCGCTTCATCCATCCGCGTGTGGAGCCGGAGGTGTGCTTTCTGACGAAGCGCGACATCGACGGGCCGCTCACCGCGCTCGAAGCACGTTCGTATCTCGAAGCCGTTGCACCCGCGATGGAAATCATCGACTCGCGCTACGAGGCGTTCAAGTTCACGCTCGAGGACGTGATTGCCGACAACTGTTCGAGCGCGGGCGTGGTGATCGGCGCATGGTCGACGCGCTTCGACGGACTGCGCAACGCGGGCGTGCGAATGCGCTTCGACGGACGCGACGTGCAAGTCGGATCGACCGGCGCGATTCTCGGCGACCCGTTGCGCTCGATCGTGCAGACCTCGCGTGTCGTACACGAAGCAGGGCTGGTCTTGCCTGCGGGATCGCTCGTCATGGCGGGCGCGGCCACCGCTGCACAAACGCTGACACCGGGACTGCACGTGCAGTGCGTGATCAGCGGACTCGGTCAGGCGGAATTCACCACGCGCGCGGCTCAAGCATGAATCGTTCGACACATCCCTCAGCAATCACCGGATATCCCACATCATGAGCTTGCGAATCGACATGCATTCCCATTTTTTTCCGCCCGTCACCCGCGAGGAAGCGGCGCGGCTCGACGCGCGGGAGGCGCCATGGCTCGCCATCGATGAGCGTGGAGAGAGCGGCATGATCATGAGCGGCGACCGTCCTTTCCGGCCCGTGACGCGCACATTGTGGGATCCGGCACGGCGTGTCGAAGAGATGGATGCGCTCGGTATCGACGTCCAGCTGATGTGCGCGACGCCGGTCATGTTCGGCTATCGCTATTCGCCGCAGGTAGCATTGCAATGGGCGCAGCGGATGAACGATCACGCGCTCGAGTTATGCGCATCCGCCCCCAGGCGCCTGATGACGCTCGCGCAGGTGCCGCTCCAGGATATCGACCTGGCTTGCGAGGAAGCATCGCGTGCATGCGCGGCGGGGCATCGCGGCGTGCAGATCGGCAATCACGTCGGCGCGAAGGATCTCGACGACGAAGGGTTGATCCGCTTTCTCACGCACTGCGCGCACGAAGGCATTCCGGTACTGGTGCATCCGTGGGACATGATGACCGACGGCCGCATGAAGAAATGGATGCTGCCATGGCTGGTCGCGATGCCGGCGGAGACTCAGTTGGGCATCCTCTCGCTGATTCTGTCCGGCGCTCTCGAGCGCATCCCGCGCACCTTGAAGCTGTGTTTCGCTCATGGCGGCGGCAGCTTCGCGTTCCTACTCGGACGGGTCGACAACGCATGGCGCGAGCGCGATATCGTGCGCGAGGATTGCCCGCGCTTGCCGTCGTCGTATGTCGACCGGTTTTCAGTGGACAGCGCGGTGTTCGATGAGGGCGCACTGAAACTGCTCGTCGACGTAATGGGCGAAGAACGCGTCTTGCTGGGCTCCGACTATCCGTATCCGCTCGGCGAGCAACGCATCGGGCGGCTGATCAGCGAGCATCCCGCGTTCGATGACACGGCGAAGCGCAGGATGCTCGGCGAAAACGCCGCGCATTTCTTCGGGCTGACGCCGTCATTCATGCAGGTCTAGCGCGTACAACACAGGAGAACACCATGCTGCCTTCAGGACCTCACAAGGCCGAACTATTGGAACGGGTGCACGAACTGTGCGACGACATTCGCGCGATGCCGCTCGATGCCACGCTCGAAGCACGCCTGAACAGCGCATACGGTGCGCGCACCGAACGCTACACGCGGCTTGCGCAATTGCTCAAGTCCGGTGTCGACGAAGGCTGGGCAGGTTACGCGACCGTCGACGGCACTGCATACCGGCGCGGCCGTATCGCGGAGCCGTCGTACGAGACAGCGGAGCTGAGCGTCGAGAGCGGCTTGCTGCGCGACGTAAAAGGCCAATACCACTGCCATACGAAAGGCGAGATCAACATGATCATCCCGCTCGAAGCCGGAGCGCAGTTTTGCGGACACGGTGCGGGCTGGCGCGTGTTCCCGCCGATGAGCGAGCACTTTCCGACCGTCACGGGCCGCGCGTTGATGATGTATTTCCTGCCCGGTGGCGAAATCGAATATCGCACGCCGCCTGCACCTTGAGCAGACCGGCATCTCTTTTACCTCTTTCCGGAGCTTGCATGAGCATCAGGATTCTTGCCATCTGCGGCAGTTCACGGCGCGAGTCGCTCAACCAGAAGTTGCTGGCCATGGCGGTACAAGGTGCGCGCGATGCGGGCGCCATCGTGACGTTCGCGCGCCTTGCCGACTTCGATCTCCCGATCTATGACGGCGACGTCGAGGCGGCACGCGGATTGCCCGATGGTGCATCGACGTTGCAGGCACTGGTCGATGCCCACGATGCATTGCTCATCGCCACGCCGGAATATAACGGCGGATACACGGCGTTGCTCAAGAATGCCATCGACTGGATCAGCCGTCCGCGCAGCGACGGTTCAGGCGGCATCGCGCTGCTGGCGGGCAAAGTGGCGGCGCTCGTTTCTGCTTCGCCCGGGCAACTCGGCGGCCTGCGCTCGCAAACGGCCATGCGCGCGGTGCTCGACAAGGTCGGCATGCTGGTGATCCCGCAAGCGTTCGCGTTGAGTGTTGCGCATGAAGCCTTCGATGCCGAAGGCCAAATGAAAGACCATCGCGCGGCGATGGCCGTGATGAGCGTGGGTGAGGCGTTGTATCGGACCGCGTCGCGCCTCGCGACTCGCGAAGTGCGAAGCGTCGAACCGTGAACATCCGAAGATTGATTAGATGACCGCCATTCCCACCATTGGATGACCCATTATCTGGACCGGAGCAACAGACACGATGAGAGGAACACGTCACACGCAGTCCATGATCGGCTGGCAAACCTGCCGGATTCCCTTCGTCGCCGTGCTGTCGTCAGGGCTGTTTGCATTGTCGGCCTGCTCGGGCGGAGGATCATCGGACAGCACATCGCCATCCGTGTCGAAGATCGTGGTCCAGCCGATGACGAACGTGATGCCCAGTACGCATGGCGGCTACTTCTCGGATCCTTACCCGATCCAGCAAACGAAGGCTTCCGCTTCCTCCACGTTCCCGGCTTTCTCTGGAACGACCCGGCAGACCCTGACCTGCCCGGGCAATCTTCAACCGGGCTGCTTCGCGGCGACGGCAAACGCCCTGGACTTGAGTCGTGTCGCGCCGCAAGCCGCAGCGCATGGGGCGTCCATCACCGGATTCGAGAACCTGAACATCTTTCAGGACAGCATGGGTGCGTGGCACATGGCGGTCACGGTAGAGATAAACAATCCCTCCGCGCCGCAAGGCAAGACCGATTGGCACGTCATCATGCACGCTCACCCGACGAGTACCGCCGCCGGCATTCCCACAGCCTGGACTGCCGACTCCGTACTGGCCGGTTCGCTGAGCGGCTGGGCTGCGGGAAACTACGACGGCAAATATGTCGAGGACGCCGGCACGCTTTACCTCGTCTATAGCATGAACCTCGCGGATACCTACAACGGCATCGCGGCACAGGCCATGCAATCGGCGACGACGCCCGCATCGAGCGCACCGGTGCCGCTACTCGGGCCGGAGACCGGCAATGGCGCTTACAACTCGGAATTGTTTTACGGCCTGGGTCAATCGAATCAGTACAGGCAGATCGAGACCGGCAACGTCACGAAGATCCAGGGGAAGTATGTGATGACGTACTCGGTCGGCGGCTATAACCAGCCCGATTACAAAGCCGGTATCGCGTGGTCGGATACGTTCTTGCCGACCTCCGGCGGGACCTACCAGCGGGTGCAGAAAATGGATACGGCCGGCGTGTGGGGCCAGCCGAATCACGCGGAGGTTCAGTACCTCTTGCAGTCGCAGGAAGCGCAGTGGCCGAACTATGTGGCCGATCAGGTGTTGTCGCCAGGTGTGCCGTCGATCGTCAGCGACACGAGCGGTCGCTACTTCCTTGTGTTTGCAGGTTACGCGCCTTCGGACGCGCCTACACAGTCGGGCCTGTACATCGGTTCGTACCGACGCCCGTTCTACGTCGGACTCGACGTGAATATTCCAGCGGGAGCGGTCGTCGGCAAGACGTCGCCGCAAGACTTGGCGAGCTGGATTCAACCAGCAACGACGCCGTCGAATCCCTGAACGAAATAAGGCGGTGCGCAAGCTGTCGCGTGTGTCCGGCGCTGCGATGGCCTATTGCGTTCGCCATGCCAACTGCGAGGGGAACATGTTCGTCAAGAAGATCGCTTTGCTTGCGTTTGTATGTCTTGTGATGATCGTAACCGGATGTGGAGGCGGTTCGTCGACTTCGGGTGCGAGCGGTCCAGATACGGGGAGCAAGCAGCCCACCACGATCGGCAAGACCGCAATCGCGGGCAGCGGCTGGTATCCACGCGTGATCCGGCTGAGTCACGGACCGGCAGCGTATAACGGGCGATTGATCGCGAGCACGGGCGTCGGTGGCAACATCAGCCCGGGGGCCAGCGCCCATGGCGTGTTCCAGAGTCTGGACAGTGGTGCGACGTTCTCCCCGCTCGGTAGCGTCGTGGCCGCCGCCGGCAGCAGCGAACGGTGCTGCTCGACGTTGTTCGAGTTGCCAGTCGCGGTCGGTACGCTGCCGGCGGGCACGCTGCTGAGCGCCGGATCCTACAATTCGGGGACGACGCCCGCTATCGAGGTCTACATCAGCAAGGATGAAGGCGAGACCTGGTCTTATTACGACACGCCGGCGATCCGTGGTGCGGGAAAGAAAGGCGGTCTGTGGGAGCCCGAGTTCTCCATCGCCAGCGACGGCGCGCTGGTGATGTTCTGGTCCGACGAGACCGACCCGTGCTGCAGTCAGAAGATCGTCCAGATACGGACGTATGACGGGCACACGTGGCAGGACATGAGCAATACGGTTGCATTGTTGGCTGCCGACGCGCGGCCGGGTATGGCGCGTGTCAGCACGTTGCCCAACGGACATCACTTCATGAGCTATGAGGTGTGTGGTTCGCAACAACAATGCACCGCTTACTCCAGAACTTCGACCGATGGATGGAATTACGGCACACCATCGACGCTGGGCAACAGGATCGTGTCGTCGACGGGACAGTACTTCGAGCATGCGCCGGACAGCGTCTGGACCCGTGCGGGTGGTGGCAACGGCGCGCTGCTTGCAGTCGGCCAGATGCTCTACGAAGCGGACGGCACCGTCTCGCCGAGCAATGGAAGAGTCCTGTTCGTCAACACTTCCGCCGATGGAGCGGGAGTCTGGACGGTCAAACCGGCGCCGGTGCCGGTTCCGAACGCGTACTCGAATCCGTGTCCCAACTACGCTGACACATTGCTGCCTTCAGCGGACGGCGCCGAACTGCTTGAACTGGCGGCCGACTTCAACGGCAGCATGGGGTGTCAAACGTATTACGGCACGCTGCCGCAGTGAAGGACGCAATATCTGCGATTCTCGCAGTAGACCGCCGGTTCAGGCTTTCGATTTCTTCAGGAGCCTGCGTGCAAGAGTACGTCCATGCGTTGGGCTTCACGTAGTCGAATCAGCTAACGACGCACCGCTTTTTTTCGCCAGGTCCGACGAAGTCGTGACGCTGCGACGGCGATGAGTTTAATGCGAGTGAAGCATCCTTGAACCAGTGACGTTGACAACTTTTATGAGGGTCTTGCAATGAAAGCAGCTTGGTATGAGCAGAATGGAAGCGCGAGCCAGGTATTGAATGTTGGCGATCTTCCCGATCCGGTTCCATCGGCCGGTGAGGTTTGCGTCAAAGTTCTTGCATCCGGAGTCAACCCCTCCGACGTCAAAACCCGCGCCGGCCGACCGCTGGTTGCACCACGAGTGACTCCGCACAGCGACGGAGCCGGGATTATCGTGAGCGTAGGTGACGGCGTTGCACAGACGCGCGTTGGCGAACGCGTCTGGATATGGAATGGTCAGTGGAAGCGTGCTGCCGGGACGGCAGCCGAATTCATCAAGCTTCCTTCCGAACAAGCTGTGATTCTGCCGGAGGACACGACGTTTGAAGAAGGGGCGTGCCTCGGCATTCCTGCTTTGACCGCCTTGCGAGCCGTGACAATCGATGGTCCGGTTTTGGGTCAGACCGTACTCGTCAGCGGCGGCGCAGGGGCGGTTGGGGCGTATGCCATTCAATTCGCCCGCTTGCTTGGCGCGGCGGTCATCATCGCGACCGTCAGTTCCTCGGAAAAAGCGAGCGTTGCGATGCGCCTGGGCGCCGACCACGCGATCAATTACCGCGCTGAAAATGTTGAGGAGCGGGTCAAGCAAATCACGGATAGCCGGGGAGCGGATCGGGTCATTGAGGTCGATGGGGCCGCGAATTCCGGAATGTTGCCGGGTCTTGTCGCGCGAGGAGGGCTTTGTGTGATTTACGGATCCGGAAAGCCTCAAGTGCCGTTCGATTTTGGCCCAATGATTCAGATAGGCGCGGCAGTCCGTTTCTTTGTTGTGTATGAGTTGCCAATTGCAGAGCGAACGGTGCTCGTCAACGCGCTCAACGCGTATCTTTCGCACGGAATGCTTGAACATACGATCGCTGCGCGGTATCGACTCGACGACATTGTCAACGCTCATGAAGCCGTCGAAAGCGGGACGCTGTTGGGCAATGCGGTGGTCGTTTTCGATGTGGAGGATTAGCGCGACCGGACAGATGGCTAGCCCGGAAAAATTGCAATCAGATGCGGGTGCCAGGAGGCGTTGTGCGAACAGTCCGGCACCACTCCTGGCGACAGCAACCACTTGAAAATCGGTTGCCTATGGCGCTTGGAAAGCCAGGGTGCGCGACGTCTGACCATCCGTCGCGACCAAAACGACACGATTCCCTCCGCGATCATTCCAATGTACGCCAACAACACGCCGATCATGACGACAAGGGCGGCCAGTCCAGTCAAGGCGCCTCCAATCTTGTTGGAATAGAGGTCGTAGAGTTCATAAGCGCCGAACGTGATCATGCAAAGAACCAGCACGTAATAGGCGCGCCGCAGCAACTGCGTGAGCGTCCCGACTGGACGGGCGGCAGCGCGAATCGCGCACACCACAGAGGCCGAGCAGGCCGCGGCAAGTGCTAACCAGAACAGCGCAGATAGCAGATCATTCATGAAGCGCGGGCAGGAGCCGAGTGGGATAATCAGGTAAAGATATTACACGCCGGGATCCTTTGCGTTCCGCTCGATCGAAGCTCAATTATTCCAGGTTCGGTTTGCTTATCGCATAGCCGTTCGCTTTCTCGGTCGCCTGACACAATGCAGAGTGATCGGCATTCACGAGTCCAAGAGCAAGACACGAGTTCATCAATCGATGAACGCTCGTCGTATGCGGCAACTCGACCTCGAGTGTGCGTGCACCATTCACCGCAAGCTGAAGATCTTTGCAATGCAGCGCAATGCGAAAGCCGGGGTCGAAGGATCTCTTGACCATGCGTTCACCATGGATCTCGAGAACTCGCGACGCGGCGAAGCCGCCCATCAGTGCCTCACGCACCTTTGCGGGATCCGCGCCGGCTTTCGATGCGAACAACAAAGCTTCGGCCACGGCCTGGATGTTGAGCGCCACGATCATCTGGTTTGCCACCTTGGTCGTCTGACCCGCGCCACATTCACCTACGAGCGTAATGCTCCGACCCATCAGCGTAAGGAAGGGCTCGACCACGTCGAAGACCTCCTGCGCGCCGCCAACCATGATGGTCAGACTGCCCGCCTTGGCGCCCACCTCTCCGCCTGACACCGGCGCGTCAAGGTAGCCGCATCCGGCAGCCTCGATCCTGCGGGCAAACGAATGAGTGGCAACAGGCGCGATCGAACTCATGTCGACGACGATCTTGCCCTGCGTAAGGCCCTCGATAATGCCGTGTTCACCGAACAATACGCGCTCGACATCCGGCGTGTCAGGAAGCATGAGGAAGATGATGTCGGCGTGTCGAGCAACGTCCGCAGGCGAGGTGCACGCATTTCCGCCGAGATCAGTCAATGCGCCGGGAACGCCAGAGCGTGTATGCAAGAAAAGCGTATGTCCGCCGTGGATCAGGTTGGTGGCCATCGGGCGACCCATGATGCCCAACCCAATAAAACCCAGCTTAGCCATGAAACCTCCAGGAAAGTTATCGATAGCGACTCCACTCGTTCAATACATTGCCGCACCAGAATCGCGGCGCTATTTGAACCTCATAGGCTATCGGTACGCAAGTCTTTTGAATTGCTTGAGAAAAGATCAATCGACAGGACGATTTATCGTTTGTCGCAAGACGGTCAGAGTGCGAGGATGAAGGCACCAAACGTTCGTTCAGCCGATCGTCAATAAAAGTCTGGAGACAGTTTCTATGCCGCGCCAGTCAGGGTGGTGGATCTTGCGCGCCATTTTCGTCATGTTCTTCCTCTGCGGCGGCTCGCATGCGCGTGCGGACGATGCGCAACTGGCGCCACTGGTTATCGCCGCCCGGAAGGAAGGGCAAGTCAACTGGTACACGACGCTCGTGGTGAGCCAGGTGGTGCGGCCGATCGCACTGGCGTTCGAGAAAAAGTACGGCATCAAGGTGAATTTCTCGCCCGCGCCATGGCAGGAAACCACGCTCAAGATCCTGAACGAGGGCAGGGCGGGCAGCGTCGTCGCCGATGTGTGGGACGCGGGGCCGGCGTTCTTTCCGCTCAACGCCGCCGGTATGGTCGCGCCTTACAAGCCCGAGGCGGCAAGAGATTACCCGCGTGAACTGAAGGATCCGGCAGGTCTGTGGACCGCCAATATCATTCAGGTGATCACGCCGGCGATCAACACCGATCTGATCTCGCGCGCGGACGCGCCCGTCAGACTGGATGATCTGTTGGATCCGAAATGGAAGAACCAGATGGCCTGGAGCGCATCGCCCAGTATTGCCGGTCCGGTCGGCTTTGTCGGGTTCATCCTGAAGGTCAAGGGCGCTCAAGAAGGCATGAGCTTTTTGAAGGCGCTCTCGAAACAACATGTTGCCAATGTTTCAAGCAACCAGCGTGTGGTGCTGGATCAGGTCATACAGGGCCAGTATCCAATGGCGTTGTCGATCTATGACTATCACGCGGCCATCAGCGCGGCGCAAGGCGCCCCTGTCGCGTGGGCGTCCCTGGATCAGTCAATCGAGACCTTCGGAACCGCGGGCCTCGTCAGGTCCGGGCCTCATCCAAACGCCGGCAAGCTCTTGCTCGAGTTCATGCTTTCTCCGCAGGGCCAGAAGATCATTGCCGATGCGGGATACCTGCCCGCCAGTCCGGCGGTGGCGCCGAAATTCGCCGGATTGATGCCGGATACCGGCCACTTCAAGGCGGTTCTGATTACACCGGGCGAATACAACCAGCACGAGGCCGAGTGGACGGCGATCGTCGACGAGCTCTTCGACTGGTAACCGCAGGCACGCCTGGCTGCGCGAATGTGCTGACAATCAACTGGAGCATTGTTGAACATGCCGAATAGAGGTGGAGTAGCGGCCGCGGTCGAACCCTCCGAATCGAATCGACGCATCCGTTCCGGCAAGGGTATAGGCGCCGAGTCACGGGTGCTCAGCGGGCTTGTCTTGCTGGCCGCGAGCGCACTCGTATTGCCTCCCGCATGGATCCTGCTGAGAACGAGTTTCGTCGAGATCAATCCGAATCTGTCGACCGGCGCATTCACGTTCGATCACTACCTGAAGTTGGTGCATGGCAATGCGCTCGCTTCGAGTGCGTGGAATTCAATGGTGTTCGCATTGCTTGCTACGGTCGTGTCCGTGATCTGTGGCGCGAGTCTCGCGTGGCTGGTTGAGCGGACCGACGTTCCGTTGAAGCGTCTGGCCTTCGTCACCGCGATCATATCGCTGGGCACGCCTTATATCCTGTACGTTACGGCCTGGTTGTTCCTGCTCGGCCGTATGGGACCGGTGAACGATCTGTATCGAGCGCTATTCCATTCGACAGACGCGCCGTTCAACGTCACCTCGCTCGCCGGCATGGTGTTTATCGAAGGCTTCCTGTGGTCGCCGCTTGTCTTCCTGCTTCTGTCATCCACATTTCGCGCGGCCAATGCGGAGATGGAAGAGGCGGCCCGCATGTCCGGCGCATCGATCGCCTGTACCGTCAGGCAGATTTCCCTGCGGCTCGCGCGGCCCGCGATCTTCGCCCTGATCCTGTTTGTGTTCATCCGGAACCTCGAGTCGTTCGAGGTGCCGGCGTTGGTGGGCATGCCGGGCGGCGTCAAGGTGCTGACGACAGAGATCTACCGTAGCGTTCAGCGCATGCCGCCGGACGTCGGTTATGCAAGCGCCTTTTCAATCGTCCTGATCGGCCTGGTTGCGCTGCTGCTGTATTTCTATTCGAAGCTGAACAAACAAGCCGAACGCTATGTGAGCATCACGGGCAAGGGTTATCGTCCGCGTGAATTTCGGCTAGGCAACGCACGCTGGTGGGGTGGTGCGATCGTGCTGCTCAATTTTTCCATCGTGCTCGTGTTGCCCTTGCTCGCCATTCTATGGATGGCCGTCACGCCCTTCATACGGCCAATCCGTTATGCGACGCTGATGCATCTGACCGGAAGGAATTTCGCCGCCGTGCTCTCGTCGCCGTATTACATGAAGCTCGCGCTCAACACCCTCATCGTGGCGGGAAGCGTCGCAAGCCTGATTACGGGTCTTACCTTTTTCGCCGGATGGATCACCGCGAGAAAGAAGCCCGGATACGCGTTGATCGACCAATTGGTCACTATCCCGCTTGTGTTTCCAGGATTGATCCTTGGCCTTGCGCTCCTGGAGCTGGCGTTGTCGGTGCCGTTCACTGTCTACGGCACCTTGTGGATCCTGATCTTCGGCTTCTCGACGCGTTATCTCCCTTACGGCATGCGATATTCGCACGCCGGGATCATGCAGATTCATCCCGAGCTCGAACAGGCCGCCGCGGTCGCGGGCGCAAGCCGCGCCCAGATTCTCGGCAGAGTGGTGACACCGCTGGCGAGGCCGGCGCTGGTGTCGAGCTGGATCTTCATCTTCCTGATCGGCTCCAAGGAAATGTCCATGCCACTACTGCTGGCGGGCGCCAATTCGCAGACCATCGCCGTTGCCCTGTTCAATCTGTGGTCGAACGGACAGAGCGGTGAGGTCGCGGTACTCGGGCTTTTCTGGTCCTTGCTCATGACCGTGTGTTCGACGGTCTTCTACACGATCTCGCGACGTTGAAACTCCATGACCCTGGAAAAGAAAAACATGAATCCGGCCGCGCCGATGCTGGAAATAGCGCAGTTGTCAAAGATCTATCCGAACACGTCGCAGGGCTCGCAAGGCGGTCTCAAAGCCGCGCGGTTTTCCCTTCCGGCAGGGACGTTCTTCACGCTCCTGGGCCCCAGCGGCTGCGGCAAGACTACGACATTGAGATGCATTGCAGGACTGGAAGAGCCGGATACCGGCAAGATCGTCGTTGACGGCCAGACCTTTTTCGACGACGCACGCAGAATCTCGATACCCATGAACCGGCGCAATATCGGCATGGTGTTTCAGTCGTATGCGATCTGGCCACATATGTCCGTGTTCGACAATATCGCGTTCCCGCTCAAGGTGTCGAAGGACATCGCTTACACGCGCAAGGAAATCGAGAGCCTCGTTCATGCCGCACTGGAGACCGTGAGTCTTTCCGGCTATGCGGGCCGCTCCGCCACCATGCTGTCAGGCGGGCAGCAACAGCGCGTTGCTCTGGCGCGCGCTATCGTGCGGCGACCCCGGCTGCTTCTGCTCGATGAGCCGCTGAGCAACCTTGACGCGTCCTTGAGAGACGAACTGCGGGACGAGTTGCGCAAGTTGCAGCAGCAGATCGGCGTAACGACAGTGTATGTGACGCACGATCAGACGGAGGCGCTCGAACTGTCGGACAGCATCGCGGTCATGGATCGCGGGGAGATCGTCCAGCTTGGCTCGCCGCGCCAGATCTGGTTCGAACCGGCAAACCGCTTCGTCGCGAGGTTCGTCGGCTCGACAAACTGGCTGGAAGGGTCGGTCGAAAAGCTTGAGGCCGGTCGTGCACACATCAGAACGTCGAGCGGACAGCGACTGGTTTGCGAACCGCGCGTGGAGCTTGCGCGGAATCAGCCTGTGGCGATATCGGTGCGTCCCGAGTCGGTGAAAATCACGTCGGCGTGCCCGGCGAGTCTGGCCGACCACAATCATGTGGAGGGTCGCGTGAGCTTCGTCAGCTTTGCTGGCACGATGACTCGCGTGCAGGTCGATGTGGGCGGCGACCGGGTCCAGTTGTATGACCGGCCGACGGCCACGCACAAGCCTGGCGATACCCTTGCCCTGAGCTTTCCGATTGCGGAAACCGTGGCGTTCGCTGGCGTTTAGGCTGCCTGGCGTGCGGGAATGCCTGGTGTGTTGTCGGTTTCGATCTCGCTGCCCCTGGCTTCCTCGATCACCCAGCGACTGAATTCGCGAAGCCGTGAAGTATTCTGAAGCTCGCGCTTGTAAATCAGGAAGAAGCTTTCCGGGCTCTTATGGACGATATCGAAGGGCACCACGAGACGTCCTTCTCTCACATCGTCGACGATCAATTGCCGTTCGCCGAGCGCCACGCCTTGTCCTGCCAGCGCGGCCATGTAGGTCAGCGTCGAGCTTTCGAGTTCGACGATCGGATGCCGGCACGCCGCCGGAGAAATCCCCGCGGACTCCATCCATTGCGACCAGCTCAGGGGCCTCATGGCGGTGGACAGTATCGTGTGATCGAACAGGTCCTCGGGCGCGCGCAGAGGCGCCTTGCCGCGCAGGAGCGCCGGGCTGCAGATGGCGACGAGCTCGCTGCCGAAGAGCCGTTCCGCAACGATGTCGCTGGCCCATGTGGACTCCGTGCCCAGCTTCATGAGCGCTTCGATGGTCGATCCGGCGAAGGGCGCGTGCAGCGGCGGCAGATTGGTGGTCAGCGAGACGTGGCGGTGTGGATGAAGGGCATGGAAGCGTCCGAGCCGTGGAAAGAGCCAGCGTGTCGCGACGATCATGGAGCAGGCCACGCGCAATGGCTCCTCGCTGCGGCTCTTGATGAACGATCCAGCGGCGATGTCGATGGCGCGAAAAGCTTCGCCGACGGCGGCGGCGAAGTCGCGGCTCTCCGGCGTCAGCTTGACCTCACGGTTGTTGCGCTCGAACAGAACTTGACCGAGCGAAGATTCGAGCGTCTTTATCTGTCGGCTGATTGCACCGGGAGTCACGTTCAGTTCCTCGGATGCGAGCGTAAAACTCTCCAGTCGCGCCGCTGCTTCAAAGGCCTTCAATGCATTGAGGGGCGGTAGCTTCCATCCCATCTGCGTTTCCCAAAGTTAAGCTTCCACGAACGCGGTCAGCTTCATGGAGGATCGTTCCGTCATCGACGCATGCCAATCGCTCAAACGCGGCCTCGTGCCCCGCCAGTTCTCTTCGTTGAAACGGAAGTCGAGGTGGCTCAGCGCAACGGCGATCGCGACCGAGCCAATGGTAACACCCGTTAGGGCGACGAGTTGCTCCGCCTCGCCCTCAAGCAGATCCAGCGTCCTGGCTGTTTTCAACCGGTAGGCTGCCTCATGGGCCGGAGAGAATTGCTGGACCGGACGCTTGCGCTCGCCGAGCGTCAGGACGGATTGCTCCATGATTCCGTCGCCGAGTGATTGACGACGTTCGTCCGCGATCCGCGATGCGTGGTCCGCGCAAGTCAGCTCATGTGTATCGGCGAACTGGACGAGATAATCACAGATGGCGCGCGAATCGAATAGCGCGCTTCCGTCGTCGAAAATCAGCGTGGGAATCCTGTTGAGAGGATTGTGCTTCATCAGGTTCTCGTCCAGCAGGATCGAGCCAACGGCGACCCGTATCAGCGTCAACTGATCGCCGAGCGATAACTCATGCGCCAGCACCATGACCTTGCGCGCGAAAGGCGATCGCGAAGACCAGAAAAGCTTCATCATTTGCCTCTATGTCGATTCAGTCTCCCGCGATCGGTCGTGTCACGCAGGTTCGTTGTCGTTGTTCTTGTCGGGCCGCCCGCATCAACGCGTACGGTCTTCGGGAATGAAGCTGTATTGATCGCCCGGACCTCGTAGAACATACCCGCAATGCGGATAGCCGAAGTGACAAGGCATGATCAGGGCGTTTCGTTCTGCCGCCCGTGCGAGGAGCGCTCTTCGGGATTCGATCGCACGCTTCTTGTCCATGCAGAATGTCGTGTTGATGCCGGGCTGTACGATCTGAATGGGACTGTGAAACACGTCTGCGGTGAAAATGCCTTCCTTGCCGCCGGCGTTCAGGCGCAGTGAAACCTGCCCAGGCGTGTGTCCCGGAACCGGCTCGATGTCCAGCAAGTCGGCGATCCGTCCGGTGCCGTCGATGAAGTTCACCATGCCGGCATCCACGACCGGCAGCACGCTGTCCAGGAACGAGCCGCCTCCGGCCTCCTTGTTGCCGCTCGCATACTGCTGCGCCAGAGGCTCGAAATCGGCCAGCGGAAGGTAATACTCGGCGTTCGGAAAAGTGGGCTGCCATCGGCCGTCGACCTGCTCGGTATTCCAGCCCACGTGGTCCGAATGAAGATGGGTGTTGATGACATGCGTAACGGAAGCGGCCGTTACCCCCACCGACGCCATCCATTCCGGAACCAGCGTGTTGAGCATGTTCTGCCGCAGCGTGGTGCGCGCCTTTCGATTGCCGACGCCGGTATCGATCAGGATCGTTCGCCGCTCGTACTGGACAATCCACAACTGAATCGCAACGATGAATCGATTGACCCCTGCGCAATATTGCTCCGGACCCAGCGCTTCGGCCTGCGTCAGCGACGCCGTCATATCCAGGTCGGGGAAGACGCGTGCGGGATCGTGGGTCGGCCCGTAATACTCGATCAGGTTGCTGACTTTTACGTCGCCAATCATTCTGCTAAACAGCATGGGGCCTCCTGAGAACCCGTTCGACAGGGCCGGCGCTCTGACACCGGCCCGCAACGTCACATGCGAAGGATTTCGCGCGCTTCCGCAGCGCTTGCAGTCGCCACGTTCAATTCGCCGAGGATCCGCTTCACTTTCTCCACCTGTTCGGCATTTGACTTGAACAGCACGCCGGGGCGTTCCTGAATGTTGTCCTCCTGGCCGATCCGGACGTTGGTGCCGAGCAGCGCGCCTGCGGCTGCGGCCTTCATGTTGTTCGGGCCGGTTCCGTGCGTGAACAGAACGAGATCGTCGCCGAACAGCTTCTCCGCCGTTTGCTTCATGTGCAGCAGATGCTCGACGTTCGACGGAATGCCGCCCAGGATGCCTGTCAGAAACTGCACGATGAGCGGCCGCTTCACGCCCTTGATCTTGTTGAGGTGGTACTCGAGGATATACAGATGGCCCACGTCATAACACTCGAATTCCATTGCGATGTCGTTGTCTGAAAAGATTTCGATCATCTGCCCGATCTTCGCGAAGGTATTCTGCGTGACCGTCGTATAGGCGCTCTCGCCGAAGAGGAATTCCTTCTCCCAATCGTATTTGAGATTCGTGATGTTCAGGTCGTTCGCTTTCTTGAAGCGGCCATAGTTCATCGAGCCGACAATCACGGTCGCGATGTCGGGACGAAGCGCCAGCACGGCGGACACGCGGTCCTCGGCTGTCGCGCCGAGCGAGGCCGACATATTGATGATGGCGTCGCAATTCTCACGGATCCGCGGGACGAACTGCTTCCAGACTTCGATATCGTTGGTGGGCCGTCCGTCTTCCGGATTGCGCGCATGAAGATGCAGGATCGCAGCGCCGGCATGAGCCGCGGCGATGCTCTGCTCGGCGATCTGATCGGGTGTGATCGGCAAGTAGGGCGACATGGATGGCGTGAGGCCGGCGCCAGTCACGGCACAGGTCACGATCGTATTTCTCTTGGTGGTCAAGGTAGTCTCCGGATTGCGGGCGTGGCCCAAGGCGACGCTGTCGCCCGAGGAGCGCTCACTGTGGCCGAATCGTGCACGCGCGACAAACGATTAAATTTTCGCGTTCTTGAGAAAAACTCAACGGCTGATGGGTTCGCCATAGAGCGGATCGGGACGCGTTCTTTTCAAGTTGGACAGAGCGGGGGTCGATTGCGAGAAACTCATTCGAGCTTGCAATAAAGTGAATTGACGGAGTCGGGGGCTTAAAACATCATGCGAAGCGTTTTTTTCGACGCTCCGGATCTCCATGGACTCCATTCCCTCCGCACTGTCCGCTTGCGGCGATTCCGCCGGCACGCGCACGGACCGCCGCGCTCACGTTTCTCGCCGGTCACGCCCCCGCTGGTTCTCGTGCATCGGCGCGGGCGCGCTGATTGCCGTCGGGTACATGGATCCGGGAAACTGGGCGACCGCGCTCGACGGCGGGGCGAGATACGGCTATCGCATGCTGAGCGTCGTGCTGGCGGCAAGCCTGATGGGATTGCTATTGCAATGGATCGCATCGACGGTGGGCGTGGTCACGGGCCAGGACCTCGGCGAGTTGTGCCGGCGGCACTACAGCCGCCGCACGACACTGGCCTTATGGATCACGAGTGAGATCGCAATCGTCGCGTGCGACGTGGCGGAAGTCGTCGGCAGTGCCGTGGCCCTCCAGTTGCTGCTCGGTGTGAGCCTCGGTGTCGGCGTCCTGTTGTCCGCCGCCGGAACGTTCGCGATGCTCGCGCTTCAGCATCGCGGTCAACGCCCGCTGCAAGTCACGGTGACCATGCTGATGCTGTTCGTCGGCGTCTGTTTCGGGATCGAACTGGCGCTCGCCCAACCCGCGTGGCACAGCGTACTGGCGGGTCTGGTTCCGCGCGCCGACATGCTGCGCGACACGGGCATGATCTGGCTCGCCGTCGGCATACTCGGCGCGACAGTCATGCCGCATAACCTCTACCTGCATTCGGCGCTCGTCAAGACACAGGCGGCGCAAGGCGGCCGCGAGGCAATCGCGAAAGCCTTGCGGAGCGTGAACATCGATACCTTTGCATCGCTCACGCTTGCGTTCGTGGTCAATGCGGCTTTGTTGATCGTGGCGGCCGCTGTTTTTCATGCGCGAGGGCATGACGGTATCCCGGATCTCGCCGATGCGAGTCGTCTGATCGCACCGCTGCTCGGAAGCCATGCCGCAGGTGTTCTCTTCGCTGCCGCTCTGCTTGCCTGTGGACTCAACGCGACGGTGACGGGAACGCTCGCGGGGCAGGTGGTCATGGAAGGATTTCTACGTCTGAAAATCGCCGGACGGTATCGCGCGCTGCTGACTCGCAGCCTCGCGATCGGTCCTGCCTTGCTGGCGGTCACGGCATTCGGGCAGCATGGTTCGAGCCAGTTGCTTATTGCAAGTCAGGTCGTGCTCAGTCTGCAATTGCCCATGGCGGTCATTCCGCTGGTGAGGTTTGCGTCGAATGGCGATCTGATGGGGCGCTGGCGCCTGCGGGGGGCGCCGCTCGGGCTGGCGTGGCTTTGCGCGGGACTCGTCGTCGTGGTCAACGCAGCATTGCTCTGGCAGTTGGCCATGAACGGATGATGCGTGGGTTTCGGCGGAACGACCGCCATGTGCGCTTCGCTGCAGGCATGTTGACTAAAGCTCAATCGCGAAGGCCAAATTGTCGTTTGACGATGCATGACGCAGACCAAATACTTCCGTCATGCGATCAACCTGAAACAACGTCCATTCAAGAGCGTGCGTTGTCTCTTCAGAAAGTCGGCCGCAGGGTTCCCCGACCATCCTGGCAAGACGTTCATGTTGTTAAACCAGTCCGGATCGATAGTCGCCTGTTGCAACAGGCGGGGGCGCTTTCGACCGCGATATCGGCACGTCGGGGATCGACAGCACGCATGTCGGAACGAGTTCGAGTCGGACCAAAGTCAAATCAAAGATAAATCAGGAGCTGGAGACAAGATGAAAAAGTCGTTGTTGTTATTAGCGCTCGGCATGCCGTTCTCGATGCTGGCGCACGCTCAAAGCAGTGTCATGCTGAGCGGTGTGATCGACGTCGGTATCAATGCGGTGACCAATGCCGGTGGCGCGCACCAGTACGCCATGACCAGCGGCGTCAATAACGGCAGCCGGTTCGTCCTGAGCGGAGCAGAGGACCTGGGCGGCGGGCTGAAGACCATATTCCAGCTGGAGAACGGCTTCAATGTGAATAACGGCCAATTCGGCCAGGGCGGACTCCTGTTCGGCCGTCAGGCCTGGGTCGGGCTCGCCAGTCCCTATGGGAGGCTCACGCTGGGCCGTCAATACGATTCGGTTGTCGACTACGTGGGCATCTATGGCGTGGCGGATAACTGGGGAGGTTATATCTCGGCTCATCCCGGCGACCTCGATAACTTCAACGATACCTACCGCACCAATAACTCGGTCAAGTTCGCAAGCGAGGACTTCCGGGGTTTCACCTTTGGCGGCATGTACAGTCTCGGCGGCGTGGCCGGCCAGACGTCGCGCAATCAGATCTGGTCCGCTGGGGCCGGCTACAGGCACGGCCCGATAGCGCTGGGCGTCGGATACCTCGACGTCCATAATCCCAACCTGAGTTTCATGGGTAACAACTCGCAGACCGGACTGACCGCCGCGACCGCCAACGGAACAGTCACACCGGTCTATAGCGGATTTCTCTCGGCGCGCAGTTACCAGACCTTCGGCGCCGCCGCAGCCTACACGCTCGGCGATGCAACCGCCACCGTGACCTATTCGAATATCCGCTTCAGCGATCTGGGCGATGTGTCGTCAGGTCCCAATCCGGTCCATTACACGGGTACGGCGGCGTTCAACAACGCCGAAGTGAGCCTGCGTTATCGCCCGATACCGGACGTGCTTCTCGGCGTCGGCTACGACTATACCGATGGCGGCGGGGCGGGCGGCCGCAGCGGCGCCAAGTATAGTCAGGGTGAATTGAGCGCCCAGTACTTCCTGTCCAAGCGCACGACGGTCTACGTCATCGGCGTCTATCAGCATGCGTCGGGCACGGATTCGACAGGCAAGCCCGCGACGGCGGCGATCAATCTGCTGACGCCTTCGACGTCGAACACGCAGGCCGTGATTCGCGTCGGGCTGCGTCAGAAGTTCTGACGCGCCGAGCGTTCGAATCCGCTACAGAGAGATATCGATGAACACATTCCGTTCTTCGCCGACGGCTGCCGAAACAGGCTCGGCAAGCCATTCGAGCGACCTCGTCTATCGCAAGGTCATGCTGCGGCTGATGCCGGTGCTGATGCTGATGTATGTCGTGGCCCACATCGACCGGTCGAATGTCGGCTTCGCGAAGCTGGGCTTCATGCGGGATCTTGGTATCACCGACACGCTGTTCGGCGTCGGTGCGGGGATCTTCTATGCGGGCTACATGATCTTCGAGATTCCAAGCAATCTGATGCTGAGCCGGGTGGGCGCTCGCCGGACCTTCATCCGCATCATGACGCTCTGGGCCATCTGCTCCTGCGGCCTCGCCGCGATGAGCGGACCGAAGAGCTTTCTTTTCTGGCGATTCCTGCTGGGCGCGTCCGAGGCCGGGCTCTTTCCCGGCGTGCTGCTCTATATCACCTATTGGGTTCCCGAAGCACGGCGGGCACGTTTTACTGCGATGTTCGTCGCCGCCATTCCCATCTCGGGGATCATCGGCGGACCGATTTCGGGCATCCTCATGCGCTCGATGGAAAACGTGGGCGGCTTTCATGGATGGCAATGGCTGTTTTTTCTGGAAGGCATGCCCGCGCTGGTCCTGGTGGTAATCGTTCTGTGCGTGCTGTGCGACGGTCCATCGCAGGCCAGGTGGTTGACGCAAGCCGAGGCGGCGGTCATTGAACGCGATCTGGAGGCGGATCGCAACGCCAGGCGCGCCGACAACGCGAAGTCGTTCCTGGACGCGATGCGTTCGCCGCAGGTCTATTGCCTGACCGTGATGGCGGTAGCCTTGCTTGCCAGCACCTCCAACTTCTTCTTCTGGTTGCCTTCCATCATTCGCCGTACCGGAGTGACGGACGTGTGGACGATTGGCATGATGTCGTCCATGCCATTCGCCGCAGGGTTCGTCGGGCAATATCTGGTCGCCAGGCATTCCGATTTCCACAAGGAACGCCGTTGGCATGCTGTGACGGGCGCGGCCGTATCGGCGCTGGGCTGGTGTGCGTTGTCTTTCACGAATTCGAGCGCGGCACTTTCTCTGCTCGTGCTCACGATTACCGCGGTTGGCACCTTCTCCATGATGGCGCCTTTCTGGGCCATGCCGAGCGAATACCTCGGCGAAAAGGCTGCGGCGGGCGGTATCGCGGCGATCACCACCCTTGCCGGCATAGGAAGCGTGATCAGCCCCATGATCATCGGCTGGCTCAACGAGACCACGCGAACCCTGGCGGCAGGGCAATACTATCTGGCCGCGTTGCTGTTTGTCGGCTCGATTGCAATCGTCGCGATGCGGCCAGTCTCGCGCCGCGCGACATCGGGCACGCGATAGCGCCCGCTTCGGGTTCGATTCGACCCACATCCATTGCTCAACCCGATATCCGATCAGGAGTTGTGATGCCTCGCTTTGCCGCCAATCTGTCCATGATGTTCACCGAGGTTCCTTTTCTGGAGCGTTTCGAGGCCGCGGCGAAGGCGGGATTCCAGGCTGTCGAGTTCCAGTTCCCCTATGCGTTCGACGCCGGCGAGATCAGGCGGCGGCTCGCGGCGCAACGGCTCGAACCGGTCCTGCACAACCTTCCCGCCGGCGACTGGGCGGCAGGGGATCGGGGCGTCGCCTGCGACCCCGCGCGAGTCGATGAGTTCAAGGACGGCTTGAAGCTGGCCATCGACTATGCGCGGACCTTGGGCGTCAGGCAACTGAACTGTCTGGCGGGCGTGGTTCCGGCAGGGGTGGCGTCGGCAGATGCATGGCGATGCCTCTCCGACAATCTTGCCTTCGCGTCCCGTGAACTGGCGCAGCACGACATCCGACTCATGGTGGAAGCATGCAATCGCCACGATGTGCCGGGGTTCCTGATCGATACATCGGCTGCCGCGTTACGCGCCATCGACGATGCGGGAGGCGAGAATCTCTGGCTGCAATACGACGTCTATCACATGCAGCGCAGCGAAGGCGATCTGATCCCGACGATCTCGAGGTTGCTGCCGCGCATCGGACATATTCAGGTCGCGGACAATCCTGGGCGGCATCAACCCGGCACTGGAGAGATTCACTATCCATTCCTGTTCGCCATGCTGGATCGACTCGGTTACGAAGGCTGGGTGGCAGGCGAATACATTCCGCGCGGACGGACTGAGGACGGGCTTGCATGGTGCTTTGGTTCGGCAGCGTCGAGCGAGCCGGGTGCCCGGACGGGGTCAGCCGCAAGGGCGCTGTCTTGCACACACACGTCGGACTGACGGGCGCCATCCATGCCCCGCGGGCATGGATGATCAAGCTGCTCGAAGTGCGAGGCGGCTGTCGTCGAGCTGATCTGATCTTCAACTGGATAGCATGCGATCCGTTTTGCTCAGATTGCCTTCACAGTCGGCTGCGTGGCTGCGGGATCGGTCAGGCTCGCCTTGCCCGTTTCCAGGTGACCCGCAATGCGACGCGTCCACGTTCCGTTGCCCGCAACGGAGACCATCAGGTCGTACCACTGCGCGCTGCACGAAAGGTCGAAGTGAACTTCGACGCTCTTGCCCCCCGCGATCGTGACCGTCTGCGATGGCTGCCCATAGGCGTTGTCCGCGGCGGTCACGGTCATCGCCGTCGTACCGTTGTTGGCGAGCGCGAGATACAGATTGCCGTTTGCGACGTCGAAGCACGTCGTCACTTCCGGATGCAGGGCTGCGTCGGCGGAAGAAGAACCTGCAAAGCGTCGATAAAAGCCGTTTGGGCCATAGACGTTCACCGCATAGTTGCCGTTTGCATCGAGCGGCCAGTTGTCGGAAAGCTGCTTGCCCGCTTCCACCGTGTAATGGCGCGGCGTGCCGCTCGGGTCCGCCGTGTAGACCCAGAAGTGCGCGCCTTGCTTGCCAGTGTTCGCGAACGTCACGACGTAGCCGCCCGCTTGCAGCACACCGTTCGCGTGTAGTTCGTAGGGAATCGGGCGCGACCGGCGCGTGCCCGATTCCTGCGCGGCCACGGTCTGCGCGGCAGTGCCGCCCGGCGCCGTTTGCGCGGTCGGACGCGCGCATTGCATGTCGGCCTGCGAGATGTAGGCCGACGTGCTCGGCAGCGTCGGTACGGTCGCATCGGACGCGGTAAAGTCAAACGCCGTGGTCAGATCGCCGCACACGGCGCGGCGCCACGGCGAAATGTTCGGCTCCTTCACGCCGAAACGCTGTTCGATGAATTGCAGCACCGACGTGTGATCGAACACTTGCGAATTCACGTAGCCGCCCTTGGACCACGGCGACACGACGAACATCGGCACGCGCGGGCCGAGACCGTACGGCAGGTTGTCCGCGGTGTACGTGCCTTGCTGGGTCGCGGTGACGAGCGTGTGGCGTTCGAGCGTGATATCCACCGTGCTTGCGCCCGTATTCGGCAGAGTCGGCGCCTGCGGCGGCACGACGTGATCGAAGAAGCCGTCGTTCTCGTCGTACATGATGAACAGTACGGTTTTCGCCCACACGTCCGGGTTGGACGTGAGCGCGTCGAGAATCGTCGAGATGTAGTTCGCGCCGTAGAGCGGTGTGAACTTCGGGTGCTCGGAATAGGCGGCGGGCGGCAGCAGCCACGACACTTGCGGCAGATTGCCGGCTTGCACGTCGGTTTTCAGTTGCGCGAGCGTGCGCGTGCTCATGCCGCGAGTTTGCAACGACGAACCGGCAGGCGCGTTCACGAAGTTCTGAAAACACGCCAGCATGTTGGTGCCGTAGTTGCCCGTGTAATTGTCGAAGTCCGTGCCCTGTTGATAGACCTGCCACGACACTCCCGCCGTCTCCAGACGTTCCGGATACGTCGTCCACGTGAACGGGTTCAGCTTGATCGTATCGAACTGATTGTCGACGTAGTCGATATTGTCGAGCAGCGGGCCGCCGCCTGTGCCTTGCGGATCGACCATGCCGGTCATCAGATACATGCGGTTCGGGTGCGTGTTGCCGGGGATCGAGCAGAAGTACTGATCGCACACCGTGAACGCGTCGGCGAGCGCGTAGTGGAACGGGATATCGTCGCGGACGTGGTAGCCCATCGTCATGTTGGTCTTCTGCGTGGCCCACATGTCGGCCCGGCCGCCGTTCAAGGCACCGTGGGTCGTCGCCCACGTGTGCGGAAGTCCGCCGATACATTGCGCGTTGATCGACGGATTGGTCGTGTCATAGCGGAAAGGCGCGATCACATTCGTCTTGTCTTCCTGACGCGGCTGGAACCAGACCGGCTGGCCGTTCGGCAGTGTCGTAGGGAAGCGATCGTTATAGCCCCGCACGCCTGAGAGGTGGCCGAGGTAGTGATCGAAAGACCGGTTTTCCTGCATGAACACGACAACGTGCTGAACGTCCTGGATCGTGCCGGTGACTTTCGCCGGTTCGATTGCGAGAGCCCTGCGGATTGCGTCGGGGAACACCGCGCTGGCAGCGGTCGCGCCGGCAAGCCCGGCGGAGAACTTCAGGAAGTCGCGTCTGGATTGGATAGCCATGAGGACGGTGGGTAGGGTGGGTTCGGCAAGTGACGACGGCTCGCTGTGCGCGCAACGGCTCGCCCGTCAACGCAGCAGCAGTGCGCGATGCATCAGGATTTGGGTTGCGTGAAGCCGGGCGGGCAGTGCATGTCGGCGTTGCCGACGGTCGCGCCGCCGCACGCTGCCTTGGCGGCAGGGGTCGCGCTGGGATTGGGGTCGTCGTCGCCATGGCACGCGCCGAGCGCGGCGGTGGCGACAAGCGCGCCGATGGTGACCACGAGCCGAAGAGCCGGCATCTGCATGAGTGTCCTCCTCGATAGAGCGGGAATCAGCGGACGCGGGATCGCGTCCAGTGGCGAATGCCGTGAGGCACGATCGCCACCGGAACGATAGTTTCTAAATGTTACACAGCCACTGAACAAAACTGACGAAACCCTTTCGTCAGTCGGAGCGGGTTGATTGGTGCGCAGGCTTATCGGCTTTCGAGCGAGACATCTTCCGGGGAAGCATTGGTCTGCCCGAGACGTCGCGCAATGTGGCCGTCGTGGCGGGGAAGCGTTATCGTTATCGTTTCCAGGAAGGGCAAGCGCGAAACTGCAGAACCTGTTCGATCGATTGCGGTCGTAGGGAATGCCGGTGCAATTTTGCAGCCCCCTGACCACGCGAGATCACATGCAATCCGACGACGAACCAAAATACATTCCCGATCAAAACAGAACCGGGCTGCAAAGGGATGCACCGGGCCTGTTGGTCAAGGTTCTTGCGGCCATAGTCGGGTGCGCCGTGCTCGTCGCGGCGTTCTTCGTCTCGCTCTTTCTCCTGGTCATCCTGCTGGCAGTTGGCCTGCTGTTTGGCGCTTACATCTGGTGGAAAACGCGTGAGCTGCGCAGGTTGATTCGCGAGCGCGCGGGCAGTTCTACACCCGAGGGGGAAGTCATCGAGAATGTTGAATTCAAGGAGACAACAAGCGCCAGGCGCGAATGACGCCATTCGGTCGGGGGATGACTTTGTAGGCCGGGTTTTGAAGCCCGCGTGGAGGTGCCAACGCGTCATTACCCCTTTGCCAGTCGAAGGTCCGCAACGGGTCGTGAAGACTCGTTCGCCGGTCAAGATATCAACGTTTTACCGCGCTGCGTCGCGAATGACAGCAATGCAGCGAGCTGCAGCCGCGCAGCGGACGAACGTCGAACGTCGAGAATGGCCGAAGCACGCACATCGAGCATCGGCAGGGCTCGGCCAGTTTCAGCCGCTCGCCGCGGTCCGCGCAGCGTCGCTCGAGCGGCCGTCCATTCCACGCAAGAGACATTCACAAGGCCGAATATCAGGCGGCGCAAATATTCGTGACGCTATCGGCACGAGCAGAGGAAACCCGGACTGCCGACATGAGAAGTCAGCGAACAGTTTCGATCGTGAGATGCATGATTTCGTGGACCGGTGCCAGGCGTTCCCGAAGCGTCTCAGCCGTCACGCCACGTCGAGTTCGGACACTCACGATGGCCGCTCGTGCCTCGGGGCCGATCTGCCATACATGAAGGTCCGCCAATTCCGCGTCGTTGTGACACGCCAGAATATCCCGAACTTCTTGTGCAACATGTTGATCCGTTTTGTCGAGCAGCACGCCAGCCGTGTCACGCATGAGTGTCCACGCCCAACGAGCGATGACGACAGACCCCACGATGCCCATGACAGCGTCGAGCCACACCCAGCCGAGGTAGCGCCCGGCGAGTAGTGCGCCAATTGCCAGTATGGACGTGAGAGCGTCTGCGAGCACATGCACGTACGCCGACCGGAGATTATTGTCAGATGCGTGCGAATGACCGTGATGATGGTCATGATGCTGATGGTGACTGCCACCCGAGAGCATCAAAGCGCTGATGATGTTCACTGCGAGTCCAACTACGGCGATGATTGTGGCTTGCCCGAACTGAACGTCCGCGGGATGGATCAACCGGAGAGCCGACTCGACTCCGATTCCAAGCGACACGAGCGCAAGGATGAGCGCAGACGCAAATCCTGCCAGTTCACCAACTTTTCCGGTCCCAAAGCTGAAGTTGCGATTGCTGGAGTTTCGCTTCGCGTAGCGATACGCAAAGACTGCGATTCCGAGCGCTCCTGCATGAGTCGCCATGTGAAAGCCGTCGGCCAGCAACGCCATTGAGCCGGTCATGTAACCGGCAACAATCTCACCGATCATCATGATGAACGTTAATGCAACCACCGATCGCGTCCGGCGCGCATTCTCATCGTGCGAGTTTCCCAGGAACGAGTGAGCGTGCCCGAATTCCGTAGATTCTGATCCTGTCATTTCGTGTATCGCCGAATGGCCTCGAGTAGTGCATCGACTCCCTCTTGACGCTCTTTTGCCGTCAAGTCGGGATGGGCAACATGTTCGCGCGCGTGCGCTTCGATTATTTCGTCCAGCAGTCCGTTCATGGCGCCGCGCGTCGCGGCGACGAGATGCAGGACCTTCTCGCAATCTGCTTCTGATTCGAGCGAACGCTCGATTGCCTGCACTTGGCCCGCTATGCGCCGGACTCGTTTCAGTAAAACGTCTTTGTTTCCGATCAAATGCGACATACGCATACCCCCTATGGGTATACAGTCTAGCATGCGATTGGCCAGCGGGACGAATCGACGTTCCGGATTGCGCGAACCGACGGGAAACGGGCATAGCGGCCGCTCGCGTTCGTGAAGCACCGACTTCGAGCACCGCGCCGTCGAAGCGCGTCTGGACAAGTTGTGCATTCCTGGATTCCGTGCCGTTCAGCACCGCGGCGATGCACTGGCACAGCGACAAATCGCTTTCGGGAAAGCGCTGGCGGCTCAGGTCGGCATCGAGACAGCGCGTCTGGACGAACGCCGTGCCGGAGAAAACCACGCCCTTCAGGGAGGTCCTGCGCGCGGTGAAGCGCGTGAGATTCGCATCGCTTGCGTCCGTTTCCTCGAACGTACAATCAACAGCGTCGCAACGGAACAGCCGCGCTGCGTCGAAGCGCGCTCCCGACAATCGGAAGTGTCGAACAAGCTGCGTTCGAAATGCGCCCTTGATAGCGTCGCGCGCGTGAACATCATGCGAGGAAAGGTCGCTTCAGCGGCTGTTCTGTTCTAGACGATTGTCGAGCGCAAGGATTTGCGGGGAAACTTTAAGGCTGGCAGAGCCCGGTTTGACGACACGCTTATATATCCGATCTGCAATCAACCTGCTTGGTGGCGCGACGCCGCGTCACTCGCTGCGGCTTTCAAGAACGAACGCGCGGACTCTGCGTGAGCCAGCCGCGATCGCAAACCCCTGCGAATATTGATATCTGGAACGTGCGCCAGCGCGCTGATGTGGAAAACAGGTAAGCACACAATTCATAAAAATAAAGAGATAAAAGAACATGAGGCGAGATCACGGGGAGTGCCTGCAGCCTTCGCTGCGGGCCATAGACGGTTTTGATGCGCCGACGGAAAGCCGAAGCTTCGGCGCGCTGCCGGATATTGCCCCGGCATTTCGCCGAATAGTCGCAAGCCTTGCGATATTGTTTGTCGCAGCTTATGCCTGCCATTGTTTAGCCCGAGCACTCAGCCCTGGCCTCTTGAGCGCCGTGGACGCTTTCCTTGTGGTCGCCACGTTCTTGACGATTCTCGAGGCACTAAGGATTCCCGCATGGCGCTTTGTCGGGAGCTGGATCTGGCTGCTGGCCGCGCTTGTAATCCTCAGGACCTTGCTCCGCTACAAGGCCGCACCTCCTGCCTAGCGGCTTCCTCGCGGACGCCTTGATCCGAAAGGTCTCCCGATGCCGGCGAGACCTCTGGCAATCAAATGTAAAGAATAGCAATCAGACGACTCGCGGACCATGTCGTGAGAGTCACAACTCGTGAGACGGAGCTGAAATGGCGGGAGCAGGCGTTCCATTATGCGTGGACCTGGACGGGACACTGACACCAACGGACTTGCTGGTTGAGTCCTTCCTCGTGCTGATGAAGAAGAATCCGATGTACGTGTTTCTGTGCGTCGTCTGGCTGTTACGCGGCAAGGCTTACCTTAAATCCGAGATTGCAAGGCGCATCGCCATCGATGTGTCCGTGCTGCCCTACAACGCGACCTTCATCGAGTATCTTCAACAGCAACGTCAAAGCGGACGGGATCTCTACCTTTGCTCCGCGTCGAACCGACAGTTCGTCGATCAGATCGCCACCCACTTTGGCTTGTTCAAGGGCGTGCTCGCAAGCGGCGAAAAGCTCAACCTCAAGGGTTCAGAAAAGGCTCATGCGCTGACTGAAAAATTCGGCCCGCGCGGCTTCGACTACTGCGGCAACGAGAAAGCCGACTTGCCGGTCTGGAAAGAGGCACGTCAGGCGATCGTAGTCGGTAATCGGCATATCGCCGCAGCGGCTAATAAGGTAAACACCACGATTGTCTTTTTTGAACAGAGACGCTCGCTCCTTTGGCTTGTTCTGAAGGAGATGCGCGTTT
Source organism: Caballeronia sp. LZ035 (assembly GCF_031451175.1). Classification (NCBI taxonomy): domain Bacteria; kingdom Pseudomonadati; phylum Pseudomonadota; class Betaproteobacteria; order Burkholderiales; family Burkholderiaceae; genus Caballeronia; species Caballeronia sp. LZ035. Next base: position 811,183 of record NZ_JARUXS010000002.1, read on the forward strand.
ATCAATGGGTGAAGAACCTGCTGATCTTCGTTCCACTGCTCGCGTCACATCGCTTCACGGACTCAAAAGCAGTCCTCGCTGAGGTGATCGCCTTTCTTTCCTTCAGTTTCTGCGCTTCGGCGGTCTATTTATTGAACGACATGCTCGACCTGGACGCAGATCGCCGACACGCGAAAAAGCGAAACCGGCCATTCGCATCGGGGCAATTGCCGCTCAAATGCGGCATGGTACTTACCGTGCTGTTGCTGGCCGTTGCTGCGGCGCTTGCATTGCTGCTTGATCAGGAATTCCAGCTTGTCATCGCAGGCTATTTCGCGGCCACGCTTCTGTACTCGCTCAAACTCAAGCGACTCCTGCTCGTCGATGTCTTCGCCCTGGCCGGCCTTTACACGATCCGCATTGTCGCTGGCGGTTCTGCAGGCAACATTCCGTTGTCGGACTGGCTCATCATGTTCTCCGTGCTGATGTTCCTCAGCCTCGCCATGATCAAACGCTACACCGAACTCGATGCGTTGCTCCGTAACGGAAAGGTCTTTGCTTCTGGCCGAGCCTACGTTACGCAGGACCTCGGCATCTTGCGTTCATTTGGAACTGCATCGGGCTATGTCGCGGTGCTCGTTCTCGCGCTCTATGTGAACTCATCCGATGTGCGGATTCTGTATCACCACCCACATGCGCTGTGGATCCTCTTCGGCCTGTTGCTGTACTGGATCAGTCGTGCGTGGATGCTCGCATTCCGCGGCGAGATGCATGACGACCCGATTGTCTACGCGGTCAAGAACCGTCTGAGTCTGCTCGTTTTTTTCCTGTGCGTCGCCACGGTCGTTGTGGCTGCCTAATTGCCGATCCAAATCACCATGCCATATATCACGCTCTTGCTCAGCGGCTCTTGCAGTGCGCTCGCCAGTATTCTTCTTCGAGTGGCCGGGAAACTGCCGGCGAATAGTGGCACGATGTTTTTCGACCTCATCACTCGGCCGATGCTGTACCGACTGGGCGCACTGGGTGCTTACGGAGCCGGATTCATTCTGTACGCTATCGCGTTGAAACGCCTGGAACTAAGCGTCGCCTATCCAATGATGGTCGCTGTCACGATACTTGAGATCATGCTGCTGGGCACGGCGTTGGGGGAGAGCGCTTCGCCACGCACACTCGCCGGCGCCGCGCTTCTCATCGTGAGTGTGTTGTTGCTTTACGCTCCGAGTTCCGCGACGGCATGACGCGTCGTTAGCCTATACCGGCAAGCCGTTTCACGTCTTTCCTTGAATAACAAACAGAAAACGAGGGCGTTCCAATGTTGCAGCAATCCAGATTTTCGCGTCTCAGCGGTTGGATTTTATTAGTTTTCATCTACTATATCGCCGCCGCGTCGTCGTTCGGCGGGTTCATGCTGAAGTGGCAATTCTCGGAAGGCACACGCTACACCCTCCCGATGATGCTCGACGGAACAGCGGACCGTCCCTTCGTCTATCGCCAGCTATTGCCCATGGTTGCCAATGAGGTCGGCGCGCTGATTCCGGAGCGAGTACAAGCGAGCTTCTTGAACAAGCTTGCAGAAGATCCGCCCGTGTCGAACCCGATCCATCGATACTTTCCGAATGCCAGCGATGCAGCGAATCCGCGTTACGCACTGCGCTACTTCGTCGTCTATGCGCTGTCTTTCGTTTCGATGTTCATGGCCATGTTCCTGGTCCGCGCGGTGTGTCTGGAAATGAAATTCGACAAGACGGCCGCGACGCTGACTCCGCTCGTGATTGCCTTGATCTTTCCGCTCATCCAGACGGAGGGCGGATACTTCTATGACATGCCGGAGCTGATGTTCATGGCACTGGGTACCTTGCTCGCCGCGAGGGGGAAGACGGTCATGCTCGCGATCGTCACGATCGTCGCCACGCTCAACAAGGAATCCTACCTCCTTTTTCTCCTGACGTTGATGCCGCTCATGATGACGCGCTTCTCGATCAAGCGCACGGCGCTCACTACGGGGGGATTGCTTGTCCTGGCGGCCTTGGTGAACATGGCAATCAAGCACAAGTACGCACTCAACGACGGCGGCGTCATCGAGTTTCAGTTGTCGTCACATCTTCAGTATTTGCTCAACCCGCGCAACTATCTGAGAACGGAGATCAACTACGGGATGTTGACGACCAAAGGATTCAATCTCCTGAATCTGCTGTTGTTCGCTCTGGTTTTCAAGTCGGGCTGGCAGGGTCTGCCGAGGCACGCTCGGCAGCAGGGGTTGATTGGTATCGTCCTGACCGTGCCACTCTTCATCGCTTTCTGCTACCGAGACGAGCTTCGCAACCTGAGCTTCATGTGGATGACATTCTCACTCGTGGTTTGCGCGACAATCTCAGTGGCCTTGTCCGCAGCACATGCGCACACCCGCAACGAGTCAAGAGTTGAATCAGGCCTGCAGGATCTGGAGTCAAGTTTATCGCATAAGCAGCCGGAGGTGGCCACGCGCTAAGGTGCCTGCACGCGGTGGTCCTCCTGTATTTTTCGAGAACTCGGCCGGCTCAATAAGCCTTTCAGCGGCGTTGTCAGGTGACAAGGCCGGTCGGATAGATTGCGCGATGAAGATATCGAAATCGCTCTATCACGGTCACCGCTTTCCGGCTGGGTGAGCCTGCGCGGCATCGAAGAGCTGCTGTTCGAGCGCGGCGTGATCGTGACATACGAGACCACCTGATGCCGGTATGACAAGTTTGGTAAGGGCTTTGCTCATCGCGTCAAAGCGGCGCGGCGAAAGCCGGGCAGTACATGGCATCTCGACGAAATGTTCGTCACGCTTCGTGGAGAATCGTCTGCTTTGGCGGGCGGTTGACGAGCACGGCGACGAACTCGACGTCCTACTGCAAAGCGGCGCGACAAAGCAGCGGCCAAACGCTTCTTCCGGCGTGTGCTGCGTTCCAATCCTGTTTCACGCAAGATCGTCACTTATCAGTTGCGCGGCTACCCGGCGGCCAAAGCCGAGATCCCGGGACTTGCGAACGTGAAGCATGTGTTCGTCAACGCTGCGGCCCGGCTGACAACCGGGCCGAGAACAACCATCAACCGACGCGCGAACGGGACCGTCGCCTGCGTGGATTTCGTAACTTGAAACGCACACAGGAATTCCTTTCGGGCTTTGGACCGATCCGACAACATTTCGGGCTCAAGCGGCATCTGTTGCGCGCTGCGCGCTATTGCAAGCAACTCGCTGCCCGGTTTGTTGCCTGGCGTGAATTCACCGGACTCGCCAAAAATCCGCTCCACTCCTTCTGAAGCACGCTCTTCCTGCCGCTTTTACGACCCAGTCTCGATAAGTTGACAATGCCAGCATGCGTCCTGCCGGATGATGCTGGAGGGGTCACAGCATGGACGTGTCCGGATGATGTCCGGATGGTTTCCGCTCGTTCGCTCATGCGCTAACAGGATTTCAGGCGTTGCCAGTCCAGTTGATATCTGGCCAGATACTTACGCAGGCGGTCTGCGTCGTTGATTTTGGCTTTTTCTTGCCGGGATACATCGAAGAGCTTCCGCCCTGCATCGGACAATGAATCCGCCTGGCGACACACGCTAAGGACGTTCTCCAATTGCATCCGGTCGAACAGGTCGAGGGCGTCAGCGGCATCGCCGAGCAGCGTTTCCACGGCGCCGGGCGTCTCGCCGCTCCACGCCAGCCGCAACCGTGCAGTCTCTTCCTCGACGCTTTGCTGATCGATACGGCCTGCTTCGGCCAGCGTCGCCATCCGCGTGACCGAGGCCGAAAGCTCCCGAAAATTTCCTGGCCACTTTGCCGCACCGGACGCGGCGAAGGCAAGGTAGGCACGGCGGGCTTCCGCATTGAACCGCACTTGTTCGCCCTGTTCACGTGCGAAGCGAACGAGTTCAAAATCGAGATTGGGTTCGATATCTTCGGTGCGTTCGGCGAGTCCCGGAAGGTCGTAGGTCCATAAATTGATTCGCGCGTATAGATCTTCCCGGAATTTTCCCTCGGACACCCACTGCTTGAGGTTGCGCACCGTGCCGGCGACTAACTGAAAATCGCTCGTTACTTCGCGATCGCTACCGAACGGGAAAAAGCGCTTCTCTTCGATCGCCTTCAGCAACATGGCTTGCTCGTCGAGTCCCAGTTCGCCGATTTCATCGAGAAACAGCAGGCCGCCGTCCGCGCTGCGCAATAAGCCGGCTCGCTCGCTTTGCGCGCCAGTAAAAGCGCCCTTGACGTGACCGAACAGGGCCGACATGGCGTGATCGCCGCGCAGGGTCGCACAGTTCACTTCCACGAAACGCCCGCTCAGCTGATGCCGCGCCCGCTTGAGTTCGTACAGGCGTCGCCCGAGAAACGACTTGCCCGCGCCGGTGGGGCCGCACAAAAGAATGGGCGCGCGTGAACGCACAGCGACGCGTTCGATCTGCTCGATCATCCGGTTGAACCCGGCGTTGCGCGTGGCGATTCCGGATTTGAGAAACGACAGCGTCTCGGATTGCTCGCGAGCGAAGCGGGTCGCGATCTTGTCGTAACGGGACAGGTCGAGATCGATGACCGCATAGCTCCCGACCACCTCGCCTAACTCTTTTCTCCGCGGCGGGGAAGTCTGCAGGAGTGTGGCCGGAAGGTAGCGCGCTTCAGCCAGCAGAAACCAGCAGATCTGGGCAACGTGCGTACCGGTGGTGATGTGGATCAGGTAATCCTCGGTCTCGGTATCGAACGTATAGCCGCGGGCGAAGTCATGCAGCGTGCTGTAGACCTCCTCGAAATCCCAGGGATCACGCAAGTTGGCCTCGACGCTGACCACCTCGGTTTCCGGAGAAATGCTGGCGATATCGGCCTTCAGGCGCTCGAAAAGGCGTTGACTACGTTGGTCGTGGAGCAACTCCAGCCGATCGATTACCAGGTCTTCCTGTTGGCACAGGCTGATTGTTGGCCGCCACTTGTCCCAACGATCCCGACCCTTGCCGACGTAGTCGAGCACAGTGCCGACAAATCCAAACACAACCTTTCTTTTCATGAGTTTATCTTTAAAGATAAATGGCTAGCTCAGTTTATCGCAAATTCAGTGCGTGCATATCCTATGATTCGGGAGGATACGCAAAAAACCTCTTTGAAAACAGGCGTCTATACCGACCGCATTGGCATCGGGCCGCACTGGCATATATCTCGCATAGTGACGGTGACGCGGCTCCATACGCCACCATTCAAAAACGAGAAAAACCCATGAAAACCCATGACACGCTCGCCGTGCCGAACGGCGCTCCCATCAAGATGTGGACTCAGGGCGTACCCGTCGAAGACAAGGCGCGCACCCAGTTGATGAATACCGCTTCGATGCCGTTCATCTTCAAACATATGGCCGTCATGCCGGATGTGCATCTGGGCAAGGGCTCGACCATCGGAAGCGTGATTCCGACGCTTGGCGCCATTATCCCGGCGGCCGTGGGTGTCGACATCGGCTGCGGCATGATGGCGGCGCGCAGTACCCTTAAAGCTGCCGATCTGCCCGACAACCTGTCCGGCCTGCGCTCGGCAATCGAAGTTGCCGTGCCTCATGGGCGCAATCCCGGTAAGCGCGACAAAGGCGCGTGGGACACGCCGCCCGAACTGGTCGATTCGATGTGGGGCGACCTGCACGCCGGGTTCAGGCGCATCGTGGAAAAGTATCCGCGTATCGAGAAGAGCAACAACCACAAGCATCTGGGGACGCTCGGTACGGGCAACCACTTCATCGAAGTGTGTCTCGACGAGGAAGACCGCGTCTGGTTCATGCTGCATTCGGGGTCACGCGGGGTAGGCAACGCGATCGGAAGCCTGTTCATCGAACTGGCGCAGTCCGATATGCGGCAGCACATCGCCAATCTTCCAGACCGGAATCTGGCGTATTTCGAGGAAGGCAGCCAGCACTTCGACGACTACGTCGAGGCTGTCGGCTGGGCGCAGGACTTCGCACGCCGCAATCGCGCGGTGATGATGCAAAACGTGCTTGCCGCCACGCGCAAGGTGATCGCGAAGCCGTTCGGTACCGATGTCGAAGCAGTGAATTGCCACCACAACTATGTGCAAAAGGAAACGCACTTCGGCCACGAAGTGCTCGTGACGCGCAAGGGCGCGGTATCGGCGCAGAAAGGGCAGTTGGGCATCATTCCCGGCTCGATGGGCGCGCGCAGTTTCATCGTGCGAGGACTCGGCAACGAAGAGGCGTTCTGTTCGTGCAGCCACGGCGCGGGCCGTGCAATGAGCCGCACCCAGGCGAAGCTTCGATTCACTGTCGATGACCAGATAGAAGCGACCCGGCACGTCGAATGTCGCAAGGACGAACACGTGATCGACGAAATTCCGATGGCCTACAAGGATATCGATGCGGTCATGGCGGCTCAATCGGAACTCGTCGAGATCGTGCATACGCTTCGGCAGGTCGTTTGCGTAAAAGGATAGAAACACCATGAATACCAGGCAGGAGACTGCCGGCATTTTGTCGGCGCATCCCGTATCACCCGAGGTCCGGACGCGCGTGCTTGCCGAACTCGACGACATCGAGAAACGGCACGATGTGCGCATCCTGTTTGCGTGCGAATCCGGTAGCCGTGGCTGGGGTTTTGCTTCGCCCGATAGTGACTACGACGTGCGTTTTCTTTATGTGCACAAGCTCGACTGGTATCTGCGCGTAGAGGCCGAGCGTGACGTGATCGAAGTGCCGATCGACAACGCACTCGATATCTCGGGCTGGGAGTTGCGCAAGTCGCTGCAGTTGTTGCGACGGTCGAACCCGACATTGTTCGAATGGCTCGACTCGCCCATCGTGTACCGTGAAAACGCGGCTGTGGCGCATCACCTACGCGCACTCGCACCGGGCTTTTTCTCCGAACGCAAGAGTCGCTGGCACTACCTCTCAATGGCGAAGCGAAACTTCCGCGGCTACCTTCAGGGCGAGACGGTGCGGCACAAGAAATACCTCTACGTGCTGCGTCCGCTGCTGGCCGCACAGTGGGTCGATGCAGGTCGCGGCATGCCGCCCATGCGATTCGCCGAACTGGCCGATGTGATGGTCGCGGATCCGGACCTGCGGGACGAAATCAACGCGCTGCTAGCGGTGAAGATGGCCGCGGGAGAAGCCGAACATGGTCTACGTTATCCGTTGATCCACGCGTTCATCGAGCGGGAGTTGTCGGTCGAACAGCCGCCCGGCGAGTTCAGGCAAGCGGCAGGTGACGATGTCACGCTCGACGATTTTTTGAAGGAAACGATCTTGAGTGCGAGAGGTGCCTAGCACGGCAACGGGTACGGTCGCGACAAGGATAAAAAAAGACATGAAAAACAGAGAGAACGACCTGCTTGAACTGGATGGCGCGCAGGGCGAGGGCGGCGGTCAAGTGCTGCGGACTGCCTTGACGCTGTCGATGATTACTGCCACGCCTTTCCGGATCGAACGCATTCGTGCGGGTCGAGGCAAGCCGGGGTTGCTGCGCCAGCATCTGGCTTCGGTGCGGGCGGCAGCGGAAATTTCAGGCGCGACGGTGGAGGGCGACGAGATCGGCTCGTCAACTCTTCGCTTCGCACCCGGGAGGATTCGTGGGGGCCACTACCGTTTTGCCATCGGCACGGCGGGAAGTTGCGCGCTCGTTCTGCAAACCGTGTTGCCCGCACTCTGGTTCGCCGATTCGCCCAGCCACGTCGCAGTCAGCGGCGGTACGCACAATAAAGCCGCCCCGCCTGCGGAGTTTTTGATTCGGACGTGGCAGCCGCTGCTGGCTGCAATGGGCGTGCGGCAAGTCATCGAGTTGAAGCGGCATGGTTTCTATCCTGCCGGTGGTGGCGAACTCGTCGCGAGCGTCATGCCGACTCGCGCATTGCAGCGTATGAGCTTGACGGATCGCGGCGTGCTCCAGGCGCTCAAGGCGGAAGCGTTGCTTGCGGGTCTTCCCGAGGGCATCGCTCATCGCGAGCTGGAGCGCGTGACTGCGCGAATGACTGGTATCGAAGTGAGCGCGCGCGACATTCCGGCGAACGAAGGTCCTGGAAACGTGCTGCTGATCGAAACCGCACACGCCAATGTCACGGAGATTTTTACGAGCTTCGGCGAGCGTGGCGTGACGTCTGAAGCGGTCGCTGATCGCGCCATCGATTGCGCCCGAAGTTATCTTCATGGCCCGGCTGCGGTTAGCGAGCATCTGGCTGATCAGTTGCTTTTGCCGATGGCGCTGGCTGGCGGCGGCGAATTCACGACTGCATCTCCTTCGTCGCATCTCCAGACGAATGCAGAAACGATTCGCAAATTTCTGCCCGTCGAAATTTCGATCGACGAGATGGCGGATTCGTGCGTCCGCGTGGGCATCGCCTGAATCCGGACACAAGTTGTCCCATTGCGGCGTAACAATGCATTTCAAGACGCGACGCGTGCGGGGGCGCAGGACAAAGCCGTTGCGTCTGTTGGACGGCGCACGTCTTTCGCATCAACCCCAACATCAGAACTAAAAGGTAAAGGTATGTTATCCAGGATTTCGCTGTCCATTCATCAGATTCGCGATTTTCTGTTGAACGTCGCGCCGGTGCGTCCCGTGTTCATCTGGGGCGCGCCGGGCATCGGCAAGAGTTCGCTGGTCGAGCAATTTTCGGCGAGCCTCGGACTCGAGTGCGTCTCGCTGCTCGGTTCGCAACTTGCGCCTGAAGACCTCATTGGCATTCCGAAGATCGACGGCGCCACGAGCCGCTTTTATCCGCCTTCGATGATCGTGCGCGAGCGTGATTTCGTTCTGTTCATCGACGAACTAAACGTGGCCAGCCGGGAAATCCAGAAGGCGTTCTATAGCCTCATTCTCGACAAGCGGATTGGAGAATATCGCTTGCCGGCCGGGTCCATCATCATCGGTGCCGGAAATCGTGCGCATGACGCCGCGCTTGCCCAGCAAATGCCCAGCGCGCTGATCAACCGGATGATTCATGTGCATCTGAAGGTCTCGCATCGTGAATGGCTGGAGTGGGGCGCAGCTGCCGGGATTCATCCCTGGGTGATGGACTACATCCGCGCGCGGCCTACGCAACTCGCCACTGACGTTCCGCCCGCAAAAGAGGAGCCTTTCTCCACACCACGAAGCTGGCATTACGTGAGCGACGCGTTGCATTCATTCGGCGATGACATCGCACCCGATCATCTCGACGCGCTGTTGTTCGGCTGCTTGACGAGCGATCACGCGGTCGGCTTCAAGGCGTTCCTCAAGCAGATTCGTCATCGCTTCAGCGTCTATAAGATTCTCAAGGGGGAAGCGGTCTGGCCGTCGGCACCTGAAGATCGGGACCTCGCCTATTTTCTGACGCAGAGTCTACGGGACGTGCTCATCAAGGCGCTCCCGCCGCTCGAGGCCGAAGCTGGCCGTGAAGCGAAGGAACTCGCGGTGTCGGCGAAGAGCGCGTTGAAAGCGCTGTCGCGCATTGACGGTGAACTCGCTCAACTCGTGCTGACCGAAAACGAAGCAGGCGCTCGCGTGCCGGATTGGTTCGTGCTCGATATCGCGCGAGACTTGCCGCGTCTGCTCGACCACAGGGCTGCTCATGAGCAAAAGTAGATCGGAAACGCGTCGCTTACCATCGCATGGTGCTGCGTTAAAGACATTGCGTGCCCACTATCTGCTGGGGAGGATATCGGAGGAGATCGGGTATCGATCCACCAGGCAGTATGGAGCAGGGAGCGTGCCGAGAGGCGCATATTGTCAGCTTCATGGCAATACCCTGATCGTCTTCGATGAGACGCTCAATCTTAGCGAGGCTCAATGGCTGGGCGTGTTTTCGCTCGCCACGCTCGTCATTGCGCTGGGTGGACCGCGGCGTCTGAAAGTGCCGTCGCCGGTGTCGGATATCGCGGCGCAACTCTCGGCGCTTCACTGGTGGCGTGGAATCAAAATCGGCGAGTTGCCGGAGCATATCGATCTGTCGCCCGAAGCGTTGCAATGGGGCCGTTTGCCGTTCGAAGCGATCGCGGCGCGGTTGCAGGCCGAACCCGTCAGCGAGTTGCTGAGCGCCGCGTGGACGTTGACTCGTTCGCCGCAGGTGCCGTTGATGCTGCCTGAGCGGCGGACAGGAATTCATCGATATTGGACAGGACAGAAGTTCGATCCCGAGCAAGCGTTCGCGCAGGCACTGGTCGACAACGCAAAGCGCGCCCTTCAGATTCAACACGATGTGGAACGAAGCGACGCCGGCCGAGCCTTCTCGAACAGCACGGCGGCGCGTGCCTGGCGCTGGCTCGTTTCACACTATCCGCTGCTCGGATCGTTGCTCATGCAATTCGAGTTGATCGAAGATGTCGAAACTTGTCGGCGGATGGATATTCCGATTGCGGCGATTCATCCGGGATGCGGAGAGATTTACATCAACCCGGTGCGCGGACTGAGCTTCGAGGAGGCCAAGTTCGTCATCGCGCATGAGGCGTTGCACGCCGGTCTTTGCCATGCCGGGCGGCGTCAGGGACGCGATCCGTTTCTATGGAACGTGGCGTGTGATTTCGTCATCAACAACTGGCTGGTGTCGATGAATCTGGGTGCGGCGCCCGCCGGCGGGCTCCTCTTCGACGAAGAAATACGGGGTTGGGCCGCTGAGGATATTTATCTGCGGCTGGCAAGCGATCTGCGCGCGCGTCGCAAGCTGTCAACGTTTCGCGGCAACGCTTGCGATCTCCTCGACAATGACCCGAAAAAGTTCTTCTCCGATCGCGAGGAGTTTTATCGGCGTGCTTTGCTGCAGGGGCTCGACTATCACCAGGCTTGCGGGCGCGGCGAATTGCCGGGCGGACTCGTCGAAGCCATCCGCGTCCTGACGCAACCGCCGATTCCCTGGCAAGCCCCGCTCGCCGAATGGATCCGCGAACGCTTTCCGTTGCCGTTGCATCAGCGCACTTACGCGCGTGCATCGCGCCGGCAATCTGCGACGCCCGATATTCCTCGGCCACGCCACGTCTTGCCCGAAGAGGAGCGGGTAACGCGTACCTTCGGCGTGGTGATCGATTCGAGCGGATCGATGGATCGCAGTGATCTTGGCAAGGCGCTGGGCGCCGTAGTGGGCTATGCACAGGCTCAGGCCGTGAGACAGGTGAGACTCGTTTATTGCGACGCAGCCGCCTACGACGAAGGCTATGTGCCGATCGAATCCCTTGCCGCGCGCGTCACGGTGCGCGGACGCGGCGGAACGGTGCTGCAACCTGCCGTAAATTTGCTGGAGTCGCGTCGGGACTTTCCGAAGACCTGCCCAATCCTGATCATCACGGACGGCGAGTTCGAGCCCGACCTGACGATCAGGCATGACCACGCGTTTCTTCTCGCGCCCGGCGGACGTTTGCCGATGAGCACCGCCAAGCCTGTCTTTCGGATGACCTGAGGCGTAGCGTGCGTTTACGTCGTGCAATTCAAGCGATGAATCGATAATCAAAACAAGAGTTGTACCTCATGTTCAGCCTGAAACACGATCAACTGGTTTTCCGTTTCCCCGACGTGCACGCAGATGCGACTTGCGCCATCAGTTTCGAGCGCACGCTCAGGCTGCCCGATGACAACCGCGCGTATCCGCATCCTCCTGGCCTCGGCCACTTTCCGCTTGCGCGAGTGGACGAATCTTTGCGACGGGCTGCCGGACCATTGGCGCGAGAATGGCGGCGTGTTTTTGCCGATGGCGCAAGCCGAAGCGATGTGGATCAGTTTCCATTCGACATACCCATTCGCCAGATTGTTCAGAGCGGCATGTATTCAATTGACAGCCAAATCGGTACATCCTGGTGCGCTTGTGCTTGATCTCATTCTCTGGACGTCTTTTCGACGTTGAAACCGAAGCGTGGCCGATCCAACAAGCCGCACCAGAAAGCAGCGGCAATGCGGTTGCGAAAGATAGCAAAAAGCCGCAATCTTGGCAGCTGGAGTTTGGGCAGGTTATCGAGAGGGCCACCCAAAGCACCCAATGCTTACTGGAGCGGCATGGCAAGTCCGTCAATCATCATCGCTGGCGCGGGACCCTGCGGAATCGGCGCCGCATTGACGCTCCGTCAGGCGTATTCCTCGACGCCATTCATCCTGATCGACGAGCGCGACCACGCTGGCGGCAACGCAGCCTCCGCCGTCACGCCCGAGGGTTTCCTGTTCGACTATGGCGGACACGTGCTGTTCGTTCACGAGAAGTACGCTGCGTTCAGTGCAACGCTCCGTTCTCTGGACATCGAGTGGCATGAGTCCGAACCGATTCGCGGTGTCCATATGTTCGGCAAGCTCATTCCGACGCCCATTCAGCGTCACGTGCACCGCTTTCCGCCGGCACACGCATGGCCGATCTTCTCCGATCTGCTGCTGCACCGTCTGGGCAAAGCGATGGGCATCGGCCGCCGAGCGGTGCCCGAGACTGCCGATAACTTCCATCATCATCTTCATCGTTCCTTCGGCCGGGAACTGACGCGCCGGATCATGGAGCCGCTTAACCGAAAGATGTGGACGCTCGATCCACGTGAGATGAGCAGCGAGTGGGTCCGTCAGCGCAGCGGCTCACCCTTGCACAATGTGCCGCAGGTGCGCCTTCGCCGCATGCTTAAACATGCGATCCTTCGCACGGACGACCCGGCCTGGAGTCGGAACGACCGAGTGCCATATCCCCGCGAGGGCGGCATGGGGACGATCTGGCAACGGGCATCCGAGCGGATCGGCGCGCAACGCATTCATCTTGGCCGCCGCATCGTGGCCATCGAGACCGGCAAGCGCCAGATTCACCTCTCGGACGGAACGCATCATCCGTACACTGCGCTCATCTCCTCCATTCCGCTCGACACTCTGGCCGAGTGCTGCATCGACCGGCCAGATATCCAGCGTCTGGGCAAGCGATTGCGCCGATCCTCCGCGATTCTTCTCGGCTTCGGTATGCGCGGGAGCATTCCGGAACGCTATCGTGGCGTGCATAGTTTTCAGTGTCCCGACGCGTCACATCCTTTCTGGCGCGTGACGATTCCCTCGAATTTCTCGCCCGGCAACGTGCCGTCCGGCGGCCCGTATTATTCGATCCTTTGCGAAATCAGCCGTGCACCCGACCAGCCTGCGATGATCGACGACAAGCTGCGCTGTGATGTGCTGCAAGGGCTCCGTGCCATCGGGCTGATGGACGATCAGGCCGTCGTATCCACCTTCGAAAAAGCGCTCGATCACGGCTACCCTTTGCCTTTTCAAGGTCGCGATGCTGCGCTGGCGGACATTCACGAGCAACTGGAACCACTCGGCATCTTCTGCCGGGGACGCTTCGGCGGCTGGCGCTACGAAGTGTCGAATATGGACCATGCCTACATGCAGGGACTGGAAGTCGTACACCGCATCATGTCCGGTGCGCCCGAGACTACGTATTGCGCACCGGAGCAGGTCAATTAAGCCGGCCGCGCCCGAGCGCCGCGGGTCGTATCGCGTCAAGCGCTTGCTCGATATTGCCGGCGCGGCGCTGCTGCTGCTCGTGCTCGGTCCCCTTCTCCTGCTCGCCATGGGCGCGATCCTGCTCAGCTCCGGCCGCCCGGTCCTGCATCTGGCCAATCGCTGGGGCAGGGAAGAGCGGCAGTTCGTCTGCTACAAGCTGCGGACGATGCACCGCGACGGCGACGCGGTTCTGAAAGCTCATGGACTGGCGACACGGGGGCCGAATGGCGAGACGCTCACCTACGATCCGGATCCGCGCATCGGCCGCTTGGGCGGGCTGCTGCGCCGGCTGAGCATTGACGAACTTCCTCAGCTCATCAACGTGCTGCGCGGCGATATGAGTCTGATCGGGCCGCGCGCGCTGGTGATCTCGATGCTGGCCGACCTGCCCGATATCCGTCAGGCGCGCTCGGTTGTCCGGCCCGGACTGACCGGCCTGTGGCAAGTGCGCGCGCGGCGGAAGAACGTCAGTGTGTTCGACATGATCGATGACGATCTGGAGTACATCCGGACATTCAACCTGTTGCTGGATGTCCGGATCGCCGTGCTGACAGTCGTCCGGATCGTCGGGCCCTGAGGAGCTAGAGGAAGAACCGGGCGATATTGAACGCTTCCGCGGCGTGCACGCCGATATCGTCGCCTCGGGTTTGCATGCGCCGCGCTAGCGCGTCGGGTGTTCGGCCACCGGCC
>NZ_JARUXS010000002.1:825373-1254218 GCF_031451175.1 Caballeronia sp. LZ035
GCTCATGTCGTCGGCGAGCACGAGCGTGTGCTGGCCCATCTGATGCGTGAAGTAGTAGTAGATGCCTTCCTGCTCCATCAGACGGCTGACGAAGGCGAAGTCAGACTCCTGAAACTGGGTGCAGAAGCCCCAGGTGCGATACGTGGTGCTCAAGCGGTTGGTGACCGGAAAGCCGTAAGCGGTGAAGACTTCCTGAATGATCTCGACGACTGTCTTCTCCTGGAAGATGCGGCAGTTGACAGAGCGTGTGAGATACCAAAGCGAAGGCCGCACCGTGGCCGTGTAGATGTAGCTGCGCGAAGTAAGCGTCTCGCGGCCATTGAACTCAAAGCGGGTGATCTGGCCATCGAGGTAACGCAGCGCACCGACCTGCGGCTGGATCTCCAGCGTGAGCGACTTGCCGAGGGCGCTCTTGAGATCGAGCGAGGCATCGCTGGAGACGAGTTGCACTTCGAAATCGAAGAGCGTGGAAAGGGCTTCGTTACCTGTCATGGAACGGAAACTGAGAGTACCGGATGCAAATGCTTCGCTGTAGGCAGTCACTATCTGAGTCATGTTGTCTCGCTCGATACGGATAAAGGGACAGGCACAGGTGCCTGAACAAGTGGCGTCCGCATCTCTTTGCTGGATGCGGTTAATGGCCTTTGGGCGTTCGTCTCCTCGATCTTCGAGCGGGATAGCGATTGCCACTGCATGAAACACAGGCGTTGCACTCGCAAAGTGTCGCGAGTGACATCACCTGACACGGCAGTTGATGTTCCGGTCCGCGTGTCGAGTCCGGGTGTGGGAACTGAACTCGCCGCGCGCACACGCTGCCTCAGAACTTCACGTCGTAACCGACATACCCCATCTTCACGCCCATGTTGTTCACGGACGATCCGATGTCGACAATCATCGAACCGGTCGACTGCACCCAGTTGCCGGTGTTGTGGACCTGGCTACCCACGACGATCACATTGCTTCCCCAGGTGTTGACCGTCGCGACCTGAAAGGCCTCGAGTTGCCCGGCATGGACCTGGAGTGCATTGCCGACCGTGGTGTCAGCCCGGTTTCCCGTCACGAAGCTGGTGGAGAGTCCGGTGATCGTCGTCGTGGTCGAACCGGCGACATCCTTGGTTTCGATGCCGGTGATCAGCATGGTGGACGTACCATCGGTGATCTTGAGTTCCTCGCCCAGATAGACCTTCTGCGTCGAGCCGACCACAAGCGTCTTCTCCATGCCGTTCACGGTGACGTTCAGGGCGCTGCCGCCGAGCTTCGGCGTGGAGAAGTTCTGCAGGAAGCCGGGAACCTGACTGGCCAGCGTGATGGACGACGACGCAGGCGTGGACGATGACGTCGACGTCGACGCGGCCGGCGTGGACTGCTGCATGCTGCGCCGCGTAAAGGCCTTCCAGTCGCGCCTTCTTCGCCGTGCGGGCATGGCTTGCTGCAATTGTCCAGTCGAGCCTGTGCTCACTTGCTGCTGCAACAGACGTTGCGCACCGGAGGGCGGCGGCGAGGTCGAGCTGTCGCCGGAAGCGAGCGGCAAGCCTACTTCGATCGTGTGCGAACCCGCCGTGGCATGTGTGGTGTTGGCTTCGACGGAGGTGTCGTAATTGCGCTCGGCATGCAGCTTGACCTGCTCGGAACCTTGCTTGTCCTCGAAGCGGAACATGTTGGCGTTGCTGCTGTTGCCGGTGGGCGTGCGCGTGAGGAAGCCGCTCTGTGTGGCCGAGTCGGGGAGATTGAACGGCGGCATCTGCGAGGCGTTGTAGACGCGTCCGGTGATGAGCGGCCGATCGATGTTGCCGTTCATGAAGTCCACCACGACTTCCTGGCCGATACGCGGGATATAGATGCCGCCGTAGTTGGAACCGGCCCATGCATCGGAGACGCGTACCCAGCAGGAGCTGTTCTCGTCGCTCTTGCCGTAGCGGTCCCAGCGGAATTGCAGCTTCACGCGTCCGAGCTGATCGGTCCAGATGGTTTCGCCCGCGGGCCCTACCACGACCGCAGTCTGTGGGCCGGTCGCTTTAGGCAGCGGCGTAATCGAGGGAGCGCGCCAGGGCAGCGAAGTGGGCTGCGCGAGAAACTCGGTGTCGTATTGGGCCGTGCTGCTGCCGCTGGCATCGCCGCCGCTCTGGAACTGATAGCTTGCGCCGACGATCAGGTACTCGCGGTTGTCGGTCGTGCGGGGAGAGCCGGTGAGCGTGAAGAGATAACCCGGCGCGAAGGCGCGGATAGTGGTGTGACCGTGAGCGCTCTCGCTACCGGTCTGTTCCTCTTCGAGACGCATCTGCGAGTAATGATCGCCTTCGTCACCGTTAACGTAGCCGAGTTGCCAGTTGTATTTCTCGTACGAGCCGTGGTCATCGCTGAGCGGATTGGCTTGCTGGCTTTGCAGGTCAGCCTTGGGCTTGCGGAAGTCGTAATCATCGACGACATAGCGGCCGGTGGTGACGTTGTCCTCGGTGTGCCACTGATCGACGCCTTCGGTCTCGGGCAGCGCGATCTGGTCAGGCGCGAGATAGGGCAGCGAGGCGTAATCGGGCAGAGGATCATGCGCGCTCATGTCATCGGCGAGCACGAGCGTGTGCTGACCCATCTGATGCGTGAAGTAGTAGTAGATGCCTTCCTGCTCCATCAGGCGACTGACGAAGGCGAAGTCGGACTCCTGGAACTGGGTGCAGAAGCCCCAGGTGCGATAGGTGGCGCTCAAGCGGTTGGTGACGGGAAAGCCGTAAGCGGTGAAGACTTCCTGGATGATCTCGACAACCGTCTTCTCCTGAAAGATGCGGCAGTTGACAGAGCGCGTGAGATACCACAACGAAGGCCGCACGGTGGCCGTATAGATATAGCTGCGCGAAGTAAGCGTCTCGCGGCCGTTGAACTCAAAGCGGGTGATCTGGCCATCGAGGTAACGCAGCGCACCGACCTGCGGCTGGATCTCCAGCGTGAGCGATTTACCGAGGGCGCTCTTGAGATCGAGCGACGCATCGCCGGAGACGAGTTGCACCTCGAAATCGAAGAGCGTGGAAAGGGCTTCGTTACCTGTCACGGAACGGAAACTGAGAGTACCGACATCGAACGCACTGCAGTAAGCGGTCACAACCTGGGTCATGTCTTTCGGCTCGCTATCGATTGAGAGTCGTGGATGAAGCTTCAGCAAAGCGTGACTTGAAACTCGTTGTTCTCGACGGAGATCCGTACTTCATTCAAGGTGCGGTTCTCGGCCAGCGCGGAGATGATTTCGCGGCTGATCAAGGGCAGGAGCGACTGGGTGATGATCGAGTCGATCAAACGGCCGCCGGACTCCACCTCGGCGCAGCGTTCGTGGATCAGCAGGCCCACTTCGGGCGTGTGATGAAACGCAATCTCATGCTGTTCAGCGAGGCGCCGCCCGATCGTGCGAAGCCGCATCGCGATGATTTCCTCGTACACAGCCCCGGAGAGCGGATAGAACGGCACCACGGTCAGGCGGCCGAGAAACGCGGCCGTGAAGTACTCGCGCAAGGCATCGCGGATGCGCCGCTCTACCTGACTGCTTGCGGGCGCCGGCTCTTCCTGGGCGAGACGCATGATCTCGGCGTCGCCGGCATTGGTGGTCAGGATCAGGATCGTGTTGCGAAAGTCGATGCGCCGGCCCTCGCCGTCCTCCATCCAGCCCTTGTCGAAGATCTGATAGAAGGCTTCCTGCACATCGGGATGGGCTTTCTCCATCTCGTCGAGCAGCACGACGCTGTACGGCCGCCTACGCACCGCCTCGGTGAGGACGCCGCCCTCGCCATAGCCGACATAACCCGGCGGCGCGCCCTTCAGCGTCGATACCGTGTGCGACTCCTGGAACTCGTTCATGTTGATGGAGATCAGGTTCTGCTCGCCGCCATACATCACTTCGGCCAGCGCCAGCGCCGTTTCCGTCTTGCCGACCCCCGACGGACCGCACAGCAGGAACACGCCGACCGGCCGCTGCGGATCGTCCAGCGCGGCGCGCGCGTTCTGCACGCGGCGCGCGATCGCATCCATGGCCGCAGGCTGTCCGATCACGCGTCGCGCCAGCATCTGCGGCAACGCGAGCACGGATTGCGCTTCGTTGCGCAGCATCCTGCCGGCGGGGATGCCGGTCCAGTCGGCCAGCACCGCCGCGACCGTCTCCACATCCACATCCACCTGCACGAGCGGCGAGTCGCCCTGAAGCGCGGCAAGCTCGTTGCGCAAGCGTGCGAGCGTGGCGAGCCGGTCGCCGGCTGCCGGTGCATCGTGAGGTTCGGCGCGCAAGGCCACGATCGCTTCCACCTGTTCGCGCTGCTGCTGCCAGCGCGCTTCGGATGCGGCGAGTTCCTGTTGCCATTCGGCCAGCGCCTCGCTCAGCGCGGGCCTGATCTCGACCGGCAGGCCGATCAGCCGTTCGCGTTCCAGCGCGGCCTGTTCCGCTTCGAGCGCGCTGATCCGGCGTTGCAGATCCTCGACGGCCGGCGGCGGCGCATGCCGGCCCACGACGACGCGCGCACACGCGGTGTCCATCAGGCTGATCGCCTTGTCGGGGAGTTGCCGCGCAGGCAGATAGCGGTTCGACAGACGCACCGCCGCATCCACCGCCTGATCCAGGATGACGATGCGATGGTGCCGTTCGAGCCGGCCAACCAGTCCGCGCAGCATCGCGACGGCTTCGTCCTCGGAAGGCTCGCGCACCTGAATGGCTTCGAAACGCCGCGTCAGCGCGGGATCGCTTTCGATGTACTTCTTGTACTCGCTCCAGGTGGTCGCGCCGATGGTGCGCAACTGGCCGCGTGCGAGCGCGGGCTTGAGGAGGTTGGCGGCATCGCCGGTGCCGTGCGCACCGCCCGCGCCGATCAGCCGATGCACCTCGTCGATGAACAGCACGACCGGGCGCGTGCTGCGCTCCACCTCGCTGATGATCTGCTGCAGGCGCGCCTCGAACTCGCCCTTCACGCTGGCGCCCGCCTGCAACAGTCCCATGTCGAGCGAATAGAGCGTGACGTCGCGCAGGGCGGGCGGCACGTCGCCGGCGGCGATCCGCAAGGCCAGCCCTTCGGCGATGGCCGTCTTGCCGACGCCCGCCTCGCCGGTCAGCAGCGGGTTGTTCTGACGGCGGCGCATCAGCACGTCGATGACCTGGCGGATCTCCGACTCGCGGCCGGTGATCGGGTCGATGCGATCGGCGCGCGCCTGCGCCGTCATGTCCACGGCGAAGCGCTGCAACGCCGATTCGCCGGTGGCGTTGTTCGAGGCGGCCTCGGCCTCGACTGCATCGCCGCTGTCGCTGTCTTCGGCGGAACCGGCGATGGCGGCGGGAATCTCGTTCATTACGAGATCGGGAACGAGCTTGCTCCACTGCTGCGAGGTGGCGAGCAACTGATTGCGCAGCGACGGCGTCTTCAGGATGCCGGCCAGCAGGAACGCGCTGCGGATGCGCGCGCGGCCATAGGCAATCGTGCTGTAGACCCACGCGCGCTCGATAGCCTCGTCGATGAACGCGGAGAAGTCAGCGATGGCGCTGGCCCCGCGCGGCAGGCGGTCCATGGCAACCGACAGATCATGATCGAGCCGCCCCGCGTTGAGGTCGAAACGCACGATCAGGCGATGCAGGTCGCTGTCGCTTTCGGCCAGCATCTGATGCAGCCAGTGCACCAGTTCCACATACGGATTGCCGCGCAGCTTGCACAGCGACGTGGCGCTCTCCAGCGAACGGAACAGGAACGGGTTGAGCTTGCCGTACAGGGCAGGACGGTTGATGTCAGTCATGGCAGGTCGAAGGCGTGTCGTTGCGTGTCTGTTCGGCGCGCCGCTGGCGCGCATGATGGGCGACGATGTCGGGGCCGTAGACGAGGTCGCCGGCGTCGGTGGGACTCAGCCGCTCGCCGACCCAGGTGTCCCAGCCCAGGCGCTGCTGCATGCCGACGCTCGCGCCGCGCACGTCGGCCCGCGCCAGCAGGACCCGGACGTTCCATTCCAGCTCGTCGCCGGCATAAAAGCGCACCCAGTCGGCCAGTTGCATCGCCGCTTCGGTATCGGGCAGGAACTGGCGGAAGCGCTCCATCGGCAACGGCCCGATCACGATCTCGAAGCCATGCTGCGCATCCCGCACCGCGCGGCCCAGCATCGCGCCCGCGCCGGATGCATTGGCGCCGAGTCTGAGCGGCAAGGCGCATTGCCGCTCCGGTTCGATCGCGATCCAGCCGGGCGCGTATTCGTTCACGCGCGCCTTCACGCCGAAGTAATCGGCGAGGATCCGGCACAGGCCTTCCGGATTGCGCGTTTGCCTGACGAGATGTCCGGCCATGTAATAGCGCGCGTGGTCCGCCACCGCACCGCGCCCCTTGAGCGAAGGCTGGCCGAGATGGATCAGGCTCGCGATGTAGTCGTCGAAGCGGGCATCCGCCGCGCGGTCCAGGCTCGCGCACGGCTGCGCATTCGCCCAGGCCCGGTAGAACAGCGCGATCAGCCGGTGATGAAAGAGGTCCGCGAAACCGGCCAGCGAGGTATCGCCGTGATTGCGCGCGCGCTCGTGGGCGTATTCGGTCAGATGCAGCGGCATCGGACCGTTGGGCCCGAACAGACCGAAGCCGTATACCGAGACCTGCGCGCGCGCGTGCGGGACTTGCGCGCGCTTGCGCTGATCGCGGCGCACTTCGGCGAGTGCCGCGGGTGCGAATGCAAGCGAGGGTCGCTGACCGAAGCGCACCGGCTCGTCGCGCGGATGGGACGCCCTGCCGAGACGCACCGGACTCACGGCGCAGGCGTCGATCCAGCGCATCAGCTCGAACAGGTCGTACTCGTAGGGCGCGCCCGCCGCCTGCTCCAGCAGACGGTCGAGCCGCTCCTCGCGCGTCGGCGGGGCGGGGGGTCTGACGGACGGCGCCTCTTCGGTCCGGCCGTAGACCGCCTGTGTCAGGCTGTCGGCCGGCAGCCGATCCGGGGCTTCCATCGTCCGATCTCTCCTCTCTGCAAGGTTTCGATGACCAGTTCGCTGAAGCTGTTCAGCGAGACGTGGCGCGCGAAAAACTGGTCCAGCACGGCGCCGAACAGATGCATGTCGTACGGTTCAAAGACGGCTTCCTCGATCAGCACGGTGACGCACACGCCCCGGCCGTACATGATCGGACCGGCATGCGGCAGCGCGCGGCACACCGGCTCGACGCGCACGCTGCGAATGCCCTGAATCTGCTTCGTCAGCGCGGGATCGGCGATGTCCGCATAGAGCCCGAGCAGCTCGCGCAAGGCGGCGGCGCCCTGCGTGCCGTCGAGATCGGTGAGCGTCAGATAGTTGAGGCCGAGATGGCTGATGAGACGCCAGGTAATCTCGTTCTCCGCGATCGACGCGCGCGGCACGCTCGGTCCCTTGAGCACCTTGATGGTCCCCGCCGGCGCCGACACGGTCAGCGTGAAATCCGCCTTCGCGCCGAGCGGCATCAGGATCGCGAGATCGCGATTGGTGCACAGCGCATCCACCGAAATGTGGCGCAGCTCGCCGCTGAACGGCGCTTCATGCTGATCGACCAGCGACACGAACACTTCGCTGCCCGCGTAGTCGCTGCGGTGATGGCCGCGCTGCCGCGCACTGGACAGGCGCGGCTCACGGCGCGTCGAGAAGTAGCAGCCCGTGCTGTTGCGCTGATGCGCATGCGGGGAATAGAACGGCAGGAAGGCCTGCTCGCGGCCTTCGGGACCGCCGTGACCCGTTACGCGATTGACGCGGTAGACCTCGTAGTCGAGCGGCCGCGAACGGTCCACGACGATGTGATATTCATGCTGCCGCCGCGACACCGGCATGCGGTCGGTGCGCTTCGGGAACAGGTTGGCAGCGGGCGTGCAATAAAGGGCGAGGCTGCGTGCATCGACCGAGCGGTAGAGTTCTTCCGCGCGTTCGTCGAACATCACCAGCAGCTCGCACGCCGTGCCCGCCGTACGCAGTGCGTCACGCAATCCGCCGATGCTGAAGAACAGCAGCCGCGACGGATACGCAAAGTACTCATGCAGGATGCGATGGCCGCTGAATGCGCGCATGTCGTCCGGCAGCAAGGCCTGGCCGGCGTCGAGTCCTTCGTGACGGATCGCATCGGCGGGCAGGCTTCGGTAGGCCGGGGTCTTGCTGGCCGGATCGCGAACCGCCGCGGCCACCACGCGCTCGCCGAGCAGAAGCCTGAGCAGATGCTGCGCCTGCTGCGTCTGTCCGCCGAGGAAGAAGCTCAGGCGTTCGAGCGGCATGTCGGCGAAGCGCACCGCGCCATCGGTTTCCAGACGGATCCGCAACACGCTGCGCACGGTGCGTTGCGGGTCGAGCAGCGCGGACGGCAAGTCTTCCGGCGCGGGCTCCATGCGCACCGCAGCGATGCGGATGGGCCACAACGTGACCTCGTGCGCGGTCCTGAATTCGCAGGGCGTCTGTTCGCCCGCCGTGACGTTGGCGCGCAGGGCGGTGCCGGCCGGCAGGCTATAGCCGCTCGCGAGATTGCCGACGTCGAGATCGGGCGGTATCTGCACGATTGCCATGGCGGGCAGCGGCGACAGATAGCCGGGATAAACCAGTTCCAGCAAGCGTTGCGAAAAGCGCGGGAACTCGGCGTCCATCTTCAGGTGGATGCGCGCGGCCAGGAAGCTGAAGCCTTCGAGCAGACGCTCGACATACGGATCGACGACTTCCGTATCGCGCATGCCGAGGCGGCCCGCGATCTTCGGATACTCGGCGGCGAACTCCGCGCCCAGTTCGCGCAGGTAGCTCAGTTCGCGGCTGTAATAGTCGAGCAAGCGGCCGTCCATCATTCGTTCCCCGGCGCCTGCAGCACCATGTAACCGTTCTCGAGATCGACTTCCGAGCGGAACACGAACTCGAAGGGATAGGGCACGGCCCAGATCTGTCCGCGAATCTCCAGGACCAGCAGGTTGTGATGCAACAGCGAGTCGCTGTTGTTCTCGACGCACTTCACTTGCAGACTGTCCGGCACGATGCGCGTCTCGAACGCGAGGATCGCTTCGCGGATCGTGCGTTCGATGTCGGTCCATTCGATCTCCGACATCCGCAGTCCCGCCAGCGCGCCCGTGCCGAAGTTGATGACGGACTCGCGCACGCCCGCATACGGGGCGAGATCGACGGTCGCTTCGAGGTTCGTCGTGTTGAGCAGCCAGCGCAAGTCGCGCAGCACCGATTCGCGCAGCAACGCGCGCGTCAGCATGAAGGCGCCGTCCGCTTCGCGCTTTTCGTGCGGCGCCTGGTCGGTCAGGCGGTCGAGCAAGACGGGCGTCAGCCTGCGTCCGGCCGGTGTGCCGGTCGGTTGCGTATGACGTGATGGCAATTTGCGCATGCTGCTCGCCGGTGTTGATGCGAGTGGGTCGGGGCCTTGCGGCCGGCAGAGGGTCCAGGATCAAGACGTTGCATGCCGGACGAATACATCCGCCCGGCGCCACACATTCAGACCCGGTGCGTCAGGCTTCCTGGTTTTGCTTGATGTTCCACGAGAGCGTGCTTGCGCTGCCGCGATTGCCCTGGTCGGTCTGCTCCCAGTACTGCTGTTGCACGTTCGCTGCCTGGAACGTGTAGGTCACGAACACGGCATCGCCCGTGCTGGCGGCGGCATGGGTGACGGACGTCACGAGCACTTCGCTGAGCGTGATGCGTTGATACTCGACCTGCGAACCGCCGGCCTTGCACACGGAGATTTCCACCGTCGGCACGTGCTTGCCGTTCGAGCAGTACTTCAGAATGGCGGGCGATGCCTTGTCGATCGGCGCCGTCACCGACAGATCGCTATAGCTCACCTTGCCGAGACCGCCGCCGCTGCCGGAGGCCATGCTGCCGGGCTGGCTCGCGCCCCACGAATACGACTGCACGTTCGACCAGCCCTGATGATTCGCATCCTTCGATTCGCCTGTTACACCATCCACCTGCAAATACATATCAACAGCCATTTCGATTCTCCGGGATTTAATGAAACAAGGTTATCGCCACGATGATCGTGACGAATGCTGCTACGAAGCACTGCCTTCCTTCAGGGACGGCAGCTTGGAAACCAGCCGAAGAGAAACCGTGAGCCCTTCGAGCTGATAGTGCGGGCGTAAAAAGAACTTCGCGGTGTAATAGCCCGGGTTGTCGTCGGCTTCCTCGACCATGACCTCGGCGGCGGCAAGCGGCTTCTTCGCCTTGGTCTCCTGCGAGGAATTGACCGGGTCGCCATCGACATAGCTCATGATCCAGTCGTTGAGCCAGCTCTCCATGTCGCGGCGTTCCTTGAATGAACCGACCTTGTCGCGGACGATGCATTTCAGGTAATGCGCAAACCGGCAGCAGGCGAACAGATACGGCAGCCGTGCCGCCAGGCGCGCGTTTTCAGTGGCGGCGTTGTCGTAGTACTCGCTCGGGCTTTGCAGCGATTGAGCGCCGATGAACGCGGCGACGTCCGAGTTCTTGCGATGCACGAGCGGCATGAAGCCGTTCTTCGCCAGCTCGGCTTCGCGACGGTCGCTGATCGCGATCTCGGTGGGGCACTTGGCGTCGACGCCGCCGTCGTCGGAGGGGAAGGTATGCATCGGCAGGTTCTCCACCGCGCCGCCCGACTCCACGCCGCGAATCGACGTACACCATCCGTAGTGCTTGAACGAACGGTTGATGTTCGCGGCCATCGCATAGGCCGAGTTGATCCACATGTAGTTGCGGTGATCGACGCCGTCGGTGTTCTCTTCGAAGTCGAATTCATCCACCGGCAGCGTGTTGATGCCGTAGGGCAGGCGGCCCAGGAAGCGCGGCATGGTCAGGCCGATATAGCGTGAATCGTCCGACTCGCGCAGACCGCGCCAGGCCGCGTATTCGGTGTTCTGGAAGATCTTGGTCAGGTCGCGCGGATTGGAGAGCTCCTGCCATGAATCCATCTGCATGACCGAAGGCGAGCCCGCCGCGATGAACGGGCAATGCGCCGCCGCCGCGATCTTGGATAGCTCGCCCAGCATCTCGACATCGGGCGGACTGTGATCGAAATAGAAGTCGCCGACGAGCCCGCCCAACGGCTCGCCGCCGAACTGTCCATACTCTTCTTCGTAGATCTTCCTGAACACCGGGCTCTGATCCCAGGCCACGCCCTTGTAGCGCTTGAGCGTGCGCGCCAGTTCCTTCTTCGAGATCGGCATGAAGCGGATCTTCAGCATCTCGTCGGTTTCGGTGTTGGTGACGAGGTAGTGCAGGCCGCGCCAGGCCGACTCGAGGTTCTGGAAGGCCGGATGATGCAGGATCTCGTTGATCTGGTCGGACAGCTTCCGGTCGATCTCCGCGATGATGGCCTGGATGCCCTGATAGGCATCGGCGGACATCACGGCGGCGTGTTCGAGCGCCTGATGCGCGAGCGTCTTCACCGCGCTTTCGATGGCCTGATGCGCCTGGTCCGTCGTCGGCTTGAGCTCCTTGTTCAGCAGATCCCTGAAGTGATCCACCTCCATCGTCTGCGGGTGGTCGGCGTGCTCGGCGTGCTCGGCGTGTCTGGTGGTCGTCATGCGTTTATTCCGTCAGTGAAGTCTGCGCGGTCCATGTCGTGGGGTTTGCGAGGCAGGGACGCGCTCAGGCGTCCTGCCCGCCCGGCTGCGCTTCGTCGGACGGCGCCGCGGATTCGTCGTCCTGCGGTTTCGCGCTCTTGGCGAGCGCCTTGAGCAGCGCCGGATCGGCAAGCGCTTTTGCGAGAAGTTCTTCTGCGCCGTTCTTGCCGTCCATGTACGAAAGCAGATTGGCGAGCTGGGTCCGCGCGTCCAGAAGATGACTGAGCGAATCGACATTGCGGGCAATCCGGCCCGGCGTGAAATCGTCCATGCTCTCGAAGGTCAGATCCACTTGCAGGCGGCCGTCGCCGCCCAGCTTGTTCGGGACCTGGAATGCGGCGCGCGGCTGGATGGACTTCATGCGCTCATCCAGGTTGTCGATATCCACTTCGAGGAACTTGCGCTCGCCGATCTCGGGCTGCACCTTGCGGGTGTCGCCCGCCAGGTCCGCCATCACGCCCATGACAAAGGGAATCTCGACTTTCCGCTCGCTGCCGTAGATCTCGACGTCGTATTCGATCTGCACGCGCGGCGCACGATTCCTGCCGATGAATTGCTGACCGCCCTGACGCGATCGGGTCTGTTTTGCTTTCGTCACGGATTGCCTCCAGTAAGCTTGCTCATGTGCGCTAGGTTCAGCTCGGTTGAACCGGTGGTTCGCCCGGCTTCTGGTTGTTCGCCAGTACGTCGAGCTGCGGAATGCCGGCCGGCACCATGTCCCGGACGATCTCGTAGAAACTCATGCCCATCAGCCGGATGGCGCGACGAATAAGGAGCGGCGCCGGGTGGCCCGGCTCGTGAAGCTCCATGTAGACGCAGGCCTTTTGCAGCAGCGCGATCACGTCTGAGCGCGAACGCAACGTGTGAGGGCCCGGGTTCGGCAGCGCCTGGGCGGGACGGTGGGACGGGTCGTCGGCGCTGGCTTCATGCGGCGCGTCGTGGTCATCGAACGGCGGCGGCGCGTCGGCAACCTGGCCGCGCAGCGGCTGCGCCGCATCGCCGATGAGGCGCAAGGGCGCTTCGACACTGCGAAAGTCAGGCACCCAGGCGTCGCCGAGTTCGCGCTGCACGGTCTGCGCGATGCGCTTCAGTGCCGCGAGAATCTCCGGAATGCGCGCGGTGAGGCTGTGCGGCGCATTCGCCGCGAGCGCAAGCTGCTGGCGCAACCCGGTTCCATCCAGATTCAGCGAGGCGGCCGCCTGGGAAGCATGGCCATCGAGAAGGGCGGCGGCGTCGCGCACGCTCAGGCTGCCTTGCTTCAGGCGCAGGATGGTGGCGTTGCGGATTGCACGTCCGATGCTTTCGGGATCGCCGAGATTGCGCAGCGCATTGATGCGCATCAGCGGGTCGCTTTCGCCGTCGGTCTCGATGTGCGGATGCAGCGCCTGCCAGTAGCGTTCCAGCAGTTCGGCGATCAGCGCGACGCCGCGCCCGTATCCGGCAAGGCCGTGCAGTTCGACCCACGCGCGCGTCAGCAGGGTGGCGACGCGCAGATCCTTGGTGCGTTTCAACAGGCCGCTCGCGCGCAATGCGACCTGATGCCAGTCGGGATTTTCAGCGGGGATGATCGTCGAGCCGAATTGCTGCTCGGTCTTGCCGACAGCGAGGCGTTCGAGATCGATGAACGCCTGATCGTAGGTCAGCTCGTCGCCGCACGGAGCCTGATCCGCGACGGGCTCGAGCAGCGAGCCGTCATGCGGGTCTGCTTCAGTGTCCGGTGCGCTATCTGACGAGTGGTTCATCTTGAGCTCGACGAATAAGAATCTGCGTCCGTCCCGACTTCCATTCCAGCCGGTGTGAAATAAATCCACTCGAGCTGGAAGGGGAGTCAGGCGATTTAAAACATTCCGCGACCGACGTCATTGAAAATGACGCGCTCGTCAGGTATTGCGTGAAAACACGCGAGATAACAGCGGCGACCAGACGGCCGTCGCTGGACAGCGCGACGGGCAACCGGGCTTCGATTTCGGGATGATTGGCGTCTGAATGATGCGCGCATCCTGCATGCGCGCGGCGCTGCTGCTTCCTGACCTGGCAGGCAGACGGGCCGCTGGCTTGCTAGTTCCGCTCGAGTTCGTGCGCGGCGTTCATGCTGATCCGCTGCACCTGAACTTCGTCTTCACAATCGATGGAGTGAATGCTAGACGCTGAAAACCAGTAATGGACATATCACTGTTTTGCATGACGACTGCGCGCTTTTATTGAGTTGGATTCTATTGCGGCAAATCGATCGAGAGCAGAAGTCGTTGACAGGGATAACTTACAAATCAACGAAGTGATATTACTGGAATATTCTCTGAAGCGGGTGGGTTCGTGTCACACGACCATGGGCGTTTTATTCGGCGCGTGATGTTGTGTTCGTTCATCACGCGCCTCATGCGTCGGGCTTAGCGGTGACTGGCGAAGACCGCGTCGTGAAGTTGAAACGCGCCGTCGAGTTCCGGAACAGCATGGCTCGCTGCGGTGACTGCACGGTCGAGCGCAGCATGATCCAGCGCTTCGATCACGATGAGTCCGGCAAACGCGCCTTCCTCACTGCGCCGCATCGACTTCTCGCGCGTGGAGATCGACGTCGAATCGGACTGCACGCGCATCACGCGCACCGCGACGACGCAATCCAGTTGCGCGAGCGCATCCAGGCAATCGCCGGTCAGTGCAGCGGGACATTCATCGTCGAAGCATGCAATCGCGATGTGACTGCCATGGCCGCGCGCATGGCCGGCTTCATGGATCAACGTGCCGCCGCCGCGCCGGAACTGCATCAGCGTGGGCATGATGCGCTGGGTCCACGGCGTGGGCGCATTGAGCCTCGTCAGATAACCCTCGCTCGACATGACTTCGGCATGGTCGAGTTCATAGAGCATCAGGTACTGCGACGGCTTGCTGTCGCGCCGCTTGAAGACGCGGCCCGAGCAGAAGCCCGGCACGCTCACGCGCTCGAACACATGTTCGCGCGTCAGCCAGTGCAGATAGTCGGTTTCCGCTTCCGGCGCGATGGTGCTCCAGATAGCCAGCAGGCCTCGATGGGATTCGTTCATCGGCTTCCTCGTTCGATTCGTTGGATAAGGTGTGATTCAAACGCTCGCCTGCTGCGCGCCGGCGTCCCGTTTGCCGAGGACGTCATCGGCGGAATCGAGGCGGTTCAGATCCACGCCGGCCGTTTCCGGACCGATGGCGATCATGCAGAAGGACAGCACGTTCAATGCGGCGACGAGCGCGACGAGCGGCCACGGCGAGCCATGGCTCAGGTTCAGCAGCCACGTTGCGACCACGGGGATCGGGCCGCCGGCGAACAGGCTCGCTCCGGTGAAGGCCAGCGCCGAGCCGGAATAGCGCACGTTGGTCGGGAAGGCTTCCGCGAACGCCACCGGCTGGATGCCGGTCTGCACTTGCGTGAAGCCCATGAACAGGCCCATGGCGATGGCCATCGGCACGAAGCTGCGGGTGCCCAGCACGGGGAAATAGAACAACATGATGACGAGCGTCGCGGCTGAAGCGAGCATCAGCGCGCGCCTGCGGCCGATGCGGTCGCTCAGCAGACCGCCGAGAATCGAGCCGGCGACGGCGCATGCGTTGGCGATCATCAGCAGCGTGAAGCCGGTTTGCTTCGGCACGCCGAGGGTATTGGTCAGATAGCCAAGCGTGAAGACGACCGCGAGATAGAACAGCGCGGTCGGCCCGCAGAAGAACAGCATCATGCGGATGATGGTCTTGTAGTGCAGGCGGAATGCATCCTTGAGGGGACTGCTGACCGACGCGACAGCGGACTGCTTCATCTGCAGGAAGGCGGGCGTCTCGGCGACGCGCAGCCGGATATAGATGCCCACGAGCACGAGCAGAAAGCTCATCACGAAGGGAATGCGCCAGCCATAGCGTGTGAAGGCATCGGCGCTCATGGTCGCGGACAACAGCAGCAGGACCGCATTGGCGAGGATCTGGCTGAGCGGCGCGCACATGCCGATCAGGCCGGAATACTTGCCGCGTCGGTCGGCGGGCGCGTGTTCCAGCGCCATCAACTGACCGCCCGTCGATTCACCGCCCAGCGCGAAGCCCTGGATGATGCGCAACAGGACGAGCAGGATGGGCGCGAGCATGCCGATCTGCGCGTAGGTCGGCAAGAGGCCCATCAGCACCGAGGTGATGCCCATCACCGAGACGGTGCCGAGCATCAGGTTGCGGCGGCCGATCTTGTCGCCGAAGTGGCCGCAGATGATCGCGCCCAGCGGTCGCGCCGCCAGTCCCACGCTGAAGGTGGCCAGCGAGGCGAGCAGGGCGGAGCTGGGCTCCATTGCGGGAAAGAACAGTTTGGGCAGGACCGTGGCGGCCACCGAACCGTATAGCGTGAAGTCGAACCATTCGAGCGCGGTGCCGAATGTCGCCGCACTGACGGCGCGATTCGCCATCGATTGCTTGCCGCTTGTTGCGTGTGCCGATTCCAATTTGTCTCCTCCGGATAATGTGCTGTTGTTGATCGTGCAGGCGTGCGCATGCCTTCGCATCGGGATGCTAATTAAAATAAAAGTGCAGATGCGACAGGCGACGAACGCGCCCGATGTTATGCCGACATGCTCACTGCGTAATTGGGACCCTGCATGGCGCGTCGAAGCATCGGCGACACGCCGCTGGCTTCGGACAGTTCAGCCGCCGTGGACATCAATGCCGGCACGAGTGCGGTCATGCGCTCTTCGGTAAGACGCGACATCGGGCCTGCAATGATCAGGATGGCGCGCACTTCGCCGGCCGAGGTTCGCACCGGTGTCGCCATCGAGCTCATGGCGGGCAGGAACATGTCCTGGGTGGTGGCATAGCCGTTGGCGCGCGCGGCCTCGATGAGCGGCAGCAGCGCCTTGAAGGTGGTCGGCGCGCGCGGGCCGAAGTCCGACGGCGCACCGAAGCCTTGTCTGGACACCAGTCGCATGGCTTCTTCGTCGCTCATGCCGGCCATCCACACGATGCCGGCGGCGCTGCATGAAAGCGTGACGGGCCGGCCCATCTCCGGATCGTAGCGAATGCCCTGGCGCGCGCCCTGGGCTTTGGCGACGTAGATCAACTGCTCGCCGTCGAGAATGGCCAGGCGGACCAGTTCTTCCGAAGTCGATGCAAGCCGTTCGAGGATCGGCTGGGCCACATCCACGACACCGCCCGCGCTCAGAAAGCGCAAGCCGAGCGAGGGCAGTTTCATCGTGAGCATGAACTCGCCGCGCCGTTCGTCCTTGCGCACGTAGTCCTGTTCCATCAGGTCCGCCAGCAGCCGGTGCGCGGCGCTGACCGGAACATCGAGCGCGGTCGCGACTTCGGAGAGCGTCCTGCCCTCCGGCGCATTCGCCAGCTCTTCCAGTACCCGAAGGATTCGATCCGCCACCGCACTCATGCTTTCCTCTCGCTCGCTCCGTCAGACGGCCCTTTGGCCGCGTGACCACAGTATATTGGAAAGAATTTGCATTTTGCAAAGAGTTTCCAAAAATGCGGCGTCGGGGTTTTTACGAGGGTGCGGGGTGATCGCTTGCGGCTAGACGCGCACGCCTTCCACTTCGAATTCTTCGACCGGCCCATAGACTGCGTTCGGCTTGCCGGAGACGACGGCCCAGTAACGGTCGCCATAGGACCAGTGCCACCATTCGGACGGATAGTTCACGAAGCCGGCGGCGCTCATGGCATCGCGCAGAATGGCGCGGTTGCGGGCTGCTTCGCGTGTGATGAAGACGCTGTCGGTGAAGCAGGCGCCCGATGACTCGGCATCGTTGGCGTTGAGGACGGCGCCCATGTCGACGTGTCCGCCGTCGATGCGCTGCAAGGTCAAGTCGATGGCCGCGCCGGTTGGATGCCCCCCCACTTCAGGCGGCGCGACCCATTGGCTGACTTTCTCGTAGAGCGCGTCGTCCTTGAGCCAGGGATGGTCGCGCTTGAGTACGTGGGTGTAGTCGCGGAAATAGCTGCGCTGTACATCGAGGGACCGGTACGCTTCGACCACGAGCAGCCCAAGGTGCGGCGGAAGCGTCCGCGCTGCCATGACGAGGCGCCTTGCCACGCCGAGCCGGGACCAGCAGAAGTAATCGCCATCGCTGGATATGAGTTGGCGGCTCATATCCACGGTTATGCGCTCATGAATATCCTGCAAGTTCACGAAAGCTTCACCGCACTCCATGTATTCCATTCGTTTTATGCTTGGGTGCGCCAGTGTCAGCATTGAAGATTCCTTTAGCCTGGATGAGTTTCTTGTTTGAATCTCCAGTCGATCATGGTTTCTTCACGCGCCCTTCGTCAATAGCGTGATGAACGCGTGCGCTGCTCCGCGCACATAACGAAAATGAAGGGAAGCGCGACAACTCTGGTTGTCCGGCTGTCCCCCAAGCCTTATTTGGTGGCGGCAACCACGAATGCATCCGAGCGGTCTGCCAGCATCAACGCGCCCAGAAGCTCGCTGTTGTTGAAGAACACGGCGCCGGTCACGGTCGCGCCCGGATACAGGCAAGGTGCGGCACCGAACGTAATGGTGGCGTCGAGTACGTTCTTGTCGCCATGCGGGCGGGTGGTTCCGGTATAGCTACAGCCGCTCGGTCCGGCGCCCTTGATCGAGCCGTCCAGGCCGATCGTGAAGCTCGTCGCTTCACCGCCGCGCGTGGACCCGGCCGCACCCGAATACACGCCTGCGACTGCCGAGAGCGTGATCGGACGTTCATAGGCGAAGTCGTACACGAGGTTGAAGGTGCTGCTGCTCTGCTTCGCCGCGCTCGTGTACAGCGCGCCCTGGATGCTGTTGCGCCCGTTATAGCCGGCGAGCACGGGGGTGTCGGTCATGCGGCTGCCGGTGATGTCGAAGGTGCGCGCGTTGTCGGACTGAAACGTGCCGTGAGAGGCCGTGGCCGTGCCTTGCACGAGGCCGAACGTGTTGCTGGCCGTATCGACATAGACGAAGTAGAACGCGCCGCTGTCGAGCACCGCGCCGCCGATCGTATGGCCATAGGCATCGGTGCCGGAATAGAGACCTTGCGCGGCATTCGGTGCGGGCGCGGCAGGCGCGGCATCCGAACCGCCGCCGCCTCCGCCACATCCCGTCAGAACCAAGGTAAGCGCGGAGAGAGCAACAACACGTTTCATGCAAATTTCCATCGAAAGACTTTGCTTGTGCGGCAAAGCGTTGAGAGGAGGCGATGACACGCCGCTCTGGCGGATATCGGCAGCACACCGCCGAACTTGAGCGGAGCGAAATGCCGGGCTATCGATGCTTCGGCATTGCACGCTGCAAACCGGATGCCGCTATCAACGACGCTTTATTGAACAATCAGAATATGGTGTGATGTATTGCGCATTTTGCAAGCCAATCTAAAGCGTTTATTCAGATAATGGTGATAACATTTCAACCAGTTGAGTTTTGAGAATCATGTTGAGCACATTCGGCGAAGATAGTCGTGAAAAATCGCACCGACTGGTCGGTTGGCTCAAGTTTCGCCATCTGCAAATTCTGGTAACGCTTAAGGAGTGCCGCAGCCTGAATGCGGCGGCGAAGCAGCTCAATGTCACACAACCGGCATTGAGCAAGACGCTCGCGGAAATGGAGCAGACCTTCGGCGTGGCGCTGTTCGAGCGGGATTCCCGCGGCGTTGTGCCCACGCAGTACGGCCACACCGTGCTGAGAGGTGCCAAGCTTCTACTGGATGATCTCGAGCGCTTGCGCCGCGAAACCCTGAGCGATCATCCGGATCTTCTGATCAAGATCGGCGCCGCTCCGTTCATTGCGCAAGGTTATCTTCCTGTTGTCTTTCGCGAGCTCACGCGCTCGAATCCCCAATTGCGCGTGCGGCTCAAGGAAGCCCCCGTGCCCGAATTGCTGTTTCGGCTGGAGCAGGGTGAACTGGATGCGGTCATCACGACGTTCGCGCTTCCCAGTTCGGCCATGCGCTCGTTTCAGTTCAGGAAACTGTTCACCATGAATCTCGTGGTGATCGCATCCGCTGGCGATCCCTTGACGAATCTCGAAGAAGTACCGTGGGACTTGCTCAGGGACAAACGCTGGATCCTGCCGCCATCGGATTCCATCATCGGCAAGGCGGTGGCCGAGATGTTCGTTCTCGATGGCTTGCCGCCGCCGGTTCCCGTCATCGAGTCGCAGCAGCCGTTGACGAATCTGCAGATGGTCGCGGACGACGTCGGCCTGAGCGTATTGCCTTCGCTGGCCTTGTTGAATCAGCCGGCGGAAGAACAGGTGAAGATCCTCAACATGTCGCCGCGCCTGCCGTCCTGGCCGGTTGCGCTGATTCATCGCCGGGGCGAGCCTGCGCCGTGGCTGCCGCTGCTGCTCGACGCGCTGAACGAAGACGACTGATGCAGGCGCCCCGCGCGGGGCGCCCTGCATGCATTACACGCCGGTCTTCATCCCCATTCCCATCGCCGGGTCCGAGACGAGATCTTTGCCGTTCTCGATCCGTCCCGCGAAGCGCCGCCTGAATGCAGCCGACGTACTGCTCGTGACCGTGAAGTCGTACCAGTTGCCGCTATCGGTCACCGGCCAGCTCAGTTCGCCGATGCTGTTCGCTGCAACCGTCTTGCTCCACGGCCCATCGGTACGATAGGCAAGTGCGGCGGCGGTGAAGGTCACGGGCTGATTGCCGCGGTTATGCAGCTTGACGCTGACCGAGGTCGCATCGCACGGCAGATAGCACACCTGGATCTCCGGATTCGCCGCCGCGTTCACTTCGTTCAGGTTGCCGACGAACTCGCGGTGATAGCCATTCGGACCCAGCACCCAGAGATCGTAGCGACCGTTGTCGGCGGCGGGCACGGTCCACGTTCCCGTCAACGACTTGCCTGCTTCGACCACATAGCGACGCGGCACGAGATCGAGATGATTGCGGTCGTACACGTGAAAGACCGCGCCGACACCGCTCGTGCTGCCATTGGCGAATTCCAGCGCGATGGCCGCCGAACCCGCGTTGATATGCGCCGTGGTGTGCAGCTCATAGGGCAAGGCACGCGAAGGACGTGATCCCGTAGCCTGCATGGGCGCCGCCGATGCCGCCGTCGCCGCAGGAACCGCAATCGCCGCCGATGCAGCCTGCGAGGTGGCGAGCGTATCGGCGGCGTCTTTCGTGGTGCGCCCCGACAGGGCCGCCAACGTAGCGCTGTTCGGGCTCACGAAGTCGAAGCACGACATCAGGTCGCCGCACACGGCGCGGCGATAGCTGCTGATCTGCGGCTCTGCCACGCCGAAGCGCTTCTCGAGAAACATCAGGGTCGAAGTGTGATCGAAGACCTGCGAGTTGACGAAGCCGCCACGGCTCCATGGCGAGATCACCCACATCGGCACGCGCGGTCCGGGGCCGTACGGACGGCCATCGATGGCGGGCTGCTTGCTCGTGGCCGGCGTGAAGTTATGGTATTCGGGCGCCATGTCGGTGTCCGACAGCGTGCTGGCCCCGGCCATCGAGCCATCCGCCGCATGCGAAGGCGCGCTCGGCGGCGGCACGTGATCGAAGAAACCGTCGTTCTCGTCGTAATTGACGAGCAGCACGGTCTTGCTCCACACCTCCGGATTCGCGGTGAGGGCATCGAGCACTTCCTGCACGTACCAGCCGCCTTGCGTCGGGCTGGACGGCCCCGGATGCTCGCTATACACCGAAGGCGGGATGATCCACGAGACCGCCGGCAAGCTGCCTTTCTGGATGTCTTCGCGGAAGGTTTCGAGGAAGCCCTGCGGCATGGTGTTGCCGAAGCCCTTGGCGAGCGGGCTCAGCGCGTCGTCGATGGAGGCATCGTAGAACGGGCCCGCTGCCGTCACGGACTGCGTGATGTCCGTGCTCGCGACATACAGCGGCCGCCGTTCCGCCGGCATCTGCTCGATGGCGGCGCGCCAGTGGCGGAAGCTCATCATCTCGTTGCAGCCGAAGTTGTCGATCAGGCTCTGATAGACCTTCCAGCTCACGCCCGCCGATTGCAGCCGGTCCGCGTAGGTTGTCCAGGTCCAGCCGTCGGTGGACGCGCCCACGTCATTGCCGCCGTTGAATTCATTGTTGAGCGCCGCGACCCTGACCGGCACGTTGCCGCCCGGCGTCACGCCGTTGGGTCCGTTCGTGCCGGTCCAGTAGAACAGGCGATTGGCGATGGTGCCGGTATGCATGCCGCAGTGATACGCGTCGCACAACGTGAAGGCATCCGCGAGCGCGCGATGGAACGGCACTTCCACGGTCTCGTAGTAACCCATCGACAAGGGCTTTTTCGAAGTGGGCCAGGCCGCCATGCGGCCGTTGTCCCAGGCGGATTGCGCGTCGGCCCAGCTGTGCGGCGTGCTGCCGGCGCGCTGTGCGTTGCCCTGGCTTTCGTCGAGATGATAGGGCAGCAGCGTGCTGGTGGCGCCGCCATTGGTATAGCTTTGATAAAACACGTTCGATGCCGTGGGCGACGGAATCGCAAAGCGGTCGCCATAGCCGCGCACGCCCTTGAAGGTGCCGAAATAGCTGTCGAACGAGCGGTTCTCGAGCATCAGCAGCACGACGTGCTGCACGTCCTTGATGGTGCCGGTGACGTTGTTCGCATCGATCGCGAGGGCGCGGCGGATCGCGGGCGGAAAGGTCGAGAGCACGGCCGCCGATGCCACGGTGCCGAGCGACGAACGGAGGAAGCTTCTCTTCGATGGACTGAAAGTCATGCGTTCTTGTGGGCTCGTTATGGGTGTGCTGGCGTGGCTCAGGGAGCGGGTGCGCAGTGGCTGGTCTTGCAGGTGGAAGCGTCGCTGGACGCAGGCGCATCGGAGCCTGAGTCATGTCCTCCGCAGGCTGTCAGCACGAGCGTAGCGCAAACGATTGCACTCGCGAGCAGCGGCCTGCCCGGCTTGAAAAAGCGGGTCATGGGGTGGGTCTTGGCGTGAATGGAGCGGGTTGATCGATGGACGGAACGCGCTTGTGCACAAGCTTCGTTCCGAGTGAACCGGGCGCCTGATTCAGACCATCAATCTAGAGGTGTTTTCTTGCAGGAATGTGAAAGGAGCGGGAATAGATTTCGTAAAGACGAGGTAATCAGTGGTGGTGCTGGCGCGGGGAAGCGCCAGGCGAGGGAAACAGGTTTGCGACAGCTAGTGCAACCAGGCGAAGGCGGCGAGCGCGATCATGACCGTGATCGCCCCGCCGATGCGCGTGGCGATCTGCGCGAAGGGCATCAGCTCCATGCGGTTCGCGGCGGTCAGGATGGCCACGTCGCCGGTGCCGCCGAGTCCGCTATGCGTTGCATTGACGATGGCCGCCTCGACCGGATACATGCCCATGCGGCGCGCCACGAGAAAGCCGGTCAGCGTCAACGTGAGCACGGTAGACACAGCCGTCACGATGTTGACCCAATGGAACGCGGCGACGATCTCGCCCCACGGTGTCATCGCGACGCTGATCGCGAACATGAGCGGATAGGTGACGGCGGTCGAGAAGAAGCCATACATGAAGCGCGCGCCGCCGCGCACGCGGGGCGACACGAGCTGGAAGAACTGCGCTCCGACCACCAGCACGAGCATCACCACCGGCGCGGGCCAGTCGAAGTATTGATGACTCAGCACGCCGACCAGATACAGCGCGATGGCCGTTGCGCCCGCGGCCGCGACCGAACTGACATCGAACTCGAACGAAGGCGCGCGGGCCTCGGTGACTTCATCGTCGGCTTGCGCGAGCGTCAGGCGGCCATTGCCGGTGAGATTCGGACGGCGCGTGCCGAGATAGCTCAATAGACCTGCGCAGCAGATCGCCGCGATGTTGCCGAGCATCACCGCCGAGAGCACCTGCGCGAACAACGGTCCTTGTTCCACGCCGAGAATCTGCGCATAGCCCGCTGAAAGCGGCAGCGCGCCTTCACCGACGCCGCCCGCCATGATCGGCACGACCACGAGAAAGAGCGCGTGCTTCAGGTCCAGTCCGAGCACCGTGCCCACCGTCGTGCCGACCAGCGCCGCCGCCACCGACCCGGCCGCCACCGGCACGAAGATCCGCACGAAGCCCTTGACGAGCGTCTGCCGGTCCATGCTCAGCACGCTGCCGACGATGATCGCGGCAATGAACAGATAGAGGAAATTGGACTGCTTGGTGAAGGTCGTGACAGCCTTCGCGATGGACGCGGGCATCAGGTGGTAGTACACCAGCATCGACGGGATGAAGGCCGCGAAGATCGAAGTCGCGCCGATGTGGCGGATCCACGGAATGCGCTTCGCCAGCTCGGCGCAGGTGAAGCCACCCACCGTGACGAGCGCGATGCCGGTCGGCAGGTCGGCGGCGAGTTTGCCGTGCGCGGTCATCGCGCCGAGCACGAGGATCAGCAGCACATAGACCGGCAGCGGCAACGCGCCGATGCGCACGTCGAACACGCGCCACCAGCGTTCTTTCAGGCCCGGGTGATCGGGGGTGGCGACCGAGGGTGCGGCGGACTTCATCGAGGGTTCTCCGTTCATCGTGGGTCAGATGAAAATGAGCAAGGCCGCACCATACACGATGAAGCCCACGGCAAAGGTCATCACGGTGAAGCCGAGCACGCGCTGCACGCCGACGCCCGCCATCGCGACCACCGGCGCGGCCCAGAACGGCTGCAACATGTTCGAGACCTGTTCGCCCATCGCGACGGCCATCGTCGTTGCCGGCACGGATGCATGCAGCGCGACGGCCGCGGGCACCACGAACGGTCCCTGCACGGCCCAGTGACCGCCGCCGCTCGGAATGAAGAAGGTGACGATCAGCGAGCAGATGTAGCTCCAGAACGGCAGCGTGTGCGCGTTCGAGATCGTGATGAAGAAGTGCGAGATCACGTCGGGCAGGCCGGTGGCGTCCATCATGCCCATGATGCCGCCGTACAGCGGATATTGAAGCATCATCGAGCCGGTCTGCTTCGCGGCGTTTTTGATGGCATCGGCATAGGCGAGCGGATAGCCATGAAAGATCACGCCGCCGATGAACATCACGAAGATCACCGCATTCACGCCCGAGAACGGAATGTGCTGGACCTGCGCCAGCACGATCAGCGCAATGCCCATCGCGCCGATGAACGCACTGCCGAGCCACGAATGCTCGATGGCTTGCGCGACGCTCAGCTTGCCTTCGGGGCGCTTGCGCACCGGGGCGTCGGGATGCTTGTCGGTGTCGAGCACGACGGCGTCTTCGTCGCGCGGCTTGAGCCACGCGAGCACGAAGGGCATGACGACGAGCATCACGAGCGTCGGCACGAGGTTGAAGCGCGTGAACACAGTCTCGCCGAACGGCAGCACCGCGCCCGTCAGCTTCTGCACGACGTTCATCGCGCTGCCCGGCGTCGATTGCGCCAGCGCAATGGAACTCGAAATGCCGCTGGCCCACACGACCCAGCCGGAGAAGCCGGCCGCGACGATCCACGCGAAGTCCACGCGCAGGCGCTTGGCCACTTCGCGTGCGAGCAGCGCCGCGACGACCAGCCCCATGCCCCAGTTGAAGAACGAGGTCACGGCCACCAGCACGAAGGTCAGCGTGGCGGCCTGCGCGGGCGTGCGCGCGACCGACACGAGCGCCTTGAACAGGCGCTGCACGGGCGGCGCGTGCGCGAACGCATGGCCTGTGACGAGCACGAGCGTGATCTGGAACGCGAACGTGAAGATGCCGAAGAAGCCCTTGTACCAGCCGCCGATCATCCCCGGCACGGACGCATGCGGCGCGAAGATCAGCGAGAGCACCGCGACGATCGCGGTGATGAGGATCGCGAGCACGAACGGATCGGGAATGGTGCGCTCGAACAGCCGGATGGTGGCTTCGGTGAAGCGGGTCTTGCGCACGGGCGTCGGCGCGGCGGTGGATTTCATGCGGTGTCTCCTGTGAGTCTTGTTCTTTTTAGATCGCGAAGCCGTACAACACGGCGGGGTTGGTTTCGAGAATGCGTTCCCGGGTGCTCTCGTCCTCGGCCCATTCGCCGAGCAAGTCGAGCAACATGGCGTCGTCGGGCTTGTGCGTCTCGGTCACGTGCGGCCAGTCGCTGCCCCATACGAGACGCTCGGGCAAGGCATCGACCCAGGCGCGCGCCATCGGCGTGATGTCGGCGTAGCGCTGCTCCAGTCCCGCCGCCGAATCCAGATAAGGACCGGACAGCTTGATCCAGGCGCGGCCCGCATCGGCGAGATCGCGCACGATGTCGAAGGCCGCGTGGCGCACGCCGTCAGTGAGCGGCAGACGCGCGCGATGATCGAACACCATCGTCGCGGGCAGGTAGCGCAACAGCGCTTCATGTTGGACGATCTGTTCGGCGGTCCAGTGCAACTGCACGTGCCAGCCAAGTTCGGCGACGCGCCGCGCAAGCGGCTCGACCATCTCGAAGCCGACTGCCGCGTTCGCAGCCGTATAGAGCGTGAAGCGAATGCCGCGTATGCCGCCCTGGTCGAGCGCATGGAGTTCGGCGTCGGTCACGTCCGGATGCAGCACGGCGATGCCGCGCGCATGCTCGATGCCGAGCTGGCGGATGGCATCCACGGTCACGGCGTTGTCGGTGCCGTACACGCGCGGCGTCACGATCACGACCCGCTCCGTGCCGATGCGCGCCTGCACCTTGCGGTACGCGGCGACATCGGCATCGGCGACGAAGCCGTGCGCGTCCGGCTGCTTCAGGAACGCGCGGTCATAGATGTGAATGTGGGAATCGCATTTCATCGCGGCAGGTCTCCGTTCAGAGCACGGCGCGCTTCGCACGCAGTGCTTCGATGTCCGCTTCGTTCAGGCCGGCTTCGCGCAGCAGCGCATCGCTGTGCTGGCCGAAGGCGGGCGCGGCGAACGGCTCGGGCAGCGGCGTCGCGCCGAAGCGCACCGGATGCCGGAAGCCGCGATAACCGCCGAGACCCGGATGCTCGAAATGCGTGACCATCTCTTCTGCGAGCACCTGGGGATCGTCGAACATGTCTTCCACGCTGCGTGCGGCGGCGCAGGGCACGGCGTCACCGAAACGCGCTTCCCATTCGAGCGCGCTGCGTTGCGCGAGCGCCGCATGCAGCTGCGGCACGATCTCGTCGCGATGGATCGCGCGCTTGCGCACGCTGTCGTAACGTTCGTCGGCGGCGAGCGCGTCGAGGCCGGTCAGCTCGCACAGCGACTTCCAGAAATGCGGCGTGTTCGCGGAGAGATAGAGATACCCTTGGCGCGTCGGATGAATGCCCGTGATGCCGCCCGAACGCATGTCGCGGCCCACGTCCTTCGGCTCGCCATCGGCCCAGATGAGACGCGCGGACTGCATCGTCAGCGCACTGCGCAGCAGCGACACGCCCACATACTGTCCTGCGCCGCTCTTCTCGCGCGCGAACAGCGCCGACGCCACGCTCGACGCCACCAGCGCCGCCGCATAGTAATCCACCACCGAGCCGTACAGCACCTCAGGCGGGCCATCGGCCGGGCCTTGCAGCGTACACATGCCGGTCATCGTCTGCAGGACCTGGTCGTAGCCCGCCTTGTCCTTGTTCGGACCGGTTTCGCCATAGCCCGTCACCGCGCAATAGACGAGTCGCGGATTCACTTCCCGCAGTTGCTCGTAGGCAATGCCGAGCCGCGCCGGCACGCTCGGACGGAAGTTATGCACGAGCACGTCGGCCTGCTTCACGAGTGCGAGCAATACATCGAGCGCTTCCGGCTGCTTCAGGTCGAGCGCGAGGCCGCGCTTGCCGCGGTTCACGCCGAGAAACGCGCGGCTTTCTGCTTCGAGCGTCGACGGATACTTGCGCAGGTTGTCGCCCGTGGGCGGCTCGATCTTGATGACTTCGGCGCCCTGGTCCGCCAACAGCGTGCAGCCATAGGGACCGGCGATGTAGGCGCTCAGATCGAGCACGCGCACGCCGGAGAGCGGTCCGCCGCGCCCAGTGTTCTGTTCCATGAAACCTTCTCCTTTCAAATTCCGGCAATGGTGCGCTGCTCGTCGGAGAGCAGGCCGAGCCGCGCGGCGTCGCTGACCAGCACGCGTGCGCGTTCGACGAACGGCGGATCGATCATCCGGCCATCGACGACATACGCGCCGACACCTTTCGCATCGGCTTCGCGCGCGGCCACGACCACGCGTACCGCGTGCGCGATGTCTTCGTCGGAAGGACGGAAGACGTCGTTCGCAATCGCAATCTGGCTCGGATGAATGCAGCTCTTGCCGATGAAGCCGAACGCGCGTGCCAGTTGCGCCTCTGCGCGGAAACCGTCCGCGTCCTTGATGTTGGCGAACGCGCTGTCATAGGCGAAGACATTCGCTTCTCCCGCCGCGATGCGCAGCGCGAACATCGCCTGTTCGATGGCCGCGTTCTCGCGCCGCGCAATGCCGAGCGGCTCGAACAGATCGCCGAGCCCGAGTTGCAGGCCCGCGACGCGCGGATGCGCGCCGGCCAGTTCGGCGGCGTGGCGCAATGCGCGCGGCGACTCGACGTTGAGCAGCAGGCCGATCGGCGCGCTCACGCCATGGGCGCGTTCGGCCGCTTCCAGCGCGGCGGCGGCGGCCAGTACGTCGTCGGGATGTTCGGGCTTCGGCAGGTTGACGAGGGAGACGCCGTTGCGCGCGACCGCGTCGATGTCGGCGGCGAAATGCGGCGTGGACAGCGCGTTGACGCGCACGATCAATGTCTTGTCGCTTGCCAGGGCGTCGCTGCTTTCGAGCAGTACGCGTAAATCCGCGCGCGCCTGCGGCTTGCGCTCGGGCGCCACACTGTCTTCGAGGTCGAACGAGAGGGCGTCGGCGGCGCTGGCGAGCGCCTTGGCAAAGAGTTCCGGGCGCGATGCCGGCACGAAGAGCTTGCTTCTCATGTGTCTCCCAACTGTTCTGAACTGTATTTGCTTTATCAGACAGTCTACGCAGCCTCAGGTTTTAGATAAACTATCCGCGTCTATCTTCAAACAAAAGCAAATCTACGCAATGGAGTCAGCCTTTCTTTCCAATTTGCTGCTCGTCGTCGATACCGGCTCGATGGCGGAAGCGGCGCGGCGCGTCGGCGTGACGCCGGCGGCGATTGCACAGCAAATGGCGTCGCTCGAACGCGAGCTTGGCATCACGCTGTTCGTGCGCTCAGGCCGCACGGTGATTCCGACCGAGGCGGGGCATCGCGTGATCGAGCGGGCGCGCGGCCTGGTCGCCGATATCGCGGACCTCAAGGCGCACGCGCTGGAAGGTGAGCCGACCGGTGAGCTGCGAATCGGCACCATCACGACGGCGCTGCTGAGCCTGCTGCCCGACGTGCTCGCCAACTTCGCCCGTGCCTTTCCGCGCGCCAAGGTGCTGATTCGCGCGGGCACCTCGATGGAGCTGTACGACACGCTGCAACGCGGCGATCTCGATGTCGCCATTTGTCTGCATCCGTCGTTCGCGTTGCCGAAGGCCTATGACTGGCATTTGCTGCGTGAGGAACCGCTCGTCGTGCTGGCGCCCGGACGGCTGGCTCGGGACGATCCGCATGAATTGCTGCGGCGCGAGCCGTTCGTCCGTTATGACCGAACGCTCGGCGGCGGCAAGCAGGCCGACAACTATCTGCGCGCTGCACGCATCGTGCCGCGCGAACTGTTCGAACTGAACTCGCTGATGGCCATCGCGATGATGGTCGATCGCGGCCTGGGCGTCTCGCTCGTGCCGGATATCGTCTCACCGATGACGGCTGCGCTGTCCATTGCGCGGCTTGCCTTGCCGATGCAAGTGGAACCGCGCCGCTTCGGCATGGTGTGGCAACGTTCGTCGCCGCGCGCGCGGCTGATCCAGGGCTTGCTGCGCTGCGCGGACGAGGCGGTCGCGGCGAGTATCGCGCAGGGTTGAGCGAGGCAATCAAGGCAGACAAGAGCGAACAAGTTCGCCGTGCGAGA
The DNA here is from genome assembly GCF_031451175.1 of Caballeronia sp. LZ035. NCBI lineage: Bacteria > Pseudomonadati > Pseudomonadota > Betaproteobacteria > Burkholderiales > Burkholderiaceae > Caballeronia > Caballeronia sp. LZ035. The sequence continues at coordinate 854,680 of NZ_JARUXS010000002.1, forward strand.
ACGATTCCGCATGGCGACGTCAAGGCAGCAACAATCCGCATGCATACTTTGACTAACTATCGAATGATGCGCGGCATAATGCAGATAATCCGTTTCCGGATTGATAACTGAGCGAGCGCTATCATGAGCGAACCAAAAATAAAGCGAGACCCGGAGGGAACACGGCGGCGCATTCTGGAGGCGGCCACCGAGCAGTTCACCCGGTTTGGCCTGGCCGGCGCACGGGTCGACGCCATCGCCACCGCGGCCGAAACCAATGAGCGCATGCTCTATTACTATTTTGCGAGCAAGGAAGGCTTGTACGTTTCGGTTCTCGAAACAATGTACGGGCGCTTCGGAGAGCGTGAAGTCAGTCTTGATCTGACCGGTCTGCCGCCGTCCGAGGCCGTGCGCAAGCTGGCCGAATCCATCTGGGATCATCTGCGTGAAAATCCCCAATGGCTGAGTCTCATCAATAACGAAAACCTGCATGAGGGACGATACCTGGAGCGTTCGAGCACCTTGCGCGAAACCATCTCGCCGGTTATCGACATCATGCGCGAGATCCTCGAACGCGGCATGGCGTCGGGCGAGTTCCGGCCAGGCGTCGATCCTCTCGACTTCTACATTACGGTCGTGGGCATGGGGTATTACGTCGTGTCGAACCGCTTCTCGATCAGTGCGTTCACCGGGCGCAACTATAGCGAGCAGCCGCGTTACGAAGCCATCGCCGCGATGCATACCGACATGCTGCTGGCCTATCTCACGTCACACAAGACGGCGCAGTAAGCTCAGCCGGGGCGACGACGTCACGCCATCTGACGTGTTGCGTCAGGCGACGCGATGTCATCGCCCCAGGCCTTGGCGGCAGCCACCGCGCGCCGCCAGTCCTTCAGGTTGGCCGCCACGCGTGCGGACGGCATCGACGGGTTGAAGCGCCGGTCGGGCTGCCACTGCTTCCGCACCGTTTCAACATCAGGCCAGAATCCCACCGCCAGTCCCGCCAGACAGGCCGCGCCGAGCGCGGTCGTTTCGATGATGCGCGGACGCACTGCATCGATGCCGAGCACGTCGGACTGGAACTGCATCAGCAGGTTGTTCGCGCAGGCGCCGCCGTCGACGCGCAATTCATCGATATGAATGCCGGAGTCGGCTTCCATGGCCTTGAGCACATCCGCCGATTGATACGCAATCGAATCCAGCGCCGCGCGCGCGATATGCGCCGAGGTCGTGCCGCGCGTCGCGCCGAACAGCGTGCCGCGTGCGCGGGCGCTCCAGTGCGGCGCGCCCAGTCCTGCGAAAGCCGGCACGAAGAAGACGCCATCGGAATCCGGAACGCTGCGCGCGAGCGCCTCGACTTCGGCTGCGCTGCGGATGATGCCCAGGCCGTCGCGCAGCCACTGCACCACCGCGCCCGCAATGAAGATGCTGCCTTCGAGCGCGTAATGAACCTCGTCGCCGAGCTTCCATGCAATGGTCGTGACGAGACTGTTCTTCGATTCGATCGGCTGTGTCCCGGTGTTCATCATCAGGAAGCAGCCTGTGCCGTAAGTGTTCTTCGCCATGCCAGGGCGTGTACACATCTGGCCGAACAGTGCGGCGTGCTGGTCGCCCGCGATGCCGGCCAGCGGCACTTCGGCGGTCAGCACGCCGGTTGCGGTGCGGCCCACGCATTCCGATGACGCGCGCACGTCGGGAAGCATGTTGCGCGGGATGTCGAAGGCGTCGAGCAGTTCGCTGTCCCACTCGAACGTGTGGATGTTGTAGAGCATCGTGCGGGACGCGTTGGTGATGTCGGTGACATGCAGCGCACCCTTTGTGAAATTCCAGATGAGCCAGCTGTCCACCGTGCCGAACGCGAGCTTGCCGCGCGCCGCCTGCTCGCGCGCGCCCTCGACGTTGTCCAGGATCCAGCGGATCTTGGTCGCGGCGAAATACGCGTCGATGGGCAAGCCGGTCTTCGCGCGCACCATGCCCGACAAGCCGTCCGCCTTGAGCGTGTCGCACAGGTCGGCGGTGCGGCGGTCCTGCCACACGATCGCGTTATGGATGGGCTTGCCAGTCTCCCGATCCCACACGATGGTCGTCTCGCGCTGGTTGGTGATGCCGATTGCCTCGATATCGCCGGCCTCCGCGCCGCCTCGCAACAGTGCCTCGGCAGCGACGCCCGACTGGGTCGACCAGAGTTCCCACGGGTCGTGTTCCACCCAGCCGGGTCGCGGATAGATCTGCGTGAACTCCTTTTGCGCCGATGATACGAGCCTTCCTTGGGCGTCGAACAGCATCGCGCGCGAACTGGTGGTGCCCTGATCGAGGCTCAGGATGAAGCGCTGTTTCATCGTTTGTCTCCGAATATTGTTCTTGAGCCACGCGTGCGTTCTAGGCCGCATGTTCCGGCGACGGCCCCGCCACGCCAGTCGCCGCCGGGTCCTGTTGGGCGAACCAGTCGTCGATGCGGGCGGCGACCGTATCGCGCGAATCCGCCGCGATGTGCAGGCCCAGTTTCGAACGGCGCCACAGGACGTCTTCGGAGCTCCTGGCCCATTCGACGTCGCGCAGATAGCGCAATTCGGCTTCGTGAAGACCAAGGCCCGGTGCGAGTGACGGCCCGAGATCGTCGAGACTGCGCGCCGCGCCGATGAGCGTGTCCGCGCGCGTACCGTAGGCATGCGCGTAACGACGCGCCTGCGACTCCGGCAGCCATGGATGACGCGACCGAAGCGCCGCGATGAACGCGTGAAGGTCCGCATGAGGCAGGTCGCCGCCCGGCAGCGGCACACCGGCGGTCCAGGTTCGGCGGTCGTGCCGAAGCGCGCCGCACAGCGTGTCCACGGCCTCTTCCGCCAGCTTCCGATACGTCGTGATCTTGCCGCCGAAGACCGAGAGCAACGGCGCCTCGCCGTCGGGATGATCGGTTTCGAGCCGATAGTCGCGCGTCACGGCGGAAGCGTTCTGCGCGTGCTCGTCCTCCAGCAGCGGGCGCACGCCCGAGTAACTCCAGGCGACATCCGCCGGCGAGATCTTCTGCTTGAAATAGCGGTTGATGGAGTCGCACAGATAGCGCACTTCCTCCGCGTCGATCGACACGCGCGCCGGATCGCCATGAAACTCGAGGTCCGTCGTGCCGATCAGCGTGAAGTCGCGCTCATAGGGAATCGCGAAGATGATGCGCTTGTCCGGGTTCTGGAAGATATACGCGTCATCGTGAGAGAAGAGACGGCGCACCACGATATGACTTCCCTTCACCAGTCGCACGCGATGCTGCGGCTTCTCGAGGGTGTGGATGCCGTCGCGCAGAAGCTCGCCGACCCACGGACCCGCCGCGTTGACGATCGCACGCGCCCGCACGGTTGTCAGCGGACCGTTGCCGCTGCCAATGCGTGCGTGCCACAGGTCTTCCTGCCGCGACGCACTGACGAGCCGCGTTCGCGTCAGCACGGTCGCGCCGCGCTCGCGTGCATCGAGGGCATTCAGTACGACAAGACGGGCATCATCGACCCAGCCGTCGGAGTAGATGAAGCCGCGCTCGATGCTGTCGACCAGCGGCCCCCCGGCGGGGTGGCGGCGCATGTCGATGCCGCTCGACCCCTGCAGCAGTTCGCGTTTTGCCAGATGATCGTAGAGAAACAGTCCGGCGCGGATCAGCCAGGCCGGGCGCAGTTCCGGCATGTGCGGCATGACGAAGCGCAGCGGCGAGATGATGTGCGGCGCCGAGCGCAGCAAGGTTTCGCGCTCCTGCAAAGCCTTGCGCACCAGGCCGAACTCGCGATATTCGAGGTAGCGCAGACCGCCGTGAATGAGCTTCGTGCTCGACGACGACGTGTGCGACGCCAGATCGTCCTGTTCGACCAGCATGACCGAGAGCCCGCGTCCAGCGGCGTCGCGTGCGATCCCCACTCCGTTGATGCCGCCGCCCGCCACGAGCAGGTCGTAGATCAAGCCTTGCATGGTTTCTTTGTTTCCCAGGAAGTGTCCGGCACGAATGCAGGCAAACAAACCGGAATGTTCGTTTGCGAAAATTTATCGAACATCGAGGGAAAAGTAAAGCGGCTGGCTGCGTGGCGAGTTTCGCAAAAAAGAGATGGAAAAGGCGCGACAGAAGAGTAAGCGTGCGTCACGCCTACTCGCGTAAAATTTTCGGAAGTGAACGTTCCGTTTTCGAAATTGTTCTTAGGTATGACGGGAAGGCGCCGGCAGCGAGCGTCGCGCGACGGCCGCGCCGAGCGATGCCGTCGGCGTGCGCAAGGCGTTCGTGGGTTACCGCTGCCGGCGGTTACAAGACGGTTGCGGCAGCGGTTCCGATGACCTTCGGCGCTTCACGTTCGCTTGCGTGCACGGGCGCCGTCAGCGTTGCGTTGTGAAGGAAAAGCCGTGCTTCTTCAACTCTCCCCATTCCTCGCCCCACCCGCCAGATACTCGTACTCTTCCGTGTTGATATGCGTGATCCGATACTCGACCGGCTTCTGGTTGATCGAGTAGGCCACGCGTTCCACTTCCAGCACGGGCGCGCCCGTTTCGAGTTCAAGCAGCTTGCCTTCCAGCTCGCTCGCGCGCCCGACCCGCAGGCGTTCGTCCGTGCTGGTCACGTTGATGCCGAACGCATCCTGATAGAAGTTGTAGAGCGTGTTCGGACGGCTGCGCAGCATGCTTTCGGTCAGGCCGGGGAATTTGGTTTCCGGCAGCATGACCGTGTCCACCACCACGACCTTGTCATGCAGCGCGAGCGCGTTCGTGAAGACGAACAGCCGCGTTCCCTCTGCGATGCCCAGTCGCGCGGCCACGGCCGGCGGCGTCTTCGCGCGCTTGAAGTTGACCAGCGTGACCACGGGATAGGCGCGGTCGCCATCGCGACGTGCCACGCGGAAGTAACGGAAGAAGTGCCGGTCACGCCGATGCTGCGCGACAAACGTGCCCAGCCCCTGATGCCGGATCAGGATGTTCTCGGCGCATAACTCGTCAATAGCCTTGCGCAAGGTGCCGATCGACACGCCGAAGCGCTCCGCCAGCTTCTTCTCCGATGGAATCACCTCGCCGCCTTTCCATTCCTGCGCGGTGAGCGCGGCCAGCATCGCTTCCTTGACTTCCTTATATCGCGTACCGCCGGGACCGACCGGCATGCCCATGACCGTGCTCATTGCGCCTCCCTCGACCTTCTCCTGAACTGTCCGCGTATTGTAACTCGCGTCTCCGGAAACATGTAACACATATAGATGACATAGTTGACATGGATGATATCGACGCCTAACATGCATCTCAACGAACGGCGCGGGGCATCCCGGGCAGGCCATCGGAACATCACCAACAGGAGGAGCACATGAGTCACGCAGCAGCGGGAGCAAGCAGTGCAGCGAAGGCGGAAGCGGGTGAGCGCAGGACCATCCACATCGTGCTGCATGAAGCCAAGGACACGGTGGGCGTCGCGGTGGTCGAAGGCATCAAGGCCGGATCGCAGCTGAACGCGTGGATCATGGACGAGGACGAGATCGTCACGGTGCCCGCGAAGCAGGACATTCCCATCGGTCACAAGGTCGCGCTGAAGGACATGAAAGTGGGCGACACGGTGTTCAAGTACGGCGTGGATATCGGCAAGGTGGTCGCGCCCATCACGGCGGGCGAGCACGCGCACGTACACAACATCAAGACGAAGCGCTGGTAAGCATTCGCGCGGCATCGCTTCCTTCACCCCACATCGAGAGAGAGACACCATGAGCGCGATTCAACTGGATACCATCTTCCGCGGCTATCGCCGGGACAACGGCCGTGTCGGCGTGCGCAACCACGTCATCATCCTGCCCGTGGACGACCTGTCCAATGCGGCAGCGCAAGCGGTCGAGTCGGCCATCAAGGGCACCATGGCCATTCCGCATCCCTATGGCCGCCTTCAGTTCGGCGCGGACCTGGACCTGCACTTCCGTACGCTGATCGGCGCGGGCTCCAATCCGAATGTCGCGGCGGTGATCGTGATCGGCATCGAGGAAGGCTGGACCAAGCGCGTCGTGGACGGCATCGCCAAGTCGGGCAAGCCGGTGATGGGCTTCGGCATCGAACTGCACGGCGATCACGACACCATCATGCGTGCCTCGAAGGCCGCGAAGGAAATGGTTCAGTACGCAACCGCGCTCGAACGCGAGGAATGCCCGATCAGCGAACTTTGGGTCTCCACCAAGTGCGGCGAATCGGATACCACGTCAGGCTGCGGCGCGAATCCCACGGTCGGCAATGCATTCGACAAGCTCTATGGCCTCGGCAATACGCTCGTGTTCGGCGAGACTTCCGAGCTCACGGGCGGCGAGCAGATCGTTGCGGCGCGCTGTGCAAATGATGGCGTGCGCGAGCGCTTCCAGTTCATGTTCGACCGCTATCAGGACATGATCAACCGCTGGAAGACCGACGACCTTTCCGAGTCGCAGCCGACCAAGGGCAACATCGCAGGCGGCCTGACGACGATCGAGGAAAAGGCGCTCGGCAACATCCAGAAGATCGGCAAGAAGTGCATGGTGGACGGCGTGCTCGACAAGGCCGAAGAGCCGACGCACTCGGGCCTGTGGTTCATGGATTCATCGTCGGCGGCGGCGGAGATGGTGACGTTGTGCGCGGCATCGGGCTTCGCGGTGCACTTCTTCCCGACGGGGCAAGGCAATGTGATCGGCAACGCCATCGTGCCGGTCATCAAGATCTGCGCGAACCCGCGCACGGTGCGCACGATGGGCGAGCACATCGACGTGGATGTTTCAGGGATCCTGCAGCGCGAGCAGAACCTCGACCAGACCGGCGACAAGCTGCTCGAATGCATGCTCGCCACCGCGAACGGCCGCTGGACCGCTGCGGAAACGCTCGGTCATCGCGAGTTCGTGCTGACGCGTCTGTTCGAAAGCGCATGACGCAACGGTAGTTCCAGAAGCAAGGATTGCAGAGGCATACAGAAGTCCCCGCCCGATGCACGCAGCGGTCCGGCAAGCCGTCACAGAAACGGCCCGGACCGCGGCGGCGCGCATCGCAAGTCATCTGGCAGCAAGTGGAGGAGACACCATCTTGCGCGTGCTCAAGCATCTCTATGTCCAGGTCCTGATCGGCCTGGCAGCCGGCATTCTCGTCGGCTATTTCGCGCCGGCAGTCGGCGTGCAGTTCAAGCCGCTCGGCGACACCTTCATCCGCCTCATCAAGATGCTCATCACGCTGCTGATCTTCTGCACCGTGTCCGTGGGCATCGCGCGCATGGAGAGCCTGAAGCAGGTGGGACGCGTCGGCTTCAAGACCATCCTGTACTTCGAAGTGGTGACGACCATCGCACTCGTCATCGGCCTGGTGGTCGCGAATGTGGTGCATCCGGGCGCGGGTCTCGACATCGATCCGAAGACGCTCGATCCCGGCGCGGTCTCGCACTTCGTCACCGAGGTGCATAGCGCCGAGCACAGGAGCCTGCTGGAAGAGCTCGTGCCGAACTCGGTGGTCGGCGCATTTGCGCGCGGCGATCTGTTGCAGGTGCTGCTGTTCTCGGTGTTGTTCGGCGTCGCGCTTTCGCTGATGGCCGAGCGCAGCAAGTTCCTGTCGCAGGCTATCGAGCAACTGGGCGATGCGTTGATGCGCATCGTCGAGATGATCATGCGTCTGGCGCCACTCGGCGCGTTCGGCGCGATTGCGTTTACGGTGGGCAAGTACGGCATCGGCACCTTGCAGCAGCTTGGCTTGCTGATCCTGTGCTTCTACGTGACGAGCATCCTGTTCGTCGTGCTCGTGCTCGGCACTGCATGCCGCTGGGCGGGCGTGAGCCTGTGGCCGCTGCTGCGCTATTTGCGCGAGGAATTGCTGATCGTGCTGGGCACGTCCACGACGGAGTCCGTCCTGCCGCGACTGATGGAGAAGCTCGAACGGCTCGGCTGTCCGAAGTCGGTGGTGGGTCTCGTGCTGCCCACGGGCTATTCGTTCAACCTCGACGGCGCGGCCATCTATCTGACGATGACGTCGCTGTTCATCGCGCAGGCCACCAACACGCATCTCTCGCTGATGCAGCAGCTCGGCCTGCTCGCGATCCTGCTGCTGACGTCGAAGGGCGGCGCGGGCGTGGCGGGTGCGGCACTGGTCGCGCTGACGGCCACGCTGTCCTCGCACAACATCATTCCGGTGGCGGGCATTACGTTGATCATCGGGATCGATCGCGTGCTCAACGAGATTCGCGCGCTCGTCAACATGATCGGCAATGCGGTGGCGACGCTGGTGGTCGCACGCTGGGAAGGCGTGTTCGATGTCGAAACCGCGCGTGCGATACTCGCGGACCCGCGCGCGGCCCTCCAGGAGGACACGCGCATGTTGATCGAACCCGCGCAGGATCTGCAGAAATGACCGCATCAGAAGACATCACGCTCGCTCCCGCCACCTTGCACGCACTGGCACGCCGCGCGTTGCTGGCGGCGGGCGCTACCGCATCGACCGCGGAAGCCACGGCAAAGGCGCTCGTCTATGCCGACGCGCGCGGCCTCTCGTCACACGGCGTCGCGCGCCTGCCGATGTACCTCGCACAACTGCGCAACGGCCGCGTGGATGCGGCTGCGGTACCCGCTATCGTGCGCGACCGGGGCGCGGCGTTTCTCGTCGATGCCGCCGATGGCCTCGCCTTCGACGCCTGCTCGCTTGCCATCGCGACCGCCATCGAACGCGCCCGCACCTTCGGCACGGCGGCGGCGAGCGTCACGCGCAGTCATCACTTCGGCGCGGGAGCGTATCACCTCGAAGCGGTGGGGCAAGCGGGACTCGTGGGTCTCGCGTTCAGCAACGCGCCGGGTTCGATGCCCGTGTGGGGCGGCAAGCGCGCGCTGCTTGGCACCAATCCGATCGCCGCCGTGTTTCCACGCGCGCAGGCTGAGCCGTTGATGATCGACCTTTCGCTGTCGCACGTGGCGCGCGGCAAGATCATGGTCGCGGCCCGCGATGGCAAGCCCATTCCGGAAGGCTGGGCGACCACCGCCGATGGCGCGCCGACCACCGACGCGCACGCCGCGCTCGGCGGCATGATGCTGCCCTTCGGCGGCGCGAAGGGCGCCGTGCTGGCCCTGATGGTGGAACTGCTTGCGGCGGCGTTGTCGGGCGCGCAGTTCGGTTCGGAGGCAGGTTCGTTCCTGACGGAAGAGGGTCCGCGTTCGGGCGTCGGCCATCTGTTCTGGCTGCTCGATCCGGATGCGCTGGCGGGTTCGCAGGTCTATCAGGCGCGCATCGAAACGCTGATCGAACTGATGCTCGCGGATGACGACGTGCGCCTGCCGGGTTATCGGCGGCACGACATTGCGGCCGCCAGCGAACACTCGGGCATCGTGCTGAACCGCAAGCTGTTCGAGCAACTCAGCGCACTGGCGAACGATAACGCCGACGCGCTCTGATATCCGTTCCGCATAAAAAATTCTTATCAGTAAAAGGCAACACACCGCACGAACACCTTCCCCCGCGATACCCGAACAGGCGCCTTCAAGACGCCCCGGAGACAAGCATGCGCAAGATCTTTCGTCAGATTTACGTGCAGGTTCTCATCGCAATCGTCGCCGGCGCGTTGCTCGGCCATTACTTCCCGCATGCGGGACAAAGCGTGGCGCCGCTGAGCACGGCGTTCATCAAGCTCGTGAAGATGGTGACCGCGCCGCTGATCTTTGTGACCATCGTGCTCGGCGCGAAGGAGATGGGCGGCGCGGGCGCGCTCGGGCGGATCGGCGGGAAGTCGATCATCCTGTTCGAACTCACGACGACCCTCGCGCTGCTGTTCGGGCTCTGGGCAGTCAATACGATCCAGCCGGGCGCAGGCCTTAACCTGACGCCCAGTTCCATCGACGCGAGCGTGCTCAACGGCTATGAACACTCGATGCATGCATCGGGCGGCATCATGGGCTTCCTGCTGGGCATCATTCCGGACAGTGCGGTATCGGCATTCGCCAACGCCGACATGCTCCAGGTCGTGCTGTTCTCGACGCTCTTCGCCATCGGCCTGTCGCATGCGGGCAAGACCGGCGAGACGGCCTACAAGTTCTTCGAAGGCGTCGGCAGTGCGCTGTTCGGCATCGTGCGCATCGTGATGCGGCTTGCGCCCATCGGCGCGTTCGGCGCGATGGCGTATGCGGTGGGCAAGTTCGGCTTCGGCACGATGAACTCGCTGCTGATGCTCCTCGTCACGGTGTATGTCGCGACGCTCGCCTATATCGTGCTGATTCTCGGCGGCATCTGCCTGATGTGCGACGTGAGTCTCTGGCGTCTGCTCAAGTACATTCGCGGCGAGATCCTGTTGGTGATCGCGACGGTTTCATCGGAAGCCGCGTTCCCGCAACTCGTGAAGAAGCTCGAGGCGCTGGGCTGTCCGACGGGCGTCGTCGGCATCGTCATGCCGATGGGCTATACCTTCAATCTCGCCGGCACCTGCGTGGCGCAGGTGATCTGCGCAGTATTCATTGCGCAGGCCTTCGGCATCCAGCTTTCGGTGGCGGAACAGGCGGTGCTGGTGGGCATCTCGATGCTGACCTCGCGCGGCATGGCGGGCGTGGCCGGCGCGAGCTTCATCTGCCTACTTGCGACGCTCGCCGCGTTCAAGCACATTCCAATAGAAGGCGCGGCGATCGTGCTGGGCGTTGATCGCTTCATCGCGGAGATCCGCGCGACGACCAACATGATCGGCAATGCGGTGGCGACAGTGGCGGTTGCGCACTGGGAGCGTCAGCGCGACGACGTGTGCATGCGCGAGACGCTCGGCATGCCGCCGAAGGCGGTGACGCGTTGAAGATGCACTCAGACGGGCGCGGGGCCGCTGGTGCCGCGCACGACGAGTTCGATCGGCAGGCAGACGTCAGCGGGAGGGCGCTCTGTGTTCAGCCATTCGAGCAGGCCGAGCGCCGCGCGCTGGCCGAGTTCATAGGTGGGCAGCAAGACCGTCGAGAGGCCGGGCGTGATCTGCGAGGAAATCGGCAGGTTGTCGCAACCGACGATCGACAACGCGTCCGGCACGGCGATTTCAAGCGACTGCGCTTCGAACAACGCGCCGAGTGCGAGCACGTCGTTGCCGCAGAACACGGCGGTGGGACGCGGGCGCAATTGCATCAGATGCTTGAGGCCGGCGCGGCCGCCGTCGAAGCCGAAGGGCTGTTCGATCACGTTCGCTTCGGGGAGGCGCACGCCGGCATCCGCGAGCGCGCTGCGAAAGCCGTTCAGACGATGGCGCGCGCGATCGTTCTGCCGTGTCATGCCGGAAATCATGCCGAACGCGCGATGACCGAGCGAGAGCAGATGCTCCGCCGCGAGCGTGCCGATCAAGCGGTTGTCGAAACCGATGAGCGGCGCCGTCGTGGTCAGGATCTCGCTGGCGGCAGCGGCATTGGTCCAGGTGATAAGCACGGGAATGCGGCTGGCGCGCACCATCTCCCAGGTTTCATGGGCGTGTTCGGCCCCGACGAGAACGAGCGCGTCCACGGCCCGTTCGAGCAGTGCGCGCGTCGCTTCGGTTTCGGAAGCGAGGCTGTATTCGTGGGCGGAGATCAGCAGCTGATAGCCCGCGTTCGCGAGCGTGCTTTGCAGTCCCTGGACCGCGCGCGCGAAGATGGCGTTGTCGAGCGTCGGCACGATGGCGCCCACCATGCGCGCCCGTCCCGACGCCAGCGCGCGCGCCGCGCCGTCCGGCACATAGCCGAGTTGCGCGATGGCCTGCAGGATCCGGTCGCGCGTGCCGCCTTTGACCTTGTCCGGATTCGAGAGCGCGCGCGATACGGTGGCGGTGGACACCCCCGCAAGCGCGGCGACGTCCGAGAGCCTGGGCCGGTCTTCCTGATTCAATGCAGTCGTGTCGTTCATGCAGGATGCCTTGCATCTTCAAGCCAGGACGCCAGCATCACATCCGTATCCCGGCGCAGCCTCTAGGTATCAATACCGATTCTTTGCAACCAGCCTTTCTCTATTATAGATGCAAGCGCTTGCATTATGCATTTTGCATTCTTTAAACCACCGCCGGATACGACCGGCATATTTTTTAGACCGAAATGCAAGCGCTTGCATTTCGGCCGGAACGAGAGAACTTCAATCCAGGAGCAGAGCGATGACGGTGTTTTATCTGAAGAAGGCCACCAAGACCCCGGAGACCGAAACCGGGACGGCACAGCTTGTGGTCACGGAAATGCTCGCTGAAATCGAGGCGAACGGCGAAGCGGCCGTGCGCGAGTACGCCCGTAAGCTGGATCGCTGGGAAGGCGACATCATCGTGCCGCGCGACGAGATCGAGCGCCGTGCGCGGGACGTGCCGCAAGCCGTGCGCGACGACATCGACTTCGCGGTGAAGCAGGTGCACGACTTCGCCGTCGCGCAACGCCGTTCGATCGAAGATTTCTCGGTGGAACTGTATCCGGGCGTCACGGCGGGGCAGCGGGTCATTCCCGTCAATGTGGTGGGCTGCTACGCGCCGGCCGGCCGTTATGCGCATATTGCGTCGGCTTACATGGGCGTCGCGACGGCGAAAGCAGCGGGCGTGAAGACCGTAATCGCGTGTTCGAGCCCGTTTCGCGGCGGCGGCATTCATCCTTACGTGCTCTACGGTTTCAAGGCAGCGGGCGCGGACGTGGTGATGACCCTGGGCGGCGTGCAGGCCATCGCGTCGATGGCTTACGGACTGTTCACCGGCAAGCCCGCCGACGTGGTCGTCGGGCCCGGCAACAAGTTCGTCGCGGAGGCGAAGCGGACCTTGTTCGGCAAGGTGGGCATCGACGTCTTCGCGGGGCCGTCGGAAGTCGCGGTCATCGCTGATGAAAGCGCCGATCCCGCCATTGTCGCGAGCGATCTGGTGGGACAGGCAGAACACGGCCATGAATCGCCGGCTTGGCTCTTTACGACATCGCGGGCACTGGCTGCTGAAGTGACCGCGCTCGTGCCGCGCCTGATCGACGACCTGCCGCCGACCGCTCGCGACGCCGCCGCCGCCGCGTGGCGCGATTACGGCGAAGTGATCGTGTGCGACACCCGTGAGGAAGTGGTGGAGGTGTCGGACCGCTATGCGTCGGAGCATCTCGAAGTACATGCCGACGATCTGGCGTGGTGGCTCGACAACCTGACCTGCTACGGCTCGCTGTTCCTGGGCGAAGAGACGACCGTCGCGTTCGGCGACAAGACGAGCGGCCCGAATCACGTCCTGCCGACCAAGGGCGCGGCGCGCTACTCGGGCGGGCTGTCCGTTCACAAGTTCGTCAAGACGCTGACATGGCAACGCATGACGCGCGAGGCGTCGCGGCGCATCGGCGAAGTGACCGCGCGCATCTCGCGCCTCGAAGGCATGGAAGCGCACGCGCGCACGGCCGACGACCGGCTGAAGAAATACTTTCCGGACGAGGCCTTCGAGAAGGGTGAAGCCGTCCGCGTCTGAGTTTCTGCAGGCATTCAATGGAGCGAACGATGGAACTCGCAAGCATGTTCAGTCTGCAAGGACGCGTGGCGCTGGTGACCGGTGGCAGCGCCGGCATCGGCCTCGCGATCGGCAGCGCGCTCGGGCGGGCCGGCGCGCGCGTGCTGCTGGCCGCGCGGCGTGAAGGCGCGCTGCGCGATGCCGCGGCCACGCTCGCGGCGCAAGGCATCGCGGCAAGCGTCGTCGTGGCCGACGTGAGTTCGCCCGAAGCCGCGGTGCAGTGTGCGCACGCCGCGCTCGCGCAGCACGAACGCATCGACATTCTCGTGAATGCGGCCGGCGTGAATCTGCGTCAGTCCTTCGCGGAGGTCACGCCCGAGACGTGGCAAACGCAGCTCGCACTGCATCTGGGCGCGCCCTTCTTTCTCACCCAGACACTCGCCCCGCAGATGAAGGCGCGCGGCTGGGGACGCATCATCAATATCGCGTCGTTGCAGTCGTATCGGGCGTTCGCGAACAGCGCGCCTTATGGCGCCGGCAAGGGCGGCGTGGTGCAGCTCACGCGCGCAATCGCACAGGAGTGGGGCCGTCATGGCATCACCTGCAATGCGATCGGCCCGGGATTCTTTCCGACCGCGCTGACGGCATCCGTGTTCGCGGACGAAGCGCTTGCCCAAAGGCATGCCGAACAGACCTGCCTCGGCCGCAATGGTCGAATGGAGGATCTGGACGGTCTTGCCGTGTTCCTCGCGAGCGATGCATCGGCCTATATCAGTGGTCAGACAATCATGATCGACGGCGGATACACCGCGCGTTGAGCAACGATGGCGGAGACAAGCATGTTGATACAGGACAGTCGTGGTGCAGGGGCGACGCCCATCGAGCAGGACGCACTACAGGCCCGCGCGGCATCGGGCGCGGACAATCTCAGGGCCGTGACGCTATCCAGCGTGCTGGGCGCCGTGATCGAGTGGTACGACTTCTTTCTCTATGGCGTGGTTGCCGGCGTCGTGCTGAACCGGCTGTATTTTCCGCAGGCCGATGCCGTGGTCGCCACCATGCTCGCGTATTCGACCTTCGCACTGGGGTTCGTGGCGAGGCCGGTCGGCGGCGTGATCTTCGGTCACTTCGGCGACCGCCTCGGACGCAAGAAGATGCTCATGCTCACACTGCTTCTGATGGGCGGCGCGACGATGTTGATCGGCGTGATACCGACGTATTCCTCGATCGGCATTGCGGCGCCCTTGCTGCTGCTTGCCTGCCGCATCGTGCAGGGAATCGGTCTGGGTGGCGAGTGGGGCGGCGCGGTGCTGATGACCTACGAGTCGGCGCCCGTGGCGCAGCGAGGCTTCTATGCGAGCCTGCCGCAGATCGGCATGTCGCTCGGGCTCGTGCTGGCCTCGGGTGTGGTCGCCGTGCTGTCCTATACCCTCGACGACGCCCAGTTCCTCGCGTGGGGCTGGCGCTCTGCGTTCATCGCGAGCGGCGTGCTGGTGATCGTCACGTTCTATATGCGCAAGCATGTCGCCGAGACCGACGACTTCAACAAGGCGAAGAAGAGCCAGCATGAGAGCTTGCCCATCGTCGACGTGTTCCGCCGCTATCCCCGCACGGTGCTGGCGTGCATGGGCGCGCGTGTGATCGATGGCGTGTTCTTCAACGTGTTCGGCGTCTTCTCGATTCACTATCTCACCGAGACGCTGCACTTCCCGCGCACGACGGCGCTGCTCGGTGTGCTGTTCGGCGCTGCCGTGATGACCTTCTTCATTCCGTTCTGGGGCCGGGTTTCGGACAAGCTGGGACAGCCGCTCGTGTATGGCATGGGCGCGTTGCTGGCGGGGCTGTCCGCGTATCCCGCGTTCATGTTGATGCAGGGCGCGAACGGCTCGGCGTGGCCTGTCTGGATCGCGATCATCATCCCGTTCGGCGTGTTCCATGCGGCCGTGTTCGGCACCATGTCGTCGCTGTTCTCGGAGGCATTCGAACCCGATGTGCGCTACAGCGGCATCTCCTTCGTCTATCAGTTCGCCGGCGTGTTCGCGGGCGGCCTGACGCCCGTGGCCGCAACTTACTTCACCGGTCTTCAATCCGGCAAGCCGTGGTACTTGTGCGCATACGTCCTGGCCGGCGGCCTGCTGAGCGCTGTGTGCTGCGCGTGGCTCGCGCGACATCGCAAGTCGCCGCAATGCGAACGCGTACGCGCCCGCGCGCTGGCTGAAGCCCGCTAACTTCACTGGAACTCACATCATGAAAGCACTCGTTTATACACAACCCAACGAGATGCAGTTGCTCGACCGGCCGGATCCCGTCGCGGAAGAAGGCGAGGTCGTGCTGAAGATCGATGCCGTCGGCATCTGCGGTTCGGACATGCATGCCTTCCACGGACACGATCCCCGCCGTCTGCCGGGTCTCGTCCTCGGGCATGAATTCGCCGGCACTATTGCGCACAGCCGCGCCGCAGGCTGGAGCGAAGGGATGCGCGTGACCGGCAATCCGCTCATCACGTGCGGCACATGCGAATACTGCGTGCAGGGCAGGGACAACCTGTGTGCGAACCGGACGATGGTCGGCATGACGCGTCCGGGCGCCTTCGCCGAATATATGTCGATACCAGCAGCGAGCCTGGTCGCCATTCCGTCCGGCATGCCGGCGCACGTGGCTGCGGCCACTGAACCGGCGGCCACTGCGCTGCACGCCGTGAACCTGATCATGCGCGCGTTGAACCGTCCGCTTCCGGAATGCCGCGTTCTTATCATCGGCGGCGGGGCGATCGGGCTGTTCTGCGCGTTGCTGCTGCGCTCGTATGGGTGTCGTGAGGTGACGGTCGCCGAGACCAACGCGGCGCGGCGCGCATCGGCGGAACATGAGGCGAAGTGCGCGACCTACAACCCGCTGGAGCAGGAAGCCGCGCCGGATCGCTTCGATTGCGTGATCGATGCAGTCGGCGCCCGCGCGACGCGCAACAGTGCGCTCGCGGCGCTCAAGCCGGGCGGCGTGATGATGCATATCGGCCTGCAGGATTGGGCGAGTGAAATCGACATGCGCAAACTGACGCTCGCGGAGATCACCTTGCTGGGCACCTACACCTACACGATGGCCGATCTGCGTGCGACGGTGCGCGCGCTGCACGAAGGCGCGTTCGGCGGTTTGTCATGGCTCGAACATCGGCCGCTCGCGGAGGGTGCGCAGGCCTTCATGGATCTGCATGCCGGTCGCGCGAAGTCGAGCAAGATTCTGCTGATTCCCGAGACGGCTTAGGCTGTCCGATGACGCGTCACTTCGTGGAATGAAGCGGTCGCCAGCTTCCGGTCTTCGGGCACAAGCTGGCTGGTGCACCGTTCACCCACACTTGCTCTTCATCGAGTTGCAGGGCAGTGGCGTGGGCCGTATCGAAGACTACGTTCAAGGCTCGCGCGACCTGTGCCTCTTCGATGGGAAGCTCCCAGGTCAGGAACACTTGCACGCGGCCGTGATCCGGTGCGAAGTCTGCCTCGTCGAAGTGGTCTTGATCGCGCGGGATAACCGCATGCGGCTGCCCCGTATCGAAGATCATGGCAGTCCCGCGCACTAATGGAATGCGCTGGCCCGTGAGCGGGAAATGCACATCCAGTCCCTTGTCCTCGCTCAGGAACAGATTGCAGAACGCCGCGCCGCCGTATTGCGCGCCGTCATGGTGATAGCGCGCGCCACGGCAGGCCATGAGCGCCACGTCGCTCGAAGCCAGCACGCCGGGCAATCCGAGCGCTTCCGTCCACGCGGTCATGGCGTGCACGCAGCGGCGGTAATCCGGCCAGCGCGCCTGCGTGCGTGCAAGCGACATCGGTTCGACATCGCCGGCTTCGAGGTCCAGTTGCGACGTGATCTCGCGTTGCCAGTCCGCGAGCACGCGCGCCGAAGGCACGGGCACGTCGAGCGTATCTGACAGCACGATGCGGCTGACCGAGCGGCTGCGCAGCGTGTCGCCGCTCCAGAAGAAGGAGGTCAGTTCGCCGGGCATGGCATGTCGCTCCTGGATCACTCGCTGCGCGCGCGCATGCGCTTGCGGATTTCGGAATCGAGAATCAGCCGTCCGCGCAGTTTGCCCTTCATGCGCTTCACATATCGCGGCGCTTCCGTCATGTGAATCACCATCAGCTCGCGCACTTTCTCGGCGTCCCGCGCGCGCGCCGCTTCGGTGATCGCTTTATGGATCTTCACGTTGGCGCGCCCGAAGCGTTCATGTTCGGCCTGCGGCGTATCGTTCCGGTATTCGATCAGCTGGCGGATCATCTCGTTGATCAGTTCGCAACTGAAACGCAGAAACGGATTGGGATTCGCGGCGGCAAGGATGTCGTGGAAGTTCACGTCTTCCTGACGCTGCCTGACGATATCCTTGCCCGCCAGCGCTGAGGACGGTTCGTCGCAACACGCGATATTGCTTTCGAGTGCCGCGAAGTCTTCTTCGGTGAGATGCGGCACGGCACCGGCGGCAAGTTCGGGTTCGAGCAACTGACGCACGGTGTAGATGTCGTCGATGGTCACGTCCTTAAAGAACAGATAGTTCTGCAGCAACTGCAAGGTGCGGTCGAGCGGCACTTCGACGATCGTGCCGCCGCCCGACGGCCCCGTCGTCACCTTGATGAGCCCCTGCACTTCAAGCGACTTGAGCGCCTCGCGAATGGTGCTCTTGCTCACCGTGAAAAGTTGCTGCAACTCGACTTCGCGCGGCAGCTTGTCACCGGGCTTCAGATCCTTCTCCGTGATCAGCCGCTTGATTTCCTCGGCGACCAGATCCGCGCGCTTGGGCTGCTTGATCGATTGCCGCGCGAACTCGATTCCCGCGCCGGCGCGCTTCGCACGCTCCATCACCATTCCTTGCTCCTCTCGATTCGCCGGCTGTTCAACCTGTCTCAGGCACCTTCGTTCGCATGCGCTTTCGCGCAGACCGGAATATTGCCTTATTGACACCCGAATTTATTGTTTCTAGCATCAGCTTCATCCTATTTATCATGATAAATAGGATGAAGACAGCCGATGCCTGAACGTATCACGAAAAAAAGCGCGGCGGTCGCGAAGGTCATCTCTCAAGGAGCGTCAATTTTGAATCGCCGAAACATGTTGAAGCTGGCCGCGCTGTCGGCCATTCCTGGATCGTTCGAAGCGCTCGTATCAAGAAGCGCGTGGGCGCAGGGGTCGCCGCTCCAGTTTGCCTGTCCGGTGCCGATGTCCGGCCCCTTCGCGGCCAACGGCAAGTACGCGGACCTCGGCATGAAGCTCGCCATCGAACAATACGGCAAGGTGCTCGGCCAGTCGCTCGCCTACACGACGCTCGATACCGAGGGAAAACCCGCAACCGCGGTGCGGCGCGTTCAGGAAATTGCGCAGCAGAAGAACGCGCACTTTTTTGCAGGCGGCATTCTCTCGTCCGAGGCGCTGGCCATGGGCAAGGAAGTCGAGAAGGCCGGCGGCATCTTCATCACGACGGCGGGCGCAGACGAACTGACCGGCAAGGACTGCAACAGCGCCACGTTCCGCTGGTCCGTGCCGACCTTTGGCGCCATCGAGCAGACCGTGCGGCCGCTGATCCAGACGATGCCCAACGCCAAGCGCTGGTACACGATCACGCCGCAATACGTGTTCGGCGACGGCCTCTTGTCCGCTGCGAAGAACATCTTCAAGGAGAAGGGCATCGAGCATGTGGGCAACAGCTATCACTCGCTCAACGAAAAGGAGTTCAGCGGCTATCTGACGAACGCGGTGGCGGCCAAGCCCGATGTCCTGCTGATCCTGAACTTCGGCTCGCAATCGTCGGACACGCTGCGGCAGGCGGTGAGCTTCGGCATGAAGAACAACTGCACGATCCTGATGGCGTGGGCATCGGGCCTGGAGCAGTTCGAGGCGCTCGGACCGGACATCTGCGAAGGCGTGTACTTCGGCGCACAGTACTGGCATGCGATCGACTCGCCGCTGAATCATGACCTCGTCAAGCGCGTGAATGCGGCCTACAAGTCGAACCCGAACTACAGTCTCGCCGGTTCGTACATCTGCACGAAGATCCTGCTGGACGGCATCGTGAAGGCGGGCAGCGCGGATCCGAAGAAGGTGATCGCGGCGCTCGAAGGCATGAAGTACGCCGGGCTGACGGGGCCTGAGGAAATCCGCGCGGGCGACCATCAGGTGTTGAAGAACTACTATCTGCTGAAGGGCAAGGCCAAGGGCAAGATGAAGGACAAGGACGATTACGCGGATATCGTCAGCTCCGGCCAGTCGTTCCTGCCGCTCGACAAGACGCAGTGCAAGCTCGCGTAACACGCATCCCGCTGGCGTTTTCCAGGCGAATGCGGCGCGGCCCGCATTCGCTCCGTCACTCTTCTGACGCAAGGCCATGAACGTTTATCTGTTGCAGGTCGTGAACGGCATCGGCGTGGGCATGCTGTACTTTCTGCTCGCGGTCGGCTTGTCGATCGTGTTCGGGCTGTTGCGCTTCGTGAACTTCGCCCACGGCGCGTTCTATCTGCTGGGCGCGTACTTCTGTTATCAGGCCATGCAATGGTCGATGAACTTCTGGACCGCGCTCGTCATCGTGCCCGTGATCGTGGGCGCGCTGGCGTGGGTCGTCGAGAAGGTCGTGCTGCGGCACGTCTATGCGCAACAGCATGAGTTCCATATCCTTGCGACAGTCGGGCTCGCGCTCGTGATCCAGGAGTGTTCGATCATCGTGTGGGGGCCCATCGGCGACAACGTGGCCGTGCCGGACATCCTCAACGGCGTGGTCATGTGGGGCAGCTTCATCTACCCGAAGTACCGGCTCTTCGTGATTGCGTTCACGGCCGTGCTCGCGGCGCTTCTCTGGTGGGTGCTCGAAGGCTCGCGGCTCGGCAGCGCGGTGCGCGCGGGCAGTGAATCGAGCGAGATGGTGTCCTTGCTCGGCATCAATGTGACGCGCATCTTCAGCCTCGTGTTCGCGCTGGGTGCGGGCACGGCGGCGCTTGCGGGCGTGCTCGCGGCGCCGATTCGCGGTGTCGATCCCTTCATGGGCATCGAGGCGCTCGGCGTGGCCTTCGTCGTCGTGGTGGTGGGCGGCATGGGCAATTTTCTCGGTGCGCTCGTCGGCGGTCTGCTGGTCGGCATCGTGCAGAGCGTGATGAGCACGCTGTGGCCCGAAGGCGCGCGGCTCATGATCTATGTCGCCATGGCGGCGGTGCTGTTGCTGCGTCCGAACGGATTGCTCGGGAGGGCCGCGTGAATTCCAAACCGACATCGGAGGCGCTGAACGTGAGCGAGCCACGACGTTCCCTGCGGCATGCATTGCACCGCTACCGCTTTCTGCTGCTCGCGGCTGTCGTCGTCTGCATCCTGCCGATGACCATCCGCTCCGGAACGCTCGCAACGGAAGTGCTGGTCTTCGCGCTCGCGGCGCTGGGCTGCAATCTGTTGTTGGGGCATACCGGGCTGCTCTCGTTCGGGCAAGGCATCTTCTTCGGACTCGGCAGCTATAGCGCAGGTTTGATCCTGACGAAATCGGGACTTCAGGTTCCTGCTGCGCTGCTTGGCGCGATCGTGGTGGGCGCTGTGGCGGCGGCGATTGTTGGGTGGTTCTCCATTCGTCAGCGCGGCGCGTACTTCGTGATGCTCACGCTGGCGTTCGGGCAGATGTTCTACTTCCTCGCATATACGACGCCCGATCTCACCGGCGGTGACAACGGCCTGCTCGACATTCCGCGTCCCGCGCTGTCGGTCTTCGGGCATCCGCTCGTGTCCATTGCTTCGCCGTGGCAGTACTACGCGTTCGTCGCGGTGCTGTTCCTGATCGCGTTCTGGTTCATGCTGCGCGTGTCGCATTCGGTGTTCGGCCGCACGCTGCTCGCGATCCGCGACAACGAAGCGCGCGCCGCCGCCGTGGGCTATGACGTAAGGCGCTTCAAGCTCGCGGCGTTCGTCGTGTCGGGCGCGGTCACGGGCCTGGCCGGCGCACTGCACGCGCTGATGACCGGCATCGCGCCGCTCTCCAACATCGACTATCACACGAGCGAAATGATCCTCGTGATGACGGTGATCGGCGGTACGGGCAATCTCTTTTCTTCGGTGCTCGGTGCGGCCTTCTATGTGTTGTTCGCCGACTGGCTC
Source organism: Caballeronia sp. LZ035 (assembly GCF_031451175.1). NCBI lineage: Bacteria > Pseudomonadati > Pseudomonadota > Betaproteobacteria > Burkholderiales > Burkholderiaceae > Caballeronia > Caballeronia sp. LZ035. The sequence continues at coordinate 876,113 of NZ_JARUXS010000002.1, forward strand.
GCCACGCTGTGGCCGCGCTGGCTGCTGTTGCTGGGCCTCGTGCTGATCGCCGTGAGCCTGTTCATGCAGCGCGGCCTCTGGGGCCTGGGCGAGCGCATCTGGCGCGCGGTGAAGCGTGAGGGAGGAGAGCCGGCATGAGCGTGTTACTGGAGGCGAAAGATCTGGGCAAGCGTTACGGCAAATTCGCGGCGCTCACCGATGTGAACCTGCGCATCGCGAAGAACACTGTGCATTCGGTGATCGGTCCGAACGGCGCAGGCAAGACCACGCTCTTTCATGTGCTCACCGGCACCGTGCCGAGCAGCGCGGGGCATATCGTGTTCGACGGCCATGACGTGACGCGCGAGCCGGATCATCGGCGCGTGAAGCGTGGTATCGCGCGTTCATTCCAGGTGACGAGCCTGTTCACGAATCTGCCGGTGCGCGAGAACCTGCGGCTCGCCGCGCAAGGCGTCGATTCGAAGCGCGCACTCAATGTCTGGACGCCGCCGCGCGGCGCGCTCGAACATCGCGACACGGTGGACGGCATTCTCGAACGCCTTGCGCTGCAACGGTTCGCGCAGACGCAGGCCGGTGTGCTGTCGCATGGCCAGCAGCGTCGTCTGGAAGTGGGCATGGCGCTGGCCGCGCGCCCTAAGGCGATCTTCCTGGACGAGCCGACGTCAGGCATGGGCATCGACGATCTCGACGACATGAAGCACCTGATCCGCAGCCTGCGCGACGACTACACCGTGGTGCTGATCGAGCACAACATGGATATCGTGATGGATATCTCGGACACCATCACGGTGATGCAGCAGGGCCGCGTGCTGGTGGAAGGCAAGCCCGCCGAGATTCGCGGCGACCCGCGCGTGCGCAGTGCTTATCTCGGCAACATGATCACTGGAGGCCGCGCATGATGCTCGAGGTCCAGAACCTTCATGGTTATTACGGCAAGAGCCATATTCTGCAAGGCGTGACGCTGAAGATTGCCGAGGGCGAGACGGTCACGCTGCTGGGCCGCAACGGCGCGGGCAAGTCGACGACGCTCAAGAGCATCGCGGGCGTCGTGACGCCGAAGCAAGGCAGCGTGAGCTTCAACGGCACGCCGCTGGAGAAACTGCCGCCACACAAGATCGCGGCGCGCGGGGTGTGCTTCGTGCCGGAGCATCGCGGCATCTTCAAGCTGCTGTCGGTGGAAGAGAACCTGAGGCTGGGCGCGCGCAAGGATTCGCCGTGGCAACTCGCCGATATCTATCGCATCTTCCCGCGCCTCAAGGAACGCAGGACGAACGGCGGCGGCCAGCTCTCGGGCGGCGAGCAACAGATGCTCGCCATCGGCCGGGCGCTGATGAATCATCCGCGTCTGTTGATGCTCGATGAACCGGTGGAAGGTCTTGCGCCCGTGATCGTCGAGGAGATCGTCGCGCAATTGAAGCTGATTCGACAGGCAGGCGTGACCATCCTGCTGGTCGAACAGAACCTCGAAGTCTGCACGCAGCTCGCGGATCGCCACACCATCATCGAGCAAGGGCGCATCGTCTACGAAGGCACGAATGCGGACTTCATCGCGGATGAATCCGTCAAGGACCGTTATCTCGGTGTCGGCGTCGTCTGAGCGCCGCATACATAGCACACAGCGAAGGAAACCTGGCATGCAAGCTCACGATCTGCCGGCGCACGCCGGCTTGCGCATCGATGGTGCGCGTCTCTGGAACAGCCTGATGGAACTTGCGCGGATCGGCGCGACGGAGAAGGGCGGCGTGTGCCGTCTGGCGCTCACGGACCTGGACCGTCAGGGCCGCGATCTGTTCGTGTTCTGGGCGAAGGACATGGGCTGCACGGTGCGTGTCGATGCGATCGGCAACATCTTCGCGCGCCGCGCGGGATTGCGTGACGATCTTCCGCCCGTGATGACCGGCAGTCATATCGATACGCAACCGACCGGCGGCAAGTTCGACGGCAACTATGGCGTGCTCGCGGGTCTCGAAGTATTGCGCACGCTGAACGATAACAACGTGCGCACGCAGGCGCCGCTCGAAGTCGCGGTATGGACCAACGAGGAAGGCTCGCGCTTCGTGCCGGTGATGATGGGCTCGGGCGTGTTCGCCGGCGCGTTCACGCTGGAACACGCGCTGGCACAGGCGGATCGTGAAGGCGTGACGGTGAAGGATGCGCTCGCGGCAATCGGTTACGCGGGCGAGCGCGTTGCGGCGCATGCGGTGGGCGCTTATTTCGAGGCGCATATCGAACAGGGTCCGGTGCTGGAAGCGAATGACAAGGTGATCGGCGTGGTGCAGGGCGCGCTCGGGCAGCGCTGGTATGACGTGACCATCGAGGGCATGGAAGCACACGCTGGTCCGACGCCGATGGAACTGCGCCGCGATGCGCTGCTCGTTGCGGCAGACCTGATTCGCGCGGTCAACGGTATCGCGCTCGAGCATGCGCCGCATGCACGCGGTACGGTCGGCTGGGTGGATGTGCATCCGAACTCGCGCAACGTGATTCCGGGGCGCGTGAAACTGACCGTCGATCTGCGCGCACCCGACGACGCCACGCTGCACGCGATGGACCGCGCGCTGCGCGATCTGTGCGCACAGGCGGGCTTGCCGGTGACGGTAGACGAAGTCGTCTACTTCGCGCCTCAGCCGTTCGAAGCGTCGCTGGTGACATCGGTGCGCGAAGGAGCGGGAGCGCTTGGTTTGAGTTCGATGGACGTGGTGAGCGGCGCGGGCCATGATGCCGTGTATCTCGCACGCCTCGCGCCTGCCGCGATGATCTTCGTGCCGTGCAAGGACGGCATCAGTCACAACGAAATCGAGGACGCGCGCGCCGATCATCTGGAAGCGGGCTGCAACGTGCTGCTTCAGGCGATGCTGCGCGCCGCCAATGCATCATCGGTTGAAGGAGCGAGCGCATGAAGATCCTCATCGCCCGGATGAATCACGAGACCAACACGTTCTCGCCGGTGCCGACGCCGCTCGAAGCCTTCGGCCGCGACGGTCCGTGCCATGACGCCGACGCTTATCGCGAGAACGCGGGCATGCGCACTGCGATGTCCGCGTTCATCGATGCTGCCGAGCGCGCGCAAGCGAAGATTGTCACGCCGATCTCGGCTTCGGCGAATCCGAGCGGCCGCGTGAGTGCGGCGGCTTACGATGCGATCTGCCAGTCCATCGTCGATGCCGCAGCAGGCTGCGACCTCGTGATGCTCGATCTGCATGGCGCGATGGTTGCGGAGAATTCGCCCGATGGCGAAGGCGATCTGCTCGAACGCGTCCGCCGGGCGCTGCCGCATGCGCCGATTGCGGTGTCGCTGGACCTGCATGCGAACGTCACGCAGAAGATGATCGATAACGCCGATGTCATCACGAGCTTCAAGACCTATCCGCACGTGGATATGTACGAGAGCGGTGAACTTGCGGCGCGGCTCGTGTTCGATCTGGTTCATGCAAGGACGAAGCCGGTCATCGCATGGGCGCAGCCGCCGCTGCTGACGCACACGCTCAGGAGTTCGACATCCGCAGGTGCGATGAAGCGCGCCGTCGATGCCGCGCGCGCCGCTGAAGGACGCGACGGCGTGCTGGCCGTCTCGGTGTTGTCGGGCTTTTCGCTGGCGGATATCGCGTCGCCGTGCATCAGCGTGGTGGTGGTGGCGGACGGCGATCGGTCCAAGGCTCAGGACGTGGCGGACCGCATCGCGCGGCAGATCTGGGACGAGCGCGAAGACTTCGTGTATCGCAGCGCGCCGCTTGCGGAATCCATCGCCGAAGGGGCGGCGCTTGCGCGCGATGCCACAAAGCCCATCCTGCTGCTCGATCACGGTGACAACTGCATGTCCGGCGGCACGTGCGACACGACCGACGCCTTCGAGGAAGCGTTGCAGCAGGGACTCGAAGGCATCGTCGTCGGGCCGCTGTGCGATCCGGACGCGGTGGCGAAATTGTTCGCAGCGGGCGAGGGCGCGACGGTCACGCTCGGCATCGGCAACAAGCTGGCGAGTGTCACTTCGCGCGGCAAGCCGCCCTTTGAGGTGACTGGCGTCGTGCGCGCATTGACGGACGGCGAGTATGTGATCAGCGGCCCGACTTACACGGGACAGCGCGCCTACATGGGACGCGCGGCCGTCATCGAAACGCCGGCAGCGCGCATCCTCCTGACCGAACGCACGCATGAGCCGTGGGATCTGGGCGTGTTCGAAAGCGTGGGCATCGATCCGCGTGGCGCCCGGTTCTTGATCCTCAAGTCGCGCATGTATTGCCGGCCGGTGTTCGTGCCCATTGCCGGCGGATTGGTCGAGTGCGACAGTCGCGGGCCGACGAGTTCGGACTATGCGCTGTTCCCGTTCGTCAATCTTAAGCGCCCGGTGTTTCCGCTGGATGCGGATGCGGAGTATTGACAGGCGGCACGCGGGCCACGTGAAAGCGTGCGCTCGCCCCTCAGGCAATCGCGTCCCGCACGCAGCGTGCAAAGGCCTGCGCTGAAGGCTGAACCGATGCCGGCAAGCGCAGACAGATGGCGAACAGCGGAAGCGCGGGCAAGCCAGCAAGCTGCGGCGTGAGCGTCTCCAGGTCTGGCGGCACCGTCGACGCGAGCCATGCGGTGATCGCGAGGCCAGCCCTGACCGTGGCAGCGGTCGCCTCGATGTTGCCGCTCTCGAAGACCGTGCGCCACGCGATGCCTTCGTCCGCGAGCGCGCCGAGCACCAGCGGCCGGAAGGCGCATCTTTCATCCACCATCGAGAGGGGCAGCGGTCGCTTCTGCCACGCGATGCTGTCTCGCCCCGTCACCCAGACGAGCGGCTCGATACGGATCACGTCGCCTCCGGCTTCGCCTGCGACGGATTGGATCAGCGCCACATCGACGCGTCCCGCATCCAGCGCCTCGCCGAGTTCGGACGAGGCCGCGCACGCCAGCGACACTTCCACATGCGGATGGGCTTCGGCGAAAGCCTTCAGCGCGGGTGCGAGAAGGGTAACGAGGTCGTAGGGCACGCCGACGCGCAGGCTGCCGCGCAAAGGCTGCGCGTTCATGTCGGCCCAGATCTCGTCGTTCAGCTTCAGTAGTTGACGCGCCTTGACGAGGAACGGTTCGCCCTGGCGCGACAACTCCAGCTTGCGCGTCTTGCGTACGAACAAGAGGCAGTCCAGTTGCTCTTCCAGACGCTTCACCTGCTGACTGACGGCGCCCTGCGTCATGTGCAGGACATGGGCGGCGACGGTCATGCTGCCGCTGTCAGCGACAGTCACGAACGTGCGGATCAGGTCGAGGTCGAGATTGCGGATCATCGATGCATTAGACGCGGTAATGGACGGCATCAATATTATTGCCTTTTATGATGCATAGGCAGTCGCTAGAGTGCAAATATCGATTACCCGATATGCCCTGATGACTGCCTCCATCCTTCCGCTTTGTCTCTTCGTCGCCGTGGCGACCGTCACGCCCGGCGGCGCCACCACGCTGGCCACCGCATCGGGCGCACGGTTTGGCTTTACGCGTTCATTGCCGCTGATGCTCGGCATTGCGTCCGGTCTTGCCTCGCTCGCCGCAGTGGCGGCGCTCGGCCTGGGCGGCATGCTGCTGGCCATGCCCACGTTGCAAACCGCCGTGAAGGCAATCGGCTCCGCCTATCTTCTGTGGCTCGCGTGGCGCATTGCATGCAGTGGACCGCTGAACGCACAAACCGGCCCCGCGCGGCCGGTCACCCTGCTCAACGGCGTGATGCTGCTCTGGCTCAATCCGAAGAGCTGGGCGATGACCGTCGGCGCGGCCGCATCCTTCGAGTTGCTCGCGAGCAGTCCCGGGCGCCTGGCGATGCTGCTCGCGGTGGCGTTCGGCGTGGCCGCGTGCGCTTCGCTTGCGCTGTGGTGCGCACTCGGCGCCGTGCTGGCGCGGGTGTTCCGCACGCCGCTTCAATGGCGCGTGCTCAATCTCGGGATGGGCGCGATGCTGGGCGCGTCCGTCGTCGCGGCGTGGATCTGATCGGACCTGCATGCAAGCTTCAGGCGCTCAACGGACTGCAATGCGCGAAGGTCCGCCCGTGCCACATCAGGCAAGGCGGGGCATCGCCTTGCTGTGCGAATGCAATATCCCGAATCACGCCGATGAATATTGAATGCGAAAAACCATCGTGCCGCCCGGCGATTTCGCAATCGAGCACGACGACGGCATCGTCGAGCATCGGCGACCCCGTTTTGCTCTCGCGCCACGGATGCGTATCGAAACGGGCTTCGCCGCGCACGTCGCGGAACCGGTCGACCACGTCGCGATGCTCCACCGAAAGCAGGTTCACGGCGAACTTTCCTTCCTGGATCAACACGTCATGCGTAGCGGCGCTCTTGTTGACGCAGACGACGATGGAAGGCGGCGTCGATGAAAGACTGCATACCGATGTCGCGACCAGACCAGCCGGCTTGCCGTCGCTCATCGTGGTGATGACCGTCACGCCGGCGGCGAACAGCGACATCGCTTTCTGAAACTCAATGACCGGATCGGTGACGTGCAATTCCTGCTCCTGCGAATGATTTGAGCGGAGGCGAGCCGCGTGCATGCGTTCGGCATCGCGCGATTCAGTCCTCGCGCCAGCCCGGATATTTCTCATCGAGCAGACGAAGCATCGAAGGCCACATCCGGTGACCGGCCGCTTCGGGATTGAAGCTGCTGGTGAACTGGCTCACGGTCTTTTCGATGAGCGCCTGTGACGGCATCACGAACGGCCGGCCCGACGCGAGCACGTCCATCTGTACCTGCGCGGACTGCTCCAGGTAGTACATCAGATAGAACGCGGCGGGAATGTTCGGACCTACGGCCAGCAAGCCGTGATTGCGCAGGATCAGTCCCACCTTGCCCGCGATATCGCGGCGCAGGCGTTCGCCTTCGTCGAGGTTGAAGGCGAGACCTTCGTATTCATGCGTGCCGATGCGGTCATGAAACTCGATTGCGAACTGGTTGATCGGCAGCAGGCCGTCTTCTAGGCACGACAGCGCGACGCCCGAGCGCGTATGCGTATGCACGACGCATCCGATATCCGGCCGCGCCGACAGCAGCGCGCTGTGAATCACGTAGCCCGCTGCATTGGCGGGATGATTCGACGGATCGTCGCTGAAGCCGGAGTAATCGACCTTGAGCAGGCCGCCCGGCGTCACTTCCTCGAAGCGCAGGCCATAGGGGTTGATGAGAAAGGCCTCTTCGCCCGGCACCTTGGCCGAGGCGTGCGTGAAGATGGTGTCGTCGAGTCCGTAGTGAGCGAGCAGACGATACAGCGCGCATAGATGCAGGCGGGTATCGGCTTCGGTTTCGATCGGGACGAGCAGCGGCGGGCGGTCTTTGATGAGCATTGCTCTGGTTCCTTGGTCGGGCAGATCAGGCAGGACGAGTCGCGGCGAACGACGGACGAAGCGCGAAACGCGCGAACCATGCGGTTGCGGCGGGGCGGCTGGTGCGCCAGTCCAGCGCTTCAAAACGGAAGTCGAGATAGCCCAGCGCGCACGCAACGGCAATCTGGCCGAGGTCGACGGGCACATTGAATGCATTCGACATGCATTCAATTTCATCGAGCGCGGCGGTCACTTTCAGTAGTTGCGTGGACGACCACTGATCCCACTGCAAGGCTTCAGGACGCGCGCCTTCGTAACGAATGAGCAAGGCCGCGTCGAGCAGGCCATCGCCGAGCGCTTCGGCGCGTCGCACGGTCCAGCGCGCCGCGCCTTCGGCGGGCAGCAGCACGGGCGCGTCGGGCGCTGCCTGCGCGCACAGGTACTCGGCGATCACGCGCGAATCGAACAACGTTAAACCGTCGTCGGTGACGAGCGTGGGTAGCTTGCACAAGGGGTTGAGCGTGCCGAGCACGTCGTTGCGCTTGACCGGACTGGCCGTGGCAGCGACTTTCTCGATGCGCGCATCGAGCCCGAGTTCGTGCGCGACGATCACCACCTTGCGCACGAACGGCGAGGTTGCGGCGTGCATCAGTTGCATGTGAAGAGTTCCTCGAGGCGAGACAGGTTCAGACGACGGTCAGTTGCGGCGCGTGCGCGCGGCTCACATAACCGTCGCGCAGCGGCGCGTAGACGGTCCATAGATCATGCAAGGCACGTAGAGGCGTATCTGCGCAATCGATGCGCAGATCGATTTCGGGCCAGGGCTCGGCATGTGCGCAAAGCAGACCGGCCGAGCGCAGCACGCGCACTTCTCCGCCGGCGGCAAGTCCGGCATCGGCGGCATCGAGCAGGCGCTCCGCAAAGGGCGCACGCGACGCTTCGAACGCCGCGACCATCGCAGCGGGAATGTCGTTCGACGCGAGCAGATTGCCGGCTGCGGCGCAGTTCAGCCCACGCGCCGACGCGACCGTCGGCAGTGCAGCGCCGCCGGTGAAGACAGCGGTTTCGCCGCGCGCATCGATCACGCTCAACTGGCGATAGTCCGGTTGCGGATCGATGCGTTGCAGCGCGTCGAGCACCTTCGCGGCGGGAATGCCCTGCGCAAGCAAATCCAGGCCGATGGTGCCCAGCGCCGGATTGGTCAGGTTCTGCGTAGCGACTGCGCCGACGCCCGCGCGAACCCATGCGCAACGGCTCGCCACGCAGATGCTCGACGAGGTGACGATCATCCCGAACGCGCCGGTTTCGGCGCAGCGGGCAACGAGAGAGAAGGTCATGACGATAGATGTTCAGTGAAGGGCAGCGTGCTCATTCGACACGGAAGATCTTCTCCAGCCCGATCAGCCGGCCGACCACGAGCACGAGCAGCGTGGAGAGCAGGATCAGCACCGCCGACATCGCCGCGACCGTGGGATCGTCGAAGTCGCGCATATACGCATAGGCAGCAACGGGCAGCGTCGTGCTGTGCTGTGCGGCGAGGAAGGTGGAGACGGAGAAGTTGTCGATGGCCTCGACGAACACGAAGGTGCCGCCCGCGATCAGTCCCGGTCTCAGTTGCGGCAGGACGACCAGGCGAAAGGCCTGCCAGTTCGACGCGCCGAGATTGCGCGCGGCCTCTTCGAGATCAGTGCGGATGCCGTGCAGGTTCGCAACGAGCGCGCGCACGGAGTAGGGCAGCGTGAAGCAGATCATCGCGATCACGAGTCCGGTGAATCCCGGGCCGATGCCCGTGTGATACAGCAGGATCAGGAACGCGATGCCGGTCACGACACCCGGAATGATGATGGGCGACATCAGCAGCGCGTTGATCGCCTCCACGCCCCGGAAACGGCCGCGTACGAGCGCCCATGCCGTCGGCACCGCGATGATGAGACTCACCGGCGTAACAATGGCGCCCATCAGGAGGCTGGTGCCGAACGCCGTGCGGAACGAGTCGCTGGAAAAAAATTGCTGAAACCACTTCAAGGAAAAACCGGAAGGCGACAACGAAAAATAACTGTCGTTGCTGAACGAGTAATACACGATGAATACCACCGGCGTCAGCATGAACAGCCCGACCAGGATGGCGAACAGACGCACGCCGGGGCCATAGGCGAGATAGTCTTCACGGGCGGTGCTCATTGGGTGGCGCTCCTGGCAACATGACCGCCGGCGAGTCGTTGCGACAACGAGAACAGCCACACGAACGCGAGCGAAACAACAAGGAAGAGTGTCGCCGTGGCGGCGGCAAACGGCAGATCGAACGCGACGAAAATCAGTTCGTAGATTTCATTCGACAGCAGGCGCACGTGACCACCGCCCAGCACGAGCGGAAACAGGAACGAACTCAGCGAGACGGCGAAGGTCAACGCACTCGCCGCGATCACGCCGGGCACGCTGAGCGGCAGCGTCACGCGGCAAAACGCGGACAGCCTGGATGCGCCCAGATTGATCGCGGATTCCTCCAGCACGCGCGGCACGTTCTTCAGCGGCCCGAGCAGCGTGAGCACGAAAAACGGAATCACGAAATGCAGCAGGGAAACGAAAACGCCGCCCTGGTTGTAGATCAGGTGCAGCGGTGAATCGATCACGCCGAGCTTGCGCAGCACCGAATTGATCAGCCCGCTGTTGCCCAGAATGATGACCCACGCATAGGCGCGCGTAACCGTTCCGGAAAGAAACGTGACGACCAGCGACACCATCAGGAACTGGCGCAAGCCGCTCGACGCGCAGCGCACCATCACATACGCCATCGGAAAGCCAACAAGTGCGGCGGCGACGGTGAGTTCGGCGGAGATGCCGAGCGTCGCGCCGAGAATGCGCCACTCGGAGGCGGAGCGCATGAAGCGGGCGTAGTTGTCGAGACTGATGGGTCCGACACTCGCCGCCTGTCCCGGCACGCGATGCAGCAGGCTGGTGTAGAGAAAGATCGCATAGGCGCTGAAGAACACGATCAGCACCACGGCGGCCGGCGCGAGATTCCAGCGCGACACGCGCGGCGTGAAATCGACGATGGGCGCGATGCCCGGAGCAATGATGGGCGGGTTCTTCATGCGCGCAGCACCATGCAGTCCGCGACGGCGATCGAGAGTTCGACCGGCGCGCCTTCGGGAAAGACCGGCTCGCCGGCATGACGCGGTGCATCGACGCTCAGGCGCAGTCCGTGCGATTCCACTTCGTATGTGACCTTGTCGCCGAGATTCATCGCAAGTGCAATGCGGCCGATGAGATGAGAACCGGACTGCACGCCGCTGCGTGCCGTGCCTGCTGCCGCAAGACGAATGGCGCCAGGGCGGATGGTCACGTCCACCGCGTCGCCCACGCGCCGCTCGGCGATTCCGCTCACGCTCAGGCGTCCGCCGTCTGGCAGGTTCAGCACGCCGCGCTGGCCTTCCATGGTGGCCAGCGTGCCGGTCACGGTATTCGACGTGCCAATGAACTGCGCCACGAAACGCGTGGCCGGGCGGTCGTAGATGTCGGCGGGCGCGCCGCACTGCTCGATGCGGCCCGCGTTCATCACGGCGATGCGGTCCGAGATCGCCATCGCTTCCTGCTGGTCATGCGTGACGCAGATCGTGGTGACGCCCACCGCGCGTTGCAGCTTGCGCAGTTCCACCTGCATCTGGTCGCGCAGGCTCTTGTCGAGCGCGCCGAAGGGTTCGTCGAGCAACAGAACCTTGGGCTGCGTGACGAGCGCACGCGCCAGTGCGGCGCGCTGCTGCTGGCCGCCGCTCAGCTGCGCGGGATAGCGTTCGGCCAGTGCGGAGAGCCGCACCATCTCGAGCGCTTCGAGCGCACGCCTGCGGGCCTCGTTGGCCGGCACGCGGCGCATCTTGAGGCCGAACATCACGTTGGTCAGCACGTCCATGTGCGGAAACAGCGCGTAGCTCTGGAACACCATGGCGGTGTCGCGGCGATGCGGCGCGACACCGAGCACGTCGCGCTGGCCGAGCGTCACACGGCCTTCGTCGGCGGTGACGAAGCCCGCGATCAGACGCAGCAGCGTGGACTTGCCGCAGCCGCTCGGGCCGAGGAGCGTGAGCAGCGCGCCGGCGGGGACGTCGAGCGAGACACTGTCGATCGCGGTGAAATCGCCGTAGCGCTTGCGCACGCCGATGACCGACAATGGCTCGCCGCGTGCGGGCGATGCGATATCCGGCGCCGTCACGGCGGCCGACAGTTGGGTGCTCATCGTGCGATTTCCTGATTGAAGCGGTCGGTCCATGCGCCGATGTTGGCGTTGACGTTCTTCTCGTCGATCACCATCTCGTCGCCCGGCTTGGGCAAGGCGTCCACCAGTGCGGCGGGTTGCGTCGACTTGCGGTTGATCGCGCTCATGTTCAGCTTTTCAGCGATCTGTCCGTTGATGTCGGCGCTCAGCAAAAAGTTGAGGTAGTCGGCGGCGAGCGCGCTGTTGGGCGTGCGCACCAGCACCGCGACATCGGAGTTCATCGGCGTGCCCTTCGGGCTGACGATCTTGACCGGCCGTCCCGCGTCCGCGACCCGCTTGGCCTGCGACGGCGGCGCGATCAGCACCGACACTTCACCCTGCGCCAGCGCCTGGCGCGCCTGCGCGTCCGAGTTGTAGAACATGGCGGCGTTCGGCTTGATCTTCTTCAGCATGTCGAAGCCGGCATCCGCCGAGCCGGGCTTGCCGCCCACGTTCGCGGCGATCATCAGCATGCGGCCCTGATAGAAGCCCATGGCGGGCACGGCGATCTTGCCGGCGAAGCGCGGGTCCCACAGTTCCTTCCACGACGTGATGGGCTTGTCCACCAGATCGTTGCGATACACGATCGACAGCGGATACGAATACAGCGCGACATAGTTGGGCGTCGCGAGGCCGGGCATCACGTCCTTCAGGTTCGGCATCTGCGCGGCAGGCAGCGGCGTGAACAACTGCTGGTCGGTTACGGCCCGTTCCGCCACTGACGACGTGGTGAGCCACACATCGACGCTCGGCGCGCTCTTCATTGCCTGAAGCTTGACGAGTCCTTCGCCCGACGACGACTGCGTGACGAGATTGACTTTCACGCCAGTCTTCTTCGTATAGGCCTCGCTCGCGGCTTGCAGCGCGGTCTGCCACGTGAGACCCCAGGACAGCACCGTGATGGACCGGGTTTCGTCGGCTTGCGCGGTGGTCGCGCCGAGCAGGGTCAGTACGGCCGCCGTCGCAAGCGCGACGCGGCGGGAAATTGCAAGCTTCAGGTTCATTGCATTACCCCGTAGTGGAAATCGTTGATAAAAAAATCGAGTTGTTTTGTTTCAGCGCAAGGCAGCCTTCGCCTTTTCCTTCAGCGCGCGCTTTCTGTCCTGTTCCAGATGCTTGCGTACGAGCTTCTCGGCACGCGCGCTGTCGTGGGCCCGCAGCGCGGCGACGATCTCGCCGTGCTGCGCGATGGCCGCCTCGCTTTCGCGCGGGCTGTAGCTCGCGAGCATCTTTTCGTTCAGGAAAAATTCCTGAAAACTTTCGACCATCCGCGCGAGCCGTTCCGAGCGCGCGGCGCGGGTGATCGTTTCGTGGAAACGTTGATTGATCTGCACGCGCGCGTCGATGTCATGCATCGACGCATGCGTCTCGTCGATCAGACCGTCGAGTACCTTCAGTTCCTCGTCCGTGATGCGCTCCGCCGCGAGCCGCGCCGCGCAGCCTTCGAGCGCTTCGCGGATAATGTAGATCTCGTCGAGTTCGCTCGACGTATCCACCACTTCCACGCCGCCATGCTTCAGCGGCCGCACGAGTTGGTCGCTCGTGAGACGCGAGATCGCCTCGCGTACCGGCGTGCGGCTGGCGTTGAGCGCCTGCGCCAGTTCGACTTCGATCAGCCGGCTGCGCGCGGGCAACTGGCCTTCGATGATCGCGCGGCGCAGCTTGCGGTAAAGCTGGTCCGCGACCCGTTCGGGCGCGGCATCGCTCGGCGGCAGCAACAGCGCGGCATCAGCGGCTTGCGTGTCGATCGTGTTGGTCATGAAAGTGTCTCCGGAAGCGGCTTCGGACAAGGCCGCTGCTTTCTTGTCAGACGCCGATCAGCGCGCGGGCACGCGCCACCGAGGCCTGCTTGTCGAACGAATTGAAGAGCGCCATGGCCTGCACGGGCGGGGGGCTTTCGGCGAACATCTGATAGGCCTGCATGCGGCCGCCGAAGGAGGTCGCGGTGAGTTCGGCCGCGAGGTTCAGCGTGCGCAGACGTTCCGCGCCGCTCGCTTCGCCGATGCGGTAGTACTTCTCGAGATCGCGGCGCAGGTCCAGGTTGTTATAGGTGGCTTCGTCCGGCGCCATCACGGCCGCACCGCCCGCGAGGTCGCGCAGGATCTGCGTCATCGTGTAGTAGTTCGACGACGCGAACACGCGGCCCGCATTCTGGATCGACTGGTTCGGCATGATCATCCCGGTGCGGCTGGTTTCATACGCGGCTTCGGACGCGAGGATGAAGGAGCGAATGCCTTCGCGGAATCCCATCAGCGTGGCGATCTTTTCGCGGATCGCGGGCACGTTGATGAGGCGCGTTTGTTCGGCGAGCAGCAGCGCGGTGCCGACCAGCAGGTCCGCTTTCGCATACGAGCGGTTCAGGAAACCTTGCGCGGCCCACTTCGGCAGGTCCTGACGAATCAGGTTGGCGAGTTCGGGCTGGCGCGAGAAGATCACGTTGTCCCACGGCACGAACACGTTGTCGAACACCATCAACGTGTCCAGTTCGTCGAAGCGCGCGGACAGAGGATGATCGAAGGCGGATTGCTTTTCTTCCAGCGGCGCGCGGCAGATATGACGCACGTTCGGCGCATTGAGCGGCACGATGCAGGCCACCGCGTAGTCGCGATTCTCCGGAATCCAGTTGCCGACGGTCGGCTTGCAGAATGCGACGTGCGCATAGCACGCGCCCGTTTCATACTTGGCGCCGCGAATCACGATGCCGTCGTCGCGTTCCTCGACCACGCGCAGATACATGTCGAGGTCGTCCTGCTGATACGGCTGTTTGCTGCGGTCGCCCTTCGGGTCGGTATTGCCGCTCGTCATGAAGAGGTTTTCGCGCTGCAGCTTCGAGAGCCAGCGTTCCACATTTTGTGCATAGCGCGTGTCGAAGCGGTCGAGCAGGTCCTTGCGGTCCTTCATCACGAACAGCGGCGTGACGGTTTCGTCGCCGAATCGGTCGATCACCGGACTCACTTCATTCAGCACCGCGGCGGTCATCTCGCGGCGGTTGCGCAGGTCGTCGAGCGTATCGGGCAGCTTGTACACGCGGCTCGCCATTTCGCCGTCTTCCGTGCGATAGCCGAAGACGTCGGCATAGCGCGGGTCATGCTGCAGGTCGTACATGCGCGCCATTGCATCGACCATCGGCTTGCTTGCCGGATGCGCGGTCACGTCGGTCACGCGTTCGCCCGAGATATAGACTTCGCGTCCATCGCGGAGCGAAGCGCGATATTGATCCCCCGTCATCAGTGCCATGGGTCAAATCTTCCTGGTGTTATTGAGTTGCAGGATGAGGCCGCAAAAGAGCGCGCCACGTTCGGCGAGACTGGCGAGCGAAATGGATTCATCGCGCGCGCAGATGTTCTCGCAGACGGGGCCGAGCGCATCGAGCGTCGGGATGCCGAGTGCGGCCGAAAAATTGCCGTCCGAGCCACCGCCTGTGGGCGGCACTTCGAACAGCGGAATGTCGAGATGCGCGGCCAGGTCGAGCGCGATGTCGCGCAGCGGGCCGTTGTGTGCATCGGTGAAGGCAGGGCGCGTCAGGCCGCCGCGAAGATCGAGCGCGACGCCCTCATTGCGTCGTTCCGCGCCGATGCGGCGAATCTCGGCGATCATCGCGTCGGCTTGCGCTTGCGTGCGTGCCCTCAGATCGATATCCATCCGCGCTTCGGGCGGCACCACCTGACGCGCCGCGCCGCCATGGAACATGCCGACGTTGACCACCGCGCCGTGTTCCGGATCGCTCAGCGCTTCGAGCGGCTCGACCTTGACGGCGAGTTCGCGGATCGCGCTCGCGCCCTTCGCATAGTTCACCGCGCAATGCGCGCTGCGTCCGTGAGCGCAGAGCTGAAACGCGCCGAGCGCGCCGCGTGCGGTGACGATGCCGCCGCCGGGGCGTCCCGGTTCGAGTACGAGCACGAAGTCCGCTTCTTGCGCCGCTGCTTCGATAGCGGGGCGGCTATGCACGCTGCCGAGTTCTTCGTCGGGTACGAGGAAGAAGGTGATTGAGGCGAGTTCGTCGAAGCCGTTTGCGAACAGATAGCGCAGCGACGAAAGCGCCATCACGAGTCCGCCCTTCATGTCGCCGACGCCCGGGCCGGTGGCGCGATCGCCTTCGATGCTGAAGGGCCATTCGGCGACGGTGCCTTCGGGCCATACGGTATCGGCGTGACCGAGGATCAGCAGGCGGCCCGTGCCGGACAGCGTGCGCGTGGCGACGAGCTGGTCAGCGCATGCGGGCATCGGCCGGCGGTCGATCGTGAAGCCAAGCGTGCGCAACTCGGCTTCCATGATGTCGACGACCCGGTTCACACCCTCGACGCAATACGACCCGCTGTCGATGTTCACGAGGCGTTCGAGCGTGTGCGTCATCTCGGGCAATTGCTGCGCGAGTGTGGTCCTGCACTCGCGGACGTCGAAGTTCATCGAAGCTCCATTGAGGGGCGATGGAACACCCCTGCATCGTTGTTTTCTGCATGCAGAACTGCACGCGACGACGAACGATATGAAGTCGATTTTTTGGCGTCAACCGGAAAACAATGGCCCTGTGTCGGTGCATGCGGCGTACTGCAAAGCCATGCACCATAAGGGATTGCGGGCGATCGTTTGCGCTGGCGGATTTGCCCGCATGCGATGCATGACTCACCCGCGATGCACTAGGCGAGGGCCATGAGGAACCAGTTCGGGGCTTCCGGTTTTTTTAATGCTGCATGCAGAAAACAACAGTTGCTGCATGCAGGAAGCACAAGAAAGCGCATGCTTCGGGCGGGCTCTCTCGTGCTGTTCGAATCGGAAATCGATTGGTGGAGCATCCTTGCGATGCTCCGCGATGCCAGCGTTACTTCGCCGCGCCGACCAGTGTGAAGGCGTCGAAAGCCGGGTCGACGGGCGTGTGTGCCAGATGCTGAAGCGCTTCTTCCACGAGCGGTTCGCATGCGCTGTAGTCGGAATTCATGCTGTCGCTGTGTGCCTGGGGAAAGTTGACCGAAAGGACTTTGCCACCCCAGCGGTCGGCGGTCGCGGTCATGCTGCACTTGCCCGCACCGCCGATCTTCAGGTCGAGCAGGATCACATTCAGGTCGAATGCAGCATCCGAGTTGGAAAAATTCCACTGCATGACCATGCGGTCATTCGGGGAATTCGCGTCCACGAGTTTCATGGTCTTGTCGGGAATGCCGACCGCGGCCACCAGGTCGAGCACGTTCGAGCCGACCAGCGCGCCCGAGTCCTTGCGGGCTTCGTGGGTCCGGTAAGCCGCACAGCCGGAGAACAGGGTGACGAACATCAGGAGGAGGGAGGTGTAGCGTCGCACGAAGGCTCCTTGGCGAGTGGAAGGAAGATGAATCGCAAGGCGTGCCAGCAAGAACGTGGCCCGACTCGGCACCGCCCGGGTGCACGACCGTGAAGGCTTTCAGCGTGGTTTCCGATCCCTTGCGCTTCGACGAATAACGCGCATTACGTTTGCATTCAAAATGCCGGATGGCATTTTGTGTTCTGCATGCGATATCAGTGAGGCACAGCCGGGCTTCTTCCAGGTGCGAACGCTTGAGGTGAACCAATCTGATAAAGTCGGTCACCTTCGGCGCCCTGGCGGCCCCCACCTTCCATCAAACAGCATGCGCATCGTTTCTATCGGCGACGGCGACCGGTCGCTGCCCACTTTGGTGTGCCTGCCCGGCGCCATGTGCAGTCCAGCCGTGTTCGCGGAGGCCGCGCGCTTGTCCGGGCTGCGCGCGCTGGCGCTCGCGTGGCTCGAGGATGACGGCCCGTTCTCGCTGCAGGCCATCGCCGGGCGTGTTTTGCAGAGCGTCGCCAATGAGCCGCGCATCGTGCTCGTCGGCCACTCGCTCGGCACGCCGCTCGCGGTGCTCGCCGCAGTTCAGGACATGCAACGCGACGACCCGTGCGTGTGCGGGCTGGTGCTGTCGAACAGCGGTGCCAATACGCGCGGTCATGGCGATGCGGACGCCATCGTAAGGCGCATCGAAGCCGACTGGGGCGTTGAGTTCTGGGAGGCTTTTCTGGCGCGTTGCTTCATGCATCTTCCCGAAGAGCCCCTGTTGCATGAGGTACGCAGCTATCCGTCGCGCGTGCGCAAGGAAGCGGTCGTCGCCGCCATCCGCAGTCAGATGGAGACGGATCTCACGCCCTTGCTCGGCCGGTTCGGCAGCTTGCCGGCGGCAATCGTGCATGGGAGATCCGACGTCGCGCGCACGCTGGCGCATGCACAGCAACTGGCGGCGGGGATGCCGCACGCCACGCTGCATGTACTCGATACGGGCCACACGTCCTGTGCGGAAGATCCAGCCGCGTTCGCGGCAATCATGCGCGGGATCGCGGAGCGCGCCGAGAGCACTAAGACATGACAGCCGCCGCGCGCGCCGCCGACATATCCGCCACCGCACTGAACGCCTGCTTGCGCTTCAGGCTGCCGACGCCGATATCCATCTCCTGCAGATAACCGATTTCGCGCTCGCTCAACGTGAGGTCGCGCGAGTACGGCCGCTGCGTTTGATTGAACCTCCAGATGGCCTCGGCCGATGCAGCATCGAAATGCTTCTGTGCCCGTTTGCGGGCATCGAGAAAGGCATCGTGCGAGGCGGGTGACATCAGATAGTCATAGAGCGCGCCATATGCGGCCATGACGGCCACCAGTCCTTCATGCTTCGCGCCGAGCGCCGCATCCGCTGCATAGGCGGTCTGGAACACGCAGTTCGGCAATGCCTGCCACAAGTTGCCTTCGCTGATGACCTGCGGCCCTGCGTCGTCGTTCCGATGCGAGATGCTGGCGAGGCAGGCATCGGCGGCGCCGTTCGCGACGGCATCGAAACAGTGGTCGTTGCTGCCGTGATCGGCGAACGCGATGCGCGAAGCGTCGAGGCCTTTCTCCTTCAATAGCTGAAGCATCAGGGTATGCAGCAAGCCATGCTTTGGCCCGACCGCGACGGTTTTTCCCGCCAACCCTTCAAGCGTGCGCGCGCCGCCCGGCCTTGCGTACATCGTCAGCGCACACTTCTTCATCCCCGCGCCGACGATCTTCACCGGCGCGCCCTGTTCAATGCGCGTGAGCACGAGGTTGTAGCCCGACACCATGCAGACGTCGGCCGTGCCGCGCGCGATGGCGTCGAACGGACCGGTGGGACCGGGTATCTGGATGATCCGCGCATCGACGTCATGGGTCTTGAAGTAACCGAGTTCATCCATCAGCGCGTTGAGCGTCGCGTTCTCCAGGCCCGGATTGCTGACAATGCGGATTTCACTGTTAGCGGCGCGTGCGACATAAGGCGCGCCAAACGGACCCGCAGCGAGACTCACGCCGAGGGCGCCCGCCTTGCGCAGGAAGCCGCGACGGTTCAAATCACAGGTCATCATCGTGTCTCCGGATGCCGGTCGTTATAAATCGAGGAGCGCTGGCACGAGCGCGCATTGTGCCGAACCGTCGTGGCCGGGTCGATTGAGTAAAATGGTCGGCGACTTAACGAAATACTCATACCGGGAGAGGAGGCAACGTGTCGGCGGAACTCGACTGGTACCTGCAGATCAACCTCAAGGCGCGGCACTTGCGCTTGCTGGTGACCATCGACACGTATCGCAATCTGAGCCAGGTGGCGGAGGTCTCGCACGTCACCGTGGCTGCGGTCTCGAAGTCGCTGACGGAGCTGGAGCGCGGCCTCGGCCTCACGCTCTTCACGCGCACGACCCGAGGGCTGGTGCCGACGCCCTATGGCGAATGCCTGACGCGCCACGCGCGAGCCATGCTGCATGTCCTGCACCAGACCATCGACGAACTGAAGGCCCTCAGCGCCGGCACGGAAGGCAAGATCGAGATCGGCGTGCTGCCTGTCTCGGCCTCCGGTCTGCTGACCCACGCGTTGAATCTGCTCAAGCAGCGTTCTCCGGGCACCAACGTGAAGATCGTCGAAGGCTCCGCAGAGTCGCTGTTGCCGGAGTTGTGGCAAGGCCATCTGGACCTCGTCGTCGGCCGCCTGCCGCCGCCGGATGCACTCGGCAGCTTCGAAGAGAAGGAACTGCTGGAGGAGCCCGTCGTGCTCGTCACGGGCCGGCAGCATCCGCTGGCACGCAGGAAGAGCATGCAGTGGGCGGACTTGCTGCCCTATCCGTGGATCCTGCCGCCCACCGGCTCCATTCTTCGTGATCCGCTGGAGCGCGCGCTGGAAGTACACGGCGTGCCGCTGACGAACAACTACATCGAAACCTTGTCCCTGCACGTGATCCGCGCGCACTTGCAGGTGTCCGACTGCATCGCCGTCATGGCGGACACGTCCGCGCGCGAGGCCACGCTTCCCCAGCCGCTCCATACGCTGCCGCTCACGCTGCCTCGCCTGCTGCGGCCCGCCGGCGTGCTCTGGAACCGCGTTCGCACGCTGACGCCGAGCGCGCAGCTAATGATCTCCTGCCTCGAAGAAACCGCGCAGCGCCTGTCCCAGGAAGGCCAGAAGCGCGGCTGACGTCCTCCCGTCGCCCCCTTAACCATTTCCTCAACCGGCCCGCAGTTTTTCTCAAACCGGGCCATTCGAGGCGCTGGCACAATTCATTCACGCTCAACGACACGGGCGACGACGCGAACTGCCACCGGGAAGCACGGTTTCCCGGCTCTTCCACGGACAGTTCCGCGCATCTACACGGAGACGAGAACGATGATGAATCTGAGGACCGCGATCTGCGCCTGCGCAACGCTGTTCGGTTTCACCGCACATGCATACGCGGCCCCGGCGGCCCCGGCGTCCACGCAATCGGTAGCGGACTTCTATCGCGGCAAGGCGTTGACGCTTCTGGTCAGCGCGGACGCAGGCACGGTGACGGACATCGTCGCGCGCCAGTTCTCACGCTTCTTCGTCAAGTATGTTCCGGGTCATCCCAAAGCCATCGTGATGAACGTGGTGGGCGCGGGCGGCATGGTGGCAGCGGCATCGTTGCAATCGCGGCAGCCGAGCGACGGCACCGTGATCGGCTTCCTGCAGCGAAACAACCTGTACATTCCGCTGCTCGATGAGCGGCAGAACCGCTTCGATCCGCGCAAGGTGCGATGGCTCGGCAGCCTCAACAAAGTGGAATACTGCCTCGTCTCGATGACCCGTTCCGGCGTCACCACAGCGGACGACCTGAGCAAGAAGAAGATGTATATCGGCGCGACCGGCTTCGCCAACGAAGACCGCACGCTGCCCGCGCTGCTGAACGAATACATGGGCGCGAAGATGAGCATCGTGCCGGGCTATACGGGCCGCGGCGAAGTATATCTGGCGATGCAGCGCGGTGAAGTCGACGGCTGGGCCTCCACCATCGACGGGCTGCAACAGGGCGAACCGGTGCGGTTGCTCAAGGACGGCAAGATGAAGGTGCTGCTGCATCTGGGCTGGCAGAGCCCGGCAGGCTACACCGACGTGCCCAACCTCTCTTCGTACATCACGCAGCCGGACGTGAAGGCGCTGTTCAACCTGTTCATCCTGCCGTTCCAGGCGGGCCGTCCCATCGCCGTGCCGAAGGACGTGCCCCAGGACCGGCTCGATGCACTGCGCGACGCATTCGCGAAGACCATCGCGGATCCGGATTTCATCGACGCCATGAAGCAGTCGGGCTATCCAATCGATCCCATCAGCGGCGATGCGGTGGAACAGATCATCGCGAAGCTGTATGCCACGCCCCAACGTCAGCTCGACGATGCACGCAAGCTCATCTTCAGCGCGCATTGAGCGGTCGCAGCACAAAAGAACCTGAGAGAACATCAACACCTTACGGTAGCTTCCCATGACGCCCGACATCATCGACATTCATCCGCACATCATCTCGACCGACACGGCACGCTATCCGATCGCGCCTCAGCATGGACACCGGTCGAAGTGGTCGGCGACGCGGCCCATCACGTTCGAGCAGCTGATTGCCGAGATGGATGAGGCCGGCGTGTCGAAGGCCGCAATCGTGCATTCATCCACGACCTACGGCACCAACAACGCCTATGTGGCCGACAGCGTCGCGCAACATCCGGACCGCTTCACGGGCGTCTATTCGTTCGACCTGCTCGCGCCGGATGCGCTGCAAAAATTCGACTACTGGCTTGCTCGCGGCATGGGCGGCATTCGCCTCTTCACCGGCGGCGCCACGCATCAGAGCGACGGCAGCTGGCTGGTGAATCCCGCGACCTTCCCGATCTGGAAACGCTGCGCCGAGATCGGCATGACGATGGCAGTGCAGACCACGCCGGAAGGCCTTTCAATGGTGGCAGAACTGGCCGACCGCTTTCCGTCGGTGAACATCGTGCTGGATCACTGCGGCCGGCCCAATCTCGAAGCAGGGCCGCCGTATGCGAATTGCGCCAGCCTGTTCACGCTCGCGGCATTCCCCAACGTCTACATGAAGATCACGCCGCGTACCTTCGATCTCGCGCAGGCCGCACCGGGCGGCGCGAAGCCGTTCTTTGCGAAGCTCGTCGAGGTGTTCGGCGCAGACCATCTCGCGTTCGGCTCGAACTATCCGGCGTCTGCCGGCCCGCTGAAGGATCTCGTTGCACAAGGCAATGCCTGCTTTGCGGACTTGAGCGACGACGAACGCGCCTGGATCTGGGGCGGCACCGCGAAGAAGCTGTATCCGATGCTGGCCGGCTAAGCCGGTTCCTGCACGACCGATAACAGGCGAGCCTGTGAAGCTCGCCATTCCATCAGGATGAGACATGGAGTTCTTCAACGATGCAACGTTGATGGCGGCCGGACACGCGCTATCGACGCTCCTGCAATTCCACCGCATCATGTTTCTCGTGTTCGGCGTGGCGGTCGGTCTTGCGATCGGCTTGTTGCCGGGCATCGGCGGGCTGACGGGCTTTGCGCTGCTGGTGCCGTTCACCTACACGATGGACCCGTATTCCGCCTTCGCGATGCTGCTCGGCATGGCCTCCGTCATCACCACCTCGGATGTGATTCCAGCCGTGCTGTTCGGCGTGCCCGGCCATGCGGCGTCGCAGGCCACGGTGCTCGACGGCCTGCCGATGACCAAACGCGGCGAAGCGTCGCGGGCGCTGAGCGCCTGCTATATGTCCTCGCTGATGGGCGGCTTGATCGGCGCGGTGATCCTCGCGGTGTCGCTGCCGCTGGTGCGTCCGTTCGTGTTGTCCATCGGCACGCCGGAGATGTTGTCGTTGACCGTGTTCGGCGTATCGATGGTATCCGCGCTGTCCGGCAACGCGCCGCTGCGTGGCGTCGTCGCGGCTTGCTTCGGCATTCTGGTCGGCATGATCGGCACCAATGTCGCGACCGGACAGATGCGCTGGACCGGCGATCTTCTGTATCTGCAAGACGGCATTCCGCTGGTGCCCATCATCCTCGGCATCTTCGCGTTGCCGGAGTTGTGCGAGCTGGCCATCCGTCGCACGGCCATTGCGCAGAACGTGCAGTTCACCTCGCGGCAAGGCATGCGCGAAGGCGTGCGCGACGCCTTTCGCAACTGGTTTCTGGTGCTGCGTTGTGGCGGTCTCGGCGCGGTACTCGGCGCAGTGCCGGGCATCACCGGCGCGGTCACGGACTGGATCGCCTACGGCCATGCATTGCAGACAGCGAAGGGCGCAAAGGAGACGTTCACCAAGGGCGATGTGCGCGGGGTGATCGCGCCTGAAGCGGCCAACAATGCACGCGAAGGCGGCAGCCTCGTGCCGATGTTGTCCTTCGGCGTGCCGGGCGGCGCGGCGCAGGCGATCCTGCTCGGCGCGATGATGGTGCACGGCTTCATCCCCGGTCCCGACATGCTGACCAAGCATCTCGACTTCACGTATTCGATGGTCTGGTCCATCGCGCTCGCCAACATCTTCGGTGCGGGGCTGTGCTTCCTGCTGAGCGGCCAGTTCGCGAAGGTATCGACGCTGCGCTACACGCTGATCCTGCCGGTCATCATGCCCGTCATCTATGTCGGCGCGTTCCAGGGCTCGCGCAGCTGGGGCGACCTGTTCGTGCTGTTGATCGCGGGCGTCATCGGCTGGACCATGAAGCGGCTCAGGTGGGCGCGTCCGCCGCTGATCCTCGGCCTCGTGCTCGGCGTGCTGATGGAGCGCTACATGTCGATCTCCTTCGTCCGCTATGGCACCGACTGGCTGGCACGACCTGTCGTCATCGTGCTGCTGGGCCTGGCCGCGCTGGTGTTCTTCAAGCCGCTCGTCACCGCGTTGCGCAGCGGCGGCTTCGCGCAGTTCAAGCCGAGCGGCTCGGTGCACTTCAAGCGCGAAGATCTGGTAAACGTGTTCTTTATCGTCGTCGGGCTTTACATGCTGGCAAGCTCGCAGAGCTGGCTGCTGATGGCGCGCATCGGGCCGACGGTGGTCGCGAGCATTCTCGTCATCGCCGGAACGCTGAGCCTCGCGTACAAGGTCTTCGTGATTCCGGCGCACGGTGTGGCGCGTGCAAGCAGCGGCGTTCACATGGACGTATCCGGCGACCACGACGAGAAGCTCCCGGTCAGGACCGTGCTGAAGCGCGCGGCCCGCTTCTTCAGCTGGTTCCTCGCGTTTCTCGCCTGCATGTCGGTGATCGGCATGCTGCCCACGGTGCCGCTGATGATCGTTGCATACATGCGCATTGAAGGCCGCGAGTCTTGGAAGCTGAGTCTGATCCTCGCTGTGTGCGTGACCGTGTTTCTCTACATCGTCTTCGATCAGATCCTGCATATCCCCTGGCCGGAGAGTTTTCTCGGACACTGGTTGCCCGGACTGGGCGGCGCCTGATTCTTCATCGAAAGGAAGCGAAGCATGACGCAAGACCGACTGGCGCGCATCGACGCGCAGCAGGCCAGCGACCATCAGCAGCGGGTCATCGCGCAACTGGGCGCAGGACGCGGGCGGATTCCCACGCCGTTCAACATCTGGCTGCACAACCCGCGTCTGGCCGAAGGAATGGAGATCATCGGCACGCATGTGGATCATTCGCCCGTGCTGAGCGAAGCGGAAACCGAAGTGGCGATCCTGGCCACCGCCGTGTTCTGGAATGCGCCGTATGTGATCGCGAATCATCGGCGGCACGCGCTGAAGGCGGGCGTCCCCGAGACGGTGGTCGCCGCGATCCTGGAGCGGCGCACGCCTGAGGCGGAAGAGGGGCGTCCTGCGCTCGTATGCGACGCGGTGAGCGCGCTGCTCGCGGGCGGTGCGGTCGACGATGCGCGCTTTGCCAAGTACGATGCTGAGTTGGGCCGGGCAGTGATCGCCGAACTCCTCGTCACGATCGGTTATTTCACGTCGATCTCGCTCGGCATGACCTTGCATGCATTGCAGCCCAAAGACTGAACGACTCAGGTAATGAGGCAGTAGGAGAAAGATCGTGTCGGAACTCGACGGCTATCTGC
The DNA here is from genome assembly GCF_031451175.1 of Caballeronia sp. LZ035. Lineage (NCBI taxonomy): Bacteria > Pseudomonadati > Pseudomonadota > Betaproteobacteria > Burkholderiales > Burkholderiaceae > Caballeronia > Caballeronia sp. LZ035. Next base: position 900,971 of record NZ_JARUXS010000002.1, read on the forward strand.
AAGTGAATCTCAAGGCGCGACATCTGCGCCTGCTCGTGACCATCGATACTTATCGCAATCTGACTCAGGTGGCGGAAGTCACCCATGTCACGATGCCGGCGGTATCGAAGTCGCTGGCCGAGCTGGAACGGGGGCTCGGCCTTACGCTGTTCGCGCGCACGGCGCAAGGGCTCGTGCCCACGCCGCATGGCGAGTGCCTCATTCGACACGCGCGCGAAATGCTGACCATCCTGCATCAGGCGCGCGATGAAATGAAGGCGCTGAGTGCAGGCACCGAGGGCAAGGTGCATATCGGCATGTTGCCCGCGTCAGCGTCCGCGCTGCTGCCGCTCGCGCTCAACCTGTTGAAGAACAAGTCGCCGGGCACCAACGTGAGAGTCGTGGAAGGCACGCGCGGCGCGTTGCTGCCGGAGTTGTGGCAGGGGCGTCTCGACCTGATCGTCGGGCGTTTGCCCGCGCCCGATACGCTCGGCAGCTTCGAGGAAAAGCCGCTGCTGGAAGAACCCGTGACGCTGATGACCGGGCGGCATCATCCACTGGCGCGGGCGAAGACAATCAAGTGGTCCGACCTGCTTCCCTATCCGTGGATCCTGCCGCCACAGAACTCGATCCTGCGTGATTCACTCGAACGCACACTGAGAGCGCATGACGTACCGCTGACGAACAACTACATCGAGACCCTGTCCGTTCATGTGACGCGGGCGCATCTACAGATTTCGGACTTCATTGCGGTCATGGTGGGCACGCCCACGAACGATCCCACGCAACCCCTGTATGCGCTGCCCTTGAGCCTGCCCCGGCTGTTGCGCCCCTCCGGCGTGCTCTGGAACCGCAACCGCGGCCTGACGCCGAGCGCGCAACTCATGGTCGCGTGTCTGGAAGAAGCCGCGCAACAGCTGCAAAGCGCCAAGGCCTGACTGCCGAAAGCACGGCAACGTGTTTTCGGTTTTCTGTCGCCCAATTAGTTAGGGTTCCGTATCGGCTGCGCGCAGCCCCACTCTTTACCAAACGGTTAAGCCCCTTGCTTCTTTATTCAATAGACGGAGCAGGGCGTCTCGAAAGATCATGTCGGCACCGACACGAGCTTGCCTCGCACGATCAATCCTCCCAGGAGACTCCAGTGACCAAGAAAGTCCATCTCAAGCTCGCGATCGCCGAGCATCCGCATACCTCGGCCATCCGCGACGGCTCCATTCCGATCGAAGGCGTCGACGCGGAATTCATCACGGTCCAGCCGCAGATCGGCGCGTTCCGCCGCATGGTGCGCGACGTCGAATTCGATGTCTGCGAACTCGCGCCGACCACCTACATCATCGCTCGTGCGTATGGCGCGCCGTTCGTCGCGCTGCCGATCTTCGTCGTGCGCCGCTTCCATCATTCGGGTCTGCTGGTGCGTCCGGATGCGGGCATCAAGACGCCGAAGGATCTCGAAGGCAAGAAGGTCGGCGTGCGCGCATATTCGGTGACTACCGGCGCGTGGACGCGCCAGGTGCTGATCGACGAGTTCGGTCTGGATCCCTCCAAGGTCACCTGGGTCGTCGATGACGAAGAGCACGTCACGCAACTGAAGCTGCCGCCGAACGTGATCCATGCACCGAAGGGCACCTCGCTTGCCGACATGATGGCCAACGGCGAACTGGTTGCGGGCTTCCACGGCAACGCAGGCATCGGCCGCACCGGCGACCCGACGGGCGGCTGGAAGGAAGTCGAAGCCGACTATCCCGACATGTTCCCGAATGCGGCTGAACTCGAATCCGAGTACTACGCGCGCACGGGCGTGTACCCGATGCACGGCACCATCGTCGTCAAGGATTCGGTGCTGGCCGAGCATCCGTGGGTGGCGAAGTCGCTCTACGACGCCTTCGACAAGGCCAAGCAGGACTGGCTCGCCAAGCTCAACGCGGGCGAACTGAACGACAAGAAGAACAAGAAGTACATCGAGCTGCAGAAGATCGTCGGCAACGATCCGCTGCCGTATGGCGTGGAAGAAAACCGCAAGACCATCGAAGCGCTCGAAGCGACTGCGTTCAAGCAAGGCCTGACGCCGCGCCGCATGTCCATGAACGAGCTGTTCGTCGATCCCCGCGTCTAAACCACACGTAAGGCCAGGAACATGATCATCGACTGTCACGGTCACTTCACGACCGTCCCCGCTTCTTTCCGCGACTGGCGCGCCAAGCAGATCGCAGCCGCCGACGACCCCGCCAACGCGCCGCCGCTCTCCGGCGCGCATGTGTCCGACGACGACATCCGCGAAGGCGTCGGCAACGGTCAGCTCCGTCTGCAACAGGAACGCGGCGGTGACCTTACGTTGTTCTCGCCCATCGCGGGCCTCATGAGCCATCACCTCGGCAACGAGCGCACGAGTCTCGAATGGGCCGAGGTATCGAACAATCTGGTGCGGCGCGTCTGCGACCTGTACCCGGAGAACTTCGCGCCGGTGTGCCAGCTGCCGCAATCGCCGAAAGCGCCGCCGAAGAACTCGGTGCCCGAACTGCGCCGCTGTGTCGAGGAGATGGGCTTCGTCGGCTGCAATCTGAATCCGGATCCGAGCGGCGGCTACTGGACCGGCAAGCCGATGACGGACCGCGAATGGTATCCGGTCTATGAAGCGCTGTGCGACCTCGACGCGCCCGCCATGATCCACGTCGCGGCCTCGTGCAATCCGTGCCATCACGGGACGGGCGCGCACTATCTGAACGCGGATACCTCGGTGTTCATGCAGTTGCTGCAAGGCGATGTGTTCAAGGACTTCCCGACGCTGCGCCTGGTGATTCCGCACGGCGGTGGTGCGGTGCCTTATCACTGGGGACGTTATCGCGGCATGTCGCTGGAAATCGCCAAGCGTCCGCTCGAAGGCTTGCTCAACAACATCTTCTTCGATACCTGCGTCTATCACCATCCGGGCGTGGAACTGCTGACCAAGGTCGTGCCGACGAGCAACGTCATGTTTGGTTCGGAGATGATCGGCGCGGTGCGCGGGCGTGATCCGGACACCGGCGAGTACTTCGACGATACGAAGCGCTATATCGACGCCTGCGAAGCCCTCAGCGACGCGGATCGCCACGCGATCTTCGAAGGCAACGCGCGCCGCGTCTATCCGCGCCTGGACCAGCAACTCAAGGCGCGTGGCCTGTGACCGGACGAGGAATGAAGACATGAACATCATCGACATTCATCCGCACATCATCTCGGACGACGAGAAGCGCTATCCGCCGGCGCCGCTGTTCGGCAAGCGCTCGGACTGGTCGCAGAAGCGGCCGAACACCGTCGAGGCGCTGATCGCGGCGATGGATCAGGCAGGCGTCGCGAAGGCCGCGGTCGTGCATTCGTCGACGACCTATGGGTTCGACAACAGCTACGTGGTGGACGGTTGCAACCAGTACAAGGACCGGCTTATCGCGGTAGGTTCCGTCGACATGCTGGCCGACGACGTAGCCACTGTCATCAAGGGCTGGGCCGACAAGGGCCTCGCCGGCCTGCGCATCTTCACGGGCGGCTCCACCAAGGACTTCGACCCGAGCGAACTCGATAACCCGAAGTCGTTCAAGGCGTGGGAGATGCTCGCCGAACTCAAGCTGCCGATGTGCATCCAGACGGGTCCGGTCGGCCTACCGCAAGTGCGCATGCTCGCCGAGAAGTATCCCGGCGTGAACATCATTCTCGATCACCTCGCGCGGCCCGATGTCCTCGACGGCCCGCCGTATGCAAACGCAGCAGGACTGTTCGAGTTGCGCGACTTGCCGAACGTGTACATGAAGCTCACGCCGCGCATCTTCGGCGACGTGAAGAAGGAGAAGGCCAGCGCGGAGACGTTCTTCCCGCGCGTGGTCGAGGCATTCGGCGCGCAACGCCTCGCATGGGGCTCGAACTTTCCGACGTCGCCCGGCACGCTCGGCGAGATTCTCGCAACGGCCCAACAAGGGCTCGCGTGCCTCAGCGAAGAAGATCGCACATGGATCTTCGGCATGACCGCGCAGAAGCTCTATCCGGCATTGAGCCAATAAGGGAGACCAACATGTCAGACACCCGCCTGAACAGCATCATCCGCGCCTTCGAATCGGGCAAGGCCGCGCACGCGGCGTTCGCGAAGCTCGACAAGCAGACCGCCATCGAAATGAGCGATTCGCCGTATGACGGCATCGTCTTCGAGATGGAGCACAACCCGTACGACGTGGCCGCACTCGGTGATGCCTTCCAGTACATGTTGAGCCGCAAGCAGATCGCCGAATCCGGATCGGTTGCACCCAAGGTGACGCCGCTGGCGCGCATCCCCGCGAACGGCGTGGAGATGAACCAGAGCTTCGCCAAGCAGGTGCTGGACCGCGGCGCATATGGCGTGATCTGGCCGCACGTGGCGACGGTCGAGCAGGCCTATAACGCCGTGGCCTCGTGCCGTTATGCGCGGCCGAAGAACGCGCCGCTGTACGAACCGAAGGGCGTGCGCGGCGACGGTCCCGCGAATGCCGCGCGCTACTGGGGCCTCTCGATGCAGCAGTACTACGAGAAGGCCGATGTCTGGCCGCTCGCGCCGCAAGGCGAGATTCTCGTGGGCCTGATGTGCGAGAGCACGCAGGCTATCGAGAATCTCGACGACATCCTCGCCAACGTGCCGGGCATCGGCTTCATTCTGATCGGTGAGGGCGACCTGAGCCAGGAGCTGGGGCTGCCGCGTCAGTATGAACATCCTGAAGTGGTTGCCGCGATGCGTCAGATTGCCGACACTTGTCACAAGCACAACGTGGTGGTCGGCAATCCGCATGTGACCGCGAAGAATCATCGTCGCTTGCAGGAAGAGGGTTATCGCTTCCTGATGTCGGCGCCGGCACGCACGTATGGCGTCGTCGGTCTCGCACGCGAACTGGCAGGCTACTGATGAACGGCGCCGAAAGTCTCGTCGCGACGCTGGTTGATGAAGGCGTCGACATCTGCTTCGCGAATCCGGGCACCTCGGAGATGCACTTCCTTGCCGCGCTCGGCAACAACCCGCGCATGCGCAGCGTGCTGTGCCTGTTCGAAGGCGTGGCCACGGGTGCCGCCGATGGCTGGTATCGCATGAAGGACACGCCCGCGTCCACCTTGCTGCATCTCGGACCGGGCCTGGCGAATGGTCTTGCGAACATCCACAACGCGAAGCGTGCGTCGTCGGGCATGGTCAATGTCGTCGGCGAGCATTCGGTGTCGCATCTCAAGTACGATCCGCCGCTGACCTCGGATATCGAAGGGCTTGCGCGGCCGTTGAGCCACTGGGTGCGGCGTGCCGAATCCGCGGACACCATTGCATGGGACGCCGCGCAGGCGGTTGCCAAGGCAAGCGAGCATCCGGGGCAGATCGCAACACTGATTCTCCCGGGCGACACGTCCTGGCAGCAAGCCGGCGCTGCGCCGCAAGCGTTGCCCGCGCTTCCGGCGGGCCGCAAGGCGCCGTCTGCGCAACGCATCGAGCACATTGCCCGCGTGCTTCGCTCGGGCGAACCCGCGCTGATCGTTCTCGCCAACAAGGCCACACGCGGCGTGGCGCTGGAAAAGGCCGGCCGTGTCGCCGCTGCGACCGGCGCGGTGCTGGGGTCGCAGTTCTTCACGGCGCGCATCGAACGGGGTGCGGGTCGCGTGCCGCTCGCGCGCATTCCGTATGCGGTTGCGCAGGCCACGGCGTTCCTCAAGGACTTCAGGCACATCATCACGGTGGAGACGCGCGAGCCGGTGGCGTTCTTCGCGTATCCGGACAAGCCGAGTCTGCTGAAACCCGAAGGCACGCTGGTGCATGCGCTCGTCGAAGCCGACGAAGACAGCGAACTCGCGTTCGACATGCTGTTGCAGGAACTCGGTGCATCCGGCACGGCGGCGTTGCTGCAAGCGCGTATCGAGACGCCGGTTCCCACGGGCGCGCTCAATCCGGCCAGCATCGCGCATGCGCTGGCGGCAGCCTTGCCCGAGCACTGCATCGTCGTCGATGAATCGCTGACGACCGGGCGCGAGTCGATGAACCTCACGATGGGCGCGCGTCCGCACGATCTCATCAACAACATGGGCGGCTCGATCGGCTATGCAACGCCGGTGGCGACCGGCGCTTCGCTGGCGTGTCCCGACCGCCGCGTGTTCTGCATGGTCGGCGACGGCAGCGCGATGTACACCATCCAGTCGCTGTGGACGCAGGCACGCGAAAGCCTGAACGTCACGACGATCATCTTCGCCAACAACAGCTACGCGATTCTCAAGGCCGAGTACGCGAACATGGGTGCGGGTGCGCCGGGTGAGCGGGCACTGTCGATGATCGATATCGACAAGCCACGCATCGACTGGCTCGCGATGGCGAAGAGCATGGGCGTGCCGGCAGTGGCGGTCGAGACGGCCGAGGGCTTCTACAAGGCCTTGACCGATTCGACGCACGCGGACGGACCTTGCCTGATCGAAGTGCGCCTCTGAACTCATCACGATACAAGCAAGAAGGAGCACACACCATGACAACAACGCTGCGCGTCAATCTCGCCGAATACGGCGTGACGAAGGCCATGCGCGACGGCCGCGTGAAGTCCGACCTCATGACGCTGGACTACTGCGGACCGACGCCCGCGCACAATGGCTTCAAGGCGATGGTGCGCGAGAACAGGTTCGATGCCGGCGAACTCGCCATCGTCACCTTCCTGCAAGCGAAGGCCTATGGCAAGCCTTATGTCCTGCTGCCCGCGCCGATCTCGGGACGCTTCCAGCATCATTGCGCAGGCTATAACCTCGACTTTGGTCATCTTGATCCGAAGGATATCGAGGGCAAGCAGGTTGGCGTGCGCACCTACACGCAGACCACCGCGCTGTGGATTCGCGGCATCCTGCGCCATGAATACGGCGTCGATCTCGACAAGGTCACGTGGATGACGCTCGGCGACGGCCACCTCGCCGAATACAGCGATCCTTCGAACTGCCAGCGTCTGCCGGCCGGTTCGTCCATTCCGCAGATGATGATGGACGGCGAACTGACGGCGGCGTTATTGGGTGAAGACATGCCCAAGGACGAACGCGTGCGTACACTCGTGCCCGATGCGCAGAACGCCGCGAAAGACTGGTTCGCGCGCACGGGCGTCGTGCCGATCAATCACATGTTCGTGGTGCACGAGCGCTTGTCGAAGGAGCGGCCGGACATCGTGCGCGAGTTGTATCGCATGGTGGCGGAGAGCCGCGCGGCTGCGGAGAACGTTCCGGCCGCGTTCCCTCCGCTCGGACTGGAGGCGAACCGCAAGGGTCTGCAACTCGCGGCGGACTGGGCGCTCGACCAGAAGATCATTCCGCGGCGCTTGTCCGTGGACGAGCTCTTCGACGACGTGACCGGCAGCCTCGGTTGACACGAGGTTCGTGAGCGGCTGCGCTCCGCGATACAAGAGATGAGTCCATCACCCGCCATGCAGACCCGTTCCGATGACGTGACGTCATTGCTGCGCCACGCACCGCTCACGCGCTTCCTGATTGCGCGCATCGGCTCCATCACGGCCCAGCAGATGTTGATGCTGGCGATCAGCTGGCACATGTATGACCTGACATCGAGCGCGTGGAACCTCGGCCTCGTGGGCCTGTTCCAGTTCGCGCCGGGGCTTGCCACGACGCTCGTTGCCGGTCATTGCGCGGACTGCCTGCATCGGGGACGGATGGTCGCCGCATGTCTCGCGCTGCAAGCCGTGGCGGCAGCGCTGCTGACGGCGGCGACCTCCACGCACCATGTCACGCGCGACGCGCTGCTGGCGCTGTCGCTTGCGCTCGGCGCCATCAGGCCATTCCAGATGGCCGGCCAGCAGGCGCTCCTGCCGATGCTCGTGCCGCCCAGGCTGCTCGCACGCTCCATGGCGCTCAGCACCGTGGTCCAGCAGACCTGCGTCATTGCCGGGCCGGCGCTGGGTGGCGTGCTGTTCGCTGTCAGCGTGGTCACGGTGTATCTGACCAGTGCGGCGCTGTTCTGCTTGAGCGCGTTGCTGTACAGCTTCGTGCGCTATGACTACACGCCGCCGCCGCGTGAACCCGTCACCGCCGATTCGATCCTCGCAGGCCTGCGCTTCATCTGGAGCCATCCGCTTCTGCTCGGTGCGATTTCGCTCGATCTCTTCGCCGTGCTGTTCGGCGGCGCCACCGCGTTGCTGCCGATCTATGCGCGGCAAGTCCTGCATGTAGGACCGCAAGGGCTCGGCTTGCTGCGCTCGGCGCCCGCCGTGGGCGCATTGTGTGTCGGCGTATTCCTGTCACGACGGTCGATTGCCAGCGGCGTCGGCAAGAAGCTGCTGGTGGCGGTGGGCGTCTATGGCGTTGCCATCGTCGGCTTCGGGCTATCGAAATGGTTTCCGCTGTCGCTCATCCTGCTGGCCGTCTCGGGCGGCGCGGACACCATCAGCGTGGTCGTGCGGCAGACGCTCATCCAGCTGGAAACACCGGATCGCATGCGCGGACGCGTGGCGGCGGTGAATACGCTCTTCATCGGCGCAAGCAATCAGCTCGGCGAGTTCGAATCCGGTGTCACGGCGACAGGGCTGGGCGTGATCGGCTCAGTGGTCGCGGGCGGCGTGGCGACGATACTCGTGAGCCTCGCGTGGAGCCGCCTGTTCAAGCCGCTCGCCACGCGCGACGCGCTGCATTGAATGCAGCGCCGGTGCTCATCGGCCGGCTTGCTGCGTGCCGTCGAACGCCGGGCCGTAGGCAGCAGCCGCGTCATTCCGGCTGCGCATCAGGGTAGCTTCGGCGCGCTGGAGGCTGTCCGGGCAATTGCCGTCGCAGTTGCTGAGCGGGTTGTAGCCGGCTTTCTCGAGTTGCACGAGTTCTGCCCGGACCTGGGCGCGCGTGAGCGGCTCGCTCGACTGAGCGAAGGCAACTGCGGGAACGAGGATGGCGGCGGCGACCAGTACGGCGTGGATGGCGAGTTTCATGATTTGACCTTTCTGCGTGATGAGAGCCGCGTGACTGTTCGGCGGCGACAGGTCGTATTTCACCCTAGGGTAATTACCTAGTCTATTGAATTTTTCGGTGTGTGAGTTGAGGGTTTGGTTAAGGGCGTTCAGGTTTTTGTCTGGCGTCAATTAGTAAGTTAACTTGGCAGCTTGCTTTGCATGTGCCAGAGTGACGCCATGGCAGCTCAACCCCTAAGCTCACCCCCCGACAGCGCCGACGAACTCGCGTCCGCGCTGCGTTCCGTCGTATCCAGGCTGAAGCGCAACATGCGCGCACAGTCGGCTTATGGTGATCTGACAGGCACGCAGACTGCCGTGCTGCTGCGTCTGGAACGCGATGGCCCGGCCTCGGTATCAGAACTCGCACAAGCCGAAGGCATTCGCACGCAATCCATGGGAACGGCGGTTGCGGCGCTCATGGCCGGCGGGCATATCGTGGGCACGCCGGACCCGGACGATGGACGCCGCACCATCCTGTCCCTCACCAAAACCAGCCTCACGATGATCCGCAAAGGGCGCAGCGCGCGGCAGGACTGGCTGTCCCGCACCATCCGCGTGCGGCTGTCTTCCACCGAGCAGGCGCAAGTCGCAGGGGCCGTCGCCTTGCTCGCGCGGCTGGTGGACGCGTGAGCCTGCTTGTCTTCATAGGTCGGCAGCAGGCCTCTCTCTATACACGAGGCGTTTGAAAAAAAATGGAATGGCTTGATTTCATTGCCTGGTTCTTCGGTGGCGTTTTTTTTTGCAACGCGTTGCCGCATCTGGTCAGCGGCGTACGCGGCGAAGCGTTCCAGAGTCCCTTTGCGACACCGCCCGGCGAGGGGCTTTCCTCATCCACGTTGAATGTGGTGTGGGGCTTCTTCAATCTCGTCATCGGCTATGGGCTGGTGTGTCACGTCGGTCATTTCGATTTTCACAACACCGTCGACGCCCTGGCATTCGGCCTCGGCATGCTGGCCATCGGTTTGTTCCTGGCTACGCACTTTGGCCGCTTCCACGGTGGCCGGATGACTACGCGGACGTGAGGTTCAAGCAGTGCAGGCATTCCGTTCCCTCAAGGTTTTCAACTATCGCCTGTGGGCGACCGGCGCGCTCGTCTCCAACGTCGGAACCTGGATGCAGCGCACCGCGCAGGACTGGCTCGTTCTGACGCAGTTGACCCATCACAACGCCTCCGCGGTCGGCACGGTCATGGCGCTTCAGTTCGGGCCGCAGATCGTCCTGCTGCCGTGGACGGGCTATGCGGCGGATCACTACGACCAGCGCAAGCTGCTGATGTTCACCCAGGCGACCATGGGCGCGCTGGCACTGGCGCTGGGCGTGCTGACCGTGACCGGCGTCGTCGTGCTGTGGCATGTGTATGTGTTCGCGCTGCTGTTCGGATGTATATCGGCTTTCGACGGGCCCGTTCGGCAGACTTTCGTCGGCTCGCTGGTGGGCGACGCGGACCTGCACAACGCGGTCGCACTCAACTCCACGTCGTTCAACGCGGGACGGATGATCGGACCGGCGGTGGCGGGGCTGGTCATCGGCTCGGTGGGCACGGGCTGGGCGTTTCTCGTCAACGGTGTCAGTTTCGTCGCCGTGCTGGTTTCGATGTCGTGGTTCCGCACGTCCGAGCTGCGCGAAAGCGCGCGGGCCGGGCGCGCCCGGAAGGGCATGTCCGAAGGTTTCCGCTATGCATGGTCACGCCCTGATCTCAAGGCGATTCTCGTCATGCTGTTCCTGATCGGCACCTTCGGTCTCAACTTTCCGATTTTCATATCGACCATGGCCGTCGGCGTTTTCCATACCGACGCGCGCGGCTACGGCCTGCTCTCGTCGTTCATGGCGATCGGCACGATCTCGGGCGCCTTGCTCGCGGCGGGGCGCGGCCGACCGCGCTTCGGCGCCATTCTGGCTGGAGCGGGCATGTTCGGCGTGGGCTGTACGCTCGCCGCCGTTGCGCCGACCTACTGGCTGTTCGCAGGTGCGCTGGTTGTCATCGGTGTGGCGGCGCTCACTTTCACGAACACCACGAACAGTCTGATGCAGATCTCGACCGAGCCCGCGATGCGGGGGCGTGTCATGGCGCTGCGGCTGGCCATTGCGCTGGGCGGCACGCCCATCGGCGCGCCGGTGGTCGGGTGGGTCGCCAATCACCTGGGGCCGCGCTGGGCATTGGGGATAGGCGCGCTGTCGGGGTTCGCCGCCGTATCGGTCGGCGGCTATGCGCTGTCCCGCATCCGGCGTGAACAGCGCATGTCACTTCAGAACAGATGATCGATGCCGATGGTGAACGCAGTCTGACTGTTCGCCCCGGCCGGGTTCAGCGTGCTGACCACAGCGTGGCGATAGGACGTGTAGTCGGCTTCGGCATATAGCGTCGTGCGCTTGGACAGCAGATACGCCAGCGACAACACAGACAAGCTGCGGCGTCCGGCCTTGTCGGTGGAGACGTTGGTCTGGTAGTAACCGCCGCGAAACACGACAAACGGCGTCACCGTCCATGACAGCCCGCCGAACGCATTGTTCGTCACTGTATGCGGCGCAGCGGGGTCTTGCAGGTCTTCTGCCATGAAGCCGCCAGACAGTTTGACCGGTCCGATCGCATAGCTGGTGCCGAGCATGTAGTAACTGTCACCCAGGTAACGCGTGCCGTTCAGCACATTGCGGTGTCCATACACGCCGCCCACGGCCACGGGGCCTGCCGCGTAGCTCATGCCCACGGCACGCGCCGCGCCGCTGCTGAAGTTCCCCGCGACACCGCCGAACGAGTTGTCCGCTTCGAACAGCAACGAACCGATCCGGTTTTTGTACTTCACGTCGTTGTCGTTGCGCGTGCCGTCGGAGGCGACGGTGAGCGGCAGGATCGGCGTGAAATGAAAGCCGAACGGGTCGTAAATGCTGATGATGTCGTGCGCGATCGTGTACTGCCGGCCGAGATCGATCGAGCCGTACGTCCGATGCCCGATGCCCACGAACGACTGCCGGTTGAATTCGCGGTTGGCCGTGTTGTCGAACTGGCCGTTACCGAGGTTGAAGCCGCTTTCCAGCTGGGCATGCGCGTTCCAGCCATCGCCCAGATCTTCCTTCAAGCGAAAGCCGAGCTTGTTCGAGCTGTAGTAACCGTTCGAGTTCATCGTGGTGACGGAACCGCCACCCTTGGCGGCACTGGTCTGATGACGGATGCCGCCGTCCACGGTGCCGTACAGCGTCACGCTCGTCTGCGCATGCACGGACAATGCCGACACCATTCCGGCGGCTGCGGACAAGCCGAGTCCTAGCCTTTTCCAAGCTATCTTTTTCACAACGTGTCTCCAACTTCATTAGAATTTTTTGCGATCGGTATGACTAACTATTTTCGGAACTGTCCTTTCCGAAAAAATCCGCCGGGATCGAGTCGATGCCGGCGGCGGTCAGTCAGTGACCGGCAGAGCCGCCGCTCGCTTGCTTGATCGGTCCGATCTGCATGTCGGACGGACGGAATCCGGACTTCAGCTCGCGCGTCAGGGCCACGCGATCGAGGGCCTTCTCCCAGTTCGCGACGACAATCGTCGCCACGCTGTTGCCGATGATGTTCGTGAAGACGAACGCACTCGACATCGCCTTGTGAATGCCGAGAATCAGCGCGATGGACTCGACAGGAATCGTGTTCGATGCAGCCAGCGTGGCCGCGAGCACCGCGATGGCCGCGCCGGAAACGCCCGCCGCGCCTTTCGAGGTAAGCAGCAGCACCGCGAGCAGGACGAGCTGCTCGTGCCAGCCCATCGGCGTGTTGGTGGCCTGGGCGAGGAACACGGCGGCAGCGGCGAAATACAGGCAGGTGCCGTCGTGATTGAAGGTGTAGGCCGTCGGCAGCACCAGACCGACGACGGACTGTTCGCATCCCAGCCGTTCCAGCTTGTCGATCAATTGCGGGAACACGGTTTCCGAGGAACTCGTGCCGATCACGAGCAACAACTCCGCGCCGATATAGCGCATGAGCCGCAGCAGGCTGAAGCCGTTCACGCGGGCGATGGGCCACAGGATCAGCACGATGAACAGCGCGCAAGTCAGGTAGAACTCGAGGATCAGCTTGCCGAGCGAGAGCAGCGTGCCGAAGCCGAACTTGCTGACCGTGAACGCGATGGCGCCGAACGCCGCGATAGGCGCGATTTTCATTGTCAGGCCGATCACCCAGAACAGTGCGCCCGAGACCGAGTCGATGAAATCGAGCGCGGGTTTCGCGCGGTCGCCGATAGCGGCAAGGCCGAACGCGAACAGGACCGAGAAGAACAGCACCTGCAGCACGTCGCCGCCCGAGAACGCGCTGAACGCGGTGTGCGGAATCACGTTGAGCAGGAACTCGCTCGTGGTGACGACATGATGGGCCTTGGCGACATACGCATCGACGGCGGCGGAATGCACGCTGTGCATGTCCACGTTCATGCCGACGCCCGGCTTCAGCACGTTGATCACCACCAGCCCGAGCACCAGCGCGAGCGACGTGACGACTTCGAAGTAAAACAGCGCCTTGATGGCGACGCGGCCCACCTTCTTGAAGTCCTTCACGCCCGCGATGCCGCTGCACACCGTGCAGAAGATGATCGGGCCGATCAGCATCTGGATGATGCGGATGAAGGCGTCGCCGACCGGTTGCAGGTTGATGCCGAACTTCGGGAACAGATAGCCTGTGGCGATGCCGAGCGCCATGCCTGCAAGGACCTGGAAGGACAGGTCGCGATAGAACGGCCGGCGTTTCCTGGGTTGCGTGACGGCCTTGCCGGGCAAGCTCATGAATGTCTCCTTGCGGTGCGGGTGGCGAATTAAAATTCGCTTCTAGAAATGAAATAAAGTGAAAGGGCGGTGTGCGATGCGGTTCAGCGTGCCGCGTCGCCCAGAATGCGTTCGCTGTCCGCGAAGATTTCATCGACAGTCAGCTTGCGCGGCAGCAGACCTTGTTCCTCGCAGAAGGCCAGCGTTTCCTCGAGCGGCGCGCGCAATGCGTCGTAACCGAACAGCAGCTTGTCGGGTTTGCCGGCATTCTCCGCGGCCACCGAGGCCTTGCCGCGGCACAGCAGGTCGTACACGGCGCGCACGGCTTGCGGATGCGCATCGGCCAGCGCTTGCGTCACGACGACGACATGATTGATCGGCACGTAGCGATGCGCGGCGTACCACGCGAGATCCGCCGTCGCGGCATCCGGAATCAGCGGTTCGAGACCCGCTTCGTCGGGCAGGTCGTTGCCGAGGATGGCGGCATCGAGTTCACCGGCCCGCAGCATCGGCAGCAGTTTTTTGCCGGGCGCGGCACGTTGCACGAACGACGGGTCCGCATACTCTTCGAGATGGGCCCCTTCGATGGTGATCCATTCGTTCGCTTCGACCGGCACGCCGTACGTGTCCGAGAGAATGGCGCGCACCCACATGCCGGTGGTTTGCGTATAAGTGCGCACGCCAATCTTCTTGCCCGACAAATGTTCGATATCAAGCTTGCCGCGCCGCGCATTATAAATAATGCAGCCTTGCTGGAACCGCGCGGCCACGACGGCGGGCAGCAGGATGAGCGGCTTGCCATAAGCCTTCGCCTGCAAATACGTGACGATGGCCAGCTCGCTCACGTCATAAGCCTGCTGGCGCGCCATGGGCGCGAACGCGTCGTGAATCGGCTCGACCTCGTCGAACACGAGTTGCACGGCCGGATCGGTCAGTTCGCCACGCTTCAAGGCGCGCGTGTGCGGGTAGGTCTTCAGGGCGGTTTTCAGCAGCAGCGGTTGCATGTCGTGACTCACGGTCTCACAGCGGATTCAGGCGGCCAGCGCCGGATAAACGGTCAGCGCGGTGCCGCCGAAGATGGCTTGCTGCGCATCGCTGGGCAACATCGCGAGGCTGGCGCGCGCATCGGCGAGCAGTTGCGGCAGCGCGCCTTCGGCAGCGGGGAAGTTCGAGCCCCATGCGATACGGTGTGCACCGAAAGCGTCGAGCACACGCGGAAAGAAGGCTTCCGGCGTCGATGCGCCGCGCGACGCTTCCGCGATCGTGCGGTTCGTGAGCTTCAGATACACACCCTCGTGCGATGCAAGGCTGAACAGCGGCGCGGCCGCCTCATACGGCGCTCCGCCCGCGAGGTCGGGACGCGCAAGGTGATCGAGCAACACGCGGATCTTCGGAAAGCGCGCGAGCATGTTCAGCAGCGCGGGAATGCCTTGCGCCGTCATTTGCAGACAGATCGATACCCCATGGCGTTCCGCGTATTCCCACACCGGAAAGGAGCGTTCGTCGTCGAGCCAGCCCGCTTGCCCGGGCATCGTGCTGCCCGTCGTGAAGAGACGCAGTCCGGAGAGGCCGGCGTCGAGCCAGCGTTGCAGTTGCGTGACGGCGTCGTTCGCCAGCACGTCGATGGAAAACACGCCGGCGAAGCGATCCGGATGACTGCGCACCGCTTCCACCACATAACTATTGTCGTTGCCGTACACGGTGGACGCCTGCACGACCACGGCACGGTCGATACCGGCTTCGTCGAGCGAGGCCAGCAGGCCTTCGAAACTGACGGGGCGCTTCGCAGACCATTCGGACTGGTGGCCGCCAACCGGCGCGAGCGGAAAACGCTGTGTATCCGGGGAAATGGCGTGAGTGTGAGTGTCGATGACAACGGACATGAAACGGCTCCAGGGATGTCTTTTTGCAATGGAATGGACGTCACTGTAAGCCGGTTGCGAGCGAATCCCTCAATATGAACTTTGCGCTTGGGCATAAATTATGGTTAAGCTAAGGGTTTTCACATAGGGGTTGAACGCCATGGCGAACCGTGAAGACGACCTGTCGAGCGACGATCTCACGCGCTTGCGGCGCCTGTTCCTGTTCGATGCCGTGTGCGAATCGGGCGGTATCGGACAGGCAGCGGCGCGCGCCGGACGCACCCAGCCGGCAGTGAGCCTTGCCATCGCCAAACTGGAAGCAAGCTTCGGCGGCCAACTGTTCGAACGTGGCTTCGGCGGGAGCGAATTGACGGCGGAAGGGCGCATCCTGCAACGGCGCACCCGGCGCATGCTCGATCAGATGGAGCGCGCAGTCGCGGCCCTGGCCGGCCATGACGAGCCGTCCCCGCAGAGCGCGACGATCTGCCGGCACCTCACGGATGCGCAGGTGCGCTGTCACATCGCCATTGCGCAGGCCGGGTCGGCAGCGGAGGCCGCGCAGCAACTCGGCATCTCGCAGCCGGCCGTGCATCGCGCCGCGCGACAGATCGAACAGACCGTGGGCGTGTCGCTCTATCGACGGCGCGTGCACAGCGTCGCGGCGAATCCCGCGGGCATCGAGTTCGCGCGGCGGCTTAGTCTCGCGCTGTATGAGATCGCGCAGGCCAGTGAAGACCTCGCCTATGCGCGCGGCCAGCGCACCGGGCGCGTGGCCATCGGCGTGTTGCCGCTGTTGCCGCCGCGACTCGTCGCGCGCGTGATTCAACGGCTGCGCGCACGTTATCCGGCGGCCCGCATCACGGTGGACGAAGGTTCGCACGCGCCGCTGCTGCGCGACCTGCGCGCGGGCGGCATCGACATCATCGTCGGCGGCTTGCGCGAGCCTCGCCTCACCGGCGCGGTGCAGGAAACCGAGCTGTTCGCGGACCCGTATGTGGTCGCGGTGCGCAAGGGACATCGGCTTGCGCGTCAGAAGTCGATCATGCCCAACCATCTTGCCGACTACGACTGGGTCGTGCCGCAGCGCAATGTGCCGCGCCGCGCGGTGATCGACCGCCTCTTCGCGCGCCTGCCTGCCACGCCGCCGCTCGTGGTTGAAACGAGTTCGCTCGCGATGATGATCGCGATGCTCGTCGAGAGCGATTGCATCACCTTGCTGTCGCGCTCGCAGATACGCGAGGCCTATCCCGGCAGCGACATGGTCGCGCTCGAACTGAAGACACCCGAAGCGGATCGCGCCGTAGGCTACACGGTGCGAAGCGATTGGCTCGGCACCGCCGTGCAGCAGGCGTTCATCGAATGCCTGCGCGAGGAATGCGGGCTGCCCGCATGAGCGGGGTCGTCCACTTGCCGCACTGAATTCGGCATATGCCTTTACTCAAAGGTTAACGCGTCGAGAAATTTATTCAATGGACGCTGCCGGGTCGCGATGAGACGATGCAAGCATCGAAAGCCGCAGACGACTTGCTGCAAGCCCCGTTGCAAGTCCATGCCTTGAGCCACGAGCCTAGGGATGTAGCGGTTTCAGCCTCACGAGCAGACAAGCACGGGCTTCGCAAGATCGCACGCTGACAGCTTGACACGTGCGTTCGCGGAGGCACTTGGCCTTCGCATCCCCATTCCGCATCAACGCAGGATTCACTGCCCGGCAAGGCGGTGAGGGGCACTCACGCCCGCAAAAAAAGAAGCCTGAAACAAGGCGCCATATTGGAGACAAGCCATGCATGCAAGCAAGCGCACGAGACCTGTACAGGATCATCGAGAGAGAGAGCGGGGCAGCACGTCGAATGACTGACAGACGGCCCCATGGCCGTCCGTGTCGCATGGACGGTCTGGGAATGCAGTACCGCACCTCATCGAAGAGATCCCATGATCAGGAAATTAATAATTACTCTCGCCGCCTGTCAGTTCGCGGGCGTGGCTCACGCGCAATCCTATGTCACGCTCGCAGGCGTGGTGGATGGCGGCATTCGCTATACGCACACCGGACTGGGCAGCCAGTATTCGATGAATTCGAATGGCTTCTTCACCTCGAACCGGCTCGATTTCATCGGCAAGGAAGATCTCGGCGGCGGGTACAACGCACACTTCAGGCTCGAAAGCGGTTTCAATCTCGGCAACGGCGCGTACGACAACACGAATAACGTGGCGTTCAATCGGGGTGCGTATGTTGGCCTGGGCGGCTGGTTCGGTTCGCTCGATTTCGGCCGCCAGTACACCATCGCCCATGATGTGATCTACGACTACGATCCCTTCAACTTCGAATATCCCGGCATCACGCCGCTCACGCCCGCGACCGCGGGCACGCGCTTCAACAACGACGTGAAGTACAGCCGCACGTATGGACCGTTCCGCTTCCGCGCGGAGAATTCCTTCGGCGGCGTAGCGGGCGATTTCAACGCGGGATCGGCGCGCGGCGTGGGCCTGCAATACAAGATGGGACCGGTGAACGTGGGTGGCGTTTATATCCATCGCTCGGTGCTCTCAGGCACGACCTACCAGCCGGACAACTATTACACGCTCGGCGCGGCGCTGACCTTCGGCGACGTGCGCTTCGCCGGCGGCTACATGAACGATAACCTCGACGTGGCCGCGCCGAACCGCGACGTGCGCACGCTCAACTACTGGGGCGGCCTGACCTATCAGTTGACGCCGTACACGCGCCTGGGCGCCGCGTACTACATCACGGACTTGCCGAATACGGGCGGCAAGCGCAGTCAGGGACTGGCGAGCATCGCCTATTCGCTGTCGAAGCAAACCGTGCTCTACGCCGAATTTGACTACACGAAGTTCTCTGGTTCCTACATCACCAACAAGACCTTGAACGCCACCCAGCAGCCCCATCAACTCGCGTTCACGGTGGGGATCAACCATGGCTTCTGATAAGGCGGTCAGCGACTCTCCGATGCCGGTTCTGCACGTTCCCTGTCGTTTCCATTATCCTGCTGCGTTATTCTTTACCGCCGCAGAACAACAGTGGCATGAGGATCGCGCAGCGGCGGGATCGGAAAGCCGCACGCAGAACGACTAGCGCCGAAGCGTGTCATCGTCCGATGCGCGGGGCGCATCGGAGACACTATGAGTCAGCTGGACTGGTATTTGAGCGTCAACATGAAGGCGCGTCATTTGCGCCTGCTCGTCGCTATTTATGACTTCCGCAACTTGCGGCAAGTGGCGTCGAATTCTTACATAACGGTTCCGGCAGTATCGAAGGCGCTTGGCGAGATTGAAAGCGCACTGGGCGTGAAACTCTTCGAGCGCACCGTCAACGGCTTGCGTCCCACCGCCTATGGCGAATGTGTGGTGCGGCACGCGCGCGCCGTGCTGAGCAGCCTGAGCCAGACCGCCGAGGAGATCAAGGCGCTGCAGACCGGCAGCGCCGGCAAGGTGCATGTGGGCGCACTGCCGACCCTCATCTCCACCCTCATGCCCCGCGCCCTCGCGCGCCTGAAGCAGGAAGCGCCGCAGACCAACGTCTCCATCCTCGAAGGCCGCATGAACGGGCTGTTGCAGGACTTGCGGCGCGGCGACCTCGACATGATCGTGGGCCGCCTGCCGAATCGCGCGGACACCGTGGGACTGCATGAACGCGCGCTTATCAACACGCCGATCAAGCTCGTGACCGGCGTGCAGCATCCGCTCGCAAGCCGAAGCACCGTGCAATGGTCGGACCTCAAGGACTATCCGTGGATCCTGCCGCCTTCGGGTTCGCTGCTGCGCGAGCCGATCGAAAACACGCTGGCGCGCCATGGCCTGCCGATGCCGTCGAACACCATCGAGACCCTGTCGACGCATCTGATCCGCGCTTATATCCAGATCAACGACGCCATTGCGCTGCATACCGTGGACATGATCTATCCCGATTCGGGGGCGAGCCCGTTCCATGTGCTGCCGCTCGACGTGAACCTCGCCACGCGGCCGCTGGGCGTGATCTGGCGCGCCGACAAGCCGCTCGCGCCCAGCGCGATGCTGCTCCTGCAATGCCTCGAACGCGAATGTCCGCCGAACGATGTCAGGGATGAAACCGATCTTGCCGCGATGGCGGAGCATGCCGGGTCCGGTCAAGGGACTTAACCGAAAGGTTAAGGCATCTGCCCTTTTATTCAATGGACGGAAAACGCACGCGGCGCGATGATGTCTTCATCGAACTCGCATCAAGAGCGCGTTGACGCGCCGGCGTTTCACCGAACAGGAGACAGACGGATGCCCATCCCCATGATGAGCGTATGGCGTCGCGCGGCCGCATGGTGCGGTATTGCGGCGCGCACCACGAAGGAACTCGCGCGTGCCTGGCCCGGACAGTTTCCGGTGTTGATCCACATCTTCGGCATGGACGATCTGAGCCAGCCGCGACGCTAGCCTTCGCTATCCGCTGTCCGGATAGCGCTTCCCGTTCCAGTCATCCAGAGTTCAATCTCCGCCGCGCGCATTCGCGGCCGGCCTCCGTACGCCTGCACGCACGGCCATCACACAACGACGATACAAATTATAAAAAGGAGATCCTGCATGACAGGCCGACGTACCTTTCTGAAGGACGCGCTCATCACCGGCACAGCGGCGGCGCTCGTCAAGCCTGCGGTGGCCACGCCGACATCCAGTGCGCCGCAGCGGCCTTCGGTGAGCAAGCCATCGTCGGCGCTGATTGCGGCGGAAGCGCAAAGCGATGTCGTTGCACCGTCGCTCGACGAAGCGCCTGCCACGGATGCCGCGCACATCGGCAATCCGGGCTCCGATTTCATGGTGGACCTGCTGCGCATCGCGGGCATCGACTATGTCGCGACGATGCCGGGCTCGACCTTCCGCGGCCTTCACGAGTCGATCGTGAACTACGCGGGCGACACGCATCCGCAGATGATCGTATGCACCCACGAGGAAGCGTCAGCGGCGATTGCGCACGGCTACGCGAAAGTCGCGGGCAAGCCCATGGCCTGTCTCGTGCACAGCACGGTGGGCTTGCAGCATGCGTCGATGGCGCTTTACAACGCATGGTGCGATCACGTGCCGATCACGGTCATCGCCGGCAATATCGCGGACGCGACCAAGCGCCGGCCGGGTGTCGAGTGGTATCACACGGCGCAGGACCTCGGCGCGCTGGTGCGCGACTACACCAAGTACGACGACTATCCGGTGTCGCTCCAGCATTACGCCGAATCGTTCATGCGCGCTTACACGATGTCCGTCACGCCGCCGATGGCGCCCGTGCTGATCGTCGCGGATGCGGAGTTGCAGGAGCAACCCATTGCGGACCCGCATGGCATCGCCGTGCCGCCGCTGCGCGAAGTGTTGCCGCCCGCCGCGAGCGCGGATGCCTTGCAAGCCGCCGCCACGATGCTATGCGCGGCGAAGGCACCCGTCATCGTCGCGGATCGCGCGGTGCGCACGCAGGCGGGCCTGGAGTCGCTGGTCGCGCTCGCTGAATCGCTCAATGCGCCGGTGATCGACCTGCTCGGCCGCATGAATTTCCCCACGCGGCATTTCCTCAATCATTCGTCGATGCAGGCGCGTCTGCTGGCCGATGCGGACGTGATCCTCGCGCTCGAAGTGGGCGACGTCTGGGGGCTGACGCAGAGCGTGCCGGACACGATCGGCCGCGCGTCGAAGCGGCGTGCGAAGCCTGATGTGCGTGTTATCAGCATCTCGACGTCCTATCTCTACGGCAAGTCGAACATGCAGGATGCAGAGCGCTATTACGCTTCGGCCTTGCCCATCGGCGCGGATGCTCAAGCGTCGATGCCCGCGTTGACGCAGGCTGTCCGTTCGACGATGACGTCCGCGCAACGCACGGTCGCCGAGGCCCGTGCGGCGACGCTGCGGGCCTCGCATGACAGCATGCAGCACGCCGCCCGGGAAGCCGCCACGCACGCGTGGGACGGCACGCCGGTCAGCACGGCGCGTCTCGCGCAGGAAGTATGGAACGTCATCCGCCATGACGACTGGGCGCTCGTTTCTCCGCCGGGCGCATGCAGCCAATGGCCGAATCGCCTGTGGGACTTTACGAAGACATATCAGTTCATCGGCGCAGGCGGGGGCTATGGCGTCGGCTATGCGGCGCCCGCTGCCGTGGGCGCGGCGATCGCGCATCGCGATGCCGGGCGGATTGCGGTCAGCATCCAGACCGACGGCGATCTGATGGTGCTGCCCGGCGTGCTGTGGACGGCGGCGCATCATCAGGTGCCCTTGCTGATGGTGATGCACAACAACCGCGCGTGGCATCAGGAGACCATGCATATCCAGCGCATGGCGGGGCGGCGTGACCGTCATCCGGAGCGCGGGCGCATCGGCACCGTGTTGCAGGATCCGCCGATTGATTACGCATCGATGGCGAAGAGCATGGGTGTCTGGGCGGAAGGCCCCATCTCCAGTCCCGCCGATCTCGGCCCGGCCCTGACGCGCGCGATGGCGCAGGTCAGAAGCGGCAAGCCCGCCTTGCTCGATGTGCTAACCCAACCTCGATGACTGCCGCCGCGATGACCTTCCATTCACGTTCGCTGATCACGGCGCTTGCGTTCATCGTGCTCGCCATGCCGAAAGCACGCGCCGATGCCAGCGCGGATATTGAAACTGGCCGTGCGCTCTTCATGCAGAAGGGTTGCTACGAATGTCATGGCGTGCTCGGGCAAGGCAGCGCTTCGACCGGGCCTGCGCTCGCGCCGCATCCCATCGCGTTGTCCGCGATGCAGGCCTATGTGCACGATCCCAAGGGCGAGATGCCGGTCTACAGCAAGCGGATTCTCTCCGATGACGAGATCGCCCGCATCCACGCTTATCTCGCCTCCTTGCCTCCGAATCCTCCAGCCGAAAGCCTCGCGCTGCTCAACGACGGCGCGCCGCCGACGGCGCAAGCATCGGTGCCAACGGGACACGGCGCATCCATTTACGCGGCGAATTGCGCGGCATGTCACGGCGCGGGCGGCGAGGGCGGTGTGGGACCCGTACTGCGCGGTATCGCGAGCCGCTACGGAACCAGCGACATCGAAGCGCGCATTCGCGAACCCTCTGGCATCATGCCGCGTCTGTATCCGCACGTTCTGAACGATGAAGATGTGCGGGACGTGGCCCGCTACGTAGCGCAGTTGCGCTGACAGAAGCGCACATATACGGATCCCGAAGCATTTACCAGTTGGTTAACGCACCCACGGGTTATTTCAATAGACGGGAAACACGCGCTATTCGATGATCGTCTAACCGGATCGCTGGACGGTCCAGAACATCATTCGAATCCAACAGGAGACCCCGTTGACCAGGAAAGTCCCGCTCAAGATCGCCATTGCCGAGTATCCGCATACGTCGGCCATTCGCAACGGCTCGATTTCCATTGAAGGCGTCGATGCGGAGATCGTCACCGTCAAGCCGCAGATCGGCGCGTTTCGCCGCATGGTGCGCGATGTCGAGTTCGACGTGTGCGAGCTGGCGCCGACCACCTACATCATCGCGCGAGCCTATGGCGCGCCGTTCGTCGCATTGCCGATCTTCGTCATGCGCCGCTTTCATCATGGCGGCCTGCTCGTGCGCCCCGATGCGGGCATCGCTACACCGAAGGATCTCGAAGGCAGGAAGGTGGGTGTGCGCGCCTATTCGGTTACGACCGGCGTATGGACGCGCCAGGTGCTGATCGACGAGTTCGGTCTTGATTCGTCGAAGGTCACTTGGGTCGTCGACGACGAGGAACACGTCACGCAACTCGAGCTTCCGTCGAATGTGATGCACGCGCCGCAAGGCAAGTCGCTCGCGGACCTGATGGCCTCGGGCGAACTCGCGGCAGGTTTTGCCGCGAATGCCGGCATTGGTCGCACCGGCAATCCGAACGGCGGCTGGCAGGAAGTGGAAGCCAACTACCCCGACCTGCTGCCGAACGCGGCTGAACTCGAAGCCGATTACTACCGCCGCACGGGCGTGTATCCGATGCACGGCACCATCGTCGTGAAGGATTCGGTGCTTGCCGAGCATCCGTGGATTGCAAAGTCGCTCTACGACGCATTCGAGCAGGCCAAGCAGGCCTGGCTCGCCGATCTCGATAACAACGACCCCACCAACGCCAGCGACAAGAAGTATCTCGAACTGCGCAAGATCGTCGGGCACGATCCGTTGCCGTACGGAATCGAGGCCAATCGCAAGACGATCGAGGCACTGGAGGCGACCGCCTTCGAGCAGCGGCTCACGCCGCGCCGGATGTCGATGGACGAGCTGTTCGTCGATCCGCTTGCCTGATCCAAAGCCCGCACCGAATAACCATTCAATCGAATCAAAGAGCAACTCATGGCATCCATCGTTGATATTCATCCGCACATCATCTCCGACGATACCGCGCGCTATCCCGTCGCGCCGCTGGGCGGCAAGCGTTCCGACTGGTCGAAGGAGCGTCCTTCCACGGTCGAATCGCTGATCGCGGCAATGGACGAAGCAGGCGTGGCAAAGGCCGCCGTCGTGCATTCATCGACTACGTATGGCTTCGACAACAGCTACGTGCTCGATGCCTGTGCGGCTTATCCGGATCGTCTCGTCGCAGTGGGTTCCGTCGATGTAACCCTGCCCGATGCGCCGCGCACCATTCGCGCCTGCGTGGAGCGCGGCCTTGCGGGCCTGCGCATGTTCACGGGCGGCAGCACGAAGGATTTCGATCCCCGCGAACTCGAAGATCCGCGTGCGTGGCCCGCCTGGGAAACCTGCGCGGAACTGAATCTGCCGATGTGCATCCAGACCGGTCCTATCGGCCTGCCGCAGGTTGCCGATCTGGCGCGGCGTTTCCCGAATGTGAAGATCATTCTCGATCATCTTGGCCGGCCCGACGTGACGGATGGAGCGCCTTATGCCAAGGCGCAAGCGATGTTCGATCTCGCACCGCTCACGAACATCTACATGAAGCTGACGCCGCGCATCTTCGACGACATGCAGAAGGGCGAAGCGAATGCGGAGACCTTCTTCCCGCGCCTGATCGAAGTGTTCGGCGCACAGCGTCTGGCATGGGGTTCAAACTTCCCGAGTTCGACGGGCACGTTGCCTGAGATTCTCGCGACGGCCGAGGCGGGCCTGCGCTGTCTGAACGACGACGATCGCGCCTGGATCTTCGGCAAGACGGCGCAGCAGTTGTATCCGGCGCTGGCCTGAGCGGCGTGGCAACAGATATCCAGTGAACGAAGCATAAGGAACAAGCAGATGGCGACGATTCAAACCGACCTGCCGACGTTGCGGGTGAACCTGGCCGAGTATGCGGCAACGAAGGCGATGAGGGACGGCCGCGTGTCGTCGAGCGTGGTCAATCTCGACTACTGCGGCCCGGCGCGCGCGCACGACGGCTTCAAGCCGATGCTGCGCGAGAATGCTTTCGACGCCGGCGAGCTGGCCATCGTCACGTATCTGCAGGCGAAGGCTTACGGCAAGCCTTATGTGCTGCTTCCCGCGCCGATCTCGGGACGCTTCCAGCATCATTGCGCGGGCTATAACGGTGAGTTGGGTCATCTCGACCCGAAGGACATCGAGGGCAAGCGGGTGGGCGTGCGCACCTATGCACAGACCACGGGCCTGTGGATTCGCGGCATCCTGCGTCATGAGTACGGCGTGGATCTCGACAAGGTCACGTGGATGACGCAAGGCGAAGGGCATCTCGCGGAGTACACGGACCCGGCCAATTGCCAGCGGCTGCCGAAGGGTTCATCGGTCGGGCAGATGATGCTGGACGGCGAACTCGCGGCGGTGCTGGCGGGCGAGGACATGCCGAAGGATCCGCGCGTTAAGACCCTGGTGCCCGATGCCCAGGCCGCCGCGAAGGACTGGTTTGCGCGCGAAGGCGTGGTGCCGATCAATCATATGTTCGTCGTGCATGCGGGGCTGTCGAAGGAGCGGCCGGACATCGTGCGCGAGCTGTACCGGATGATCGTGGAAAGCCGCGCACTCGGCGAAGGCGTGCCCGCCGTGATCCCGCCGTTCGGTCTGGAGGCGAACCGCAAGGGTATTCAGCTTGCCATCGACTGGGCGCTCGACCAGAAGATCATTCCGCGCCGCTTCTCCGTGGACGAACTGTTCGACGATGTGACCGGCAGCCTCGGATAGAGCCGCGCACGGGCCCGCAGTGAAAATAAAAAATCAGACGGAGACGAAGTGATGGAGACTATTCGAAGAGCGGCACGCCTCGAGAACCGGTGGGGCGTCGTATTCCTGCTCGCCTTTGGCCTGATGATCGCGTTCATGGACCGCACGAGCATGTCGGCCGCGCTCGCGGATCATCAGTTCGTCCACCATTTCACGCTCACGTCGGTGCAGCGCGGCTGGCTCGGCTCGTCGGTGTTCTGGGCCTACGGGCTGCTGCAACTGCCGATGGGCTGGCTCGTGGACCGCTACGGCGTCAAATGGCCTTATGCAATCTGTTTCCTGCTGTGGTGTATCGCGGCGGCGGTCACCGGCATCGTCACCACGCTGTCGGCGCTCATCATCGTGCGGGTGCTGATCGGCGCGGCGGAAGCGGTGGTCGTGCCGGCAACCTATCGGTATATCGCCAACCGCTTCGAGGAAACGCAGAAGGGCACCGCGCTCGGTATCTATTCGGTCGGCGGCAAGATGGGGCCGGCGCTCGGTGCGCCGGCCGCTGCGTGGCTGATCGCGGGCACGTCATGGAAGATGATGTTCATCGTGACGGGCCTCGCCGGGCTGGTGTGGCTTCTGCCCTGGCTGCTGATGGTGCGCAACGACTTCCCCGATGCAACCGAACTTGCTTCGAGAAAGCAGCGTGCCGCCTCGGTGCCGCTGCGCAATCTGCTGGCAAGCCCGGTGGTATGGGGCGGCTTGCTCACCAACTTCTGCTACGCCTATTTCGCGTTCTACTGCATGACATGGATGCCCGCTTATCTGGTGGAGCAGCGTGGCCTTTCATTGCAGCAGTCGGGCTTGTACACGGCATTCAGCTTCTGTGGCGTCGCCGTCACGGCGGCGCTCAGCGGCTGGCTGGCGGACCGGCTGATTGCCCGCGGTCACGATGCCGTCGTGGTGCGCAAGTCGTTCATGGTGGTCGGTTTCATCGGCGGCATGACGGTGCTGTTCGGGGCCTACGCGCCGAGCGTGCAGATGGCGCTTTTCTGGAACGTGCTGTCGTTGACGCTGGTGGGTCTCGTCACGACGAACAACCTCGCGCTCGTCAAGCTCACGCTGATTCCGAAGCAGGCAGTGGGCTTGAACACCGGCTTGCAGCAGGTCGCGACGAGCCTCGCGGGCGGCGTGTCCGCCAGTCTTTCGGGCTGGCTGCTGCATGTGGGCCATAGCTACACGTTGCCGATGATGGCCATCTTCGTGTTCCTGCTGGTCGGCGCGGCGAGCACGATTGTGCTCATGCGGCGCAAGTGGGCGCCGAAGGTGAACGGCGTCAGCGGCGAAGCATCGGAGCGGGAGGCTGCGGGTCCGGCGGTGATGAGTCAGGGGGTGCGTTGAGCGGTCATTCTCGTCACTGAACAACAGGACCGGCGCGTCATGCACCGCGCCGGTCGATGGCCAGCGCGCGAATCGCTTCCTTCTGGAACTGCGTCGGCGTCACGCCCGTCTGCTTGCGGAAATAGCGGCTGAAATAGGCGATGTCGTCAAAGCCAAGTTCATGCGCGATCTGCTTGACCGACATATGCGAGTAGACGAGATCCCGTTGCGCCTCGCGCACAAGATGCTCGTTGATCACCGCGAGCGGAGAACTCGAAATCTCCTCGCGACAGATCCGTCCGAGCTGCGCCACGGTCATGCCGAGCGTCTGCGCATAGAAGTCCACCGGACGATGGTCGCGCGCATGCTTGACCACCAGTTCCCTGAAACGCCTGATCTGCCCGGCGCGCCGTTGCGTGGCCGACAGGCTGGCGCCGGCCGCCGTGCGCGAGGCCAGCGGTGCTTCGCACAGGCGCTCGACATGCACGAAGAGCGCGAGCAGCAGCGGGAGCCCCGCCGCCATGTGTCCGCGGTCGGTGGCGCGATATTCCTTTTCCAGTAGTTCGATCAGCGGCATCAGCGCGCCGGCATGCGTCCGGACATTCACGCGCGTCACGCCCGCGCGCTGCAACAGCGGAATGAGCGGAGGCGCCGCCATCGCGGCGAGTGCTTCGAGCGAACGTTGCGCGGCCGTCAGCACGAGCCCGTCCACGTCCGGCGCGAAGTTGAAGCCATGCACCGTTTGCGCGGGCAGCATGATGACGCAGGGCGGCTGGATAGGAATGCGCGTGTTCTCGATGAGCACATCGCCGCCGCTGCCGCCGCCGCGAATGTACAAAAACTGCAAAAGCGCGTCATGGCGATGGGCATCGATATGCCAGTCGTTCGGCGCACTGCGTTCGGCGATCCATTCGAAGTTGAACGCGTCATACCACGGCGGCCGCGCCGATTCGCCGTATAAATTGTAGTTAGGGATTCTCCTGAGCACGTCCCGTCTCCTTTGCACAGATTGTCCTGTGGTCTGCTGCCTTTGTCCAATTCCTGGAACGAGGCCGTGAATATACTTTTCTCACAGGGAAGCGTCACGCGGCAACGCGGAAAAGCCCTTCCCTGAAGGCTCGAAAGTGCAAGAGGAGAGAAGCATGAAGGAGATGAACGACGACCCGCAACACTGGCTCGGTCTCGCATCGCGCGTGTGCGTGGTGACGGGCGCGGCGGGCGGCATCGGCCGTGCCATTGCCGCGACGCTGGCCGATGCCGGCGCGCGCATCGCGCTGCTGGACCGCGACGAAGCGGCCTGTCATGAAACGGCGCGCGCATTGCAGGCACATGGCACCGAGGCGCTTGCCGTGGCTTGCGACATCGGTGACGCGAAAAGCGTGCAAGGCGCTTGCGAAAAAGTGGAACGCGCAATGGGCCCGGCGGACGTGCTTGTGAACAATGCCGGTCTGTTGCGCGCCGGCGGCATCGAGGACATCGGGCTGGATGCGTGGAACGCGATGCTCGCCGTCAATCTCACCGGCACCATGCTGTGCGCGCAAGCCTTTGGACGCGGCATGCTTATGCAAGGTCGAGGCAGCATCGTGCAGATCGCTTCGGTGGCGGCGCATCATCCGCAGACCTGGAGCGGCGCGTATAGCGCGAGCAAGGCCGGCATCGCGATGCTCTCGCGGCAGATCGCCGCCGAGTGGGGCCCGCGCGGCGTTCGCAGCAACACCGTGTGCCCTGGCATGATCCGCACGCCGCTCTCGCGTGCCTTCTATGAACAAGGCGATGTCGAAGCGCGTCGCAGCGCGATGACCGCGAGCCGGCGCATCGGCGAACCGGCCGCCCTCGCCGAGGTCGGGGCCTTCCTGGCCAGCCCGCGTTCGGCCTATGTCAACGGCGCCGAGATCGCCGTGGACGGCGGCTTCGAATGCATGCTGATGGACCTCGTGCCGCGCCCCGGCTACGAAGCCAGACGGGCGGCATAAGGCCTTCACCTGCGCGCATCGCCGCGCCCGTTTCATTCAAAAAGGACACGATGATGACTACCGTGACACGGTCGTCCGATCTCGCTTGCGACGTGCTCGTGATCGGCTCCGGCGCCGGCGGTCTTGCCACCGCCATCACCGCCAGAAAACAGGGGCTCGACGTGATTGTCGTCGAGAAGGAAGCGACCTTCGGCGGCACCACCGCGTATTCAGGCGGCGTGCTGTGGATTCCAGGCAATCCGCATGCGCGGCGTGCCGGGATCGAGGACCCGCGCGCCGCGGCCATCGAGTATCTGCGTCATGAAACCGGCCCGATGTTCGATCAGGCCGCCATCGATGCGTTTCTCGATCACGGTCCGCGCATGGTCGAATTTTTCGAGCGCGAAACCTCGGTCGAGTTCCTGCCGACGCTCTATCCCGACTATCATCCCGACGCGCCAGGCGGCGTGGATGTGGGCCGCTCGATCGTCGCGAAGCCTTTCAATGCGCGTGCGCTCGGCGCGGACCTGCCGCGCCTGCGTCCGCCGCTGAAGTCGATCACCTTCATCGGCATGATGTTCAATTCGTCGAGCGCGGATCTCAAGCACTTCTTCAACGCGACGAAATCGCTTGCCTCAGCGTGGTATGTCGCGAAGCGGCTGACCAGTCACATCGGTGAACTCGTGCGCTACAGGCGTGGCGTGCAGGTCACGAGCGGCAACGCACTCGCCGCGCGCCTCGCGAAGTCCGCGCTCGATCTTGGCATTCCCATCCACACGAGGACAGGCGCAAAAGAACTCATCACCGAGAAGGGCCGCGTGGTGGGCGCGATCGTCAACGCGAATGGCAGCGAGCAACGCATCAAGGCGCGGCGCGGCGTCGTGCTGGCCTGCGGCGGCTTCTCACACGATCTCGCGCGTCTGTCAGCGGCGTATCCGCATGTGCGAAGGGGCGGCGAACACGTGTCGCCGGTGCCCTCGGGCAATACCGGCGATGGCGCGCGCATGGCCGAGCGCGCGGGCGGACGTGTCGACCTGCGCTATCCGCAGGCCGCCGCATGGATGCCGGTGTCGCGCGTGCCGCAGAAGGACGGCAGTGTCGGCGTGTTCCCGCATCTGCTCGACCGCTACAAGCCGGGTGTCATCGGCGTGACGCGCGGCGGCGTGCGTTTCACCAACGAAGCGAATTCCTATCACGACGTGGGCGCGGCAATGATCGAAGCCTGCCGCGACGAGCATGAGACCGCGATGTGGCTCATCTGCGATCACGCGACGATCCGCCGCTATGGACTCGGTTTCGCCAAGCCCGCGCCGCTCTCGCTGAAGCCGCATCTGACGAGCGGCTATCTCGTGAAGGGACGCACGCTCGCCGAACTCGCACAGCATGCAGGCATTGACGGCCCCGCGCTCGAAGCCACGGTGCGCGAGTACAACCGCGATGCAGCGACTGGACAAGATCGGGCCTTCGGGCGCGGCACGACGTCCTTCAACCGCTATCTGGGCGATGCCGCGCATGCACCGAATCCGTGTGTCGCGCCGCTCGGCGCGGGCCCGTACTACGCGCTCAAGCTCGTGATGGGCGATCTCGGCACCTTCGACGGCATCGCCACCAACACGCACGGCGAGGTGCTGAAGGGCACAGAACCGATTGCCGGTCTCTACGCCGTCGGCAACGACCGCGCGAGCATCATGGGCGGCAACTATCCGGGCGCAGGCATCACGCTCGGTCCGATCATGACCTTCGGCTATCTCACCGGCATGCATCTCGCTGAGCGAGTCGCCGAGCGCGCCACCGTCAGTTCCTTGAGGAGCGCAGCATGAGCCGCAAGCCTTTCATCGACCACCGCATCTACACCATCAGGCCGCGCGGCATGGCCGAGTTCATCGAGGTGTTCGATCGTCTTGCCATGCCCATTCAGCTCAAGTATCTCGGCGCGCCGGTGGGCTTCTACATGAGCGATATCGGCGCGTTGAACCAGGTCGTGCATTTGTGGGGCTACGACAGCATCGCCGACTATGACCAGCGCCGCAGCGCGCGCGACGACGATCCCGCGTGGCCCGCGTATTTGCAGGCCTCGGCGCATCTGATCACCGCGCAGGAGAGCCGCATCATCAGGCGCGTCGAGTTCAGGAGCCTGTCGGCGGCCATGCGTTGAATCATGAAGGAGGAGACGATGAACGAAGCACGGCAACGCGTGGCGCTCGTCACCGGCGGCGCGAACGGAATCGGTTGGGCCACGGTGTGCGCGCTTGCTGCGCAGGGATATCGCGTGGTCATCGCGGACCTGCATCGCGAGTCGGCGCGGCAGCGTATCGAGCAACTCGACGGCGAAGGGCATGTGGCGATCGGCGCGGATGTGTCGGCGGAGTCCGAGGTCGCCGCCATGCTGCGCGGCACGCTCGAAGCCTGCGGACGGCTCGACGTGCTGATCAACAACGCGGGCATCGGCGAACAGGCGAAGCCGACCATCGAGCAAGGCGTGGACGCCTTCGATGCGCTCATCGGCATACATCTGCGCGGCACCTTCCTGGCCAGCCGCGAGGCCGCAAAAGCGATGCTTAAACAAGGCTCGGGCGCCATCGTGAACCTGTGTTCGATCGCCGGGCTGGCGGGTATCCCGCAACGCAATGCCTACGGCGCGGCCAAGGCGGGTATCGCGGCGATGACCCGTTCGATGGCATGCGAATGGGCCCGCGACGGCATCCGTGTCAATGCGGTTGCGCCGGGCTACGTTGCGACCGAACTCGCGCAAGGACTCGTGAAGAACGGGCAGATCGACCGGGCGCGCATCGAACGCCGCACGCCGATGGGACGCCTCGCACAACCCGACGAGATCGCGCAGGCCATTCTCTTCCTCGCCTCCGATGCCGCCAGCTACATCACCGGCGCCGTGCTGAGCGTGGACGGCGGCTGGCATGCGTCGGGCTCGGCATGACGGCCGATGACGCCTGAACCCGCGCTTGCATGAACCACGACAACGACAGCAGATCAACGGAGACGAACCGCCATGAAGACGCACAGTCTGGAAGTCCAGAGTTTCATCGATAGTCAACGCTTTTCGCCGTATCAATGGAGGATCCTGGTTCTCTGCTTCCTGGTCGTGGCCGCCGATGGCTTCGACACGGCGGCGGTCGGTTTCATCGCGCCTTCGCTGCTCGGCGAGTGGGGCATCACGCGGGCTGCGCTTGGCCCGGTAATGAGCGCGGCGCTTATCGGTCTCGGCATTGGCGCGCTGGCGGCCGGGCCGGCGGCGGACCGTATCGGACGCAAGGCGGTGCTGGTGTTGTCGGTGTTCTTCTTCGGCGTGTGGAGTCTGGCGTCGGCGCATGCGAGTTCGATCGAATCGCTGACGGCGTGGCGCTTCCTGACCGGGCTTGGACTGGGCGCGGCCATGCCGAACGCGGTCACGCTGATGTCGGAGTATGCGCCCGCGCGCATTCGCGGCGTCGCAGTCAATGCGATGTTCTGCGGCTTTTCCGTAGGGCTGTCGATCGGTGGCCTCAGCGCAGCGTGGTTGATTCCGCATTTCGGCTGGCAGAGCGTGCTGGTGACGGGCGGCATCGGGCCGCTGGTGCTGGCGGCGTTGCTCGTCGCGTTGCTGCCCGAGTCCGCGCAGTTCATGGTGGTCCGCAAGCGTCCCGCCGAGCGGATCGCGCGCGTGTTGCGGCGCATCTCCCGCGATCCGCGTCTCGACGACAGCGCCAGCCTCCATTTCGTGGCCGCCGACACACGGGCCGCGACGGAGAAGACCTCGGCGGTGTCGCTGATCGTGTCCAGGCCGTACCGCTTCGGCACGGCGATGCTGTGGCTCGCGTACTTCACGGGCCTGATGATCTACTACCTCCTGACCAACTGGCTGCCGACGCTCTTCAAGGATGCGGGCTTCACCGCACAGGGCGCGGCGCTCACCACGTCGCTGTTTCCGCTTGGCGGCATTCTCGGCAATCTGTGCCTCGGCTGGGTGATGGACCGCGCGAATCCGCGGCGGGTCAATGCGTGCGCCTATGTGGTGTCGGCGGCGCTGGTGCTGGTGATCGGCAGCGGGGTATCGGACCGCGTCTGGCTGGCGGTGCTGATCTTCCTCACAGGGACGGCGGTGACGAGCGCGGTCACGTCGATGTCGGCGCTCGCCGCGGCCTTCTATCCAACGCAGGGCCGCGCGACGGGCGTCGCGTGGATGCTGGGCGTCGGCCGCATGGGCGCGGTAGCCGGCGCGATGACCGGCGGCGTGATGATGAGCATGGGCCTGCCGTTCGGCGCGGTGTTCATGCTGCTCGCCGTGCCGGCCTTCGTCGCGGCGCTTGCGCTGTTCGCACTGGGCGGCGTGCGCATGCCGGGGTTCGAGTCGGCACTCGCGGAGAAGGCAGTCTCGACAGTGGAATAGGCGTGCGCGCCCATTGCGCCCACACGGGATTCCAAATGACGATTCGTGCGCATAGCATCTGGTGATTCGTTGGTTGGGCAGGGGATAGGGCAGCCGTACCATCAGTTGTTCACCCATCCGCCGATGAACACCCATGACCGTCCCCCGCTTTCCCTCTGCCGCGCTCGGACTCGATCCCGGCACGCCGCTCGAACGCCCGGGCGCGCGCGGCACGCCTAATTCCCTGATCGACCTCCCCACGCGCGCCGCCGCACGCCGCGGCACGCAACGCCGCGCGGCACTGCGCTCGCGCTCGCTGCGCATCGGCGTGCCGGTGGCGCTCGTCGTGCTGTGGCAGCTAGCCTCTTCCTTGCAACTGGTCGCGCCTGAAACGCTGCCGCCGCCTACCGTCATCCTCGCCGCGCTCAAGGAACTGATCGCGGATGGCGAGTTGCAAAGCGCCATCGGCGTGTCGCTGGTGCGCGCGGCAACGGGCCTCGTGATCGGCGGCGGTATCGGGCTGATTGCCGGGCTGTTTGCCGGACTCTGGCGCGTCGGCGAGGAAGTCATCGACGCGCCGTTGCAGATGCTGCGCACCATTCCCTTCATTGCGCTGATTCCGCTGTTCATCACGTGGTTTGGGATCGGCGAGGGCGCGAAGGTCGCGGTGATCCTCGCAGCCACCATCTTCCCGATGTATCTCAACACCTATGCCGGCGTGCGCGGCGTCGATCCGAAACTGCTCGAAGCGGCCAGCGTGTTCGGCCTCTCGGGCCGCCAGGTCGCGTGGCGCATCATCCTGCCGACCGCGCTGCCCGCGATTCTCGTCGGCGTGCGCTATGCGTCGGCGGTGGCGCTGCTGGCGCTCGTCGTCGCCGAACAGATCAACGCGCAGAACGGCATCGGCTACATCCTCGTCAATGCGAACCAGAACCAGCGCGCGGACATCATCATGGCGGGCATCCTGGTCTATGCGACGCTCGGCATCGTGACGGACCTCGTCATGCGCGCGCTCGAACATCTCGCCCTGCCATGGAGGCCGCGCTTTGAACTCGCCTGAACGCACGCATGCCCACGCTCATGACGCGCTCGCGCTCGAAGCCGTCAGCCGCGTTTTCGACGGCCGCGCCGTGCTGAAGGACGTCTCGCTCAACGTGCGGCGCGGCCAGTTCGTCTCGATGCTCGGTGCATCGGGCGCGGGCAAGACCACGCTGTTGCGCATCCTCGCCGGTCTCGATCAGGCCGATAGCGGCCGCGTGCGCGTCGCCGGCGCGCGTTCCGTGGTGTTCCAGGAACCGCGCCTCGTGCCCGCGCGGCGCGTGTGGGAAAACGTCGTGATCGGTCACGCGCGGCTGGGCAGCGCGAAGGCAGCGGCGCTCGCCGCGCTCGACGAAGTCGGTCTCGCGCGTCACGCCGACGGCTGGCCCAAGACGCTCTCGGGCGGCGAGGCGCAGCGCGTCGCGCTGGCGCGTGCCTTGGTGCGCGAGCCGAAACTGCTGCTGCTCGACGAACCGTTCGCCGCACTCGACGCGCTGACCCGCATCCGCATGTACGAGCTCGTCGCCCGGTTGTGGCGCGCGCATGCGCCTGCGGTGGTGCTCGTCACGCACGATGTCGACGAGGCCATTCTGCTGTCCGACCGCATCGTCGTGCTGGCTGAAGGCGAGATCAGCGCGGACCTGCAAGTGGACACGCCACGTCCGCGCTCACGCAGCGATGCTTCCGCCGTCGCACTCAGAACACGGCTGCTCGCCGAGCTGGGCGTCGCGCATGCCGACGCCGCCTGAACTCTCACTCATGTCCTCTTCAAGCACCATGCGCATCAGAACCCGTCTTGCCGCTGTCCTCTTCACGAGCCTGCTTGCGGGCGCGTCTTCCGCGTTCGCCGATGAACCGCTCACGATCACCATCGGCACACAGGACGCGGCGTGGCCGCTGATCGTCGAGCAGTCACACGTGCTCGACGGCGCGCCCTACAAGGTCAAGTGGGCCGTGCTCACCGGTCCCGCCGCGCAGTTGTCCGCGCTGTATTCGAAGAGCCTCGACGTGGGCCTGATGGGCGATACCTCGCTCATCATCGAGCAAGGCAACGCGCGCACGCCTTGGACTGCGGATACCGCGCCGTTGCAGATCATCGCGGGATGGCGCAATCCGGACAGCAGCTATCCGCCGATCGTCACGGTGGTGCGCAACAACGCCAATGTAAAGACGGTTGCGGACCTGCGCGGCAAGACCTGGGGCTATAACTTCGGCGGCTTCAACTATCTGCAATACGTGCTTTCGTATATCAAGGCTGATTTGAAGCCGAAGGACTTCGAAGGCGTGAAGTTCGGCGACGGCAACGTGTCGGCTTCGGCCTTCAATGCCGGACAGGTCGCGGTGTATTCGGGCGGCTATGCGCCGGTGAAGGAAGCCGTGGACAAGGGCGAGGCGCGCGTCATCATCAGGAGCGACGAACTGGATATTCCCGCGCTTTCGGTGTTCGCCGCACGCACCGACGTGCTGCGCGATCCTGCGAAGAGCCGCGCACTCGGCGACTTCCTGGGCCGTCTGAAGAACTCGTGGACCTGGTGGGCGCAGAACGTGCCGGCGGTCGAGAAGATCTATCTGGAGAAGATGAAGCAGACCCCGGCGCGTGCGAAGTTCTCGGCGGAGAACGGCCGTTCCGTGTTCTATCCGCTCGATAACGCATTGGTCGCACGCGAGCAGAAGATCGCCGACACGCTTCATAAGTCGGGCGACATCAAGCATCCCATCAAGGTCGACATCGAGTTCAATCCGGTGTTCGACGCGCAGGCCGTGGCGACGCGCTGACGCGCCGTGCCCGGCCAACCTTCATTGATATTCATGACCAAGGATCCAGCGCTCATGTCCCGCTCCGTGTCTCCCGCGCAATTGCGCACGCTCGTTGCTCAACGTTCCGAACTCGCCGTGCTCGACGTCCGCGAGGAAGGCGTGTCCGCCCGCAGGCGGTTGTTCTATTCGTCGGTCGCGCCGGTGGGACGGCTCGGCCAGCTGATCGAGCGGCTCG
The DNA here is from genome assembly GCF_031451175.1 of Caballeronia sp. LZ035. NCBI lineage: Bacteria > Pseudomonadati > Pseudomonadota > Betaproteobacteria > Burkholderiales > Burkholderiaceae > Caballeronia > Caballeronia sp. LZ035. The sequence continues at coordinate 937,288 of NZ_JARUXS010000002.1, forward strand.
TGCCGCGCCGGGGCACGCCGGTCGTGCTCGTCGACAGCCACGGCGAGCATGCGCCCCGCGCCGCCGCGTTGCTCGCGCGCTGGGGCTATACGGACGTCGCGGTGCTGGCGGGCGGCATCGACGGCTGGGAGCAGGCGGGCTTCGAAGTGTTCAGCGGCACCAACGTGCCGGGCAAGGCGTTCGGGGAACTGATCGAACACCGCCTGCATACGCCCAACATCGACGCCGCCACACTCAAGGCGCGCCAGGATGCCGGCGACGATCTCGTCGTGCTGGATTCGCGTCCCTTCGGCGAATATCACACGATGAACATTCCGGGCGGCATCGACTGTGCGGGCGCGGAACTGGTCTATCGCGCGCTGGCGGCGGTGCCTTCGCCGGACACGCTGATCGTGGTGAACTGCGCAGGCCGCACGCGCAGCATTCTCGGCGCGCAATCGCTCATCAACGCGGGCGTGCCGAATCCGGTTGCGGCGCTCACAGGCGGCTCGATGGCGTGGCTGCTTGAAGGTCTTGAACTGCAACATGGCGAAGTGCGCACGGCGCCGCGCCCCGAAGGCGTGACGCTCGCAGCCGCACGCGAGCTTGCTGCCGCGGCGGCACGCAAGGCCGACGTGCCGGTCATCGACGGTGCCGCGCTCGCCGTGCTGGAGCAGGAGAGCGGCACGCGCACGCTGTATCGTTTCGACGTGCGCGATCCGCTGGAATATGAAGCCGGGCATCCGGCGGGCTGGCGTTCGGCGCCGGGCGGGCAACTGGTGCAGGCGACGGACGAGTACATCGGTACATTGCATGCACGCGTGGTGCTGCGCGACGACGACGGCGTGCGTGCACGCATGACCGCGTCGTGGCTCAAGCAGCTCGGCTATCTCGATGTCCGCGTCCTCGACGACACGGCCAGCGCCGCGCTGATTCATGATCGCTACGCGGCCGGTCCCGAGCCGCTGAACGTGCGGCCGCATGGCGCGCGCACGCGCTGGATCGAGGCGGACCGGCTGGCGGATGCGCTGGAGCAGGGCACGGCGCAGGTCATCGATATCGACAGCAGTCTCGGGTTCCGGCGTGCGCATATCGAGGGCGCGCGTTTCATTGCGGCGAGTGAACTACAGGCCAGGCTCGCGGATATCCCGGTGGGTAAAGAACTAGTACTGACCTCGGAGGACGGCACGCTTGCGGCACTGGTCGCGGCCGAACTGACCGAACATCGTGCGAATGTGGCTGCGCTCGCAGGCGGCACGCGACGCTGGCTTGCGCTCGGCCTGCCGCAGGCATCCGGGGACACAGGCAATCTCACCGGCGACGACGACGCCTGGTACAGCCCGTATCACGCTGCGCCGGAACGTGTTGCCGAGCAGATGAACGCGTATCTCGCATGGGAACTGCAACTGGTCGAGCAACTGGAGCGCGACGCCATTGCGTCCATCGACGTGCTCGATTTCGGCACGGCCACCGCGAAGCGCAGTCATGCACGGCTGGACGAACTGAAGACGAACCCGGCCCGGGCCGCATGAGCGCGACCGTCCTGCCCGCCTTCGACGGCGCCACGAGCCCCGCCGACATTCCCGGCAGTCCGCTCGCGGCCGCCTTCGCACAGCCGCTGATGCTCGGTCTGTTCCTGCCGATCCAGAACGGCGGCTGGTCCATCTCGACGCTGCCGCGCGGCACCGACTGGCGCTTCGACTACAACGCGCGCCTGACGAAGCAGGCCGAGGCGCTCGGCTTCGATCTCGTGTTCGGCCTCGCGCAGTGGCTAGGCAAGAACGGGCATGGCGGCGCGCTGAAGTATCGCGAGCAATCACTCGATGCGTTCATCGCGACCAGCGCGCTCGCCGCCATTACCGAGCGCATCCTGCTCATCTCGACGGTGCACGCGCTCTATGGTCCGTGGCATCCGCTGCATCTGGCGAAGTTCGGCGCGACGCTCGACCACATCTCGAACGGGCGCTGGGGCATCAATCTCGTGACCGGTCACGTCGCGAGCGAATGGGCGATGTTCGGCCAGCCGATGATCGAGCATGACGAACGCTATGTGCGCGCGGCGGAGTTCGTCGGCGTGCTGGACACGCTGTGGCGCAACGACGCGAACCTCACCATTCGCACGCCGCACTGGCAACTCGACGATGCCTTCGTCAGTCCGCGTCCGCGTTTTCATCGGCCGGTGCTGGTGAACGCAACGGGTTCGGCGGCGGGCATCGACTACGCCGTGCGGCATTCGGACCTGATCTTCATCACGAGTCCGGCCGGCGCAGACTTCAAGGATGCGATCGGCGCGCTGCCCGCGCGTACCGCGAAGATTCGCGAAGGCGCGGCGCGTGTGGGACGGCGTGTGCGCACGCTGATCAACCCGACCATCGTCTGCCGGCCGACCGAACGCGAAGCCCGCGCGTATCACGATGCCATCGTCGCGCATCCGGATGAAGGCGCGCTCGATGGTTTCATCGGCATGCATGGCCGCAGCGACGCGAAGGCCTGGGCGAAGCACAAGCGCGAGCAGCGCGTGCTCGGCGGAAACCTGCATCTGATCGGCTCGCCGGAACAGATCGTGGAGCAACTGATCGCGTTGAAGCACGCGGGCTGCGATGGTGTTCAGCTCACCTTCTTCGACTTCGAGCCGGACCTTCGATATTTTGGCGAAGCCGTGCTGCCGCTGCTCGTGGAAGCGGGCTTGCGCGTGCCCGCAGCGCCGCTTCGTTCTTCACTTCAGGCAACGTCATGAGCCAGCCACGTCAGCTTCACCTGAACACCAATGTCACGGGCGTCGGACGTCATCCGGCGGGATGGCGCACGCTTGCGAATCCGCGCGCAATCGTCGATCTGAACTTCTACAAGGAGATCGCGCGGACCGCCGAGCGCGGCAAGCTGGATGCCATCTTCCTGTCCGACCTGCTGGCGCTGCGCAATCACGCGGAAGGGCCGTCGCAGGCGCTGGAGCCGACCGTGCTGCTGACGGCGCTCGCGGGCGCGACGACGCATATCGGGCTGATCGGCACGGCATCGACTACGTTCAACGATCCGTTCAATCTCGCACGGCGTTTCGCATCCGTCGATCACGTCAGCGGCGGACGCGTGGCGTTCAATGCCGTGACGACGTACGACGCGTCGGCTGCGGCGAACTTCAGTCACGACGTGCCGCTCTCCACCGAAGAGCGCTATGCGCGTGCGCAGGAGTTCGTGGAGGTGGTCACGAAGCTGTGGGACAGCTGGGAAGACGATGCCTTCGTCGCCGATCAGCACACCGGGCGTTACACGGATCCCGCACGCGTGCATGCGATCGGGCATCACGGCGCTTACTTTGCAGTGCGCGGGCCGCTGACGGTGCCGCGCAGTCCGCAGGGAAGGCCGGTGCTGGTGCAGGCGGGATCGTCGGAAGGCGGGCGGGCGCTTGCTGCCCGTTTCGCCGATGCCGTGTTCACCGCGCAGACCACGCTGCCCACCGCGCAGGCTTTCTATACGGAGATGAAGGAGCGCGTGCGGCGCCATGGACGCAATCCGGATCATTTCCTGTTGTTGCCGGGGTTGTATCCGGTGATTGGCGGTACTGAAGCCGAAGCGCGGCAACGCAAGGCCGAACTGGATGCGCTGCTGGATACGGAGCGTGAGGTTGCGCGGCTTGCGGGCGCATTGGGACTTGCACCGGACGATCTGCGGATCGATGCGCCGCTGCCTTATGAGTTGATCGCGAAGGTGTCGCGCTCGGACCTGCCGCGCGGTTTCATCGATTCGACGGTCGCGCTGGCGCGCAGCGAAGGTCTCACGGTGCGCGACCTGCTCGATCGCAATCCGGGCGCGCACCGGATGATCGTCGGCACGCCGGAGCAGATCGCCGACGACATCGCGCGCTGGTTTCATGAACGCGGCGCGGACGGTTTCAATCTGAACGCGGATGTGTTCCCGTCTGGTCTGGCGGCGTTCGTGGATCATGTCGTGCCGCTGTTGCAGCGCAAGGGCATCTTTCGACGCGAGTATGAAGGCACGACCTTGCGTGAGCATCTGGGCTTGCCGCGTCCGGTCAGTCAGTATGAGCGTGGGGCGGATGCGGCGTGAGGCGCGGCTCGCGCCGCGATCATCCTGGGGGCTAATGCGGGAGCAACGGCATGCTCAGTTCCGGATCAGCTTACCGTTGCGCTTGGGTCTCGAGTCTAGCCCCCGCTGACCGCCGCCTCTCCCACGCGAAACACCGCGAGCTCGTCTTCCGCGCATTGCGCGATCAAGCCGGTTTCCCATTCGAGATAGGCGCGCGCGGCATCGAGATTGCCTTCGTGGCGATCATGCACGAAGAACAGGAAGTCGATGCGGTCTTCAGGCGCGAGACGGAGCGGCGTGTCATCCACGGGCCAGCCCGCGCTCGACCATCCGTTGATCCCGTGTGCTGCAAGCGTGACCCGTGCATGGCCCGCATCGCGAAGATCCTGCACGACGAGACGCGCGGCGTCGCGTGAGCGGGCATCGGCGAATATGACCAGCGGCGCATCGCGATGCACGTTGCCGGACCGCAGTGCGCCGAAGACGCGCGCGCGGTTCGTCCAGATGCTCCCGGCCGGCCGCGAAATCTGATGCGCTTCGCTGGCGCGCAGATCGAGCACGAGGGCGGCTGGATCGACCGGAGTGTCTTCGTCCAGTGCGGATGATGCCTTGGCCTGGGCACGCACCTGCAATGCCGCCGACGCCAGCGCTTCAGCCTCCACGATGGCCGTCTCATAGCCCAGTTGCACCAGCCAATGCGCCACCACCGGTGCACGGATGCCGTCGTGATCCACCAGCAGGATGCGTGCATGCCGCACGGCCACGCTCTGGTCCGTTGCCTGGATCAACTGGCCGCCGGGCGCGTGCCGGGCCGACGGCAGGCCATCGCGCCGATACTCTTCGGCGGTGCGGACATCGAAAAGATATGTGGTGCGGGCAGGGTCGCCGAGCCATTGCCGCGCCGTGCCGGCATCCACCGCGCCTACACCGAAGCGTTCCGCCAGCACCCGGGCGCGTTCACGCGCGGTATCGCGTTCGGCTGCGCTCAACGGCGGCAGATCGGCATGACTGCGTGTGCTGTCGTGTTCGAGCGCCAGGCCCGCGAGCGCCCAGCCCTGCGTGCCGTTTTCCAGCGCGAACACGTCGCGGCGCACGCCGAGATTGCGCAGCGTCTGCGCCCCGATGATGCTGCGCGTGCGCCCCGCGCAATGCACGACGATGGTGGTGTCCGGCGGTCCCGCGAAGGCGTCGACCCAGGCGGACAGTTCGCCGTTTGGCACGCATACCGAACCCGGAATTGCCATCTTGCGATGCTCTTCGCGGGTGCGTCCGTCGATCAGCGCGAGCGGACAGCCGCCGCGTTCGGCCTGCCAGCGCGACAGTTGCGACGCACTGACATGCGGTGTGCCGTACGCGTGTTCGACGAGTTCGCCGAACGTCTTGGACGGTACGTTCACTCCGCGAAAAAGTGTTCGGCCTGCGCGCTGCCAGGCCGGCGCGCCGCCCTCCAGCACCGCGAGATTGCCGTAGCCGAGCGCGTGCAGACGCGCGGCGGCTCGCTGCGCGACCGGCGCATGGTCGATGCCCGCGCCGCCGGGCGTCGCGCCGTCGTCGATCAGTACGATGCGCACGCTGGTGCGCGGCAGCAGGCGCGGCGCATCGAGTTCGAGGCGGCTGAACGGCAGCGGGATCGCGAAGAAGGGATGGCCTTCACCGAACTGTCCGGCCTCGCGGACGTCGAGTAGTGCGAGTTCGCGATCATCGTTGAGCCAGGCGCGCAGGGTGGCGGCGTCGATGAAGCGGATAGCGTCGATGGCAAAGGGCATGGGCGGGTTGTTGGTCACGGTGTTTGAAGGAGGGCGGCTCGCGTTCTGCGTTTTGTGTTTTGTGTTTGCGCTTCACGCTTCACGCATCACGCTTTGCGTCTCGTGCTTTATGTTTTGCGGTTCGCGGTTCGCGGTTCGCGGTTCGCGGTCCGCGCTTCGTATTTCGCGTTTCGCATTTCGCGTTTTGCGTTTTGGGTTTTGGGTTTTGCGGTTCGCATTTCGCATTTCGCATTCGCATCTCACGGAGAGCTCATTCTAGAAACGCCGCACGGCTTTCCGAACCAAGCATTCGTCACAACCTTATACGCGCGCAAACCGCGTTTCCCGCACGCGAGCTTTGCATAGCAGATCAGATTGGTTCGCGTGATGGCGCGCATGGCCTACGCTTTCGGTCCTTCGAAAGCACGGCGTCCCGCCGCGCGCAACCTTGTCTTCCAATCTGCCCATGAATCCGGATTCGCCCCTCATCACACGCCGCCGCATGCTGCAACTGCTTTTGGCAAGCTCCGGAGCCGGCCTCGTGTCCTCCGCTCACGCCGCGCAGACGCTGGCCGCATCGCTGCCCGGCGCCGTCGTGCGGGGCGGAACGCTGCTCGCGAACGTGACGCCCGAGCCGGGCGGTCTCGTGGCGGGCATCAATATCTCCAGTCCGGCTGTCGTGATCTCGGCGAACATCTTCGACGGCCTCCTGACCTACGACAGCGACTATCGCCCGAAACCGCAACTGGCGGAATCGTGGGACACGGCGCCCGATGGCAAATCCATCACGTTCCGGCTGCGCAAGAATGTCAAATGGCACGACGGCGTGCCGTTCACCTCCGCCGATGTCCAGTACTCGATCCTCAACGTGGTCAAGAAGACGCATCCGCGCGGCGCGTCGAATCTGGCGAAGGTAATCGGCGTGGACACGCCCGATCCGCATACTGTCGTGTTCCGGCTCAGCGGTCCTTCGCCGGTACTGTGGGCCGTATTGTTCGGCACTGAAACGCAGATTGTCCCGAAGCATCTGTACGAAGGCACCGATCCGCTGACCAATCCATGGAACGTGAAACCCATCGGTACGGGCGCGTTCGTGTTCAAGGAGTGGGTGCGCGGCAGTCATGTGACCCTGCAGCGCAATCCGGATTACTGGGACAAGGGCGCTTCCGGCAAGGAAGACAAGCCTTATCTGGAGCAGATCATCTTCAAGATGGTGCCGGACGCGGCGGCGCGGGCGGTCGCGCTGGAGACGGGCGAACTGACATTCGCAGCGAACAACCCGGTGCCGGAAGTGGATGTCGCGCGCTTGCAGAAGAACCCGAAGCTCGTGCTCGATACCGTCGGCTGGCAGGCGCCCGCGCCGATGTTCTTCTTCGACTTCAACTACCGCCGCAAGACCTTCGACGATATCCGCGTGCGACGTGCGTTCGCGCATGCCATCGACCGGGCCGCGCTGGCGCGCATCGTCTGGTTTGGTCTCGCCGATGTCGCGCAAAGTTGCGTACCGAGTTATCAGAAGCAGTTCTTCAAGCCGGGATTGCCGCAACACGCGTTCGATCCGAAGGAAGCCGAGCGCCTGCTCGATGAAGCCGGGCTGAAACGCGGCGCGGACGGCGTGCGCTTGCGCATCGATCATGTGACCGAGGTGGCGTATGGTCAGGTCTACCTGCGCGCAGCGGAATTGATGCGTCAGCAGTTGCGCAACGTGGGCGTCGAGATGACGCTGGTCAATCTCGACCTGCCGGGCGTGATCCGCAAGCTGTACACGGAACGCGATTTCGACACCGCCTCGATGTGGTATTCCGCTTATCCGGATCCGCAGATCGGCGTCACGCGCCGTTTCTGGAGCAAGAACATCAAGCAGGGCGTGCCGTCGAGCAATGCATCGAGTTATGCGAATCCGCAGATGGACCGGATCATCGAAGGCATTCAGGAAGAAGGCGATGTCGCGAAGCGCAAGGCGCTCATCGACGAGATGCAGTTGCTCGTGCAGACCGACGTGCCCTCGATCAACCTGCTCGAACTGAAGTTCTTCGGCTTCTATTCGAGCCGGCTCAAGGGATTGCGCGAGGGGCCGATGCTGTTCTATTCGACGCTTGCGGATGCATGGCTTCAAACCTGATCACGAATGGCACGGACGTGCGTCGCGGATAGCCATGACGTAGAGACGGCGCGCGTAGAATGAAAGCACGCGCTTCCCGACCGCACAGGACATCCCATGCTGCAAGCCTTTGCGTCATCAGATCCGTTCACGATCGGCGTCGAACTCGAAATCCAGGTCGTCAACACACACGACTACAACCTGACGAAGGCCACCACCGAGCTTCTGACCCGGGTGCGCGAAGAACGCTTCGCGGGCGCGATCAATCCCGAAACGACCGAAGGCATGATCGAGTTGTCGACCGGCGTTTGCCGGAACTTCGATCAGGCGCGCAGCGAGTTGCAGACACTGCGCGACACGCTGGTGCGCGCGGCGGATTTCCTGAACGTCGGCGTATGCGGCGGCGGCACCAACTTTTTCCAGAACTGGTACGACCAGCGTTCCGACGGTCGCGAGCGTTCCGAATATTTGATGGGCCTGTACGGTGCGCTTTATCAGCAATTCACGATCTTCGGCCAGCACGTGCACGTGGGCTGTCCCGATGCGGATTCGGCGCTCGTGCTGCTGCATTCGCTGTCGCGCTATGTGCCGCATTTCATCGCGCTGGCCGCTGCTTCGCCCTTCGTGCAAGGCAGCGACACGCAGTTCCAGTGCGCACGGCTGAACTCGGTCGCGCCGTTTCCGCTGTCGGGCCAGGCGCCGTTCATGACGAACTGGTCCGACTTCGAAGCCTACTTCGAGCGCATGACGAATACCGGGCTGGTTCATAGCCTCAAGGATTTCTACTGGGACATTCGCCCGAGTCCGGGCTATGGCACCGTGGAAGTGCGTGTCATGGATACGCCATTGCGCGTCGAATGGGCCGCCAGCATTGCCGCTTATATCCAGGCGCTTTCGCGTTATCTACTGATCGACAAGCCCTTGCGTCTCAGTGAGCGCGACTACGAGGTGTATCGGACGAACCGCTTCATGGCGTGCCGCTTCGGTCTGGACGGCGCTTGCGTCGATCCCGAGACCGGACAGCGCGCGCCGATCCGCGAACGCATCCTCGCGACGCTGGACGTCCTCGCGCCTCATGCGCAGGCGTTAGGCGCGGAAGAGGGACTGGCGGACATCCGGCGCGCCGTGACGCAAGGCGCCAGCGATGCCGCGTGGTTGCGTCGCGTGTATGGCGCGCATGATTCGCTGCATGAGGTCGTGCGTCAGCAGTGCCGGATATGGCGTGGGGCGCAGATGCCGGAATAAGGGCGTAGCGCGTGCCCGTCAGCGCGCATCACGCCGCGAGAAAGGACCATTGTCAGCAAAAGCGAACCGTGCGAACCGCTCGCCGATCAGGCGATGCGCCGGCCCGTCGGGATGCAGCTCGTCGGGCAGCGGATGCGTTTCGAATGCTTCAGGGCCATACAGAGACGTGCCGTCGAGATAATGCAGGTTCGGATCGTCGACGGCACGCTGCTCGACCATGCGGCGCAGTTCTGCGCGAATCACCTGCAAGGTCAGCTTCCCGGTTTGAACATCGTCCGGATTGCCGGTTGCGCGAAACGCTATCCTGCCTTCGGCCAGCGCGCCGAAATCGAATGCGCCTGGACCGGGCGTAGCTTCGTGGATCGGACAGTAGAGCGGTGAAACGATCAGCAGCGGCGTGTGCGGATGACCGTCGCGGATCGTATCTATGAAGCCGTGCATCGCCGGGCCGAAGGCGCGCACGCGCATCAGATCGAAGTTGACCAGATTGATGCCCATCTTGACGCTGATGAAGTCAGCCGGCGTGTCGCGCATGACGCGCGCCGTGAACGGGTCGAGCAGCGCGCTGCCGCTGAAGCCCAGGTTCATCAGCTCGACATCGGCGAGCCGGGCCGCGAGCGCGGTCCAGATCGATGTGGGGCTGTCGCCGTTCGAGCCCTGGCTGATCGAACTGCCATGATGCATCCATATCGTCCTGCCCTCCGTGCTGACTGCTTCGATGCGGCCATTCGTGCGCAGCGCGGCGAGCACGCTGAGTTCGTCGTGCGGCAACCAGATCTCGATGCGCTTGCTGCGCTCGGGAAGGCCGGAGAACGCGAGCGTGACAGGGCCGTCCGATTGCACGGAGGTGGTGTTCGTCGCGGCATTGACCGTTATGGTGTCGCCGCCTTCCGCGCGACGTTGCTGGGCGAGGTGGCCATCGACGACGAGATCGTGGAGGCCCGAAAGACGCGTCGGTGCACCGGCATGGACATGGCGCGTGGGCAGGACGTCGAGTTCGATGTCGGTCGCGGCGGTATCGAAGACGAGCCGCACGCCGGAAGGCTTGGCCTCTGCAAGCATCAGTTGCGGATCGGGACATTGCTTGCGTGCCCAGGCCGGCAAGCGATGCGGTCGCACGCCATTGGCCGTGTTTTCGAGTTCGATGGCGCCGCGCAGCAGCGAGGTATCAATGGGCGTGGTGATCCAGTCGTGCATGTCGTGTGATTGTGCGGTTAGGGCGAGCGCATCCCGCGTCATGCGGACGGGATCATGCCGAAAGGAACGAGCGAATCAGGCGTCTTCCAGACTCTCGCCGCGCTCGGCGATCAGCTTTCCAAGTTCGCGCGTGGACAGCACACGCCTTCGCGGATCGGTGGAACCCGACTCGTCATCCGCCAGATTTTCGATGATGGTCAACAGCACCTTGCGCGCGACCTTGATCTCGCGCTCGCTCAGTCCCGTCACGCTGATGTCGTTCACTTCTTCTGCGAGGGGCACGAGCTTGTCCTTGAGCGCGCGGCCCTCGGCCGTGAGATACACGTGTGTGTTCTTCTTGTTCTCGGGACGCTGCTGACGTTCGACCAGCCCGAGCTTCTCCATTGCCGTGACGGCTGCGAACGTCGTGGGCGCCATCACGCCGGCCTGCTCGCTCAGTTCGCGCTGCGTGAGCCCGTCCGTCTCCCACAGGATGCGCAGGAAGGTCCAGTGCCCGAACGATACCGCGTGCTCCGCGAGCCGCATCTGCAACCCGCGGACCATCGAGCGCGCGGCGTCCTTCACGAGGTGCGCGAGACGGTCGTGCGGCACGGACTCATGCCAGTGGCGCAGCATTTCCACGGTTTCGCGCGGCGCGCCTTCAACGGTCTTCTTTCGTGTCATGGCGATGTCTTCTTTCATGAGAGCGGGTTTCTCCCGACATGATAGCCGCTGGTCCCTGCAAGCAGCCGTCCAGCCGCGCGCGCGGCGCTCTCCGTGCAAACCCGAACTTGTTCGCACCGCGCCGTCTCCTTACCATTATGATTAGATATCGAATAAAAATAAATGCGTGATCCAGGCACTCGGGCCGGCTCGCGCATCATCCTCATTAGTACGGGAAACGGAGACGTTTGGTGGCCAAATCCACAGTCACGCAATTCATGTCGGAATCGGACGCAGCAGCGGCGCGCGTCGAGGCGACTTATCACAAGGTCACCTGGCGGCTGATGTCGTTCATCTTCGTCTGCTGGGTGTTGAACTACCTGGACCGCGTGAACGTGAGCTTCGCGCAATTGCATCTCAAGCAGGATCTCGGTCTGTCCGATGCCGCCTATGGCCTCGGCGTGAGCCTGTTCTTCATCGGCTACATCCTGCTGGAAGTGCCGAGCACGCTGTGGCTCAAGCGGATCGGCGCGCGGCTGACCATCTCGCGCATCATGATTCTGTGGGGCGGCATCTCCACCGCGATGGCCTTCATGACCACGCCGATGCAGTTCTACATCGCGCGCATCCTGCTCGGTGCGGCGGAAGCCGGTTTCTGGCCCGGCATCATCCTGTACCTGACCTACTGGTATCCAGGCGCGCGGCGCGCGCGCATCACGTCGCGCTTCCTGCTGGCGATTGCGGCGGCGGGCATCATCGGCGGGCCGCTGTCGGGCTGGATCCTGCATAACTTCGTCGATGTGCTCGGTTTCCGTAACTGGCAATGGCTGTTCTTCCTCGAAGGCCTGCCCGCGCTGCTGATGGGCGTGGTGGCGTTCTTCTACCTCGTCGATCGTCCGCAGGACGCGCGCTGGCTCGACGACGAACAAAAGCGGATCATCCTCGACGCACTCGCCGCCGACCGTGCCGAGAAAAAAACGGAAAAACACACGCGTCACCAGTTGCTGGTCGCGTTGAAAGATCCGCGCGTGTATATCCTCGCGGCGGGCTGGGGCACGGTGCCCCTGTGCGGCACGATCCTGAATTACTGGACGCCGACCATCATCCGTCAGGCCGGCGTATCCGACGTGCTCAACGTGGGTCTCCTGTCCGCCTTGCCGTACATCATCGGCGCGCTCGGCATGTTCGCGGTCGCGCGCAGTTCGGATGTCACGCTCGAACGCCGCTGGCACTTCTTTGCCTGCACGGCCATTGGGGCATTGGGCGGCTTCCTGTTGCCCGTGCTGTCCGGCAACACGGCGGCGGCGATCATCTGCCTCGGCATGATCTCCATTTCCTACTTCGGCGCGGCCGCCATCATCTGGTCGATTCCACCGGCCTATCTGTCCGACGAAGGCGCCGCCGCGGGCATCGGCGCGATCAGCTGTCTGGGCCAGGTCGGGGCGTTCTGCGGTCCGATCGCGCTCGGCTGGATCAAGACCATGACGGGCAGCCTGGCGATCGGGCTCGCGGCCATCGCGGCGATCGTGTTGCTCGGCGGACTGGCGGTGCTGATCGGCGTGCCTGCAAACACGCTGCGGGAGCACGCAGAAAAACTTACCTGACGTTCCGTTTTTTTTCGGCAGCGCGGCGCCTTCGTGTTGGAGGTGCCGTTTTTTTTTTGCAACGGCGCAACAGAAAAAACAGCGCGTTCAGGGAAAACCCGCTTGCCCCATAATGATTAGATATCTAACATAAAGAGCATGGAGATCAGCAAGGGAGCAGGGGCAATGAACGAGTCGGCGAGCAACGAACTGTCATTCAGGACGCTCGTGGTGACGAAGAAGGAATGCGTGGCGCAGGGCATCTTCCGTTTCGAATTGCGCGACGAGGCCGGGCGCGAATTGACGCCGTTCACGGCGGGCGCGCACCTCACAGTGCGGGTGCCGAGCGGGGCGAACCGCAACTATTCGCTGTGCAGCGATCCTGCCGAAGCCGACCGCTATGTGATCGCCGTGAAGCGCGAAGCAGCCGGTCGCGGCGGCTCCGTGAGCATGGCGGACGAGGTGGCGGAAGGCGCGCGTATCGAAGTCTCGGAACCGCGCAACGAATTTGGACTGAGCGAGCGCGCGCGAAGCTTCGTGTTTGTCGCGGGTGGCATCGGCATCACGCCGATTCTCTCGATGATGCGTCATCTCAAGGCCACGGACGGCCCGCGCTTCAAGCTGTATTACGTGTCGCGCAGCGCGGAGACCACGGCGTTTCTCGACGAACTCGCGAGTGAAGAATGGCAGCAGCATGTGGTGATTCATCACGATCACGGCGACCCTGCGCGTGCCTTCGACTTCTGGCCTGTTTTCGAAAAACCGGGCAGCGGGGCACACGTCTACTGTTGCGGCCCGCGCGCGCTGATGGATGGCGTGCGCGACATGACGGGTCACTGGCCGACCGGCAGCGTGCATTTCGAAAGCTTCGGCGTGGATCAGTCGCGCGCCGCGGAGAACACGCCTTTCAGCGTGAAGCTCGAACGGACGGGCCGCAGCTTTGCCATTCCCGCCGACCGCTCGATTCTCGAGATCCTGCGCGACAACGGCATCCGCGCGCCGAGTTCATGCGAGAGCGGCACGTGCGGCTCGTGCCGCACGAAGCTGTGCGCGGGCGTGGCGGAGCATCGCGACATGGTGCTCGGCGAGGACGAGCAGTGCGACCAGATCATGATCTGCGTGTCACGCGCCCGGAGTGAAGAACTCGTGCTGGATCTTTGAACCCATCCCCATTGCATTGATTGCAGATACGCAGGTCAGGAGAAGCGCTAATGCTTACGCACGAAGAAAACGAATTGCTGTGCCGCGTCGAAGGCGACGCGCCGATGGGCCAGTTGATGCGTCGTCACTGGACGCCGGTCTGCCTCATCGAGGAAGTGAGCGAGCCGGACGGCGCGCCAGTGAAGGCGCGTGTGTTCGGTGAAGACCTGGTCGTGTTCCGCGATACCGACGGCAACGTCGGCGTGATGGACGAATACTGTCCCCACCGCCGCGTGTCGCTGGTGTACGGGCGCAACGAGGACTGCGGCCTGCGCTGTCTCTATCACGGCTGGAAGATGGACGTGAAGGGCAACGTCATCGAAATGGTCTCGGAGCCTTCATGCAGCGACATGACGAAGAAGGTCCGCCACAAGGCCTATGAAACGAAGGAGTGGGGCGGCTTCATCTGGGCGTACATGGGCCCGCAGGACGCGATCCCCGCGTTCGTGCCGCCCGCGTGGGCGCCGACCGAGGACACGCGCGTGAGCATCGCCAAGGTCATCGTGCCGTGCAACTGGGCGCAGATACTCGAAGGCGCGATCGACTCCGCGCACAGTTCGAGCCTGCATTCGTCGGACTTCGTGCCCGCACGCGTCGGCGGCGCGGAAGCCACGGCGAAGAACTGGCTGCGTCCGTCGACGGACAAGGCGCCGCGCCTGCAAGTGCATCGCACGAGCTATGGCTTCCGCTATGCCGCGCTGCGTCGTCCCATCCAGAACGCCGCCACGCATGACTACGTGCGCTCCACCGTGTTCGTCGCGCCGGCCACGGCGCTGATTCCGCCGAACAACCTCTACAACGTCGCCAACATCAACGTGCCCTGCGACGACACCACTACGGCCTTCTATTTCATGGCGTGGGGGCATCCGGACAAGACGCCGGAAACCGAAACGTGGCGCAAGTTTCTCGGGCAGCAGGTGGGCGTCGATCTGGATGCGACATACCGGCCGCTGCGCAATCATGACAACCGCTTCTGGCAGGATCGCGAGGCGATGAAGAACGGCAACTTCACCGGCATCAAGGGCTTCCCGAATCAGGACATTGCGATGTGGGTGACGATGGGGCCGATCGCCAATCGCACCGAAGAAAGGCTCGGCGCCAGCGATGTGGCCGTGGTCGAGTTCCGCCGCCGCATGCTCGACGCGCTGCGGGAATTTCAGGCGGGCGAGGCCGGTATCGGTACGGGTGAGCAGGCGATTCCGCGCCACGTGTGCTCGTTCCAGGCGATGGTGCCCAAGGACACCGACTGGAAGCAGTTCCCCGCGCATCCGGTGTGGGTCGAGCCGGCTGCGGAAGCGGCGCCGGAGCTCGAAACGAACTATCAGGTGCAGGTCTGATGGAGCCGCTGCGGCTTGGCATCGTGGGCCTCGGGCGCGCGTTCTCGCTGATGCTGCCGACCTTTCTCGCGGACCCGCGCGTGCGGCTGGTCGCGGCATGCGATCCGCGCGAGACAGCACGTGCGCAGTTCACAGCCGACTTCGACGCGCCCGCCTTCGCCGATATCGAAGCACTCGCGCGACGGACGGACATCGATGCGCTGTACATCGCCAGTCCGCATCAGTTTCATGCGGCGCATGCGCGTGTAGCGGCCCGGCATGGCAAACACGTATTGGTCGAGAAGCCGATGGCGCTCTCGCTCGCCGAATGCGACGCGATGATCGACGCGTGTCGTGATGCGCATGTGCATCTGATCGTCGGCCATTGCCACAGCTTCGACACGCCGTATCTGCGCACACGCGAGTTGCTTGCATCGGGTGCATACGGCGATGTGAAGATGATCCAGGCGCTCAACTTCACGGACTATCTGTACCGGCCGCGCAGGCCCGAGGAGTTGCAAACGGAAGAGGGCGGCGGCGCGGTGTTCAGTCAGGCGGCGCATCAGGTGGATATCGTGCGGCTGCTCGCCGGAAGCCGCGTCACGCGCATCCGTGCGGCGGTGGGACGCTGGGACGCCGCGCGTCCGACCGAAGGGGCATACACGGCGACGCTGTGGTTCGAGAACGGGGCGTTCGCGACGCTCTCGTACAACGGCTATGCGCACTTCGATTCCGACGAATGGACCGGATGGATCGGCGAGATGGGGCAGCCGAAGCATGCCGCCGATTACGGCGCTGCACGCCGCAAGCTGGCCCGTGTGCAATCGCGGGACGAAGAGGCGCGGCTAAAGGCTGCGGGAACGTATGGCGGCGCGGCTTATTTGCCAACCAAAGCCGATGCGCGCTGGCATCAGCACTTCGGGCCGCTCATTGTCTCGTGCGAACGGGGCGACCTGCGGCCGTTGCCGGACGCCATCGTCGTGTATGGCGACGAGCGCTGCGAACGCATCGCGCTCGATGCGCCGCAGGTGCCGCGCGCTGAAGTCGTCGACGAACTGATCGCCGCCGTGCAGGGCGATATCGCGCCGCTGCACGACGGCGTGTGGGCGCGCGGCACGCTCGAAATCTGCCTTGCCATGTTGCGGTCGAGCGCTGAGCAGCGCGACGTACTCATCGGCGGCGAGACGCTTACAACACAGGAACTTTAACGATGAGCAAGTTGAATCTGTCGGTCGCGGTGGGCAACTACGACCGCATGCGGCCGCTGGTGGATGGTGAGGTGCAGATCGACGGCGTCGATCCGGTGTTCATGCTGCAAGACCCGGAAGAGATTTTCTTTCGTGCCTTCCGTCACGCGGATTACGACATCTGCGAACTGTCGCTCTCCAGTTACAGCGTGAAGACAGCGGCAGGCACGAGTCCGTATATCGGCGTGCCGGTTTTTCCGTCGCGCGCGTTCCGTCATACGTCCATCTACGTGCGCAATGATCGCGGCATCGATACGCCTGCCGATCTGAAGGGCAAGCGCATCGGCGTGCCCGAGTATCAGCTGACCGCCAATGTATGGGCGCGTCTGTTTCTCGAAGAAGATCATGGCGTCAAGGCGTCGGACGTAACATGGGTGCGCGGCGGTTATGAAGAGACCGGCCGTGAAGAAAAGATCACGCTGAATCTTCCCGCCGATGTGCGCCTGGAGAACGCGCCGTCGAATGCGACCATCACGGGCATGCTCGCATCCGGTGAAATCGATGCGGTGATCGGGCCGCGCGCGCCTTCATGTTTCACGAGCGGGCATCCGAACGTGAAGTATCTTTACGACGATCCGCAGAAAGCCGCCGCCGACTGGTACACGCGCACGAAGCTGTTTCCGGTGATGCATCTGCTGGGCGTGCGGCGCACGCTCGCCGAGCAGCATCCGTGGTTGCCGGGCGCGGTGGCCAAGGCGTTCGAGAAAAGCAAGGCGCTTGCGCTCGCGAAGTTGAGCGACACGTCCGCAACGAAGGTGACGCTGCCTTTCGTCGAGGAACAGTTGAGCAATGCGCGTCGTTTGATGGGCCACGATTTCTGGTCGTATGGGTTCGCGCCCAACCGGCATGTGTTGTCGCGCTTTTTGAAGCGGCATCATGACGAAGGTCTGTCGTGCCGGCTGCTGCAACCGGAAGAGTTGTTCCATCCGGCTACGCTGGAGAGCTTCAAGATCTGATCGGAGGGGTGTCCATGAAAGTCGAAGGGCAATGTCATTGCGGCGCGATCGCCTATGAAGCCGAGGTCACGCCTGGAACCGTCGCCATCTGTCATTGCGCGGACTGTCAGACGCTGACGGGCTCGGCGTTTCGCGTGAACATCGCTGCGCCTGCGGAGACCTTTCGTATCCTGAAGGGTAAGCCGAAGCGCTATCTGAAGACCGCCGACAGCGGCGCGCGCCGCATCCACGCATTCTGCGCGGAGTGTGGCGGGCCGGTGTATTCGTCGGCGGAAGAGAACCCGTCCTCGTATTCGCTGCGTGTTGGCGCGCTGAAGCAGCGCTACGAACTCGGCGCGCCGAAGCGGCAGTCGTGGACCCAACGGCGCTTCGATTGGCTCTCGGGTCTCGGCTCAGCGGAGGCCTTCGAAGGGCAGCCTTGAAGAGACAAACCGCTATTGCGTCCGCGTCGATTCGTGCTCATGCTGTGCTGACCGACATGCACGACCTGACACGGAGACGTGAATGAGCAAAGTAAAAGTTGCCGGCTTCAGCGTTTCACTCGATGGCTTTGCTGCGGGCCCCGCTCAAAGCCTCGATCATCCGCTCGGCGTGCGGGGCCACGAACTCTTCCAGTGGTTCTTCCCGACGCGCACGTTCCGCGCGATGCAAGGCAAGGACGATGGCGACACCGGCCTCGACGACACCTTCGCCCGCCGCGCCATGGACAACTTCGGCGCCTTCATTCTGGGCCGCAACATGTTCGGGCCGGTGCGTGGAGAATGGCCCGACGATGAATGGAAAGGATGGTGGGGCGAAGATCCGCCTTATCACGCGCCGACGTTCGTGCTGACGCATTACGCGCGCCCTTCCATTGAAATGCTCGGCGGCACCACGTTTCATTTCATCACTGGCGGAATCGAGGAAGCCTTGCACCGGGCCCGCGAGGCGGGGGGCGCACGGGACGTCAAGATCGGCGGCGGGGTGTCCACGGTGAAGCAAACCATTCAAGCGGGCCATGTGGACGAGATCCATCTCGCGATGGCGCCCGTCGCATTGGGCACTGGAGAATCACTCTTCGACGGGCTGGATCTTCATGCATTGGGCTACCGGACAGTCGAGCATGTTCCGACCGAACGCGCCACGCACATCGTCCTGACGCGCTGAAGACTGCCGCGCTCAGATCACCACGTCGTTCGAGAAGGCGAAAGCGAATGCGTTCAACGCATCGATCAGCGCGGCATCGCCTGCCTTGGTGGCCGTGCGCAGACGCGTGACATCGGCGGCGAGGTTATCGACGAAACCTCGCAGCGCGTCGTTGGTCATCGCGATGCCTTCATGCCGTTCGAAGAACGCCGATGCCTTCTCCGCCAGCAGGATCAGCGCAGCAGCATCGCCACCGGGCTGACGGGCGCCGTCACGGCATTGCAGCGCGAACGCGCGAATATCGGTCAAGCCCAGACCCCGTCTCGAAAGCGATGCCGCTGCCAGTTCCAGATTCATAATCCCTTCTCCAAAGATGAGGCGTCGCGCTGTGCGACCGGTCAGACGAAGGCGTTGATGCTGTCGTACAGCAGCGCC
The DNA here is from genome assembly GCF_031451175.1 of Caballeronia sp. LZ035. NCBI lineage: Bacteria > Pseudomonadati > Pseudomonadota > Betaproteobacteria > Burkholderiales > Burkholderiaceae > Caballeronia > Caballeronia sp. LZ035. The sequence continues at coordinate 956,103 of NZ_JARUXS010000002.1, forward strand.
ACGCCGTCCATGTAATCGACGAGACGCATGGCCTCGTCGGGATTGTGCGAACCGTTCTGGTTGCGCACGAAAATCATCGCGCTGCGAATGCCGGCTGCGGCGAACATGGCGGCGTCGTGACCGGCGCCGCTCGGCACATGCGGCGCGGGCAACTTCAGTGCACACGCGTGCTCTTCGAGCAACGTGATCCAGCCCGCATCCATGCGCGCGGGCGCGGTCTGCAACAACGCACCCGTTTCGAAGCGCACGCCATGGGAGGCAGCCGTGTCCGCGAGCGTGCGTTCGAACACGTCGAGCACCTGCGCCAGCGCGTGCGGGTCCGCGCTGCGTGCTTCGAAGCTGAAATCGACTTCGCCTGGAATGCGCGAGATCGCGTGCTGTTCCGCACGCGTGCCGAACACGCCGCACGTGATCACGAGGTCCGCGCCTTCGGCGAGCGCGTGCTTCCAGTACGCATCGAGCGCGCTGACCACGTGGGCCGCCGCGAACACCGCATCGTGACGACGCTCGCGCGGCACCGCGCCTGAATGACCCGGCTCGCCGATACAGCGCACGTTGCGATAACGGACGTTGCCGCGTATCGACGGCACGATGGCCACCGCGCGTTGCGCATCATCGAGCAGCGCACCCTGTTCGATATGCAGCTCGATATAGCCCGCGACCTCGTTCGCGTCGAGCAGCACTTCGCCCGCCGCGATGGCATCGACATCGGCACCTGTATCGCGCATGCAGGCCGCAAGCGTCTCGCCTGTCGAGCGCTGTTGCGCGTCCAGCGTCGCCCGCGGCAAGCGGCCGAAGAGCGCGCTGGAGCCGATATACGCCTTGCCGAACCACGCGCTTTCTTCGCCGCGCAGCGCGAGCACGCGCAGCGGATGCGTGCCGCGTCGTCCTTCGTCGCGTTGCCGCATGAGGCACAGCAGGCCCGCGACGACGCCCGCAAGACCGTCGAAGTTGCCGCCCTCTGGCACGGAGTCCATATGCGAGCCGCACAGGATGGGCTGCGTCCGTGCATCATCGGGATGCGAGAAGGTGACGTTTCCCGCGCGATCGACCTGTGTGGCGAAGCCTTGTGCCTGGGCAAATGCCGTCAGCAGTTCAATCGCGCGGCTTTCGCCCGCGCCATACGATTCGCGTGTCACGCCGCGACCTTCGGCTGTGGCTTCGCGCACCGTGTCGAAGAGATGCTGCGCGATGCGCGCGTAATCAGTCGATGCCGTCATGCGAGTGCGCTCATGCATCGTGGGCCGCAGCGAGAAACTGACGCAGCTCGTCGGTGCGCGGCTGGTTGAAGAGCACGTCGGGTGCGCCGCTTTCATGAATGCGCCCTTGATGCAGGAACACCACGCGATCGCAGACCTCGCGCGCGAAGCGCATTTCGTGCGTGACCATCACGAGCGTCATGCCGCCTGCCGCGAGTTCCTTCATCACCGCAAGCACTTCCTGCACGAGTTCCGGATCGAGCGCGGACGTGATCTCGTCGCATAGCAACGCCTTGGGCGACATGCATAGCGCGCGGGCAATCGCCACGCGTTGCTGCTGCCCGCCGGACAGTTGATCGGGATAGGCATCGAACTTGTCACTGAGGCCAACGCGTTCCAGTTGCAGGCCCGCTTGCCTGCGGGCTTCGGCGGGCTTCATGCCGAGCACGATCATCGGTGCGAGCATTACGTTGCGGCCAATGCTCAAGTGCGGAAACAGATTGAACTGCTGGAAGATCATGCCGACCTGGCGCCGCAACTGCTTGAGCGCTGCGGCGTCATCGGACAAGGGTGTGCCCGCGACATCGATGCGGCCACCGTCGATGCTCTCCAGCCCGTTGATGCAGCGCAGAAGCGTGCTCTTGCCCGAGCCGCTCCTGCCGATCAGCGAAATGACTTCGCCGTGGCCGATGTTCAGGTCGATGCCCTTGAGCACTTCGTTACCGCCGAAGCGCTTGGTGACCTGGTCAATTGCGATAAGGGGCATTGAAATGCTTCTCCAGATGGCGGCTCAACGCGGATAGGGCCGAGCACAGCAGGAAGTACATCAGCGCGACGAGCCCGAAGGTTTCGAGCGGCCGGAAGGTCGTGTTGCTGATCATCGTGCCTGCCTTCGTGAGTTCGACGAAGCCGATGATCGACGTGACCGAGGTGTTCTTGACGATCTGCACGCAGAAGCCGACCGTCGGCGCAACGGCGAGACGGCAGGCCTGCGGCAGCACGATATGGCGGTATTGCTGGATGCGCGTCATCGCCAGCGAAGCCGATGATTCCCACTGTCCGCGCGGCACCGCTTCGATGCAGCCGCGCCAGATCTCGGCGAGAAACGCTGCCGACCACAGCGACACCGCCATGCCCGCCGCGAGCCACGCGGGCACGTCGAAGCCGAACAGCGCGATGCCGAAGAACACGATGAACAGTTGCATCAGCAACGGCGTGCCCTGGAACAGTTCGATGAAGGCAGCCGCCACGCCGCGTGACAGGCGCGAGGGCGTCAGGCGCAGCCACATGATCGCGAACGCCAGCGTGCCGCCGCAGACGAACGCGACGCACGAGAGCGCCACGGTCCAGCGCAGCGAAACGAGCAACACGCGCAGGATGTCCCACAGGGTGAAGTCCATGGCGGCTTACCTTGCAGGGCGCGCGGTCACGAAGCGCTTGCCGAGCGTGCGCAGCGCATGGCGCAGCGCGATGGCGAGCAGCAGATATGTGAGCGTCGTGGTGGCGTAGGTTTCGAACGAGCGGAAGGTGCGGCCCTGGATGAAGTCCGCGACATGCGAGAGGTCCATCAGCGCGATCTGCGAGCAGACGGAGGTCGTCAGCATCATGATGATGAACTGGCTGGTGAGCGCGGGCCATACCTTCTGCAATGCGGGCCGCAGCAGCACGTGACGGAAGGTTTGCAGACGCGTCAGCGCAAGACTCGCGGCAGCTTCATGCTGGCCGCGCGGCGTGGCCGCAATCGCGCTGCGCAGGATCTCCGTGCCGTAGGCGCCGAAGTTGATCATCACGGCCAGCAGCGCGGCCTCGAAGGCATCGAGCCTGACATGCAGTTGCGGCAAGCCGAAGAAGATGAAGAACAGTTGAATCAGGAACGGCGTGTTGCGGAACACTTCCACATAGGCCCGCGTGATGGCGCGGGCCCACGGCTGGCCTTCCGCGTGAATCCACGTACCGGCGATGCTCAGCGCGAAGCCGCCAAGGCCGCCGGCGATACTGACGGCAAGCGTCATCGCCACGCCCTGGACGAGCAGGGGCAGATACGGCGCAATGGCGCCGAAGTCGAATTGATAGGACATGGTCTGAGGCTATCCGGAGCCGGATGCGGCGGAAGGGCGCTTCACTGCCTCATGCAACGCATGGGAAGCGGATGAGGCGGCGAAGTGCGGCGGCTTTCAGGGTTTTGCGTCGAGCGGCTGCCTGAGCCACTGGCGCGACAATGCGTCGAGCTGGCCGCTGGCCTTCTGTGCCGCGAAGACGCTGTTGACTGCGGCGAGCATCGCGCTGTCGCCCTTGCGCACGGCGGCGCAGACCGGCGAATCGATCAGCAGCAGCTTCTGGGCGAAATGCTTCTGCGGATTGTCGGCCAGCAGCTTCGCACCGACGATGTTGCCCGTCGCGAGGTATTCCGTCTGCCCGGACAGGAACGCCGCCACCGCCGAGCTGTTGTCCTGGTAGCGCGAGAACAGCGTGCCGGCCGGGGCGTTCTTCGTGATGAACAGGTCTTCCTGCGAGCCCGTCACCACGCCGATCTTCTTGCCCTTCAGGCCGCCGACGTCCGGCAGCGCATTGGCTTGCGGACCGAACACGGCTGTGTAGTACGGCGCGTATGGCGATGTGAAGTCGATCACTTCGGCGCGCTGCGGATTCTTGCCGAGATTGAGCACGAGATCAACCTTGTTGGTGACGAGGAACGGAATCTTGTTGGCCATCGTCACCGGCACGATCTGCAGCTTCACATGCAGCGCGGCGGCGGTCAGCTTCGCCACTTCGACATCGTAGCCGTGCAGCTCCATGTCGCTGCCCACGGAGCCGAACGGCGCGTAATCCTGCGGCACCGCGACGCGGATCACGCCGGTCTTCTTCACGGTGTCGAGCGTGTCGGCGTGCGCGGCCGGGGCGTGGCTCAGCAGCGCCATCGCGCCGGCAACCGACAACATGGCCGCACCCAGGCGGCGCTTGAACGTAGCGGTGAGACTCATCGTGCAGACTCCGGAATGGACTTCAGGAAAGCGTGGAAGGCGTCGTCGAATACAGCGGGGGTTTCGAGCATCGGCGAGTGGCCGCTGTCGGTCATGGCGGCGAGCGTGCTGTTCGGCAGGCCATCGAGCAGGCGCTGCGCATGCTCCATCGTGCGGCCGCTGTCGTGCGCGCCCCAGACCACCAGCGCGGGAAGCTGCACGCCCGGCAGGTGCGGGCGCATGTCGGTCTCGATCAGCGAAGACTGGATATCGATCATCGCCGTCAGCGGCGCGGCCTTGGCGCGCTCCACGTAGCCATCGAAGAACGGTTGCGGCAGTTCGCGGAACCAGTGCGCGCTGATCTCGCGCATCGTGTCGATGCCTTCGTTTTCCAGTTGCGCGAGCAGTGCGCGGCCCAGTGCGTGATTGGTCATCGAGGGACCCGTGCAGACCAGCACGATGCCGCCGAGCTTCTCCTGATAGCGCACGGCCGTCATCTGCGTGACCACGCCGCCCATCGAATGACCGACCACAACGGGCCGCTCCAGTTCGAGCCGGTCGATGAACGCGGCTACGCGGCGCGCAAGCGCTTCGATGGTGAAGCCATCGGGCGGCGCATCCGAGCGCAGGAAGTTGTCGATGGCGAGACCGCGATAGCCGGGCGGCAGCGCGTCGATGGTGCGTTGCCAGAGTTCCGACGAACTGCCGAAGCCGCCGTGCAGGAAGATGACCGGGCGGCCTTCGCCACCGCTGTCGGTGTAGTGAACGCGGGCGCCGTCGAGTCGGATGATGGGCATGAAGTGCTCCTGGTTGGATGGAGCGAGTATCAAGCGGCAAAACCAGCGGGCCAACGCTCATTTTTATGATTTGACGCAGATTTATGGCGCATGTAACTTTTTTGAGTCACGGACCACCACAAAAAAACGCAACGCATGGAGAGTTTTCGCGCCATCGGGGAGCGCCTGAAATGGCATCGCCAGCAATTGAAGATGACCGCCGATGAAGTCGCCGAGGCCATCGGTGTCTCGCGCGCGCTGTTGCACCGGTATGAAGCGGGCAATATCGTCAAGCTGGAAACGCTCGAAAAATTCGCGCGGGTCTATGGCATGTCGCCGAGCACGCTGCTCGGACTCGGCGCCGAATACCTGACCGACGGGTTCCGCTTTTTCGAGCGCGTCGCGAGCCTGGAAGAGAAGGCGGATCGTGTTTCAGTCGTGTTCGGTCCGCTGATTTACGTGCTGAGTTCGGCGGGTTACGACCGCTCGCTTGCGCGCAGCCTGCACGATCCGCAGGACCTCGATCCGCTCACACCCGCCGAAGGCAAGCGGCTGTTGCAGGTCCTGGAGCGGCGCAAGGCGATCTTTCGTTTCCGCCAGCCGGCGATGGTCAACATCGTTCCGTTGAGCAGCATCGAACGCTATCTTGCCAACGGACTCGCGGTGACGGCTGACAAGCCGTACGCGGAGCGCGCCGAACTGAGGCGCGAGGCCGCGCGCGAGATCGGGCATATGGCCGACCTGATCGCTTCGCCGCCGATGCATGTGCAGATCGGCCTGACGACGCAGCCCTTGCCCACCTCCGGCTATCAGATCATCCACGCGGAAGGGCGGCGGTATCTCGTGAACAGTCCGTTCCGGATCGGTCAGCCCACCAACCTGCGCTATGGCGTGGGCACCATCACGGAAGATCCGGAGGCGCTGGCCAAGCACGATCATCTGACCGGAACGCTATGGGAAAGCGCGTTGAAGGGCGGGCAGGCGGAGCACGAGTTGCATCGGCTCATCAAGAAGTATTCGGACTGAGTGTGATGGTTTGCGGGAAGGACGCGTCGGGCCTCGTTGCGCGGAGACGGGCTGAACGTCGCAAGCACTGCATCATCCCGGCGTTGTCACTTGCGCGAGTTTGAAGAAGTTGGCTTGCCTCGTGCCCTTCGAGGTTCGTTTCGAAGAGACAGGGTTCGCGCGTCCATGGCCTTGCAGGAACGCGAACCGCTTCCGGCATGCTGTTCCTTAGTAGTAGCGCCAGTGTCCCGGTATCCATCGGCCGTAGGGGCCGTAGTGCGCAGGCACCCAGACATACGGGCTTTGCGCCACGACCGGCGGCGCGACCACAACAGGCGCGGGCGGCGCGACCACGACCGGCGCGGGCGGGGCAGCCGCCACCACAGGCGCGGTCTGTGCTGGCGTCACTGCCGCATCGGCAACGGGGGATGCTACTACGGGCGCAGCCGGCAAGGGGCCGAGCAGTTGACCATTGGGCGTGTCATAAACAGCGCACCCGCCGAGTCCGAGCCCGAGACCCAGCACAGTGATTGCATGGAAGGTTTTCAAGGTTTCTCCACTCCAGCGATAAATAGTCGAGCCAGCCTCTTCGAACGGTCTGGCGGGATGCACGCGCGTGATGGAACGGATAGCGCGCATCATCTCCAGTGCCCCGGAATCCAGCCGCCGTAAGGGCCGTAATGCGCCGGCACCCATTGCGCCGCAGGCAACGGTTCCACCACACATCCGCCGAGCATCCCGGCCAGTAAGCCCGACACGATAAGTAATCTGAACAGCCTGTTCATTTGCGCTCCACCAGCAAACCAGAAACGGGGATGACCAGCTAATGCGCCGTTACCCGGCCTACCACCTGCGATGGCCCCAGTGGTGATAGACGACCCGCGCATGCCATCCGTAATGCGGATGCCACCATCCCCAGCCGCCTCCGACGCGATAGCGCCACAGATAGCCCGGGGCCGGCGCCAGGCCTACGGGCGCGACATACGCCACGCCTGGCGGCGCGACCACGGGTGGCGGCGCGACAAGTACTGCGGGCGGCGGCGCAACCACGACAGCCGGAGGCGGCGCGACCGCTACGGCCGGCGCCACGATGACCTGCGCCTGGGCGTTGGATAGATAAAGTGCACCGGCAAGCGCGAGAAGTGTGAGGGTGGCTTTCATGATCGGTGAGCCTCATAGGACGTTTTCGAATTGATGTGCGCCGTCACATTTCCAGGCGGCACGTTTTTCGAAACGGTGGTGAGCCGCTTTGAACAAAACCGCGCGTGAACATGACATCAGCCAATCGTGCGTATTGCCTCGGACAGGATTTTCGTCGGGCAATGATTCTTTAACGTCGCTGTGCTTTTCGATCCGTCGCGCCCGTCCGGCTTTTCGTGTAACCGAATATTTTTCGCCGATAAATAACGGAATGCGTTTCGAAAATTAAAACAATGCGCGATGGAAAAACTTGAGGCATTGAAACAGTCGGAACGTGCGCGTGCTTTCCGCTCGTGAAGCGGTGCGGTCGTGCCTGCGTCCGGGCACTCGTGTTTTCAGATACGGACGAGAAGCTGCATCAGCATCTCGTCGTGCAACCGTCCCTCGGCGAAGATCGCGTTGCGCTCCAGCCCGAACTGCTCGAATCCGAGCGAGGCATACAGCCGTATCGCGGCTGCGTTGTCCGCATTCACGGTCAGGTTCAACTGCGTGATCCCCGGCGTGCGCTGCGCGAAGGCGATGGCTTCATTGAGCAGGCTTCGGCTGATGCCTTTGCCTCTCCTGTCCCGGGCGACATACACGCCCCAGACGAAGGCCTTGTGACTCAACTTCCGTAGAGCCTCGCGCTTCACGCCCGCGATGCCGATCAGGCGTGATCGTTCGAAGCAGCCCAGAACGCCCTGGTCGTCGCTCGTCTCGAGCATGCGCTCGACATGCAGCGCGGAGCGATCCACTTCTTCTTCATGACTCGATGCAAACGATGCCGGACATTCGCTGAGTCCGGCGAGTCGCAGTGCCTGGAACGAGGTTGCGTCGGCTGCGGTGAGAAGGCGAACAAGCATGGCGGCTCCGCGAATCGATGAAGGCGATGAAGGTGACGATCCTTACTCATGGCTTTCGAAGAGAACATCTTTCCGACTTCGTTCGCGACAAGCGCAGCGTCGCCACGCGCTTGCCATCAAGTTCCAGGCATGCGCGCCGACATACGTTCGAAGGAACGCGGCACGGCACAGCGCGTCGTCACAGATGCGCCCGCAGCCACTGCCACGCGAGCGGTCCGCAGATCACGCTCCATGTCATGACACCGATCACGAGCGCCACGGTGACTGCCGCGCTGCCGCAGTCCTTCGCGCGGCCGGACAGTTCATGGCGTTCGAGCGAGATGCGGTCGATGGCCGCCTCGATGCTCGAATTGATCAACTCGACCAGCAGCACGAGCAGCACCGAGGCAGCCAGCAAGACGCGCTCGGCGCTCGTGACCGGTACGAGGAACGCGATCGGCAGCAGGACCACTGCGATGCACACCTCCTGACGGAATGCGCTTTCTTCGCGCCACGTCGCGACGATGCCGTCACGGGAATGGCGCAACGCGAAGAAGCCGCGCAGCAAGCCGCTGCGTTTGCCGTTGCCCGGCTTGGAAGAAGGCATGGCCTTGGACGATGACGAAGAAGTGGAACGAACCATGTCGCGTATGTGGCATTTGTGTTGAAGGAAATTGATGCAGATACAAATTGTTTCAAATTATGCTACTGTTGCGCCCGCTGTTTCGCGACAAACGTGCGTCAAGCGCTTGACAGACAGCAAAAAAACAACAACGGACCGTGCCTTGCCGCCGTATGCCGCATGCATCTTTCGCTTCTGCACTGTGCCTCAGAAAGTCATTGCAGTCCGGGCCTGCGCCATCGCGACGTTGCCGCCTTCCGCGCGCATCGTTCGACCTCTTTCCGTTCATTGCCTTGCCGCTGCCTGCAGCGCGGCGCTCGTCGTCCCGTCTCACATCATCAAGCACGCAGCCTTGAAGCACGCGGCGTGCGGCCGTAAAACCCGGAAGCTGATCTGTCGATGAAACCAGTCGTCTCGTTCTGCCTGTCTCTCACGCTGGCCACCAGCGCCCTGTATGCCGCCGTGCTGCCTGCCGCGCAACTCGCGACGCCGGCCGCAACTGCCGTGAATCCTGACGCGTCTTCGAACGCCTCCACGATCCATGTGCCGTTCGCGGCGCTCGGCGCCTATCAGGCGATGCATCTGCGCGGCCTCGAAGATGCGCGGTCCATTGCGCTCGGCGTGCGGCTCGACCGCGTGGTGACCGGCGCGCGCCTGCGTCTGCGCTATACGTATTCGCCGTCGCTGGTGTTCCCGCTGTCGCACGTGAAGGTCTCGCTCAATAACGAGGTGATCGCCACGGTGCCCTTCGACAAGGATCACGCCGGCTCCATGGTCACGCAGGACATCGTGCTCGATCCGAAGCTGCTGACCGACTATAACCAGTTCGGGCTGCGCTTCATCGGTCATTACACGCTCGATCATTGCGAGGATCCGGCCAACACCGCGCTGTGGGCCGACGTCAGCCCGACCAGCGAATTCATTCTCGACACCGCGCCGATCAAGCTCCCCGACGATCTCGCGCTGCTGCCCGCACCGTTCTTCGATGCCCGCGACGTGAGCCGTCTCACGCTGCCGTTCGTGCTGCCCGCTTCGCCCGACAACGCGACGCTGCGCAGCGCCAGCGTGCTCGCGTCGTGGTTCGGCGCGCTCGCCGACTATCGGCAGGCGCGCTTTCCCGCGTTGAACACGCTGCCGACGGACCAGCACGCGGTGGTCATCGGCACCCGCGCGCAGTTGCCCGCGAACCTGAAGCTGCCGGCCATCGATGGCCCGACGATCCTCGTCGCCGACAACCCGGCGTCCACGGACCGCAAGCTGCTCATCGTGACGGGCAACGACGCGGCGCAAGTCGACGATGCCACCGCTGCGCTGGTGCTCGGCCGCACGGCGATGTCCGGTGCATCGGTGAAGGTCGCGCACGTGGATATCGGCAAGCCGCGCGAACCGTACGACGCGCCGCGCTGGATGCCGACCAACCGGCCCGTGAGCTTCAAGGAACTCGTCGACGATCCTGCGCAACTGCAAGTGACGGGCGGTGCGCCCGACGCCATCCGCCTGAACCTGCGCGTGCCCGCCGACCTGTTCTCGTGGAACAGCGCGGGCGTGCCGCTCAACCTCCGTTATCGCTATACGGCGCCGACGGTGCAGAACAATTCGGCGCTGGCCGTCGATATCAACGAGCAGCTCGTCAAGTCGTTCCGCCTGCCGGCCGCCAAGAGCGATGACAGCCAGGGCCGCTTCAGCCTGCCGATCCTCGCGAGCGCCAACAACGGCGCGAACAATGCGCTCGACATTCCGGCGTTCCGCGTCGGCAGCTCCAATCAGTTGCAGTTGCGCTTCACGCTTGAATCGCAGAAGCAGGGCGTGTGCGCGGGCGTGGCGTCGAATCCGGCGCGCGCGGCCGTCGATCCGGACTCGACCATCGACTTCTCCGGCTTCGTGCATTACGCGCAGCTGCCGAACCTCGCGTTCTTCGCCAATAGCGGCTTTCCGTTCACGCGTTACGCGGATCTCGCGCAGACGGCCGTCGTGATTCCGGACCGGCCCGCCGCGAACGAACTCGAAGCTCTGTTGACGATGATGGGCCACATGGGCCAGTGGACCGGCTTCCCGGCGTTGCGCGTGAGCATCGCGCGTCCGGGCGACGTGCCGGGGCTGGCACAGAAGGATCTGCTGGTGATCGGCGGGGCGCCTTCGTCGCCGGTGTTCGCGCGTTGGCGCGATGCGTTGCCGCTTTCCATCGCGAGCACGGTGGCCAATCCCGATCAGACCGCGCAAGGCGGCATGGCGCGCGCGTCGTTTTCGATCGGCGAACGCTGGCGCGATGGCAAGCTCGTCACGCACGGCGGCGCGTCGCTCGATCAGAGCGGGCCGATTGCCGCGCTGATGGGCTTCGAATCGCCGGGCACGAAGGGACGCAGTGTGGTCGCGCTGGCCGCGACGGGCGCCGGCCGTCTCACCGATCTGCTCGACGTGCTGGAGCGGCCCGACCGCGTGGCGCAGGTGCAGGGCGATGTGTCGCTGGTGCGGCGCGGCGGCGTGGACAGCATGCGCGTCGGCGATACCTATCTCGTGGGTTATGTGCCGTGGTACGCGAAGCTGTGGAGCCGTCTGATGCTGCATCCGGTGCTGCTCGGTTTGCTGGGTGCGCTCGCGGGGCTGCTGATCGCGGTCGGCGCATTCGCCGCGCTGCAGGAACTGGCTGCACGCCGCCGGGGCATCTGAGCGATGAAGCGCATCCCCGGACTCGAGCCGATCCTGGCCCTGGCCGCGTCCGCGGTCTTGTTTGCGGTATTCGCGGTAGCTGCCGTGCGCTGCGGTGGATGGCGGCTCGCACTGGCGCGACGGAGCAGGTAAATGAAGGCTCTGTTTGTCAGGCGCGGGTGCGCCGCTGTGGCGATGGTGTTCGCTTGCGTTGGTGTGGCGGGTGCGCCTGATGCACACGGCGCGACGAACGCGACCAACGCGACCAACGCGACCAACGCGACCAACGCGACCAACGCGACCAACGCGACCAACGCGACCAACGCGACCAACGCGACCAACGCAACCAACGCAACCAACGCAACCAACGCAACCAACGCGAGCAACGCGACCAACGCAACGAACGCAACCAACGCAACCAACGCAACGAACGCAACGAACGCAACGAACGCAACCAACGCAACGAACGCAAACAAAACACCCACCGCCCCCCGCATGACCAACCCCACCGCGCCGCGCACCTGCGTGCCGGCCGCGAACGCCGCACCTCCTTCAACCTGGCCACGCTGGGAAGCCTTCAAACGCGACTTCGTTTCGAACGAAGGCCGCGTGATCGACGTCGGTTCCGCCGATGCGCGCACCGTCTCCGAAGGCCAGTCCTACGCGCTGTTCTTCGCGCTGGTGGCGAACGACCGCGCGAGCTTCGACACGATTCTCCGCTGGACCGAGGACCAGCTGGCGCAAGGCGATCTCACGTCGCATCTGCCCGCCTGGCTGTGGGGACGCGACGACACCGGCAAGTTCCGCGTGCTCGACACGAACGCCGCATCGGACGCCGATCTCTGGATTGCCTACGCGCTCATCGAAGCAGGCCGCGCGTGGGGCGAGCGCAGCTATACGGCGCGCGGCGCGGCGCTTGCCCGCCGCGTGCTCGACACCGAAGCCGCGCAGTTGCCGGGTCTCGGTCTCACCCTGCTGCCCGGACCGGTGGGCTTTCATCCCGCCGCCGATACCTGGCGCGTCAATCCGAGTTATGTGCCGTTGCAGGTGCTGCGTGGCATTGGCGTGTCGCTGCCGGACGATCCGCGCTGGCAGCGTCTCGCCGCGACGAGCGCGCGCCTGCTGACCGACACGGCGCCGCACGGCTTCTCGCCCGACTGGGCGCTGTATCGCGTGCAAGGGGGCTTCGCGCCTGACGAGGACACGCAGGCCGAGAGCGCCTACAACGCCATTCGCGTGTACCTGTGGGCAGGTCTGCTCGATGCCGCCGATCCGGCGCGCGCAGCGCTGCTGGAACGCTTCGCGCCGTTCGCTGCGTATATCGCGGAACACGGTGCGCCGCCCGAGCGCATCGATACGCGCAACGCACAAGCCGGCCCGAACGACGGCAACGCGGGCTTCTCCGCCGCCGCCGTGCCTTTCCTGACGGCACGCGGTGAGACCGCACTCGCCGATGCACAGGCCGCGCGTGCCGCGAACGCCGTCGCGCCGGGCTATTACACGAGCGTGCTGACGCTGTTCGGCCTGGGCTGGCGCGAAGGCCGCTATCGCTTCGACGCGGACGGCCGCCTGCACGCCGCATCGCTCGATGCACGCGTGTGCGAGGGTGCGAAGTGAAGCACACGCGCCCGATCTCGTTCATACGGCTGCATGCGGCACTGGTTTCGCTGAGCGCGATGTGCGCGTTGCCGTGCGCCGTGATGCCGGCGCATGCCGCCGACTCGCGCGCGCCGGTTCAGAAGGCGCACGATCCCGCCATGCCCGTGCTCGCCGAGCGTCTCTACGGCACCGCGCGCGCGTGGGGCAACAAGCATCGCGACGACCTGGCGCTGCAAGCCATCGACAAGGCCTTGCTGATCGCCCCCACCGATCCGCGCTTGCTGGCCGAACGCGTGCGCATCCAGTTGCGGCTCGGCCAGGCGCAGCAAGCGCTCGCCACGCTCACCCGCATGAAGACGCTCGCGCCAGACGCGCTGCTTACGCGCCAGCTGGACGACGAGTATCGCGTCGCTGTGAGCGGCCGTCAGGAAATGGCGGCTATCCGGCTGTTGTCGCGCAGCGGCCAGTCCGATGAAGCGGCGCGCCGGCTCGGCGCATTGTTCCCGCACGGCGCGCCTTCCGGCGCGCTCGGCGCGGAGTATTACCAGATCATCGCGGCGACGCCCGCGCGACGCCAGGAAGCACTCGATGCATTGCGCCGCCGCGTCGCCGCCGATCCCGCCGACGTCGATGCCGCGCAGACCCTGGCGCGCCTGCTCAACAGCAGCGACGCGACGCGTGCGGAAGCGAACCGCATTGCGTGGAATCTGGCCACGCGCGACGACACCGACCGCAATGCCGCGCTCGATGTCTGGCGTCACGTGCTGCAATCGGCGGGTGCGGATGTCGCGTATCTGCCGTCCTTGCGCGCTTATCTCACGCTCGTGCCCGACGACACCGAATTCAAGGACCGCGCCGCGCTGCTCGACGCGCGCGTCGAGGCGCAGCGTGCGCTCGAACGCGATCCGGACTACATCGCGCAACAACGCGGCCTCATGGCGCTGACGCGCGGCGACCTCGCCGCTGCGGCACCCTTGCTCGCGCGCGCGGCGGCAGCGCGTCCGAACGATGCGGACGCGGTCGGCGGCCTGGGCATGCTGCGCATGCGCGAGGGCAATCGCGACGAAGCGCGCGCGTTGTTCGAACGTGCCGCTTCGCTGGGCGGCGACGATCGCTCGAAATGGCAGAGCCTCGCGCGCACGGCGCTGTTGTGGGGCACGCTCGCGCATGGTCGCGATGCGGCCGCCGCCGGCCGGCCCGCCGATGCTGAGCGCTATGCGCGTCAGGCGCTGACGCTCGATCCGGGCAACGCCGACGCCAGCGTGCTGCTCGCCGATGCCTTGCTCGCGCAGGGCGACTTCAGGCATGCCGAGCCGCTGTTGCGCGCGCAGCTCGCTGGCCGCGCGCCGAGCATGTCCGCATTGCGCAGCACGCGCACATTGCTGGAGAGCACGGGACGCGCCGATGAAGTCGAACCGCTGATCGCCGCGTTGCAGACGCGCTTTACGTCCGCTGAAGATCGCCAGAGCCTGGTCGAGATGCGCGCGGACAAGGTCGCGTCCGACGCGAAGCAACTGGCCGATCAGGGCCGCAACGGCCCGGCTGCGCAGCGCTACGAGGCGTCGTTGCGCATCGAGCCGGATCAGCCATGGACGCGTTTCGCGCTGGCGCGCCTCTATCAGAACCTGGGTCTGCCGCAACTCGGCCGAGCCGTGATGGATGACGGTCTGGCGCGCGCGGAACAAGGCGAGAAGCAAGGAGAAAACGCGGCACAGATGCGTTACGCCAGCGCGCTCTATCGCAATTCGCTCGACGATCTCGCGGGCGCGCAAGCGGCGCTCGCAGGCATCCCGGAGTCCGCGCGCAGCGACGCGATGCGCGCGCTGTCCCGCAACCTCGACGCCCAGCAAGCCTTGCTCGATGCCCGCGCGGCCGACGCGCGCAACGACACCGACGCCGCGAAGCATGCGCTCGCCCGCGCCGAAGCGCTGTCGCAGGACGATCCGAACCTGCTTGCGTCGGTGGGCTCGCTGTATATCGATCATGGCGAGACGCAGCGCGGTCTTGCGCTGATGCAGGACTGGATGAACACGCATGCCGCAGCCACCGATGCCGACGTGCGCCTGCGGTACGGCGACCTGCTCGGCGGCGCGCGCCGCGAAGACGCCTTGGCGGCGACGCTCGCCACGGTGCGTCGCGACCCCGCGCTCACACCGCGTCAGGCTGAACGTCTGGAAGATCAGGCGCTGCGCATGACGCTGCGTCAGACCGACGACGCCATCGACGCAGGCGACTATGCGCGCGCGCAGACGCTGCTTGCCAACGTGAGCGCGGCGGGCCGACGCGACAAGCGCTATGCCTTCGAAGTGGCCGATCTGGCGCGCGTGCAGGGCGGCTATGCGCAGGCGCGCGCCGCGCTCGCGCCGGTGCTCGCCGCCGCGCCCGACGATGCCGAAACGCAGCTTGCCCTCGCGCGCGTGCTCGGCGACGACGGCCAGCGCCGCGACGCGCTCGCGCTCGTGCAACGCGTGGTGGATGGCGCCGCGCCCGACGATATCGACACACGTCTTTCGGCGGCGCGCCGTTACGCGGCGCTGCATCGTCCGCTGGCGGCGCAGGCGATCACGCAGCCGTTGCGCGTCGCGTATCCGGCGCGGCCGGACGTGACTGTGCAGGCGGGGCGCGTCGCGGAAGACCTCGGCGCATACGAGGAAGCGGCGTCGCTGTACCGGCTTTCGCTGGATCAGGAGCGCGCGGCGGGCATGACGCCGGGCTTCAGCACGCCGGCGGGCGCGTCCGGTTTTGCAAGCGGCTACGCTCAGGCACGCCCGACGCCCGCGCAAGCCGCCCTCGACGACCTCGACCAGCGGCGCGATCCCGAAGTGGAAACGGCGTGGATTCCCGCCTACAAGTCCGGCGATGCGGGCGTCTCGGCGTATCGCGCGCAGCAGGTGCCGATCTACGCGCAGATTCCGTATCGCTACGACGGGCATTTCTTCGTCCACGCCGATGCCGTGCATCTCGATGCCGGCACGCTCGACATCAGCGGCATCGACCGGACTTCGGCCACGCCGAGCCTGCCTTACGTGGTGCAGACCTTCGGCACGAACGCCGGCTTCTACGACGGCACCGCGCAGTCAGCGGCGCAACTGGCCCAATACCTGAAGACCTCGCCGGTCACGACAGGCGATCTGCATCAGCACGCCAACGGCCTGGGCGGCGGCGTGGGCTATCAGTCCGATGCATGGCGTCTCGATCTGGGTTCATCGCCGCTCGGCTTCCCGGTCCACTACCTGGTGGGCGGCGCGCGCTACAAGTTCGATGCGGGTCCGGCGAGCTTTTCGGTATCGGCCTCGCGCCGCGCGGTGACGAGCAGCGAACTGTCGTACGCGGGCCTCACCGATCCGCTCACGCACGTCACCTGGGGCGGCGTGCGGCGCGACGGCATCGACGTGCACATGGGCGTCGACTTCGGCCGCGTGAGCACCTTCGCGGATCTCGGCGCAGGCGTGCTGAGCGGACGCAACGTCGCGAGCAATCAGGAGTTCATCCTGCGCACGGGCTTCACCGTGCCGGTCTATGAACGCGGCACGATGCGCGTGCTGACGGGCCTCGTCGGCAATGCCTGGCATTACACCGACAACCTGCGCTACTACACCTTCGGACAGGGCGGCTATTACAGCCCGCAGCGCTATCTCTCGCTGGGCGTGCCGATCGAATGGATGGGCAAGCGCAATGACTTCCGCTGGGACATCACGGCGACGGTCGGCGTCTCCAATACCTATGAAAAGGATTCGCCGTACTTCCCGAACGGCCTGCCGAACACGCCCGGACTGAGCCAGACGAACCTGGGCAACCTCGTGTTCGGCGGCAGCTCGACGCGCGGCGTCGGCTTCTCGTACGGGCTCGGCGCGACGCTTGAGTATCGCGTGAATCCGCAGTTCGTCGTGGGCGGGCGCGTGAGCATCGACCACTCGCACGACTATGCGCCGAGTTCCGGGATGATCTACGCGCGCTTCGCGTTCTCGCCGCGCAAGGACGAATACCGCATCGGGCCGCAGCCGGTGCGCCTCTATTCGAGCTATTGACATGCATCCGAACCCCCTGGGCGACGCGCGCGACGCGTCATCGACAGCAGGACAGACCGAAGTGAGCAACGAGACCCATCGCAGCGGCGAGAGCGGCGTAAGCGGCGGAACGGGCGTGTTCGCCGCGCTCGCGCAGTGGCTGCGCAGACGGCTGACCGCAGGCGAACACACGGCGAGCCGGCTCGCCATCGACGCTTTGCCCGACGATCTCGCGACGCTCGTGCCGGGCGCGCTGCATGCCGTACACGTCACGCCGGGATCGCCGGAATGCGACGCGCTGATCTGGTCCAGCGCGCGCGCCGCGAACACGCGCCACGTGACGGTGGTGCTGGCGCGAGGGCGGGCGCAAGCGGCGGTACGCCTGCGCGAACTCGGTTTCTCCGGCGCGGCGGCAGAGGGCTGGCCGCGTCATCTGAACGTGCTGGCGATGCCCGCCGATGCGCCCACCGAAGCCGACGCGGAAGCCCCCGTAACCGAGCCGCCCGCGTTCGCGCGACTGTTCGGCGGACTGCGCGCGCTGAAGCGTTTTGGCTTGCGGCGCGGGGCGCTGGTGTTGGTCGAAGGCGCCGGGCGCTGGTTCAGCTGGAACGATCCGGCCGCGCTGGCGCGTGAAGGACGTCTGCTGTCGGGTTGGTGCGCGTCGCGCGGCATCACGATGGTGCTGCTGCTCGGCCCGAACGCGGGCGAGGAACAAGACGACCTCGACGACGCCCAGCCGCACGCCGGCCGAAGCGAACTGAACGGCGCGTGCGCGGGTGTCGCGCGGGTGCGCCGCTCGCATGGCGAACTGCTGTGGCAAGTGGATTTCTGGCGCGCGGGCAAGGCGCTGGTCACCGGCGACGTGCGCGCGCTGCGTTTCGCCGGCGATGGCCGCCTGAGCGTCGCGCCGCAGGAACGCGTTGCGACGGATCAGGCCCCGCAGCAGGCGCGTCTGGCTCGCGATGAACAGCGCGTCGTGACCTGCCGCGCCGTTACCGGCGATCAGGCTGGCGTGCCGCGCGACTGGGACGTGCTGACAGACCGCGATGCCGTCGTCGCCGCATGCGAGGGCGCGCGTGGCGCGACCGTCGTGCTGGCGTATCGGAACCGCGCGGAACTGGACGCGCTGTGCGCCGCCGTGCATACGCTGCGCCGTCGCTGCGGCCGCGCGCTGAAAATCGCGGTGGTGGAGCGCGGCGAAGTGCTGCGTCACCAGTACGAGCTGCTGATGCTGAGCCTCGGCGCGAATCTGGTTGTCGGGCGCGACGTGCCGTTCTCGCGGCTCGAATCGCTGTTGCAGTCGCTGCAAGGACAGCTCTATACGCGCGCGCTGGTGCCGGACTATCGCACGGCGCTGGCCGCGTCGCTCGCGGATGCCGCGCTCGGCTATCTCAATCTCGCGGCCTTCTGCGCGCATACCCACGGTGCGCTGGCGCGCGGCGCGATGCTGCGTCTGCCGCACGTACTGGCCCGGCTGACGCTGCCGCCCGCGCTTGCGCACGTCGAGGCGCTGGGTCAGTGCCATCCGCGCCGCGCCGGCGATGTCTTCACGGCGGACGCGACGCATCTCTATGTGTTCCTGTTCGGCTGCCGTCAGGCCGATGCGGGCGCCGCGCTGGCGCGCATCTTCACGGCGCCGCTGGAGCGCATCGCGAAGGACGTGACCTATCTGGCGAACGAGCAGATCGAAGCGGCGTTGCAGGCGCTCGAAGCGGCGAACCGGCGCGCGCCCGCTGCGGACTATACGGATCTGTTCGCGGCGTCTGCACGACCGCAGATTGCACACGCTGAGCAAGAACCGCAAGCCGCCGATCCCGTCGAGCGCGCCCGCGCCGAGCTCGCCGCCATCGAACACGCGCTGCACGAAGACACGCGCCGGCACACGGCACTCGACGAACTGCACGGCAAGCAACGCGTGCGCCGCGCGATGCCCGCGCGCATGCCGCTCGCTGAACCGAGGAACTGAACCATGGACATCCTGTTGTTCTCCGTGATGATCGGCGCGCTCGCGGGCGTGCCCGCGTGGATGATCTGGCAACGTGCGAGCGCGCGTCGTGGCCTGGCGGATCTGCGCGGTTTCGATCCCCGCGATGCGGTGCCGTGCGTGCTCGAACCGGTCGTGCTCAATGCGCGCCTGCTGCCCGAGCGCAACGACGAGGCTCGCTCATGAAAACCATCGCCCTGATTTCCACGGCAGGCGGCGCGGGCCGCACGACGCTGACGGCCGCGCTCGCGACCTTGCTGGCCCGCGCGGGACGCGAGGTGGTCGCGCTCGATCTGGATCCGCAGAACATGCTGGGCGCGCATCTCGGACTCGATGAATTGCCGCCGTCCGGCATCGCGCAGGCGCTCACCGACACGACGCGTCACTGGCACGATCACACCTTCCGCAACGAAGACGGCGTGCTGTTCGTGCCGCACGGCCAGGTGACGCTCGCCGAAGCCGCCGCGTGCGATGCCCGGCTCGCCGCGCAGCCGCGCTGGCTCGAACGCGCGCTGGGCGAGATCGGCTTGCCGGAGACGGGCGTGGTGCTGCTCGACACGCCGCGCTACCCGTCGCCCCAGGCGGACCACGCCGTGCGCGCCGCCGATCTCGTGCTGTGCGTGACGCCGCCCGAGCCCGCAGCCTGCGCGACGCTGGTCGCGCGTCTGGCCGCGCTGCGCGAAGCCTGCGCCGACGTGCGGCTGGTGGTGAACCGGTTGAACCCCGCGCGCGAGATGCAGCGCGATCTGCTGGCGATGCTGCGGGTCGCTTCGCACGGCGCGTTGCTCGCACAGCGCATCCATGTCGATGCCGCGCTGCCCGAAGCCTTTTCGCGCGGCGCGTGGCTGTTCGACGAAGCGCCGCATTCGCAGGCATCGCACGACCTGCATGGGCTCGCGCATGAACTCGATGCGTGGTTGCCCGCGAAAACAGCGGATGTAACGGCATGAAGCCCTTTCGCAAGCACGCCATCGACTGGATCGCGCGCGGACTCGGCGTGCCGGACACGCGTTCGGCCATCGACTGGTGGGTGCGCATTTTCTTCAAGCCGCCGCGCGCGGGTCGGCGCGATATCGCGCGTGAACTGCTGCGGGCCTTCGTGCTGGCGTGGGCGCGCGAGTGGGGCGTCATGGACGTGCGCAATCCGTGGGCGTGGCTCCTGCGCGCGTTCGTGCGGCCGCCGCGTGCCGACGCGAAGAGCGTGCGCGTGCGTCTCGCCGCCGTGTCGCGCGTGCTTGTAAGGGTGTGGACGCCCATCGGACAGTCACTGGCGTGGGCGAAACGCGCGATCGACACGCAGATCGACAAACTGCCGTGGTCACGTTGGGGCGCGCATCTCGAAGGCGGCGCGAACGGTCTCAGCCGCGTGCGCTTCCTGCTGCCGGTGCTGGCCGCCATCGGGCTGCTGCTGTGGGCGCTGGTCGGTACCTCGCCGCTCGCGGGGCACGGCCAGTTCGGCTTCTTTGCCGTGCTGATCGGCGTGGCGCTGGTCATCCGCCGCATTCCCGGACGCATGCCGGTGCTGATTCTCGCGGGCATCGCGCTGCTCGTCACCGCGCGCTATGTCTGGTGGCGCACCACGCAGACGCTCGACTTCCGCACGCCGGGC
Source organism: Caballeronia sp. LZ035 (assembly GCF_031451175.1). NCBI lineage: Bacteria > Pseudomonadati > Pseudomonadota > Betaproteobacteria > Burkholderiales > Burkholderiaceae > Caballeronia > Caballeronia sp. LZ035. Next base: position 976,531 of record NZ_JARUXS010000002.1, read on the forward strand.
GAAGCGGTGGTGGGTTATGCATTGTTCGCCGCGGAAGCCTATACGTGGATGATCCTGCTGTTCGGCTTCATCCAGACCGCCTGGCCGCTCGACCGCAAGGTGTCGGCGCTGCCCGCCGATCCCGCCCTGTGGCCGAGCGTCGACGTCTACATTCCGACCTATAACGAACCGCTCGCCGTCGTGAAGCCGACGCTGTTCGCGGCGCAGGGCATCGACTGGCCGGCGGACAAGCTGCGCATCTATCTGCTCGACGACGGCCACCGTCCCGAGTTCGAGGCGCTCGCGCGCGAGGCGGGTATCGGCTACCTCACGCGCGACGACAACCAGCACGCAAAGGCGGGCAACATCAACCGCGCGCTCGCGAAGACGCAGGGCGACTACATTGCAATCTTCGATTGCGATCACGTGCCCACACGTTCGTTCCTGCAAGCAACGATGGGCACCTTCTTCGCCGATCCGAAATGCGCGATGGTGCAGACGCCGCATCATTTCTTCTCGCCCGATCCGTTCGAACGCAATCTCGGCACCTTCCGCCGCGTGCCGAACGAAGGCAGCCTGTTCTATGGGCTCGTGCAGGCCGGCAACGACCTGTGGAACGCCACGTTCTTCTGCGGCTCGTGCGCGGTCATCAAGCGAGCGCCGCTGGAAGAGGTGGGCGGCATTGCCGTGGAAACCGTGACGGAAGATGCGCATACGGCGCTCAAGCTGCATCGGCGCGACTATACGACGGCGTATCTGCCGACCGTGCAGGCCGCGGGGCTTGCCACCGAATCGCTCGCGAGCCACATCAAGCAGCGCACGCGCTGGGCGCGCGGCATGGCGCAGATCTTTCGCATCGACAATCCGTTCATCGGCCGGGGCCTCGGCTTCTTCCAGCGCCTGTGCTACGGCAACGCGATGCTGCACTTCTTCTACGGCATTCCACGCCTGGTGTTCCTCACCATGCCGATGTGGTACCTGTTCTTCCAGATGTACTTCATCAACGCGGCGGCGACCACGATTGCCGGCTTCGTGCTGCCGTACATCGTGATTGCGAACATCGCGAACTCGCGCATGCAGGGCAAGTACCGCCATTCGTTCTGGGCCGAGGTGTATGAGTCCGTGCTCGCGTGGTACATCGCGCTGCCGACCACCATCGCGTTCTTCAGCCCGAAGCACGGCAAGTTCAACGTGACGGACAAGGGCGGGCGCATCGACCAGACCTATCTCGACTGGGCGATGAGCAAGCCGTATCTGATCCTGCTCGGCCTGAACGCGGCGGCGATGGCCTTCGGTCTCTACCGCCTCGCCTTCGACGCCGGCGACGAAGCCGCGACCATCCTGATGAACGTCTTCTGGACGCTCTACAACCTCGTGATGCTGGGCGCGGCGGTGAGCGTCGCGCGCGAAGCGCGGCAGGTGCGCGTCACGCATCGCATTGCGATGAACATGCCCGCCACGCTCGTGCTCAACGACGGCAGCACGGTCGCGTGCCGCACGAGCGATTACTCGACGGGCGGTCTCGGTCTCGTGGTGGAAGCGGGTGCTCTGGACCTGCGCGCGGGCGACACGCTCGGCGTCGTGGTGACGCGCGGCGAGCGGCCGTTCCATTTTCCGGTGCGCGTGTCGCGGCATGCGGGCGCGCATCTGGGCGTGCAGTTCGATGCACTCACGCTGGAGCAGGAGCGCCGGCTCGTGCAATGCACGTTCGGCCGCGCGGATGCATGGCTCGACTGGGAAGATCACAGCGAGAAAGATGCGCCGCTCAAGGGCCTGAAGGAAGTGCTGCTGATGGGCTTCGAAGGCTATGCGCGTCTGTTCGACGGCGCGCGGCGCACGCTGCTCGCGTGGCTGGCGCTGGACCGGCCGCGCTATTGAAAGCGGCCTTCAAAAGATTTGCACGACGCGCCGTTCAGCGAGCGGCGCGTCAAACAAGAGCACGACAATGACATTCTGGAACCTGTATTTCATCATCAAGCTGGCGCTGTTTTCCACGGGCCATCTGCAACCGCTGTGGTGGGCGAACATTGCGTTCGCGCTGGCGCTCGCGATGAGTTCGCCGCTGCGCGCGCAGCTGTGGCGCGCGGTGCGGCTCGTCGCCGGACTGGCGATTGGCCTGCCGCTCATGTATCGCGAGGCGAACGTGCCGCCGTTCGCGCGCATCGTCGAGGAGTTCGGCAATCTGCGCACGTTCAGCTTCGACTACTGGCTCGAACTGCTGCCGCGCTTTCTTCCGCCGATGCTGATCGTCCTCGCGCTGTGCGGGCTGGTTGCGTATCTCGTCGTCAACCGCTGGCTGCGCGTCGCGACCTTCGTGATCATTGCGCTGCTCGCGCTGCCGATGTGGCAAGGCGCGAACGCCGTGCTCGCGCGCCTGCACGCCGCGCCGCAAGATACGGCCGTGGCTGCCGCGGGCACCGGGCCGTCCAGCGGGCCGCTGGACTATAACGCGACGCTCGCCGCCTTCCGCGCGAAGGAATCGCAGCGACAGGTGAGCTTCGGGCATCTGTCGGCGGATCAGAAGGAACAGTTCGATGTCATCGTGCTGCATATCTGCTCGCTCTCGTGGGACGACCTCGATGTGTCGAAGGAGCGCAATCACCCGTTCCTTTCGCACTTCGATTATCTGTTCACGAACTTCAGCACGGCCGCGAGCTATAGCGGCCCCGCCGCGATCCGCGTGCTGCGCGCCGCGTGCGGACAGGAAGCGCATGCGGACCTGTACAAGGACGCGCCTGCACAATGCCACCTGATGGCCGACCTTGCGCAAGCGGGCTACACGCCGCAAGTGACCTTCAATCACGACGGCCACTTCGACAACTTCACGCAGGTGGTGAAGGACAATCTCGGCGTGCCGAACGTGACGATGGTGCCCAACACCGGCGCGCAGGTCGGCATGCATGCGTTCGACGGCTCGCCGATCATGGACGACTACGGCACGCTGGCGAACTGGTACGCGCAACGCGCGCAGGTGCCGGGTCCGGTCGCCCTGTACTACAACACCATCAGCCTGCACGACGGCAACAAGCTCGCCAACAGCAAGCTTACGAGCCTGGAGTCGTATCCGGTGCGCGTCAACAAGCTGATGAGCGACTTCGATCGCTTCGCCGATCTGATCCAGCAATCGGGCAGGCGCGCGGTGATCCTGTTCGTGCCCGAACACGGCGCGGCCCTGCGCGGCGATAACAATCAGGTCGCCGGCCTGCGCGAGATTCCGACGCCGTCCGTCGTGCATGGACCGGTCGGCGTGCGTCTGGTCGGCTTCACGGGCAATCATGGGCCGACCACCGTCGTCGATCAGCCGACCAGCTTCCTCGCGGTCTCGCAGTTGCTGTCGAACCTGGTGTCGAACAGCCCGTTCAAGCCGGGCGTGACGCTCTCGCAATACGCGGCCAATCTGCCGCAGACGCCGATGATCGGCGAGAACGAAGGCACCGTCACGATGAAGACGGCGAATGGCTATGTCGTGAAGACGCCGGACGGCGTATGGCTGGAGCAGAAATGAGCGATGCGTTGCATGGCGCGAAGCCGCCGCGCGGGCAGCATGATGTCGCGGCGCTGGCGCACAAGCTGGAAGGGCTCGACGCCGCGCGTTATTTCGATGCCCAGGCCGACGACGAATACCGCGCGGCGCTGCAACGCTGGGCGACGCTCGCGCGGCTGATGGGTCTCGCGCCTGTGTCGGCGCGGGGCGTCGCCGAACACGAAACGCCGCTTGCTACCGTCCGTTGAACGGCCCGTTGCAGCGCCTGCTCAGAACGGCTTGTACGGCAGGAACTTGCCGTCCAGCGTGATGACCGCCCGCGATCCGCCTTCCGGGTCGTCCACTTTCTTGATGTCGATGCGAAAGTTGATCGCGCTGATGATGCCGTCGCCGAACTGTTCATGCACGAGCGCCTTCAGCGTCGTGCCGTAGACCTGGACCATTTCGTAGAAGCGATAGATGGTCGGGTCGGTCGGCACGTTGCCGGGAATGCTGCCGCGCAAGGGGATGGTTTGCAGCAGCGCGGCGGCGTCGGCGTCCATGCCGAGCTTCTCGGCGACGCTCTGCGCGGCCTGTTCGGGCAGCGGATGCTGGCCGAGTATCGCGGCCGTGACGTAGGGCACGCTCAGGCCGGTGCCTTCCGCGAGTTCGGCATAAGTCAGGCCCAGGCGCGCCTTGGCCGCGACGAGCGCCTCGCTCAGCGTGGCACGCGACAACGACGAGATCTGCGATTGCATGACGTTTCCTCCTGTCGATTCGAACAGCGGGAAACACAGTTGAACACTTCAAAAATCCACGTGCTGCGGCGAATATTGGCCGGCTTATTTTCGGGCTTAGAATCCGCACCATTCGCCTTCGCTTTTTCCAAAACGATGTTCGCACCCGCATCGCAGTTCGCGCTGCGCGCCAAGCAACGAGAGATCGCCTCGTTGCAGCTTCTGGCCGACCGTATCGAACTCGTCGATCTCATCGGCCGCACCATTCACGTCCTGCAACGCGAGCGCGGCATCACGAGCATCTTTCTCGCGTCCGGCGGCAAGCGCTTCAGCGAAGAACGCCTGACGGCGCGCGGCGAGCTTGCGCCGCTCGTCGTGCAATTGCAGGCGCATCTCGAACTCCAGCTCATGCCCGAGCGCGATGCGTCGTCGCGCATGCTCGCATCGATCGCGTGGGTGTTGCTCGACCTCGACTCGCTCGATGCATTGCGTGGACGGATCGACCGTCGCGGCATGTCCGCGCCAGCTTCCGTGCTGGCCTTCAGCAAGGTGATCGGCGGCCTGATGGAGCTGGTGTTCCAACTGGCCGACGGTGCACCCGAGCCGGCCATTTCGCGGCTGCTCGTCGCGCTGGTGCATGTGGTGCAGGGCAAGGAGGAAGCCGGACAGGAACGCGCGGTGGGCGCGCATATGTTCGCGTCGGGCGGCTTCCCGGCGGACCAGCAGCAGCGCTTGCTGCATCTGATCCACGCACAGGACCGCAGTCTCGAAGTCTTCGAGAATTTCGCCGATGCCGCGCAGGCCGACTGGTGGACCAGCCGTGCGCTCACGGCGCACGCAGGCGCGCTGATGCGGCTGCGGCGCATCCTGTGCAGCGCGCAGGCGGGCGAGACGCTCGATGCATCGCTGACCGACTCCTGGTTCGATGCCAGCAGTGCGCGCATCACCGACCTGTGGCATTTGCAACTTGCGCTGACGGCGCTCGGCCGCGCGGCGTGCGATGCCTCCATCGCGCTCGCGCAACAGGCGCTGCGCGACTCCGAAGCGCTGTTGCAGGCGTTGCGCGATACGCCGCCCACACACGCGCAGGCGCTCGATCATTTCTTCGCGGGCGATGGTGCGCCGGTCTCGTCGGACACGCTGATCGGCGCGGACCGCGCTACGGTCAGCAGCCTGAAGTCGGTGCTGGAGGCGCAGTCGGCACGGCTCGCGCGCATGGAAGTCGAACTCGACGAAGCGCGCCGCGCATTGCATGAACGCAAGCTCGTGCAGCGGGCCAAGCACGCGCTGATGGCGCGGCATGGCCTCAGCGAGGACGTCGCCTTCAGACTGTTGCAGAAGACCTCGATGGACCGCAACCGCTCGCTCGTGGAGCTTGCTGAAGAGATCCTGATCTCGCCGGAGACGGTGAGCTTCTCGCCGGGTCATGCGCGTGTGGACAAGCGCTCTTCCTGAGCACGCCTGCACTACATTGGTCCCGCACGATTCACCGAAGCACTCCCGCAGTGCAGCCGCGAACGCACGATCGGCACGCACGCCCCGTCATACCGTCATGAACGCTGCATGGTATGGAAGGTGCTTTTAGAGGGCATCAAGCTAACGGTGGTTTGATCGTCGCGCAGGCATCACGCTGCGCGTCAACCCGTGGATAACGAAGTCCGCGCACAAGGTCACGCATGCGAATGCGTTGCCCGTGCGCGGTTTTTTTTTGGCTTTTCAAAGCGAGTACACCCATGGCCTATCTGTCTCCCGCCGAGTTCGTTCCGAAGATGATCGATGCAGGCGAGTCCAAGCTGCTGATGTCCACCCGCGATACGCTGATCCGCGCCTACATGGCCGGCGCCATTCTCGCGCTGGCAGCGGCGTTCGCGGTCAGCATCACCATCAACACGGGCAATGCGCTCGTCGGCTCGCTGCTGTTTCCGGTGGGCTTCTGCATGCTGTATCTGCTGGGCTTCGACCTGCTCACCGGCGTGTTCACGCTCGCACCGCTCGCCGTGCTCGACGGCCGTCCCGGCGCGACATGGGGCGGCGTGATGCGCAACTGGTCGCTGGTGTTCATCGGCAACTTCGCGGGCGCGCTGACCGTGGCCCTGTTCATGGCCATCATTTTCACGTTCGGTTTTTCGGAAGCGCCGAACGCCATCGGACACAAGATCGGCGGGATTGGCGAGGCGCGCACGCTGGGCTATGCGGCGCACGGCGCGGCGGGCATGCTGACGCTCTTCATTCGCGGCGTGATGTGCAACTGGATGGTGTCCACCGGCGTGGTGGCGGCGATGCTCTCGACGTCGGTGACCGGCAAGGTCGTCGCGATGTGGATGCCGATTCTCGTGTTCTTCTACATGGGCTTCGAGCACTCGGTCGTCAACATGTTCCTGTTTCCGTCGGGCCTGATGCTCGGCGGTCACTTCACGCTGATGGACTATCTGCTGTGGAACGAGATTCCCACGGTGGTGGGGAATCTGGTCGGCGGTTTGACGTTCGTCGGCGCGACGCTGTATAGCACGCACTACAAGACCGCGCCGGCGCGTACGCCGGGTGCGCGTGGCGTGCGGGTGAGCAAGGCCTGAGCGCCAGGCGCCCTGATGGAGGGCGGCTGAAGCCGCTTGAAGTCCGTCCTCCGCGCCGTTGAATTTCATTCAACAAGTCATTTCTTTTTTGAACTGGCCGGCCCCAACCCGGCTGATTAACCTGATCGAAGTCGAGTCAGGCGAAGCCCGATCTCGCCGATGAACCCCTTCGAACAGGTGAGACATGAACGGATTGAAAATGCTGGGCGCGGCGTGCGCGTGCGCCGTTGCAGCGCTTGCGGCGATGCCCGCGCATGCCGTGAGCTGGGACTTCGCGACCGCCAACGCGCCCGGCAATTACCAGACCAGACTGGACGAGAAATTTGCGGCGGCCGTCGCCGCGGCCACGCAGAACGACGTGCAGATTTCCGTTCACGCCGGCGGGCAGCTGGGCTTCAAGGGCCCTGAAATGCTCGGTGTGATCCGCGACGGACTGGTGCCGATCGGCTCGTTCCAGTTCGCGCAGCAAGTGGGCGTCTCGCCCGTTCTCGGCGCTTCCTCGGTGCCGTATCTGGTGTCCGGCTTCGACGAGATGAAGACCTTCCGTACCGTCTCGAAACCCTACTACGACGCCGAATTCAGGAAGTTCAACCAGAAGCTGCTGTTCACGATTCCGTGGCCCGGCCAGAACATCTTCTCGAAGGCAGAACTGGCGAACGCGGACACCTTCCGCTCGATGAAGATCCGCACCACCGACCGCAACGGCAGCGACTTCTTTCGCAGCCTGGGGGCATCGCCTGCGCAGATTCCATGGGGCGAAGTGGTGCCGGCGCTGTCGACGGGCGTGATCAACAGTGTGTCGACGTCCACGTCGTCGGCGGTGGACGGCCAGTTCTGGGACTTCCAGAAGTTCTGCAATGTCGTCAACTGGCAGTCGAATTTCGAAGGCGTCACGGTCAATCTCGACGCGTGGAACAAGCTCAGCCCGAAAGACCAGAAAGCGATCGAGGAGGTCGCGGCGAAGCTCGAGCCTGAGTTCTGGGAAGCGGCGAAAGAAGAAGACGCGCGTAACTTCACGATGCTCAAGGCAAAAGGCATGGCCATCTACACGCCGCCAGCCGACGTGCGCAACGCCATGGCGGCGAAGGGCAAGGCGAGCTGGACCGCCTTCGAGCAGGCCGTTCCTTCCGCCCGGCCGCTGCTGGATCAATACCTGAAGGCGGCCGGCAAGTAAGCAGCCGCATCCTCTTTCTCGCACCGGCCACCGACCGAAGCGGAGCGAATCAATCATGGAAAACATCGAATCAGGAGCCCACGTCACGGGCTCCCGGAGCCGTGCGTTCGCGCAGAAGGCGTTGCTCGCGATCGACACGCTCGCGCGGCTCGACGGCTGGCTCGGCGCGCTGTGTCTGTTCCTGCTGTGTCTGCTGATGATCGCGGGCATCGTCGTCCGGACGCTGTCGAGCGTGGTCAGCTGGCTGCCGAAGGACATTCCGATCGCGTGGGAATACAGCTCGTACCTGATGGCCGTGACCTTTACCTTCGGCGCGGCGCTCACGTTGCGTGCCGGTGGCCACATTCGCGTGCGGATCTTGCTGTCGAATGCGTCGCCCGCGGTCGTGAACGCGCTCGAATGCATCTCGAGCGCGGCGGGTCTTGCCTTCGCCGTCTTCTTCTCCATCGCGATGACGCACTTCTCCTATCAGGCCTACACGCTCGACGAACGCTCGCTCGCCAGCAATACGCCGCTGTGGATACCAGAAGCTCTGGTCGCTTTCGGCGCGATGCTGCTCGCGTTGCAACTGCTCGCGCGCCTCGGCCAGCTGATGCTCGGCGAGCCGGTCGAAGACAAGAACCTGATCCGCTGAGCGCAGCGGCGATCACACGGAGGTAACGCATATGGGAACCGTACTGGCCACGATGGGCGTGCTGCTGTTCGGCGGGCTGTCCATCGGCATCTGGGTCGGACTGACGCTGGCGATCACCGGCTCGCTCGCGCTTTTCATCTTCAAGTCCATACCGGTCGACCGCCTCGTCGCGCAGTATGCGTGGAACGTGATGACCACACAGGAACTGCTGGCGCTGCCGCTTTTCATCGTGATGGGCGAGATCCTGTTCCGCACGCGCATTTCCACGTCGCTGTTCAAGGGACTCGCGCCATGGGCCAGTCTGTTGCCCGGCAAGCTGCTGCATTCGAACGTGATCGGCTGCTCGCTCTTCGCGGCGATCTCGGGGTCCTCGGCCGCGACGACGCAGATCGTCGGGCGCGTGACGCTTGCCGAACTCGACCGGCGCCACTATGACCGCCGCATCTCGATGGGCAGTCTCGCGGGCGCAGGCACGCTGGGTTTTCTTGTGCCGCCCTCGAACATCATGATCGTGTACGGCGTGCTCGCGCAGGTGTCGGTGCTGAAGCTGTTCGCGGCCGGACTCGTGCCCGCCATCCTGCTGGCGTCCTGTTTCATGGCGTGGATCATGATTCACACGACGTGGAACAAGAAACTGATCCCCGAGGAAGAGAGCATGGCGACGCTGCCGTGGAGCGAGCGCTGGGCTTCGCTCAGGCATCTCGCGCCGGTCTCGCTGCTCATCGGCGCGGTGCTCGGCAGCATGTACGGCGGGCTGGTCACGCCGTCCGAGGCCGCGGCGGCCGGCGTGGTGGGCGCGCTGGCGATTGCCGGATGCCAGCGCGACCTGAGCGTCGCCAAGCTCAAGGAAGTGGGCCTCGGCGCGGTGAAGACCTGCTCGATGATCGCGCTCATCATCCTGGGCGCGTCGATCCTCGGCAGCGCCTCGGCCTTTCTTGGCGTCGGGCAGGCGGCGGCGTCCTTCGTGCATCAGCTGCATCTGTCGCCGTTCGCGCTGCTGTTCGTGCTGTTCATCGGCTACATCCTGCTCGGCTCCTTCCTGGAAGGCTTTTCCATCATCGTCATCACCTTGCCCATCGTCCTGCCGATGGTGCTCGCCGCCGGCTTCAACGCGATCTGGTTCGGCATCTTCCTCGTGATTGCCGTGGAGATCGTGCAGGTGCATCCGCCTATCGGCTTCAACCTGTTCGTGATCCAGGGCATCACGGGCGAGAAGCTGTCCGTCATCACGAAAGCCACGCTGCCGTACCTCGCGCTGCTCATCCTGTTCGGCATCGCGCTGATTGCGTTTCCGCAGATCGCGCTGTGGCTGCCCGAACACCTCGGCATGAAATGAACGCAACGACCCTCCGCCCATTGCATCGTCAAATGAAAAACACCATGACGTCCAGGTTTGCTGTTTCAGTGGATATCGGTGGCACCTTCACCGACTTCGTCGTGCTCGACCACGAGACACACCGCGTGACCACCGCCAAGGTGCTGAGCACGCCGCCGCGCCCGGAAGAGGCGATCTTCTCGGGCTTCGACCATCTGCGCGATGACGCGCATCTCGATCTCGCCGCTTGCGACGTGTTCCTGCACGCCACCACGGTCATTACCAATGCCGTGATCGAGCGGCGCGGCCACGACTTCATCCTGCTGCATACCGAAGGCTTCGGCACGACGCTGGAGACCGGCCGTGAGCATCGTTACAACGTGTCCAACCTGCGGCTGGCGTTTCCGAAGCCGCTGACGAAGCATCGGCTGAAGGTGCCGGTGCAGGAGCGTGTGGGCTATGACGGCGAAGTCGTGCGGCAGCCCGACAAGGAAGCGCTGCTGGCGGAGGTGCAGCGGCTGGTCGAGGACACCGGCATCCGCAACTTCGCCATCTGTTTCCTGCATGCGTTCCAGAATCCCGCCAACGAACGGCTCGTCGAAGCCTGGCTGCTCGACGCGCTTCCGGATGCGGTGGTGTCGGTGTCCAGCGCGCTCGCGCCGCGTTCCGGCGAATACGAACGCTGGATGACCTGCGCGGTGAACGCGTTCACCAAGCCCTTGCTGGCGCAGTACGTGACGCGTCTGGATGCCGGCGCGCGCGAGAAGGGTTTCGACGGCCGTCTGCTGATGATGACGTCCTCCGGCTTGCCCTTGCCGATCGATCACTGCGTGCGCGCGCCGGTGCGGCTGATCGAATCCGGACCGGCGGCGGGCGTGCTGGCGGCGCGCGAGATCGCCGCGCGCAACGCACCGGACGATGCCGCGCCGGACGCTCACACCGTGCTCGCCTACGACATGGGCGGCACGACCGCGAAGGGCGCGTTCCTGATCGGTGGAAAGGTGGATGTGCAGGCCGGGCTCGAAGTGGCGCGCGAAGGCGCGTTCGAAGCAGGCAGCGGCTTCCCGCTGATGATCCCGGCGCTGGACCTGATCGAGATCGGCGCGGGCGGCGGCAGCATCGCGGAGATCGACGAACGGGGCGCGCTCTCGGTCGGACCGCGCAGCGCGGGCGCGGCGCCGGGACCGGCGTGCTATGCGCGCGGCGGCACCGAAGCCACCGTCACGGACGCGAATCTGTTCCTCGGCTTTCTGGGCGAAGCCAACTTTCGCAACAGCGGCATCGAGGCGACGCGGACGGAAGCGCAGCGGGTCATCGAAGAACGGATCGCGCGCCCGCTCGGGATCGCCGTGGAACGCGCGGCGCTCGGCATCCACCGAACGATCAACGAGAACGTGGCGCGCGCCTTTCGCGTGCATGCGGCGGAACGGGGTGTCGATTACCGGCGGGCCACGCTGGTCTGCACCGGCGGTTCGTCGCCGGTACACGCGCTGCCCATTGCCCGTCTGCTGTCGATCCGACGTGTGATCTTTCCGTTCGCCGCGGGCGTGGCATCGGCGATGGGCCAGTTTGCGAGCAGCGAAGGCATCGTGCTGCAACAGACGCGCAAGATGAACCTCGCGGACGTGGACGATGAAGTGATTCGCCGCGCCGTCGACGCGCTCATTGCCGGCGAGCCGTATGCGCGGCAACTCGTGTCCGGCGGTGCGCAGACCAGCGTGAAGCTCGGCATGCGCTACGAGGGGCAGGATTCCGAGGTGACAGTCGAGATATCCGCTGAAGGACGTTATCTGGATGCGGCCGCGATCCGCACGCGCTTCCTCGCCGCGTACAAGGAAATCTTCGGCCTGAACTTCGCCGACTACGGCATCGAGATCAGCACCTGGGAGGTCGAGGTGTCGATGCCGGAGCAGCTCAAGTCCGTGCGCCGCTTCACCTACGACGCGCTGACACCCGCCGCGCAGCAGGAGAAGGCGCCGCGCGCCTGCTACATCAACGATGGCGAGCGCGACACCTGGACCGACGTGCCCGTGTTCAACCGCTATGCATTGCCGGTCGGCTGGACGCGGACGGGTCCCGCGCTGATCGAGGAGAACGACACGACCCTCTACATTCCCGCTTACGCGCACGCGCGTGTGGCGCCGACGCTGGACCTCATCGCGGAGATCATGCAGTGACAACCCCAATCAACATGGACCCGGTGGATGCCGGCATCATCTGGTCGCGCTTCGTTTCCGTCGCCGACGAAATGGTCTCGGCCATGGAACGCACCGCCTTCTCGACGATGGTGCGGGCCAGCGGCGACTTTTCCTGCATGCTGTTCGACGCGCGCGGCCGTCTGATCGCGCAGGGCGCAACGAGCGTCCCGTCGTTCACCGGCACGGGTCCGAGCACGCTGGGCCACATGCTCGATGCGTTCGATGCAGCCACGCTGCGGGACGGCGACATCATCGTGACGAACGATCCGTGGATCGGCACCGGACATACTTTCGACATCAACGTGATGAAGCCGGTGTTCCATGAGGGCGCGCTCGTCGGATACTGCCTGACCGTGTCGCATCTCGCGGATGTCGGCGGCGTGGGAATGGGTTCGGTCGCGCGCGACGTCTACGAGGAAGGTTTCTCGCTTCCGCCGGTCAAGCTTTACGAGGCAGGCGTGGAGAACCGCTTCGTGATCGAGTTCATCCGGAACAACGTGCGTACCGTCGATTACGTGCTCGGCGATATCTATTGCAATATCGCGGCCTGCAACGTGGGCGCGCAGGGGCTCGTCAGGATTCTCGCGGAGCACGGGCTTGCGACGACGACGGATGCCGCCGACGCCATCTTCGCCCTGACGCGCAAGTCGATCCTCGCGAAGCTCGAATCGATGCCGAAGGGACGCTATGCGGCGACGATCCCGGTCGAGGGCGGCAGCGATTTCCCGGACATCACGCTGGCCGTCGCGGTGACGCTGAGCGACGCGGGCTTTGCCTATGACTTCGCCGGCACGGACCCCGTGGTGGCGCGCGGCGTGAACGTGCCGCTGTGCTACACGCGGGCGTTCTGCTACTTCTGCACCAAGGTGCTGGTGGCGCCCAATATCCCGAACAACCAGGCCATTCTTGACTTCGTCACCATCGATGCCCCGGACAACTGCATCCTGAACGCGCTGCGTCCGAACCCGACCGGCGCGCGCCATGTGTTCGGGCATTTCGTCGGGCCGCTGATCTTCAACGCGCTCGCCGATGCCTTTCCGCACGACGTGCAGGCCGACTCGGGCATGGTGTTCCAGATGAACCTGCGCGGCCAGACGCGCGCGGGCAAGCCGTATTCGTCCATCTACTTCTCGGCGGGCGGCTATGGCGCGCTGCTGGGCTACGACGGTCGCGCGGCACTGCCGGCGCCGGCCAACATCATTGGCGGCTCGGTGGAGTTCTGGGAGCAGCAGATCAGTTGCACGTTCCTGCGCAAGGAGGTGCTGGAGGATACCGGCGGCCCCGGCGAGTATCAGGGCGGCAACGGTCAGGTCTTCGCGATCCGCAACGACACCGGACGGCCGCTCGAAGCGTCGTTCATGGCATCGCGCACGCGCATTGCGGCGAAGGGCTTTGCAGGCGCACAGCCGGGCGCGCACCGGCGGGTGATCGTGGATGGCGTGGAGACCGATCCGAAGGCACGTGTGCTGATTCCGGACGGCGGCATCGTCGAGATTCGCGACGCGGGCGGCGGCGGTTTCGGCGATCCCGCCCGGCGGCCGGTTGCGCGCATTGCAGCGGACCTCGATGCGGGCCTCGTCAGCGCGCAGTTCGTCGCGGCGCATTACCCGCGGCAGGCGCGCGAACTTGCCTGAAGTGACGGCAATGCGCCGATACAATCGGCATGCGGCGCTCCCCCGACAACTCTCGAAGAGGACTCTCATGGAAGGCGTGATCGATCTCGGCGGCAAGCCCTTCAAGCGCCGCTTCGTCCGCAGCGGCGACATCCGCTATCACATGGTGGACGGCGGAACCGGGCCGACGGTCGTGCTCCTCGCCGGCTTCCCGCAGACGGCGTACGCGTGGCGCCGCGTCCAGCCGCTGCTGGCGGGTGCGTACCGCACCATCGCCATCGACCTGCCGGGCCAGGGTTACACCGACAAGCCGATGAGCGGCTACGACACTGAAACCGCCGCGGCCCGCATCCACGACCTGCTGAAGACGCTGGGCGTAGGCCGGCATTTCTATGTGGGGCACGACATCGGCTCGTGGATCGCGTACCCGTATGCACATCACTACGCGGACGATCTCGACGGCATCGTGTTCATCGACGGCAATATTCCGGGCATCACGCTCAAGCCGGAAGTATCGGTGACGGCGCCGTCGAACTGGCGCAGCTGGCATTTCCTGTTCAATGCCGTGGAAGACCTGCCCGAAGCGCTGATTGCGGGCCGTGAGCGCATCCTGATCGAATGGTTCTTCAACCGCAAGACCGCGAACGCGATGGCGACCTTCGAAGCCGCCGATGTCGACGAGTACGTGAAGGCCTATGCGGCGCCCGGCGGGCTGCGCGGCATGCTGGGTTATTACCGCGCTGTCGAGGAAGACATGCGCCAGAACCAGCAATTGTTCGCCAGGCGCATCCGGCCGCCGGTGCTGGCGCTCGGCGGCGACGTCGGCAGCGCGCCGACCATCCACGAACTGATGCAACCGCTGTGCGAGCGGCTTGACGGCGGCGTGATCGAAGCGTGCGGTCATTACATTCCCGAAGAGCAGCCTCAGAAGCTGGCCGACGAGCTGATGCGCTTCTTCAGTCTGTGCCTGGGTCGCTGACTTGAACTGCGTTATGCTGGCCGTCATCGAAAAGCGAAGGACAGTTTCATGACGGCTGAGTCGAGGAAGAAGAACGGCGAACCGGCGGAGTCGGCCGCCGATACGCGCCGCGTACGCTTTCCGCCGCTCAAGTCCCTGATTGCCTTCGAGGCCGCCGCACGTCATGGCAGTTTCACGCAGGGCGCGGACGAAATCGGCATCACGACGTCCGCCGTCAGCCACCATATCCAGCAACTCGAGGACTTCCTCGGCGTGCCGCTGTTCCAGCGCCACGCGGGCCGCGCGGTGCTGACCGTCGCCGGCCGCTCGTACGCGCGCGAACTCGAGAAGGCGTTCGGCCTGATCGCGAACGCGACCAACGCGCTTGCGCCGCAGTCGTGGGGCGGCTATCTGGCGATTGCCGTGCCGAACAGCTTTTCGGTCAAGTGGCTGCAGCCGCGCCTGCAAACCTTCCTGAAGGCCAATCCGCTGTTCCGAGTGCGCCTCGCCACGCTGCATACCCACGAACTCGATTCCAACCGTTACGACATCGCCATCGCGCACGGTCCGCAAACGCCTGGTCTCAAGCTGGCCGAGCCGTTGCTGGTCGAACGGCTGAGGCCGCTGTGCAGTCCGCAACTGGCCCGCGAACTCGCGCTGGAAAGCCCGCGCGATCTCGCCAGGGCGACGCTGATCCATTCGAACAATCCGCTGAACTGGGTGGACTATTTTCGCCGTGTGGGCAATCTCGTCGTCAAGCCGGCGCACGATTTGTGGCTCGACCGTTCGGCCATGGCGATCGAGGCCGCAGTCGAGGGATTGGGCGTGGTGCTGGAGAGCGAGATTCTCGCGGAAGAGGAGTTGCGCGACGGACGGCTGATCGAGCCTTTTCCGGACCCGAAGTACCACGTCGACAATATCTCGTACTACCTGCTGCGGTCGTCGAGCCTGCGCAACTCGGCCGAGGCCGCCGTGTTCGAGAAATGGTTGCGCGTGGAACTGGAGACGGCGAACCTGCGGACGATGTTCTGAGCGCCGCGCTGCTTAGCGTGGTGTAGCCGGGAAGTCGTTGCGCCAGTCGAGGCCCGCGAGCGTCGTCGTACGGGGACGGTATTCGCAACCGATCCATCCGGCATAGGCACTGTCGTCGATGGCGCGCAGGATCGCGTGCCACGGCAGACGGCCGGATCCGGGTTCGTGGCGTCCGGGCAGATCGGCTATCTGGATATGCGCGATGTTTCCCTGATGCGTGGTGAACTCGCGTGCCACGTCTACGCCGCTCATGCCGGCGTGATAGCAATCGAACAGCAGCCTGACATTGCGTTGCAGGAACGCGCTCGCATGGTTGAGACTTTGCAAAAAGTAGCCAGGCACGTCCTGCTGATTAAGGCACTCGAGCACGAAGGTCACGTTTTTTCCCGATGCCCGCGCAGCCGCCCATGCAAGGTTGTCGCGGAAGACCGCTTCGGCTTCTTCTTGTGGGCACGTATCCGGCCGCTTTCCGGCAAGCAGATGGATCAGACCGCAGCCGAGAGCGTCGGCGTAGTCGAGTGCCTGATCGATGCCTTCGCGGAACACATCGACCTGGCCCGGCAGGCACGCATAGCCGTTCGCGCCGGCCGTGCCCGGCTGCGCCGCGGGCGTGTTGATGAGCACCTGGGTCAGGTTCCAGCGTTCGAGTTCGCGTCGAAGGTCGGTCGGATCGAATTCATAGGGCGAAGCGTACTCGACAGCATCGAAGCCTTGCCGCGCCGCCGCTTCGAAGCGTTCCATGAACGGCAGTTCGGTGAACAGCCATTTGAGATTCGCGGCGAAGCGGCGCTTCATGTCAGCCCCACGATCATTTCGACTTCCACTGCCGCGCCATGCGGCAACTGCTGGACGCCGATCGCACTGCGCGCGTGGCGGCCGCGCTCACCGAGGGTATCGATCAGCACGCGTGACGCGCCGTCGATCACCGCGCCTTGCTGCGTGAAATCCGGGGCGGAGGCGACGAATCCCGTGATCTTCACGATCTGAGCCACGCGCGCGTGGCCATCGAGCGCGCGGGCGAGCGCTTCGAGACAGGCCTCCGCGCACAGTGCGGCGGCGCGGCGGGCTTCGTCCACGGACAGGTCGGCGCCGACCTTGCCCGAATACATCACGGCGCCATTCTGGCGCGGCAACTGGCCGCTCACGAACGCGAGGCTGCCGAACACGGTGACGGGCGTGATGAGTGAACTGGGTGTGTGCTGATTGAGGTCCATTGGATCGTGCTTGCGAGTCAGAAGACGGTGAGGCCGAAGCGCGCGTAGGCGTAACGGGCGGTAGCGGAGAACAATGCGTCGACGAACGCGGCACTCGCGGGCAGACCTGCGCTTGCGTCGAACATCGCAACGTCGAAGTCGGTGTAGTGCTGCACCTCTTCAGGCAACGGGCCGGCGAGCGCGATGCCGTCCACCATCGCCAGTTCGCTCATCTGCTGGATCGCGACATCCGCCTCGCCGCGCAAGATGCATTCGCCCGTCAAGCCTTTCTCGATGATGGTTGCGCGCGCATCGACCTGTTCCGCGATGCCCAGTCTCCGAAGCAGCGACGCGAAGTACACGCCGCTCGCGCCCGTGTGCGAGTAGGCGACCGAGCGCGCGTCGAGGAGCAGCGGGCGCAACGCATCGACGTCGTGCAGGGACGGCAGGGCCACGTCTCCGGCAACTGCAACGCCGACGCCGGTCCTGACCAGCGCACGCACGCTCGGCGCGGCGACGATCCTGTCGTGCGCGAGGCCCTGCACGCAGGCGCGCGTCGCGATCAGGACGTCCGCCCGCGTGCCGCCCGAGATGCGCTGTTGCAGCACGTTGGTGGGATCGAAGCGCGCTTGCACTTCGATGTCGTGTTCAGTCTCGAAGGAAGGGATCACCGTATCGACGAGCGCGCGTTTCACGGCCAGCGTGCTCATCAGCGAAATGGAAGAGAAGAGGGACGGACGCATCAGCACGACACGCCAAGCCGTTTCTTCAGATGCGCGATCGCACTGCGCGGCGCCGAAAACACCGGACAAGACGCAACGGACGTGACGGCATCGAGCGCCTGCGCCGTCGAGAAATGCGCGAGCATGATCGCGTCGTAGCCATGCAGGCTCGCAGCCTTGTCCGCGACGAGACGGTTGTGTGTCGCGGCATCGCCGGCGCGCAGATGGTCGATCGCATCGTCCACCACGAACGTCGAGAGCGTCGCGCCCGGATTGCTGCGTTCGGCTTCCTCGAAGAACTCCGCGACCATCGTCGGCAAGGCGGGCGCGAAGGTCGCGAGCATCGCGATGCTTTGACCCTGCGCCAGCGCGTCCGCGAACATCGCAGTGTTCGGCTTGCAGACCGGGATGGGCAACTCGGCGTCCGCTGCCTCGATGGCGGGACCGAAGGCCGAGCAGGTGGCCAGCACGGCATCGGCGCCGGTCTCGCTGCCATAGCGCGCAAGGTTGACGAAGCGCTGCCGCAGCGCACCGTCCAGGTCCCGGCTCTTGCCGCGGGCGGCCGTCAGGCCGTCGTCGAGCAGATTGCTCAGTTTCGCTTCGGGCCAGTCAGCGGCGAACGCGGCCTGAATCGGCGCGATCGCGACGGGCGTTGCGTGCAGAAGCACGATGGAATGGTCGAGTTTCATGGAGGTCGGTGCGCCGTGTGCGGGCGCCGGATCGAGCGTCCGGCAACTCATCCCAGCGTACCGGCCCGCACGCGGCCGCTCAAACTCAAAAAACACAACAGGTGTTGAGTCGATGTCACCGGCGCGAATGCGTCCGTGCTCGACCGCCGTCTCGTGATCGCGGAGGGACCGGGTGCGGCCGAGGCAGGGTGTTGCGTGGGACGTCAGCGCCCTTTTTGTCATGCGACCTTCAACATGCCGCCGCGCCAGGTCCTGTTCAGTTCAGGCGCGTCTCTTCAGCACGCAGCGTCAGGACGCGTACGCCGTTGCGCGTCACCGCGACCGTATGCTCGAATTGCGCGGAGAGCTGACCGTCGCGGGTGAGGACGGTCCAGCCATCCTGCTCGGTCCACACGGCGGAGCGCCCCTGGTTGAGCATCGGTTCGATGGTGAACACCATGCCTTCCTGCAGGCGCAGGCCCGTTCGCGGCCGGCCCCAGTGCAGCACTTGCGGATCTTCATGCATTTCCCTGCCGATGCCATGACCGCAATATTCCCTCACCACCGAATAGCCGTTCCTGCGGGCATGCCGCTCGATCGCATAACCGATGTCACCGAGTGTGGCGCCGGGACGCACCGCCTTGATGCCCTTCCACATGGCTTCGTAAGTCACCTGCACGAGCCGTCTGGCCGGCGCAGCAACGTTGCCGACCAGATAGGTCTTGCTCGAATCCGCGATATAGCCGTTCTTCTCCAGCGTGATGTCGAAGTTGACGATGTCGCCGCTTTGCAGAATCTCCGCGTGGGACGGGACGCCATGGCAGACCACGTCGTTGCGGGACGCGTTGAGCGCGTAGGCATAGCCGTATTGCCCCTTGCTCGCGGGACGTGCGCTCAGTTCATCGACGATGAGGCTGTCCACCAGATCGTTGACCTGCATCGTCGACATGCCGATCAGATCCAGGCTGTTGAGATGGCCGAACACCTGCGCCAGCAGCCTGCCCGACTCGGCGAGCAAGGCGATTTCCTCCGGACGCTTGGTCACGCTGGCGCGACGCCGGCAAGCCCGGCGGACTCCGCGACCACGCCCGCCGCGCGCAATTCCCGCGCGACGATCTCATTGAGCGTCATGGTGGGATTCATCTCGCACAACATGCCGGCCTTGATCCAGAAAGCCGCTTGCGCGTTGATGGACCGGCATGACACGGCGCTCGCCTTGCGGATCTGGTCGTGCAGATCGTCGTCGATATTGACAATGCCCATGTTCCCTCTCCTTATATGAACCATATACGAATCGTATATTGAAGCTAAGGGCAGTGCAAGTCCCGGTAGGACGGCATGCGGCCGCTGGCTAAGATGCTCGCTTTGCCCCCCCTCTCGAGCGTGCATAGCGAACATGAAGGACGAACGTCTCGTCGAAATGAAGATCTTCAAGGCCGTCGCGGAAAGCGGCGGCTTCACCGCCGCTGCGCTCCTGCTCGATCTTCAGCAGCCGTATGTCAGCCGCGCCGTGTCGGCGCTGGAGAAGCGCCTCGGCGTGGCGCTGTTGCGGCGCTCCACGCGCAGTCTTCAGGTGACGCAGGAAGGGCACCAGTACCTCGCGCTGTGCAGGCGCGTGCTCGATGACATCGATACCGCCGAGGCGCAGCTCGCGCGCGCCAGTCAGGACATGACCGGCGGCATCCGCGTGACGGTGGCGACGTCGTTCGGCATGGACCAGATCGTGCCGCTCATTCCGGGGTTTCTCGAACGCTATCCGGGGCTGCGCGTGCGGCTCTCGCTGTCGGACACGCTGGCGGACATCATCGGCGAAGGCTTCGATGTCGCGATACGCATGGGCAGCCTGCAGGACTCGAACCTCGTGAGCCGCAAGCTGTGTCATCTGCAACGTGTGGTCACCGCGTCGCCCTTGTACATTGCGCGGCACGGCGTGCCGTCGGTGCCCGCCGATCTCGCCCGGCACAACTGCCTGATGTGGGAACCGCCGATGGATCATCTGAATCACTGGCCGTTCATGATCGACGGCGAGCGCACCTCCATGCTCATCAACGGCAACTTCCAGACGAGCAGCGGCGTGAGTTCGGTGAACATGTGCCTGGCGGGCGTTGGCATCACGCGCATGGCGGAGCACATGGTGCTGCCGTCGATCCGCAGCAAGATGCTCGTGCCGCTCCTCACCGACTTCCAGCCCAGCGATGAAACCGCCATCTATGCGCTGTATCCGCGCGATGCGTCGCTGCATCCACGGGTGCGGGCGTTCATCGACCATGTGGCGGAGCGGCTCAGGCGGCCGCCGTGGGCCGCCTGAGCGCGAGGCGACGTCAGCGGTCAGCGGTCGTCGAGCGTCTTCGGCAGGCGCATGGTCAAGGCCCCGCCGAGCACGAGAAACGCGGAGATCACGTACATGCCGACCTCCGCGTGCCCGACCATCACGTTGAGCATGCCGACGAGCCAGGGCGACATGAAGCCGGCGATGTTGCCCACCGAATTGATGAACGCGAGCGCGGCGGCCACCGATGCCCCGACGAAGAGACTCGTCGGCAACGCCCAGAACAGCGCAATGCACGAGTAGACACCTGCGGCGGCGACGGAGAGACAGGCTGTCGTCACGAGCGGTCCTGCCGAGAACCACATGCTGGCCGCGAGCCCCGCTGCGCCGATCACCATGAACAGCGCGAAGTGCACGCGGCGGCCGCCGGTGCGGTCGGCGCTGCGGTTCGACACATACAGCGCGATGGCCGCGAAGATGTTGGGCACGGCCGAATAGAGCCCGATGGCGAAGGGATCGATCACGCCGCTGCGCTTGATGAGCGAGGGCATCCAGAAGCCCAGCGCGTAGAGGCCCATGATGAGGCAGAAATAGATGCCGCAGAACTCCCACAGCTTGCGGTTGGAGAGGAACGCGCGCACGCTTGAATGATCGACCTTGCCGGCGTTTTCTGCGCGCAGTTCGGCCAGCACGTTCTGGCGTTCTTCTTCGCTGATCCAGCGGGAGTGCGCGGGATCGTCATCGAGGAAGGCGAGCACGATGAACGCCAGCGCGACCGCCGGAATGGCTTCGATCAGGAACAGCCACTGCCATGCCGCGAGGTGCTCGCTGCCGGAGAAAGTGTGCAGGATATAGCCCGAGATCGGCCCGCCGACGACGAACGCGAGCGGTGCGCCCATCACGTAGATGGACATCGCGCGGCCGCGGTAGCGTGCCGGGAACCAGAGCGTGAGCAGATACATGATGGCGGGCGCGAAGCCGGCCTCCGCCGCGCCGAGCAGAAAGCGCGCGACGTAGAACATGGTGGGCGTCTTGACGAAGATCATCGCCGCCGAGATCACGCCCCAGGTCAGCATGATGCGCGCGATCCACTTGCGTGCGCCTACCTTGCGCATGACGAGATTGCTGGGCACCTCGAAGAAGAAGTAGCCCGCGAAGAAGATGCCCGAGCCGAGGCCGTAGATGGCGTCGTCGAAGTGCAGGGCATCGAGCATCTGCAGCTTCGCGAAGCCCACGTTGACGCGGTCCAGATAGGCGACCAGATAGCAGATCAGCAGCAGCGGCAAGAGCCGCCAGTAGGCGCGGTAATACGTGCGGCTCGTGTCTGTCTGCCGGACGGTGTCTTCACCATAGAGCGCTTCCATGCATGTCTCCGATATAAGTTTTCTCGAGCGCTTTCGTGCGGCATGGGCGACGTGCAGGTTCGCTCATGCCGCCGATGTACTGGGGGAACGCCGGTGTGTCAGTCGAGGTAGTCGGGCTCCTGCTCGTTGATCTCGTAAAGCATGGTCTGGAAGTGCAGCCAGCTGATGAACGAATTGCCCAGATGCTGATGCGAATATTCCGCGAAGGTCGGATCGATCTGCACCGGGCGCGATTCGGTCGCGTCCATCAGCAACTGCATCCTGCAGCAGTGATCGAGCGCGATGAAGGTCCATACCGCGTCGTCGATGCTGTGGCGGCTCGCCGTCAGCAGGCCGTGGTTCTGGTGAATGATGGCCTTGTGATCGTGGAAGGCGCGCGCGATCGGACTGCCCGATTCGTCCGCCACCGGCACCTTGCCCGCGCCGTCGCGCACCACGGCATGGCTGCCGTAGAACATGCAGGCATCCTGCGTCACGTAATCGAGCGGCTTGCCCATCGCGGCCCACGCATCGCCGTGGACGGTGTGCGCATGGCATGAGCCGATGATGTCGGGGTTATCGGCGTGGATCGCGGAATGCAGCACGTAGCCCGCGCGATTCACCGCATATTGGCCTTCGATCACCGTGCCCGTGTGATCGACGAGGACGAGTTGCGAGGTCTTCGTGCGCGACCACGGCACGCACATCGGGTTGGTCCAGAAGAGTTCGGGGTGTTCGGGATCGCGCACCGTCAGATGGCCGCCGAAGCCGAAACTGAAGCCGTGCCGGGCGAAGATCCGGCACCCGGCGGCGAGATGTTCCTTGCGATAACGGCGCTCCTCGGCGGAACTGGCGAAGCTGGGTTCCTGCGGGAAGATCAGGCCGTTTTGCGTGGGGCTGTAGATCGAATCCTTGGCGTCCATCAGCATCGATACGTCTCCTCGTGTGGGGTGAGGAGCCAGTATAGGAGCGGAGTTTCGAGGGATTCAGGGGGCGGGAGGAATAGGTTTTATGCAGCAGCGTGGTGGTGGAAAACCCTGAGGCAGGGCGATGTGAGCAGGCGCGGCGGCCGCCAGGAGGGGCGCCTAGTCCTCGGCCTGATACGAGAACCCGTGACCTTCCGGCATGCAGGCAACGATGTTCTCCACCGCCTCCAATGTCCGGTTGCCCCACTGGTTCGTGAGCGCGTAGGTCATGCCGCCGACGTGGAAGAGTTCAGCGTCCGCGCAGAAGAAGCGTCCGGATTGCCGGGTCGGAAAAGCGGCCATCAATTCCTGTCCCGACAGTCGACCCTTCGCGCTGAGGAACATGCTGCTTTCTTTCCAGGGCACGGCATGACCGATCCGCTCGGGCGCGATGCCGTGCTGGATCGCCTCATTCACCGTGCGGTACATCAGCCAGCGCCTAGGCAAGCGCTCGAAGACTTCACCTGACTGGCTCCGTACACGGAAGCGCGTGAAATCGCGGCCGCTCGTTTCGACAGCCACGGCCTCGAGCGTCTTGTCGCGAATGGCGATCTGGAATTCGGCTGCCTCCGGAAGCGGCAATACCTGCTCCACGTCCAGCAGGATGCCGTGATTGAACGCATAGGGAACGGCCTTCACGCAGGTCACGCTCAGTCCCTGCGCGTTCAGCCACAACACCGTGGACGTGATCTCCCGTGAAAAATTCATCGACACGAGGACGATACGCACCTGTCCCACCAGCGATACGGGTCCCTCCGGTATCGACAGGAATTGCCTGATCGCGGTCTCCGCGTTCCCGCACGGCAGGGAACGCGACAGAAGATACTGCCGGTGAGCGGTCACCGCTTGCTCGAAGCGCATGGTGGACACCATTGCCGCATAGCGCAGCGCCTGGAGTTCCATATGACCGCCGTCGTCGCTGCGTTTCAGTTCGACCACCACGAGATGCGCTTCCCGGTCGATGCACAGCAGATCGATGCGTCGCTTGCTGTCTTCCCAGTCGCCGTATTCTTCGGCAAGCACCATCAGGTCGGGAGATATCGCGTCGATGTGATCGCGCAGCACGCGCTGCATGTCCTGCCGTTCGCGCAAGTTCAAGTCGGCGTAGGTGGAAGCCGGCAATGCGGCTAATGCGTCGGTGGTTAATTCGTAGAGGGCCATGGAGCGGACGATACTCACTGAATACGTTCGAAACGCAAGATAAGTGATGCGGACGATGCGCCAGGTATCGTCAGCAGCGACGTGAACATGCAAAGGCTGAAGCGAGTGCGCGGGCACGGTTCGAGGCATCCGCGCGACGCGATCATATCAACGAGAATCCTGCTCTTTGCCAAGCAGATCGCCTCCAGGCGGCGCACACCATAAACCGCTAAGCTGACCTCTCCCGCTCAAGCACCGGACCGTGCCATGAACCTGCGACCCTTCACCATCGCCATTCCCGATGCCCAGATCGACGATCTCAAACAGCGCCTGCGCCAGACCCGCTGGCCATCCTTCCTCGACGCGGACGATTGGGAAGACGGCACGAGCCTCACGTATCTGCAACGCCTCACGAACCGCTGGCTCAACGATTTCGACTGGCGCGCCCAGGAAGCGCGCCTGAACCGTCTGCCGCAGTTCCAGGCGAGCATCGACGGCCAGGACATTCACTTCGTTCATCAGCCTGGCCGAGGCCCCGCGCCCATGCCGCTCATCCTGACGCATGGCTGGCCCGGTTCCTTCATCGAAATGGAGCAAATCATTCCGCTGCTGACCGATCCCGCTGCGCACGGCGGCAATGCGGCCGATGCGTTTCACGTCGTCGTGCCATCGCTGCCGGGTTTCGGTTTTTCCGCGCCGCCCGCCGGTCCGGGTTGCAGTGCGCGCCACATCGCCGGACTATGGCGCGGGCTGATGAACGCGCTCGGCTACGAACGCTTCGGCACGCAAGGCGGTGACATCGGCGCAACGGTTTCCTTGTGGCTGGCGCGCCGTTTCCCGGAGGAAGTCATCGGCGCGCATGTCAATTACATTCCCGCCAGTTTCCGCCCGGCAATGGGCCCGAGCCTGCCCCCTCCGAGCGCGGACGAACAGGCCTATCTCGACACGGTCGCCACATGGGCCTCGGCGGAAGGCGCGTATGCGGCCTTGCAAGGCACGAAGCCGCACACGCTGAGCTTTGCCATGACCGACTCTCCCGTGGGCCTCGCCGCGTGGGTCGTGGAGAAGTTCCGGACCTGGAGCGATTGCGACGGCGACATCGAACGCGCACTCGCCCTGGACGACGTGCTGACCGACGTGTCCATCTACTGGTTCGGCCACATGCTCGATGCGTCGTATCGCATCTACAAGGAGAACCGCCGTCAGCCGCTGAGTTTCGCTCCGTCCGAACGCGTTTCGACACCGCTTGGCGTCGCGCTGTTTCCGCGCGAGTTGCCGATGCCGCCGCGCTCGTGGCTCGAACGCGTTTTCGATGTGCACCGCTGGAACGCCATGCCGCGCGGCGGACACTTCGCGGCGCTGGAACAGCCGGACCTGCTCGCGGAGGAGATCCGCGCATTCTTCAGGCCGTTGCGCGCGAAGTGAGCGGGCGCAGCGCGAGCGGCTTTACATTTCACCCGGTTTCTCCTTTCATTCATGTCGGAGCGTCGCCTCCGGCGGACGCGGCGCGCGTCGCATGACGCGCTCACTGACAAGGAGAAGGGCATGGCCAGGTCGCAACGCACGCAAGCCCCAGCCCGGAAGACTCGGCCCGCCGCGAAGACGTCTGCCCGCAGCAAGACCGGCGATATCGAACGCATCAAGCGCCTGATTCGCGCCCAGGGCGAAGCGCTGCTTCAGCGGCCGAACGTGACCAGTGTCGGTATCGGCATGAAGCAGGTCGGCGGCAAGACCACCAATGTGCCGGCGCTGCAATTCACCGTCGAGCAGAAACTGGCGCCCGAAGCGCTCGAGGCCCGCGCCATTGCGCCGCTGCCCGAAAGCATCGAGTTCGAAGGACGCCGCATTCCGGTCGACATCCTGCAACGCAGCTATGTGCCGACCTTCAAGGTGGTGCAGCTCGAAGCCAAGCCGGCGCGCAAGGCGCGTCAAGATCCGGTTCGCGGCGGCATCAGCATTGGCCATATCCGCTCCACCGCCGGGACGCTCGGGACCATTGTGCGCGATGTCGCGACGGCCCAGCCGCTGATCCTCAGCAACTGGCACGTGCTGAGCGGAGCGTCCGGCGCGCCGGGCGACACGATCGTGCAGCCGGGCCCGTTCGACGACGACCGCCTCGCGCAGAACGCCGTCGGCAAGCTGGTGAGAAGTCATCTCGGCATTGCGGGCGACTGCGCGGTGGCGAGCATCGAGAATCGCCAGTTCGATACCCGCCTGCTCGAACTCGATATCGCGGTGGCGAACATCGGCAAGGCCGAACTGGGCGATCTCGCCGTCAAGAGTGGCCGCACGACGGGCGTGACGTATGCCACGGTCACGCGCATCGAAGCGCTCTTCAAGATGACCTATGAAGGCGTCGGCGAAAAGGCGGTCAGCGGTTTCGAGCTGGAGCCATCGCCCGCGCATCCGGCGCCGGATCACCAGATCTCCAAGGGCGGCGATTCGGGTTCGGTCTGGATGGCGGTCAATCCGAAAACCGGCAAGGTGACGGACACGCTGCTCGGACTGCACTTCGGCGGCGAAGCGGACGGCTCGGCAAGCGACTGCGCGCTCGCCTGCAATGCGTATGCGGTCTTTCAGAAACTCGAGATCGCGCCCTGGACGGGCGAACCGGCGCCACAGGCCGTGGCACGAAAAAGGCCGCCGCATGACAGCCCGCTGCGCACCGGTTTCGACTCCGGCTTCCTTGCGTTCGCCGTGCCGAGGCCCACCTTCCTGAAACGAGTCGAGGCGGATCTGCGCGGCCTGGCAGGACAGGATTCGATCGACTACTGCCATTTCACCGCGTGGCTCTCCGCGTCGCGCAAGCTGCCGTTGTGCTGCGCGTGGAACATCGACGGCGGCGCTAAAAAATCGATCGACCGGAAAGGCCTCCGGTTCGTCAAGGACGAGCGCGACGGTCTCGATGCCTTCCAGGTCGGCGATGAACTGTACCGTCATAACGACATCGACCGCGGCCATCTCGCGCGCCGCGACGATCTCGTATGGGGCAGCCTTGAGGAAGCGCGGCAGGCGAATCAGGACAGTTTCTTCTTCACCAACATGACGCCGCAGCATCGCGCGTTCAACCAGTCGAAGCTGAACGGCAAGTGGGGACTGCTGGAGAACGCCGTGCTCGAAGACGTCGTGCTGCACAAGCTGCGCGTGAGCCTGATGGGCGGCCCCGTGCTCGATCCCGACGACGCCGCTTACCGGGGCGTGCAGCTTCCCCGGCAATTCTGGAAAGCCGTCTTCTTCACCGACGACGACGACCACGCCAACAAGGCCCGCGCATTCCTGCTGACGCAGGACGATCTGCTCAAGACACTCAAGCCCGAAGCGCTCGAACTCGGCGAGTTTCGCTGGTATCAGGTGCCGCTCGGCAAGATCGAAACGCTGACGGGCCTGCGCTTCGGCCGCGCGTTGCATCGGATCGACACGCTGTTTCCGGAACGTGCGGGCGAACCGGCCATACTCATCGAAGGCAGCAACTTCTTCAGATGATGGCGCTCATTTCGGCATTGGCGTGAAGGTGCAGCCGGGCGTGCTCCGATCACGGCAGCACGCTTGCAGCGCGGCGATGGAGTCGTGATGCGCGGCTTTCCACTGGGCTTCGCTCAGGTTGGTGTCCGTGGGCATCCAGTGGCTCAACGGAAAGCGGTCGGCAAGCGTGCCGTTGCCCGGCGCGTGCGCGCCCGCCGAGAGGCCGAGAAAGACCTCGCACGTCTGCTTCGTGCCGATCCGATGGCAGCCGACGCAGGTATTGCCCGGCGTGGTCATCGTCTTCAGACGCTCCATCTGGAAGGCCGGTCCGATGCTCGAATACTTGCCCCAGGGATCGGTCGGCACCTTGTCCCACACCTGCGCGATGAACGGGCTCATGATGAACGGCCCGGCATCGTGGCATGCAATGCAGTTGGGCTTCTTCGCGGCCAGCTTGTCCGGCGTCTGCCAGAATTCGACCGCGGCAAGCTTCTCCGCAGGCGGCATCTTCTCGTCGGGCGGCGGGACGCGCGACGTGTCCCAGCCGGCATTCGGATCGGGCGGATCCTTCGAGGCAAACCAGCACGTCTTGCCGTTCCCCGTGTGATGCAGCACGATCACGACCTCGTCGAAACGGGCGGCAACCGTGTTGCGAAGATCGTTCTTGCGGCAGTAGGCGGAAATCTGCGTCGCGCCGCGCGACAGATCGAGAATCCGCGCGCCTGGCAGGCACTGCTGCGCTTTGTCATCCTGAGGATAAAGCAGCGACGGGCGGTCGCAACGCGCGGGATGTTCGTCCGGCCCGATCCGCCTGCCGTCGACGGTGATGGGTATCTCGGTGCCGCTGGCGCAATCGAATGGCGGAATCGTGCCGATGTCCCGCGAACACTGTGCGCCATAGTCGAGGATGCTCTGCGGCTGCGGCGGCGCCGCTTCAACGGCAAGCACCACGGCCAGCGCAGCGATGACAAGCAAGCGTCTCATGATCCCGCTCCGCCCTTGAGCTTCGCTTGCGCGACCCGGCGGATCGCTTCCTTGTATCTGACGTAACCGGTGCACCGGCACAGGTTGCCGCCGACCCAGGTATCGATCGCGTCGTCGATCCGTTCGGCGGACGCGCCGTACTGGCCGAGATGCTCCAGCATGGCCGTCGCGGCCATCAGGAAGCCGGGCGTGCAGTAGCCGCACTGGAACGCGAACGCTTCCAGAAAACTCTGCTGAAGCGGCGCGAGCCGGTTGCCCTGCGCCAGGCTCTCGACCGTATAGACGTGCTGGTTCGCAAGCGTGCTGACAGTGGTGACGCACGCAAGCGTTTTCTCCAGCAGCGCATCGGGCCGGTTGCGGATGCCGACCGTGCACGCACGGCACACGCCGATTCCGCAACAGACCTTCGTGCCGGTCAGGTCGAGGCGCTCGTGCAGATAATCGGCGAGGCTCATGTCGGCATCGTCGGCGCTGACGGTGAGCGCCTGGCCGTTCACGTGCAGCCTGATGACCGCGCCGTTCACTTGAGCGCCTCGCGGATCACTGCCGGCGTCACCGGCGTCTGCCTGAAGCGATGTCCCGTCGCCATGGCGAGCGCGTTGAGCAGGGCGGGCGCGATCGGGCACATGACCGCTTCGCCGATGCCGCGCGCCGTGTGTTGCTGGCCGTCATCCGGCGGATCGAGCGTATGGAGTTCCTGCTCGGGCGCTTCCTGCATGCTCATGATCCGGTACCGGTCCAGATTCCATGTGCCGTTGCCCGGGCCGTCCGGTCCCGGACGACAGGCTTCGCTCAGCACGTTGCTGAGGGCCATCGCCACCGCGCCGTGTGACTGTCCGCTGACGATCTCCGGACACAGGAGCCGCCCGGCGCTCAGCGTACTCACGACCTGCTCGACCTTCACGCGGCCCGTTTGCGCATCCACCGCCACGGACACGAGCGCCGCCGCCGGCGCATAGTTGGTTCGCCCATAGCCGACGATGATCTCCTTCGGCTCATGCAGCACGCCGTGCGTCACGGGGCGCAGTTCGCTCACGCTCGGCCCGGTGGCGATGAAGTCGCAGTCCATCAGGGTCACGCCCGACTGGAAGACATAGTTGCTCTTCCAGAAGTCGCCGGCATAGGTGAGATGGGTTGCGGCAACGGTATGCAGGCGCTGGCGGTTGATGGCATCGAGCAGCCGGGACCAGGTCAGCGGCTCGTGCCCCGGCGCAGTGAGATTGCCGTCGATCCATTTCAGGTCGCCGGGCTGGACCTTGTCATCGCGCCAGATCGCGCGGGCGGCCGGCAGGACGCTCTGGAGCATCAAGGTCAACGCCGCGCGATCGACCGCCTGAACGTGATGGAACGCGCCGAGGCACGCACTCGACGAACCGAACGGCCCGGACAGCCCTTTGACATTGCGGAACTTGCTCCACACGCCAGACTGGCTGGCATCGTAATCCTTGATGGCCAGGAAGACGGCCGCGTCGCTCATCCTGATCTGTTGCGCATTGCGGCCGAGATGCCGGGCCGGCGCGAGCGCCAGCGTGGTGGCCGCGCCGTTGCCCATGTCGGTGTAGTGCGTCACGACGCGCACGCCCGTCGTCTGGCCGATTTCCACCAGCGCGAACACGCCATCCTTCGCCGTGCCATAGGCTTGATTGGACATGGCGAAGCCGACGCCATAGCGCAACCCGTCCTTCGCTCGCTCGCTGCGGGTGCGCATGCGCCCGGTCCAGAGCGGATGCGTTTCCAGCCGCTTCAGATGCTGGTTCAACTGGAGATCGAACAGGATCTTGCCGCCCGTGATGGTCCGGCTGCCCGGCGTGCCGAGCAGGTTCATGCGCCGGATCTCGAACGGAGATTTGCGAAGCGCGCGGGCCGCTTCGTCGAGCAGGGTCTCGATGGCGATGAAGGCTTGCGGGCCGCCGAAGCCACGCTGCGAGCCGCCATAGATTTCCGGCGAGAAGAAGGTGACGCCCTCGGCGCTGGCACGCGGAATGTCGTAGCAGCTCATCGCGCTCATCGCCGCAAGGTCGCCGACCGCGCCCGTCAGGTTCTGCCTGCCGCCGGAGTTGAGCAGGAAGCGGCTGCTGAGCGCCTGGATCCGGCCGCCATGATCGAGCCAGATCGATTCCTCGAATCTCGTCTCGGTGCGCTTCAGGCCCACTTGAAACTGTTCGTAGCGCGACAGCTGCCAACGCAAGGGCGCCTTGGCGAAGCGCGCGGCGAGGCCGAGATACGCGGGAAACGGCGACTTGTCGCGCCCGCCGAAGCCGCCGCCCGGATAACAGGCAATGATGTCGACGCGGTCGAGCGGGAGGTCGCTGGGCTTCAGCAGATCGGTGACGCTGAAACCATCGTCACGTGGCGATTGCGTGCCCAGCACCATCTTCATGACGCGCGTGTCCGGGTCGAACCAGGCGAGGCCCGATTCCGGTTCCATGAACACCGGATCCATCGCGGGGGTCTGGAAGATGTGTCCGTCCGAGGTGCCGAATTGCAGCCATTTCCCTTGCCGGACCCGATCCCGGGCCAGGTCGAGGATGCCCGCGCGTTCGTCACGCGCGACCGCCTTGAATGCCTGCGTCGGATTGCCGTTATTGTCCGGCTGCATGTTGGTGTTCCAGAAGCCGTGTTCGTCGTTCCGGACGTAGATCTTGCTGTTCTTGAAGACATCCGAATCCAGCGTCGGATAGGGCGTGACGGCACCGGGTTTCGTTGCGCCGTAGCGGATGACGGCCGGATTGAAGTCGAGGATCTTCTTCGCCCGGCGATAGATGTCGAAGTTATCGAAGATCAGCAACGCGACCGGCTGTCCATAGCATCCCGCCGTCGCGGATCGTTGCGCGAACAACTCGGCGGCGGGATGACCGATGCCGCTGCTGTCGGCGGAGGCCGGTATGTTGTGTTGTGCAAGCGTCTCGCTGGTGATGATCACGGCCGGCTTCAGCGCGCGAGGCAACATGCTCAGGTCGATATCGTCGATGACCTGATCGATGCGGTCGCAGCGCAGCGCGTACAGCCAGTTCTCCTGCTTCGGCCAGCCAGCGAAGTCGGCGGCCTTGAAGTCGCGCGCATAGACCTTCGCGCCCGTGACCTTGCTCACGCCCTCGATCCGCCAGCGTGCCTTGCCGGGTTCGGGCGCCCAGTCGGGGTTGCCGGCAGCGACGGGCCAGGCGTTGTCGGCGGTGCGTGGCGGCGCGTCGTCGACGGCCTGCGTCGCGCAACCCTCCATCAGCGACGCGATGCCGCTGACCGTGACCGTCGCGGCGCTGCCGCCGACAGCCTTGAGGAAGGCCCGCCGTGTAACCGGAAATCGACCGTCCATGCTGCCCTCGACACAGGGTGGTTAGCAACCGCAAGGATGGGCCTGCACGATAGCCGTTCGTGCAGCGGCGACTTCAGCTTCTACTGCTCAGGAAAGCGCGCAATGCGCGCGGTGTCGGGATGGATGTCGGTTAGATATGAAGCTAGGCGATGACCCGTCTCTAAACAAGGTCAAAATGCAGCGCTTTTCCGCTCGTTGTTCGCGTTTGTGGCGAAAGAGCGCTGCGGGGGAAGTGTCCAGTCGTTCGGTTCAGCGGCTTCCGGAGCTCTCTGGATTCAGTACCCCAGCACCCGGTCATACACATGCTGCAAGGGCTTGCCTTCGAGATGCTCGCGCAGCGCTCGCGCAACCTGCTCTGCGCGTGCGCCGCGAGAAGGCAGCGAAGCCACATGCGGCGTGACGACCACGCCCGGATGCGACCAGAGGCGGCTCTCAGGATCGAGCGGTTCCTGTTCGAAGACATCGAGCCACGCGCTGCGCAAGCGGCCTTCGTCGAGCGCGGCAAGCACGTCGTCGAGCACGACTTGCGGGCCGCGGCCCGCATTCACGATGGACGCGCCCATCGGCAGTTTCGCGAGCAAGGCTGCGTCGATCATGCCGCGCGTCTGCGGCGTGTCGGGCAGCAGATTGACCACGATATGCGCGTTCTCCAGCAGCGCATCCTGTGCCGCATCGCCGCTGAAGCACGTCACGCCCTGCAAGTCTCTCGGCGAACGCGACCAGCCCCTGACCTGGAAACCGTTCAGCGCGAGCCGTTGCGCGCAGGCCGCGCCGAGTTCGCCGAGACCGAGCACGGCCACGTTCGTCTCGCCCGAGCGCCTGCCGATCAGTTCGTCATTCCAGCTACGCCGGCGCTGCGCGTCGTGAAGCGCCGCGAAGTCGCGCGTGATGCCGAAGCACGCGGCCATCACATAGTCGGACATGCGTTCCGTGGTCTCGGGCGTGACCATCCGCACGATGGGCAGATGCGCCGGCACCGAGCGGTCCGACATGATGTGATCGACGCCTGCCGCGGCGCTGAACACGATCTTCAACGCAGGCATGCGCGCAAGACGTCCCGGCGTCGGTTCCCAGACGAGGACGAAGTCCACCTGGGCATCGTCGACTTCGGGATCGTTCCAGCCGCGCACCTCGAGTTCGGGCAGCCACTTCGCAAAATGATCCTGCCATTCGCCGACCGCGCCGGGTCCGCCCGAATTGACCAGTAACAACATGAAAACGTCTCTCCTCGATAGTGCAATGCGATTCCGGAAACAGGGTGCCGCGTCACGCGGACGGACTGCATCGGGCGGCCACGTCCGCAAGCCATTCGTCGCGGAACTCCTTCATGAACGCGACGAAGGTGCGCCCGAGCTTCGACAGCGGACGATGCGTCGGGTACATCAGCCCGACGCGAAAGCGGATACAGGGATCGACCGGCCGGGCATCGACGCGATCCAGATAGCCATGCACGCTGAACGGATCGACGAAGCCGATGCCCAGATCCAGCGCCGCCATCTCGCAGGTGGCATGCGACAGCGACGTATCGATGCGCGTGATCCGGCTCACGTCGTGACTGTCGAAGAAACGGTCCACATGGCCGCGCGGCTGGTAATGACCGGTCATCGAGATGAAGGTGCGGCCGTCGAAGTCCTTCGGTGACAACACATCCTTCGCCGACAGTTCGTGCTGCTTCTTCATCACCGCGTAGTAGGGCACGTTGCAGAACTCGTCGACGGTCAGATCGTGCGCGACCGCAGGCAGTTCGGCCAGCCCGAAATCGATCTGCTGCGCCGCGATCCAGTCTTCGATCTTCGAGGACATCTGCACGTCGAGCGACACGTCCACTTCCGGATGCGCCTCGCGAAAGCGTGCGATCACCGTGGGCATGAAGGTGATGCCGAGCGCGGGCATGCAGGCAATCGCAATGCTCCCCACGCGCAGCTTGCGCACGTCGGCGGCGAGTTCGGCAATGCGTTCGTGCGAGCGGATGGTCGCCTCGACCTGCTCGCGGATCATGCGGGCTTCCGGCGTCGGCACGAGCCTGCCATTCGCGCGGTCGAACAGCGTGACGCCCAGCGCGCGTTCGAAATCGCTGATGAGCCGGCTGACCGACGGCTGCGACAGCCCGAGCAATTCGGCGGCGGCTATCATCGTGCCGACTTTCATCGTGGCCTGAAATGCTTCGAGTTGCCGGATGTTCATGATGACGACGGCGCAACCGCCCTGCACACGGAAGCCCACATCCTAGGTGGAAAACCGTTCGAGAGCAAAGTCACGCGGATCGACGCGCGGTCGGTCGCCCGTCACGAGATCCGCCAGCACTTGTCCAGCAGCAGGCCCAATGCCGAAGCCATGTCCCGAGAAGCCCGAGCCGAGATGAAAGCCGGGCAGCGCCTTGACCTTCGAGATGACCGGTATCGCGTCCGGCGTGACGTCGATCATGCCCGCCCACGAACGCTGGATCGTCGCGCCCGCGAAGCTCGGGAACGTGGCCTTGAGCCGCGCGAGCGCGTCGTGCAGCATCGGCAGGTTGGCGGCCGGGTCCAGCGTCCTGCACGCTTCGAACGGCGACGGACGGTCGAGACCGAAGCGGCGCGGAATCATCATCTCCTCGAAGAAGCGCCGGCCCAGGCGCAGCTTCAGATACTTGCGCTCGCTGAGCCACGCGCGCATGAACTTCGTGCTGAGACGGATGCTGTCGGGCGTGAGATCGGCCACCGATGCGCCGAGCTTCGACACCGTATAGCCGCCGTCGCTGCGCTTGCGGCAGGTGAAGTCGCCGCCGTTGATGGTGACGTCGAGGCCGGCGTCGATGGGCGCGGTCTGCATCACCGAGGCATGCACCTTGAGCTGCGGAAAGTCGATGGCGTGATTGCCGCAGAACAACCGCGACCACGCGCCGCCCGCCAGTACCACGTCCGCACATTGCACGCGCCCGTGCTCGGTCACGATGCCCGCGACGCGTCCGGCGGCCACGTCGAGTCCGCGCACCGCGCAGTGCTCGATGATGCGCGCGCCATGCGCCCGCGCCAGGTCAGCGATGCCGCGTGTGGCCGCGAGCGGTTCGGCGACGCCGTCGGAATCGCTGTACAGCGCGCCCGCCCACGGCCGCTGCGAAGGCGGGATCAGTTTCGCCAGCGCGGCGCGGTCCATGAGCCGCGCGTGCGCGCCCTTGGTGTGCGCTGCGTCGAGCCACTTCTCGTGCGCGGCCATGTCGGCATCGGAGGCAGCGAGATAGGCGAGGCCGGTGGTGCGATAGCCGACATCGACCTGCGACTGGATCTCTTTCCATATATCGTTCGCGAGTATCGACAAGGGCAGTTCGCGCACATCGCGGCCCACGCTGCGAATCCAGCCCCAGTTGCGCGACGATTGCTCGCCGGCCACCGTGCCCTTTTCGAACACCGCGACGTCGATGCCCTTGCGGGCCAGCGCCAGCGCGCAACTCACGCCGATGATCCCGCCGCCGACAATGGCGACGGACACTTGCTTGGGCAGATCCGGTTTCAACGCGCGTGCTCCGAAGTGAGTCAGTTGATGCGGTTCGGACGTCAGGCCAGGCGCTTTCGGCTCGCGGCGAGACCGCAAAGCGCGAGCGCCGAGACGGCGATCAGATACCACGCGGGCGACATGATGCTGCCGGTCGTCTTGACCAGCAGGCTCGTCACCAGCGGCGTGAGGCCGCCGAACAGCGTCATCGCGATGACATAGGCCAGCGACACGCCGGTCGTGCGGCAGCTCGCGGGGAACAGCTGCGACAGCAGCGAACCGACCGGCGAGTAATAGAAGCTGTAGAACACCAGCGAAAGAATGCACTGGAATGCGACCAGCGTGACCGGCCCCGGCGCGCGCGTGAGCATATAGAACAGCGGCAGGATCAGCACCATGCCGGTGATGAGTGCGGCGCGCATCACCTTCACGGTGCCGAAGCGGTCCGCCGCCATGCCGCCGACCAGCGGCAGCAGCACGCACACCACGCCGCTCGCAATCGACGACGAAAACGCCGCGTCCTTGCTGACGCCGAGATTGTTGATCGCGAAGGTCGGCATGTAGATGTTGATGAAGCTCGCCAGCCCGCCCGCACCCGCGACGATCGCGCCGATCAATACGGCCGACTTGTGCGAGCGCGCGGTTTCACGCAGCGGTGAATGGTCGGTCTTCTTCACCTGTTCGAAGTCGGCGGTCTCGCTCACCTTGCGGCGGATATACAGGCCGACCGGCCCGATCAGGCAGCCGAATACGAAGGGCAGACGCCAGCCCCAGGAGTTGACCTGCTCGGCCGTCAGGAAGTGGTTGATGCAGTAAGCAAACAGCGACGATGTCAGCACCGCGAGGCCCGACGCCGAAAACTGGAGGCTGCCGAAGAAGGCCATGCGGCGCTTGTCCTGTTCGGTCAGGAACGAGTTCGCGGCGCCGAATTCCCCGCCCGCCGAAAAGCCTTGCAGCAGACGTCCGGCGACGAGAATCACCGGCGCGAGCACGCCGATGCTTTCATACGTCGGCACGATGGCGATGGTCGCCGTGCCGAGCAGCATCAGCAGGGCGGCCAGACTGAGCGCGAAGCGCCGGCCGCGCCGGTCGGCAATCACGCCGAGCACGATCGCGCCTACCGGACGGATGACGAAGGAACTGCCGAAGGTGAGGAGACTGAGCAGCAGCGCGGATTGGCCGTCGCCGGTCGGAAAGAACAGCTTCGACACGGTGATCGCGAACATCGCGTACACGAGCAGATCGAACCATTCGAAGAAGGTGCCGAAGTTCGCGGCGATGACGTCCCGCACGCGGTTTGGAGCGGGTTGGTCCACGACGGGAGTGTCCAGGGTGCTGGCCTTGTTCAACATATTCATCCTTTGCAGTCTTGAGCAGGCGGAGCGGCCGCCGGATGCCGTGGTGCCAACGTTCAATAGCGATAGTGCTGAATCAGACCTCAACTGCCTTCAAAACGCTTTGCGCCGCACCCAGCGGCGTGCTGCGCGCGAAGCTCCGGCCATGCCAGAGCAGACAAGCGGAATCGACATCGCGGCGCGACGAAATCCGCTCGATCACGCCGACAAAAATCGAATGCGTATAGCCATCGTGACATTTGTCGAGCCGGCAATCGAGCACGACGGCGGCATCGGCGAGCACGGGCGCGCCGGTTTCTAGCGTTGTCCACTGGCCGGGCTCGAAACGCGCGTCGCCCTGCGCGGCGCGAAAGCGGTCCACGATGTCGCTTTGTTCCACTGACAGCAGATTCACCGCGAACGTGCCATGCGCGACGATCGCGTCGTGCGCGGAGGCGTTCTTGTTCACGCACACGACGAGCGAAGGCGGATCCGACGACAGGCTGCACACCGACGTCGCGATCAGCCCCGCGGGCTTGCCGTCGCGCAAGGTGGTGACGGCCGTGACGCCGGCCGCGAACAGCGCCATCGCGTCCTGGAAGCTGTGTTCCGTATGAGTTGCGCTCGGCATCATGACGCGCCTCCGATACGCTGGAAGACGCTCGGCGCGAGGCCAAGGTTAGCCCGCAAGGTCGTGCCTTCGTAGCGCGAGCGGAACAGCCCGCGCCGACGCAGCTCGGGCACGAGAAAGTCGCTCATGTCGTCCATGCCGGTGGGGAGAATCGGCGGACAGATGTTGAAGCCGTCGGCGGCGTCGTTGCGGAACCATGACTCCATTTCGTCGGCGATGTCCGCCGCCGTGCCGATCAGCAAACGCACGCCGAACGTCGACGCCACGCGCTGACCGAGTTGCCGGATGGACAGGTTCTCGGCATGCGCGACGTCGACCAGGTTCTGCGCGATGCTGCCGATGTTCTTCGAGTTCATCGTGTCCAGCGCGGGCACCGGACCATCCAGCGGATAGGCCGACAGATCGCCCAACTGCCCGTACAGCGCCGCCAGTCCGCTCAGCGGATGGATCAGCGCCTGGAGTTCCTCGTACTTGTCGCGGGCTTCCTCACGCGTGGCGGCAACGAAGGGCGCGATGCCCGGCATGATGAGCAGGTCATCCGGCTGGCGTCCATGAGCGGCGAGACGGCCTTTGAGGTCGGCGTAATAGGCCTGCGCGCTGCTGAGATCGTGCGCGTTGCTGTAGACCACTTCCGCGCAGCGCGCCGCAAGCCGGCGGCCCGCTTCGGACGCGCCCGCCTGCACGATGACCGGCTGTCCCTGCGGCGTGCGCGCCGAGTTCAGCGGGCCGCGCACCTGGAAGTGCTTGCCCTTGTGGTTCGGCGTGTGCAGCTTCGCTTCGTCGTAGAACAGGCCGGAGTCCTTGTCGCGCACGAAGGCATCGTCTTCCCAGCTGTTCCACAGCGAGCGCACGACGTCCACGAATTCGTCGGCGCGTTCGTAACGGTCTGCATAGGCGAGGTTCTCGGTGCGGCTGAAGTTCCGCGCCTCTTCATCCGACCACGACGTCACCACGTTCCAGCCCGCGCGCCCGCCGCTGATGTGATCGATCGATGCGTACTTGCGCGCGACGTGAAACGGCTCGTTGTACGTGGTCGATGCCGTCGCCACCAGACCGATATTGCGCGTCGTGGCCGCGAGCGCCGCCAGCAGCGTCAGCGGTTCGAGTTCCGCGTTGCGCATGTCGCGGGCGAGCGAACCCTTCGGATTGTCGTTGGCGCGGATGCCGAGGCCATCCGCGAAGAAGATCATGTCGAAATGAGCGGCTTCCGCCTTGCGCGCCGTGTTCAGGAAATGCTCGAAGCTGAGCGCGCCATCCGCGGGCACCGACGGATGCCGCCATGCGGCCACGTGATAGCCGAGATACCGCATCGAGAGACCGAGTCTCAGTTTGCCGTCCTTCGTCATTCCGACACCTCCATGTGCTGCCGTTCATCTCGCCGCTTCGGTGTGAGGCGGCGTCATGTAAGCATGGTGAGTCGCGAAATCGGGCGACTCAACGCTGTCAAAATTGGTCGGCTATCCGGAAAACGAATAGGGCGGCGTCAGTGCGGTGCGGCATGCGTCCGGGACTACTCGTAAATGACGAAAATCTTCCGTACGGTCTCGATGTTGCGCCACACGCCGGTGAAACCGGGCTTGATCAGGAAGCTGTCGCCGGGGCCGTAGCGGACGGGCGTGCCGCCGTCCTCGGTGATCTCCACGAGGCCCGACAGGATGTGGCAGAACTCGAACATCTCGCCCCGGATCGAGCGGTTCGCGCCGGGTGTCGATTCCCAGATGCCGGTCTGGATCTTGCCGTCGAAGGCTTCGTCGAGCAGCCAGGTCTGGTTCTGCGGATTGCCCGAGATCAGCCGTTCGGGCAGCGGCGCGCCGGGTTGGGGCGCGAAATCGGGCGCGGTGTCGAGTGAGACGAGCAGGGACATGGGCTTCGTTTTATAAGGTCGTGTCAAAAAGAGCGAACGCCGCGATCACAGCAATCCGGCGTCGCGCATGCGATACCAGCTCACCACCGCCGCGAGATAGAGCCGCTGCAAGCCGTGGAACGGGATCGGCGAGACGCGCGTCAGCGGGAAGGGCAGGGCGCGCGCATCGCGCGTGAGGGTGTAGCGGGCGAGCGCATCGCCCATCGCGGTTTCCAGCGCGACGCCCCGCCCCATGCAGCCGATATTGACGAGCACGCCCGGCTCCGGTTCATGCACGTGCGGCAGGAAATCGCGCGTCACCGAAACATGGCCGCACCAGCGATGATCGAAGCCAATGCCCGCGAGCTGCGGGAACATCTTCACGACGGCGCGTTCGAGATGCGCCCAGTCGTTGTTCGATGCAGGCTGGCGGAACGGCCCGCGTCCACCCATCAGCAGACGGCCCGTATGGTCCTTGCGGAAGTACAGCAGCAGGTTGCGCGTGTCGGACGAAACCTGTCCGCCCGGCATGACGCTCTCCGCCTGTTGCGCGGTCAGCGGCACGGTGGAAAGCTGATACGAGTTCGGCGTGATGACCGTGCTCGACAGCTTCGAGGACAGTTCGCGCGTGTAGGCATTGGTGCAGACGATGACCGTTTTGGCCGTCACATGCGGTCCCAAAGCCGTGTTCACTCTCCACGCATTGCCTTCACGCTGCCAGCCTGTCGCGGGCGTCTGGCCGAAGATGCGCGCGCCCGAGGCAAACGCCACGCGCGCGAGTTCCCGCGCATACGTCAACGGTTGCAGGCCGCCCGCACGCGGGTCGAGCCAGCCGCCCTTGTATGTCTGCGTGCCGAGCAGGTTGCGCATTTGCGTGGCGTCCAGCAATTGCGCGCCTTTGAGGCCGCGCCGCTCCCATTGACGCATGCGCGATTCCACCGTGTGCAGCGCGGCGTCGTTATGCGCGCCCTGCACCCAGCCGTGGCGCACGTGCGGCACCGCGAGCTTTTCGGTGTCGATCATCCTGAAGACGTGCTCGGTCGTGGAGCCGGCGAACGCCGCCACCGCACGGCCCGCTTCAGGGCCGAAGCGTGCTTCGAGTTCGTCCGGATCGTATTTCAGGCCGGGAATGATCTGCCCGCCGTTGCGGCCCGAGCCACCCCAGCCCGGTTCGCGCGCTTCCAGCACGACGACGTTCACGCCGTTCTTCGCGAGATGGCAGGCCGTCGATAAACCGGCATAGCCCGCGCCGACGATCACGACATCCGCCGTGCAGCTTGCGCCGAGCGCGGGCGTGGAGACGGCGGGAACGGCCGTGTGAGCCCACAGCGAAGGGGCCAGCGGAAAGAGTTCGCCGGGCGCGGCGGCGCGGAATTGCGCGGCGGGCGTCAGCGTGGAATCAGACATGCTCGATGACTCGCTTCAAAAAGTCCTGTGTTCGCGGATGCTGCGGATTGCCCAGCACCTCCCTGGCCGCGCCTTGTTCGACGATCCTGCCGCCGTCCAGAAACAGCACGCGGTCTGCGACATCGCGTGCGAAACCCATTTCATGCGTGACGACGATCATGGTCATCTGCTCGTCGGCGAGGCTGCGCATCACCGCGAGGACTTCGCCGACGAGTTCGGGGTCGAGTGCGGAGGTCGGTTCGTCGAAGAGAATGGCCTTCGGCTGCATGGCGAGCGCCCGTGCAATCGCCACGCGCTGCTGCTGGCCGCCCGACAGTTGCGCCGGATACGCGTGTTCCTTGGCCGACAGGCCAACGCGCGCCAGCAGGCTGCGGCCGCGTTCCATGGCTTCCTTCTTCGGCTCGCGCTTGACGAAGATGGGCCCTTCGATCACGTTCTCGAGCACCGTCCGGTGCGGAAACAGGTTGAAGCGCTGGAACACCATCGACACACTGGCGCGCAGTTCGGCGATCGAGCGATGCGCGGCGTCCACCTTGCGCCCTTCGACGGTGATCGTGCCCGACTGATAGTTCTCCAGCCCGTTGATGCAGCGCAGGATGGTGGACTTGCCCGAGCCCGAAGGTCCGATGAGGCACACCACTTCACCCTTCGATACCGTGGCCGACACGCCCTTGATGACTTCGAGCGAGCCGTAGCTCTTGTGAATGTCGTGCAGTTCGATCATTTGCGTCCGCTCCCGAGTCTCTTTTCAAGCTGGCCTACGAGCAGGAACAGCGGAATGCACATCACCAGATAGAGCGCCGCGACCAGCGTGAACACCGTGGTATTCTGGAACGTGGACGACGCAATCAGCTTGCCTTGCAGCGCGAGCTCGGCCACCGTGATGGTCGATGCCTGCGAGCTGTCCTTGAGCATCATGATCATGGTGTTGCCGTAGGGCGGCAGCGCGATCTTGAACGCCTGCGGCAGGATCACGCGGCGCATGGTCATCGCGCCGCGCATGCCGATGGAATGCGCCGCCTCGATTTGCCCCTTGTCGATGGCCTGGATACCGGCGCGAAAATTCTCCGCCTGGTACGCGGAATAGGCGACGCCCAGGCCGATGATCGCCGCCTGCAAGGCCGTGATCGAGATGCCGAAGTCCGGCAGCACGAAATAGATCACGAACAGCTGCACGATGATCGGCACGCCGCGAATGAAGTTGATGAAACCGCGCGCAATCAGGTCGAGCGAACGCACGCCCGACACCCGCATCAGCGCCCACACCATGCCGAGCACGGTGGAGAGCAGCAGCGAGCCAATCGTGACGATGATCGTCAGCTTGACGCCGCGTAGAAGGATCGGCAGGTATTCGGCCGAGTGCTGGAAAAAGTCTTGCATGAATCAGGTTCTCCTGGCCGATTGGCCGGCCAGTTCAGCGGGGCTTGGAAGTGGCCTCAAGACAAGCGGCACGCCGGCGCCATACCGGCGGCCGCTTCGGGAAATCAGAGTCCCCACTTCTTCACGACGGCGTCGATCCGGCCATCGGCCTTGACCTTGGCAATGGCGGCGTTGAGCTTGGCGATCCGCTCCGGATGACCCTTCTGCACCGCAATGCCGATCTGCCCCGGCATCACGGCCTTGTAGCTGGTCACGAGACGCGTGTTGTTGAAGCCGCCGTGCGAGACCTGGTACGCAAGAATCGGATAGTCGGCGACAGCGGCATCGACGCGGCCGGTATTGGTGTCGCGCAGCAGATCCTGGAGCGTTTCATAGACCTTCACTTCGGCGAACAGGCCGGAGTCCTGCATCGCCTTCAGGAACGGCGTGCCGATCTGCGCGCCCACCACCTTGCCCTTCAGGTCCGCGAAGCTCACGTAGTTCTTCGTGTCCGACTTCGGCACGATCAGGCCTTCGCCGTACTGGTAGACGGGGTCGGTGAAATCGACCACTTTCTGGCGATCCGGCGTGATGAACATCGCGGCGGCCACCGCATCGATCTTGCCGGTGGTGAGCGACGGAATCAGCGCCGACCATGCCAGCGGCACGGTCGTGACCTGATCGCCCGCTTCCTTGCCGACCAGACTCATGATGTCGACCATGACGCCGGTGATGGTGTCGTTCTTCGTGTCGAGGAACGTGAACGGGACGCCCGTGGGCGTGGAGCCCACTTTCAGCGTCTCGGCGCCTGCCGTGCCGCTCAGCGTCACTCCCGCTACCATCGCGATACCCGCGAAAAATCCAAGCCAGTTCCTCATTGCGAAGCTCCCCTCTGAAGTGGTCGTTACCTTGATGTCGCGCGCCGCGTCGAAGATTTCACGCTGCTTTCGGTATACATTAACCACATCAAAAAAGCCTAACAAGTCTAAATTGCAGGTTTTTCGTTGGTATTTTCCCGTTCGAACCAATTTTCGGTATGCTGAACCGATGGGCGACGCCGGCTGGCGGCCCAAGCGACAGAGAGGAAGAAGATGTCGGACGACGACGTGATAGTCGAAGGCGCGGCCAACGGGCCGTTGCGCGGCAGCGTGTACGGCAGCATCAAGGCCGGGATTCTGGAGATGCGCCTGCTGGCAGGTGCGCCGCTCCAGGAAGTGGAACTGGCTTCGCACTACGGCGTGAGCCGCACGCCGGTGCGCGAGGCGCTGCGGCAATTGCTCGACGAAGGCTTCGTCGAACGCAAGGGGCGGTTCTATCAGGTGAAGGAACTGACGCCTGGCGACGTTCGCGACCTGTACGAAGTGCGCGAGAGTCTGGAAA
This sequence comes from Caballeronia sp. LZ035, assembly GCF_031451175.1. Classification (NCBI taxonomy): domain Bacteria; kingdom Pseudomonadati; phylum Pseudomonadota; class Betaproteobacteria; order Burkholderiales; family Burkholderiaceae; genus Caballeronia; species Caballeronia sp. LZ035. The sequence goes on from NZ_JARUXS010000002.1 coordinate 1,019,691, forward strand.
CAACAGCGGTGCGGCTATGCGTGGAGCGTGCCGACGATTCCATCCTCGACCGGCTGCGGGAAACCATCGCCGGGCAGATTGAGGCGCTGGCGGCGAATGACCGGCAACGCTTTTCGGTCTGCGACTCGGCCTTCCATCTGACGCTCGCGGAAGGCGCGGGCAATGGCTTGTTGTTACAGCAGTTGACGGCCATTCACGAAAAAATCCGCCTGACGCGCGGCCGCGAATACGACGTGCCCAACTGGCTCAAGTATTCGATCGACGAACACTCGCGCGTGCTGAGCGCCCTGGAACGGCGCGATGCCACTATCGGCATCGCGGAGATGACGTATCACATTCGCAGCGTGGTCGATCTGCACTTCGGGACAAGGCGGCGGAAGGATTGAAGGCACTGCCGCGCGATGCGCGGCAGTGCGTCGCTACCTCAACGCGCTTCCACGCTCACCCGCGCGGGCTGCGGACGCGACCGCACGATCGCCGCCACCAGCAGCGCGCCCAGCACGAGTCCGCCCGCCACGACGAACAACGCCGTATCGGTGCGTCCGGTGATGTCCTTCAGATAACCGATCATGTACGGCGAGACGAAGCCCGCGAGATTGCCGAGCGAGTTGATCATCGCGATGCCCGCCGCCGCCGTGACGCCGGTCAGGAACGCGGTCGGCAGGCTCCAGAACAGTGCCGGAATGGACAGCACGCCCATGTTGGCGATGCACAGCGCAACCAGGCCCAGGACCGGCTGCGTCTGCCACAGCACGCACAGCGAGAAACCGACCGCCGCCATCGCGAACGCCACGATCAGATGCCACTTGCGTTCGTTGTGCCGGTCCGCGCTGTAGCCGAACGCCAGCATGCTGACGATCGCGCAGACACCTGGAATCGCCGTCATCACGCCGATGGTGAACGCATCCTTCACGCCCATCTTCTGCACCAGTGTCGGCATCCAGAAGCTGATTGCGTACAGCCCCATGTTGTAGACGAAGTAGATCACGACCAGCGCCCAGATCCGCCCGTTGCCGAGCAGTGCGGCGAAACCGTGGCCGAGCTTGTCGCGGTTCTCCGCGGCGAGCAGGCCGGTCAGATGCGCCTTCTCCGGGTCCGACAGCCACTTCACCCGGCCAATGTCCTCGCTCATGCGGAAGAAGATATAGATGCCGAGCAGCACGGTGGGCAGGCCTTCGACGAGGATCAGCCATTGCCAGCCGCGCAGGCCGCCGAGTCCCGACATGAAGCCGAGAATCGACCCCGACACCAGCCCGCCGATCACCCCCGACGAAGCCAGCGCGATATAGAACACGCCCCAGGCGCGGCCGCGTCGCGCGGACGGGTACCACTGGCTCATGTAGTAGATCGCGCCTGGAATGAAGCCTGCTTCGGCGAGCCCGAGCAGGAAACGCATGATGTAGAACTGCGTGGGCGTGCGCACGAAAATCGACGCGCACGAAATCAAGCCCCACGTCACCATGATGCGCGAGATCCAGCGCCGCGCGCCGACCTTGTGCAGGATCACGTTGCTCGGCACTTCAAGCAAAAAATAGCCGACGAAGAAGATGCCCGCGCCGAAGCCATAGACGGCGTCGCTGAAGCTCAGGTCGCTCGCCATTTGCAGCTTGGCGAAGCCTACGTTCACACGGTTCAGATAAGAAAAGAAAAAGCCGAGCATTAAAACCGGAAGGATCCGTATCGATATTTTCCGGAACAGCGCGTTTTCGTCGATGGTCTGCATTGCTTGTCTCTTGATGATTTTTTTGGAACGAACCAGAGGGGTCAGTCGATGCGGTAAAAGCGTTTCGCCGTGCCGGCGAAGAGCTGGCGCAGTTGCGTTTCGTCGGCCTGCGGCACGGCTGCGAGCACATCGGCGACGATCTCCGTCATGCTCGCCGACAGATTGCCCACGGGCAGATTGCTCGCGAACATCGAGCGGTCATAGCCGAACAGTTCCACGGCTTCGCGGATCACGCGACGGTTGCTCGCGCTGTCCCACGTACCGTTCGGCAGGCCGAGTTCCGATACTTTCAGGAACACGTTGGGGCAGGCCGCGAGCGCTTCCATCCCCGTGCGCCAGATCGCGATGCCTTCCTCCGAGCGGTCGAGCGGCAGGCCCAGATGATTCGTGACGATCGGCGTATCGGGAAAGGCCCGTGCCACCGCCGCCGCTTCTTCCAGATGCCAGTACGGCACACGCAAATCCCACGAGAAGCCGTACTTGCCGAGCAAGGCGAGGCCGCGCAGCCAGGCGTCGTCCTGCATCGTGCCGGGGCGTCCCTGCACCGAATCGCCCGGGCCCGCCGAGATTTCCGGCTTCGAGCGCACGCCGCGCATCAGCGGGCTTTTCGCGTGACCGGCGAGAATCGCTTCGCAATCCGGCTGCACGAAGAACACATGCCCGACGATCGCGCTCGGCAGTCCGGTTTTAGCGTTCAGTTGCGTGAGCCACTCGGTTTCGCGCACCTGCTCCTTGCGCGAGCGTTCCGCTTCCACGTGCACCGTGCCGATCACATCGAAGCCCGCCGTCGCGCGGCGATATTGCTCCGGCAGGAAGTCGCTGCACATCTGGCGGTAATCGCCGAGGAAGAAGCTGTCGTCGTATTCGTCGGTGAGCCACGGAAACGTGCCGTCCGACAGATCCCAGAAATGATGATGCGCATCGAGGATCGGCAATGTGAAGCCGAGCGCGTTGTCCGTTTGGGTGGTCATGCAAAGTCCTTGCTATGTCAGAAAGCCAGTCCGAGCGGGCGATACACACGCTCGGCCGTGTCATGGAAAAACGCCCGCTGCTGCGCCTGCGGCCACGCGCGCACGAGTTGCTTGAAGCCGTTCAGCAGGCCGTCGAGCGAAATGAACATGCCGTCGACCGGAAAGTTGCTGCCGAACATCAGTCGCTCCGCGCCGAACAGCGCATGCAGCGTATCGATGACCGGCTGGTTCGCCGCCACGCTCCATGGCTGGCCGCGTTCGCACAGGCCCGACACCTTCACGGCGACGTTCGGCAGCGCGGCGAGCGTGGACATCGCGTCGCCCCAGCCGCGCAGCGTGTCCGGCGAGCGGTCGCCCGGCACGCCCGAGTGATTCACGATCAGTAGTGTTTCGGGAAAGTCGCGGGCGAGGCGCGCCGCTTCGTGCATCTGGGTCCACGGTGCCTGCAATTCAAAATGCAAACCGTGTTGCGCGAGCCGGGCATAGCCGCGCAGCCAGCGTTCGTTCGACATCAGCGTGCGGCCCGCGTCATCCGGCGCGCCGGGCTTGTGGCGCACGCTGCGCACGCGCTCGAAGGCGGCCTGCGCGGCGAGCAAGCTGTCGGTGTCGTCGCGATCGAGCCACGCCTGCGCGGCGATTGCATTGGGCCGTCCGCTCGATGCCGCCAGTTGCGACACATAGCGCGTCTCGCCAAGCGGATCGGCCGGATCCCATTCCGCTTCGACATACACGCTGCCGACCACGTCGTGACCGGCGGCATCGCGCAGATAGTCCGCCGGCAGGTACGTGCGCTTGATCGCGGAATAGTCGCCGTAGCGGTGCGGCACCAGCGTGTCGCCCGTGAGCCACGGATAGTGATTCGCTTCGAGATCCCAGAAGTGCTGATGGGCGTCGATGATCGGGCCGTCGTAAAGCGTCGTCATGCGCGCTCTCCGGCCTTGCCGCCGCCGAAGTCGATCAGCAGCGAGCCGACCAGATACGCGAACGCTGCCGCGGCGAAGAACAGGATGACGGCGTTGAAGCCGCCGGTGGCATCGACGAGCACGCCGACGACGATCGGCACCACGATGGCGCCGCCCGTGCCCGCGAAGTTCATCACGCCGCCGACGAGGCCGACCTGTTCGCGCGGCGCGAGCATGGCGGGAATGAGCCAGTAGAGGCCGCCCCACAGATGGAAGAACACGCCGAGCGACAGCAGCGCGACCGCATAACGGATGTCGGAGACGAACGGCAGCGCGAGCAGGCAGACGAGCGACATGCCGCCCGACAGGCCGAACAGAATCCGGAACGCCACCTTGCGCGAGAAGCGCTTTTGCAGCCAGTCGGCGGTCACGCCCGACAGCACTTCGCCGATGGCGCCCGCCAGGAAGATCAGGAAGGTGGCGAAGCCCATGCTGCGGATATCGAGACCGCGTCCGGCGGAGAGATAGTTCGGTCCCCACGTCACGAGGCCGAAGAACACCATGGCCCAGCCGATCCGGCCGACCACCATCGCCGCGATCGTCGCGCGCGAGAGCGGTGCTTTTTTCGCGCGGGGCGCTTCGCCGGCGGCGAGTTTCTGCGCGCGGATATAGGCGGCTTCGCTTTCATCGATGCCGGGATGCTGCTCCGGCGTTTCGCGCAGCAGCCGATACACGACCAGGCCAAACACGATGGTCAGCCCGCCGACGATCAGGAACGCGGTGCGCCACGAGCCGGTGAACGCGAGCAGCGCGCTGATGGCAAGCCCGCCGATGGCCGAGCCGAGCGGCGCGCCGCTGTCGATCAGCGTGACGCCGCGCGCGCGTTCCGCGGGCGGCAGCCACGCGGCCGTGAGCTTGGTCGCGGCCGGCATGTACGGCGCTTCGAACACGCCGAGGCCGATGCGCGACAACAGCAACGTCACGCCGTTGACCGCGAAGGCCGCGAGACACTGGAAGCCGCCCCACAACACCGCCGCGATGCCGATCATGCGGCGCCCGCCGAAGCGGTCGGCGGCCCAGCCGGCGGGAATCTGGAACGTGCTGTAGGTCCAGAAGAATGCCGAGAGAATCAGCCCCTGCATGGTCGCGGCGAGATGGAACTCGTGGACGATGGTCGGCATCGCGATGGACAGCGACATCCGGTCGACGCAATTGATCGTGTACAGCACGAACAGCAGCAGCACCATGCGCCAGCGCGTGGTGGATGCGAGCGAGCGGATCGATCCGGACGATGCCGCAACGGGGCTTTCGGTTTGCATGTCTCTTCTCTCTTATTTCTGCTTCGAATGCATCAACGCTCAGTGCGCCGGGTTGCGCTGCCACGCCGCATACAGCGTCGAGCCTTCGAGATCCAGCGCGGCGAGCGGCACGCGTTCGCCCTTCGCGACATCGGCGAGCAGGCGCTTGTTGGCCGCCAGATAGAACGGCGCTGCGCCATCGGCCTTTGCCGTATCGACGAGCAAGGGCGTCGCGCCCTCGATGGTGTGGTGATGGCCGCCCATCGCCAGCGTCTCGCCCGCCTTGAAGTCACGCTCCACGCGCGCCACCATGCGCGCGTGCGGCCGTTGCGCGGCGCTGCCCGTCGGCTGGCCGAGCAGCACGGCGGAGAACAGGCTCATCGGGGTTTCGAGGCCCATCAGGTGATAGGGCAGATAAATGCACGCGTAGCGTCCGTTCTTGCCGACCACGTGGCCCTTCTGCTTCAGCAATTGCCAGGTTTCGTCATCCTTGCAGCGCACGACGACGAACACGCCGCCGCCGAAGCTGACATCGTCCGGACGGCGCAGGCAGTTGAAGACATCGACCACGCCGGTGCGCTCCAGAATGCCGCCGTCTTCCTTCGGCACGAAGATGTCCGCCAGTTCGCTGATGCGCGCGAGCGGATAGTTCAGCGCGTCGGCGGCGGGCAGCAGGCCGGTGGAATTGGCGACCACGTTCAGTTCGCAATAGTCGGGCGTCGCGTTTTGCGGAAGCATCGAAAGCGCCTGGCTGCGCGCGGCGAGCGTCGCGGGGATGTCGTCGCCGAGCGCCCAGCATGCGTCCAGCGACACCGCGTGACGCTGCTCCAGATAGTCGATGCTGTGCGCAGCCGGATCGTAGATGTAGTCGTATTCGCTCGACTTGCCCGCCGCCACCACGTCGAAGCCGAGGACCCGCGCCCACGTGACGAGGCCGATCAGGTTGCTCGGCTGGTCGCCGTCGGGCGTCGTGTAGACCACCTTGTTCTCCAGCGCCAGCTGGTTCAGATACGGTCCGACGACCGAATCGGTTTCCTTGGTCGCCATCGCGACGTGCACACCGCGCCGCAGCGCGTTCTCCGCAATCCGCACGCTGGCTTCGGGCTGGCCGGTTGCCTCGACGAGGATGTCGAGTTCCACGCCGTCGAGCAGCCGGTAATCGGCCACGAGCGCAATGCGGCTCGCGGCGCGCGCGCTGCGGACATCGGCGGCATCGTTGCAGACGGCGACCGCGCTGGCGTCAAAACCGAGCGAGGCGAGGGTGGCGAGCGTGCCGTCCACGTCCAGGTCGCACAGCGCGGCGATCTCGATGCCCGGCAGCGCGCGGCATTGAACCAGCAGCGAGCGGCCGAAGCCGCCCTTCGGCCCGACGAGCGCCATGCGGATCGTGCGGCTGCCGAGCGACTGAAAGAGATGTTCGTAATTCATGTGTGTTCGTCCTTGTCCTTGGGCGAGCGGGAGTGTGCTGTGCCGCACATTCCGGCGGATGACGGCCTGAAGCGGCGGTCGTTTTCAGGTTGAGCAGTCTGTCTTGTGATCTGGCGCGGTATACCAACGATCGGGCTAGGTGGCCTGATGAAGACGTTCTGTCGCGTTACCCGTCAATCGGGTGTAAAGCCTTGTTGGATATGGCTTTCAGAGGTCTCCGGACGTGGTTTCCTGCCGGTTTCATTGTTATTCACGACGGCGCTTCATCTGCTTTCCTGTGATGAAATTGCCGTTCTGGTATACCAAAATTTATCTGGAGGTCATGATCCGGTCAAGTGCGGGATAACACCAAAGAGAGCAAAAGGCTTGCGCGGCTGTCGTCACCGTACGCGCGCTGGTAAAGTGGCATACCAACAGAGCCGACGATGCGTTTCGGCCAGGAAGGATCGCCCCATGACGGATTCCGAAGACGACACCGAAGCCTTAGAGAACGGCGAAGCGCCCGACGAACTGCTGTCGATGCAGATCGCGCAGCGTTTGCGCACGCTCATCGCCACCGACGAACTCAAGCCTGGCGAACGTCTGCGCGAGCGCACGCTGGCCGAGCGGCTCGACGTATCGCGCACGCCTCTGCGCGAGGCATTGAAGGAACTCGCAAGCGATGGCTTGGTGGTCGTGCTGCCGAAGCGCGGCGCCGTGGTGGCGGACCTCGGGGCGGCGCAAATCGCCGAGAAGCTGGACGTGCTGGGGGTGATCGAGGCGTTCGGCGGCGAGGCCGCCTGCCGGATGGCAACGGGCGAAGAGATCGCCGAAATCCGCGCGCTGCATCACGAAATGCATGCGGCGTACGAGCGGCGCGACCGGATGAACTACTTCCGGCTCAATCAGGCGATCCATACGAGCATCATCGCGGCCGCGAAGAACGCGACGCTCAGGGAAGTGCACGAGCGCCTGAACCGGCAGTTATACCGCTACCGGTTCCAGGGCAGCGTGACGTCGGAGACGTGGCATACCGCCATCGACGAGCACGAGGTCATCATTCGCCTGCTGACCGCCCGCGATGGCGCGAAGCTCGGCGAGTTCCTGCGCCGGCACGTGCACAGCACGTGGGAACAGCTGTCGCCGCATGATGCGGAGCCGGCCCCCGCCGCGGAACACGAGGCGCAGTGACCGGCTCTTTCGTGCTGTCGTGCGTCAGACGACTTCGTTCAGCGCCTTCTCGAAGCGGGCCACGGCGCCCGCCACATCATGCAGTTTGTCGAGGCCGAACAAGCCGATGCGGAAGGTCTTGAAATCCGCCGGCTCGTCGCACTGGAGCGGCACACCGGCCGCGATCTGCACGCCCGCATCGGCGAACTTCTTGCCGGAACGGATGCCGTCGTCGTCCGTGTAGCAGACCACGACGCCCGGCGCTTCAAACCCCGTCGCAGCCACACTCCTGAAGCCCTTGTCGGCCAGCACGGCCCGGATGCGCCGGCCCAGTTCCAGTTGCTCGGCCTTCACCTTGTCGAAGCCGTAGGCCTCGGTTTCCTTGATGACGTCGCGCAGGATCGCGAGGCTGTCGGTGGGCATCGTGGCGTGATACGCGAAGCCTTTGTTCTCGTAGGCTTCCATGATCTGCAGCCACTTGCGCAGGTCGCAGGCGAAACTGCTGCTGGTCGTCCCGTCGATGCGCTCGCGAGCCAGCGCGCTCAGCATGACCAGCCCGCAACATGGCGACGCGCTCCAGCCTTTCTGCGGCGCGCTGATGAGCACGTCGACGCCGCTTGCCTGCATATCCACCCAGACCGTGCCCGACGCGATGCAGTCCAGCACGAACATGCCGCCCACTTCGTGCACCGCGTCCGCCACGGCGCGCAGATAGGCGTCGGGCAAGATGATCCCGGCGGCGGTTTCCACGTGCGGCGCGAAAACCAGATCCGGCTTGTGTTCGCGGATTGCCGCGACCACTTCCTCGATGGGCGCCGGTGCATACGCGGCCTGCTGTCCCGCTTCGACCGGACGCGCCTTCAGCACCACGGATTCGGACGGAATGCCGCCCATGTCGAAGATCTGCGTCCAGCGGAAGCTGAACCAGCCGTTGCGGATGACAAGACATTTCTTGTTCGTGGCGAACTGCCGGGCCACGGCTTCCATGCCGAACGTGCCGCTGCCGGGAACGATGGCGACCGCGTGCGCGTTATAGACTTTTTTCAGTCCGGCGGAGAGATCGCGCATGACGCCCTGGAACAGCTGCGACATGTGGTTGATCGACCGGTCGGTGTAGACGACCGAATATTCGAGAAGTCCCTCGCGGTCGACATCGGGGAGTAACGCTGGCACGGTCGCCTCCTGCACTTGGGGAAAAAGGGTGAAAACCGATTCTAACGAAAGCTGCCCGATGACGCGTCGCGCGCTCCGTGTCGCTCCGTGCCGCTCAACGCCGTCCACTCGACTTCGACAGCGCCTCGCGAAAGGTGTCCACCAGCCGGTTGTCCTCGCCCGCACGCGTGAGCATGACGAGCTTGGTCCGCAGATCGAGGTCGGTCACGGGAATGAAGCGCACGTCGCGGCGGTTGTTCTTCGAGGTCGAGCGGCCGACGAGCGTCGCGCCCAGTCCCGCGCCCACCAGCGCGAGCGCGGTATGAATCTCGATGGCTTCGTGCGCCACGCGCGGATCGCCGCCCGCGCGCTTGAGCGCCGTCAGCAACTGCTGGCCGAACGGACTGCGCGCATCCTTGGGATAGTGGATGAAAGGCAGCCGCGACAGTTCCGCCGCCGTCACCGAGCGCTGCTTCGCGAGCGGATCGCCGGCCGGCACCGCTGCAACGAACGGTTCTTCGAGCACCACGGCGCAGTCGAGATCCAGACTCGGTTCGAGCGGTCCGATGAAGCGCGAGATGCCCACATCGATCCGCCCTTGGCGCAAGCGCTCCGGCTGATACTCGGAGAGCGCCTCGACCAGATCGAGATGCACGTCCGGACAGCTTTGCCGAAAGCGCCGCACCGCAGCCGGCAGCACCGAATAGGACACCGAGCGCACGAAGCCGATGCCCAGCCAGCCGCGCTGACCCGAGGCAATGCCGCGCGCTTCGTCGTCGAGCCTGCCGGCGTGGGACAGCAATTCCTTCGCTCGCGGATAGAAATATTTGCCCAGCGACGTGAGCTCCATCGGGCGGCGCGAGCGGTCGAACAGTTCGCCGCCGAGATGCGCTTCGAGCTGTGCAAGCTGCATGCTGATGGCCGTCGGCGCGACGTGGAGCGCGTCCGCCGCGCTCGTCGCGCTGCCTGCTTCGACCACTGCGCAGAAGTACCGGACCTGTCGTAGATTCATTTTTTTTGAGCTTAGGCTCAGAAATCGATGTTTGATAGCGGAGAAACTTTATCTAAAACTGTCGCTGCCATCAAACTTCCAGACTTCCAATCAGAGACATGAGCAGTCACGAGACATCCGCCGATCTCATCGCGGCGCTGCGCGCACTCGGCAGCGCTACCGTCTACGAAGCCCAGGGCGCGCACGGCGCGCTCGACAGCGGCATCAAGCCCATTCATCCGTCGATGTGCATGGCCGGCCCGGCCGTGACCGTCGATACCCGTCCCGGCGACAACCTCATGCTGCACTACGCGATGCTCAAGGTGAAACCCGGCGACGTGCTCGTGGTCGACGCCAAGGGTTTTCTCGAGGCCGGTCCGTGGGGCGACGTGTTCACCGAACTCGCGCTGCAGAAGGGACTCGCGGGGCTCGTGATGCACGGCGCGGTGCGCGACGCGCGCACGATCATCGACATGGGGTTTCCGGTGTTCAGCCGTGGTTTGAGTATCAAGGGCACGGGCAAGAACCAGCCGGGGCGCGTGAACGTGCCGGTGTGCATCGGCGATGTAGCAATTCAACCGGGCGATATCGTCGTGGGCGACATCGATGGCGTGGTTATCGTGCCGAAGCATGACGTCGAACGCGTGGTGCAGGTCAGCCGCGCGCGCGAAGAGAAGGAGAGCGTGTTCCGGCAACGGATCCGCGAAGGCGCGAGCACCGTCGAACTGCTGGGATTGCAGGACACGCTGGAGAGGCTCGGCCTGCAATGACCGCGTGTGTTTCAAGACTCAACCCGACAAAAACCGCATAAAGCCGCCAGTATGGAGCGAGACACCATGAAAGAATCAACCGGAATTCCCGCGATGGACACCGTGGCCGCCACGGCGCGTCCGACGCGTTATCGCTGGGTCGTCGCCACGCTTTTCTTCCTGATCTACACCGTCGCCGCCGCCGATCGCGCGAACCTCGGCATCGCCTTGCCGTTCCTGCGGCGCGAATTCGCGATGAGCAACGCGGAAGCCGGCGCGCTCGTCAGCGTGTTCCTGATCGCGTATGCGTGTGCGCAGTTGCCCTCGGCGTGGATCGTGTCGCGTTTCGGCGTGCGCCGCACGCTGCCCATTTCGATGATCCTTACTTCAGTGGCCACCGCGCTCACCGGCATGGTGGGCTCGCTGTTCGCGCTCAAGATGTGCCGGCTCGCGCTCGGTTTCGCAGAAGGCCCCTTGCCGCTCGGCATCGCCGCGACGATCAACCGCTGGTTCCCGGCGAAGGAGAAGGGCACGGCATCCGGCCTGTTTCTGTCGGCGGTGAAGTTCGGCCCGGTCATCACGCCGATCATCGGCGCGGCGGTCATCTCGCTGTGGGGCTGGCAGGCCATCTTCATCGTGTTCGCGGTGCCGGGCGTGCTGTTCTCGGCCGTGTGGTGGCTGATGGTGGCCGATCGTCCGTCCGATAGCCGCGCGGTCAATCAGGCCGAGCGCGACTTGATCGACACGGCCAAACCCGGCACGCCTGCCGCGACCCAGATCGAACGCACGCGTGCGATGCCCTTGCTCGACCGCCTGACGCGCGTGCGCAGCGAGAAGCCGCTGGAGACGAGCCGCGCTGTCGCGACGTCGTGGAACATCTACGGCTGTGCATTGGGCTATTGCTGCCAGCTCGGCATTTCGAGCGTGCTGCTCGCGTGGATCCCCACCTATCTGCTCAACGTGAAGCACTTCAGCGTCGCGGGGATGGGCTTTGTCGCCGCCGCGCCGTGGGTGGGCGCGGTGTTCGGCAACATCGCGGGCGGGCTGCTCTCGGACCGCGCGCTCGGCAAGCGGCGCAAGCCCGGCATGATGTTCTCCGCCATCGCGACCGCCGTCATGATGGTCGCGCTGATCGAGTCGCCGGCCTCGCCGGTCGTGTACGGCTTCCTGATCTTCATGACCGGCGTGACGCTGAGCATCGGCTTTTCGGCGTATATGGTCTATCCGACTTCGTTCGTATCGAGGGAGAAGTTTCCGCTGGCGAACGCCATCGTCAACATGGGCGGACAACTCGGCGGCGCGGCGACGCCGTTCATCGCGGGATTGCTGCTCGATCACTTCGGCTGGAACTACGTGTTCGGCTTCATGTCGGCGATTTCGGCGCTCACCTTCATCATCCTGCTGACGATCTCGGAACCGCTCGATGTCGAGCCTGCGCGTCGATATCGATGAAAGGCATCGGCAATGTGTTGGACGGGCGGTCATGCCGCGCCTAACATGTGCCGGACATCAGAATCGTGATCAACGGCGCAACGCATGCACTCAAACAAACAGCCCCGAAGACTCAAATCCATCCTCAGCCTCGACGACTTCGAGCCCGCCGCCCGGCGCTTCCTGCCGCGTCCGGTGTTCGGCTATATCGCCGGGGCGGCGGAGACCAACACGTCGCTTGCACAGAACCGCCTGAGCTTTCAGGACTATGATTTCGTGCCGAACGTGCTAGTCGATGTATCGAAGCGGTCGTCGCAGGTCGAACTCTTCGGCGTTCGCTATGCATCGCCGTTCGGCCTTGCGCCGTTCGGCCTGGCCGCGCTGTCCGCGTATCAGGGCGATGTCGTGCTCGCGCGTGCGGCGCAGCAGGCGAACGTGCCGATGATCATGAGCGGTTCCTCGCTGATCCGTCTGGAAGACGTCGCGAGCGTGGCGCCAGGAAGCTGGTTCCAGGCCTATCTGCCGGGGCAGACCGCGCAGATCACGCAACTGATCGACCGCGTGCGCGCGGCGGGTTTCGGGACGCTTGTCATCACGGTGGACACGCCGGTCGCCGCCAATCGCGAGAACAACATCCGCACCGGTTTCTCAACGCCCCTGCGGCCGACGCTGCGTCTCGCGTGGGATGGCATGACACATCCCTCGTGGCTCCTGGGCACCTTCCTGAAGACGGTGCTGAAGCACGGCATGCCGCACTTCGAGAACAACTACGCCACACGCGGCGCGCCCATTCTTTCGCCGAGCGTGTTGCGCGACTTCTCCGATCGCGGACATTTCACCTGGGATCACCTCGCGATGATCCGGCAGATGTGGACGGGCCCGCTGGTGGTCAAGGGCATCCTCAACCGGCGCGATGCAGCGAAGGCCTGCCAGATCGGCGCCGACGGCATCATCGTGTCCAATCATGGCGGACGGCAACTCGACGGCAGCGTGGCGCCGCTGCGCGTGTTGCCGGGCATCGTGGACGCGTGCCGGGACGTGCCGGTGATGATCGACAGCGGCGTGCGGCGCGGCACCGATGTACTGAAGTGCCTGGCGCTCGGCGCGAAGCTGGCCTTCGTGGGGCGGCCTTTTGCGTATGCATCGGCGATTGCGGGCGAGGCGGGCGTGCACCATGCCATCCGTCTGCTCGCCAATGAAGTGACGCGCGACATGGGCATGCTCGGCATCACGTCGCTCGATCAGCTGGATGCCTCGTTTCTGATGCAGAAGTCGTTCACGGTGCCGGTGCCCGTTCCCGGGCGGCAGCCGTCTGCTCAAGCGACGGCGCGTTGAACGGTTCGTTGACGGCCGAGATGCAGGGTCACCACGCTCAGGATGATGAGCACGAACGCCGTCATTTCGAGCCAGCCGAAGCGTTCTCCCACCGCCCAGCCGATCAGCAACGCAACCGCCGGCGCAAGATACGTTGCGGCGGATGAAGCAACGGCGCCGAAGCGGTCGAGGAGATAGTAGTAAAGGAAGAACGACACGCCGGTCCCCAGCACGCCGCCTCCGATCACGAGCGCCACGGCCGCGAAGGGATCGTTGAGCAGATGGCTGGCACCATGAAAGTCCGTCACGGCCGCGAGCACCAGCACGGCGATGCCCATCTGCCAGGTTGCCAGTGCGAGCGGCGGCAAGCCCAGCGGTGTCAGGAAGACACGCACGTAGACGTAGGAGAGCCCGAGCACCATCGAACTGGTCAGGAGCCACAGCACGCCCGACAAGTCGATCGTTCCACTCGCGCCTTCCCAGGGCCGCGCGATCGGCGTGATGCCGAGGAAGCCCAGCAGCACGCCGAAGGTCATCGTGCTGTTGAGCTTCTCGCTTCTCAGGAAGAGCGCGGAGAAGATGGCGGTGAACAGCGTGGCGCCATTCGCGAGCATCGCAGCCATGCCGGAGGGAACAAGCGCGGTGCCGCGCGTGATCGCGACATAGTAGAACGCCGTGGCGAGCACGCCCATCACGCAGAAATGATGCAGATGACGCAACTGGCGCAGCGTGATGACCTTCGTGCGCCAGGCCACCAGCGCCAGCGGCAGAAAGCCGAACAGCACGCGCACGAAGGCAATCTGCATCGGCGTGATGGAGGACGCGGCCCACTTCATATAGATGAAGTTGGAACCCCAGAACAGACCCAGCAAAACAAACGCAATCCGCGCCATTCTCATGATGGCTGCTTCGCTGAAGCCGTCATTGCTGGAGCCATTCCTTGAGCTTCTCCGGATGCGCATCGACGAACTTCTTCGCGGCCGCATTCCAGTCGTTCGATGCATTGCCGTCGAACTCGATCTGCTCGACCTCGGCCAGCGTCAGCTTGTAATGCTTGATGAAGGTGTTGGCGCGCGGAAACTTGGTCGCGAACTGCTTGGAACCGAAGCCGCGAATCTGTTCGTCGCCGCCCAGCACGCCCTTGGGATCCTTCAGATAGCGCATCTTGTACTTCTGCCATAACCAGTGCGGGCTCCACACCGTCGCGACAATCCAGTTCTTCGCCGGATAGGCGCGCGAGATCGCGGTGAGCATGCCGGCCTCGCTTGCGCGAATCAGGTTATAGCCCGCGAGATCGTATTCCTTGAGCGCCTTCTCCGACGCCACCATCTCGCCCGCACCCGGTTCGATGCCCTGAATCGTGCTGTTCAGCTTGGTCTTGACTTCCGGCTTGTTCAGGTCGGCGATGGAAGCCACTTCGCTCTCGGGTACATAGTCGGGCACGGCCCAGCCGATCTTCGCGCCCGTGTAGATCACGCCGAGATCGTCCATCTCGTCCTTGAAGCGCGCGTAATAGGCCGCGTGCGTTACGGGGAGCCACGCACCCAGCATCAGGTCCACGTCGCCGCGCGCTACGCCCTGAAACTGAATGCCGAGGTCGGCGACGATCAACGTCACCGGCTGATTCAGTTTGGTTTCGAGCACGTATTTGGCGGTATAGGTCACCGCCTGGGTGTCGGCCCAATTGGCGAGTGAGATCTTGAGCGGATCGGCGGCGCTGGCGGTCATCGCGAACGCAGCGGTGGACACTGCAATGCCAGCCTGGAGAACGAAACGTACGAGCGTGGACTTCTTCATTTGAGGCTCCCGGTGTTCTTGCCGCGACGAAGAAACTGCATCGATCTGCTGATTGATGGAATACCCTGATTCGTGCTTCTAAAGCGCTTGCCAACGCGATGGGGCTTGAGTATTCGAGTGCATTAAAGGACTGTCAACGTGATTTGAAGTTGTGACGCCATTACTTCAGGTTATGCGAGACGCGCCGGATGACGCATCAACTTTCGAAATTTCTGCGCGCGTAGAAGCGCTGCATTTCGTGATCTTGCGGACGGACGCCGGTGAATACTTCGACGAATGCCGGGATGCGCTTCATGCGCGTTTCGAACGTTTCCTCCGCCCGCATCGCTGCATAGCCCACTTGGGTGAGATACGTGGTGCGGGCGCGCACGTCCGCTACGTCGGCGTCATAGCCGAAGCGCACGAAGGTCGCGGTCAAGACCTCGATGCGCAGCGCATCGTCTTTCTGAATGAGGCGCGTGATCTCGGGCGACTGCTGCGCCCAGTTGCGGATGGCAGCCTCGAAGCGGGTGTCGAACAGCGAGTTGTCGAACCAGCAGTCGAAGATGTTCAGCATCGCCTCGCAGATGCTGTCCGCATAGGCTTCGTTGCGGTTGACCCAGTTGCCCGTGTTCTTCTCTTCCCAACGCGCGACCAGTGCGTTCAGCAATTCGTCGCGGTCGCGGAAGAACCAGTAGAAGCTCGTGCGCGCAAGATTCAGCTTCTTGGCCAGCGGCAGGATGCGCACCGCTTCCACGCCGCCTTCCAGCAGGCTTTCGTAGGCGCAGTCGAGCCACATGTCGGCCGAGCCGCGCACCGTGTCGACGGTCTGATCCATGACATTTCCTTCTTGCTTGCTTGCGTGCGATTCCCGTACTGTACACCACTGTCGTTTCACTTGACACCTGTGTACATGCGACCTAATCTGAGCGCACGACACGTCTTTCGATTCCCCCAATCGTCCCGCACGAGGCGCTCATGTCCACGGACCCGCTGCTCCAGCCGTACACGCTCAAACATCTCACCTTTCGCAACCGCATCATGACGACGTCGCACGAGCCCGCGTATGCCGAGGACGGCATGCCGAAGGAGCGGTATCGCGCGTATCACGTCGAGCGGGCTCGCGCGGGCATTGCGCTGACGATGACGGCGGGTTCCGCGGCGGTGTCGAAGGACAGTCCGCCGGTGTTCAACAACATCCTCGCGTACCGGGATGAAGTCGTGCCGTGGATGAAGGATCTCGTCGACGAATGCCACGAGCATGGCGCGAAGGTGATGATCCAGCTCACGCATCTGGGACGGCGCACGCGCTGGGACAAGGGCGACTGGTTGCCGGCGGTGTCGCCGTCGCATCATCGCGAGCCTTCGCACCGTGCGTTTCCGAAGAAGCTGGAAGAGTGGGACATCGAGCGCATCGTGAAGGATTTCGCCGATGCCGCCGAACGCATGAAAGCGGCCGGTCTCGATGGACTGGAGATCGAATCGTACGGGCATCTGATGGACCAGTTCTGGTCGCCGCTGACGAACACGCTCGAAGGTCCGTATGGCGGTTCGCTCGATCATCGGCTGCGCTTCACGTTCGACGTGATGCGCGCGATGCGTGAACGCGTCGGCGAACATTTTCTGCTTGGCATTCGTTATACCGCCGACGAAATGATGGGAGGCGGCATCACGAAGGAAGAGGGCATCGAGATTTCGAAACGGCTGAAGAACAGCGGGCTGGTGGATTTTCTCAACATCGTGCGCGGACATATCGACACCGATGCCGGCCTCACCGATGTCATCCCGATCATGGGCATGCGCAGCGCGCCGCAACTGGACTTCGCAGGCGAGATCCGCCAGGCGACGGACTTTCCCACGTTTCACGGCGCACGCATCCAGGACGTGGCGACGGCGCGCTTTGCCATCGAGTCGGGCAGGATCGACATGGTCGGCATGACGCGCGCGCACATGACGGATCCGCATATCGTGCGCAAAATCATCGAGAAGCGGGAAGACGATATCCGGCCTTGTGTCGGCGCGAACTACTGTCTGGATCGCATCTATCAGGGCGGGATGGCGTTATGCATTCATAATGCCGCGACCGGACGTGAGCTGGAGATGCCGCACCGGATCGCGCCGGCGCTGACGAAGCGCAAGATCGTGATCGTCGGCGCTGGGCCGGCCGGACTCGAAGCAGCGCGCGTGGCGGGTGAGCGTGGGCATGAGGTGACCGTGCTCGAAGCCATGAACGATCCGGGCGGACAGATTCGCCTCACCGCGCAGAACGTGCGCCGCAAGGAGATGATGGGCATCGTCGACTGGCGCATGGCGCAGTGCGAGAAGTTCGGCGTGCGTTTTGCATTCAATACGTGGGCAGATACGGAGACGGTGCTGTCCTACAGTCCGGATGTGGTGATCGTCGCGACGGGCGGCATGCCGCATACCGACGTGTGCAGCGCGGGCAACGAGCATGTCGTTTCGTCGTGGGACATCATTTCCGGCGATGTGAAGCCGGGCGCCAACGTCCTCGTCTTCGACGACGCCGGCGATCATGCCGCGCTGCAAGCGGCGGAAACCATCGCGCAGGCAGGCGGCAAGGTCGAGGTGATGACGCCTGACCGAACCTTCTCGCCTGAAGTCATGAGCATGAACCTGGTGCCGTACATGCGTGCATTGCAGAAGCTCGCGACGACCTTTACCGTGACTTTCCGTCTGGAGGCCGTGCGCCGCGAAGGCAAGGAACTGGTGGCGACCATCGGCAGCGACTATGGCGGGGTGACGAAGGAACAGCGCTACGATCAGATCGTCGTCAATCACGGCACGATTCCGATGGACGAGCTGTACTTCGAGCTGAAGCCGCTGTCGCGCAATCTCGGCGCGGTCGATTACGAGGATCTGATCGATGGCAAGGCGCAGGTTGTCGAGCGCAATCCCGAAGGGCGCTTCCAGCTTTTCCGGATCGGCGATGCGGTCTCCGCGCGCAACACGCATGCGGCCATCTATGACGCGCTGCGGCTGATGAAGGACCTTTGAATGAGCCCACGGCAATGACGGCGCGTTTCGATGTCAGCGACAGTCTGTCTGGTGCGCTCTCGCTGAGAGCCATCAAGGCTTTTCTCGCGGCCGCGAAGTGCCGAAGCTTCACGGCCGCGGCGGACGTGCTGTGCGTGACGCCTGCCGCCATCAGCAAGCAGGTGCGGGAACTGGAAGACTACCTGGGCACGACGCTCTTCGTGCGGACAGGCAGGGCCGTCACCCTCACCTCCGATGGCGAAATGTTCAAGGATGCCGCCCAGCTTTCCCTCATCAACATTCATCAGGCGGCCGAGCGTCTGCGCAAGAAGATCTCCGCGCGGCAGACGCTCATCGTGTGCTGTTCACCGGCGTTTTCCGCGCTCTGGCTGCACCGGCGTTTGCCCGAGTTCATCCAGGCGCATCCCGATATCGAACTCACGGTGCTGGCGACGCAGAACTTCATCGCGATGGAAGCGGGCGTGCAGCCGGACGTCTACATCGCGAAGCTCGCGAGCATGCGCGACGGCTACGACACCGAGCACCTGTTCGACGACGAGGTGTATCCCGTCTGCACGCCGCAGTACTTGCAGCGCCATGGCCCGATCGATACGCCGGAGGCGTTGCTGGGCATGTCGCTGCTCGACATCAGCGCCTACGGCCGGTCGCAGATCTCCGAGCATATCGACTGGAAGGTCTGGCTTGCGCTTCACGACGTGGACACGGTCTGGCGCGCCGACATCCCGCGTCAGCTTTTCACCAGCAATGACTACCCGGCGATGGTGCAGATGGCGCTGGCGCATCAGGGCATCGTGCTTGGCTGGCATCACCTGGTCGGGCATCTGGTCGCAAGCGGCGACCTCGTGCGTCCGCTGCCGCACAAGACGGTGATGAAGAATCGCGGCCATTATCTTTCCGTGCGACGCGACAAGACCGATGCCGTCGTATGCAGAAGGTTCTGCGAATGGCTCAGGCCACAGCTTGCGCTTTTCGCAAACGCCAACGATGCCGCTTCAACAAAAAGTTGAAGCAAGGCCGGAAAAAACGTCGTTTGGGTTGCGCCGCGAACTCGAATAGATTGCCTCATGCGCCGCGCCTGCCGTGCGGCATGAACGAGGACATCATCGATGGGCTTCAAACGAACCTTGCACGCGGTGGAGACGCATTCGGGCATCCCGATGCGCGTCGTCACAGGCGGACTTCCGCACATTCCCGGCGACACGGTCCGGGCCAAGATGCACTGGCTGGCAGCGAACGACGATGGCTTGCGCAAGCTGCTGCTGCGCGAGCCGCGCGGCTATCCGGCGCATTGCTGCAATATCGTCGTGCCGCCGTGTCATCCGGAGGCGGACGCGGGCTTCATCATCCTCGAACAGGTCGAGTATCCGATGATGTCGGGCGGCAACACCATCTCCGTCGTCACGGTGCTGCTGGAAATGGGCATGCTGCCGATGCGCGAGCCCGTCACCGAACTCACGCTGGAAGCGCCCGCAGGATTGATACGCATCGTCGCCGAGTGCGAGCACGGCAAGGTCAGGCGGGTGACGTTCAGGAACGTGCCGGCATTCGCCGCGCATCTGGATGCCGTCATCGACGTGCCGCATCTGGGCAAGGTGCGCGTGGATGTCGGCTGGGGCGGCATGTTCTATGTCATCGCGGACGTGCGGCAATTTCCGGGGCTCGAACTCAAGCCCGAACACGGCAAGGAGATTACGCGGGTGTCCGCGTTGATCCGCCAGGCGGCCATCGAGCAATTGCCGGTCGCGCATCCGGACTATCCGGGCGTGGGCATCACCATCTCGCAGCTGTCGGGTCCGTCGGATGATCCTCGCGCGGACTGGAAGAACGCCGTCACCATGCCGACCGGTCCGCTTTCCTGGGACGATCCCTCGACCTGGACCGGCGCGATCGACCGTTGTCCCTGCGGCACCGGAACGTGCGCGAAGATGGCCGTGCTGCACGCGAAGGGCAAGTTGCCGTTGCACCAGGACTTCCGGCATCAGGGCATTTTGGGCACGATGTTCACGGGCCGGCTGGTGGAGCAGGCGCGCATTGGCGGCCATGATGCGGTCATTCCCACGCTGTCGGGCACCAGCTGGATTCATGGCATCAACACCATCGTGCTGGATCACGATGACCCGTTTCCCGAAGGCTATATCGTGGGCGATATCTGGCCGCATCAACAGGAGCATTGAAGATGCAGATCGTGACGGCGCAGCAGATCAGGTCGGTGCTGGACTGGGCGGGCGTGCTCGACGCATTGCGCGCGGGACATGCAGGTGCGCGGCCGATCGGCGACAGCTATTTTGTCGGCGATGCCGGGTTCGGCCTGTTCAGCCGGGGCGTCATCTTGCCGGGCAAAGGCGCGGGATTCAAGGTCGCGTCGCTCTGTCCGGCCAATCAGTTCGCGAGTCCGCCGCAGCCCACCGAGCAGTCCGCTTTTCTTGTGGTGGACGAGCACAGCAGAAGCATCGTCGCGATGCTGGACGGTCCTGAGATCACGCGCTGGAAGACCGCCGCCGATTCCGCGCTGGCTGCAACGAGGTTGAGCCGGGAGGACAGCGAGGTGCTGCTCGTGCTGGGTGCGGGGCCGGTCGCGCTGGCGTTGGCGGAGGCTTATCTGCATATACGGCCATCGCTTCGCGAGGTGCTGCTGTGGAATCGCACGCTGTCGAAGGTGGACGTTATGCGTGTGGCATTGGAGGGCAGGAACGTGCGGGTGAGCGTGGTCGAGGACCTGGATGAAGCCGTTGCCCGCGCGGATATCGTGACGGCGGCCACGGGCGCATCCGTACCTGTGATACGGGGAGAGCTACTTCGTCCGGGTACGCATATGGATCTCGTGGGCGGCTATCGTCCGGACATGCAGGAAGCCGATTGCAATGCGCTCAAGGGCGCGCGCATCTTCGTCGACGATCGCGAGAATGCGAGCGTGTCAGGCGACATCCTGATCCCCATGCAGGCGCAGATCATTCATGCCGAGCAGATCGAGGCGGACCTGTTCGAGTTGTGTCAGGACACGGCATTTCATCGCGGCGCGGCCGACCGCACAGTCTATAAAAACGCCGGCGGCGCGTATCTGGATCTGCTCGTCAGCCAGTATGTCGTGGAGCGGTTGAGGTCGTGCTGATGCGCGACCTCGCGCCACCACTTGCCGCAGGAACACGCTACCGCACCTTCACCCGCCGTTCCAGCCAGCGCGTGAAGCGCGATATCGGATAGCAGTAGGCAAAAAACACCACCAGCGTCGCGACATACGTCAGCACCGTGAAGCTCGAACGCGCGACCGTGCTGCTGGCGATCTGCGCCGTATCGATCAGATCGTGAATCCCGACCAGCGACGACAGCGCCGTGCCCATCGTGATGATCGCGTAGACGTTCGTCCACGGCGGCAGCATGCGGCGAGCGCATTGCGGCAGGATGATATGCACGAGCACCTGGCGCCGCGAGAACGCCAGCGATTGCGCGGCTTCCCATTGCGCGGTCGGCGTCGAGGCTATCGCGCCGCGAAAGATCTCCGCGATGTTCGCGCTCGCCGGCAGCGCCAGCGCGAACGTCACCTTGAGCCAGTCCGGGAACGGCAGCGTCGTGCCGAACACGGTGAATTCGAAAGGAAACACATAGGTCGTGAAATAGATCAGCACGAGCCACGGCGCGTTGCGAAAGGCCTGGATCAGCCCGCGCGCCACGCGTCCCGCAAACGAGTGCGACAACGCAATAGCGCCCGCGATGACGCCGCCGATCGTGCCGAGCACGACCGCGCCCAGGCTGATGAGAATGTTGAGCAAGAAGCCATGCGCGAGCGCGGGCGCCCATTCGACGAGTTGCCCGAGCGTGTCGATGCGCGACCCGGCTTCGGGCGCGATCGCCCATAGCAGCGCGCCAAACCCCAGCACGCCGAGGATCGCCGCCGTGCCCGACGTGAAGCTTTGCAACGGCCGCGTCCTGCCGCGCGAGGAAGGCAGTGCCGAAGGAGGAACGAGTGCGTCACGCGCCATAGCCGGGGATCCACAAACGGCGTTCCAGCCAGCGGCCCGCGCGGCTCACGAGCCACGTCAGCGCGCCGTAGAACAGAAGAATCAGCACCATGAGCGCAAGCACGTTGTCGCGTTGCGTCCAGATCATGATCGATTGATAGGTGATGTCGCCGACCGCGATCGCCGATGCCAGCGCCGATGCCTTCACCAGCTCCACCGCGTTGTTGACGAGCGTCGGCAGCGCGGTGCGCAGCGCGAGCGGCAGTTCGATGCGCCAGAAGCGTTCAGTGCGATCCAGCCCGAGCGACACCGCGCCTTCGAGGGTCTGCGCCGGCACGGCATCGAATCCGGCGCGCAGCGCTTCCGCATGGAACGCGCCCTTGTGCAGCGAAAGCACCAGCACGATCCAGAAGAACGGCTTGAACGGATTGTCGACATGATGCATCTGCAATCCTTGCGTGATGAGCATGTTCACGACGAGAAACGCGCAATACAGCTGCACGAGCGTCGGCGTGGCGCGCGTCAGTTCGATGAACGCGCGCGCGGCATTCGCGAGCCACACGCGCCGGCCGCGCACCGCGACGAGCAGCGCCAGCCCCGCAATCGCGCTGCCGATCATGGTCGCCACGATGATCTCGATGCTCACGCCGATGCCTTGCAGAAACGGATCGCGTTCGTAGGCATCGAGCAGGAAGCGAAAGTCGAAGCCGCCGCGCGCGGCCCAGTCGAGAACGGGATGCAGGGATGCGCTCATCTCACGGCCCCTTCGGCGGATTCGCGTGCCATTCGGCGAGCGCGGCGGAAGGCGGCAGTCCGGCCTTCGCCTCCGACGCAATCAGAAAGCCGCTGCGATGCCACGCCTCGACGATGCCATTGAGCTTCGCCGCCGTGTCCTTTTCGCCCTGGCGCACCCAGATGACCGACGACGCCGGGATCAGTTCGGGCTGCAAGGTGCGGTAGTCGCGCCATTCGGGATCGTGCTGCTGCAACGGATAGAGCAGGGGCGCCGCGTCGTGTACGGCCGCGACGCAACTGCCCCCGCGCAGCGCGAGCAAGGACTGCGACGCGCCCGGAAACGCGCGCGGCACGGCGCCGTAGCGTTCCACCATCGGACGGATATAACTGCTGCCTTGCGAGATGCAGACGGGCTTGCCGCGCAGGTCTTCCCAGCGCGTGATGCCGCTGTTGTTGGGCGTGATGGCCGTGCCGCCGACGCGGTAGTACGGCGTCGGCACGAAGTCGAGTATCTCCGCGCGTTGCGGCGTGTACTCCATGTTGGCGATCAGGATGTCCGCCTTGCCTTGCTGAAGAAACTGCACGCGAGTCGAAGGCTGCACGGACACGAGATTGACCTTGACGCCGAGCTTCTGGCCGATGTCGTTCGCCAGATCGACGTTGATGCCGCGCGGCTGCTGGGTCTGCGGATCGAGCGAGCCGAACGGACTGCCCGCGATCATCACGCCGACATCGATCTGATGACGCGATGCGATGCGGTCGAGGGTGGCGTCCGCGTGGGCGGCGAGGCTCAACGAGGCAAGCAGCGCGCTTGCAGTTGCGCGGATTGCGCGAACAAGAAGGGAAGTTGTAATCATGCGAGACGTTGAAGGATGCGGAGCAGGGCAGCAACGACGATAGCGGCATGCCCGTGCCCGGCCAACGAAGCGAATCTGCTAAGCAAATGGGGCTGACCGGCAAATGGGCATTGGCCAATCCGCGATAAGCATGTGCGGATTCGATGGTTCGCGCCCGCAGGACCGGTTCATAGAATTCATGACCGACTTGCACAGGACCCGCCGATGGCTCATCTGATTCTTTCCCGCCGCGCCGCGCGCATCGGCCTTGCGCCCAACGCGGCGGCCAAGGCGCGCGCGCAGGCGCTCGCGGCCAGCGGACGTTCCGTCGTCGAACTGACCGCAGGCGAACCCGACTTCGACACGCCCGAGTCCATCAAGCAAGCCGCGATTGCAGCGCTGGCGGCCGGCGACACGAAGTACACGCCGCCTGCCGGCACCGCCGACCTGCGCGCCGCCATCCGCGACAAGCTCGCACGCGAGAACGCACTGGACTATGCGCTGGAGCAGATCATCGTCAGCGGCGGCGGCAAGCACGTCATCTACAACGCGTTCGCCGCGACGCTGCGCGACGGCGACGAGGTCATCGTGCCCGCGCCCTACTGGCAGTCGTTCCCGGCGATGGTGTCGATCAACGACGGCACGCCGGTGACCGTCGCTTCGCGGCCAGAAGAAGGCTACAAGCTCACGCCCGCCACGCTGGAGGCGGCCATCACGCCGCGCACGCGCTGGCTGATCCTGAACACGCCATCGAATCCGAGCGGCGCGGTCTTTACGACGGACGAACTCGCCGCGCTTGCCGTCGTGCTGCGGCGTCATCCGCATGTCTGGGTGCTGCTCGACGAAATCTACGAACACATCCGTTTCGATGAAGGCACGCGCGAACATTTCCTGCGCATCGCGCCGGATCTCGCGGACCGCACGCTGATCGTCAACGGCGCATCCAAGCCCTATGCGATGACCGGCTGGCGCGTCGGCTACGGCGCGGGGCCGGCCGAACTGATCGCCGCAATGACCGTCGTGCAGTCGCAATCGACTTCGTCGCCGTCCTCTATCGGACAGGCGGCGCTCGCTGCCGCGCTACGTGGCGACCAGGCTTTTGTCGCGGCATCGGTGGCGGCGTATCGCGAACGGCGCGACCTGTTGCTCGCCGCCTTCGCGACGATCGACGGCGTGCGCTGTGTGCCGCCGCAAGGCGCGTTCTTCGCGTTCGTCGATGTGAGCGCGTTGATCGGCGCCGTCACGCCGAATGGAGAGACCCTTGCCAGCGACGTCGATCTGGTCGCTTACCTGCTGCATGAACACGGTCTTGCCGTGGTGGACGGCACTTCGTTCGGCACGCCGGATCACATTCGCCTTTCGATGGTCGCGGAGCACGCGCAACTGACGGAAGGCGTTGCACGGCTCGCCACGGCCGTCGCGGCGTTGCGGCGTTCGCCTCTCACTTCACAACGGGAGGCTGCATGAACCGCGCCGCGCTCGCATCGACGTTCGACGAATCCCTCGCCGCCGCCGCGCACGCTGATGAAGCGCTGATAGCGATCCGCGACCTGCATCTCGCCTACGACGGCGTGCCTGTTCTCAACGGCATCGACCTGACGGTGAAGCGTGGTCAGGCCGTGTCGATCATCGGGCCATCGGGCTCCGGCAAATCGACGATCCTGCGCTGCATCAACGGCCTCGCGACACCTCAGCGCGGCACCATTCATATCGACGGCATCGACGTTGGTGCGCAGCAGACCGAGGCCCAGCGGCTGGCCTTGCGCAAGCGCGTGGGCTTCGTGTTCCAGCAGTACAACCTGTTCCCGCATCTGAGCGTGCTCGACAACCTGACCATCGCGCCACGCCGCGTTCTCGGCAGGAGCTGCGCGCAAGCCGAAAGCGAAGCGCACGCGCTGCTCGCCAAGGTACGTCTCGCCGACAAGGCACAGGTGTATCCGGGCGAGTTGTCGGGCGGACAGCAGCAGCGCGTCGCGATTGCCCGCACGCTGGCCATGCGTCCCGATCTGATCCTGTTCGATGAAGTCACGTCGGCGCTCGATCCCGAGACCGTCGGCGAGGTGCTGAACGTGATCGGCGAACTGGCGGACGAAGGCCAGACCTGCGTGCTCGTCACGCACGAGATGCGCTTTGCCGCCGAGATCAGCGATGAAGTCTTTTTCACGGAACGCGGCGTGATTGTCGAGCACGGGCCGGCCGCGCAACTGTTCGGCCAGCCGCGCCACGAGCGCACGCGGCTGTTTCTCCAGCGCGCGCGCGGCGAAGACCGGAGCCGTTTGCCGTTGCGCGCCGTCTAACCTTTCCCCACGAAACATGACTATCACGCACAAGGAACAACGACGCCGCGAAGCGGTGCAGGCGCTGCTTGCCGATGCCCGCAGCATCGTCGAGGAAGACGGGCTGACGCGCGCCGCGCTCGAACGCCTGAGCGCGCGTCTTGCCACGCTCGCCACGCAGGACGGTCTCTTCGATGCCGCCGACTTTCCGCCGCCGCAAGTCCACAGCGGCGATACCTCGGTGCGTTACCGGTTGAATCCGGACGAAGAGGGCTTCGCGCTCTATCTCAACTCGCTGTTGCCGGGCAAGACCACGATCCCGCACAACCACGATACGTGGGCGGTCATCGTCGCGGTCGAGGGCGAGGAGTTGAACCGCGTGTATCGGCGTGTGGACGACGGCGTTGACCCCGACCGTGCGCAGCTCGACGTGGCGCGCGAGGTGGTGGTGCGGCCCGGTACGCCCATCGCGTTCCTGCCCGAGGACATTCACAGCATCCACGTGAACGGGAGCGCGCCCACGCTGCACTTTCATCTCTATGGCCGGCCGCTCGAAACGCTGACGGGCCGTCTCGGCTTCGAGCCGGACACGGGCCGCGTCGTGCGCTACAACGCCGAGCACATGAAGCGCGCGACGCAGGCGGTGGGCTGATGCCGGAACGCCGCGATCATCTGCATACGCGCGTGCTGCATGCGGGCGCACCTGCTTTCGATGGCGGCACCGCGCCCGTCAACGCACCGCTCGTGCGCACGAGCACGGTCCGCTTCGAGAGCGATGCCACGCGCGCCGCGTTGCATCATCGGCGGGAGGCGGGCGAAGCGGTCGCGACCTATGGACGTCATGGCACCGCGACGCATCGTGCGCTCGAAGCGGCCCTCGGCGAACTGGAAGGCGCGGAGCATGTCCTGCTCGCGCCGTCCGGGCTCGCGGCCATCACGCTGACGTTCATCGCGCTGGTCTCTCCGGGCGATCACGTGCTGGTCCAGGACAGCGTGTACGGGCCGGTACGCGAGCGCATCGAGCCCTTGCTCGAACGGCTGGGCGTCGCGTTCTCGTACTTCAATGCAAGCGCCGGCCTGCCGCATGATGCGGTGCGCGCCAACACACGGTTGATCTATGCGGAATCGCCTTCTTCGTTCCTGTATGAAGTGATCGACCTGCCCGCGCTCGCCGCCTTCGCGCGGCAGCATGGCGCGCTGCTCGCGGCGGACAACACGTGGGGCGCGGGCGTGCTGTATCGGCCGCTGGAACGGGGCGCGGATATCTCGATCCAGGCGCTCACCAAATACGTGAGCGGGCACTCGGACCTGATGCAGGGTGCGGTCGCCGTGAAGGATCGCGACGTGGCGCGCCGCCTGCGGGACACGCACGAGGCGCTGGGTTTGTCGGTCGGCGCGGACGACGCCTGGCTCGCGCTGCGCGGCGTGCGCACACTGGCCGTGCGGCTCGCGCAGCATCAGCGGCATGCGCTGCACGTGGCGCGCTATCTCGCGGATACGACCGGCTACGTCGGCCGCGTGTTCTATCCGGCGCTGCCGGAAGATCCAGGTCATGCGCTGTGGCAGCGTGACTTCCATGGCGCGAACGGGCTGGTGTCGTTCGCATTGCGCAATGCCGTTCACGCCGATGCCGTCGCTTTCGTCGATGCGCTCCGGCTGTTCGGCATTGGCGCCTCATGGGGCGGCTATGAAAGCCTGGCGCTGATCGCGCCCGCCTCGCGGCTCGCGATGCACGGCGTGTGGCGCAGCGGTGCGCCGGTGGTGCGACTGCATGTCGGGCTCGAGGATCCGGGCGATCTGATCGACGATCTCGCGCAGGCTTTCGCGCGCATCGCACGCTGACTTTCTCTTTCGACCGGATGATTTCATGAAGCATCGCTCAAGCTCGCGGGCACGCTCTGCCGCGCTGTTCACCGCATCTCTCACGGTTGCGCTTGCCGCCGCCACGCCGGCGCATGCCGATGCCACGCTGGACCGCATCAAGGCGCGTGGCGTGCTGGTCCTCGGCGTGGTGC
Organism: Caballeronia sp. LZ035; assembly: GCF_031451175.1. Taxonomy (NCBI): domain Bacteria; kingdom Pseudomonadati; phylum Pseudomonadota; class Betaproteobacteria; order Burkholderiales; family Burkholderiaceae; genus Caballeronia; species Caballeronia sp. LZ035. The sequence continues at coordinate 1,047,408 of NZ_JARUXS010000002.1, forward strand.
TCGACGGCACGTATGGCTCGCTCGATCCCGCGACGCGCCGGCCCATCGGCTATAACGTCGAACTTGGACAAAGCCTGGCGCAGCATCTCGGCGTGAAGTTCGAGGCCGTGGAAGTGACGCCGCCGAACCGCGTGCAGTTCCTCCAGCAAGGCAAGGTCGATGCGCTCATCGCCAGCATGCAGTACACCAAGGAACGCGACGAGATACTGAGCTACGTGCCGACGCCGTTCGAGGAGATCGGCGGTTCGGCGATGGTGCGCAAGGGCGCGGGCATTCATGACTGGGCCGATCTGCGCGGCAAGCCGGTATGCGTCTCGCAGGGCAGCAACTACACAAAGCCGCTGATCGAACAGTACGGCGCGCAGGTCAAGGGCTTCAAGGGCATGCCTGAAGCATTGCTGGCATTGCGCGGCGGCGCGTGCGTCGCGTCGGTGCATGTGACGCCGGGCATTCAGGCGCGGCTGCTGAACGAACCCGGCGAATGGAAGGACTATGAAGCGCCGATCGGCACGCAACTGATTCCGTCGCCCTCGGTGATCTGGGTGCGCAAGGGACAGGGCGATACGGTCGCGGCGCTCGACGGCATCGTGAAGGACTGGCATCGCACGGGCTTTCTGATCGACGAAGGCAACAAGTGGCACATGCCGCCCTCGAAGCAACTGCTCGCGTGGCATCAACAGTACGCGGGCAAGCAGACTGCGGCCGCGCAGACCAGCGCAAACAAGGACTGATGCATGAGCGATGCTATCGACGTGGACGCCGAAGCGCGTCGCGCGCTGGATCTCCTCGGACCGCTTCCGGAGAACTGGGTGCCCGCCCGCGAAGGCATCGACCACGATGTGTTCGTCGTGGGTGGCGGGCAGACCGGTTGCGCAATGGCGTTCGCGCTGCGGCGCGCGGGCATCGGGCGCGTGAGCGTCATCGATGCGGCCGCCGAAGCAGCGGGTGCGGGCGTATGGCTCAATCGCGCGCGGATGAATACGCTGCGCACGCCCAAGACGCTCGTCGGTCCGGAAGGCGATGTCGCGGGCCTGAGTTTCAGAGTCTGGTATGAGGCGCGCTTCGGCGGCGCTGCGTACGAGTCCATCGAGCGTGCGTCGCGCACGCTGTGGGCCGAGTATCTCGCATGGTATCGCGCGTTCCTCGATATTCCGGTGCGCTATGGCGTGCGTCTCGTGCGGATCGAACCTGCGCAGTCGCACTTTCGCCTGCATCTCGAAGTGGAGGGCGAGACGCGTATCGAAACCGCGCGCAAGGTCGTGCTGTGCAATGGCGTCGCGGGCAATGGCAAAGCTTTCGTTCCCGAGGCGCTCGCGCACCTGCCTTCGAGCACGCTTGCGCATACCTCGCAGGCCATCGACTTCGACGCGCTGCGAGGCAAATCGGTCGCCGTGATCGGCGCGGCGGCCTCGGCGTTCGATGCGGCCGCCACGGCGCTCGAAGCCGGCGCCGCGAACGTGCATCTGTTCGCGCGCCGCGCCGTGCTTGCCGCTAAGCCGGTCTCGCGCACGCGCGGCTATCCGGGCGCCTATGACAACTATCCGGGATTGCCCGACGCGCTGCGCTGGTCACAGGCCCGGCGCTTTCGCAACGAAGGCTCGACGCCGCCGCGCGATTCAGTCGAGCGCGTGACGTGCTTCGCGAACTTTCATCTGCATCCGGGCGTGGAGATCGAGGCGGCGCACATCGACGCGCGTCGCGCCGTGCTGAACACGCCGGGCGAGTCGTTCGCTTTCGATTTCGTCATAGCGGGGACCGGTTACGCCATTGACCTGTTCGCGCGACCCGAACTCGCCGAGGTTGCGCCGCACGTGTGCCTGTGGCGCGATCAGTACACGCCGCCGCCCGCTGAAGCCGACGCTGCCCTCGGCGCGCATCCCTATCTCGGCGAGGCGCTCGAATACAGGGAAAAGAAGCCGGGCGCGGCGCCCTGGCTGCGCGACATTCATGTCTACAATCCAGCGGGCTTCGTCAGCGCGGGCGTGCCGGTGGGCGACGTGCCCAGCATGCGGCGCGACATTCCCGCCGTGGTGCGGCGGATCAGCCGGGATCTATTCCACGCCGATCTCGATGCACACGCGGCGCGCCTGAACGCCGACGTGCCCGCCGACTTCGACACGGCGTTCTACGCGGCGAACGTGTGGCGGGCAGGGGAAGCGCAGATTGCCGACGCGTGAGACGAATGCCTAGTGCGGATTGATCTGCTTGACGATATCGGCGGCGATGGCGCGCGCCTGCTTGTCGGACGTCGGCGCGAAGATGCCCTGCCACGCGGACGACGAAGTGTTGTAGTTGCGTTCGCCGAACACGCGCCCGCTTTGCAGATCGCGGAAGGTGACGCGGGCCTGCATGAATGCATTGCCGGTCATGATGCCCAGCGTATAGCGCGCACCGGGCGCGACGAAGTGGAAGTCCTCTACGTAGACATCGACCACCGTGCCCGCGCCTTGACGTGCCGTGCGCTTGACGGTTTCATCGAAGAAGGTCGAACTGGCGTCCCTGGACGCGCCTTCCATGGCTTCACGCCATTCCGTCTGCACACGCGGCCAGTCGGATGCGGATGTGGCAACCGAAGATCCGTTCATGCGCAGCACGATAGTATGCGTGGACGCCGGCGGCACCACGACGCCCGGTTGCGTGGTCTTGGCGGTCGGCGATGCCGTGTCCTGGGTTTGCAGCGTGGCGGCACATCCGCTCAGAACAATGGCGATGCCCGCGAGAGTCAGGGAAGAGAGATGACGTGTGCGCATGTTCGACTGGTTTGTTGGAGGTGCGTCACAATATAAAAAATAAGCGCCTTGTACGGCGCACCGGTACATCAGTAACTGACCGTCAAGGGTTCCGGATGCTCGCGGGTCAATACGATCTTGCTGCCCATCGGCCATCCTGTGCGCTGCGTCGGCGTGGACAGAGGCGTGCAGGCCTCGGTTTGCGTGCTCCGTTGCGATGCGATGCTGAACGACTGCGAAGCCGTGTTGCCCGCGACATAGGCGGTCACGGTCGTGCCTTCGCGCACCACCACGGCGGGCGTCGGACCTTCGGAGGCAATCACGATGGGGTCGCCGCTGCAATCGGCGGAAGTGTAGTAGAGCAATGAGTCAACGCTGTGATAAAGGAATAGCGACGCCGAAGACGGCGCCTTGATATCGCTCGGATCGTCAGTCGTCGTCTTGCGCTGCAAGGGCACGACGAAGCGCGTGTTGCCCCGCGTGATCAGCGGCCCATAGTTGTACTGGAAGTGAGAAAGTGCGCCGACGGGGTGGCCGGCTGCATCGAGCACATTGGGCGGCGCACTCGGCGCACTCGGCGCAACGGCCTCCGGTGATGTCTGCGCGTGAGCGAGGCTCGTGCCGAGCACGGTCAGCAGGGCGATGAGCGCCTTGTTCATGGTCAGTCTCCTCGAAGCATGAATCACGATGATCCGGCTCAGTAACGAACCGTCAGCGGCTCGGGATAACGCTGCGTGAGCGAGAAGGATGTCTGCGGCGTCCAGTACGAAGGCACCGAGCGGCTTGCCGTCACGCACGAGCCGTCATACGAGATATAAGAGTTCGCGGTGAGCGGACTGCCATAGCCGGGACCGGCGATATACGCGGTCACATCCGCGCCGGTTCTCACGAGGTCGACGGGCCGCGGCGATGACCCCATCATGATGAGCGGCGCACCGCTGCAATCCGCGGACGGAAACGTTGCGGCCGTGTCATCGGCCCATTCGAACTGCGACTCCGAGTACTGAGTGGCGGAGACCTTCTTGTGACGCAGCGGCATGAACACGGGCGTACGCCCGAAGTTCATATACACGCCCTGCGCGCGTTCATAGCTTTCGACCGGGCCGACCGGCTTGCCTTGCGCATCGAAGACTTTGAGTACATTGGTCTGGCCGGCGGGGTTCGAAGCTGACGTTGCGACTTGCGCATGCGCGGCCGTCGCGCTCACAAGCAGCAGGGCGGGCAAGGTAATGCTGCGCATCAGTGGCTCCTCGATGTCGTTATGCGGGAGTAAGTCAGTAATCGATCGTCAGCGGTTCGGGATAGCGCTGTGATACGTCGAAGCTCGACTCCGGCCTGACGCTCTGCATGGTCGCCTTCTGCGCGACGCAGGACGTGCCGTTCAGGATGGAAGCAGCGGGGAGGGGCGTGGTGTTCGTATCGCTGCCGACATAGATCACGACATCGGCGCCCTGACGAATGGCGACGGACGAGCGTGGCCAGTTCGAGTCGTAGTTGATGACCGGCTGACCGCTGCAATCCGCGCTTTCGAAGTAGGCGGTGTTGAGCGTCGACCAGGCGAATGCATTCGCCGGCGTGCCGATGCGGGTGCTGTTGCTGGCCGCGTCCAGCGGGCGGCCGATGCGCACGAAGGTCGTGGTGCCGTTGATCGCGATATAGACGCCGTCCGCGCCGTTGTACGAAGCCAGCAGACCGATGACCTTGTGATGCGCGTCATAGACCTTGAGCGCAGGCTTCTGCGCGCCTTGCACCGACGTGGCCGGCACGCTGGATTCGTCGGCATGGGCGGCCGTGATGGCAAGCATCAGAGTGGTGGCTACGCTGACCCAACGCATGAGCTGTCTCCTCGAGTCGTCGGGCACCGCGTGCATGCCTCCGACGTGTCCTGGTTATCGCTTCTATTTGTCGCCAGCGCCGAGGATAGTGAAAGCCTTTCGTTTTATCAAGTGAACACTTAACACTGTGAAATATCTTCCGAATGCTATTTCACGACGTGGGAGTGTGAGTAACATCGGCACGCTTCGAGCGTTGAAGTGCGACTGAAGCTTGTGCCTTCAATCACGCGCCAGCATCAAGTCCAGGTTCTGAACTGCTGCGCCGGATGCGCCTTTGCCGAGATTGTCGAACACGGCTGACAACAGGACTTGCCCGTGCTCCGCGTTGGAAGACACGCTCAGGCGCATGTCGTTCGTGCCGTTCAGTGCTTGAGGGTCCAGATGCGTCAGCGCTTCGGATTCATGGTGCGGCAGGACGTGCACGTGAGCCGCATCTTCGTAATGACGCGCGAGGCACGCGTGCAGCGTGGCGCCGTTCACGCCGGATGCCAGCAGTCGCAAGTCCAGCGGCACCGTCAACACAATGCCCTGACGATAAGAACCATATGCCGGGATGAAAAGCGGCCGCTGCGCGAGTCCCGCGTGTGTCTGGATTTCCGGCGTGTGCTTGTGCGCGAGTCCCAGACCGTACACCTGGAACGAGGACGTGTTGACGGCATCCTTCCCTTCGTGTTCCTCGACGCCCGCGCGACCGCGTCCGGAGTAGCCGGACACCGCGTGAATGCTGACCGGATAACTGTCCGGTATGAATCCGGCCTGCAACAAGGGCCGCAGCAAGCCGATCGCGCCTGTCGGATAGCAACCGGGATTGCTGACGCGATGCGCGTTGGCAATACGCGTGGCCTGTCCCGGCGTCACTTCCGGAAAGCCGTAGGTCCAGCCCGGCTGTATGCGGTGCGCCGAACTGGCATCGATGACCCTTACCGCAGGATTGACGATGGCCTCCACCGCGTCGCGCGCGGCGGCATCGGGCAGACAGAGAATGGCGATATCGCAGGCATTGATCGCTTCCGCGCGACGTCGCGCATCCTTGCGTTCCGCGGCAGGAAGCGTGGACAGCGTGATATCGGTCCGATTGCGCAAGCGTTCGTGGATTTGCAGTCCGGTGGTGCCTTGATCGCCATCGATGAAAACAACGGGTGCGCTCATATGCGGAAGACTCGAGATGAAGTTGAAGGGCGGAACGAGCGCTGATGTTCACCGAATCGATAGAATAGGAAAAGTTGAATTTCATGACCGAGTCATTCATTTTTCCTGAATCAGGATGCCGCCATGCGAGAGATCAGTCTGGACCGCTTGCGCACGCTGGTTGCGATCAGCGAGCGCGGTTCGTTCGCCGACGCAGCGCGCGCGCTGAATCTGGCCCCTCCCACCGTCAGCCTCCATATCGCCGAGCTCGAAGACCGCGTCGGCGCGCCGCTTCTGTCACGCAAGCGCGGGCAGGTGAGGCCGTCGGCGATAGGAGAGGTGCTGGTGGAGCGCGCGCGTCGACTGCTGGCCGATGCGGAGCAGGCTCTGGACGATATCCAGCGCCAGGTGCAGGGGCTCGAAGGGCGCGTGCGGCTCGGTGCATCGACAGGCGTGATTTCATACCTGTTGCCGCAAGCGCTCGACACATTGCGTCAGCATCACCCCGCCATCGATATCCAGCTGGCCGTGCTGACGTCGCATGAGACGCTGTCGCGGCTGGCGGACGGAACGCTGGATGTCGGGCTCGTTGCGCTGCCACAGCCGCCCGTGGCGGGCCTCGTCATCAAGCCCTGGCGTCGCGACCCCGTGATGGCCTTCGTGCCGGCGCATTGGGCGTGCCCCGCGCGTGTCACGCCGGCATGGCTGGCCGCTCAGCCTCTGATCCTCAATGACACGACGACGCGTCTCTCCCGCCTGACAACGGAATGGTTCGCAGCGGCGGGGCATCATCCGGCGCCGCGCATTCAGCTCAACTACAACGACGCGATCAAGAGTCTGGTGGCGGCTGGTTATGGCGCGGCGCTGCTGCCCCATGAGGCCACGACCCCGTTGCCGGAGAAGCGCATCGTCATGCGGCCGCTGCGGCCGGCGTTGTGGCGTCGACTCGGTATGGCGCACCGCGCCGGGCACGTCGAGCGTGCCACTCAACACGTGCTGGATGTCGTGTGGAATCTGCGCTCGGCATAGGGTGGTAATTCCCGGCTAATTCTCGACGCGTAAGCTTCGCTTACTGCACTCATCGGCGACAAGAAGGAAAGAACCATGCGACGTGAAGGCGTGACCTACGAACTGCATCACATCGGCATTCCGACCGGCGAACACCGGCCCGGCGAGCGCTATGCAGCAAGCATCGACATGTACACGTCCGACGATCTTACCGGCCCGCTGCCGATTCAATGGCACCGGTTCGGCCCGAACTGCACACTGGCCGAGCCCATGCGCAGTCAGCCGCACATTGCCTACAAGGTGGATAACCTGGAGGCGGCGATCGAAGGGCATGTTGTCATTCTTGGACCCTACGAGCCGCTCGACGATTTCCGCGTTGCCGTCATCGACAACGGCGGAATGCCGATTGAATTGATTCAGACGAGCTTGACCAATGCAGAGATCTGGAGCCGTGCCGGCAATGGCGCGAAGTCTCAGCTTTACCGCTGATCTCGAGACTTGCGCACAACCGGCCGGCGAAGATCAATTATGCCAATTCGTCACGGTTCCGTTTTTGAACCAGAACCAGAGCGTATTGCCATAGCCTTCTTTGATGTGGACGTCGGCAACCGTGGTGGCCTGATTCACCGTCGACATGCCCGGGATCATTCCCGAAGCCATCGAAAGCAGGTTATTCCCCGAGCGGTTCTTGGAGTAGATCCATGTATCCGAGTTATTCGCGCTGGTCTGCTTGCTCTCGGGTTCTCCATACAGGGAATAGATATCCTGCTGGGTCGATTTACCGATCACGACATGCTGCTTGATCCAGACCGGATCGAATTTCTCGTTGCCCACTCCCATTGCTCCGCCCGTGGAGCACGCTGCCAGAGAGAGAAGCAGCGCAATCAGAAAGATTTTTTTCATGTTAGCGACGCTGAAAAGAGACTCGGACAAAGCGTTACGCTCGCGGATGGCATTCGCCGTCCGTGTAGGTAGCCTTGTCCAGAGGCGTCAGCCCCGGAATCACGAAAGCCGTGCAGGTGAACTTGCGGCCGCGCGCCGTGGTGGCGTCGTAGCTGATCTTGCTGCCGCCAATAGCATTTTTCTTCACGTATTGGACATTGGTCACCGTGATCTCGTCAGAGGACGCAAGACCCAATGTCTTTGCCGTCGTGGTCTGCATCTCCGTCATGTTCAGCTGTGTGCCCCCGCAGGCTGAAAGAACAAGACACATTGCAGAAGCAGCAGCGCCATAAAACATAACTCTCTTGAACATGTTTAACTTCCTTTTCTTGGTAAGTGCTTACAGAGTGTTACGTAATATAAACAGGTCTTTCATGGGCTGCAAGCTTTTAGCGTGGTAAATCGCACCCTGCTCAAGGAGGGTTGAAAAAATGCTGTCATATCCCGGAGCGAATTGACGCACTCACACGGTGCGTCTTTCGCCGCGCGATCAGACGATCCAGGCGGGTGCATGCGGCAGCGTGGCGCTCTGTGCAATATCGTGATTGATCCAGATGCGGGCACTTTCCTTTGCAGCGATTGCCTCGATCCTGCTCATCGAAGCAAGCGAGGCGTGTGGCGCGGCATTGAATTGCGGAACCCTGCGATGCTTCAGGTTGCAACAACTATGCGCGACGTCGCCGCTCAGGATAACCGGGCCGGTTTGCGGAAGGCGTATCAGCAAGGAACCATGGCCCGGCGTGTGTCCGGGAGTATGAAGCAGACGGATGGCGCCGTCGTCGAAGATGTCGCAATCGCCTTCCACGATTTCGATGTCGTTCTGACGCATTGAATCGTAGAGCTCGGGAAGATAGCCCCACGCTTCGGGATGCGGTCCGAACATGGCATCGTGCTCAGCGCGCTGGACGATCCAACGAGCATTTCTGAACAGCTTCGCATTGCCCACATGGTCATAGTGTGCATGCGAGAACAGGATGATGTCGACGTCGTCGGGAGAGACGCCTATGGCCTGGAATTGCGAGGCGATCGTCCGGGTCACGATGCCGCGAATACCGTGCGCCATGATCGCGCCGCCGGGTTCGGCGTAGACGCGATCCGGCGTGCCTGTGTCCCACATAAGCCACTTGTTCCTGTGGCGGATGAGGTAGGCATTGCAACTCAGCGTCATGGGTACGCCGACATTCACGCCCGGCGAGTAGATCGAGCCGTCTTCGACGCGCGCTATCCCGCCATCCAGAATGCAGATCTTCTCGACGGTGGCGTGCTCATGCATGGCGCGCGCCGGTGCGTGATGGAACCGCTCGCTCACGAGAGCCGTGCTCGGTTGCGCCGGAACTGGCCGACCGAGAGCCATACCGCCGAGATGAGGAAGTAGGCCGCGCCCACGCCGGCATAGCCTGCGATTCGGGAAATGGCCGCAAGCAGCGGTGTGGGCGCAAGCGTGAGGAACAAACACCCGGCGACTGCGGATTGCGCGCCGCTCAGGATCATCGCCCATTGCGCACCCGATTGCTTCCAGCGACGCAGCGCAGTGGCCAGTTGCAGCAGTCCGGACAAGATGGCCCAGACGCCGAAGACGCCGAGCACCCAGGCCGGATCGGTCTTCAATGCTAGGACTACGGCGGCGGCGGTTGCGCTGCTGATCGCTACGTTGATGGCCTGAGTGCGGTTGTCCGTCTTGCCGCCGCTGCGTGAGAGGTCGAGATAGTTGGCGAGCGCATCCCAGGCGGGATAGAGGACCAGCAGGATCGCCGCGGCTAAAGTGGAATGCATGCCCACTGCGAAGGCCAGTCCTACCCATACGACCGAAACCGCCGCACGAGTGAAGTAGTAGTGCCTGAGCCATTGCTCGGCGCCGGCGCGCGTTTCCTGTGTGATTCGATGCTCTGCCATGTGAAACTCCCTTGAAGATAGTGATCGAGAGGTTCTCAGTTATGGCGGTGGGTGGCCATCGGTCAAATGACCGAGGCGGCCTGAAAGCGTCGTCGCGTATAGTGGGGCCTTTCCGGCGCCCTCTCTTCGCTGACATCCATGACCCCTTCGGAAGCCAGCCGTCTCCCCTTGCTCGTGTTCGATTGCGTGAAGGCGCTCGCCTTCATCGGGGACCTGAGCATGGGGCAGCCCACCGATCATTCGCCTCGCACGGCATGGCTCGCCGCGCGTCTCGCCGATGCGGCCGGGCTGTCTCCGGCGGATCGCGATGCGGTTCGTGAAGCAGCTTTGCTGCGCTGGTCCGGCTGTACGGCGAACGCGGCGGGCTTTGCGCAGGTCTTCGGTGACGACGTGGCGTTTCGCCAGGCCATGCTCGAAGAGCACCCGGACTGGGCAGAGCCGCTCGAAGCGCTTGGTGATGCAGGCGCCGCGTTGACGCCGCTCGCCGTGATTCACTGCGAGGTCGCGGGAGAGGTAGCGCGCATGCTCGGATTGAGCGCATCGACTGAGATCGCGTTGCGCCATGTCTTCGAAACGTGGGATGGCCGTGGCTTGCCTGCGCATCTCGCGGGTGACGCCGCGCCTGCAGCGGTCTTTATCGTCGCGCTGGCCGGCGATCTGGAGATCTATAGCCGCGTGTTCGGCGTAGAAGGAGCGCTGACCCGACTGGCGCAACGATCGAACAGCCGCTATCCCGCCGACCTCGTAACACAAGCGACCAGGCATGCGCGGGAATGGCTGAAGCAATTGCACGATCTGTCATCTGCCGAGGTCGATGCCGCGCTGCTGACGCAGCACATGCAGCAACGCACGTCGCCGGCCTTGGTCGCGGATGTCATCGATCTGAAACTGCCGTGGATGACCGGCTTCTCGCGCACGGTTGCGGCGACCGCGTCGGCCGCGTGTGTCCGGCTCACGTCGGACACGGAAGCGCATGCGCGTGTGTATCACGCCGGATTGATACATGGCATTGGCCGGGCGTCGGTGCCCAACGCCGTATGGAATCAGCAGGAGCGTCTGACCGAAAGCGCCTGGGAGAAAGTGCGTCTGGTGCCGTACTGGACGTCGCGTGCGGGACGTCTGGCCGGCGCGATCGGCGAAGCGGCGGATCTCGCATCGTATGCCTATGAAAGGCTCGACGGCTCCGGCTACTTTCGCGGCGTGCGCGACCGGGCGATCAACATGGAAGCACGCGTGCTGGCGGCGTCGGTGGCATGGGTGGCGCTGCGTTTGCCGCGTCCGTGGCGTCCCGCGCTATCGTCCGACGAGGCCGCGCGACAGTTGCTCGACGACGTGGCCGGCGGTCGCCTGGATGGCGACGCAGTCGACGCGCTTCTCGCCGACGCCGACAGCCCGATCAGACGCCCGGTCAACGAAGCGCAGACGCGCGTGCTGCTTTCGGTACGGGAGATCGAAGTCCTGCGATCCATCTCGCGCGGCGCGAGCAACAAGGAAGCAGCGCGCGAACTCATGTTGAGTCCGAGTACGGTGCGAACGCATATCGAGAATATCTTTCGCAAGCTCGAATGTTCGACCCGTGCAGCCGCGACGCTGAAGGCATCGGCGATGGGTTGGCTGTGACGCTGATTCAAGCTCGTAGCGTTTGCTTGAACAAGGCGAGCAGCGCCTGCCAGCCCCGATCAGCCGCGTCCGGGTCATACACGGGAAAGTCCGGGACCATCCAGCCGTGCAAGGCGCCGTGGTAGGTCTCTGCGCGGTAGCGGACGCCTGCATGGATCAATGACTCTTCGAGACGTGCTGCCATCGACGGCGGGTAGCTTTCGTCGTTGTCGGCACTCGCGATGTACACCTGTGCGGCCAGACCGGCCACGAGCAAGTGCGGGCTGGTTGGCGCGTCCGTTGCCAGATTGCCGCCATGAAAGCTGGCGACGGCTGCGAAGCGCTCAGGGAACGTCGCTGCCGCGCCCATAGCGATGCCGCCGCCCATGCAAAAACCCACCGCGCCCAGCTTGCCGTGCGCAATGTCCTTGCGCGTGTCGAGATAGGCCAGGAAGTCGCGGGTGTCGCTTGCGGCCTTGTCGACTCCGGTGGTCGCCATGAGCGGGCCGAGGATGGCCATCACATCGCCCTTGAACACGTCCTTGGGTACCAGCGGTTCGTATGGACCGAACCGGTAGAAAAGATCCGGCAGCAAGACGACATAGCCCGCGTCCGCGAGCTTCGTGGCCATGTCGAGCATGGCGGGCCGGATGCCGCCAGCATCGCCATAAAAGATCACGGCAGGCCAGGGTCCGACGCCGCCCGGCGACATGACATACGCGGGACACGCTGCGTCAGCGATTCGGATGGTGACTTTTTCGGTAGGCAAGCTTTTTCTCCAGCGATGAACGTGCAATTACGACTCGTCAGGTACCGGGTACTTCCACGACGACTTGACCTCGCGCAGCGCGACGCTCGATTGTATCGACGCGATGCCCGCCTGCTTGCGCAACACACGCTCGATGAAGTCGCCGTATGCATCCAGATCGGGCGTCACCACCTGGAGAATGTAGTCCGCGTCGCCGGTGATCTTGTGGCACGACAACACTTCCGGCCGGCCACGCATGACGGCCTCGAAGTTATCAGCGGTTTTGTCGGAATGGATATTGATGCGGATGTGTACGAAGGCCAGCAGGTCGAGGCCGATGGCGCGTCGATTGAGGTTGGCCTGATAACCTGTAATCACGCCTTGGTCCTCGAGGTGCTTGCGTCGCCGCCAGCACGGCGTGACGCTCAAGGAAAGCTGTTCGCCCAGCGCGGCATTGGAAAGCGTGCCGTCATTCTGAAGCAGCCGCAGCATGGACCGATCGACCGGATCCATGACGGGTCTTGAACGATTTGTGCTCATTCGGCCTTATCCTTGGACAAACGTTCTAACAGTGTAGGCTTTCGCGCATCCAAAAGCAAAATCAGTGCGGCGACGCGTGACTAGACTTGTTCAGTCTCAGCGCGGCGGTTTTCCATGCTTACCATCTATAGCAGCGATCACAGTCTTCATCAGGGTGTGGAACTGAAGGACGGTGCGATCTCCGAGTCTTTCGAAAAGCCGGTTCGCGCGGAAGCGATACTTCGTCAGGTCAAGGCGGCGGAGCTTGGCGAGGTTATCGCGCCGACACGCCATGAGCGTCATCACTATGTCGGCGCGCATAGCGAAAGGTATGTCGAATTCCTCGCGCATGCTTGGGACGAGTGGACCGCCACCGGCCGCACCTGTCAGGCCTTGCCGCTGGTATGGCCCGTTCGTGGACTGCCGAGCAAGGTCATGCCGCAATTCATCGACGGCAAGCTCGGCATGTTCTCGATGGATGCGGGATCGCCGATCACCGCAGGCACCTGGGACGCGGTTTCCGCCAGCGCGAATTCGGCGTTGACGGGCGCCGAGGCCTTGTACAAAGGCACGAATGCCGCGTTCGCACTGTGCAGACCACCGGGACATCATGCCGGGCACGAATACATGGGCGGGTACTGCTACCTGAACAATGCGGCTATTGCCGCACAGCGTTGTGTCGAACAGGGCGCGCGGCGCGTGGCCATCCTGGACATCGACTTCCATCATGGCAACGGCACGCAGGACATCTTCTACGAACGCAAGGACGTGCTGTTCGTCTCCATCCATGGCGATCCCAGCGTGTCCTTCCCGTATTTCTCGGGTTATGCGGAGGAACGTGGCGCGGGCGAGGGCGTGGGAAGCAACCTCAATCTCCCCTTGCCGCGCGGTACGACATTCGATCTCTACGAACCCGCGCTGCTGCAAGCCGGCGCCGAGATTGCACGGCACGGCGCCGATGCATTGATCGTCTCGCTGGGCGTCGATACGTTCGAACGTGATTCGATCGGCCATTTCCGTCTGAGCACGCCGGACTTCACGCGCATCGGCCAGAGGGTGGCGACGTTCGGCTTGCCGACGCTCTTCGTCATGGAAGGCGGCTATATGGTCGACGAAATCGGCGTCAATGCCGTGAACGTACTGCTTGGATTCGAAGGGCGCGCGTAAAGGCGTTTGCTTCCCGCAAGCGCATGGCAAAAGGTGAGCATATGAACCGTCTTGTGTATCTCTCTTCCGACTGCCTGTCGGACCTCGACGGCTTTCGCGTCGAAACCAGCATGCAAGGCGTGCGCGCCGACATCGTCCTCGACCGGCCGCCGTTCAACGTCATGTCTTTCTCGCAACACGAGCAGATCCGTGCCGTCATAGAGGCGCTGGATCGGGATCCGGTCATTCAGATCATCGTGCTGCGAAGTTCGCGCGAACACTTCTCCAATGGCATGGATGCAATCGGTCTGAGCCATGCGGCCATGCAGCACGCATCGAGACTGGTCTACGCGGTGAGCGCTCCTTCGCGCTGTAGCAAGCCGGTGATTGCAGCAAACCGCGGTCATTGTTTTGGCAGCGCATTCGAGTTGTCCCTGACGTGTGATTTCCGCGTGGTCACGGAGTCCACGGTCTATGCGCTGCCGGTGCTGCACGACGGCCATATCCCGGCGTACGAGAGCATGCGGCGGCTGCATCGGCTGATAGGGTCGGGCAGGACCAAGGACCTGGTCATGCGATCGCGCTTCCTGGATGGCGTGAAGGCCTACAACTGGGGCATCGCGAACGAGTTCACCGTGGACACCGAACTCGAAAACGTCACCGATGCGCTGGTCGAAGAGTTGCTCGCAGCGTCACCGGCAAAGCCGCGCGCAATCAAGGCGTTCTTGAACGGTATCGATGACGGATTCTCCGGCCTGGAGTACGGAGCGGGGAGCAACCCGCAGACGATCCTTGCCTGAGTCGAGGCGACCCGCCCGCATCACACGCCATATTGCTCTCGAAGAATCGCCGCTGCGTCCGCAAGCGTTCGAAGCTTCGCCTCGGCAATCCGGCTGCTGCTGACCGGTGCATCGGCGAAGGTCGCAAAGCCGCAATCCGGATTGAACAGCACACGCTCGACGCCGAAGAGGTCGATGGCATGGCGCGCCGCGCGCAACATGTCGTCGAGCGGTTCGACATGCGCGTGTTTCTGATTGCACAGTCCGACGCCGATACGCAGCCTGTCGGGCAAGCGTTTCAACAGGTCGATTGCGCCGGCGCGTGGCGTATGCAATTCGAGAAACAGCGTGCCGACGTTCAGCGCGCCCAAGGTCCCGATGAGAGGCCCGTAGTCGCCGGTCATTGCGTGACTCTCGTCCGTGCTCCAGTTGCCCCGACACATGTGCATGGCGATCCGTTCCTGAGGAAAGCCTTCCGTTACCGCGTTGAGCAGGTCGCGCGCGAACGCGAGTTCGGTAAGCGGATCGCTTTTCGCCGACAACGCACCGCACATGAAACTGCGCTGGCTCGTCATGCCCGAGAATGCGACTTCGGAGAGCACGGGTTCATCGAACTGCACCAGCGCCGCGCCTTGCTCGAGCAGCGCGGCCAGTTCTTCCCGCAGGATCCGTACGATATCCACGGCCAGCTTTTCCCGACTCTCGTAGGCGCGATCCGACACGCATTCCAGCCACATGGTCCGCGTCAACAAATAAGGACCGGGCAACGCGATCTTGACGGGCTTTGCGGTCAAGCCCTGCACGCAGGCAAGCTCATGCACCGCGAGCGGCCTGCTGCGCCCGAGCGGTCCGAACACGGCCGGATGACGCACTTCGGCGGCCGGCACGTCCAGTGCCCGCAGCTCCAGCTCGAAAGCCTGTGGATCGTCCACATACGGCAGCAGGTCGGTCAACGGAATCAGCTGACAGTTATCCAGCAGGCCGCCGACGAAGCTCGCGTAACTATCGCGACGCTGCTCGCCGTCCGTAACGACATCCACGCCCGCGCGCAACTGGGCCGCGACCGCCAGTTCCACGGCGTCGTCGGCGCTGGAGTCGAAGTGCGCGTCATCAAGCCGTCCCTCCATGTGCTCGTGGAGCGCCTGAAGCATCCATCGCGGTCTCGGCCAGCTGCCGATGCCCATTACCGAAAGCGGGCGGATGGGCGGCGCAGGCTGCGCCACGGGCACGCGTTGCATGGACTGCGGCGCTGGCTCACGGGAAACAAGCAATGCCCCCTTGCTGACGAGAAAGCTTCTTTGCCTGCCGTCGCGGGTCATCGAGACGAGTTCATTGCCCGTCATGCGGCACCACGCCGGCAAGTCTCCTTCAACGGAGCTTTCGGTCGAGCGGATTTCGAGCAGCTGACCCGTGTGCAGCGGATCGATATGCTTTCGTATCAACAGCAACAGACCGTTGCCGCAATCGAGATCACCGCCGTCGAAGCTGGCGGCAGGCGTGTGCGCGTGTTGTTCGAAGGGTTTCATTATGCAGGGTCCATGGCATCGCCGGGAGCCGTCACGCGTGCATAGAGTTGCGCGGCGTGGGTGTCATCGAATGCGTCGGCGGGCACGTCGATCGCCATGCCGCCACGGGCCAGACCGATCACGCGATCGGCAAACGCACGCGCCAATGCAACCTGATGCAGGCTGCACAGAACGGCGACGCCCTGTTCGCGGCAGCAACGCCGCAATAGCGCCAGTACCTCCATGCCGCTGCCCGGATCGAGACTCGAAACAGGTTCGTCCGCCACGATCAAGCGCGGTTGCTGCGCCAGTGCACGCGCGATGGCCACCCGTTGTTGCTGACCGCCCGAGAGCCCGTCGACGCGACGTTTCGCGTAGTCCAGCAGATTCACGCGGTCGAGGCAGTCGAGTGCGAGCATCCGGTCTGCACGCTCGAAGCGCCGCGCGATGCCGCGCCACGCGCTGACATGGCCGAGACGGCCCGCGAGCACGTTGTCGAGCGCGCTCAACCGCGGGACGAGATGCAGATGTTGAAAGATGACCGCGACCTGCCTGCGCGTGCGATGACGCAGCCCCTCGACTGGCGCGCCCGCCACTTCGATGATGCCGGCATCGGCTTGATCGAGGCCTGCAATGCAACGCAACAGCGTGGTCTTTCCCGCGCCGCTCGCGCCGAGGAGCGCGGCAAACTGGCCCGCTTCAAGCGTGAGATTCACGTCGCGCAACACATCGATGCCTTGCAGGCGCTTGCCGACATGCGTGATCCGCAAGATCGGCTCGACATCGGCGGGTCGCGACGAGGAGGAAACATTCATATTCGTTTCCTGCGCAACCAACCGGAGATCTGATCGAGCGTCGTGACGACGACAAGGATGACCGCGATGATCGTGAACAAGCGATTGAAGTCGAGCAGGTCCAGACTGTTCTTCAACTCCTGTCCGATGCCACCGGCGCCCACCACACCGAGCACTGTCGAGGCGCGCACGTTGAATTCCAGCCAGAACAGCGTCGTGGACGCGAATACCGGCAGGACGTCGGGCAGCACCGCATACGCGATGCTCGTGAAGCGTCCCGCGCCGGTGGTGCGCACGGCGGCATAGGCGGAGAGATCGGTGTTCTCCAGGTGATCGGCGAACAGCTTGGCCGCGCTGCCCCAGGTATGGAGCGCGATGCCGAGCACGCCGGCGAACGGGCCGAGTCCGACTGCGGCGACGAACAGCAGCGCGAACACGAACGAATCGATACCGCGCAACATGTTCAGGAACCACCGCACCGGATAGTAGAGCGCGGGCAGCGGCGTCAGGTTACGGCTGGCGAAGAGGGCCGCCGGCAGCGCAAGCAGGGCGGCGAAGGTGGTGCCCACCGCGGCCATCGCGAGCGTCTCTGCAATGCGCTGAATGATCAGCGGCAGGTCATCGACACGCGGCGGCCATGCCTGCACGAGCCAGTCCGCCAGCTTCGGCAGCCCGGCCACGAGGCGCGCCGGATCGACGCGAGCCAGGCTGAAGCACACGGCATAGAACGCCACGACTGCAAGCAGCGTGGCAACGAAGCGCGCCTGCGCCGCGACGCCCCTCTCGGCAGGCGTCGCCACGTCAGCTCTTCGCGCGAATCTTGCCGACCGCGATACCCGCGTTTTCGATCACCGAATAAGACGCATGCGTCGCCGTCACGAAGCCTGTATAGCGCGGCGGCAACAAGGTCGCGGCCTGTTGCGGCGTGAGCGCAGTGAGGATGTGCTGGATCTGCGCGACCCGATCGGCGGAGGTGCCGTGCGGGACCACGATCGCATCGTTCGGCAAGGGGTCCGAGGTCCAGACGATCTTCGTTCCTTCGGGCTTGATCTTGTGACTCGCGATCATGGCATTGCGATTGCGGTCGAAGTCCGTCGCCAGATCGACTTGAGCGGACTGCACGGCGACTTCGTTGGCCGCATGCGTCGCGCCTTCGGTGTACTGCCAGAAGGTCTTCGGGTCGATCTTCCAGACTTCCTTCGCGTACCAGGTGGGAATCAGCCAGCCGGATGTGGAGCCGACGTCGGCGAAGGAGATCGACTTGCCCTTCGTATCGTCAGGGAAATGCTTCACCTCGATCTCCGGACCGCCGACGATGATGCCGCGATAAAACGGCTGGTCGTCGTACTTGACGGTCGCGAGTGCCTGGCATTGCGTCGCGTTGTTCGCGATCACGTAGCCCCACGGTCCCATCCAGGCCAGGTCGAGCTGGCCTGCGCCCATGGCCACGGCCATGCCCGCCCAGTCGGTAGTGGCCGACAGTTCGTAGTCGGCATTGAGCTGCGCGGCAAGCCACGCGAAGAAGGGGCCGAAGCTCTTCTTCGTGTCGTCGGCGCTGGGCAGCAAGGGGCCGACGCCGAAGCGCAATGTCTTGCGGGTCTGTGCACGGGCGAGCGGGGCAAGCGCCCACGAGGAGGCGAGGCCGGCGGCGCCAGCCACGAACATTCTGCGTGTGGTCATGTGAGCCCCTAGTAGCTGAGACTGGGGCAGCCGTCACCCATGAATTCGACGAGCATTGCACCGCCCACGATGCGGGCGCCGGCAATAAGCTTGTCTTCGTCGAGCGAGCGCTTTTTGAAGCATGGCGAGCAGACATAGAGCGCGCCGCCCGCATCGACGAAACTGCTGATGAGTTCCCTGAGCGGCGCAAAGCCCGGCTCGTGGATGTCGTCCGCATAACCGGACTGGGACAGGCGTGTACCTTCGATATTCAGGAACACGACGACTTCTTTCTCGCTGGCAAGCGCCGCGTTGGCGACCACGAAGGCGACCGTGGCACGGTCGGCGTCGTCTTGGGCTCGAGTCAGACTGACCACGAATTTTCCAGACACGATATTCTCCCGGTTCTCCAGTTATGCAACGAGCGTGTGACGAGACGGACGGTGAGGCCCTTCGTCACGACGACATCAGGCTTTGGCTTGAATGTAGAAAAGACCTCGCTTTGGATCGGCAAGCAGCAGCCGATGTCCGGTGATACGGCAATAAGCCGGAATATCCTCGATCGCGCCCAGGTCTCGTGCAGTCAGTCTGACGATTTGGCCGGGCGCCTTCCGCAACTTCACGCGAAGCTTGAGCAGCAGTTCGCCGCAGCCCATGTCGCCTGCGTCCCACGCTGTATCGAACGTGGGTTCTGATAAGGCTGCGTGCGAATCATGCAAGGCGAGGCTCCCTCCGATCGAATGGACAAGCGGCGAGATGCAAGATAGCACGGGCTTGTGAGGGAATGCAGCGACCCTGCAGGGGGCGGGTCAGCGGCTGCCTCTGGCGTTCAAGAACGGGTTGCGAGCGCTGCGCTCACGCATTGGGGATGCTGTCGACTTGCGGCGAGGGCTCGCCGACATTGCTGCGCGCCTGCGTCTGAAGATAAGCCAGCCCGCCGCCCGCCGACACGATGTCCATCACGAAAGCCGGCAAGGTCGGCACGCGATGTACGACGCCGCTCGCCATCTGCCGGATCAGCCCGTTTCGATAGTCGATCTCGAGCGTCTCGCCATCCGCGATGGCATCGTACTCAGTCGCTGAGATTTCGAGGAAGGGCACGCCCATGTAGACCGAGATGCGGTATGGCGCACGGGTCAGCTTCATCGCCAGCAATCCCAGCCCGATCTCCTTCATCGCAAGAAACGGATGGCTATGCTGACTGCCGTGAGCGAAGCGCTTCCCGGCCATCAGCATGTCGCCCGGCCGGGTTTCATCCGCGATCTCGGGACGCACCTCATGCAGCAGGTGCTTGCGCAGCTCACGCGGGTCGTAGTTGAAGACATGATTCGCGGAGATCAGCGCGTCGCTCGACACGTCGTCGGGCAGTTTCCAGACTCGGCCTGTTGCCATGAGCGGCGTGTTCATACAACGGTCTCCTGCAAAAAATCTCTCGGATCGGCCACCCGGCCCGCAAGCGCCGAAGCGGCGACCGTCAGCGCACTTGCCAGATAAATGTGCGCATCCGGGCTGCCCATGCGGCCAGGGTCGTTGCGCGTGCTGGTGCTGATGCGCACCTCGCCCGCCGCGAGCTGTGCAAGGCCACCGAAGCAGGGTCCGCACGTCGATGGCGCGATCTGCGCGCCGGCTGACATCAGCACGCCCAGCACGCCTTCGGCCATCGCCTGCTCATGCACTCGGCGCGTGGCGGGAATGACCAGCAGCTTCACGTTGTCGTGGACTTTTCGCCCCTTCAATAGCTCGGCCGCCGCGCGCAGTTCAGCAAGACTTCCGGATGCACATGAACCGATATACGCATGCTGAATCTCGATACCGCCCAGTTCCGCCGCCGTGCGCACGTGCGTGGGCGAGGGCGGAATGCTGACGAGCGGTTCGAGCGTGCCCGCATCGATGTCGATCGTGCGCAGGCAGGGCGCGTCTTCATCGCCGCGAAGGAGCGACGGCTCCGGCACGCCCGCTTCGCGCAGATAATCGAGCGTGCGCGCATCCGCCGGCACGAGGCCCGCATCGGCGCCCATATCGACGCTCAGACCGGAGATCGTGCAGCGCTCCGGCACGGAAAGCCGTTCGATAGCGGTCCCGCTGTATTCGATAACGCTCTCGTTCGCTTCGTCCGCGTCGATGAGCCGCATCGCATGCAGCACGACGTCGCGCGCCGTGACGCCCGCTGGCAGCACGCCATGCACGCGCACGCGGATCGTCCGGGGCACCTTGAGCCAGATGCGGCCGGTCGCCATGATCATGGTCACTTCGATGCCGAAGGGCATCGCCAGCGCGCCGACGCCGCCGAGTCCTGGCGTGTGCGTATCGGCGCCCGCGACGAACATGCCGGGCGCAACCAGCCCGCGCTCGATGGTCAGCGGATGCGTAATGCCTTCGCTGTCGAAGAGATGACCCACCTGCATCTTGACGGCGAGTTGCCGCGTGAGACGGTTGCGATCGGCGGCGGCCACGCTGTGCGCCGGCGTCTCGTGATCGATGGCAACGACGAGGCGCTCGGGATGCGCAAGCGTGTCGATGCCGATATCCGCGAGCCGCTTCACATACGCGGGATACGACACCTCGGGCATCGTCGTCAGATCGGGCGTTGCCCAGATCACTTCGCCCGGCTCGACGTGCGCGCGCCCGCTTGCACGCGCCAGGATTTTTTGGACCAGCGTCGCAGCCATGAATCACGCCCCCTTCACGACCTGGCGCTCGAACGCCGCATAGTGCGGCGCGCCGAGCATCTCGGTGATCTGCGCGAGCGGGGCCATGTCCGGCACCATCGCGGCCGTGCTGCCTTCCTCCTTCAGGCGTTCCAGCAGGGTGCGCTGCCAGCCGACGATCCCCTGAATCAGCGTGATCGGATAGAGCGACATGCCCAGTCCGGTCTGCGCCAGTTCACGCTGGGGTTGCAACGGCCGGATAGTTTCCGCGACCGTGTGAATGACCGGGATGTGCACCGCCTCGGCGACCGCACGGCACTCGTCCAGCGACGACAGCGACGGAACCATCACCGCATCGACGCCGAGTTCCGCCATGGCTTTCAGGCGGCGGATCGCCTCGCCGACGCCGTGCAGCGCCACCGCGTCCGTGCGTCCGATGACGAGGAAGTCCGGCGAACGCCGCGCGAGCAACGCGGCGCGCAGCCGGCCGGCCATCTCGGCATCGTCGACGAGCGCCTTGCCCGACATTGCGCCGCAACGCTTCGGCGACATCTGGTCTTCGAGGTGCATCGCCGCCACGCCCGCGCGTTCGAATGCGCGCACGGTTTCCGCGATGTTGGACACATCGCCGTAACCGGTGTCCGCATCGGCGATCACCGGCAGATTCACCGCCGCGACGATCTGCGCAGCCTGCGCGATCATCTCCGACCCGCTGATGAGGCCGATGTCTGGCTTGCCGCGGCTCGCCGCCACGCAATAGCCCGACATGTAGACGGCCTCGAAGCCCGCGGCCTCGATGAGCATCGCGCCGAGGGCGTCGTGCGTGCCCGGCACTGCCACCGCCTCGCGTCTCGCGAGCATGGCGCGCACTCGCGCCCCCTTGCTTGCATCCTGCGACAAAGAAGAATTCATATGACTGGCCTCACGACTTCGGCAGCGTCGCTACGGCCTGCTTGACCGCTTGCGAATCGAACTGGTTGGCGGCGGGAATGAACTGGTTGGTGTACACGTCCTTCGGATCGAGCGGCCCGGCGAGCTGCTTGTTGGCCTTCAGGAAATCCACCATGGCGGTGGCCGATGCGGATGGGGTTTCGCCCATCTTTTCGCCCGCATCCGTTTTCAGGTAGGTCATGCGCATGTTGACGAGCGCCAGCGCCTGTTTCATCGCGGCTGCGTCTGAAAGACCCGTCGGCTTGCTGGCGGGAAACTCTTCCCAGTGCGCACGAATGGCGCCTTGCGGATCGGCCATCGTGATCTGCGTGCCCTGCACGACGCAGCGCAGCAGCTTTTCGATCACTTCAGGATGCGACTTGGTGTAGTCATCACGCACGAAATAGGCGCTGCCGAACGTGAGCTTCTCGGCGGAAGGCGACTTGAACACACGCAGCTTGAGGCCCATGTCCTCCGCGAGCGCGATCTGCGAGTCCCAGGTCCCCCAGATATCGACCTTGCCGCTGCGCAGCGCCGTAATGGCTTGCGCGCCGGTGCCGGTCTCGACGAAGGTCACATCCTTGTCCGGGTCGAGTCCCGCCTCGGCGATCTGTCCTTTGATGATGTTGACGAGCACCGCGCCATAGGAAATCACGCCGATCGTCTTGCCCTTGAAGTCCTTGATGCTCTTGATCGGACTCGAATCCAGCACCACTGGAAACTGGAAGTTGTGGCGGATGTTCAGATAGACCGCCTTGATCGGCGCGCCCTTGGAGCGCGCCACGATCGCCGCGCCGGGCGCCATGTTGACGAACTGCGCCTGACCCGAGAGCACCGCCTGCATGCCGGCGGTCGAGTTGATCGGCTGGATGGTCACGTCGAGACCTTGCTTCTGCCAGCACTTGGTGTAGAGCGGGATGGACGTGTTGTTGGCCTGCGATGCATCGATGACCGTGGTGCCCACCGCCATCGTGATCTTCTGCATGTCCTGCGCGTTCGAGATGCCCGGCGCCGCGACGAGCGGGAGTGAAGCGGCGAGGGCGCACAGCGTCAGGCGGGCGCGGGTTGTACGGGTCATGGTGCGTGTCTCCTTGCTTTTTATGAATGGGGCCGTGGTGTCTTCTATCGGCCTTTGAATTGCGGCGTTCTGCGCTCACGAAATGCGCTGCGGCCTTCGACGAAATCCTCGGTGGAAAACAGCAGCGTCTGGCCTTCGAGTTCGAGCGCGAGTGCCGCGTCCAGAGACTCGATGGGCTTGGCAAGCGCGGCCTTCGTCAGCGCCACGGCGACGGGTGCGGCGTCGCTGAACGACTCGGCGAGCGCGAGGGCATCGGCGAGCAGCGCAGCGGGTTCGGCAAGTTGATCGACGAGGCCGAGCGTGGCCGCTTCCTGGGCATCGAGCACGCGGCTCGCGAACAGCACGCGCCGGGTCTGCGCCATGCCGATGCGGCGCGGCAGCGTCCACAGCAGACCGAAGTCCGCCATCAGGCCGAGCTTGCCGAACACTGCGCCGAACTTCGCTGCATGGCTTGCGATCACGAAATCGCACGCCGCCGCGATCGACAGTCCTGCGCCGTGCGCCGCGCCGTTGACGGCCGCGATGACCGGCTTGTCGCCGGCTGCGATCAGCCGGATGAGCTGCTGGCCGCGCCGCATGCGCGCACGCACGTTGAGGGGATCGTGATCGCGCAGGCCGTCGAGATCGCCGCCCGCACAGAAGCTGGTACCGTTGCCGGTGACGACGATCGCACGGCACGCGTCGTCCTGCTGCGCGGCCTCGAGCGCCGCGATCAGGCCTTCACGCAGTTCGGCCACGAGCGCATTGCGTTTGTCCGGCAGATTCAGCCGGATCAGCAGGACGGCGCCATGCATTTCGCAGCACACGGGCGCGCTTGTGTCGCTTGCAGTTTCATCGCTCATGCCAGTGTCTCCTCGTGCACGGGGCGAAGGTCGAGCGGCGCGCCGAGAAACGCGCCGCCATCGATGCGCAGCAGTTGTCCGGTGATGAGCGCTGCCGCATCGCTCAGCAGGAACGCCACGAGTTCGGCAATCTCGCCGACGCTCGCGTTGCGGCCGAGCGGCGTTGCCGCGCCGAGCGCCTGGATTGCATCGGCGCTATAGGACGCGACGAACGCTTCCGTTTCCACCGCCGCCGGGGCCACGCTGTTCACGCGAATGCCGCGTCCACCCCATTCCAGCGCGAGCGCACGTGTCAGTCCGGCCACGCCGCTGCGCGCCGCCACCGCATGCGCCAGCCCGAGACCACCGCGCTCGGCGGGACAGATCGACAGGTTGACGATTGCGCCGCCGTGCGGCATCGCGTCGTGCGCGGCGCGCGACGCGGCAAACACCGCGTTGAGATTGAGATCGACGACCGCCGCGAAGCCCTTGGGCGAGATCTGCTCGGCGCGCGCGGCAAACTGGCCGCCCGCGTTGTTGACGAGGCCATCCACGCCGTGTTCGCCCGCGAAGGCATGCAGCGCTGAACGCAGGGCCTCGGCGTCGCGCACGTCGCAGATGTCGTAACGGAATGCACCGTCCGCGTCCGCGATCATGCGGCCGGTCTCGGCGAGGCTTTCGGCATGCCGCCCGCAACCGCCGACCGTCGCGCCCAGCGCCGCGGCCCGGCACGCAATGGCGCGTCCGATGCCCGAGCCCGCTCCGGTCACATAGATGCGTTTGCCGCGCAGTGCGGACGTGGCGAGGACCGGCGCGGACGCATTCACGTGTCGAGCCCTTCGCGGACCACGCGCTTCGATTTGTGCGTGCTGCGCGGCAAGCTTCCGGCCGGCACGATATCGACGGTTGCGCGGACTTGCAGCTTCTCGCGGATCTCGTGCGCGAGCGCTTCTGCCACGCCCGCGCCGAGTGCCGCGCCTTCCAGTTCGACGCGCAAGCGGAAGCCGGTCAGGAAGCCGGTGCGGGCATCGCATACGGACGGATCGAGCACGATCTGATACTCGCTGCTGAGTCCCTCGAAGCCGCGCACGATCTGCTCGACCGACGAGGGAAACACGTTCACGCCGCGGATGACCAGCATGTCGTCGGCACGGCCGCGCACGCCGCCCGGCAGGCGCGCGTGCGTGCGTCCACAGGCGCAGCGGCTGCTGTCGCGCACGACGACGTCGCCGGTCCACCAGCGCACGAGCGGACCCGCCTGCTTGTCCAGGTGCGTGAGGACGAGCACGCCCGGTGTGCCGTCGGCAACCGGACGGCCTTCGTCATCGACGATCTCCGCGTACGCAAAGTCTTCCGCCAGATGCGGGCCGTTCTGCGCGTGACAGTCCTGGCCGATGGTCTGGAATTCGAGGCTGCCGTAGGCATCGAAACATTTCGCGTTCCATTCGGCTTCGAGACGCTCGCGCGTGGCCGGCACGCTCGCGCCCGTTTCGCCGCCGAGCATGATGTGCCGTACCGGAGACTCGCGCGCGTCGAGGCCCATCGAACGCGCGGTATGTGCCAGATGCGCCGCGAACGACGGTGTGGCGGTAATCACGCTGACACCGTATTCGAAGATCGAGCGGATCTGCCTTTCGGAGTCGGCGCTGCCGCCGGGAATGCAGGTCGCGCCGAGCTTCTGGTAGCCGGCCGTCGCGCCGAGGCCGCCGACGAACCATGCATAGCCAAACAGGCACTGATACACGTCGCCGGGCCGCACGCCTTGCGCATGGGCGTAGCGTGCGTAGAGTCCGGCCCAGCGATCCAGGTCCGCTTCGGTCCAGTATTGCGGCGCAGGCGCGCCGCTGGTGCCCGAAGAAAAGTGGATGCGCCGCACGTCGGCGGGCGCGGCGGCCTGGAACTCGCCGTAAGGCGGCACGCGGCCGATCGAATCCACATAGTCACGCTTGCGGGTGAACGGCAGCGCGCGCAGGTCGTCGAGGCTCGTCAATTGCGCGGCGCGAAAGCCGTGTTCCGCGAACAGGCGACGGTAATACACACTGTGCTCGCCGACGTATTCAAGCTGCTCGCGCAGGCGCCCGAGCTGATAGGCGCTGATTTCTTCACGCGTCCAGGTCTCGCAAGCGTCGCGTGGCGTATCCGTCGGCGTGAGCGTGTCAGCCTGCATACGTCGCTCCCAGTCCGCGCACGCAGAACGCGGCCACGCTGTCGGCGGTGGCATTGCGTTCCGCGATGGTTTCGGTGCGGCGCGGGCGATACCAGATCGTCGTCCAGTTGAGCGCGCCGAGCAGCGCCTTCACCACGACGTGCGTGTCCTGCTGCGGCAACGACCCCGCCGCCATCGCCTCTTCGATCGCGCCGACGAACAACGCCTGATACCGGTCGCGCATGGCCAGGAACTCCTTAAGCACCTTGCGCTGCGCCGGCGTGGTCTGGCCGTGCAGATGCATGTCGAGACCCTGCACGACTACGCACTGGAATTCGATGTTGCTCATGATGATCAGCACGTGCGCGCGGGACATCGCGGCAATGCGGGCGATGGGATCGGCGACGCCTTCCGCCGCCATGGCGACCGCGTTCGTGACCATCTGCATGGCTGCGCCGTGGACCTGGAAGAACAGATCGGCCTTGCTCTTGAAGTGGTGATAAATGCGGCCCTTGGTGCAGCCGAGCACCTCGGCGACATCGTCGATGCTGGTGGCGGCGTAGCCCTTGAGCATGAACGCGCTCGCTGCCGCGTGCAGGATCTGGGCGACGCTGCTGCTGTCGTCGTCGGTGGACTTCGATGCTTTCGGCTGAGCCGCGCGGCTGCGCACCGGGCGGGATTCGACTTCGACCGTCATGCGGATTCTCCTGTTGCCTGGGCACGGATCGCGCGCGCGATGAGCAGGCGCTGGATCTCGGAAGTGCCCTCGTAGATTTCAGTGACACGCTGGTCGCGATACAGACGTTCCACCGGATTCGGCTTCACGTAACCCGCGCCGCCGAAGATCTGCAGCGCGGCATCGATCACGTCGTGACTCGTTTCGCTCGCGATCAGCTTGGCCTGGGCGGCCAGCACGGAAACGTCGCGGCCGTTGTCATGGGCGCGCGCCGCTTCGTAGGTCAGGGCGCGGGCTGCGGACAGGCGGGCCGCGAGATCGGCGAGATTGAAACCGAGCGCCTGATGATCGATCAGCAACTGACCGAACGTGCGCCGCTTCGCAGCATACTCCACGGCCAGGCGGAAAGCGGCCAGCGCCATGCCGCAGGCCTGCGCGGCCACGCCGATGCGTCCCACATCGAGCGAACCGAACGCCATGCGCAGGCCTTCGCCCGGCGGCGCAAGCATGCGCGCCTGCGCGACCCAGGTATCGAGTTCGATCGTCGCCGTGCGGGTGCCGCGCATGCCCATCTTGTCTTCGAGCTGGCTGTCGTCGACGCCGGGCGCCTTCGCATCGACGAGAAACGCGGCAATGCCGTGCTTGCCCGCGCCCGCCTCGGTCTGCGCGAACACGACGTACCAGTGCGCCGCGCCGCCGCCGCCAATCCAGCACTTCTCGCCGCGAATGCGCCAGCCGCCGTCTTCTGGCGTCGCGAGGGTTTGCATCGACGCGGGATCGGAGCCTGCGTGGCGTTCGCTCAACGCAAACGAGATGGCTTCGCCGCGCTCGATGAGGCCGCGCAGCAGTTCGCTCTTGAGCGCCTCGTCGCGCATCAACAGAAGGGGCGCCGCGCCAAGCTGGATCGTGGCGACGATGCCGCTCGTCGAAGCACAGGTCTGCGCGATCTCTTCGACCACCGCGCAATACGCGACCAGGCTCGCGCCGCCGCCGCCGTGGCGCGCGGGCAGCACCATGCTGGCGATGCCGCTGTCGCGCAGGCGCTGCACGGTTTCGAGCGGATAGCGCTGACTCGCATCGATCTCGGCCGCAAGCGGTGCAAAGCAGGTGGCGGACAGTTGCGCGGCAAGATCGCGCCAGCGCGTCTCCGCAGCGTTCAACTGCGGCTGCCACACCACCTCGCGCGTTGGACGGAGGTCGCGCGTGGCGCCGTCCCCGGGCTGCTGATGCGCCCTCTCTTCACTCTCTGCCGCAACGGCTGCGCGTTCGGAAATATTCATTCGCCAAGACCCTGCCAGGTTCGAAACGGTTGACCCAAAAAAATACTGTGTAGTATGCTCGGTCAACGCATCATACTAACGAGTATGTTTTCGGTCAACAGCGCGCAGGGCAGGGAAAGCCCGCCCCGGAAGCTGCAAACCGATCAACAGGAGACACGCGATGCACACACAGGAAACGGCTGCTCAGCCGCTCAGGGTGTTCTGGGCGCCGGGTTGTTCGAGCTGTCTGCGTACCAAGGAGTTTCTGACGCGGCATGGCATCGCGTTCGAATCGGTGAACGTGGCGGCGCAGGCGGGCGCGATGGACGAGTTGCGCAGTCTCGGCGCCCGCAGCGTGCCGGTGCTCGCCATCGGGACGCGCTATGTGTATTGCCAGTCGCTTGCGGACATCAAGACTTTCCTCGAACTCGATATCCCCGACGACACGCGGCTGACGCCTGCCACGCTGGCGGAGCGGGTCAACCTCACCATCACGAAGGCGCGTGGCTTCGTGATGCAGTTGCCGGACGACGTGCTCGACGGTCCGTTCCGCAACAGCTGGGCGCCGCCGCGCGGACTGGCCCATCACGTGTTCCGCGTGGTCGAGGCGTATCTCGAAGCGGTCGAGGAACAGCGCGAACTCACGTACGAAATGACGATGCGCGGCACGCATGAAGTGGTGCCGGGTCAGGACGTACTGACCTATGGTGGAGCGGTGCTCGCGCGCTTCAACCGCTGGTGGCAGAGGCATCGCGACGATGACTTCTCTGCCATGCAGCCCACCTACTGGGGCGAGCAATCCCTGCACGAAGTGCTCGAGCGCACGACCTGGCATTCGATGCAGCACGCGCGGCAACTGACGGTCGTGATCGAGGCGCAAGGCCATGCGGTCCGCGAGCCGTTCACGCCCGCAGACCTGGCCGGCCTGCCGCTGCCCGAAAAGGCGTGGGACGACGACAAATAATGCTTTCAACAACGGAGACGACGTGAACCTGATCGACAAGGTAGTGGCGGTGACGGGGGCGGGACGCGGGATTGGCCGGGAGATCGCGCTGCTGTGCGCGCGCGAGGGCGCGGCGGTGGTCGTGAACGACTATGGCGGTGGGGACGGCAACGAGCCGAACCCTGGTGCGGAGGTGGTCGAGGAGATCGTGAAGGCCGGCGGGCGCGCGGTATTGAACGCGGCCAGTATCGCTGACGAGCAGGGTGCGACGTCCATCGTCGAGGATGCGGTGCAGCACTTCGGCCGCATCGACGCGGTGGTCAACAATGCCGGCATTCTGCGCGACCGCATGTTCCACAAGATGAGCCATGCCGAGTGGCGCGACGTCGTCGATGTGCATCTGAACGGTTATTTCTATGTATCGAAAGCGGCGGCCGTTCATTTCAAGGAGCAGGGCAGCGGCGCGTTCGTTCATTTCACGTCGACGTCAGGGCTGGTCGGCAACCTGGGCCAGGCGAACTACGCGGCGGCGAAGATGGGTATCGTCGGCCTCTCGACGTCGATTGCGCTGGACATGCAGCGCTACAACGTGCGTTCCAACTGCATCGCGCCGTTCGCGTGGAGCCGCATGACGGCATCGATCCCGGCGGAAACCGAAGCGGACAAGGCGCGCGTGGAGCGGCTCAAGACCATGTCCGCCGACAAGGTGGCGCCGCTCGCCGCGTTCCTGTGCTCCGACCTTTCGAAAGACGTCACGGGCCAGGTGTTCTGCGCGCGCAAGAACGAGATCTTCCTGTTTTCCCTGCCGCGCCCGGTGCGTTCGATGCAACGCGCCGAGGGCTGGAGCGTCGATACGCTCGCCTCGGATCTGCTGCCCGCTTTCCGCCCGACCTTGCAGCCCTTGCAGCGCTCGTCGGATGTGTTCGCGTGGGATCCGGCATGAATGCCGCGTTCGAACCCGCGCGCATCTTGGCAGCGCCACCGCGCGAAACCGTCGCGACGCACGATGTGCGCGACGTGATGCTGTATGCGCTGGGCATCGGTGTCGGCAGCGAGGCGGCGACCTCGGCTTCCACCTTGCGATACGTCTACGAAGACCGCCTCCAGGTCTGTCCGACGATGGCAGTGGTGCTCGCCTGGCCCGGCTTCTGGTTGAAGGAACCGCAATACGGCGTGAACTGGCGCAAGGTGCTGCATGCGGAGCAGTCGCTGGAAGTGTTCGCGCCCTTGCCTTGCGAAGGCCGCATCAGGAGCGTGCTGAGGGTCGAGCGCATCGTCGACAAGGGCGCCGACAAAGGTGCGCTGCTGTACTCGCGGCGCGACCTGTATGCGAGCGAGAGCGGCCAGTTGCTCGCGACCGAACGCCGCGCCACCTTTCTGCGTGGCGACGGCGGACGCGGCTCGGCGGGCCCGCACGACGATGCCGCGCCGGCGCCACATGCGCTGCCGGAACGCGCGCCGGACAGGTCGGTCGCGCTTGCCACCCGGGACGATCAGGCGCTGCTGTACCGGCTGAGCGGCGATCGCAATCCGTTGCATATCGATCCGCATATCGCCGAGTCAGCGGGTTTCGCGCGGCCGATCCTGCACGGCCTGTGCACTTACGGCGTGGCGGCACGCGCATTGACGGACGCCCTGTGCGACGGCGACGCCGCGCGCTTCTCGCGCATGGACTGCCGCTTCTCGAAGCCGGTCTATCCGGGCGAGACGATCGTCACCGACATCTGGATCACTGGCGCGGGCGAGGCGTCGTTCGTCGCGCGTGTCGCGGAACGCGATGCGGTCGTCCTCGGCAATGGCCGCTTTCAATGGCATTGAAGCCTTCAACCTGACGGATACAGCAATGATTGGAATCTTGGCTTGCGGCGCGTATGTTCCGCGTCTGCGCCTGCAGCGCGCGTCGGTGAGCGCGGCGCACGCGTGGTTCGCGCCGGCATTGAAGGCGCATGGCAAAGGCGAGCGGGCGATGGCGAACTGGGACGAAGACGCGCTCACGCTCGCGGTGGAAGCCGCGCGCGACGCCGCCCCCGAAGCGGCGCGCGGGGACATCGGCACGCTGATGCTCGCCTCGACGAGTCTGCCGTTCGCGGACCGGCAGAACGCCGGCATCGTGAAGGAAGCACTCAATCTCGCCGATGACGTCTTCACCCAGGACATCACCGGCAGCCAGAAAGCGGGCACGGGCGCGCTGATCCAGGCTTTGCGCGGAGTAGCCTCCGCCGATGCTGCGCACACGCTCTGCATCGCGTCGGAGCGCGCGGCCGCGAAGCCTGCCTCGGAGGCGGAACTGATCAACGGCGATGCCGCCGCCGCGTTCGTGCTGGGACGCGGCGAGCCGATCGCGCGTTTCATCGGCAGCCATTCGGTCTCGGTCGATTTCGTCGATCATTTCCGCGGCAGCGACGCCAGTTTCGACTACGGCTGGGAAGCGCGCTGGGTCCGCGACGAAGGCTATGGCCGCATTGCCGGCGACGCGCTGATGCAGGCGCTCGCAAAGTTCGGCCTGGCCGGCGAGGACGTGCATCGCCTGATCGTGCCGATTCCGGTGCGTGGCGTGGCCGAAGCGCTGGCCCGGACCTGCGGCGTGCCGGCGAGCGCCATCGTGGACACGCTCGGCGCCACGCTGGGCCATGCGGGCTGCGCGCAGCCGCTCGTGCTGCTGGCGCATGCGCTCGAACGCGCGCAGCCGGGCGAGCGGATCGTGCTGCTCGGCTTCGGCCAGGGCGCGGACGTGCTGATCTTCGAGATCATGCCCGCCATCGCCACCCAGGCGAACGCGACCAAGCGCGGCGTATCGGGCTGGCTCGCGCGCGGCAAGCCCGAAGCGAACTACCTCAAGTATCTGTTCTTCACGGGCGGCATCGGCCTGGATACCGGCATGCGCGCCGAGTTCGAGCAGAAGCAGCCGCTCACGGCGCTGTATCGCAACCGGTCGGCGGTGCTCGGTCTGGTCGGCGGGCGCGATCCGGAAAGCGGCGCGGTGCAATACCCGCCGACTGGCATCGCCGTGGGATCGCACGATGCGCGCAGCGCGACGCTCGAACCCTATCCGCTCGCCGAACGCACCGCGCGCGTGCTGACCTTTACGGCGGACCGGCTGGCTTTCACGCCCGATCCGCCGGGCTGCTACGGCATGGTCGAGTTCGACGGCGGAGGCCGCATGCTGGCGGAGTTCACGGACGCCGATGCGGATCAGATCGAAGTCGGCCGGGCCATGCGCATGAGCTTTCGAATCAAGTCCGTCGATGAGCGGCGCGGCTTCGTCAAATATTTCTGGAAGGCGATGCCCGCCTGACAAGGAGCGAATCAACATGCCCAAAGGCATTCGGGACAAGGTAGCGATACTCGGCATGGGCTGCGCGCGTTTCGGCGAGCGCTGGAACGACGACGCCGACGATCTCATGGTCGAAGCCTACACGGAGGCGCTCGCCGATGCGGGCGTCGAGACCGCGCAGATCGACGCGGCGTGGCTGTCGGTGGGCTTCGACGCGATGAACATCGGGCCGTCGGGCATTCCGCTCGCCATGGCGCTGCGGCTGCACGACATTGCGGTCACCAAGGTCGAGAACTACTGCGCGTCGGGCACCGAGGCCTTTCGCGGCGCGGTCTATGCGGTGGCTTCCGGCGCGGCCGACATCGCGCTCGCGCTCGGCGTCGAGAAGCTCAAGGACACCGGTTATGGCGGCCTGCCGGTACGCACGCGCGGCACGACGTTCGACATGATCGGCGTGGTGGGATCGGCGCCCGGCAACTTCGCCCAGCTTGCCGGCGCCTATCGCGCGCGGCACGGCGTCTCGCGTGACGATCTCAAACGCGCCATGGCGCACGTCTCGGTCAAGAGCCATGCGAACGGCGTCAACAATCCGAAGGCGCATCTGCGCAAGGCCGTGGACATCGACACCGTGCTGAACGCGCCGATGGTCGCCGAGCCGCTCGGCCTGTACGACTGCTGCGGCGTCTCGGATGGCGCGGCCTGCGCGATCGTCACGACGCCGGAGATTGCCCGCGCACTCGGCAAGGGCGGCGAACTCGTGACGGTGAAGGCGCTGCAACTGGCGGTATCGAACGGCTGGGAACTGCAGGGCGCGGGCTGGGACGGCAGCTATTTCCACACCACACGTATCGCCGCGCAACGCGCCTACGACGAAGCGGGCATCACGAAGCCGCGCGAGCAACTGAGCCTGATGGAAGTCCACGACTGCTTCTCCGTCACCGAACTCGTGACGATGGAAGACCTGCACGTGAGCGAGCCCGGCGAAGGCTGGCGCGACGTGCTCGACGGCCGCTTCGACGCGGACGGCGCCAATCCATGCCAGATCGACGGCGGCCTGAAATGCTTCGGGCATCCGATCGGCGCATCGGGGCTGCGCATGATCTACGAGAACTATCTGCAATTGCTGGGCCGCGCGGGCAAGCGGCAGGTGCGCACGCCGCCGGTGTTCGCGCTGTCGCACAACCTCGGCGGCATGCCGAACCAGAACGTCAGTGCCGTCGCGATCGTCGGCCTGGCCGGAGCCTGACGATGCTCGACCGCGAAACTCTCGAACAACTGAAAGACTCCGTGCGCCGTTACGTGCGCGAGAAACTGGTGCCGCTGGAGCAGCAGGTCGCCGAAGAAGACCGTATCCCGCCCGGCATCATCGACGACTTTCGCCAGATGGGCCTGTTCGGACTCTCGACGCCCGAAGCATACGGCGGTCTCGGGCTCGTCTGCGCGGAAGAGATCGAGATCATCATCGAGCTGACGTGGGCCTCGGCGGCCTTCCGCTCGGCGGTGGGCATCAATCTCGGACTCGGCTCGCAAGGCATCCTGATGGATGGCACCGAGGCGCAGAAGGATCACTGGCTGCCAAAGATCGCGAGCGGCGAAGTCATCACGAGCTTCTGCCTCACGGAACCCGATTCGGGCTCGGATAGCGCGGCGCTGCGCACGCGCGCCGTGCTCGATGGCGACAGCTGGGTCATCGACGGCAGCAAGCGCTACATCACCAATGCGCCGGTCGCGGGGCTGTTTCTCGTCATGGCCCGCACGCATCCGGAACGGCTGCCGAAGAACGCGCACGTCACCGCGTTCCTCGTGCCGGCAAATACGCCCGGCGTGACGGTCGGGCCGAAGGACAAGAAGATGGGTCAGGCGGGCGCCTGGTCGGCGGACGTGTACTTCGAGAACGTGCGGGTGCCGCAGAGCGCGATCATCGGCGGCGAACCGGGCCGGGGATTCGTGACGGCCATGAAGTCGCTCGATCGCGGCCGCATCAATGTTGCTTCGGTGTGTGTCGGGCAGGCGCGGCGCATTCTTCACGAGGCCACGCAGTATGCCGTCGGACGGACGCAGTTCGGCGAGCCGTTGGCGAGTTTTCAGCTGATCCAGGCCATGCTCGCCGACAGCCAGACCGATCTCTACGCCGCCGAATGCATGCTGCGCGACGTCGCCCGACGCCATGACGCGGGCGAGCGTGTCTCGCTCGAAGCGTCGTGCTGCAAGCTGTTCTGCTCGGAGATGGTTGGCCGCATCGCGGATCGCGCCGTGCAGATTCACGGCGGCGCGGGCTATATGCGCGACAGCGCTGTCGAGCGCTTCTATCGCGACGTGCGGCTGTTCCGCATCTACGAGGGCACGACGCAGATTCAGCAGATCATCATCGGCAAGGAACTCGCCCGGCGTGCCGCGGCGTCATGACTTCATAAAAGACACGGAAACGGCGACATGGATCTCGGACTCAGAGACAAGGTGGCGATCATCACCGGCGGCGCGCGCGGCATTGGCGCGGCAATCGGCGAGCGTCTGGCGATGGAAGGCGCGCGCGTCGCGGTAGTCGATCGCGATGGCGCCGGTGCGCGGGCGCAAGCGGACAAGCTCCAGACGATGGGCGTGGAGGCGCGCGCGTATGCCGTCGATGTCACCGACGAAGCATCGGTCAACGACATGGTCGAGGCGGTGGCGGACACATGGGGCAGCGTGCACCTGCTCGTGAACAATGCGGGATTCACCCGCGACATGCGTATCACGAAGATGGGCGTCGGCGACTGGGACAGCGTCGTCGATGTCATTCTGAAGGGCGCCTTCCTGTGTACGCGCGCCGTGTTGCCGCACATGACAGCGGAAGGCCAGCGGTGGGGACGCATCGTCAATATCTCGTCGCGTGCGCATCTGGGCAATCCGGGGCAGGCGAACTATTCGGCGGCCAAGGCGGGACTGATCGGCTTCACGCGGGCGATGTCGCTGGAGAATGGGCGCTTTGGCGTGACCGTGAATGCGATTGCGCCCGGCATCATCGACACGCAGGCGGTGCGCGATCTGCCTCACTACGACAAGGTGCGCGAAGCCGCCGAGAAGACCACGCCGGTGCCGCGCATGGGTGACCCGTCCGATGTCGCGGATGCGGTGGCGTTCCTGCTGTCCGAACGCGCGAGCTATGTGAGCGGCGATCTCCTGCACGTCTCAGGCGGCAGATACTGAAACTCGGGCGTCAGGCGGGGCCGAAGCGCGCGGCCCCGCGCGTCATGACCTTCACGTTGCGTTCGATGGCGAACACGTCGAAAGAGAGCTGCTCGCCTTCAGTGGAGGTCCGGCTGGACGCTTCGATGCGCAGCGTGTCGCCTGGAAACACCGGCGCGCTGAAACGCGCTTCCATCTCGCGAAGTTCGCCGGGGGCTCGTTCGAGCGCGCGCAACAGCATGTAGCCCGCGATGCCGAAGCTCGCCATGCCATGCAGGATGGGTTGCGCGAATCCTGCCGCGCGGGCGATGGCGGGATCGGCATGCAGGCCGTTCATGTCGCCGTTCAGGCGAAACAGAAGCGCGGTTTGCGGCGGCACGGCGTAGTCGAATGCATGACGCCGCGCGGCCTTCAGCGGCTCATGCGGCGCTGATTCACGCGCGCGAGGTGCGGAGCCGAATCCGCCATGAGTGCGCAGGATCGAGGTCATGTCGAGCGTGGCGATGTGCGCGCCATCGTCGGCATCGAACAGCTTGCGTCTTGTCACGACGCGCGCACCGCGCTCGCGGCCGAGATCCTCCACGGCCGTTACGCGGCTTTCGCTGCGCACATGTGCGCTGGTTGAGAGAGGACGGTGAAGTTCGATGCGCTGCGCACCATGCAGCATGCCCGTCCAGTCGAGCCCGAGACTCGGATCGCCGAGCCATGGGCCTGGATCGGCGAGGACGGTAGCGAAGGCCGGCAACACAGCAAGGCCTTCTTCATACACGTACGCGAGCTGTGCCGGGTCCAGCGGCGCCTGGCCGATGCCCAGCGACAGCGCGTAAAACATGATGTCACGGACGGTGTAGCGCTGCGAGAGAGCCTCGATCGGCCAGTTCAGCAGTTGCGCCGGATCCAGCGGCGCGTGCGCAGGCATGCCTCAGGCGGCGAGGGCGAGCGCCGCTTCTTCGGCGACGCGTCCGCTCGGATTGCCGAGCAGGGTCGTGCGATACATCATGCGCGGCTGCGTCTGGTCGTAGTCGGAAAGCGCGATATGCATGGCGCTGCGGTTGTCCCACATCATCAGATCGCCGACCTGCCAGCGGTGCCGGTAGACATTCTCCGGCTGCACGCTGTGCTGATACAGATACTCGAGCAGCGGCTGGCTTTCGGCGCGCGTCATGTTCTCGAACGAAACCGTCGTCATCTCGCTCACGTAGAGCGCCTTGTGACCTGCTTCGTCGTGCACGCGCGCGACCGGCTGAAACACGGGCGGATTGCGCCGGCGAATGTCCGCGAGATCTTCCGCCGTGCGGTTTGTCTGCGTCTCGCGCGCGATGGTCATGTCATGCAGCGCCCAGCGTCCGTCGAGCATCGACTGGAGGCCAGGCGAAAGCGTTTCCCACGCCCGCGTCATGTTGCAGAACATCGTGTCGCCGCCGACCGGCGGCAGCACCGAGCAATACAGCAGCGAACCCTTGGCGGGACGCGTGGTGGTCGACAGATCGGAGTGCCATTGCCGGCCCACGGCGAGCCGCTTGCCGCCCGCTTCATGATTCGTCACCAGCAGGATTTCCGGATGCTCCGGATGCCGGAAGCGCGGAATGGAGGCGTGGTCGTCGAGCGCACCGAAGCGGCGGCTGAACGCAACATGCTGCGCGTGATCGAGCGACTGGCCGCGAAACAGCAGGATCGTGTGACGATGCCAGGCGTCCCGCAACGCGGCGATGGTGTCGTCGTCGATCGCCGTGCGCAGATCGAGCCCGACCACTTCCGCGCCGATCGCCGACGCGAGAGGTTTCAACGTGAACGTCATGATGGAATCCGTGTGATGTGACGCTGTACCGGGTGCGATCAGACCTGCGCGATCTGCTGCTGCTCGGACCAGAACAACAGCTTCTTCTGCAGCATGTGCATCAGCAGATGCAGCACGATGCCCATCGCGGACAGCACGACGAGCGCGGCGAACACGCCAGCGGTGTCGAGGTTGTTGTTCAACTGCATGATGAGATTGCCCAGCCCCTTGCGCGAACCGACGAACTCGCCGACGATCGCACCCAGCACGCTGAAGATGACCGCGATGTGCAGGCCGGCGAAGATCATCGGCGCGGCGCTCGGCAGGCGCACCATCGTGAAGATCTGCCAGCGGCTCGCTTGCAGGGAACGCATGAGCTCGATGCGAGAGGTATCGGTGGAGCGCAGCCCGACGATCACGTTGACCAGGATCGGAAAGAACGCGACGACCGCCGCCATGATCACCTTCGACGTCATGCCGAAGCCGAACCAGATGATGAAGAGCGGCGCGATCGCCACTTTCGGCGTGGTCTGGATGGCAATCAGATACGGGTAGAGCGTCTTCTCGACGAAGCGCGATTGCGCGATCACCGCGCCGAGCATGATGCCGAGAAGGGTCGCCAGCAGGAAGCCGAGCAGCGCTTCGGCAAGCGTGGTCAGGCCGTTGCTGATGAAGAGTCCGGACGAGAGGCCGTTGACGAGCGCGTGAAAAATGTCGGACGGCGCGGGCGCGATGTAGATGGGCACCGCCGCGAGCATGAAGCCGATTTCCCACACGGCGACGACCAGCACGAACAGCGCCGGCACGCAGATCCATTCCGGATGTTGCTTCAACATGGCGAATGCCTGACGGCGCGGCGTCGACGGCGCATGCGGAATCGCGAGTTCGGCGCTCATTCTATGAATCCCCTGGCCTTGAAGTGTTGACGGATGCGGCGCGTGTACGAGCCGAAGCGTTCGGTGGTCATGACGTCGAGATCGCGTTGCGCAGGCAGCTCGACGTCGACGATTTCAGCGATGCAACCCGGACGGCTCGACAGCACGAGCACGCGGCTGCCGAGAAACACCGCTTCCGGAATCGAGTGCGTGACGAACAGCACCGTCTTGCCGGAGTCGCGCCAGATACGCCGGATTTCGACGTTCATGGTTTCGCGCGTCATGGCGTCGAGCGCGCCGAACGGCTCGTCCATCAGCAGCACGGCGGGGTCGTGAACCAATGCGCGGGCAATCGCGACGCGCTGCTGCATGCCGCCCGACAGCTCGTTCGGATAGCGGTGCGCGAAGTCGGCCAGGCCGACCATGTCGAGCAATTGCCGGGCGCGCACGCCGGTCGCCTCACGATCGAGCTTGAGCACGGTGGCGGGCAACATGACGTTGTCGAACGTGGTCTTCCACGGCAACAGGACCGGACTCTGGAACACGACGCCAATATCGCGCTGCGGACCGCCGATGGCTTGTCCGTTGACGCGAATGGTGCCGGAGGTACGCGGGATGAGACCGGCCAGCATCTTGAGAAGCGTGGACTTGCCGCATCCCGAAGGACCGACGACGGTAATGAATTCACCCCGGTCGATGGTCAGGTCGATGGGACCGAGGGCCTGCACCAGGTCGCCGCTGCGGGTGCGGTAGTGCTTCTGCAGACCTTCGATCTGGATGAGGGCGGGAAGCGGCGTACGCGGCTCGCTGCCGGAGAGCGACATTGTGGGCATGCGATCCATGACGGCGGAAGCTCTCCTTGAACATCAGACAACGAAGAAGCCCGGCTGACGGGCGAGGTGGCATTTGCAAGGACATACTCATGAGTATGTCGTGAAGGAAATCATACTGACGCGTATGTTGGGCGTCAATAGAAGCGGGTAGGTGTTTACGCGGGAGACATTGGGCTCGCGCGTGCAACGCGGGGCAGTGCCGAACCGGCGTGTTCCGTAAGGTATGAGAAATGCGCGGATAATGGCGTTTTCTTCCGCGTGGCCGGGCGTTCTGCGAAGCCAGGCGGGAAAGACGAATCTGGCCGGCCGTTGAACAGCAGGAACACCCTGCGTCTATCGACGATAACGAACTGGGCCTATGCGGTCACCGTGACGCTCACGCTTGCCTCGGGCGCCGCCATGCTGCTGGCATCGAACGCTCAGGAAACCGAGCGGGAAGCCGTGGCGCAGCGCCACGCGTTCGATCAGGCCACGTCGAACCTCGACACCGAGGTCAACGCGCTGGGCTCGCTTGCGCGGCAATATGTGGTAAGCGGAAATCCCGCCGATCTCGCCGCTTATCAACGGGAGTTGTCCTCGCTCGGTGCGGTTGAGGAGCGCACGCGCCACATCCGCGACGCCGGCGCGCTCGCCGATGAACTCGACGCGCTGCACGATGCCTTGCGGCAGGCGGACGGCATGCGTGACATCGAAGCGGCCGCGCTGGCTGCCGCGAAGGCGGGCGACCATTCAAAAGCGATCGACATCGCCTTCTCCGCTGACTTCGGACGTTCGCTCGAACGCGCGCGCCGGGATGTCGAGCGATTCCAGTATCGCCTCGATCAACGCACCGACCTCGCCGTTCAACGCGCGGAGGAAGTCTCGAGAGTATGGCGCACGGTGGCGGAGTCGATGCTCATCATCACCGGGCTCGTGTTCCTGTTCGTGCTGTACTTCATCTTCCGCCGGCGCGTTCTGCATCCCGTCGTCAAATTGAGCGATGTGGTGAGCCGCCTGGCCGCACAGGACTTCGCCGTCGAGCCGCCGCGCTACGACCGCATCGACGAGATCGGCGACATGGCGCAAGCGCTGCGCGTGTTTCGCGAGAATGGACTCGTGCGGCAGCGCCTCGAACGCGAACGGGAAGCGGACCGCGTCATGCGCGATTCGCTGTCGCGCATGACGCAACGACTTCATGGATGCAATGACACCCAGGATCTGATCGGGGTCGTCGAACGCTTCACGCCTGAACTTCTGCCATATACGCGCGGACAGCTCTATCTGCTGGACGCCGAACGCGTGGCGATGCGGGCGGCCTGCTCGTGGAAGTCGCCCAGGCACACCTCGGAGACGTTTTCTCCGGATGCGTGCTGGGGCATCCGGCGGGGCAGTCTGCATCGTCCTGCGGGCAAGCAAGTGGATGTGCCGTGCGCACACTTGCAGCTTGCCGATGGCGCCGTGCCCGACACCTGCTGTTTGCCGCTCGCAGGACAACATGGCGCGCTGGGCATGTTGTACCTGGAGTTCAGCGACGGCAC
The DNA here is from genome assembly GCF_031451175.1 of Caballeronia sp. LZ035. Lineage (NCBI taxonomy): Bacteria > Pseudomonadati > Pseudomonadota > Betaproteobacteria > Burkholderiales > Burkholderiaceae > Caballeronia > Caballeronia sp. LZ035. Next base: position 1,087,634 of record NZ_JARUXS010000002.1, read on the forward strand.
GCCGCACGATGGATCGCTCTACGAATATCTGCGGATGCTGGCGGAAAACATCGGCTTTGCGCTGGACAATCTGCATCTGCGCGACACGCTACGCGAACTGGCCATGGCGGATCCGCTGACGGGCTTGCGCAATCGCCGGCAACTGGATCTGTGGACGCAGGATGAACTCGCGAAGACGGCGCGCACGGGGCAGGAGACAGCGTGCGCGATGGTCGATATCGATTTCTTCAAGCAGTTCAACGACGACGACGGGCATGACGCGGGCGATGCCGTCCTGCGTGCCGTGGGCGGCGTGCTGCGGCAGGCGACGGATGACGCCGACCTCGTGTTCCGGTATGGAGGCGAGGAGTTTGCCGTTCTGATGGTCGGGGTGAACGCTGAAGAAGCCGTGCGACGCGCGGAGGGCATGCGCGCCGGGATCGCCGCGCTCGTGGTCGATCACGATGGCAAGCCGTTGGGTCCGGTCACGGCATCGGTCGGTGTCGCGAGTGCGCCTGCGGAATGTGCACGGGCGTCGCTCATTCAGTGCGCCGATGCGGCGCTTCTGGAAGCCAAGCGCAAGGGCAGGAACCGGGTGGAGCGGCATGCAGCGGAAGTCCGGCGAGGCGCGAGCATTGCCTAGATCGCGGCTTCTCGCGTGCTCAGTCGACGAAGCCATACAGGCGCGCCGGATTTGCCACGAGCATCTTGTACAGCGCGTGGTCATCGCCGCACAGAGGCAGCACGTCGACGAGACTTTCATCGTGCAGCACCGGATGGCGCGGGTTCGGATGCGGATGGTCCGTGCCCCACAAGACGCGCTCAGGCGAAGCCGCCAGCACAGCGCGCACGAACGGCGCGGCATCGACGAACGGCGTGCCCGTTGCTGAAATTCTGTCGAGGGCCGAAAGCTTGATCCAGCAGTGATCGCGTCGCGCCCATTCGAGCAACTGCGCGAAGCCCGGTTGTTCCAGTCCGGCAGCAGCGTCGATCCTTCCCATATGATCGATCAGGAATGGAACGGGCAACGCGTCCAGCATCGGCTGCAGTTCGCCGAGTGCCGTCGCATCCAGATGCAATGACACATGCCAGCCCAGCTCGGCTATCCGGTGCATCAGGTTCCGGAACTCAGCCGGATCGGGAGGCGTCCAGAGATGGCGCACGAAGCCGAAGCGCACGCCCCGAATGCCGCCCTCGTGAAGCGTCTGCAACGCATGATCGGAGATGGACGTCTCGACCAGTGCGACGCCGCGCCGGGCGTGCGGCCGGTCGGCGATGGCATCCAGCACGATCCGGTTATCGGTCGCGTACACCGTGGCCTGGACGATCACAGCGCGGTCAATACCCAGCCGTTCGTGCAGCGTGCTCAGGACGAGCTTGTCGGTCTCTTCCTCCGGCGTATAGGGCCGTGATGCCGCGTACGGGAAGCTGCAAGCAGGCCCGATCACGTGACAGTGCGTATCGCATGCGCCGCGTGGCAAGGTGAACCGGGGCCGCGTTGCTTCGATGGAATCGGTCACGATTCAAGCTCCTTGAAGAGGCGCGCGTGCCTCGCTGATGCTGTGAGCTGACGGGCGATCCGTCGCTTCAGGTCCACGGTTGTCGTGCTCGCCGGCTGGCTTCCATCGGTTCGTGTTCCAGGACGCGATCGCCATCAGCAGCACAGCGCTGCCGCCGATGAACGCCGCGATGGCCACATTCAAGCCGATCGACGGCGCAAGGCGGGCGATTGCGTAAGGCGCGACCGAACTTGCGGCGGTCATCGCATAGCTGATGCCGATGCCGGTTGCGCGGCCGCGGACCGAGAAACGCATCGACTGGTAAAGCGGCAGGATGCCGAAGAGTCCGCTCGCGAACAGTCCCATCAGGATGGCGCCGAGCGCCAGCAGCCAGAGGTTCGACACCAGCGTGTAGAGAATGGTGAGCGGAATCACCATGCAGAGAAACAGCACGATGGTCCGGCGTTCGCCGAGGCGCGCCGCGACATAACCGCAGATCGGCTTGCCGCTGATGGAGCCGACCGAATACGCGGCGAGAAACGGATAGATGCGGCTCGCATCGATATGCCGCGCCGACATCAGGAACGTGGGATACAGCACTTGCACCGACCACAGCATGAAGTTGATCGCACCCGAGAACAGCCACGCCTGGACGGCGGCGGGATTGAACTCGAAGGCATCGAAGCGCTTGCGCTGCGGACGCTCACGCCGCTCACGCAACCACTCCGGCGATTCGGCGATGTTCTTGCGGATGAAGAGCGTCAGCAAGGCGGGCAGGGCGCCGATCACGAACATCCAGCGCCATCCGAGCACCGGGAACAGCAGATGGAACGCGCCCGCAGCGACCATGTAGCCGATCTCATAGCCGGAGACCATGATGCCGGAGGCATACGGGCGGATTGAGTCGGGCACGGTCTCCATCATGAGGGAGACCGACACGGTCCATTCGCCACCGAAGCCGACACCAAACAGAACCCGCATGACCATGAACGACGCATAGCTCCAGGTGAGACCGCTCAAGCCTGCGGCGCAGGAGAACCACAGCACCGCAGCCATGAACACGAGCTTGCGGCCGAAGCGGTCGGCCGCCATACCCCAGCCTATCGTGCCGACGATCTTGGCGAGGCCCGTGGCGGTGACGATCAGGGTCATGGCCGGCAGGCCGACGTCGAAGACCTTTTGCAGATGAGGCAGCAGGAACAGCAGCATCGCGAAGTCGAATGCGTCGAGTGCCCAACCCGCCGTGGCGGCTGCGATCACTTGCCAGTGGGTGCGCAATCCAACCCATGGGGAAGCCTGCGTGGCCGCGATGCTGGCCGTTTCGTTGTCGCGCTGTAGGTGTTCCAAGCTGCAAGTCTCCGCAAGTCGTGTGCGTCAGAAGAGAATGTTGAGGCCGGTTGTGACAGCCAGCTGATGCGAAGCGTGGGCCGCATTCAGCGTAGCGTTGCTGATGTAAGTTCCGTGATAGGTCGTGTAATCGCTTTCGAGGTACAGGCGCGTGCGCTTCGACAACAGATAGACCGCGCTCACGATCGCCAGGTTCTTGCGTCCCTTGGCGGTGGGCAGATTCGTCACGTAATAGCCGGCGCCGAGGTTGATGTCGTAGCTGACGTTGTAAGTCAGGCCGCCCCAGTAGTTCTCGGTACGCGAAGCGGTAGCCGGTGCTGCGTTTGCGGTGGTTTCGTTCATGTAGCCGCCGGCGAAACGCAAGGCGCCGAATTTCAGTTCGGAGCCGAAGGCCACGTAATCGTCCGGTTCATAGGCCGCGCCTGCCAGCACGGTCCTGTGAATATAGGTTCCGCCCACATTGAAGAAGCCGACCTTGTATTGCAGGCCGATCCCACGCGCGGTGCCGTCGTTGAAGTCGCCGGCCACGCCGCCCGGCGCGAGTTCGGCGCCGAGCCGAAACGGCCCCCACGTGGCCGAATACTTGATGTCGTTGCTGAAGTGCGTGCCGTCGACGGCGGGCGTGAGCGGAATGATGGCCGGATAAGCGAAGAAGAACGGATCGAAGTCATGCAGCACGTCGTGACCGAGCGTGTACTGACGACCCAGGTCGAGCGACCCATACGGGCTTGCGACGCCCACGTAGGACATGCGATTGAACAGCAGGCCGGTCGTGTTGTCGAATGCGCCGGTCGCGGTATTGAAGCCGGATTCGAGCTGGAAATGGACATTCCAACCGTCGCCGATCATCTCCTGGCCCGTGAAGTCGAGCCGGTTCGCCGTGTACCAGCCGTAAGAGCTCATCGTGATGTCATGCGTCTTGCCGTTGCTGATGTAGCGCACTCCACCGTCGACATTACCCGCCAGACTCACCGACGATTGCGCATGCGCACTGCATGCGAACGCCCCGACGGCGATCGTACAGACATGCCATTTCCTGTTCATCCAGTTGATCTCGTTTTATTGTTCCGTGCACCATGCATGGGCGCAGGGATGTCTCCTTGATACGACCGACGCGTGCGAAAGCATTGGGCAACGCGTGCTTGCGCTGAATGGATGGGGCTCAGTTCAGACGAGCGCAACGATGAACCGTTGAACGGCGTGCGTCTATTGAATATTCGGGTGGGTCCGTTAACTGGGGCGTAAAGGCTGAAGCGCCGGTTGGGAGGAAGAGCGGGGCGACTGTGCGCGGGTATCCGGCATCAGGGGAGCGCGGTGGCGCTGCGAAAGGAAGGGTCAGGCGGCACGGCCGGGCAGGATGAATCGCTGCCCCTCATGCGAACGGACCGTGCGTGCCTCGGTCTGTCCCGGCGCGAGCGGCCACGGCGGATTGTCGGTGGCCGCCTTCGTCTTCTGAGTCGATCACTGCAGGCCGGCTTCGGCAGATTGCCGAAGTCCGTAGCTCGCAAGATGGAGCGATACGAGATCGAGCAACGCAAAGTGCTGTGTTGCCTCTGCCTGCCCGATCAAGACCTCGGCGTCGCGGATCCGGATCATCTCGCCGATCAGGTGATCCGCCTCGATCTGCGCGCCGCGCTCGATGTCTTTCATCATCGACGCTGTCACGCATGAAGCCGGGTCCGTCACAACCGACCGGATACGTGCCTCGGCGGCGTCACTGAGCGGGTATCCGGCTTTCCTTGCGACATCCGCGCATTCGTCGAACAGGGCGTTCGCGAACGCCACGCCGCCCGCGGTGATGACCGTGCCGATGGAGGCGCGCATCAAGCTCGTCATGCCGGCTGCCGTGGCGATCTGCACCCACTTCTCCCACATCTGACTGACGATGCGCCCGCTGGCAATCGCTTCGCAGCGCGCGCCCTCGAAACACGCTTCGAGTTGCCTGACGCGAGTCGAGACGCGTCCGTCGAGTTCGCCGAAATACAACTGATGGGTGTCGTTGAGATGCCGCACCGAGCCCTCGTCATCGAGCGCGGCTGAGATGAGGCAGAACCCGCCCAGCACGTTTGCCTCGTTGAAGCGCGTCTTCAATCGCTCCAGATGCGCGATGCCATTGAGAAGCGGGACGATGGCCGTGTCCTTGCCCACTGCTGGAGCAAAGGCGTCCATGGTGTCATCGAGATCGTACGCCTTGCACCCGACGAGAATCGCGTCGTATAGCACCGGTTCCCGCGCGAGCGCGTCCCGGCTCACGACTGCGGGCCGCGCGATTGTCGTGTTCCCGAACGGGCTGATAACCATCAGGCCGCGCTCGCGGATTTGCCGCGCGCGCCGCTCGCGCAACAGAAACGTCACGCTGGCGCCGTTGTCGAGCAGCCGCGCGCCGAAATAGCCGCCGAGCGCACCCGCGCCGATGATCAGAATCCGCATGATTGAGCGTTCCAGAAATGTCCTGAGCGTTGGATACGCAGCCTATCGCGTTGAAACGATGGTCGCCAATTCACGCCATTAATGAGCCGCATGAACCTCCTTGATAAGCCTGCTTAGCGTTATCGGGCAATAAGCCGGGTTTATTTTGATTCCGAGTTTTGGTTGATTTGCGTCAAAAAAATTCTGAGTCGAGACTTGCCTTCGTGTCACGTCCCACTCGTTGTTCTTCGTGCCGTGTCCACGTCGTCTGACCGGGCACAGGCGTGCTGGCGTCCCAGCCGCCGGGCGCCCGATGAGTCTCAACCAGAACAGATACCGAACCCCTACATGACAAGCAAACTCAAGGCGATATCGAAGAAAAAGACGTGCGTGTGGCTGAGTGCTCCGCTGGCATTTTGCGGCGTCGCACATGCGGAAAATGCGGTGACGCTCTACGGAATCATCGATGACGGTTTGACCTACACCACCAACATCGGCGGCAAGAGCGCGTGGCAAATGCAAAGCGGTATCGCTCAAGGAAGCCGCTGGGGAATGGTCGGCAAGGAAGACCTGGGCGGTGGCACGGCGGCGGTGTTTCGCCTCGAAAACGGCTTCAACGTCAACACCGGCACGCTCGGGCAAGGCTCTCGCCTGTTCGGGCGCGCGGCCTACGTCGGCTTGAGCAATGCGCGCTACGGCACGCTCACGCTGGGACGCCAGAACGAATTCATGGGTGAATACGTTGGCGCGTATGGTGCGAACGGCAACTGGGGCATCCTTCTGCCGCATGCCGGCGACCTCGACAATACCGGCATCGATTTTCGGGTCAGCAACGCGGTGCGCTATGTGTCGCCGACCTTGGCCGGCGTGACCGTGGGTGCGCTCTACAGCTTCGGCGGCACGCCGGGACAGTTGGGTCTCAACGCGGTCGAGTCGTTCGGCATCAATTATTCGAGCGGACCCTTGAGCGTGGCCGCCGCCTTCACAGCCATTGATCATCCGGCCACCGCCGTGCCGGAAGGGGTCTGGACCACCAGTAATCCAGTGGACGGCAACTACGGCATCGCCGCCGGACACTACCGCTCGACGGGCATTTCCGCTCAGTACACATTCGGTCAGGCGAAGGTCGCCGCGGTGTACACCAACACACGTTTTTCTTCCCTGGACCCGAGCCTGGGCGCGCGCATCGATGGAAATGTGACCTTCAATATTGGCGAACTGGTTGCAGCGTATAACTTTACGCCATCGTTCCAGATCGGCGGAGCATACAGCTATACGGCGGGCAAAGTGTCCGCGACCGGTGCGACGCCGCGCTATCACATTCTCGGCGGCGTAGCGGATTATTTCCTGTCCAAACGCACCGACGTCTACTTCCAGACCACCTGGATGCGCGCAGCCGGCGACGCGAGCGTCGCCGGTCTGGCGCCGGTGATCGGCGCGTCGGACGGGAAGAACCAGTTGATTGCCCGCGTGGGAATTCGCAGCAAGTTCTGAGCATGCGCGCGGGATGGAATGCGCGGTGTCGCCGATGTGCGCCCGTCTCACGAGGTGGGCTGTCGATCAGTCAGTTTCAGCAAACAAGGTAACTCACATGTCAAACGTCAGTGGCAAGGCAGGCAGCTACATGAGCGGATACGACGGCCGGATCAACACGGTCGTCCTGCTGTGCTTTTTCGTGATCGTATCGGAGGGCTACGACGCGGCGATCATGGGCGCGATCGTTCCGGCGCTGATGAACTACGCGCCGTGGAATCTGAATGCCGCCGAGATCGGCGCGATGAGCAGCGCGGCCTTGCTCGGCACGCTGGTCGGCTGCTATGTCATGAGTGTCGTCAGCGACTTCATGGGGCGCAAGCCGCTGCTGCTCGCGTGCGTGTCGATGTTCTCCATCTCCATGCTCGTCTCGGCCGTGGCGCCCACGCCCTTTCTGTTCACCCTGGCGCGGGGCATCGGCGGCATCGGGCTGGGCGGCGTCATCTCCGTGAGTGCCGCGCTGACGGTGGAGTTCTCGGCCCCGCATCGCAAGAACTTCAATTTCGCGCTGATGTACTCGGGCTATTTCGTCGGGGCGCTGCTGTCTGCCCTGGTGGCGCTGGCCTTCATGCAGCAGTATTCCTGGCGCTTCGTGGTGGCGGTCGGCGCGTTGCCGCTGCTGTATGTGCCGCTGCTGTGGAAGTACATGCCGGAGTCGCCGCTGTATCTGGTGTCGCGGGATCGTGCCACCGAAGCGCGGACCATCGCCGCATCGCACGGCCTGTCGCTCGATGCACTGCTCGCCGAAAGCGGATCGGCCGGGACGAAGCTCTCGCTCGGCCAGTTGTTCCGTGAGATCTTCTCGTCGCGCAACCTCTACGCGACGATCGCATTCTGGGTCGCGCAGGTCGCCGCGGTGCTGAACCTGTACGGCATCGGCACCTGGTTGCCGCAGATCATGCGCCAGATGGGCTACAACCTCGGCTCCAGCCTTGCCTTTCTCGCGACCTTCATGATGGGCTCGGCGCTCGGCGGCATCCTGATCGGCCGCTATGCGGACCGGCTCGGCCCGCGCAAGTCGGTGCTGCTCACTTACCTGATCGGTGCGGCGTGCCTCGTCGCGTTGTCCGTGAAATCGTCGCTGCTCGTGACGTACTGCCTGATTGCAGTGGCCGGGCTGGGCACGGGCGGTGTCGCGATGGTGCAGCTGGGGCTGATCTCCACCTACTACGCGCCGCATGTCCGTTCGAGCGCGATCGGCTGGGCCGTGGGCATCGGCCGCGTGGGCGCGATGGCGGGCCCGCTCGTCGGCGGCTTCATCCTGCGCGGCGGCATCGACGTCCGATGGAACTTCTACGTCTTCGCGGCTGCGGCGGTGTGTGCGGGCGTGTTCGTCGCGCTCGTGCCGAAACGCGCGCAGGAACTGGGCGCCACGGACAAGACGGGCGCGTTCACGCACTGACACTGTCCGATCCGATTGGCCGTATTCATGCGCCTTGCGCCGTTGCAGGCATCGAGCCTGAGCGACGCAGGGCGTATTTCATTTTCGACTTCGAGGAGCTCGTTACATGCGCTTCACTCTTCATCTGGAAGGCGCCATGCGGACGGCACAGGCGGCCGGAAGCCGTTCCGCGACCGCTGCGGACGCTGTCGCCCTGCACGCCTGGCTGGCGTCGCGCCACGCCGCGTTCGACGGGCTGACCAAGGCCATCGTCCACACGCCGGTCGCGGAAGGCGTGAGCGATCCCTATCACGGCCGTGAGGCGTCACCGGACTGCGTGCTGCAGCTGTATTTTTCGGAACTGGATGGGCTGGAGCGGAGTTGCCGGACGGAGGGTCCGGTCGCCGAGTTGCTCCTGGCGATGGCGTCGCACACGTGCGCCGATTACGACTGGACTCAGCAGACCATGGCCGCGCGCAGCTTCGCCGTGTCCGAGACCGACGTGTGTCTTGCCGCTGCGGACGCCCGCCCGCACTGCACCTATCTGGTCGGCTACCCGGGTCCCGCGGATGACCTGCATCTCTGGCTGCGGCACTACATCGACCACCATCCGCCCATCATGGCGAAGTTTCCGGGGATTCGCGAGGCCGAGATTTTCACGCGCGTCGACAGTCCGAACACGCTGGGTGTGCAGCGAGCGGATCTGATGCAGCGGAACAAGGTGGTATTCGACGATCCGGCCGCGCTGCACCGGGCGCTGGCCTCGGAGATCAGACACGAGATGCGGGAAGACGGCTTGCGGTTCCCGCCGTTTGCGGGGGGCAGTTCGCACTATCCGATGGCGAGCGTGGCGCGCCGCTACGCGTAAAGCGGTCCAGGTAAGCGCCCGGACCATGCGGACACGCACGGGCCGGGCGCATGACCGCGTTACTGCCTGTAGCTCGTATCGAAGCGGTCCAGACGGCGGATCAGCGCGTCGAGCACCTGATCGCCGCCGCGGAAGCGCGGGTCGTATTGCAGCGCGTCTTTCGTCGAGCGCTGGCTGATCGCGGACGACACCGGCAGGATCGTGCCTCGCATCGAATGCGTCGCCACCTGAATTTCGCATGCGCGGTTCAGCGTCCAGATCAGCACGAAGGCATGCCCAAGCGACACGCCATGCGACAGCAAGCCGTGATTGCGCAGGATCAGCAGGTTCTTGTCGCGCAGCGAGGCAACCAGGCGGTCCTTTTCCTCGTCATGGACGGTCGTGCCTTCGAACGTGTGATACGCGATCTTGTCGTAGAGCTGCGAGGAATAGATGTTGTGATCCACCAGACCGTCTTCCATGCACGCCACCGCGACGCTTTCGGTCGTATGGATGTGCATCACGCAATGGGCGTCGGCAACGTGTTCATGCAGTGCGCTGTGAATCGTAAGGCCTGCCGGATTCACGGGATAGGCACTCTCGCTCAGGATATTTCCTTTCAGATCGATCTTGATGAGATTCGATGCGGTGACTTCGTCATATGCCAGCCCGAACGGATTGATCAACAACTGATCGCGCTCACCGGGCACCCGCAGCGTGATGTGATTGAAGATCAGTTCGTGCCAGCCGATCATGTGGAACACACGATACGTCGCCGCGAGTTTCACCCGCGCTTCCCACTCGGCCTCGCTGCAGTTGCGCGGTGCGCTGCCGGGCAGCGAAGGGTGTCGTTCGTTCATTGCAATGCCTCGTCGTTTGATGGTGACCGGCTGGCCTGCATGGCGGCAGCGCTTCGATGCAGCCGGACTGGGGGTGATTGGATCGCGTGTCTGGCGGGATGAAGGACGCCGGGTCAACGCATGAAGAGACCGCCGTTGATATCCCAGCACGCGCCGGTGGCGAAGCGGGCCTCGGCGGAAGCGAGCAGCACGGCTGCATCCGCGACATAGGCCGCCGACCCGAGCTGCCCCACCGGAATGCTGGCGATGACCTGCGCCAGCTTCTCGGCCGGCACGCTCTCGTGCACGACGGGCAAGTCGAGCGGTCCGGGCGAAATGGCGTTGACCGTCACGCCGCAGGGCGCGAGGTCGCGCGCGAAGACTTTCGTCAGCGTGATGGCGCCGCCTTTGGCCGCCGCATAGTGCGCGCCGGTGGCCGAGCCGCCGTTCTGGCCCGCGAGCGAAGCGATGTTCACGATGCGCCCGGCGCCTTGCGTGGCGAAGTATTGGCCGAAGACCTGGCAGCCGAACAGCACGCTGCGCAGATTGATGTCGATGACCCGATCGAACTGTTCGGCCGTGATCTCCATCACGGGCACGACCCGGGACGCGCCCGCATTGTTCACCAGCACATCGATGGCGCCCCAGCGGTCGAGCAATGTATCGCGTGCCGCTTCGAAATCCGCTTTCGATGTGACGTCGAGCTTGATGGCGCAAGCGCTCGATCCGTCGACGCTCAAGTCCTGCGCGACCGACTGCGCCGCCTCGACGGCAATATCCGCCAGGGCAACGCGGTAACCCGCTTCGTGAAAGCGACGTGCGACGACTGCACCGAGCCCGCGTGCGGCGCCGGTCACGAGTACGACTCTGTTCGACATGGTGCAGCCCTCCTCAAAGCTTCGATGTGCCGCGTGCGAGCACGGACTCGATATGCGCGGCGACGGCGCACACCTGTTCGTCCTCGCCCTTGCGGCCGACCACCTGCAAGCCGGCTTTGAGCGCCGACCCCTCTATCGGGACGGGCAGCGTGAGCGCGGGATGTCCGCTGAGATTGAATGGCCGGATGAGCGCTGACATCGCGATCACCGAGGTGCCGCTGCGGGCGGCTTCGAGCGTGATGGGCAACGAGGGCAGCGTCGGCAGAATGAGCACGTCTGCCGTGTCGAGCGCGCGGTCGACTTCGTCTGAAAAAATGCGGCGGATCTGCTCGGCTTTGGCGAGATCGGCCTCGCTCGTATTCGCCGCCGCTTGCAGGCGCGCGTCGATATCGACGCCGAGCCTGCCGCCGCCGACCAGGTGGCCGAACGCCCGCCAGGTCTCTGCGTTGATGACGGCGAGACCCGCTGCGAACGCATCGCGCATGGCTTCGAGCCGGATGTCGTGCGACGCCAGGCCGCTGCGCGCCACGGCTGTTGCGACGGCGCTCTGGATGTCGTCATCGGCTTCCACGCCGACCACGGCGATGCGTGCGTTCATTGCCGGCTGGCGCGCCTGGCCGCTTTGAAACGACGGATCGATCGCGAGCATCACGTCGATGACCGTCGTCATGTCTCGCGCGAACGGACCGACGCAGTCGAGCGTGGTTTCACGCGGCGCGACGCCGTCACGCGAGACACGGCCGAACGTTGGCTTCAGACCGATCACGCCGCAGCATGCAGCGGGCCCGCGCACCGAACCGCCGGTGTCGGTGCCGAGCGCGGCATCGGCGAGGCGCAAGCCCACCGCCGACGCCGAGCCGCTCGACGAGCCGCCGGGTATGCGCGCCGCATCCTGCGGATTGCGCGGCGTGCCGTGGAAATCGTTGATACCGGTCATGCCGAACGCCAGTTCGTGCATGTTGGTCTTGCCCGTGATCCGCCAGCCCGCATCGAGCAGACACTGCACGACCTCGGCATGCCGCGGCGCGGGCGGCGCATCGGCGAGCGCGCGGCTCGCGGCCGTCGTAGCGTATCCGGCGATATCGATGCTGTCCTTGATCGCGATGGTCGGTGCATCGGCGGGCGCGTGGGTGGCGAGATCGAACTGTTGCAGGAAGGCGCTCATGCCGGAATTCCTTTGGCGGGATTGACTTGCCAGGGTGCGTCGAAGAGACGTTCGGTGCGGAAGTGGCGAATCAGCCAGAGGCGCTCGTCGTGCGGCGAGGGCACGAAGTCCACTTCCAGGCGCGCGCAGACGAGTTCCGCCTTGCCGTCCACGTAGCCGGACGCCTGCAGCATCATCCAGCGGCCTTTTGCCGTGTCGCCGTTCACTTCGATGTGCTCGCTCGTCAGGAAATGCGCGTTGGTGGCGAAGTGCGGCGTGGGCGGCAGGTAGCGCTGCAGCATGGCCACGATCTCCGCGGGCCCCTGCAGGCGGCCGAACTTGTTCACATACTGCGGGCCGATTCCTTCCCATACGGCGTCTTCGCTGAAGAGTGCGGCGAGCGATTCGCCAGCCAGCGTATGGGCGGGCACGTCGCACAAGGCCATGTAGCGCGCGATGGTCTTGCGCACGGCTGCATGGGCCTCGAGCGCGCGCAGGCGTGTCTGCAGCGCTTCGATGGTCGTATCCGTCATGTGTTCATCCATTGCTCGCGGCGACGGGCGGCACGGTCAGCGCGCGGCCCACACGCGCCTCGATCTTGCCGTAGCGCCACAGGTTGTATTCGCCGACCGGCGTCGTGCGATACAGATTGCATACGGCGGTGGCGGTATCGAAGTCGGCGACGTCCGCCATGATGTAGAAGGTCCACGGCGCGCCATCGGCGTGGCCGACCACCAGGCGGTCGTCATCCATGATGCCGAGCACGCGCACGGTGTCCATGGCTTCGATGGCGTTGAGCATCTTGCCGTAGGCCTGCCACACTTCACCGATTTGTTCGCGCGGCAGGTCGAAGAAGTTCTGCGAGACGCCGCAACAGAAGAGCACGCGCAATGGGAGCTGTCGGGTATCGGTCACGATGCTGGGTTCCTTCATTCCTTGATTCAATAGAGTGCCATCGTGCGGGCAGAGGCTATCTGCCGAGCGCGCGCGCCGTTTTTCCGCCGATGCCGAAATCCGTGTTGGGGATGTCCTTGATCATGACACGGGTGGACAGCAGCGGAACATCGAGCAGGGCTGCACTCGTTTCGCACAGGTGCGCGATCAGCGCCTGTTTCTGCGCTTCGGTACGGCCCGCGATCAGGATGGCCACGATGACAGGCAGCGCCGCGGAATCGGGCTTGCCGCCCAGCCCGATGTGCGATACGGGCAACTCCGACAGCAGAATCCGCACGGCTTCGGCGGGTGCCCCGATGGCATCGACGGTCGCCTGCGTGAGCCCGTGAATGAGCGATGCCTTGCGTGCGTCGGAATGGCCTTGCGGAAGGAAGACTTCGAGTGTGGGCATGACATGTGTGCGAAAGCGCATCGGGGCAACCGTTGCCGCGATGCGCAGTGGACAATCAGAGCAGGAAGCCGATGGCGTTCAGTGCTTCAGTCGAATTGATCAGGCGGATGACCTTCTCGACGATACGCGGCTCGCTGTCCGACATGCTGAGCTTGTGAGTCAGATCGGCGGCGAAGAGGGTCGTCTCGCCGCGCTTGTACGCAACGATGACCTGCGACGATTTCACCTCCACGATCCCCGCGCTCTCGTCCGAGCGCGTAAAGCGCGACACGGTCCGCACGGTGCGTGCCGCATCGGAGGCGGAGGCCGAATAGCCCGAGGTCATGCGCTGCACACGCAGTTCGCGCATGTGCCGATCATCGTAGGCGTAGTTCAGCGTGGCGGCGAAGTCGGTCGCCTCCGGATCGATGGGCACCACATAGTGGCCTTTCGGGTCCCACAGTTCCAGCCATGCGCGATAGTCGCGGCGATCCAGCAGTTCGGCTTCGCGCCAGATGAATTCGACCGCGCGCGCGAAGGTCTGGTTGCTCAAGAGTGCGTTACGGTCGTCCATCATGCCTGCTCCATCATTGCGCGCCATTGCTTATAGGCTTCGCGCATGCCGGTTTCATCGGTGGCGTGCGCGGTCTTCTCTCCGTTCGGAGCGGTGGTTTCGCGGTTGAGGCCGCGGTTCACGAGAATGGGCACGTCGGGGCCGGCATGCGAGCCGCGCTGCACCCGCTCCCACGCTTCGGCATCGTCCGGGCTGCCGAAGCCGAACGGACCCTGGAAGTGCTCGTGAATGCGCAGGCGCACGCGGTTCGCTTCGTCGGGGCCGCCGTCCATCGCCAGCGCAACGTGACGGATTTCGGTTTCATTCACGGAGATGGGCCGCAGCACGCGGAAAAACGCCATCGAGAGCGCGAGGTTCGGGAACAGGTTCAGATTGAAGCCCACGCCCATCAGCGAGCGCACGATGCGCCGCACTTCTTCCGGCGTATGCTTCTGCGCGAGTTGCGCGGCGAGTTCGTTGAAGCGCTCCGGCAGCGGCGCGCCGTCGTCCTTGTCGAGGTCGACGATTTCCGGCACCAGCACGGCGAGGCTGTGACCGTTGCCCAGCGAGCGGCAGAAAGCCTGGTCGCTCGTCATGAAGCTGGTGATGGCCGCTGCGGTTTCCTCATCGATGGATTTCATCCACGACTTGTGTACGACCGGGAAGTGATACAGGTCGGTGGTGTTCTCCAGCTGGATCTTCCAGTTGCCCTTGAACTTGAACTTGTGCTCGCCGTTGGCCTTGACCGGATAGCCGGCGCCCTGCTTCATGAACAGGTCGATCCACGGTCTTGCGCCGCCAAGGAAGTCTTCGAGCGGTTCGATCGCGTCGTTGAAGCTCGCGAAGATCAGCCCTTGATAGATTCCGACGCGCAGTTTCTTGAGCGGCAGATCGCCTTTCTCGCAGACGCCTTCATAGCCGTCGCCATAGGGCAGGGCGCGCAGCGTGCCATCGAGCGCATAGGACCAGCTGTGATACGGGCACGTGAAGCCCTTCGCGTTGCCCTTGTGCTCCTCGCACACGGTGGCGCCGCGATGCCGGCAACGGTTCTGCAGCACATGCACCGCGCCGGCCTTGTCGCGCACCACGATGACCGGCTGACGGCCGATGGTCGTCGTGATGAAGTCGCCCGGTTTCGGCAACTCGCTGTCATGCGCGACCCAGACCCAGGTCTTGTAGAAGATGCGTTCGAGCTCTTCCTCGAAGAGTTGCGGGTCGGTGTAGAGGGAAGGCGCAATGCGATCAGCCTCGGCACGTTTGCCGAGCGCGCTCGTGTCGATGGTTTGGTAGGTTGGCGTACTCATCGTAATCGTGGGGAAGTTGAGTGGCTAACACGAGGTGCGCCATTCGACATCCGCGCATCCTCTCGTTGACAGCAGTCTCGCTTTGCACGGATCATGCGTCAAATCGATTAAAAAGAGGTCGCCCGATAAGTGCGGCCGATATCTCGCGAGTCCCCCATGACATCCATCGACCACGTCGACCTCAACCTGCTGCGCGTATTTCAGGCCATCGTGGAAGAGCGCAGCCTGACGAAAGCCGGCGAACGGCTGGCGCTCTCGCAACCCGCCGTGAGTTACTCGCTGGGCCGTCTGCGCACCCTGTTCGACGACACACTGTTCATCCGCACGCGTTCCGGCATGCAGCCCACGCCTGTAGCGCTGGAACTCGCGGAGATCGTCGGGCGCGCGCTCGACACCGTGCGTCAGGCGCTGCGTTATGCGGAGCGTTTCGATTCCGCAACCAGCACGCGCACGTTCCGCCTGTCGCTTTCGGACGCCGGCGAGATGGCGTATCTTCCGGCGCTATGCGCCGCGCTTCAGGAGGCTGCGCCGCGCGTGAAAGTGGTGGTCGAGCCGATGCCGGTCGAAGACATCGAAGAGGCGCTGCGGTCAAGCAGGCTGGATTTTGCGATCGGCAATTTGCCATCGCTGCTGCCGCGCACGCGGCACGAGCTGTTGTTCGAAGAGTCGTACGTATGCATGACCCGCAAGCGGAAGGATCTGCCGAAAGGGGACACGCTCGAGCTCGAACCGTTTTTGTCGGCGTCGCATGTGCAGGTGCGCTCGCTCGAACATAGCCACCATTCGCTCGACGACGCGTTGCGCGCGCAAGGTGTCGGACGCAATATCGCGCTGGCGCTGCCACATTTCGTCGCGGTGCCCGGCGTGCTCGCCGCCACCGATCTCTTCGCCACGTTGCCTGAGCGCCTCGCGCATATTCTCAATCGCGGCGATGCGTTCCGTATCTATGCGTTGCCCGTGCATTTGCCGAAAGCGGCCGTGACGATGCACTGGCACGAGCATTTTCACGAGGACGAAGGCATTGCCTGGATGCGCGGCCTGATGACCGAGATCCTCGCGAGCTTCACGGCGATGTGACGCTCACAGATCGAGTACGAGCACCGGCGTTCGTGAGCGGGACACGCAGCAGCAGATCACGCCGTTGCTCGCGCGTTCCGCCTTGCTCAGGCAATGATCGCGATGCTCCGGCTCGCCGCTTACGACATCGACCATGCAGGTGCCGCATACGCCCTCGCCGCATGATGTATCCACCTCGATGCCAAGCGTTGCAAGTGCCTCCACGATGGACGTCTCCGCACCCACGCGCACGGCCTGTCCCGTGCTCGCGATCTGCACCTCGAAGCTGTCGAGCGATGCGTCGCTTGCAAGCGCGGGCTCGGCCTTGAAGCGCTCCAGATGGATCGATTCGGCGGGCAGGCGCGTGTTCGCCGTCTCGACGACGAGGTCCATGAAGGGCGCCGGACCGCAGGTGTAGACGTGCGCATCGGCGCCTGCTTCGCGCACGCAGGCATCGAGGGCGGCTGGGAGCGCATCGCGCTGGACGCCGAAATGCAGCTTCACGTGCGCATCGAAGGGCGCGCGGGTGAGCAAGGTCATGAAAGCCGCATGCGCCTCGCTGCGCGCGAAATAGTGCAACGTGAAACGCGCCTGGCGTGCGGCAAGTCGGTATGCCATGGAAAGCAAGGGTGTAATGCCGATGCCGGCGCCGATCAACACATGCTCGCCCGCGCCTTCCTCCAGCTTGAACAGGTTGCGCGGCGCGCTCACCGACAGTTCGCTGCCGACGCTCACCTCCTCGTGCAATGAACGCGACCCGCCGCGCGACTGCTCTTCTTTCTTCACGGCGAAGATGTGCGTCTCGACGCATTCGGGATCGCCGCACAGCGAGTATTGCCGCGTGACGCCCGATGGGCCGGTGACGTCGATATGCGCACCGGGTTCGTAACGCACGAAGGGCAGTCCGTCGAGACGCGAGATGCTGAAGGAGCGCACGCCGTGCGCTTCCTCGCGTAGCGCGTCGACGCGGACCTTGAGGACTTGAGCTTGCATGATGCCTTCCGATGTGTCTTCCAGTGACGATGCGTCCAGATTAGCGATCTGCGCCCGATAAGAAAAATAGATTAAAAAGCCGTTTGTTCATCGATGGGGCTTATGTCCGGGCGACGATGCAGTCAGTGCGCGATCGGGCGTCGCCGTGCTGGGTCGGGACGGGCGTCAAACAGGCAGAGAGCGACGTGCTGTATCAATCACGCAGATACATGCATGCTTCCCTCATTACCCGCCGGGCTGGTGGAACATGGCGTGAAGCGACTCCCGCAGCCAGGCAATGCCGGGATCGGAGGCGAACTGCGTGTGGGAATGCACCTTGATTTCGATGGGCGGCAGCGAGAAGGGCAAGGGCAGGATCCGGAACGCCTTGCCGCGATTGAAACGTTGCGCGATGCTCTTCGGGAAGATCACCGCGAGGTCGGTGTGCATCACGATTTCGGGCGCGACCACGAAATGCGGCAGTCGCAGCACGACATCGCGTTTGAGTTCGAGGTCGTCGAGCCATTGCTCGACCATGCGGTGGCCCGTGGCATTGGTGCTCGCATAGACGTAGCGCAGCGTCGCCAGGTCCTCGCGCGACGGTCGGGTCTTGCGCAGCGGATGACCGGCGCGCACTACACACACATGCTCGTCCACGAACAGTGTCTGGCTGACGCAACCCGCGTCGAGGCCCGGCACGTAGCCCAGCGCAAGATCGATTTCACCGGCGCGCATGGCCGCGCTCACGGACTCCACCGGAACGTTCGCCACTTCGATGCGGATGCCGCGCGCCTCGCGATCCAGCATCGCGACCAGCGGCGGCAGGAAATAGAACTCCGACATGTCGGACATGGAGACGCGAAAGACGCGCTGCGCGGTGGCCGGATCGAACTGCGCGAGTTGCTGCATGGCGTCGTTGATGATCGCGAAGGCCTGCGCAAGCGGCGGATAGAGCCGGAAGGCGGCGTCGGTGGGCACCATGCCGCCGGGCGTGCGCTGGAACAGTGGATCGTCGAAGAGACCGCGCAGCCGGCGCAGCGCGTGGCTGACCGCCGGTTGCGTGAGGCCGAGTCGGTCGCCCGCCGCAGTCAGGCTACGCAGGTCCCAGATGGCGAGAAACACGCGCAGCAGGTTCAGGTCGGCTATGCCGGATGAAGGCTTGGTCATGCACGTCGCTCGCAAACGAAGGCGTACAGCGCATTGCGCGCCGCGCCGGTCAGGGTGCCCCGAGATTAACGCAGATGCGCCCCGTTGCAAAATGCGGCCCAGCGCGTCACACGGTCTCGCACGTGAGGTGATGGAACCTTCTGTCGAAGTAGACGAGTCCACCTGCCTGGCCGCGCAAATCGATGTGCTCGATCTGCACGAAAATCACCGAGTGCGAACCGACCGTCTTGCTGTCGACGATGTGGCCTTCGAGCGTGACGAGCGCATCGTCGAGCACCGGGACGCCGAGACGGCCTGGCCGCCACGCGACGCGCTCGAAGCGTTCCTCCATCGTGCAACCTGTCATGCCGGCGAACACGCTGGCCGGTTCCTGGCCACGCACCCCGAGTACGTTGATGCACACGTCGCCGTGATCATGCAGCACGTCATGCACGAAACTCGACTGATTGATGCAGACGAGCATGGTGGGCGGCGAATCGGTCACCGAGCAGACCGCGCTGGCCGTGATGCCGCAGCGCCCGCGCGGTCCGTCGGTGGTGATGACGTTCACAGCTGCCGCGAGACTCGCCATCGCGTTGCGGAACTGGATGCGTCGTTCATCGTGTGTCATGGCTGTCGGTCCTGGGGCGCTTCAGGGATAGGGCGTGACCGGCGGAATGCCGACGAACACCGCACCCGACGCGTCGAACGTGCCTTCGCCGAGGAATGCATGCTGCGTGACGACGATCGAATCGCGCACCAGGCGCTGCATTCTGCTGGTGCGGTAGATTGCGCCGATCCCCGCCATCTTGTAGGCGTTCATCACGATCTCCGCGCACGTCTGCGCCGCATGTGTGGCGGATAGCCGAAGCAGATTGGCTTCCGGCGCCAGCACCGGGTCGCCCGCGAGCACGGTGCGCCAGGAGTTCTCTGCGGATTCGAAGAAGAAAGCCCGGGCGCTGCGCAGTTGCGCTTCGGCTTGCGCGATGCCCGAACGATAGTAAGCGCGGTCGGCAAGACGCGGGGCGCCCGTCGTGGTCTTCGTGACGCCGGACATGCCGGCGAGCAGATCGAGCGCCGCCCGCGCGAGGCCGATATTCACGGCCGCATGAACCTGGGCCTGATAGGCGATGGCGGGATAGCGATAGAGCGGTTCGTCGATCAGCGCCGCGCCGCCGCGCACGAAGGTCCATGGTTCAGCGACATATTTGTCCTTCAGGCGCAGGTCATGACTGCCGGTGCCCTGCATGCCGACTACGTTCCAGTTATCGACGATCTCGACTTCGTTCGCGGGAAACACCGCGGTGAAGGGCTTGCCTGCGTTTGTGCCGTCGGAACTGGCCGGCGCGCCGCCGATCCCCACGCCGATCCAGTCGGCGCCCTTGCAGCCGCTCGCGAAGTGCCATTGTCCCGAGACGAGGAACCCGCCTTCCGCGCGCGCTGCCTTTTGCAGCGGATAGAGGCCGCCGGAAAACACCTGATCCGGACCGGACGCGTAGATGATTGCCTGCGTTTCGACGGGCAGCGACGCGAGGTAGGTGTTGGCCGAACCGAACGCGGCGACCCATGCCGTCGATCCATCCGCAACGGCGATGCGTTCGAGTATTTCCAGAAAGCGCGGCGGCGGCAGGGCATCGCCGCCAAAGCGCTTCGGCGTGCTGGCGCGGAAGATGCCCGCGCGCTTCATCTTCGCGACCATGTCGCGGGGCACATGCGACAGCGTGTCGAATTCGTCGCGGCGCCGCACGACTTCTTCGATCAGCGCATCCAGCGTCAGCGGGCCGGCATAAGCCGGGTAATCGGTTTGCGAGTCGATGAGCGAATCGCTCTGAAGAGCATGCATGCGTGATACCTCTTGATCGATGATGTTCGATGGTTCGCCTGGTGCTTCGAACGATATGAGCAGCGCGTGCACCGGTCAAATTCGAGCCAAAAATGCGGGATATGAATTCGCTGCATGAGCTCGTTCGGCCATGCCCGCATGACCCGATAAGCGCCATGGATTCGAATGGACACATTTGATTGATTTGACGGATGGCAACGCGGTCTTTACCGTTTTCACGCTGTCCAACAACGAACCAGAACATTCCCCATGACTACCGCGACGATCGAACGCATCGAAACCCGCCTTGTCGATCTGCCGACGATCCGCCCTCACAAACTCTCGGTCGCCACCATGCACGGGCAGACCTTGATGCTGGTGAAAGTGTTTTGCAGCGACGGCGTGGTCGGGATGGGCGAGGGCACGACGATCGCCGGCATGGCATATGGTCCGGAAAGCCCGGAGTCGATGAAGCTCGCGATCGACGCCTATCTGGCGCCCGCGATGATCGGCCGTGACGCAACGCGCGTGCAGGCCTTGATGGCGCATGTCGGCAAGCTGGTGAAGATCAATCACTTCGCGAAGAGCGCACTTGAAACCGCGCTGCTCGATGCACAGGGCAAACGCCTTGGCATCGCGCTCAGCGAATTGCTGGGCGGGCGCAGGCGCGAGCGCCTGGCCGTGGCGTGGACGCTTGCGTCCGGCGATACCGCGAAGGATATTGCGGAAGCCGAATGCATGCTCGAAGCGCGTCGTCATCGCATCTTCAAACTGAAGATCGGTGCGAAGGACATCCGGCAGGATATCGAGCATGTTGCGCAGATCAAGCGGGCGCTTGGCGAGCGCGGCTCGGTGCGCGTCGACGTCAACATGGCGTGGAGCGAGACACAGGCGGCCTGGGCCATTCCCGCGCTGGCCGATGCGGGTTGCGAACTGGTGGAGCAACCGGTTGCGTCCGTTGCCTCACTGGCGCGTCTCATGCGTCGCTTTCCCGTGGCATTGATGGCCGATGAAATCCTGCAAGGCCCGGAGAGCGCGTTCGACATCGCGCAACGCCACGGCGCCGATGTATTCGCCATCAAGATCGAGCAGAGCGGAGGCGTGTTCGCCGCGCAACGCGTTGCCGCCGTCGCGGATGCGGCGGGTATCGAACTCTATGGCGGCACGATGCTGGAAGGCGCGTTCAGCACGGTGGCCTCGGCGCATCTGTTCTCGACCTTCGTGAATCTCCAGTGGGGTACGGAGTTGTTCGGGCCGCTACTGATCACCGAAGAGATTCTGACGAAGCCGCTCGACTACAGCGACTTCGAACTCACCGTGCCGGATGGTCCGGGCCTGGGCATCGAGCTTGACGAAGCGGTGGTCAAGCGCTTCACCCGCGACGGCCTCATCAAGGTCACCCGCTGACGCGGTATTCATCATCAGGAGCTGACGATGCTTTTCCATGTACGAATGGACGTGACCATTCCGGCCGATATGCCGGCCGGTGTCGCCGACGAAATCAAGGCGCGCGAGAAGGCCTATTCACAGGAACTCCAGCGCAGCGGCAAGTGGCGCCATATCTGGCGGCTGGTGGGCGAATACGCGAATTACAGCGTGTTCGACGTGGCCAGCAATGCCGAACTGCACGACATCCTGAGCGCTCTGCCGCTGTTCCCCTATATGAAGATTGCGGTGACGCCGTTATGTCGCCATCCGTCGTCCATCCGTGACGACGACGCATGACCTCGCATGCCTGCAAGGCGGTTAGAACATCCCCACATGAATGGAGACATGAATCATGAGCGTCAAAATATTCGAAACGAATGAAGTGCAAGAGCTGCTCAAGGCCGCCACCAATCTCGGCACCGCCGAGGGCAATGCCCGCGCGAAGGCCATCACGCATCGCCTGCTGAGCGACCTCTTCAGGGCAATCGACGAGCTCGACATGACGCCCGACGAAATTTGGGCCGGCGTGAACTATCTCAACAAGCTCGGACAGGACGGGGAAGCGGCGCTGCTTGCAGCGGGGCTCGGACTCGAAAAGTTTCTCGACCTCCGCATGGATGCGGCGGATCGCGAAGCCGAGATTCATGGTGGCACGCCGCGCACGATCGAAGGGCCGCTGTATGTGGCAGGCGCGCTGGTGCGTGACGGCGTGTCCCGCATCGACCTCGATGCCGACGCAGCGGCGGGGCCGCTGATTATCCGCGGCACGGTGAGCGGTCTGGATGGCGTGCCGCTGGCGAACGCAGTGGTCGAATGCTGGCATGCGAATTCCAGCGGCTTCTATTCGCACTTCGATCCGACCGGCGCGCAAAGCGACTTCAATCTGCGCGGTGCCGTGAAGACCGGCGCCGACGGCAAGTATGAATTCCGCACGCTGATGCCGGTGGGTTACGGTTGCCCGCCACAGGGCGCGACGCAGCAACTGCTCGACTTGCTTGCGCGTCACGGCAACCGCCCGGCGCATGTGCACTTCTTCGTCACGCACCCGGACACGCGCAAGCTGACGACGCAGATCAACATTGAAGGCGACCCGCTGATCTGGGACGACTTCGCTTACGCAACGCGTGAGGACCTCATTCCGCACGTGACCGAACGGACGGGGGGCAAGGCGCTCGGATTGAAGGACGACGGCTACAAGGAAATCGAATTCAATTTCGCGTTGACGCCGCTGGTTGCTGGCGTGGATAACCAGCGAGTCAGCCGTGCCCGCGTGGATCTGACTGAGTCGGCGCTGCAGGCATCCTGATGCGGCAAGTGGGTGTACCGGGAAGCACGTGGCGTGGATTCACGCCACGTGCTTTCGACTTTTCGGCGCCTGTCAATCAGTGACCCGTTTCCTCACAACAGATCAACCCCACGCGATTCCTTCATATAACGCTTCCAGCGCGCGACGAGAATCAGTCTTCGTTCGCCGTGTCGCTCATCGAGGAAGTGGATGCTCACGATCCGGTCGGTCCTGAAGTGGCGGAAGGCCTGCCGCAACTCGCACCAGGCAGCCAGCAGACGCGCGGCATCGGCATAGCCGATGAGTATGGGCCAGATCGTTCGCTCGCTCATGCGTCCGGCTTCGTCGCGATAGCGGATTCGCAGCTTGCGGCCGTCGCGGATCCATTCGCGCAACTGGCTCATATCGAGCGTGTCTGCCGAGGCTGTAAGCGGCGCTACCGCGCCGATCGTCGGGTCCGCGATGAAGGGCCGGAGGTGGTCAGGCACGGCCGTCGTAATCTTTGCGATGAGGTCTTTCGCTGCCCGGGAGAGCACTGCGTCGCTACGCTGCGCAACCCATTGGGCGCCGAGCACCGCTGCCTCCAGTTCCTCGGCGGTCAGCATCAAGGGCGGCATGTCGTACTGACGATCGAGCACGTAGCCTGTTCCGGCCTCGCCGCGAATTGGCACGCGCTGCGCCATCAGGTCCGCGATATCCCGATAGACCGTGCGCGTCGACACCTCGAGTTCCTCGGCGAGATTACGGGCGATGACGGGACGCCGTGCGCGTCGCAGAATCTGGATGAGCTGAAAGAGGCGGTCGGATCGGCGCATGCATTCGCTGCTGACAACACGGTGGCAGCAGCACCTTTGTAGGATGGCCGTGACGTCGCACACCCTTGGTGCGAACCCATCACGAGAGGAGAACATGGACTTCGTTTCTACCCGTATTATCACCGACGACATTGCCGGCCTCGTTCAGTTCTATGAGCGGCTCGGCCTGACGGCCACGTGGCTGGCAGACGAGTTTGCAGAACTCGAAGCGCCGTCCTGCAAGCTGGCGATAGGCACGACTCGAACGATGCAGCAGTTCTTTGCCGGCGCCGCGGTGGCGGCGAGCAATCGCTCGGTCATCATTGAATTCCGTGTAGCGGACGCCGACGCCGAATATGAGAAGTTGCAGGCAATGGGCGCTCATATCGAGCAGGCACCGGTCACGCAGCCGTGGGGCAACCGCTCGCTGCTGTTCCGTGACCCCGATGGCAATCTCATCAACTTCTTCACGCCGGTAACGCCGGAGGCGTCGCAAAGGTTTGCGCGGAACTAGTTTGTGTCCCCGGTCGAATTGTTTACGCCGTTGCGCTCAACTTTCTCCATCCGGTGCCGATAAGCGGAAAGTTCGTGCTGAGCGGAGGGGTTGAGCAACGTCGTGGCAACCCGTCATCAGCACATGTCGCCGCAACTCATATTGGCGGAGTGAAGATGCTGCACAATTCGATCAAGTCCTCCTTTACTCCCGCCGATGCGGAAGCGATGGAGCGAACCCTGGGGCGGATCGCCTTCGCGCCCGACGGCAGCATCCTTCGTGTGAACGAGCGCTTCCTGGCGCTGTTCGACTACCAGGGATGGGAACTCGTCGGACGCAATCGCAGCATCTTCCGGCCGCTCGCAGCGGGCGCCGCCGTGCCGGACGAGATCGATACGGTGCTTGAAACCGCCGAACCCTTTTTCGGTGAGATGCAGCAGTTGAAACGCGACGGCTCGTCCTTCTGGACCGAGGTGTCCTGCATCCCGTTCGCGGCCGGGGACGGCACGGTCGGCGAGATCGTCATGCTGGTGCGCGACGTGACCGACCGCATGATGTCGGCCGCCGACGACGCCGGGCAGATCGCTGCCATCAACACGTCGCAGGCCGTCATCCACTTCGCGATGGACGGCACGATCCTTCACGCCAACGAGAAGTTCCTGGACGCGACCGGCTACGGGCTCGATGAAGTCGTCGGCCAGCATCATCGGATGTTTGTCGCCCCCGACGAGGCAAGCGACCCATCTTATGCCGCGTTCTGGGCGCGTTTGCGGGAGGGTTTGCACGCTTCCGGCGAATATCGGCGCTTCAGCAAGGATGGCAGCGCCGTCTGGCTGCGCGCGACCTACAACCCCATCCTCGACCTCGATGGGCGTCCGTTCAAGATCGTTAAGTATGCGGTCGATGTGACGTCGGAGAAGCAGCAGAACGCCGATTTCGAAGGTCAGATTGCGGCTATCGACAAGTCGCAATGCATCGTGACCTTCGCGCCCGACGGCACCATTCTGGATGCCAACCGCAACTTCCTCGAAGCGGTGGGTTATACGATGGAGGAACTCGAAGGCCGCCATCACCGCATGTTCGTCGATCCGGCCTATGCGCACAGTCTCGACTACGAGATCTTCTGGAGCGATCTGGCTGCCGGCCGTCATCGCAGCGGAGAGTTCCGGCGGATTGGCCGCGACAAGCGCGAGATCTGGCTGCAGGCAATTTATAGCCCGGTGCTCGACCAGGATGGCCGGCCTTTCAAGATCGTAAAGTACGCGACGGTCGTCACGCGCGAGAAGCTTCGGCAGGCGGACCATCAAGGCCAGATTGCCGCGATCCACAAGTCGCAGAGTGTGGTTGCGTTCAATGTTGACGGTACGATCCTTGACGCCAACGATAACTTCCTCGATCTGGTGGGGTATCGGCTGTCTCAGGTTATCGGTCGCCATCATTCGATGTTCGTGTCGGCGGAAGAGCGCGATAGCGAAAGTTATGGGAAGTTCTGGCCAGCGCTTGCTGCGGGTGAGTACCAGGCGGGCGAGTTCAAGCGTCTCGGCCGCGATGGCCGGGAGATCTGGTTGCAGGCTTCGTACAATCCGATCCTCGACATGAACGGGCGGACCTTCAAGGTAGTCAAGAACGCCGTCGATGTGACCCAGCAGAAGCTGCGGCAAGGCGATTACGAAGGCCAGATCGCGGCGATCAACAAGTCGCAGAGCGTCGTGTCGTTCGACATGGACGGTAATGTGCTCGAAGCGAACGATAACTTCCTCACGCTGATGGGCTATACGCTGCGGGAGGTGGTGGGTCGGCATCATCGCATGTTCGTCGACAAGGAAAGCGCCGCCCATGCCGATTACGCGCGCTTCTGGAGTGAGCTGCGGGCTGGCACGTTCTTGTCTTCCAAGTTCAAACGCATTGCCGCGAATGGGGCGGAGGTCTGGATCCAGGCGTCCTATAACCCGATCTATGACCTGAACGGCAAGCCCTTCAAGATCGTCAAGATCGCCGCGGACATTACCGCCGACGTGTCCCTCGCCGCGGATCTCTCGCGCGCACAGAAGGAAGTCCAGCACGATCCGGCGACGGGCCTGCCGAACCGCCTCGGCCTGCGCATGTTCATGCGTCAGGTGCTCAAGGCGACTGACAGTGAACTCGCGCTGTTCTATCTGGATCTCGATCACTTCAAGCCGATCAATGACACGTTTGGGCATGATGTGGGTGATCTGGTGCTGCGCACTGTCGCCGCGCGCCTGACGGGAGAGATGAGGGAAGGGCAGTTGGTCGCGCGGATCGGTGGCGACGAGTTTGTGGTTGCGGCATCGAACCTTGCGAGGGCGCAGGTGGTCGAGCTTGCGGAGCGGCTGATCGAGGCTGTGTCGCAGCCGATCGCTCATGGCGAGCGGTGGCTGGAGGTGGGGCTGTCGATCGGTATCGCAATGACGCCGCAAGATACGCTGGAAGAGGATGAGCTTTTTCGCTTCGCGGATGTGGCGCTGTATCGGTCGAAGGGGAATCAGCGTGGTACCTATACCTTCTATGCCGAGGATGCGGAAACTTCCGCCGAGACAGAACGGCATCTCGCGCATGACATGCTGATCGCGATCAAGGCGCGTGAGTTCGACCTTGCTTGCAGCGTGCGCGTTGCGGCGACGAATGCGATTGCGGTTGAGGTTCAGGCGTGGTGGAATCATCCGTCGCTTGGACGGCTCGGTATGGAAAGTTATCTGCGTGTTGCGGAGCAGAGCGGGCTTGTGGTGCCGCTCGGAGAATGGGTGCTGCGGGAAGCCTGCAAGCTCGCGACGCGCTTGCCTGAGGTGACTGTTTGCGTGCCTGTTTTTCCCAAGCAACTGCTGACCAGCGATTTTGCGGAGACGCTGGCATTGGCGCTGCGTGAGAGTGGCATTGACGCGAATCGCCTTGAGCTGCGGCTCGAACGCGGTACGGCACGTGTGAATACGGAAAGCCTCCGCGCCGATCTCGCCAAGCTCAGGGCGATGGGTCTTCGAGTGGTGGCAGATAGCGCGCTTGCCGGTGAAAACGCGCTGTCGAATCGTGCTTCCTGGAGCATGGATCGGGTGACGGTCGATGCGCGTCTTGGGGCGTTGCTCAAGAGACAGATGCATCCGCTTGCAGAGGAGATTGCTGGGGTCGAGGCCAATGACGCCAAGGTAACAATGAGCGGCAAGCGTTACTTCGAGATCGACGCCTCGGCGGCGTTGCGGAGCTTCGTGGTGCTCGATGCGGTCAAAGCGTCGGAGCTAGCGGCGGTGCTGCGGGAGACGAGGAAGAAGATCAAGGGTGAGGGGTGCGGGGAAGAGGGGAGGAAGGTGGGGAGGAAGGAGAAGGTGGTGTGAGAGTGGGGGCGGCCGTTTGGTTGAGAACGGCTGCCTTCCTTTGGCGGAAGATGTGCGGTCTACGCGTATCGGCTCGGGGCGGACAAATCGATGGTCGTCGAGCGACGGACTGTGTTCAACGGGTTCTGGAAACGGTCCCGGTGCAGCAAGATTGAAGCCGAGTCTTCGTCGTAGTCGAGTATGAAGTCAGCAGGGCAGAAGGGATTCGAAAGGCCAGTCGCGGCATAGGCGAAGTCGTTTTTTCGACGAGATGAATCGAATACTCGTAGGAGATGAGGCTCTCGGCGGTGGATGGTGGCTAGGGTAATGATGCGGTCACGAGTCTACCGCAGCTGCTCCGACCAGAATTTGCTGGAGGCGACGGCGGATCGCGGGCACATGGAGGGGGAGGTGCGCTAATCGACCTTAGGAGACATTCGTCGGTCGCGGACCGTGCGGCTGCTGCACGTCTGTTTGCTGTCGTTCGGCGGCCGACATTGGTAATGTGGTACATCGGGAACCGCGGATACGTCGTGACGGCCAGAACGATCATGGCGTTCTTCCCATTGGAAGTCCGCTCTAGGCTGGACAGAGAGTCATTCACGATCGAGTTCTCGAATGACATCTGCGATCGGCGCATGCCATACTTCGCAGCAGAAAGGCGTTCGATGAGTCAGCAGCATGCCTCTCTGGCGCCAGACGCACCGGGTGATGCTGACGCCGTTCCCTTGATCCATGTCGGCTTCGACTATCCAATCCGATTCCATGGCCCCGACAGAGCCCAAAAAGCCGAATCCATCCACCACTGCAGCTTCTGCAACGGCGCCGGCGGAAGGCGAACGCCGAGCACTCCGCGGATATATCGGCCAGTATGAGCGGGCGGGTGCTGCCATCTATGCAGCGCTCGAGCGCGACGAGTTGCTCTGGATCGGCGTCGCCGACCGCACCGCGGGTATTGCCGACGACCTGGTACTTGGCTTCGATGGATTGGTGGTCGGCCACCAGTTCAAGACGTCCAAGTTCCCGGGAACCTTCACTGTTGAGACGTTGTTTACTGGCGCCAATGGCCTCTGGAAGCCCCTTGTTCATGCTTGGCAATGCCTGCGCAAGGACAACCCGGGAAGCCGTGTCGAGATCCGCTTGGTCATCAACGATTTTCCATCGACTACTGACAAGCCAGGCGACGGCACGCCGCCCCACAGCGCGGCATTTCTTGAAGAGTTCCAGCAGCATCCACATCGGTCGCTGGCAGATTGGTACACGCCGGAATGGAACCGACTGATCGATCACCTACGCCAGGAAGCTAGCCTGAGTGATGGCGACTTCGAACAGTTCTTGCACAGCCTCCGTGTGCTGTACGGAGCTGCGGCGGACTTCGTCCAATCGCACAAGCTGAACGCCGAGCAGGCACGACAGGCATCCGAGATTGCCAGCGTACTGCCCAAGCTGGTCGTCGACGCACGCGACAAGGACAGGTGGACGCGTGACGAACTGCTTCGTGAGCTTGGCTGGCGGGATCCCGCCAAGACGCTTCTCATCCATCGATTCCCGGTCGGCGCCTATGTTCAGCGCAACCGCGACACTGAGGTCAAGCTGCTGGCCGCGTTGCAAACCACCGGCCAGGGCTACGTCTCACTCATAGGTCCGCCTGGTGCCGGGAAATCCACCCTCCTACAGGTGGCGCTGGCCACCGAAGCAAATATCCGGCTCGTCCGCTACCTGGCGTACGTGCCGGGCGCTGCCCAGGGCGTGGGTCGCGGAGAGGCCGATAACTTTCTGACCGATGTCGGCACGCAGTTGCGCAACAGCGGTTTGATCGGACTGCGTCTTCGTGATGACTCGCTGCATGAGCGACGCGAACAGTTCGGCGTCCTGGTGCGGCAGGCGGGGGAACGCTTTGACCGCGACGGGATCCGAACGATCATCGTCGTCGACGGGCTTGACCATGTGCCCCGCGAAGAGCGGCCAACCAATTCGCTGCTGGGCGAGCTACCTCTTCCCGTAGCCATCCCGAACGGGGTTGTGTTCGTCCTCGGCACGCAGCGGCTGGATCTCGCGAATCTGAAGCCCGCCGTTAAGGAACAAGCGGAGAAGAGCGAGCGGCTGGTCCTCATGAGCCCCCTCGGCCGCGAGGACGTCGTCCGGATGGCGAATTCGCTTGGCCTGCCTGCCGACATTCCGCGATTGGAGTTGAGCAAGCTCACGCATGGCCACCCGCTGGCAACGCGCTACTTGATTCAGGCACTGATGCACGCGGACGAAGTTGGCCGCAAGCACCTGCTCAGTGGCGCGATGCCGTTCGAAGGCGACATTGAGACCGTGTATACCGCAGCCTGGCGCGAAATCGCAAGCGACAGCGATGCCATGGACGTGCTGGGCTTCATCGCCCGAGCCGAGGCGCCCATGGACCTGCGGCTGCTGGCCACGGTGGTCAAGGAGTCCGCGATTGAACGCGCCCTGGTCGTTGCACGGCACTTGCTCCGCAGGTCACCCCAGGGATGGAGCGTCTTTCACAACAGCTTCAGGCTGTTCGTCATCGCTCAACCGCGAACCCGCCTCGGAAGTATCGAAGTCGAATATTCTCAGCGCGCGTATCGCGACCTCGCCGAGCTGGTGAAGAACGCGCCGCAACAATCGGCGCAGCGATGGCTTGAGCTGCGCTACCGTGCCCGTGCGGGCGACGGTGCCGATGTACTTGCACTAGCGATGCCCGCCCACTTCAGGCGGCAGCTAGCTGACGGGCGTTCTATCGTCGAAATCCACGCCGATATCCGGCTGGCTCTGCTAGCAGTGCGTGGAACGTACGATACGACCGCCTTCACACGGCTACTGCTGTGTCGTGACGAAGTGGACCGGCGCGAAACAGCCCTTGAGTATGCCAACCAGCTTCCGCTGGCGATGCTGGCGGTCGGGGACATTGATTCAGCTCTTTCTTTCGTGCAGTACTTCCCCACGCAGGGCTACGAGGTTGTCGACGTCCTGTTGAATAGAGGCGACTTCGAGCGCGCGAAGGAGCTATTTGAAAGTCTCGAACCACTATCGCAGCTCCATACGTCCAAGTTCGAGAACCACGGGCACGAGCACAACATCAAAGAATTCGAGAGGTGGGCGAGGCGCGCCGTCCATTTCCGAGACACAGAGCAGGTCAAGGCAGCGATTGACCACCTCGCCGCAGAGGGGCTACGCGAGCCCGAAAAGCCGGATCCAGAAACTGTCGTCGCGCTGCGCCGGCATTTGAGGAGGGAAGCCGCAGAGGCGACGCTCCTTCAGAAGGTTGACGTCGATCCACAAGAACTCTGCAGCAAGCTCGGGGTAGCCGACGAAGACAAGCCGTCTGTGATGGTTCGCGCGGGGCTTGTGGCAAGTCGGCGTGGCGACATCGCGCAAGCGCTTGCCCTGTTTGACGCCGCTACCGCCCTTCCTGGCTTCGGAGAAGTGTCCAACGGCTACCGCCGCCGTGTGGCAGTGATTGCATTCCAAGCTGGCCGTCGTGACCTAGCCGAGGCTCTGTTCGACAAGTTGGTCGCACCGATGATCTCCATGTGCGACGACGAGGTGGACCTGGCTGGGCTGGGTTATCTGGTCGGCGCGGTGATGCATCACGCGAGGCTTTGCACGCTGCTCAACAAGCCGCTGCCAAGCGCGACAACGTCGAAGCACTCCTTCCTTCATCCGTTTCAGCAGCACGCGTCGACGATAGGCGTGCTTCTAGGTCGCGCCGCTGTCGACGACGCGACCGTGCAGGCTGGCAGCATCCAGGCCGAAGCCCGCGCTGCCCTTGGGTACTT
The DNA here is from genome assembly GCF_031451175.1 of Caballeronia sp. LZ035. NCBI lineage: Bacteria > Pseudomonadati > Pseudomonadota > Betaproteobacteria > Burkholderiales > Burkholderiaceae > Caballeronia > Caballeronia sp. LZ035. Next base: position 1,118,778 of record NZ_JARUXS010000002.1, read on the forward strand.
GCTACGTCTGACGTCAGAAGCCGGTAGCGAGTCATATCGCATCCGGCAGGCCTTCAAAGCGATCCCCGTGCTGGCACAAGCGCTGCTTAGGCTCGGCGCCGAATGTGGCGAGGATGAGTACCGCGCCGTACTTCGAGAAATTGACGCAGCCATCGCCTCATCGATGCTGGGGGGCACTGCATACCTGCGGCGCCGGTTGGCCGTCGATGCGTATCGGGTTGATGGTGACCGCGCGGGGGCCGTCGACCGGCTCAACGACCTCGTGACGGAGCTTCAGGAGCGCACGCCGAGCGAACAGATAGACGGGTTGGCGGATCTGGCCATCGCGTTGGCTGCGGTCGGGGACGTAGAACGGGCGAAGCAGTTGCTTGCGACAGTTCCCGAGCAATGCCTTGGCTACGCGCTGGCTCCCAAAAAAGACCCACAGTACGCAATCTGGCGGGACATCTTGGTCCTTGCGAACACCGCTGACCCGGAGAGCCGTGTCAAACGGGTCTCAAACTTGATGCGGCAGGTCGGCGGCATGACCGAAACGGAAGGGTCGTCGGCCGCGCATCGCCTGACGATGTCGCTCATTGAAGAAGCGATGCAGGTCGGGCCTCGCTTCGGCTTCGAGGTGTCAAAGACACTGGCGTATTGGCATCTGATTGGCTGGCCGAACCGCGTCGACCTGCTCATGACGGGGATGGCGCGGCGAAGCCCTGACCTCGTCTTACCTTGCGCCACCGTCTGGTGCGGGCTCTGCCTACCGTTCTACATCGAACCGCACTACCGGGATCCGTACCACGTCGGCGACTTCATCGACAGCGCCGCCGACGCTGCAGGCCCCGGCCAGATGAGCCGCTCACGCTGATGCTATTGGGGGCGATCGAGGTAGCAAGCAGAGCACACGAGAGGGTCGGACTGCTCCAGCGCCTTCGCACCGCGGCCGGAAGACATGAGTTCTCGTCCTCGGAGCTTGACGCCGCTGTAGCCCGATGGATGTCAGAAGCGCCGGAACCTCGACACTCGTCTACGTCGAGCAAGTACGACTCGGAGGCCACTCTCGAGGAACTTGAACGCGCGTTTGAAGCGGATGGCGACAAGCTGGACTACAACGCGCCGTACCGTTTCAGAGATCTGGCCGAGAAAGCTCCGCTTAATTTGGTGCGGAGGATGTTTGAGCGTTGGCAGGTTTTGCGGGACGACGCGCGCTGCCGCTTCCTGATGGTGAGGCGGTTAGCTGCGGCGGGTGAGGTTGAGTACGTCAAGAAGCTGATTCAGGGCTACGAGACAAGCAAGGACCCCAGGAGCTCCTGGAGCCAATGGATGGGCGGCGGCAAGTTCCTCTACTTTGAGGCGAAGAAGCTCTTGGAGGGACCGTCCACGTCCCTTGTCGCCTTCGACAACATCGTCGATTCAGTGACGGCGGGCAAGGAGAGTACTCAGTCGCTGCTGACAGAGCTGGATTCGATATTGCCAGTAATCAGCGCGACGCCGGACTGGCCGGCCATCTGGTCGCTGCTTGAGGAACAGATGGCCTGCACTCGCGAGTTCCAGCTGGGACGGTCATTCCAGCCGAGCGAGCTACCACTCAGCGACACGGATCTTCTGGAGGACTTGCTGCACTTTGCCTATCGGCTGCCCGTTGCCGAAGTTCAGCGACACGCACGCAACTGCACGCTGCGCTTGGCAGGGCAAGCCGGACACGGTCAAGCTTTGTTCAAGTCCCTTATGCGGCGACTTCTAACCGGCGATTTCGATGCCCCCTTGCAAGGGCTCGGAACGCTGCTGGGTGTTGACAGCGCGGGCCTTGCACCTGAGCTGGGCACTGCCGTGGCTGCGTTGGTCAGTCACCGCGATATTTCGGTAGCAGAGTCAGCCGCGCTCTTGTCGCATCGGTGGGGGCTGGCAGTATCCATGGACGCGAAGCCACTGCCGTTCTTCTATAGCCTCGAACTGGAGGCCCCCTCAGAGGGCGACCATGCCTTCATGGACGAGAGAACTGGTGCGATGCGAGTCGAGTCGCCGCTTGGCTGGACTCAGATGCTGCGCTCGACAGCAAAGCACCTTGCACAGGCAGCAGGCATTGACGAGATGACAATCCGCCGGCGCGCGGCGATGCTCATCCAAGATTGGGGCGGACTTGAGGCATTTGGGCCTTCTAGTATCAAAAGGCTTGAGGCTCAGCTTCGCGCCCTAGACATGCAGATCACATACCTGAAGCCCCATGCCTACATTGCGATTACCGCGCTTCGCCACGTCGCGGGAGAACTGCGGCTAGCCGGCAAGCTGGACGGCCGCGACAGGCCGACGCTGTTGGAGCGTTTGGGTTGCCCTCTTCCGCCTCGGCCGCTGAAGCTCCCGCAAGTGCGCCCCGAATGGATCCGCATGCCGCTGTTTGACCGGCATGTGGCTTGGTCCGAGCGAGAGAAGAAGTGGGTTGAAGAGGTCGACAGCGACGTTGCTTCCTTCCCGGCACACCACGATGGCCAAGTCGTAGCCGAGATATCGCGTATCAAAATTTTTAAGCCACGCCAGTCCGAGCATCGCCTCTACCGATTTCGAGCACCCTCAGCACAAACCGACAGAGAAGACTTCGACCAGTGCTATGCCACGCTTCCAATCGCTGTCTGGCTTGGCCAGCACATCGCCCTCGACAATGAACTGGCGCCAACGCTGGTAAGACGAGTTGTTTGTTCTGTGGACACGGGCTTTGACGCAGCGCCCTATCCGTTCGCGCTGTGCCCGAACTGGGTTAAGAGGCTTCGCTGGCGCACGCATGACGAAGAACCGAGCGTCTTCCTTAACGCAAGCGGGGTTGTAGTCGCAAAGCTCTATTGGTGGCGTGACGCCGGCCCGGTTGACATCGATGCGGAGTCTCTGTGGGGCGAGGGATGCTACCTCGTTCTGACACCGACAGGCATCGAACAGCTCACCGCTACCAGTGGAACACTGGCCTTGGTCATCAACGTGTTTGCAAGCAGGCAGATCAAGCAGCCAAGCCACGACGGGCAATCTCTCCTAAAGACGGCGAAAAACAGCTACTCAGTCTAAGCCGTCCACATTCAGCTGACCGCGATCGCTGCAAACCAGACATTGGGAATGAAATGCGAGCGGCTGCAACGGGTCGTGACGACTCGTTCAAATTTTCCTCGAAGCAAACTCAACCGTACTGCGTCGTCAACGACCGCAATCCGAAGTGCAACGGCCGCAAGTCGGGGGAACCGCGAGGGTCCGCAAAGGCCGAACAAGAGACGATAGGCTGGCGCCGCACCACAACCTTCATCTATAAACAACTGCCTCTTCTGCTCGACTGTGCGAACGCGAAATAAGGCAGTTGCGAGTCGCGCCCATGCCGCTCAATCAACGTGCGGCGGTGCGCAAAAACCTCCCGACCGCGGCCATCATGCTGGCCGATCCCGCCAACGATTTGATGCTCGACCAATCCAACGATGCAATCCCACAATCTGACGTTCTCGACCTGACTCGCTTTACTCCCCCGAAAGCCCCCTCTGCGGGAATCCCCTAAATTGAGTTCGTTCATCTGCAAACATATAGTTCCTGCATGAACGAACGAATCCTCACCAACGAAGCGACCGACACAGCCGAGGCGCCCGACGCCATGCCCCTCGAAGGCCTGCTAGTCGTCGACTTCAGCCAATTCCTGGCAGGCCCGTCATGTTCGCTGCGCCTGGCTGACCTCGGCGCAAACGTCATCAAGATCGAGCGCCCGCAAGGCGGCGACCTGTGCCGCCAACTAAGCATCTCCGATCAACATTTGGACAACGACAGCGTCCTGTTCCATACGATCAACCGCAACAAGCGCAGCTTCGCCGCCGATCTCAAGCAGCCAGCCGACCTCGACCGCGTCAAAACGCTCGTGACGCACGCCGACGTACTGATCCACAACTTCCGCCCTGGCGTCATGGAGCGTCTCGGCCTTGGCTACGACACGGTGCGCGAGTGGAATCCCCGCGTGGTATACGCGAACGTCACCGGCTACGGCGAACATGGCCCATGGCGCGACAAGCCCGGCCAGGATCTACTGGCACAAGCGCTATCCGGCATCACCTGGCTCTCAGGCGACGCCGCACAAGGCCCCGTGCCCGTAGGCGTCTCCGTCGCCGATATAGTGACCGGTGCGCACCTCGCGCAAGGCGTACTTGCCGCGCTCGTCCGACGCGGCGTAACAGGCCGCGGTTCACGCGTCGAAGTCAGCCTGCTCGAATCCATTCTCGACATGCAATTCGAGCAGCTCACCGCCTACCTGCGCGGCGACGGCTCGCTGCCGCGGCGCTCCGCCGTCAACAACGCCAGTGTCTATGGCGCGGCGCCCTACGGCCTCTACGAAACCGCCGACGGCTTCCTCGCCATCGCAATGGCCCCTGCCGCGCAACTCGCGCAACTGCTCGACTGTCCGGCGCTCGAAGCCTTCGCCGATCCCTCACTCGCCTTCTCATGCCGTGACGACATCAAGGCGACGTTGCGCGTGCATCTGCGCACACGCACGGCGGCCGCATGGCTGGACGTGCTCGAACCCGCCGATATCTGGTGCGCACGCGTCCAGAACTACGAAGAACTGATCGCGCATCCCGGCTTCACCGCGCTCGACATGACGCAGCGCATCGTCACCACGGCCGGCGATGCGCTGACCACCTTGCGCTGCCCGATTCGCATCGATGGCGCCGTGCTGAAGTCATCGCGCGCCGCCCCCACGCTCGGCGAACACACCGACGAGATCGCCGCTGCATTCGGGCTCGACGGCAAGGAGACAGCGCAGTGATCCACGAACAGTTCTACGAAGACTACGAGATCGGCTTCTCGCGGCGCACGTTCGGACGCACCATCACCGAGACCGACATCGTCATGCACGCGGGGCAGACGGGCGATTTCTTTCCGCATCACATGGATGCGCAATGGTGCGCCACCCAGGATTTCAAGCAGCGCATCGCGCACGGCACGCTCGTGTTCAGCGTCGGGATCGGCATGACGGCAAGCACGGTCAATCCGCGCGCGATGTCCACAGGTTATGACCGCGTGCGCTTCGTGAAGCCGGTGTTCATCGGCGACACCATCACGGTCGCGGCGAGCATCACCGAAAAGCGTGCGCATCCGAAGCGCGACACGCATGGCATCGTGATCGAGCGTATCGAGATTTCGAATCAGCGCGGCGACACCGTGCTCGTGTGCGATCACCTGTATCTGGTGGAGCGGCGCACGCCCGGCATCGAATCGTGATCCCAACAGCGGGACCCTGAACCCGCATCACAATGACGGAGACATCATGCGGAAAGTTCTTGCGACGCTGGGCGCAGTGGCGCTCGTCTGCGCGTCCGGTGCGGCGAGTGCAAAAGATATCACCCTCGGCTATTCGAGCGTGGGCCTGAGCTATCCGTTCGCGGCCGCCATCGCGAAGGGTTTCGAGAATGCAGCCAAGGCGGCCGGCGTGAAGACAGTGGTGCTCGATGCCAAGGGCAGCGTGCAGAAGCAGGCCAACGATATCGACGATCTGATCGCACAGAAGGTCGATGGCATCGCGATCATGCCGCTCGATTCGACCGTCGCGCAAGGCTGGGTGGATCGCGCCGTCGCACGCGATATCCCGACCGTGGGCGTCGCGTCCGAGATCGGCGATCCGCACAAGCGGCCCATCAAGCAGGTCTATGAAAAGCTCACCGCGCTCGTCACGCAGGACGAAGTGACGGCCGGCGAACGCGCGGGCACCATGGCCGCCTCGATGTTGCCCAAGGGCAAGGTGGCCAAGATCGCCATCGTCGAGGGCGCGGCGGGTTATGCCGAAGTCTCGCAACGCTCCCAGGGCTTCAAGCAAGGGCTCGACAAGGCCGGGGTGAAGTACACGATCGTCGCGTCGCAGCCGGGCGACTGGACCTCGGAAAAGGGCGAGTCCACGTGCCAGAACATCCTGGCCTCGCATCCCGACGTCGACCTGTTCTTTGCCCAGTCCGACGATATGGTGGTCGGCTGCGCGCTCGCCGTGCGCAACGGCAGTTCGAGTGCGAAGCTGATCGGCATGGGTGGCTCGAAGCTCGCCATCAACGCAATCAAGCTCGGCGACGTGACCGGCACGGTCTGCTACAAGCCCGAGGAGATCGGCAAGCTGGCGTTCAACGCGCTCTACGGCACCGTGACGAAGAAGAACGTGACGAAGGCCGTGTTCGTCGCCTATGACACGCCGCCCATCACCAAGGCCAATCTCGCGGGCTGCGTGCCGCAATGGTGATGGACGTGCTGCTGCGCTTCGAGCGCGTCGAGAAGGTCTTTCCGAACGGCACCGTGGCGTTGCGCGGCGTCGATCTCGAAGTCGAACGCGGCAAGGTGCACGGCTTGCTCGGCGCGAACGGCGCGGGCAAGTCGACGCTCATCAAGATCCTTTCGGGTGCCTTCGCGGCCTCGGGCGGGCGCGTCGTCTGGCGCGGCGAAGCGGTGCAATGGGCGAGCCCGAGGGAAGCCAACGCGATGGGTGTTGCGACCATCCATCAGCATATTCCGCTCGTGCCGACGCTCTCCGTGCTCGAAAACGTCTTTCTCGGCGATGCAGGCCGCTGGCGGCGCGACACGGCTTACCGCGCGCGCTTCGACGCATTGTGCGAGCGCATCGGCTACGCGCTGGATGGCGATGCGCTGGTCAGCGACCTGTCGATCGGCGAACGCCAGATGGTCGCCATCTTCCAGGCGCTCGGCACGGGCGCCGAACTGATCGTGATGGACGAACCCACTGCGTCGCTTGCCAACGAAGAGCGCGAGATCGTCTATCGGACGGTGCGGCATCTGTCGCGCGTCGAAGGCAAGGCGATCCTGTTCGTCTCGCACTTTCTCGATGAAGTGATCGCGCTCACGGATTGCGTCACGGTGCTGCGCGACGGCGTCGCCGTCATGCACGCCGATACCGCCTCACTCGACGAATCGCGCATCGCGGAGGCGATTGCCGGGCGCGAGATCGTCGCGCTCGAACGCGCCACGCCGCCGCCGCGCGCCGCGCATGCGCCCGTGCTGCTCGAACTGGACCAGGTCGCTTCGCCGGGCAAGCTCGCGCCGGTGTCGATGAAGGTCGCGGCGGGCGAAGTCGTCGGCATCGCGGGGCTGCTCGGCTCGGGCCGCAGTGAATTGCTGCACGCCATCTTCGGCGCGGATCCGCAGGCGAGCGGAGAAGTGCGCGTGGGCGGCCGCGCCATCCGCCGTTCAACGGGCGCGGCGGTCGAAGCGGGCATTGCGCTCGTGCCGGAAGACCGCATGCGCCAAGGGCTCGTCCCGCTCTTCGAAATCTGGCGCAACACGACGCTGCCCGCGCTCGACAGCGTGTCGTGGCGGCGCTGGCTGCCGATGCGCGAACGCGAGATGCGACGCGGCGAGGAAGCCATCCGGCGCTTGCAGATCAAGGCGCAGTCGCCCGACGAACTCGTCACCGAACTCTCCGGCGGCAACGCGCAAAAAGTCACCATCGCGAAATGGCTCTTCAGCGACGTGCAGGTCTTCCTGCTCGATGAACCCACCGCCGGCATCGACATCGGCGCGAAGACCGACATTCTCCTGCTCGTGCGCGAACTCGCGGCGGCGGGCAAGGCGGTGATCGTGGTGTCGTCGGAATTCGAGGAATTGCTCGCGGTGAGCGAACGAATCGTCGTCATGCGCGACGGGCGCTGTATTGCGACACGCGCCGCGCAAGCGACGTCCGAGCACGAACTCATTCTGCTGGCGGGCGGCCGCGCCCCCGCGACTCATGCAGACGAAGCCACGGTAGCGATCTCAGGCGAAAAAACATGAACGTTTCGACTTCTTCCAATGGTCATTCGGTCGCGCCGGAGCGTCCGCCGAAAGCGCGTGTCGACTGGCGGCGCGTCTTCGGCTTGCGCGAGATGGGCGTGTATTACGCGCTGATTCTGCTGGTGCTCGTGCTGTCCGCCGTCACGGCCTACACGGGACGCGCGAACTACCTCAGCATCGTCAACGTGACGAACGTGCTGTATCAGTCGTCGCTGATCGCGATCATGGCCGTGGCGATGACCGTCATTCTGATCACCGGCAACTTCGATCTCTCGGTGGCGTCGGTCGCGGCGCTGTCGGCAGCGGTGATGATCGGTCTCGCGGATTCCATCGGTTTCGTGCCGGCCGCGCTGGTCGCGATGCTCGTCGCCGTGCTCGCGGGCGTGCTCAACGGCGCGATCGTGCAGTGGCTCGGCATCAATGCGTTCATCGTGACGCTCGGGACGCTGACAGCGATACGCGGCGTCGTGCTGATCGTCACCGACGGGCGTTCGCTGTCGGTCGAATCGGTCGACGCCATCGCCGCCATGCGCGTGTTCGAATCCGGCCGCGTGCCGCTCGGCGGCTTTTTCATCGTGCTGGGCATCGTCCTGATCGCGGCGAGCGGGCTGATGATGATGCGGGCGAAGCGCGCCGGGCGTGCGCTCGGCAACGCCGCGCCCGCCGCGTTCGGCATGCTGGCGGGCGGCGTGGTCGTGTTCGCGCTCGGCTGGATCGGTGGCGCGCGGCTCGCCGTGGCGAAGCCGGTCATCTACATGGCGATCTTCACGGGCATCGTGTGGTTCGTGTTGAGCTTCACCAACACGGGCCGACGCTTGTATGCCGTCGGCGGCAACGCGGAAGCGGCGCGTCTGTCGGGCATCAACGTCGGGCGCTATAAAATGGCCGGATTCATTCTGTGCAGCGCGGCGGCGGGTTTCGGCGGCATTCTGTTCGGCAGCCGGCTCGGCGCGATCAACCCCACGGCACTGCAAGGCGCGGAACTGACCGTGATCGCCTCGGCGATTCTCGGCGGCACGTCGCTCTATGGCGGCGCGGGCAGTGTCATCAAGACACTGGTCGGTGCGCTCCTGCTGTTCACGCTGACCAACGGGTTCAACATCCTGAACCTCGGCGCGAACTACCAGGGCGTGATCGAAGGCACGGTCGTCGTCACGGCCGCGGCGATCTATACCGTCGGAGGGTCCCGCCGTCGCGCACGGACACGCTGACACGCCGATACGCCAAGGGATTTCTCATGCCTCGCACCAAAGCCACTGCGCTTGCCGACGATCTCGACGAAAGCGACGCTTCAACCTCATCCGGCAAGCCCAATTATTCCGTGCCGGCGGTCGAGAAGGCGCTCGACATCATCGAATATCTCGCGGCCGAAGGCGTGCCGATGACGCGCGCGCAGCTCGCGCGCGCATTGAATCGTCAACCGCCGGAACTGTTCCGCATGCTGACGTGTCTGGAATCGCGCGGTTATCTGTGGCGCGATTCGGGCTCGAATGCCTATGCGCTGACGCTCAAGCTGTTCGAACTGAGCCGCACGCATTCGCCCTATGAAGGGCTGTTGCGCGTGGCCGAACCGCACATGCGCGCGCTCGCGGCGCAATTGCGCGAGTCGCTGCATCTGTCCATGCTGCATGGCGACCAGGTCATGGTCATCGCGCAGGAAGAAAGCCCGAAGCCGTTCAGGCTGTCGGTGGAAGTCGGCACGCTGCATTCGGTGGCGGGGACCACGTCGGGGCGGGTGCTGCTCGCCCATCTTCCCGACGATGAAGCCGCCGCACTCCTCAAACGCGATGCGACGCACCGGCAGTTGTCCGCCGCTGGACGCCAGACCTTGCGCGAGCGGCTCGCGCACATTCGCACGCAAGGCTACGAATGGAGCGAGGGCGAGTGGTTCGAGAGCGGCATCGATCTCGGCGTGCCGATCGGTTCGCCGCAATCGCGCGTCAAGGCGGCGCTTGTCATGGCGACGCTGCGCCGCAAAGGAGAGGGCCCGACGCTCGCCGACGTGCTGCCCGCGTTGCAGGCGTGTGCGCAGGCTATTGGCGCGGCGGCGGGCATCATCAAGGGAGACACCACTTGAGCATCACGTTGCGGGTCGCCGTGCGGCAGTTCGGGCCGTTCGAAAGTGCCATCGTCAGGCAGTTCGACGATTTCATCGCAAGCACGGGAGCAGATGCCCGTATCGAGATCGCGGCGCTGGACCTGAATCCGCTGCACGACACGCTGATTCAGCGGCGTGAACTTGCAAGCGGCGCGTGGGACCTGGCGTTTCTGTCGACCGACTGGATCGCGGAAGTCGTGGCGCTCGGGCTCGTCGAAAATCTCCTGCCGTTTCAGGCACGTGAACCCATACCCGATTTCCCGGCGGCGTGGAGTCCTTCGCTGCTCGGCCTTCAAACTTTCGCCGATGGCTTCTGGGGCATGCCGTATCACGATGGCCCGGAGTGCCTCGTCTATCGAAAGGATCTGTTCGATGCCGCGGGGCTCGCTGTTCCCACGACCTGGGACGATTTCGCGGCGACGGCGCGTCGCTTGCACGCGCCCGCTGAAGGCCGCCATGGCACGGCGCTCGCGCTGTTCCCGGACGGTCACAACGGGTTCTACGATTTTTGCATCCACGTCTGGACGCGAGGCGGCGAGTTGTTCACGCAAGAGGGCACGCCGACCCTGCCCGGCGCTGCCGCGCGCGACGCGCTCGATTTCATTCGCACCCTCGCACGCGACACCACGGCCGTCGCGCCCGACCCGCAAGCGCTCGACAGCGTGCGCTCGGGCCTGATGTTCGCCGCCGGCGAGATTGCGATGATGGTCAACTGGTTCGGCTTCGCGGCCTATGCGCAGACGGCGGCCGAAAGCCGCGTCGCGGGCTGTGTGGCGGTCGCGCCAATCCCGCGCGGCACGCGTGGCAAGAGCGTCTCGCTCAATGTGTTCTGGATGCTCGCCATGGCCTCGGGCTCACGCCACAAAGACCTCGTGTGGCGTTTCATGCGCCATTGCGCCAGCGCGCCGATGGACCGGCTGACGACGCTCGAAGGCGCCATCGGCACGCGCATGTCGACTTGGCACGACGAAGAAGTGAACCGGCGCATCCCGTTCTTTCATCAGCTTGAGACGCTGCATCGCGACGCACGCGAATTGCCGCGCCTCGCGCGTCTCGCCGACATCTCGCATGTCATCGATGCCATGCTCGCGCGCGCCGTCAACAGCGACGAGCCATCCGATGCACTGCTGGCCGCCGCGCAGGCGCGCATCGAGGAGATCGCATGATGACTTCGCTCGCGAGCTTGCAGCAAGCGTGGCCCATGCCCGCCGCGCCGGTGCCGATCGTGCTGATCGGCGCGGGCGGCATCGCCCGGGATGCGCATTTGCCGGCGTATCGGGAGGCGGGCTTCGAGGTGAAAGGCGTGTTCGATCTCGACGCCCAGCGCGCACGGGATCTGGCGCGGCAATGGTCGATTGCACGGGTATATGCATCGCTCGATGAGACGCTCGATGCCGAAGACGTGATCTTCGATGTCGCCGCGCCCGCCGTCGTCCATGCTTCGATTGTCGAGCGGATGCATGACGGCGCGGCGGTCCTGCTGCAAAAGCCATTCGGTCTCGATCTCGCGCAAGCCAGCCGTTTGCGCGCGCTGTGCGAAGCGAAAGGGCTCAAGGCGGCGGTCAACTTCCAGCTGCGCTTCGCACCGATGATGCTCGCCGTTCGCGACGCGATCCAGCGCGGCTTGCTGGGCGAACTCGTCGATGTCGAAGTGCATCTGAATCTCGCAACGCCGTGGCATCTGTTCCCGCATCTGAAGGCGGACCTGCGTGTCGAAGTGGTCTCGCATTCGATCCATTATCTGGACCTGATTCGCGCGCTGGTGGGCGAGCCGCGCGGCGTCATGGCGCGCGGCTATACCTATCCCGCGAGCGGTCTCGCCGATACGCGCACGAGCGCGATCCTCGATTACGGCCCGACCTTGCGATGCACGCTGTCGCTCAATCATCACCACGACTTCGGGACGCGCTTTCAGGACGCGGGGTTTCGGTTCGAAGGCCTGGACGGCGTGCTCGTCGTGAAGCTCGGCGCGCTGCTTGATTATCCGAAAGGCGAGCCGGACGAGTTGTGGTTCTGCGCACGCGGTGGCGAGTGGTCGCAGATCGCGCTGAAGGGCGCATGGTTCCCGCATGCGTTCATCGGCACGATGGCGAATCTCCAGCGCTACGTGAGCGGTGAGGATACGACGCTGGTTTCGAATGTCGCCGATGCCTGGCGGACGATGGCGCTCGTGGAAGCGTGCTATCGCAGCGAAGCGAAGCCGGCGGAGCCGATTCCGCACAGCCCGGCGTGAGCGGTGCGTGCGTGCGGCATCATCGGCTCAGTCCGAACTCCGCCAATACTTTTTCTGTATCTTCTCCGACGCGTGGCGCGCCGCGTTTGCTTACGGCCCGCTGTCCGTCGATGCGCAACGGCCCGCGCGTCGTCCACACGGCGGCGCTGTCGCGACGCTCCACCGTTTGCAGCATGCCAAGCCGCGCGAACGCCTCGGTTTCCATAAGACGCGGCCAGTCGAGCACTTCCGCGCACCAGACATCGGCGGGACGCAGGCGCGCCAGCCAGAACGCTGTCGGTTGCTGAACGAGTGCCAGCGCGATCAGCCGACGGATTTCATCGCGTCGCGTGAAGGCTTCGTCGGCGGTGAAGCCTGTCAGCGCGGGCAAGGGCAGCGTGTCGGCGAGTTGCCCGAGCGGCATCATCGCCAGGGCGAGATAGCCGTCGGCGGTCGGGTAGAGTCCGTACGGCGCCGCCAGATACACGTTTGCATTGCGATAGTCCGCACGCCTGGGCATGCGTCGGCCATCGTTCAGATAGGTCGTCAGCATCTCGAACTGCAGGTCGATGAGCGCTTCCAGCAAGCTCGTCTCCACGCGCGCGCCCGCGCCCGTCACGCCACGCTGCACGAGCGCCGCAAGAATGCCTTCCGTGAGGATGTGGCCTGCCTGGATATCCGCGATCGACAAGCCGAGCGGCACCGGTCCGTCACCTTCATGGCCATTGAGCCAGGTGATGCCCGATAGCGACTGCGCCAGCAAATCCTGCCCGGGCAGGCTCGCCCATGGTCCGGTTTCGCCATAGCCCGACACGCTTGCGTGGACCAGCCTCGGATTCAGCGCATGCACCGCTTCATGACCGAGCCCGAGCCGCTCGATCACGCCGGGCCGGAAGTTCTGGATCATCACGTCCGCGCGGGCGAGCAGTCCCTTGAGCGCGACGAGATCGCGGGGGTCTTTCAGATCGAGCGCAATGCTTTCCTTGTTGCGGTTGATCGCATGAAACAGCGTGGAATCGCCGGCGATGTCGGTATCGGTCAGATAAAGCGTGCGGCAGATATCGCCCGTTCCCGGACGCTCCACCTTGATGACGCGCGCGCCGAGATCCGCAAGCCGCAGCGCCGCCGACGGACCGGAGAGAAACTGCGCGATATCGAGCACGAGCAGGCCTTCGAGCGGCCCACGCGTGCCCTTCGTGTGATGCGGCAAGGCGCTCATGCTCATGGTCGTGCTCTTGCTCTTGCTCATGCTCTTGCTCATGCGGGCAGGCTGGCGCGAAACAACGCGTTGATGGCGTCGATGATCGCATGGGCGGGCTCGTCGTCGCGCAGGCCGCGATTGAGTCGTGCCGATGCGGCTTGCTGAAACGCCATGTAGCCGTCGTGGCGCGGCCGGACCCATGCGCCTTCCAGCGTGGCGCGGGTCGCGCGATAGAAGTCGCCGGCGGCTTCGTTGACGGCGTCGTCTTCCCATGCGGCCGCGTGGCCCGGCTGGCCGCCGGCTTCGGCAAAAGGCCCGCGCTGCGCTTCTGCGCCCGCCACCCACAGCGCGAATGCCTGCGCTTCTTCCTGATGCGCGCCGCGCGCCGATACCGCGATGCCCGTGCCACCCAACGCCGAACCAAACGGCGCGCGGTCGCCGATGACCGGCATGTCCGCAAACGCGAGTCGTACCGGCCTGAAATCGCGCCATGCGTAATTCACGTAGCCATAGACGAGCGGCACGCAATCGATGGTCGCCTCGGGCTGCGCCATGCGTTCGTACACGGCGATGGGATCGTCGTCGAAGCAGCGCGGATCGACATGGCGAACGAGTTCCCGCAGATGCTCGCAGGCGCGAGGGGCGATGACGCGGTCGAACAGATCAGGACCCGCGACCGTCCCCGGCGCGCCGAGTTGCGCGGCGAGCGTGTAGAGGCACATGAGCGAATGCGGGGCACGCAGAGGCAACGCGACGCGTCCGTTGCGGGCGAGTTGCAACACGTCGTCCCAGGTACGCGGAGGGGCAGCGAGGCGGTCGCGCCGCCACGCGAGGACTTGCGTGGCGGCGTCGATCGGCAGCGCCCATTGCCGGCCTTCCCAGCGATAGCTCGCATACGATTCGCCCACCGTGCCCGCTTCGATATCGCCGAGCGCCGCGGTGCCGTCGAACGGGCGCAGACAGCCTTCGCGCGTCACCTGGCCGACATGCGGATGATCGATCACGATGAGATCGTAGCGGCGCGCGAGTTCATCGACGGGAAAGGATTCGAAGTCCTGCAGCGAGCGCCGGTCCCACTCGATTGACACGCCGGTCCGCGCGCGCCATTCGGCCGAACAGCGCGCGAGCGGATCGTAGCCGCGCGCGTGATCCCAGGTCATGCCTTTCAAGACGATCGTCATCGGTGAGTTACTCAGGTGAATGAGACGTTTATAGGCGTAATGATGGCGTGTTGGGCAAGAAGGTGTCGATCAGGGTTTTCAGCAGCCATGGGCTCGATGACATCGGCCATGCATTCCCGGCATACCTGCCATGCCGTTGCGCCCTCTGTTCAGCCCCTCCGGCGGACCCCATTCTCTTGCCACCGCTTGCCACGATGCCCGCGTTCACACGCTGCATCGTGTCGAGCATCATCCACGTAACAGGAGAGTCACCATGGGCAAGCTTCAGGGCAAGGTTGCAGTCATTACGGGCGGAAGCAGCGGGATCGGGCTCGCGACTGCGAAGCGATTCGTCGCGGAAGGGGCGTATGTCTTCATCACGGGGCGGCGTCAATCCGAACTGGACAGGGCGCAAGAGATCATCGGATCGAACGTGACGGCCGTTCAAGGCGACATCTCGAGCCTCGATGATCTGAACCGCCTCTACGAAACGGTGCGGCAGCAGAAAGGCGGTCTGGACATCGTCGTGGCCAGCGCCGGATACGTCGCGTCATTGCCAACGGAGTCCGTCACGCCTGAACACTTCGACAAGACGTTCAACGTCAACGCACGCGGCACGTTCTTCACGGTGCAAAAAGCATTGCCGCTGCTGCGCGATGGCGGCTCCATCGTTGTCGTCGCATCCGGGATGCACTTGAAGGGTTTTGCGGACTTTGGCGTTTATGCGGCGACCAAGGCAGCCATTCGTTCGTTCACGCGGACCTGGGCAGCGGAATTCAAGGCGCGCGGCATTCGCGTCAATACGCTGAGCCCCGGAATGATCGAAACACCCATCGTGGACGGCATTTTCGGTTCGAAGGAGGCGGCGGATCATGCCCGCGCGATGTTCGAGCAGATCACGCCGCTAGGCCGTATCGGCCGCGCTGAAGAGATGGCCGCAGCAGCGCTGTTTCTCGCCTCCGATGAAAGCAGCTACAGCACAGGCATCGACCTGATCGCGGACGGAGGAATCACCCAGTTGTAGACTGGAAGCGGAAGTGGGCGCAACGGGTGGGTTGGATTGCCATGTTGCGCTTGTGATGGCCTTGATTCCGCGTGTCGTCGGGCGCTATGCGCTCGGCTTCGCCCGGTATCTGCTAATCGGGACATCACAGTCATGCAGCGCGGTTCTTGCACAATCATTTGCTTCGTGAGTCTGCCTTGCCAGCCGATGCTTCGCGCGCTGTAGTGCATGCAAAACGCAAAACGCAAAACGCAAATCGCAAAACGCAAAACGCAAAACGCAAAACGCAAAACGCCCGGCGTCACGCCGCTCCGCGACCACCTATCCCGAAGGATCGACATCAAATGGACCGGATTGACGTGATGCGCATGTTCATCCGGGTGGCTGACTCCGGCAATTTCTCGAAGGTTGCCCGGGAAACGGGTGTCAGCCAGCCGACTGTCAGCAAGCTGATTGCCGGACTGGAAGCGAGGTTGGGTGCGCAATTGCTGCGACGCACTTCTCGTGGCCTGAGTCTGACCGACGCCGGCCAGGATTTCTACGACTCGGCAAGCGTCATCGTGCAAAGTGTGGATGAAGTCGAGGCAAGAGTCGGCAACAAGGAGGCGTCGCCGTCGGGCTTGGTCAGGGTTGCGCTTTCGCCGGCGTTTGGTCGGATGGAAATCGTGCCGCATCTCCCCGATTTCTTTTCTCGCTACCCGGACGTCAGTGTGGAATTCGATGTTTCCCAACGCTATGTCAATCTGGTCGAAGAAGGCCTGGATGTGGCGATCCGGGTAGGTCCCTTGAGCGATTCGGCGTTAGTGGCACGGCGCATTGGCAGCATGGGGTATCTGACGACCGCCGCACCCTCGTATCTCGACAAGGCCGGCGTGCCACACACGCTGGATGACCTGAAACAGCACGCCTGCATTGCTTTCATGTCGCGCGACGCAGCCCGGCCGTGGGCGTTCGTCGGGCCTGAAGGTCCGGTCGAGTTCATCCCGCAAGGACCCGTGCGCAGCAACGATGCGGAATACGTGCGTGCGGCCGTACTGGCGGGCCTTGGCATTGGGCACAACGCGGGATGGCTCTACGCCCGTGACGTCGCTGACGGGCGTCTCGTTCCATTGCTGGCCGACGCTGCGCCACCGCCGTTCCCGATCCATGCCGTCTGGTCGGGCAGCCGACGGCTCGCCGGGAAGACTCGGGCCTTCATCGATTTTCTGGCCGAGTTGTTCGCCGACAATCCTCTTCTGAAAGTCCGCTAGGCGCGGTCACGGGCCTATGCACGCGTGGCATGGCACGTATGCCATTCCCACGCCTTCCCGAGGTTTATCGCGAGGCTTATCTTTCTTCTCACGGCATCACGCAGGAACCAACCGGTTTCACCGACGCAGACTTTCTAAAGGAGCAGCAATCATGGTTGACGAAAATGGTCCTCATTATTTCGTGGCATTCCAGACCCCGGGACCGAACTGGATTCAGGGTGTCAGATACAACGAGCAACCCGACTTCATGAAGCACGTGGCTTACATGATCGAGATGCAGGAGAAAGGGCTCACGGTGTTGAGCGGCCCGTTCATGGAAAAGGCCGGTGGTCTCGCGGGTGTGCTGGCTGACGGAGGAATGACGATCTTCAAGGCTGCCGATCTCGAGGAAGCCCAAAAGATCGCAACGGACGATCCGACAGTGCAGTCAGGGTTGCTCAACGTCGAAGTCAAGATGTTCTGGGTTCCCTTTCACACTTGATGGGCGGTAGGTGAATCACCGCCTGTATGAGGCCGTTCCTTCACACACCAAGCCCGCCGTGTCATCCCGTGGTCTGCGCACCGCTGGCCCGACCCTGCCTGAAGTGGCCCGGCTTGAGCGCCATCACGGCGATGAGACTGAGCGCAATGCCGATCATCACATACAGCACGGGCGCCAACGGCGAACCCGTGAGCGCGATGAGCCACGTGACGAACGTCTGCGCAAAGCCACCGAAAACCAGCACGACCACGTTGTTGACCACGGCGAGCGACGTCGCGCGCGAGCGCTTGGGGAACATTTCCGCGAGCGTCGTGCAATACACGCCAAGGAAGGTGGCACTCACGACGCCGATCACGATCTGCGCAACCAGCAGCCGTGAAACGGACGGCGCCGCCACGACCCATGCATAGAGCGGATAGATCGCCACGAGATAAGCAGCCAGCGAGCCGACCAACAGGGTCTTGCGGTCGTGACGATCGGACAGGGCGCCCGCGATCGGCGTGACGATCAGCATGACGATGGCCGCGATCATCTGCACCATGAAGCTCTCCGACACGGGCAGCTTGAGCACCTGCTTCGCATAGGTGACGGTATAGCCGAACGTGACGTAAAACGTGACCGTGCTCGCGACCACCATGCCCATGCCGATCAGATAGTCGGACAGACCGCGCTTGACGGCACTCGCGTCTGCCGAGCGTGCTTGCGGCGTTGCATGGATGCGAGCATAAGTCTCGCTGGCATGACGGCGCAGATACACCGTCAGCGGCGCAATCAGGAGGCCGACGGCAAACGGAACGCGCCAGCCGCCCGCCATCTGCTGCTCGGGCGTGAACACCTGAGTGACCAGCACGCCGAGCGCGGCGCCGAGCATCGTCGACATGAGTTGTCCGCTCATCTGCCACGAGCCATAAAAACCGGAACGATTGGGCGGCGCAAGTTCGATCAGGAAAGCCGTCGAGGTGCCGAACTCGCCGCCAATCGAGAAGCCTTGCAGCAGCCGGGCCGCGAGCATCAGCAGCGGTGCGGCGATGCCCGCCGTGGCGTAGGTCGGTGCGAACGTCATGATCGCCGCGGCCAATGCCATGATGCTCATGCCGAGCGTCATGGCCGATTTGCGGCCATATTTGTCGGCATAAAGACCGAGCAGCACGCCGCCCACCGGCCGCATGAAGAATCCCGCGCCGAACAGGGCGGTGGTCAACAGGATGCCATTCAGGTTCGCGCCCGAGTCGGCGGGTGCAGCGGGGAAGAACAGCTTGCTGATGAGCGGCGTCATCGCGGCGAAGATGGTGAAGTCGAACCACTCCATCGCATTGGCCAGCACCGCAGCCACGATGACGGGCTTCAGGCCAGGTTGAGTATCCATCGGCTATCTCGGGATAAGGTTGGAAGGACGGTTCGACAAAGCGGGGTCATGCAGCCGGTGTCTGCTCGGGAAACACAGGCTCGCCGAGATTGAGCATCAACCGGTTGGCCCACGCGAAGATGGCGATCGAATGGATGAGATCGAGAATCTCGGCATCAGAAAGACCGGCCTCGCGCAACGCACTCAGATGGCTGGCTTCGATGTTTTCCGGCCGCTCGGTCAACGCGGACGAGAAGCGTGCGATCGCTTCTTCGCGGCTCGTCGTACCGGCGCTGTGAGGGTCGTCGAATACCTGGCGGATGACGTCGTTGCGCTTGGCGAGCTGTTCGAAGCGCTGTGCATGGACCGACGCGCAGTACACGCAGCCATTGATCCGCGATACCACGGTGGTCGACAGTTCCCGCTCCGCGCGCGGCAGGCCGCCGGGCGCGTACATGATCGCGTTGAACGCTGCGGAACGATGTCGCAGGATCTCAGGCTGATGCACCAGAAAGCGGTAGTAATCCGACTCCTTGGCCTTGGGGTGGCTCTCTTCGAGCACGGCGATCTGCTCCACGCTGGCCTGGTCGAGGTTCACGACGTCGAGCCATGCGCGCCATCCCAGTGATTCGTTCGTGAAGCCGTTCGAACGGATGAAGTCGGTCATGCTGCGCGCTCCAGTTGTGCAAAGGCTTGCAGACCCGCCACGAGGCGCGTCTGATACGACAGGAAGGCAATCAGCTGTGCAAGCGCGACGACAGCGGGCGTCGTGAGTCCGGCAGCGGGCAGCGCTTGCAGGGCGGCCTTGTCGCCGGCGATCGGGTCCTCGATCAACGTACGCGTGAACGTGAGGATTGCACGCAGGCGCGGATCGGTCAGATCGTCAGGCGTGCCGGTTGCCACGGCGATGAGCGTCGCGGCGTCGACATCGTGCGCGGCCAGTTCGGCGCGGTAGTGAGCGGCCAGCGCCGGTGAAGGCGTGAGCCGGCTTGCGTAGAGCGCGACAAGCAATCGTTCGACGAGCGTGATGCCTTCGAGTGCGGGATCGAACAGCGCGTCGTAGCTGCCTTGGGTCGCGTCCACGACCTTCGCACGCTGATGCCGCAGTGCGTGAGTGCTTGAGCCGGTCGCAAGGCCTGTGACGCGATCGACCACGTCCTCATCCATGTCATGTTTCATGTTCAACTCTCGAAGGCTTGATCGGCGAGTGCCGGTGGTGGTGGCGCGGGCGTCCATTCGGTCCCCTCGACTTCGGGCTCGGCGAACGTCTCCATGTTGGCGTAATGCAATTCGACATCTTCTCGATAGAACGTTGCCGCGAGCCCCTGGGCGAGCCGCTTCGCGCCGTCGCTCACGGCCGGGATATCGCCCGAGAGCGCGCCGTGCGAGAGCGTCGCGGGGGCACAGAAGCAATGGATGCGTTCGAGGCCAGGGCATTCGCCCGCGCTCTTCTCCTGGAACTCGAAGACAGGGCCGAGATCGGGTGAATCGGCAAGCTCGATGTCATCGTCACCGGCGGGCGGCGCGTAGCGGTCTTTCCATACGCGGACATGACGCGCGAAGGATGCGAATTCGGGGCGGTCCGTCCAGTCGATACGAAAGCCTGTGCCGAACAGGAGGAAGTCGAGCGCGAAGTTGCCCTTTGGCGTGCGCACCTGTAGCGCGTTCCCGACGACTTCGACATCGGTTATCGGTGTCCCGAGATTGAAGCGAGCGTTCGCGTGACGCGACACGCGCAGCGTGCTGCCGCGTGGCGGTGGAACCTGCTGCACGTTGATGTAATGGCGGATGCGCCACTTCCAGTCATCAGGCAACGCGACATGACCGTGCGTAAGGCCCGGATTACCCGCGCCCTTGCCTTTGTTGATGCGGGGAATATCGGTGCGGCGAATCAGCAGATCAACGGATGCCGCGCCTGCTTCGAGCGCGGTCGCTGCGCTGTCCATCGCCGATGCGCCCGCGCCGATGACGCCCACGCGCTTGCCGCGCAGCGTGCCGTAGCCGAGCACATCGGACGAATGAGCATAGAAGCGACGCGGCAGGTCACGCGCGAACGCAGGCACGGTGGGACCGCCTAGTCCGTCGCGACCCATCGCGAGAATGACATGGCGCGCGTAAACGGTTTCGTTGCCCGCGGCATGCGTGATGGACAGCGCCACGCAACCATCCGCGCGCGGCGTGATCGCGGTGATGCGGTGTTCGTTGCGCACGTCGATGTCCAGCACATCGCGATACCAGCGCAGATAGTCCATCCATTGCAGGCGCGGTATCTTGTCGAGCGCGTCCCAGGCCTGTGCGCCGAACTGTGCTTCGAACCACGCGCGGAACGTGAGCGACGGCAGGCCGAGCGCAGGTCCGGTGAGCTGCTTTGGCGAGCGGAGGGTTTCCATGCGTGCCGTGGTCGCCCATGGGCCTTCGAAGCCACGCGGCGATTGATCGTAGATGACGGCATCGATGCCGAGATGGCCCAGCGCCGCCGACACCGCGAGCCCGGCCATGCCGCCGCCCACGATCGCGACGTTGACGAGCGCGTGGCCGTCGATGGTGCGCTCGGGTACCCAGCGTTTCGCGGGCAGTTCAAGCCACGCGAGGTCCTGGCGCAAGCGGGCTTCGAGCGCCGCGAGACCCGCGGTCGATGGAGTGCTCGGGTTCGTCACAGCAAGTTTTCCTTGATGGCAGGCAGGTCGCCATAGAGCGACTGCAGGACTTGGGCGTGCTCCGTGCTCGCGCGCAGCGTGAAATCGGGGAGCAGGGCGCGGGCGGTATCGGCGAGTGCGTCGATCAGGCTTGCGGCCACAGGCGGCAGCGGGATCGCATCGCGCGAGATCACGCCGAAGAAATACGGAATGTCGGCGTCGATAGGTCGGATGGTGATGCCGGTGAGCGGCGTGCCGTAGGCCGTGACGGGTTCCAGCACGGAGATGCCGAGGCCCGCGCGCACGGCAGTCAGCGCGTTCATCGACGAATTCGTTTCGATCAGTCCTGCGGGTTTGACCGACGCTTGCGTGAATGCGTGGTCGAGGCGGCGGCGAAGGCGATACGGATTTTGCATCGTGACGATACGCCGGCCGTCGCAAGCCGAAAGCGGCAGGCGGTCGTGTTGCGCGAGTGGATCGTCGTCGCGCAGCGCCGCAACGCACGCGGATTGGCCGATCCAGTGCAGGAGCACGCCACGATGTTCGAGCGGCAAGCTGGCCACGCCGATATCGGCTGCGCCGGTGAGCACGGCGTGGACTACCTGTTCGGGGGTCACGCTGCGTAGCTGCACGTTGTGGGCCGCGCCGGCGATCTGGGCGTGGGCCAGGCCGAGCGGCACCAGGCCAGCGGCGAGCGCGGCGGTCGCAGCGATGCGCAAGGGACGACTGTCGCCACGGGCGATTTCATCGGAGCGTTTCTGGAGTTCTTGCAGGTTTGCGAGGACGGATTCGACTTCCTCGTAAAGCTGGATGCCTTGTTCGGTCGGCGTGACGCGGGGGCCGTTGCGGGTGAACAGCGCGTAGCGCACGTCAGCCTCGAGGTCCTGGATCAGGCGCGTGATGGCAGGCTGCGAGCGGTTGAGCAAGCGGCCGGCGGCGGTGATGCTGCCGGTTGTGACCACTGCGGCGAAGGCTTCGAGTTGGCGGATGTCCATACGGCTACGGGGGTGCTCGAATCATGTTGTTTGAGCATTCTCACGTACCAATAATGCG
Organism: Caballeronia sp. LZ035; assembly: GCF_031451175.1. NCBI lineage: Bacteria > Pseudomonadati > Pseudomonadota > Betaproteobacteria > Burkholderiales > Burkholderiaceae > Caballeronia > Caballeronia sp. LZ035. The sequence continues at coordinate 1,140,981 of NZ_JARUXS010000002.1, forward strand.
ATTTGCAAATAATAAATTGGAATATTGGTATCAGGGGCGAAGGACGGCTGGAGGCGGTAGCGCAGGGAACGCGTGGAAATCGGCGCTGACCTAGTCGAGGTGAGGCTTGCGCGGAATGGATCCGTCGGAGAGGGGGCGCAAGAGGGTGAAACGACAGGCAGGCAGAAAGCGCCAGATGCTCAGGACAGCAAGGAAGTTCTTCGCAGGTTTTCGGCCGCACGTCGCATTGGAGTAGAGCGGCCTGGTTCGGCTGTCCACTTCACTTGAAACGATTTCGTGGTCGGGAGTTCTGTGTCGCTCTGTGGATCAACGAGGGCGTCGGCGAGGCGTAGAAGGCGGCAAGCGGCCACGAACTGCCGTTCAGCGAGCGGAGAACTCTGCAATCAGAACGGCCGCAATCCTCGGGAACCTGCCGGACAAACCGCGAGAACAATTCGATGAACCGGGTCGTGTGCCTTTGACGCCCAAGAAATATCAACGGTCATTCGAACATCGACACTAGTTCGGCACAGCATATGGTCAAGTGGTCGTTTTGACAGTCAGATGAGTCTCGCGTGAGAAATCGTCGCCGTGGCTGTCGTGCTGCTGTATGAGACGTTGTGCCGCGTCGGCAAATTCCGAGAAGCGTGCGGTAGCCAACAATTTGACGTCACTTTTTGAGAAAAGCACCGCGCTTACGGATAGAAATATTGAGTCAACCCCGTCACGCATCCGTTCATCAGAACTGTCGGGCTTGGATAGGTTTAGGCCGGCTTGGCAAACACGGTTGTCAGGCGCTCATGCCTCATATTGTCTTTCACGTGCATTACCTTGTATCGCGGTTCTCGGATCGACAGTTTCGGACGTTTTCTGGGGGGCGGTCGCATGAGTGCCAAACAGAGGTTCTGGAGGGAGCTCTTTGAATTGAAAGTTCACACCGACTACATTGCCGGCTATCGAATCGATTGCGAGAAGAAAGAAAGGATATTGAATATCTTACTAGCTCTATTGTCGACAAGCAGTCTTGGGATCTGGGCAGTTTTCAAGGCATACCCCGCAATATGGGCCGCGATTATAGTAGTCACACAAATAATTTCTGCTGTAAGTAAATACCTCCCATATCATTTGCGGGCCAAGGGGCTTTCATCTGCAGTGCACGAATTCGACGACCACTTTATATGGGCCGAGGGAAAATGGACAGAAATTTCGTCGCGCCCAGAAAATGATCCCGGCTTTGACAAATCCAGAAAAGAACTCCAGTTGCGTAAAGCTAAGACCATGAAAACGCATTTCGCATCCTCCCTGCCTGTTCGACAGGACATTATGGACCGAGCGGAAGCTTCGGGGTCTGCCTTCTTTCAAAATTTCTATGGAGCAACGCATCATGACCAAAGCGCTACATACTCTGGATCAACAATCGCCGGACCGAGGTGATATATCCGAACTACCGCCCGTTAAATCTCCCACACCGCCTATGCCACCACCCTCGATGTTGCCGACCGAAACGGCCAATAAGGGGTGACGCCTCACCGGTCCATCGTTAGATGAACGTCGACACCAAGATTCACTTAACTTTGAACTTTCTTGACCTAGCTTCAAACTCTCCGGGGTCCAGTCGACGGCGGCGACACCGCGAATATGATTACGCAAAACAGCGGACGGAACTTGAAGGGCGGTCCGGCTCAGTTCGGCCATGAGCGGTCACACGGTGATGGGCTTGGCTCGACGCTCGAACGTCCGCTACGCTCATTTTCCGGCGTAGCCGGTCCAGTAGAGATTGTGCTTGATCGGCCGCTGCGAAAGGTTGCATCAGCAGCATCGATACATTCAAGCGGATCGACCTGAAAGTGACATGGCACAGCACAATCTGATTGAGCTACGGCTTACGTCCAAGCGTGACGTAATTAGGGGTTCTCGCGTCGATCGGAAAACCGGCGCGTGGCATGACGAAGTTGTAGTCGATGATCCCCACAACCAGGAACTGGCGCGTCGCCGTTCGACGAGAACGCGAAACGAAAGGACAAAAGACGGCCGCCGCTGTCTGCAGCGTTCGTCGGAAAAGCGCTCTTTGCAGTACGCAACTACTTGCCCTTTTTTAACCTAGCTCTATTATGAAAGACGATTGACAGTTTTGATGTGCTAGCTTGCGTGACTGCCCGCGTGCTGCGCTTACTGAGAATTGGCCCAAGGAGTGCCGGCCAATCGTTGAAGCGCCTTGTCCTGGCAATCTGCTCACTTCACGGAGCGGAAACATGCGTATCCTTCAGAATTCGATCGACTTATCGATAGACGGTTTCGCTATAGGATTAGCCACTCATTCTTGCGTTGAGCACGGGAACATTTATCGCATTCTTTCGATAGGAATTTTTCGCTTAATAGTGGCGATGTTATTGGTGATTTTCGCACGCGGCGGGAATGCCATCGACCTCAACGAGTATAGAACGCTTGCAGCGTCTGAGCAGCAGCGGACAAATCAACTCATTTCAATGGCCCAAACCGTTGCACGGCTCAATCAGGTGCTTTTTATGGAGAACCAGGATTGGCAGGGCTGCATCGCTTCCCCCAATAATCGCAACGCGATAAACGAGGTCACGAGTTGCATCATCGTTCTAGATAAATGCGTTCTAGATATTCGAACGGCCATGGAAGCAGTTCCTATCATGAAGCTGGAGCCAATTGGGAAAGGAGAAGCCGCATTACGCAAGCAGGCAGATATCTCTTTAAAGTTGGCGAAGGAAACACTGACTAAGCTCGAGTCAACGCGAGCATCTCTTAGGAACGACGCCACGGGGTTCGTGGATGATGCAACTGTCTGCAAACCCGCAATGAGTTACGTCTCTAAGCTAGAGGCCCTACGACCAGACTTTTTGCGAGCAATAAATACCGGTGATGTCTATTTCCTACGCGGCACGCTGGCGACGGTCGAAAGCTATGCGGCAGCAATCCGTGTCGGACAGGCAATTTGCGCAAACGATTACATGAACTCGCTATCGGCTGCGAATGCGGTAGTTGGGGATTTGCGCAAGATTGCTGAAGCGCAAGACGCTGAAATCCTGTTCCAGCGCGGTTGCCAATCAGTTGGAACTCGACCGAACTGGGCATCTATCTGTCTATCGCCCCGAAATGTGCTGTCTGAGTATGCCCTACACACCGAGCTTATAAAATGATAGACAACGCGATGAACGATATGGGCCGGCTCATAGTAATCCTGTTGTTCGTTCTCCCAGCGTTTCCAAGCGCCGCCGATGTTACTTTTAAGAACCAACCTGCGGGGCCGAAACGCATGCATTACGTTGACTTTACCGAAGAGACTCCCTTCGACGAGATCGACGTCTTCAACATCAACGCCGCCCCGAGAGCAGATGGGCAGCTCGGCGAAGCCGATAGTTCAGCGCTGAATCGTGCCGGCGTGCGCAGTTTTGAACAGGGCGGTTTGATGTCCTCTGATCAGCGGGATGCTTTCATTAAGGGACGAGGCCAACAGCGCTTCTCAGACTTCGTTATGGCGCAGCGACCGTCTGCTCTCGGTGCCGACGCATTTCTGAGAGGGGGTTCGTCCATCGTTAACCCTTATGTAGTTATGGACCAACTGTATCCGTTATATAACCCTACGCTTTATTTGCCAAATTCGTTGACATCGGAGACGGTCAATTATTTAGATGTTCTGGCGCGCGACATAGCAGACGGAAAGGTAGGAAGTCAAAATGTAGTAATCCAATTTCCTCCGCTTCCGACGGAAGACGAATTCAACAAAGCAGCGCTCCCAGGTGTCAGTGCTACTGGAGTCCCTGCAACGTTCGTCAACGAGATCCTACGTCGAGCGCGTGAAAAATTGATCAACGGGTACAGGGATGCGTTCAAAACCTTAGAATCTAAGATCGACGGAAGTTACGCGAAACTGGCCGGCATAGAGCATAACCAGACAGAGGACGCTCGAAAAGCGCCGGACGCATTCGGAAAAGAAGTGTACGGACGAAAGATCGTTCTCTTTCGTCCGAGTCCAAGTGACCCTTTTGATACTTCCGCGTCTCGACACTTCGATGCTGTTTCAGCCGTGCACTCGCAGATGCCGGTCGGAGTCGAGATTTATCAGTTGTTTATTCCAAGCGAGTTGAGACGCACTAACAACTCCGGTAGTACAGCATTGATGGCAAAGAATGCGAAATTCCGAAACGACATCTTAGACACCTTGAAGCGTGCGAATTCGGGAATTGCCAATGGGCCGCAGGGGGTCTTAGCGCGGTTCCTGGCGAATTTTTTTGCAGTTGAAGCAGATCGAACGTATGATTTCGACCCTGAGCGGGCTCGACAACTCCATGATAATGCGAAACTCATGTTGGATTGTATAAGCGCGATCCCATTCCTTGGGGTTCCTCGCGACCTCTTTGAGGCTTACCTAGGCGAAGATGTACTGGACGGCAAGCAACTTTCTCCTTCGGAACGCGCTCTCAAAACGTTCTTCGTGGCGTCCGCAGGGGTCGCGCGAGCGGTACCTAAGCGTTTTCTCAATCGGGTCGTAGACAGTGTCTTAAAGCTTGGTCGACGATTTTCGGCCGACGAGCGACGCTCATACGAATCAGCGACTGTTTTACTGCGAAATTTAGCTGACCGCTGGCCAAGCTCGGTCGATAAACTGCGACGGGCTGCTATGGGAATAAAAAATTTTGATCCACGAAGGGTGGATCGTGCAGGCGCTAATAGTTTCTTTGTCGCAAAAGTCAACCGCCTCGAGATGGACTATCTGGGACGGGCATGGGTTGGTTCGGAGGCCACCGTCCGATACTCTGCAGACGATGGAAAGCTGATCTATGAGAGTATCGACGGACTACGGCAGTACCGGCCACCTGAGTGGAAAGCAGACCTTGGTAAGATGCAAGCAAATTTGAAGGAAAGGTTAAAGCCAGACCCCGGCAAGAAACTAGGCGCTTGGCTTTCGAATGCACACTTCGATGTAGAATAAGGGGATTCGCACCGAAGTCAGCGGAGCAGCCTGAGCCCATGTGCAACGATAACACGCACTTATCGGCTCGAGACCTAGGCGTTGCCACGGATTGAAGCTGCTTCGCTTCATTGACGCGCCGTGCAAACATGAAGTTAATGTCCGTCCGCGACTGGTTTCGGAAGTGAGTTTTCACTTGTAGTGTGTTGTAGAGCCCGCGAGCCGTCGAAGTTCGAATTTCGTGCAACTTTGTACAGACAAGATTTGACTAAATCGCGCGCTGGTCCGGCAGACTCAGTTTCGCTCGTCGGCATGCGGCGGAAGTTCTATATCATTTGCCCTGAATAGCTTTCAACGAGCGCTAGGCGTTTCCCGGATTCTGGCTCGGAATCGACGATTCCAAATGGCCGTTTCACGACTTGAAGCGGTCCATCATGCCGGCTTTGAACGAATGTCAGAAGTGGGTCGCAAGGGCTCATTCGCTGTTTCCCGAGACTACCGTCCCACCCGTTTTCGACCTCGAAAACCATGAATCTGCCTTTCGACCTGATGCATTTGTTCGGCAACGACTTCGACCCAGTGAGGCGACAAACCGTCGATGTCCGCGCCGTCGCTGTGTTTCAATCGGTAAGCGCTCGCTGAGTCAGTTGATGTGCTTTCAGGACAACTCCAGCAGCGTCATCGCGACGCAGGGTGCGGGATTGACCAGCGAAGTCCAGCGCATCGCCGACTGCATCTCGGATTTGCGCGTCGAAACTCCAAGGGACGCCCCCGCCTAAACGACGAAACTCACCAGCAGCCCGGCAATCACGGCTTCCCTTTGCAAAATGGGCAAAAACAGCGGCCCCACGCTCGACAATGCGGTGATGTCTTACTTCCCGGAACAAAGACGCAGATCAGGGAAGCCGCCTGCCACGCAAACGTGTCGATACGGTATGTCAGAGTCGGTTTACCAAAGATACCTCACCGTGCCGAGAATCGCGCGGCGCTCGCCAAACTCACACGAAGCCGCGCTTTGGCAACCGGTCAGATATTCACGATCGCCGATGTTCTGCACGTTGATGCTCACTGACGCGCCCTTCAGGCGTGAGTCGATGCGGCCGAGATCGTAACGGGCCATCAGATCGAAGACGGTATAGCTCGCGGTCTTCCACAGATTGGCGGTATCGCCATAAGACCCGCTGGTATAGCGCACGCCCGCGCCGACTTCGAGACCCGACAGAACTGCCTGCTCGAAACTGTAGGTCGCCCAAAGGCTGGCCTGATGCTTCGGAATCAGCGGCAACTGATGGCCCAATTGCGCCGGGTTGGTCGAGGCGAGCACGCGGGTATCGGTGAACGAGTAGCTGGCGATCAGTTTGATCTGCCGCGTGATCGCCGCGCGCGCTTCCAGTTCGACGCCGCGCGAGCCGACTTCGCCGGTCTGGATGCTGTACAGGATGTTCTCGGGGTCCGGCGTCAACACGTCTTTTTGCTTCATGTCGAACAGCGATACCGCAAACAGCGCATCGAGGTTCGTCGGCTGATACTTGATGCCGATTTCCGTTTGCTGCCCACGCGTCGGCGTGTAGGGGCGGCTGCCCGATTCCGGCGAGGTGGTGCCGATCTGCGGCTCGAACGATGTCGAGTAGCTGATATACGGCGCGACGCCGCTGTCGAACAGATAGCCAAGCGCGACGCGGCCGGTGAACGCGTTGTCGCTGGCGGTCGTGGTCAGGTTGGTCCTGCGATTGTCCAATGCTGCACGTGACCAGTCGTTGCGGCCACTCAACGTCAGAATCCACCGGTCGAGCTTGATCTGATCCTGCAGGTACACGCCGTACTGGTTCAGCGTCTGCAGATTGTTCGCCGTGTAGGTAATGGCGGGTGCCGCACCCGTGTTGACCGGATTGAAAATATCGATCGAGCTCGTGGCGACCGTGCCGGTGTAGTTGTCGATCGTTTCGCGGCGGAAATCGAAGCCCGCGAGCAGGGTGTGATTCAGCACCGCCGTCTTGAACTTGCCCTGAACCTGATTATCGACGGTGAATTCGTCCATGCTGCGGTTGATGTCCGTCGCGCGCCGAAGCAGCGTGCGGTAGTCGGTTGGCAAGCCGGTCGCCGCGTCAGTTACGAAGCCATTGCCCCACGTCGAATAGTTGTGGGTTTTTACATGGGCATAGCGCAGTGCCTGCTTGACCTTCCAGTCGTCGTTGAATGCATGATTCGCTTCGTAACCGATCGCATAGTACTCGCGTTGCAGCGTGTCACGATCGGGGTCGCCAACGTTCAGATTTGAATGAATCTGTCCCAATGGATTGGCGTACAACGTGCCGTACGCAGGGTAGTACTGCGTGGCGATCCCGGCATCGTCCTTCTGGTATTGAGCGAGCAAGGTGAGCGAGGTGTCGGCCGTGGGCCGGAAAGTGAGACTCGGCGCGAGATACGTGCGATTGTCGTCGGCGCCGTCCACCTGGGTGCCGCTGTCGCGGCGCAGCCCCACGAAGCGATAGAGCAGCTTGCCGTCCTGGTCCACCGGTCCACTGAAGTCGAACGCACCTTGCACGTGGTCGTAGCTGCCGCCTTGCAACTCGACTTCGTGACGCGCCTGATCGGTCGGCCGTTTGCTCGTCATGCTGATGATGCCGCCCGGCGGATTCTGACCGAACAGCACGGATGACGGCCCACGCACCACTTCGATGCGTTCAAGACCGAATGGCTCCGATTGCGCGCCTTGACCGCCGAGGCCGTACGGCAGCATCAAGCCGTCCAGATAGAAGTTCGGCATGAAGCCGCGCACGCGCACATAGTCCCGGTCAGTCGTGACACCGAAGCTGTCGCCGCGCACGCCGGGTGAATAACGCAACGTCGCGCCTACACTTTGCGCGGCCTGGTCCGTGATCTGATCGGCAGTGACGACGGAAATGGATTGCGGGGTTTCGAGTAGAGGCGTATCGGTTTTCGTGCCGGCTGCGCTGCGTGACGCGACGTAGCCGCTGGTTTCCGTCCACGCGGTTTCAGCGTGGCCTCGCACATGAATCGGTTCCAGCGTCGTCGCGCCGGTGGTCGCAGGCGGAGTCGGAATGCGGTACAGCTTGTAGGCTCCGCCCTCGACGAGGCTCGCCGCGAGACCGGAACCCTCCAGCAACGCATCCAGTCCTGCCAGCGCGCTGTATGTTCCATGCAAGCCTCTGCTTTGCACGCCATCGGTCAATGAGGGATCGGTCCCGATCATCAATCCGGCGTGCCGTCCGTAGGCGATCAAAACGTCGTCGAGACGTCCTGCCGGAATGTCGTAACGCCGCGCATCGTTGCCGACATGCGGTGTTTGCGCCCGGGCATCGGATGCGGGCAGCAGGGTTGCGGCACCGGCGAATGTCATTGCGATGGCCAGTGTGAAAAGATTCGGTGCACGCCGGAAAGCGCTGCGTGTAGCGGCGCGAGGTTGAATTGAAACCATGAAGAGGCCTTGATTCGAGCGGTAGATGGACGACGCTGCCGTGCGCCTCGGCTTCGTCTTATGAGGTCTAACGCTCGAAATCGAAAACAGTGCCGTTTTTTTTCGGTGCTGTTATTTCGATAAATTGATAATCGAACGGCGCGGTGACGTGCCGGCTCTGGTTGGCGTTGGGAGGGCTCAGGCGGATCGCTGAGTCAGCGTCACCCAGTAACGGGTGCGGCTATGAAGCGTGACCGGCAAAACGTGTTGAATCACGCGCAACACCTTGTCGGTGTCGTGTAGGGGGAAGGTGCCGGTGACGCGCAGATCGCCGACCGACGGATCGCAGCGCAGGATGCCTCGCCGATAACGCGCCAGTTCGTCGATGAAATCGGCGAGACGCAGATTGCGCGCCACGAGGAGACCGTCGATCCACGCGACGGAGCTGGAATCGAGCGCGGAGGGCGCCTCGAACGCGTTGCGGTTGAACGTGGTGGTTTGCCCGCGCGCGAGCGTCAAGACCTGGCCGGTCGCGTTGGCCGGACGGATTTCGACCGCGCCTTCGATCACGCTGACGCGCGTGTCCTGATCCGTTTCTCCTGGCTGACGTACCGTGAAGCGCGTGCCGATCGGCGTAACGACACCGTTTCGGGTATCGACGTGCAGAGGGCGACCCGCCGGGTCATGTCCGCTCACCACCAGAATCTCGCCCTTGTACAGCGTAATGCGTCGCTGATGCGCGTCGAATCGGATATCGACGGCGCTATCGGTATTCAGAGTCAGGCGCGTGTGATCGGCCAGCACGAACTCGCGCTGCTCTCCGACACTGGCGCTATAGCCTGCCGTCCAGCTACGCCAGGGCGTCGCATCGAGCAGCGTCCAGCCGACGATGCCGGCCCCCGAGAACGTCAGCAGGCGTGTCATCGCACGACGCCGTTTTTGTTGCGCGTTCACGCTCTCGAGGACCGAGCGCGCGCCCTGAGGCCCGAGTTCGCCGACGTGGTCATTGAAGCTTCGCGTCATCTCGGCCATGCGCCGCCATGCTTCGGCGTGAACCGGGCTGGCCGCTCGCCAGCGCTCGAATCCGGCGTGGTTTCGCGCGTCGGGACCGTCCTGCAGTTTGACCATCCAGTCGGCGGCCTGGGCAACGATCGTGGCGTCGATACGGTTGGCGAGCGTCATCGGGTCACGTCCGCGCCTGCCGCTGCGAGCTCATTCATAGACCACGGCGTAGCATTGCTGCAAGGCTTTGGACATGGCCTTCTTGACCACATCGATTGAAAGGCCGAGTTGATGAGCCACCTGCGGATAGCTGAGCCCATCGAGTTGGGCGAGAAGAAAAACCGTGCGGGTTCGCGGTGTCATCGTCTCGACCAGACGGCATAACCGTTCCAGCGTCTCCAGAATCAGCGCGCGCGCTTCCAGCGACGGCGCGGTGGCCTCCGGCTGACTCGCCAGCACGTCGAGGTACGCGCGTTCCACCTGAGCGTGACGGAAGTGACTCACCACCAGATTCTTGGCAATCGTCGTCAGATAAGCGCGGGGCTGCGGCAAAGCTTGTGCGGGATCGCTGCGCAGCAGACGCTCGAAGGCGTCGTGCGCCAGATCGGCCGCATTGTCGCGGTTACCGAGTCTGCGATACAGAAAGCTCACGAGCCAACTGTGATGCTCACTGTAGAGCACGCCAACGGCGTCGATCTGGTAAGTCATTGGAAATGAGTTGGCCACAGGACGAGCGAACGCGGTCGTGTCGCTTAATGAGAATCACTCGCATTCTAAACGAAGAATCACCGTTTGTGGTTAGTTTGTAATCTTTGGCATGCGTTTGCGAGAGGGCGCGGAGCGCGCCCAGCGTTCGATCGCCGGCCGAGGTCATCGCGGAATGACATCTCGCAACAGCAGCAAACAATGCGAACACTGACGTTGCCTGGCCAATGTCACGACGATGACTCAAAATCCGTCGGCGCTGGATACGCGATAACGAAATCACGCCGGGCGATCCGACGAGCCTGCTGTGCGCCTGTCGGGTCGTAGCCAAGTAGTGTATCGGGATCATTTGAAACTACGGGAGAAGGAAAATTTTTAGATCATTGTTCGGCAAGAGCAGCCCCGCGCCGAGTACCGCGCTCGTAAAGGATATGAATCAGCTTAGGCCCCATCTATCGGCAGCGGGCTGGACCTTCGAGGACCGGAAGCCCATCGAGATATTTGGAATTTCGCTGGAGCGCGCTGTGACGAATCAATCAGGTATCGCGTCCGCCGTGGGCTTTGGCGGCGGCTACTTCCACGTCATAAAGCTATTCGGGCTCACTCGCCCGTTGACTGCGGAAGAGATCGTCAAATTCAACGCCGAGACGCAACTCTTCAACCTGACGCCGCACGACGAACCTCCTGCAGGCATCCTGAAGTCGCATATTTCCGCGCGCTGCGGCGTTGAACCGCGAGTGCTCATTTCGCTGTTGACCTACTCGGAGGATGCATTGGCAAAGGTGGTCGGCATGGTCGGTGCGAACGCGCTGAAGGCGATCTGACATGGAACTGACCGATTTCATCCCGGTTCCAGACTTGCGCTCGCTGGACAAGACGATCCGGAAACTAGGCCTCGATAGCATCGAGGGGGTTGAGAGTGGAATGCCGGTGCTGACCGTTACGGTCGGACGGACGCTGTTTATGGTGACCATTCACAATCAGTGCCTCAAGCTAATGTATATGCTGCGCTCGACCCATCATCCGGGCGACGTTGCGTTGTCCAACAACTGGAACATGTACAACTTCATGGGCACCGTGATTCCGCTAACCAATGGCTATGCCATGAAGCACGAGACTCTCATGTCGACTGGAATCGTGGCGGGCAATCTCAAAGACACCCTGATGAATTTTTCGCAGGCGGTCGACAAATTCGTGCAGGAGTGGGCTTCTCTTCCAGAGTGAGATTACGCCCGACCCACCTCGCGCGAACAGATGAGGGTCGACTGGAACAGGACAGGAGCGGCTCGCCGCGGACGCAAAACTCAGTCACCCGCCGCGACTGTCCGCAGCTTGAGATCGCCTCAGGCCGCAAAGCCAAGCTGAACAACTTGTTCCTCCGCCCAGTCCAGCAGTAGCCAACCCCTGGACAATCCCACATCGCATCCTTCAGCCGAATGTAGCGTTTGAACGCACCGCGGCTGCCCCCAAACAACAGCAACCCAAGTTGCTTCAAACGAAACCCGAACGACAACCATAACCACTTGACAGCCACCGCTCCCAAGGATTATTAGCATTTAATTCACGCCTGTTCCTTTGCCGAAACCACCGCACGAAGCCCCTCATGAGTTCTCCATGACGACACTCCTGGTCTTCGCTATAGCCTTGCCCTGGTTGCTCATCGTCTTTGGTTGCTGGTTGGGCTATCAACTGGTGCGTCAACACGGGCGGATCTTGCTGAGCCTGGAGGCGCTCGAGAACGGGTTTCGGGGCGGATTGACTGAGCCGTCCGATCCTGCATCGACTGCCCTGAATGGCCTCCCGTCAGGCTCCATAGCGCCGGACTTCGAATTGCCTGACCTTTCCGGGGCTCTTCACCGGCTCTCAGCGTTCCGGGGCCGTCCTGTCCTGCTGATCTTCTTCAATCCAGCCTGCAGTTTCTGCATGAGCATGCTGCCGGAGTTGAAATCCTTCGCGCCTGAAAGTGAAAATGGCAAGCCAATGCCCTTGGTGTTAAGCACAGGAGAAGCCGAAACAAACCGCCAACTCTTCCAGACACACGGCATTGAATGCCCCGTGCTGCTGCAGAAAGATAGGGAATTGGCTGCGCAATACCGGGCGCACGGCACGCCGGTGGGCTACCTCATCGACGAGGAGGGAACCGTTGCTAGTGAGTTGGCCATGGGCGCGGCGGCCTTAATGGCGTTAGCAACATCGCCGGCTCCTCAAGCCACGCCGGAACCGAACCGCAATCGCCCGGCCGAGCTAGCCGCTCGGGGAAACAAACCGATCAATAAAAGCCGACTCAACCGCAGCGGCCTCAGAGCTGGAACGCCGGCGCCAAATTTTCGTCTACCGAGCCTGGATGGAGATGACCTGGCCCTTGAGGATTTTCGGGGCAGGCGAGTGCTACTCGTCTTCACCGATCCAGGTTGTGGCCCATGCGAGCTTCTGGCCCCGCACCTGGAGCGCGTGCATCGTGAGCGAAAAGATGTCCTGGTGCTCATGGTGAGCCGGCAGGACGCGGAAACTAACCGCCAGAAAGTGGCAAAGCTTGGATTGACGTTTCTGGTGGTGCTGCAAAGAAATTGGGAGGTCTCACTCCAGTATGCGACGTTCGCTACGCCAGTGGGTTACCTCATCGATGAGCGCGGGGTACTGGGATCCGACGTGGCCGAAGGATCCGACGCCATTCTGGCTTTAGCGGGCAGCCAAAGCGCGTCTTCCAACGACGCCAGACTCCACGCTGAAAGTCCTTTGTGATTGCACGAGACACTTCTCCGGGACTCAATGCCCCACTGATACCAGGAAGCCGCCATGAAAATCCGCTCCGTCAACCCGAATGCAATGGACCATCGATTCGATGAGTGGACCAAAGCCGTCGCACACGGGCCGACCCGGCGCAAGACGCTGCGACTGATAAGCCGCGGCCTGTGTGGCGCGTTCCTGACCTCGCTCGGATGGAGAAGTTGGGCCGCGAGCAGCACTACCGTGGCCGCATCCAGTGCCTCGCCTTCTCTCGGGACCGATGGCGACATCGCCGCCGCCTTGGCTCAAAACGGACTCTCGATCTGCCGCAACCAGGAGTACGCGCTCTGCGCGGGTGTCCGCTGCTTCGTCTATAACAACGTCGCCTATTGCCGCTGCGACCTGCAGTATGGCGACAGCGTCAGCCGCTCGTTGTCCTACTCCGGCGGGGACGTTTGCAACTTCAATGCTCAAGGCGCCAGCAGCGGCTATGTGGTGAGTACCTTCAGCGTTCCCCCGGCAAGCACAGGGCAATCCGGAGACCGGGCGCTCTATTTCTGCCCCCCGACTTCAAACTCCGGTGCCTATGCCTCGTGCGATGGCGGCATCTGTTTCGCGAGCACGCGAGGTCAATCGTTCCCTGGCCTCGGCCGGCTCGGACAAGACCAGATCGTGTGCTCCTGTCCGATAGCGACCGGCACGTCAGGCTCGGCGGCCAAAGTAGGCCACCAGATCTTTGGACCCTATCCGTGCCAGGCTTCCTTCTTCGAGAACTGCAAGAACACGGTTGCCACCGGAGGAAACGGTACGATCCTCTACGAAGGCGCGCCTACCGGTTCCTATGAAATTGGCGCCCTGGTGTTGAACAAAAGGCTTGCGCACTTCAACATGTGCCTTCCCTAAGCGTTCTTACACGCTGACGAGATCCATAGCCCAAATCTAGACCGCTGCCGGGATCGCTTCCGGCCGCTTGCCAAACTCAATACAACAAAAAAAGGCGGCGCAATCAAGCGCCGCCCATCCACAAAAACGCGCTACCGCACCTTCCCCGCCTTCCACGCCGACAACAACTCCTCATACTTCACCGTCTCACCCTTGGGCTTCTCATTGGCAAGCCGCTTCCACGGCGCGTTCTTGTCGGACAACCACTTCGACGGATCGCTTTGCGCATTGAGTTCCGGCGCGCAAACCTTCATCCCGGCCCGCTGCAAACGCGCCAACACCTGATCCATCTCCTTCGCGAGGTTATCCATTGCAGCCTGCGGGGTCTTCTCACCCGCGACAGCAGTACCCACGTTCTTCCACCAGAGTTGCGCCATCTTCGGATAGTCAGGCACGTTGTTGCCGGTCGGCGTCCATGCGATGCGCGCCGGGCTGCGATAAAACTCGATCAACCCGCCATACTTGTCCGCGTTCTTCGTGAAGTAGTCGCTATGAATGTCGGAGTCGCGAATAAACGTGAGACCGACAATCGACTTCTTCAGCGACACGCTCTTCGACGTCACGAACTGCGCATACAGCCACGCGGCGGCCCGCTGATTCGCCGGCGTCGACTTGAAGAACGTCCACGAACCGACATCCTGATAACCATTCTGCATGCCGTCCTTCCAGTAAGCCCCATGCGGAGACGGGGCCATGCGCCACTTCGGTGTACCGTCCGCATTCGTGACGTTGCCCGGCTTGAGCATCGATGCCGTGAACGCCGTATACCAGAACACCTGCTGCGCGATCCGGCCTTGCGCCGGCACCGGGCCAGCCTCGCTGAAGGTCATGCCCGATGCTTCCGGCGGCGCATATTTCTTGAGCCAGTCGATGTATTTGGTCGTCGCGTAGACGGCTGCCGGGCTGTTGGTGCCGCCGCCGCGCGACACCGACGCCCCTACCGGATGACACCCATCAGCCGTCACGCGAATGCCCCATTCGTCGACGGGCATGCCGTTCGGGATCCCTTTGTCGGCTTCGCCCGCCATGGAGAGCCAGGCATCCGTGAAGCGCCAGCCAAGCGACGGATCCTTCTTGCCGTAATCCATATGCCCATAAACTTTCTCTCCGTCGATGTTTTTCACGTCGTTCGTAAAGAACTCGGCAATATCTTCATACGCGGACCAGTTGACCGGCACGCCGAGGTCGTAGCCGTATTTCGCCTTGAACTTGTCCTGGAAATCCTTGCGTGCGAACCAGTCCGCGCGGAACCAGTAAAGGTTCGCGAACTGTTGGTCCGGAAGCTGATAGAGCTTCTTGTCGGGCGCGGTCGTAAAGCTCGTGCCGATAAAGTCCTTCAGGTCGAGACCGGGGTTGGTAAAGTCCTTGCCTTCGCCCGCCATGTAGTCCGATAGCGGAACGATCACGCCATAGCGATAGTGCGTGCCGATCAGATCCGAGTCCGAGATCCAGCCGTCGTAAATGCTTTGCCCGGATTGCATCGAGGTCTGCAATTTCTCGACAACATCGCCTTCCTGAATGATGTCGTGCTTCACCTGAATGCCGGTGATTTCACTGAACGCGGACGCAAGCGTCTTTGATTCGTAGATGTGCGTGTCGATGGTCTCCGACACGACATGAATCTCCTTGACGCCTTGCGACTTGAGTTTCGCCGCGGTGTCGATGAACCATTTCATCTCGTCCATCTGTTGCTGTTTCGACAGCGTGCTGGGTTGAAATTCGCTGTCCACCCATTTCTGCGCCTCTGGCGTGCCCGCCAGAGCCTGGTTCGCGAAGGCGCCTGACACGATACTTGCCAATGCCAGCGCGACGGTCCGTCTCCTCTGATGCATGGTCTTCTCCTGTGTCTTCGGTGCCCCTTCGACTATGTCGGCACCCGCTGGGGGCATCAGCGGAACCGGCTTTGCCAGTCTTCACTGCATGCGCCTGCTTGCTAGCCCTTCCACATGATCGCAAGCACCACGAGCACCGAGGCTGCGAAGCCGGGCCAGGCACTCGAGCCTTCGGCGCTGATCGCGAGCCACGCGAGGTTGACATACGCGGCCAGTAACAGGCCGATGAACAGGCGATCACCGCGCGTCGTCGCAATTGGCAGAAAGCCCTTGCGTTCATGCGTGGGCGAGCGCAGTTCCCATACCGTCATGCCACCCAGCATGACGACAATGCAGCCGAAGAAGATCGCGACCTCGGGCGTCCAGTACATCCAGGTGAACATCACACTCTCCCCATCGCGAAGCCCTTCGCAATGTAGTTGCGCACGAAATAGATCACCAGCGCACCGGGAACGATCGTCAGCACGCCCGCCGCTGACAGCACGCCCCAGTCCATGCCGGCCGCCGACACGGTCCGTGTCATGACGGCAGCAATCGGTTTCGCGTTGACCGATGTCAGTGTGCGTGCGAGCAGCAGTTCGACCCAGCTGAACATGAAGCAGAAGAAAGCCGTGACGCCGACGCCCGACTTGATGAGCGGCAGAAAGATCTTCACGAAGAAGGCGGGAAACGTATAGCCGTCTATGTACGCGGTCTCGTCTATTTCTCGCGAGACGCCCGACATGAAGCCTTCGAGAATCCACACGGCGAGGGGCACATTGAACAGCATGTGTGCAAGTGCGACGGCAATGTATGTGTCGGTCAGGCCGACGCTCGAATAGAGCTGGAAAAACGGCAGCAGGAACACCGCGGGCGGCGTCATGCGGTTGGTGAGCAGCCAGAAGAACATGTGCTTGTCGCCGAGAAAGCGATAGCGTGAGAAAGCATAAGCAGCAGGCAGCGCGACCAGCACCGACATCACCGTGTTCATCAGCACGTAGATGATCGAATTGATATAGCCCCAGTACCACGACGGGTCCGTGAAGATCACCTTGTAGTTATCGAACGTCACGTGCTGCGGCAACGTGGCGAACGTCGACATGGTTTCCTCGTTCGTGCGCAGCGAGATCGAAAACATCCAGTAAAGCGGAATCAGCGCGAACAGCATATAGACGACGAGCATCAAGGTCCGCATCCAGCGGCGCTTATCCTGCATGGCCGTCTCCTTGCGCAGCGGGTCCGCCTTTTCCTACGCGGCTCATCCAGTTGTAGAGAATGAAGCACAGCAGCAGGATGATCAGGAAATAGATTAGCGAGAAAGCCGCAGCCGGGCCGAGATCGAACTGACCCACCGCTTTCTGGGTCAGGTACTGGCTGAGAAAGGTGGTGGAATCACCCGGACCTCCGCCTGTCAGTACGAACGGCTCGGTGTAGATCATGAAGCTGTCCATGAAGCGCAGCAGCACGGCGATCATCAGCACGCCGCGCATCTTCGGCAACTCGATGTAGCGGAATACCGCAAAGCGGCTTGCGCCGTCTATTTCCGCGGCCTGATAGAAGGCGTCCGGAATCGCGCGCAAGCCCGCATAGCACAGCAGCGCGACGAGCGGGGTCCAGTGCCAGATATCCATCACCAGCACGGTGATCCATGCGGCCGTGGGACTCGCCGTGTAGTTGTAGTCGAAGCCCAGACGATTGAGCCAGTAGCCGAGCAATCCGATATCCGGGCGTCCGAAGATCTGCCATATCGTGCCCACCACGTTCCACGGAATCAGCAGCGGCATGGCAAGCACCACGAGTGCGGCCGATGCGCGCCATCCCGAAGCCGGCATCGACAAGGCGAGGCCCACACCCAATGGAATCTCGAACAGCAGTACGCATGTGGAGAAAATGACCTGTCTGCCGAGCGCTTCGCGCAAGTCCGGATCGGTCATGATGTTGCGGAACCACTCGGTACCCACGAACACATGCTGCGTCGGGCCGATGATGTCCTGAACCGAATAATTGACCACCGTCATGAGCGGCAGGATCGCGGAGAACGCGACGCAGATGAACACGGGAATCACCAGCAGCCATGCTTTCTGATTGACGGGCTTGTTCATCGCGCGGCCCCTTCGAAGACGCGCGTTTCGATTCTTTCGTCGTTGCAGAAGTACACGGTTTCAGGCGCAACGAGTTGCAACCATGCAGGTCCGTCGACCACCCGCACATGCGGTTCGAGCCGCGCGTTGAATACATGGCCGTCGCATTGTGCGGTGACCAGTTGATAGTTGCCGAGCTGCTGCGCCTTCAGCACTTGCGCGTTCACCGCGCCGGTTCCTCCTCCCTGCGAGAGGCGGACAAATTCCGGGCGAATCCCCAGTTTGAGCGCGCCGCCTGCCTGCTGATGCGCGTTCCGTAGCGTCGCCAGCGTGCCGGCGTCGAGCGGCACGCGCTGCGAGCCGATCCGGGCGCCGTCGGCGTCGAGTTCGATCGGACACAGGTTCATGCCCGGACTGCCGATGAAGTAGCCCACGAACGCGTGATCCGGCCGCAGAAAAAGCGCATCGGCGCCTCCCTTCTGAACGACGCGGCCATTCGTCATGACCACGACTTCGTCGGCGAAAGTGAGCGCTTCTACCTGATCGTGCGTCACGTAGATCAGCGTGAGCTTGAGTTGCTGGTGAATCTTCTTCAACTGGCGGCGCAGCATCCATTTCATCGCCGGGTCGATCACGGTCAACGGTTCGTCGAAGAGGATCGCCGCGACGTCCTTGCGCACGAGGCCGCGCCCCAGCGAAATCTTCTGCTTGGCGTCGGCGGCCAGGTTGCTCGCCTTGAGCGGCAGGTCGCGCGTCATGTCGAGGATTTCCGCGACTTCGTGCACGCGCTTCGTGACCTCGGCGGCTGATAACTTGCGATTGCGCAGTGGGAACGCGAGGTTATCGAACACGGTCATCGTGTCGTAGACCACGGGGAACTGGAATACCTGGGCGATGTTGCGCTCACGTGCACTGAGCGCCGTCACGTCGCGTCCGTCGAACAACACGGTGCCCTCCGAGGGCTTGACGAGGCCTGACACGATATTCAGCAGCGTGGTCTTGCCGCAACCCGATGGACCGAGCAACGCATAGGCGCCGCCGTCATCCCAGACCATGCTCATGGGTTGAAGCGCGTAGTCGTCGACCGTCGCGGGGTTCGGGCGGTACGCGTGGGCGAGATTCCTGAACTCAATGCACGCCATACACTGCCTCCGGGCGGGACACCAGTTGGGTCTCTGCGCCGAACACAAACAGTTCTCGAGGGTCGATGAAAACGTCGAGTTGCGTGCCCAGCTCGATCTGATGCACGCCCTGCAACTGCGCCACGAGGTTGACCGCGCCGGTTAGCGTGCGCAAGTGCAGGTAGGTTTCGGAGCCGCTCAGTTCAGCGAGTTCGAGCCGGCACGGCACCGCGATCGCATGAGCAGCCTTCGGCTTAAGACGCAGATGCCCCGGCCGGATACCGATGCGGCATGTGCCGCTCACAGCGGGACCGTGCTGCACTGGAACCTCCACGCCGATCGGCAGACGCGCGCGGCCGTTGCCGCAGTCGCTCGTCAGCATGTTCATCGGCGGGTCGTTGAAGACTGCGGCGGCCGCGACGTTGACCGGCGCGTTATAGACATCGAGCGTGGGACCGAACTGCAGAACCCGGCCTTTATCGACGATCGCCGTATGGCCGCCCAGCAGTAATGCTTCGAGAGGCTCCGTTGTTGCGTAGACGACGGTGGTGTTGCCGTCGGCGAAGAGCATGGCCAGTTCCATGCGCAATTCCTCGCGCAGTTTGTAGTCGAGATTGACGAGTGGCTCGTCGAGCAGCACCAGCGACGTACGCTTGACGAGTGCACGCGCGAGCGCGCAGCGCTGCTGTTGGCCGCCTGACAGCTCGCCCGGCCGCCGCTCCAGCAAATGATCGATATGCAGCTTGGCTGCGACTTCCCGTACGCGCCGGCGGATTTCAGCAGGGTCGGTCTTTTGCAGGCGCAAAGGCGAGGCGATGTTCTCGAACACCGTCATCGCCGGGTAGTTGATGAACTGCTGATAGACCATCGCGAGATTGCGCTGGCGCACGCTGACGCCTGTCACGTCCTGGCCGTCGACGAGCACGCGGCCTTCGGTCGGTCTGTCCAGACCCGCCATCACGCGCAACAGCGTCGTCTTGCCGGCCTGCGTGGGTCCGAGAAGCACATTGATGGCGCCTGGGACGAGGCGCAGATCCACGGCGTATAAATACGGTTGCCCGCCAGAAACGACACTGACCCGCTCCAGTTCGAGGACCAAATCGCTCTCCTTTGCGGCGTGCGCGACGCCACTTCACAGAGGCGGCGCTTCAAGGTGGCGTCAATTGGGTTTCACATGGATTACGTGCAGCAATCGAAATGTCCCTTTTGTTGGATGGCGTTTAAATTGGGGTAAACCTTACGACAGGATGAGACGGTCGGCGCAAGACCGGCTTGGCGCGTCAGCGGAGCGGTGACGGGCTTTTCTGTTCGAGCCTGACTGGGAAGTCGACGAGGCGCTGCGGCTGGCGACGTGGCTGTTCAAGCCGCCGGCGGTGGCCACGCAGAAGGGTGCCTGCAGGACAATCCGGGCACGGATGGCATCGCCTCGACCCGGTGATCGGGCAAACGATGCGCCGTGAAGAGGTGGTGGGGTTTGACGCTGAGCACCGCGTACCGCAAAAAGCCGCGCACGCAATGCAGCAAGCATGTGACTTCGGGAAGCTGTGACCGCAGGCAAGGACCTAAGCCTGTCCGTGAATAGACCACGGCGCAAACCCGCCAGCAAGCCAGCAGACGACCCGAATCGCCGACAGACTATTCGCGCCTCACGTCAACGCGTCGTTCCAGCGTGCGTCACGCAAGGTGCCTGATGCCGTTGCCGGGACTTCAACCGTGTTATGCGAACGCATCCGCAACATGCAGCACGTGCGCATAGACAGCACCCGCACGCAGTACGACAGCAATCGCATACGCTTCGTCGAGCGCCTCGCCCGATGCGCCGGCTTCGAGCGCCTGTGCATGAAAGACCCGGCGGCGCGAATCGTTCGATTGCGCATACGCGGCGGCGGCTGCCGCGACCCAGACCAAGGCCGGTGTCAGCGCGTCGGTGTCGAACACCTGTTGCACGAACCGTCGTCTCGCTTCGGCAATGCTTGTACCGGCGACCGCGTCGTCATCCTGTACGGCGAGATTGCCCGCATCGATCGATACCACTGCATCACCCAGCGATTCGAGCGCTGCGCTCAGATAGCTGATCGCCACCGATTCTGCCGCGCTTGCGCCGCCATGACGTGCCAGTTCGGCGTGATGTTCGATGCAGAACGCACAACGTGTGATCTGCGCGATCGCGACGGCAACGAGATGTTTGTCCTTCTCGCTCAGCGCGCCGGCCTTCCAGACGGGCGCCGAGAGCGCGCGAAACGCCTTGGGTGCGGCATGTTCGCGTTCGAGCCGGGCGAGGATGCGTGCTTCTTCTGTATGGGAGCGGGCGTGGCTCATGACTTTCCCTTCAGGTGATGACGGCGGAATCCACGGGCGACTGCGGAGCGCGAAGTGCACCGCGTGCGGCTGGATCGGCGGCGGCCAGCACCGCGATGAGACTCAGTAATCCGAGCGCGCTGATATAAGCGCAAATCAGCCAAGGGGTGTTGCCGCCCACCGCCAGCAATGCCGCCGCGACGAACGGCGTGAGTCCACCCGAGAGCAACGTGCCGATCTGATAGCCGAGCGAGATGCCACTGTAGCGCACCTCAACCGGAAACTGCTCGGCGAACCATGCAGCGCCGGGTGCGTAGATGGCTGCATCGAAGAGGGCGAGTTCGATCGCGAAGACCAGCGGCAGGTAACGCAGATCGCCGTGATCGAGAAACCAGAAGAACGGCCAGACCAGCAGGCTGATGCCGACTACCGCCCAGATTGCCGGCCCGCGTCGGCCGATGCGATCCGTGAGCGCGGCCCACAGTGGCGTCGCGATCACCGCGAACGCCGATCCGACGATCACCGCAGTCAGCGCATACGAGGCACCGCCGCGCTTGAGGTTCAGATAGCTGATCGCGTAGGTCGTGACGATCGCGTACATGGCCGGTTGCAGCAGACGCAAGCCTATCGTGACGAGCAAAGCGCGCCGGTGATAACGCAACACGTCGGCGACCGGCGCGCGGCGAATGCGGCCTTCGCTCTGCAGGGCAACGAACGGCGCGGGCTCTTCGATACGCGAACGGACAAACGCGCCCACTGCCACCAGCACGACGCTGAAGAGGAAGGGGATACGCCAGCCCCAGTCGTTGAATGCTTCGACCGACAGCGTCGAGCGCACCGCGAGAAAGGTCCCGGACGCGAGCAACATGCCCGTCGCCGATCCGACCTGCGTGAACGAGCCGAGCAGTCCGCGCCGGCGCGGCGCCGCGTGCTCGACCGACAGCAGCGACGCACCGCCCCATTCGGCGCCGGTCGCGACGCCTTGCAACAGGCGCAAGGTGACCAGCAGTGCGGTCGCCAGCAGACCGGCGCTCGCGTAGGTCGGCAGCAGACCGGTCAGCACCGTGGCGACGCCCATCAACACGAGCGAGAGCACCAGCACGCGTTTGCGGCCGATGCGATCGCCGTAATGTCCAGCAAACACGGCGCCCAGCGGCCGCGCGAAGAAGCCCACGCCGTAGGCCGCGAAGGAACCGAGTATGCCGGCGAGCGGATTGGTGGCGGGGGGAAAGAACGCGTGGCTGAAGATCAGCGCGGAAGCCGTGCTGTAAATGTAGAAGTCGTACCACTCGATGGTGGTACCGATGAAGGCGGCAAAGGCGACGCGCGCGGTACCGGTGCGCGCGGTCGTTGAAACGTGCGGGGATGACATGATTCGCTGGTGACGGACTTGAATGCAAAGGCGAGATTGGAGCATCGATGGGTTGCGTTGCGAACCAATCGTTTGTGCTTTGCATAGACGCGGGAACGCGAACGGTTTCGTCCCGCGCGCCCCGATCAAACGTACCGCTTGCTCGCCGCCAGCAGCTCCGGCGTGCCGATCACTTCATTCAACTGGTCGAAGGTCAGCATCTGCGGCCACATGGGTTCAGTCGTGCCGTGGTTCAGCAGACTCGCGTAGTACCCTTGCAGCCCGTGCGCCACGAAGCGCGCCGTGCCGCCCGGAAAGATCACGATGCGGTATCCCCGTTGCCGCAATTCCGCGACGCTTCGAACCGGCGTCTTGCCGCCTTCCACCATGTTCGCCAGCAGCGGAACCCGTTCGCCGAAGCGCCGGCACACGATGTCCATTTGCTCCACCGTATGCACGGCTTCGACGAACAGCGCATCGACGCCGCATGCAAGGTAGGCCTCGGCGCGCTCCATCGCGGCGTCGAAACCTTCGACTGCGATGGCGTCGGTGCGTGCGAGGATCAGCGTATCGGCAGAGTGGCGCGCATCGAGCGCGGCGCGCAGCTTGCCGCACATCTCGGCCGACGACACCAGCGTCTTGTCCGCCAGATGACCGCAGCGCTTGGGAAAGCCCTGGTCTTCCAGCTGGATCATGGCCGCGCCCGCACGCTCGAAGTCGCGCACGGTGCGCTGCGTATTCAGCGCGTTGCCGAAGCCCGTATCGCCATCGACGATGACCGGTGTGCGCACGCGATCCGTGATACGCCATAGCGTATCGACTGCTTCCTTGGCCGTCGTCAGACCGACATCGGAGCGTCCGAGCGAGGTATACGCAACCGCTCCGCCCGACAGATACAGCGCCTGAAATCCGGCCTGTTCCGCGATGAGCGCGGTCAGTGAATCGTAGATACCGGGTGCGAGCACGGTTTCGCCCGCAGCGAGACGGCGCTTCAAGGCGCCCGACGGCGACACGTCCTCATGCGACGACATGAGCATCTCCTTGTGCGGTCGTGGCGGCCGGAACGGATCCGTCGAGCCCCGGCTTGAGCAGCATCTTCATGCGGTCGGCCTGACGTTTCTCGAAGCGGACGAACGCCTCCGTGATATAGCTGCCACGGACGCCGCCACGCACCGAGCCGGGACGCGCATCGCCGAAGTAGTATTCCCATTCGGGCGGCAGCGGCGCTGAATCGGGCACCGACATCCACAGGCGCAACAGATGACGACGCCGTGCCTCGTCTTCGAAGTCTTCGAATTCCGTACGCGAATGCAGCATCACGTAGTTGTTCAGCAATTGCAGATCGCCCTGTTCGAGCCACATGGAAAAGCACAGGCGCGGATCGGCGGCCAGTTCATCCAGCAAGTCGAGCGCTTCGGTCAGTTCGGGCGTGAGGCGCGGCACTTCCGGAAAATCCGCTTGCGCCGCGTTGGTGTTCTTGCGATTGGCGCGCAAGGCGAAGTGCTCCGTCAGCGAACCGATCACCGGGCAGTTGTAGAAGCCCGGCCGGCCAGGCGCCTGCGTGCCCTGATAGCTGTGAAAGACAGGGCCTTTCAATGCATCGATCAATTCCGGCCGACGCTTGCGAATCTCCTCGACCAGCGCGAACGAACTCGTGATCTTGCTCTGGCCGCCCGACTTGGCCTCATGAAGACAGAGGAGGGCGACGACATCGCACGAGTCCGCATGGAAGTCGAGCGCTGCATTGGTGTTGTAGCCGCGGCCGTTCTTCGACTTATAGGTCGCGCCGGAATCGCGCACATCGTTCATGACTTCGCTGGCGCGGTTCTGCGTGCGCGCGACCCCGACGTGCAGGCCGAGTCCCCAATAAGCGAGCTTCGCTTCCTCCACGGACCACTTGTGGACCGGGAAGCCTTTCAGCAGGCACATGCCGAAGCGTTGCTGCGTGGCGCGGAACGCGCGATGCAGAATCTCGGCGGAGGCGGGTTCGAGCGGAAAGTCTTCCGACGTCATGTCGAGCAGCGGCTTGCCCAGCGCCTTCGCGTGGCGCATGGCACGGTCGAAGCCCTCCGCGGCTTCGTCGCTCATGCGAAGGGTCCACGACGTGTCGCGTTCAAGGTCAGCGCTGTACCATATCTCGGGCTTACCTTGACGTACTGTACTGGACTCGGACGGGGAAGGCTTCATGCTTGTCTCCTTGTTGGGCGGCGCGTCGTGCGCTTGCCTGCAAGAATAGGGCAACGCTTCGTAAGATAAAATGGAGTTTTGCTGACGAAACTCGACAAAAAATCTGATGAAGATCGAAATCTTCAATACCTTGCAGGCCGTGCTGGATGTCGGTTCCCTCGCAGGCGCGGCAAAAAATCTGCATCTGACGCCCAGCGCGGTCAGCATGCAAATGAAGCAGCTGGAGGCCTATGTCGGCCGGCAGCTGTTCGATCGCTCCGGGCTGGAAGTACGTCCGCTGCCTGCCGCGTACGAGTTGTCGGAGTTGTTGCACGGCATGCTGTCGCGTCTCGATGCGTTTCGCCGCCAGCCGAGCTTTCAGGTTGAAGGCCATGTGCAGCTCGGCATGCTCGAATCGATGCTGCCCGTCGTGCTGCCCGAGTTGCTCAAACGACTGAAGACCCGTTATCCGCTGCTGCATCTTCAAACACGGCGCGGAAAAAGCATCGAGCTGACCAACGCGGTCAAGGCGGGCGATCTCGATGCAGCGGTGGTCGCGCAGCCGGAACGCGGTTTGTCCCGGCTGCACTGGCAACCGCTGATCAAACGCGGGCTGACCCTGATGGTGCCGCCACAGGAACGCGAACGGTCGTTGAGTGCGCTGCTCAAACGCTACGAGTGGATTCGCTATGACCGTAACACGATCTCCGGCGCGATGGCCGCCAAGTATATTCAGCAGCGCTTCGGCGGCAAGCCGGCGGGCGACCTGGAGTTCGACAGCGTCCGTGCGATTGCGCCGCTGGTGAGCGCGGGGCTCGGTATTTCCCTGGTGCCGCTCATGGAGCCGGCCATCTGCACGCTCTATCCTGTCACGGTCATCGCGTTGCGCGATGCACCGGTTCTCCAGTTCTCGCTCGTCACGCGCAAGACGGACAGTGAGAGCCGTCAGTTGCTCGCGTTGCAGGAGATCCTGCTCGCCGCCACGCGCGCGGCCGACCGGGACGCGGCCTCGGACATGCCTTGACTGTGTGTCTGCGTGCGTCGCTAAGTCAAAAAAATTGACGTGAAATCTAACGATTATTCAATAAAACTTTTTGCGTCAGCACCTTAATATGGCATGAAGCCTCGCATGCGGACCGGGTGGGGCGCTCATCATCGCCGCTCGTCTCGAGCGACGGCAATGACGAGCGACACAGAAAGCGATTCCACGAGAACGCCCACCCGATTCCGACGGCCAAAAAAGGAGACGTTTCTTGAGCCATTCCCCTACGCTGCGCGCCCATTCCGGTGCTCGCCTCGACAGGCTGCCGATCGGCCGATTCCATTGGCATCTCGTGGGCATGATCGGGGCCGGCCTGTTCCTCGACGCCTTCGATATCTATCTGCAAAGCGGCGTGCTGGCGACGCTCGTCAAGGGCGGCTGGTCGACGCTGCAAAGCAACGCTGCCTTCATCTCCAGCACGTTGATCGGCATGTGGCTGGGATCTTTGATCGGCGGCTATATCGGTGATCGCTATGGGCGGCGCATGGCCTACCAGTTCAACCTCGCGGTCTTCGGCCTCGCCTCGATTGCAGCGGTGTTCGCGCCGAACATGACGGTGCTGATTGCGCTGCGCTTCGTGATGGGCGTCGGCCTCGGCGCCGAGCTGATCATCGGCTATGCGACGCTCGGCGAGTTCGTGCCGAGTCTCGCGCGCGGGCGCTTCGGCGCGATCCTCGCCTTGCTCACCAACCTGTCCGTGACCGCGACCGGGATCATCGGTTACTGGGCCATTCCCGCGCTCGGCTGGCGCTCGATGTTCGCGCTCGTCGGGCTGGGCGCCATCGGCATCTGGTTCATGCGCAAGTCGATGCCCGAATCGCCGCGCTGGCTCGAATCGCAGGGCCGCCACGAAGAAGCGGACGCGTTGTTGCGGTCCATCGAAGCGCGTTTTCCGCAGCTTCCGGCGTGGGATAGCGTGTCGATGTCCGTGACGGCAGCAGCGGCCGATACGGCGCCGGTCGCGGCAAAACCCGGCTATCGTGCACTGTTCCGCAACCCGCTGTTGTCGAGGACCGTGCTCACGATGATCATGTCGGCGGTCAACATGTCGGTGCTCTACGGACTGATCGCGTGGTTCCCGACCTTTCTCGTCAAGCAGGGCATCGCGGTCACGTCGACGCTGGGCTACACGGCGGTGATGGGGATCGGCACGCCTGTCGGTTGCCTCATCGGCATGGCGCTGACAGACCGGCTCGGACGCCGCGTGAGCATCGTCGGCGTGCTGGTGCTCGAAGCGGTCGCCACGGCGCTGTATCCGATGGTCCATTCGCCTATCGAGCTGATGGCGACAGGCGCCGTCATCATGATGTGTTCGTCCTGCATCACGTCGCTTGCCTTCGCGGTCTATATCCCCGAACTCTTTCCCACCGAGTTGCGGATGCGCGGTTCATCGCTGTCCGCTGCCGTGGGGCGGCTTGCATCGGCGGCTGCGCAGGGCGGCATCGTGATGATCTTCGGCATCGGCGGGATCTTTGGCGTCACCAATTTCCTGATCGGTTTGATCGTGTTGCAGATTCTCGCGTTGCTCGTGCTCGGTGTGAACACGCGAGCCCAAACGCTGGAGGACATCGAGCCGAAGGACGCGCCTCACTCGGAACCGGCTTCGGCCTTGCATGGCCGCGGCGCGAGCCTCTCTCAAGCCGATTGACAAGCGAGATGCGCCATCACGATGATGGCGCATCTCCCCGACACCACGTCCAACGGATCATTGCTCGACCGTCAACGGCGGCCCGAGAAACTCGATGTCCCACTTCGCGCCAAGCTTCGCAAGCGTCTCCGGGGCGGGAATGCCGCGGGCCATGACGTCGCGCAGTTCGCTGAAGAAGCGGTTAGCGTCGAAACCTGGCGAGATCAGCACCAGCATATGCGACGTGTCATCGCTGATATTGACGAAGCGATGCGTGGTGCCGACCCGCGCCGTCAGCGTCTCGCCCGCCTGCAGGATGCGACGCACGCCATCCACTTCGAAGAGGTAGCGCCCTTGCAGCACGTGGAAGATCTCGGTTTCATTCCCGTGCCGATGCAGCGGCGGGCCGAAGCCCGGTGCATCGTGGGTTTCGATGAGCGTCGCGCGCCCCTCCGTTTCCGAGGGCTCGATGCAGACCGTCAGTTCCAGTCCGATGGCTGGGATATGAATGGCGCTATCCGCGACCGGGTAGCGGTCCATGAGTTGCGGTTTCATGATGTCGGTCCTTCGTCGATAGCGCATGGGTTCAATGATGGTCGAACAGGGCAATCTGCTTCGACTTGATCATCGAGCGGACCTTGGTCATGAACTTGGTATGCGGGTCCTTCTGGCATTCCTGCGCGACGGTTGCGGCGACCGGCTGCATGGTATCGACGACCGTGGTTTCGGTGCCCGACACGCCGAGCTTGTCGACGCCTGCAACCCAGTAGACGAGTGCCGGCTTGTATGCTTCGTCAACCTGAACGAAGTCGGCGCACGTCATCTTGGCGGGGGCGATTTTCTCTCCGGCTGCGTGGGCCATGCCGGACATGCCGACGGTGAGGGCGCACAGGGCGGCTGCGAGGCTTTTGGCGAGGTTCATTTGGACTTCCTTGATGGTGGGTTGAGAGGTGAAGTTCGAGACTGCCTGCGCATCGTATCGACGCAGACTTAGCCGCGAATTACCATCAAGGAAGCAGCCCGCTTCAGTCGCCGGTCATCAGAACGCGTGGCGCAAGGCCACGCGCGCGACGAGCTGCGCCGAGTTGGACGACACATTCTGCGCGCCCGGAATGTACGCCTGATCCAGCACCGAATCGGTCGACCCGCCCGCGATCTTCTGATACGCACCCTGCACGTACACGTCCGTGCGCTTCGACAGCGAATAGTCCGCCATCAGCCCGGCCGAGTGAATGCGCGGCTTCACGGTGCCCGCGCTCGCGTCATACGTTTCGATCGAATACACATACTGCGCACCGACATAGAACGACGGCGTGAACTGGTACTTGCCGTTCACTTCGAAGTTCTGATACCGCAGGTTCTTGAGCGTGTTGCCGTCGGACGCGAGCGGCACGCCAATATAGCCGTTCGTGATCGGATCGCGATAGCTCGAATTCGAGTACGCGAAGCCGACGGTCGCTCGGTCGAACGTGTAGTTGATGCCCGCGCCGAAGATCTGCATGCGCTGAGCGATGAAGCTTGCGTCGTTGGTCGCGATCGCGCCGTTCGCGTTGAGACCCGTGCCGTCCGCGCGCAGATACGCCGCGCCGAGCAGCAGGCCGCCGAGCGTGTACGACGCGCCCACGCTGTACTGCCGGTTGTTCGCGAAGTTCGTGTCGTTGCTGAAGCTGTAGGTGCCGCCGAACTGCAATCCGCCGATCGCCGGCGACGTGTACTTCACCGTGTTGTTCACGCGGAACGAGTTGTCGGTGTTGTCGTTGTCGAACGGATGCGCGAACAGGTAGCCCGCGAAGTTGCCGTTCGCCGTGGTGGGCGCGAAATAGTCGACCACGGAATCGTACTGACGGCCGAACTTGACCGAGCCGTAGCGGTCGTTGGCGAGGCCCACATAAGCCTGCCGACCGAACATGCGGCCGCCTTGCCCGGCCGCGCCGTTGCTGAGGTTCACGCCGCTTTCCAGCTGGAAAACGGCTTTATTCCCGCCGCCGAGATCCTCAACGCCGCGCAATCCCCAGCGGCTGCCCGACGCATAGCCACTGGTGAGCTCCACCACGCGATGCGCACCGACATTGGTCGTGTAATCGACGCCTTCGTCCAGGATGCCGTACAGGGTGACGCTGCTTTGAGCATGCGCTGAAGTTGCGATGCACGCGAGCGCGGCGATCGGGATTGCCTTGATTCTCATGAATGTCTCTAGTCTTTTCTTTCTCGGGGAAGGCCCCGGGCGTCCAGCCGGCGGGACCGCGAGCGACGGATTGTGCTGCATGGGCGCGCGACTGCCAAAGGATTTGATCGAAGACCCATCGTGAGTTTTATGAATGTTTCTCCCGCGAATTCTTCGCTTGTCGTTGCAGCGCGACGCGCGGAAAAATGCTTCACAAATGTGCAGCCCAAACCATTTCGGCAGGGCCGTACCGCAATCGGAGACAGCACGGATATGCAGCCAGAACGGAATTTTGTGAACGGGCGTTTTATCGAACCCGTCGGCGATGCGCTCACCGCCATCCTCAATCCCGCGACCGAAGAGGTGGCAGGGCAGGTCCACAACGCGTCGCTTGAACAGGCGCTGCTCGCCGTCGATCAGGCCGCCGCCGCACAACGTCAATGGCGCGCACTGCCCGCCGCCGAACGCGGTGCGCACATGCAGCGGCTCGCGGATGCGATCGTCGAGGTGTCCGCCGAGATCGGTGCGGCGTTGGCGAAGGAGTCGGGCAAGAGCGTGACAGACGCCACCAACGAAGCCGTCTATGCCGCGCAGATCACGCGCTATCACGCGGAATGGGCACGCCGGATCGAAGGCGAAGTCATTCCGAGCGATACGCCCGATGAAAATCTCGTGCTGCATCGCGAGCCCATCGGCGTCGTGGCGTGCCTGATTCCTTTCAATTTCCCTATCTACACCTTACTGCGCAAGATCGCGCCGGCGCTGATCGCGGGCAATGCGGTGGTCGTGCGCCCGAGCAACAACACGCCGCTGTCGGCCTTCGCACTGGCGCGCGCCGTCGAACGCGCCGCGCTGCCGGCGGGCGTCATCAACATCCTCGCGATGGATCACGCAACCGCCGAAGCGGTCTGCACGCATCCGAAGGTCGGCATGATCACGCTGACCGGCAGCGTCAACGCGGGCCGCAAGGTACTCGAATACTGCAAGGCGAACATCGCGAAGCCGTCGCTGGAACTGGGCGGCAAGACGCCGGCCATCGTCGAGCCGGACGCCGATCTGCCGAAGGCCGCGCGTGAACTGGTCGCCTCCAAGCTCACGCACTGCGGACAGCTTTGCACGGCCATCGAGCGCGTCTACGTGCATGAAAGCATTCACGACGCCTTCGTCACGCTGTTGCGCGACGAGATGAAGGCGAAGCAGATCGGCGATCGCAGCGAGGATGCGGGCTTCATGGGGCCGCTCGTGAATCGCACGTCGCGCGACGGCATTCACGCGATGGTGCGTCGCGCGATCGAAGCGGGCGCGAAGCTCGAAACCGGCGGCGAGTTGCCGGAGGGCCGCGGCTTCTTCTATCCGCCGACGCTGCTCTCGAACTGCCGTCAGGACATGGAAGTCGTGCAGGAAGAGACCTTCGGGCCGGTGCTCGCCGTGCTGAAGTACGCGGACATCGACGAAGCGCTCGCAATGGCGAACGATCACCAGTTCGGTCTTTCGTCGGTGCTGTACACGGAGAACTACCGGACGGCGATGAAGGTCGCCAATTCGATCGAAGCGGGCGAGCTTTATATCAACCGTACGCCCGCTGATCCGTATCAAGGTTTTCACGCCGGCTGGAAGCGCTCCGGCATCGGCGGCGACGACGGCAAGCACGGCATGCTGGAGTTCACGCAGACGCGTCTCGTCGTCATGAAGTACTGATCCGCGCAGTCTCTCTTTTCATCACCAACAAAAACATATCGAAGGTTCGGCCGCGCGGCATCTGAATGCCGTGCGTCGCTGTCCTTCCAGGAGCACACCTGTGTCATCGAATCCCGCTCAAACCGGCCGCGACGTCGCGGCGCCGGGCGAAGGCTCACGCGCCGACCGCTATATCCAGCTCGCCTTGCTCGTGATCGCGGCTGGCGCCATTTATCCGATCCTGTATCTGCGGCAGGTCTATCAGCCGACGATGCTGGAAGTCTTCCACATCTCCGAGTCGCAGCTCGGCTATCTCTATTCCGCGCTCGGCACGATCTTCCTCGTGTGCTACCTGCCGAGCGGCTGGCTCGCGGACCGCATCGCGCCGCGCGTGCTGATCAGCTTTTCGCTGATCGCGACCGGCGCGCTCGGACTGTGGTACTCCACGGCGCCCGCGTTCGGCTCGTTGATCATCATCTTCGGCTGCTGGGGCATGACGACCGGCCTGACCTTCTGGGCCGCGATCATCAAGCGTGTGTCGATGATCGCCTCCGCCTCGGAGCAAGGCCGCTTCTTCGGCCTGCTAGACGGCGGACGCGGCCTGGTCGAGGCCCTGCTCGCAACCATCGCGATCTCGCTGTTCGCGTGGGCCACGCAGACGCACGGCGATTCGACGGCGGCGGGCTTCAAGCTGGTCGTCTACCTGTACGCGTTCCTGTGCATCGGCCTGGGTGTGGTGCTTGGGTTGGTGCGCGATCCCGCCGCGACGCAAGTGAAAGAGACGAAGCGCCGCGACAGCAACGTGATGCGCGATCTTGGCGTGCTGCTGAAGAACCCGCAACTCTGGCTGCTCGCCGCCATCGTGTTCTGCGGCTATCAGGTGTTCTGGGCCACGTATAGCTTCTCCGCGTATCTGCACGAGAAGGACATCGGCTTGTCGGTGGTCGCGGCGGGCTTCATCACGACGCTCAAGCTGTGGATGCGTCCGATTGGCGGCATCGGCGGCGGCTTCCTCGGCGACCGCTTCTCGAAGACCTCCGTGCTGGTGTTCGCGCTGTTCGCGGCTGCTGCTGCGCTGCTCGTGCTGATGGCCGCGCCGTCGATCGGCAGTCATGCGCTCATAGCGGTGGTCGTGCTGTTCATCGGCGTGATGACCTACGCGATTCGCGGTCTCTACTGGTCGCTGCTGGATCAATGCAAGGTGCCCGCCGAAACGATGGGCCTCGCCATCGGCCTCGTGTCCGTTATCGGCTATTCGCCGGATGCCGTGCTGCCGCTCATCAACGGCTATCTGACGGAGACCTACCCGGGCGTACACGGCTATCAACTCTACTTCGGCTACATCGCCTGCATGTCCGCACTCGGCGGCGTGGCCGCTCTCGTCTTCAAGCATCGACTCGACAAGCAGGAGTCTCAACGATGAAAATCGCCGCGCTGGAAACGCATATCGTCGCCGTGCCGCCACCTCATGTCGGCGGCATGTACTGGATCTTCGTCAAGCTGCGCACGGAGTGCGGCATCGAGGGCGTCGGCGAGATCTACGCCGCAACCTTCCATCCGAAAGCGATGACGCCGATCATCGAAGACGTGTTCGAACGCTATCTGCTCGGTCACGATCCGCATCATGTGGAGCGGCTGTACCGTGAAGCGTATTCGAGCGGCTTCACGCAGCGTCCCGACCTCACGATGATGGGCGTCGTCAGCGGGCTGGAAATGGCGTGCTGGGACATCATCGGCAAGGCGGCGAACAAGCCGGTCTATGAACTGCTCGGCGGCCGCGTGCATGAACGCCTGCGCTCGTACACGTATCTCTATCCGAAGAACAGCCGCGGAGAGTACGACTACGACGATCCCGATCTCGCCGCCGAATGCGCCGCGCACAACGTGTCGCTGGGCTTCACCGCCGTCAAGTTCGACCCGGCCGGACCGTACACCGCGTATTCCGGCCATCAGCTTTCGCTCGACGTGCTGGATCGTTGCGAACTGTTCTGCCGCAAGGTACGCGAAGCGGTCGGCAGCAAGGCCGATCTGCTGTTCGGCACGCACGGGCAGATGGTGCCCTCGTCCGCGATCCGCCTGGCGCAGCGGCTGGAAAAGTTCGATCCGCTGTGGTTCGAAGAGCCGGTGCCGCCGGGACAGGAACACGCGATGGCGCAGGTTGCCGCGAAGACCAGCATTCCGATTGCGGCAGGCGAGCGCCTGACCACCAAGTACGAATTCTTCAAGCTGCTCGACGCGCGCGCCGCATCGATCCTGCAATTCAACGTCGGACGCGTGGGCGGGCTGCTCGAAGCGAAGAAGATCGCGAGCCTCGCCGAAGTCCATTACGCACAGATCGCGCCGCATCTCTACAACGGTCCGGTGGGCGCGGCGGCGAGCATCCAGATTGCCGCGTGCTCGCCCAATTTCCTGATTCAGGAAAGCATCGGCACGTGGGACGGTTTTCATGCCGACGTGCTCAAGTCGAAGATTCGCTGGGAAGACGGGTACATCATTCCGTCGGACGAGCCGGGACTCGGTGTCGAACTGAACATGGACGTCGTGCGCGCGCATACGCCGTACACCGGCGAACGGCTGCATCTGCAAATGGCCAGCGCGCCCGTCGACGTGAAGGACCTCGCGCCCGCCAAGGGCTGAACGAAAGGCATCGGGATCATGGAATTCGATTACATCATCGTGGGCGCGGGATCGGCGGGCTGCATCCTCGCGGACCGGCTTTCGGAGTCGGGCGAGCACTCGGTACTGCTGCTCGAAGCGGGCGGCGCGGACAGTTCGTTCTGGTTCAAAGTGCCGGTGGGCTTCACCAAGACCTACTACAACCCGCAATACAACTGGATGTATTACAGCGAACCGGAAGCGCAACTCAACGGCCGCCAGCTGTATTGCCCGCGTGGCAAGGTGCAGGGCGGCTCCGGCTCGATCAACGCGATGATCTACGTGCGCGGCCAGCCGCACGATTTCGACGACTGGGAGCGCGCCGGCAATCAGGGCTGGGGCTTTCGCGACGTGCTGCCGTACTTCCGCCGGCTCGAATCGCACTGGGCGGGCAACACGGAGTATCACGGCGCGGATGGGAAGATCGCCATTTCGTCGATGAAGGCCGATGCGCATCCGATCTGCGGCACGTTCCTGGAAGGCGCGCGGCAAGCGGGCTTCCCGGTTATCGGCGACATCAACGGCGCAGACTACGAAGGCGCGACCATCTACGACATCAATGCGCGCAACGGCCAACGTTCGTCGAGCAGCTTCGAATATCTGCACCCGGCGCTCTCGCGCAGCAACTTGCGCGTGGAGCGCGACATCACTGTCAGCCGTGTCTCGTTCGACGGCAAGCGCGCGACCGGCATCGAGGCGTCGCGCCACGGCAAGACGCTGCGCTTCCAGGCGAAGCGCGAAGTGATTCTCGCGGCGGGCGCGGTGGATACGCCGAAGCTGATGCAGCTGTCGGGCATCGGCGACAAGGCATTGCTGGCCCGGCACGGTATTCCGTTGCTGCACGAGCTGCCCGCCGTCGGCAAGAATTTGCAGGATCATCTGTGCGTGAGTTTCTACTATCGCGCGACCGTGAAAACGCTCAACGATGACCTGGCGTCGCTGTTCGGCAAGATGAAAGCGGGCCTGCGCTATCTGACCCGGCGGCGTGGACCGCTCTCGATGAGCGTGAATCAATCGGGCGGCTTCTTCAAGGGCGACACGCGCGAAGCCGAACCGAACCTGCAACTGTATTTCAATCCGCTGTCGTATCGGATTCCGAAGAGCAGCAAGGCGCGGCTCGAACCGGAGCCGTATTCGGGCTTCCTGCTGTGCTTCAACCCGTGCCGTCCCACGAGCCGCGGGTCGGTCGAGATCGGCTCGAACCGCGTGGAAGACGCCGCGAAGATTCGCGTCAACGCGCTGACCACGGAGAAGGACTTGCAGGAAGCAGTGCAGGGCAGCCGGCTGATCCGCAAGATCATGGACTCGGGCGCGCTGCGCGGCATGACCGCTGAGGAAATCTCGCCGGGCCCGGACGTGACGAGCGACCGCGCGCTGCTCGATTATTTTCGCGATCAGTCGGGCTCGATCTACCATCTGTGCGGTTCGTGCACGATGGGACCGGACGCGGCGACGTCCGTCGTCGATGCGCGTCTGCGCGTGCACGGCCTGGAGGGGCTGCGGATCGTCGATGCATCGGTGTTTCCGAACATCACGTCCGGCAACATCAATGCGCCGGTGATGATGGTCGCGGAAAAGGGCGCCGACATGATTCTCGAAGACGCACGGACGGACGCCGCGCGCCGCGTTACACCGACCGAGCTTGCCACGGCTTGATGCACTCAACTAAGGCGTGCCCCGAAGCGGCATAATCTGCTTCGATTCGTACGATGCCGCCTCAGAGCGGCATGAGACCGGGGCGAGGCGCGTGGGCGCCGGTTTGGGTCGAAGGAGACCGACGTGAAGCGAAAGATGCCCGCCCTGAATGCGCTGAGGGCTTTCGAGGTTGCCGGCAACACCGGCAGCTTCACGCGTGCGGCAGAAGTGCTGCACGTCACGCAAAGCGCGGTGAGCCGCCAGGTTCGCCAGCTCGAAACCCAACTCGGCGAAGCGCTTCTTTTGCGCCGTCATCATCAACTGGAACTCTCGGCCACCGGGCGCCTGCTGTTGCAGGCGCTCAAGCTTTCGTTCGACCGTATCGAACTGACGGTGCGCAGCATTCAGGAAAAGACCCATTTGAAGCGCCTGCGCGTCAACGTACCGCCGACCTATGCCAGCCGCTGGCTGATGCCGCGCCTGCAATCGCTGCGCGCGGCCGCGCCCGAACTCGAACTCACGGTGACGACGAGCCTGAAGGACGATCTCGCGGAATCGGGCGGGCTTGATTGCGCGGTGCGCTTCGGCGACGGCGAATGGGAAGGCCTCGACAACCAGGTGCTGATGAACGAACGGCATGTCGCGGTGTGTTCGCCCGCGCTGCTGGGCGGACGCATCGAACCGGTGGAAGATCTGAGCGCCTTCACGATGCTGCACGTACTCGCGAGCAGCGACCAGCGTTATCTCACCTGGCAGCACTGGCTGAAAGCCGCGCATATCGACGATGTCGATCTCGGCGGCGGCTACGAGTTCGACTTGCTCGATCACGCGATCCGCGCGGCGGTGGACGGCCTCGGCGTCACGATGGCCGACCGTCACATGATCTCCAGCGAACTGCGGCAAGGCACGCTCGTGCCGTTGCGCGACGTCGAGGTGGACGGACACCAGTCCTACTGGCTCGTGACGCGGACCGGCCAGGACGATGCGCCGCAGGTGGCGTTGTTTCGTGACTGGCTGCATCGGGAAATTGCGGAACAGGAACGCGCGTGGCCGCCGCGCGTTCGGGAATAGGCAGCACGCGCGCCACAGACAAAATATATAAAAGATAAAACGTACGAAGGAGACAACCGTGCGCCGTCTGCCATCGCTGACCGCGTTGCGTTTTTTCGAGGAAAGCGCGCGCCATATGAGCTTCAACAAATCGGCCACTGCGCTGTGCGTCACACCGGGCGCGGTCAGCCGGCAAATCCGTCTGCTGGAGGATGCGCTCGGTCCGAAACTGTTCGAACGCGATCACAAGGGCATTCGCCTCACCAAGCCTGGCGAGGAATTGCTCGCGTGTCTGTCCGAGGCGTTCGATTCGATCGAGCGCGTCACACGCATGCTGTCCGGCGCCCGGCGCGGCGAGCGCAAGCCGCTCACGGTGACCGCGCCGCCGACCTTCGCCACACGCTGGCTGTCGCCCCGTCTCGGGTCGCTGATGGACGCCGTGCCCGACATCGATCTGTCCGTACGCACGGATGCCCGCGAGGATCGTCATTGCTGCATTCGCTTCGGCTATCAGGCGCGCGCGGATCACCACTCCGAATTGCTGTTCAACGAGCGGCATGTGCTGGTCGGTGCGATGAAGTTCGCCGGGCAGTCCGTCGAGGCCCTGCTGGAACGCGTGCCGACGCTCCATGTCCTGCACAACGACGCGCGGCTTTCGCTCTGGCCCGACTGGCTCGATGCAGCCGGTTTGTCGCGTTCGCATGCACAGAAAGGGATCGAATTCTCCACGCTCGATCAGGCAATCCACGCCGCGCGCGCCGCGTCGGGGCTTGCGGTCGTGGATCGCAACATGATCGTCTCCGACCTGCGTGAAGGCGCGCTGGTGCAGCTCTCGCCGGTGGAATCGGCCGGGCCGTACGGCTACTGGCTGGATCTCGCGCCATCTCATGCGGACTCGGACAGCGTGCAGGCGTTCGCGGAATGGCTGCGCGGCGAAGGAACCACGGCCGCGCAGCCTTGACGCGCGTTTAACTACCGCTCGCCTGATTCAAGGTCAGATGCTTGGTCTCGGGCGCCCAGGCAATCGAGACGATCATCCCGACGAGCAGCACGGCGGCGAGCGCGAGCATCGTCATCTGGATGCCGGCCTGCGCAATGCCCACCGGCAGCAGGAACGTGCCGATGGCCGAACCGAGCCGGCTGCATGCAATCGACAGGCCGACGCCACAGGCGCGAGCTTCCGTCGGAAAGCACTCGGGCGGAAACACGCCGACCAGGTTCGAGAATGCCGACATCGTCAGCGTGAAGACGCCGAACGCGACGAGCATGCCGAGGTTCATCGACGCAGGCAGCATCGCCAGCGCAAACAGCGAGGCGCAACACACCGCGAACGAGCCGATCAGGAACGAACGGCGCGACAGCCTGATCGTGAGCCAGATGCCGAGCAGCGCGCCGAGCACGAGGAAGGCGTTCAGCAGCAGGTCCGCGCCGGAACCTTCGGGCAGATGGATCGCGGTGAGAATGCTCGGCAGGAACGTGTAGATCGCGAAATAGGGAATCACGAGACACACGAAGAACGCACAGTTGAACACCGTGCGGCGGATCAGGTCCGGCTTGAACAGGCGCGCGAAGCCGCCTGCGGGCGCGTCGTGCTCGCCGGGACCGCCGTCGAGCGTCACGTTCGGGCCGAAGTACTTGCGTACGATGCGCAGCGCTTCATCCGCGCGGCCATGGCCGAGCAGCCAGCGCGGCGACTCCGGCGTGCCGATGCGCAGGATCAGCACGAGGAAGGCCGGCACGCCCGCGGAGGCGAGCAGCCAGCGCCACGCATCCGGCGACGCATCGGCGTAATGCATGCCGAGCACGTTGGCGATCACATAGCCGATGGTCCAGATCACGCTGAACGAGCCGAGCAGCGTGCCACGATGCTTGCGCGGCGAGAACTCCGCGAGGATCGCATGGCCGACGGCGAAATCGCCGCCCATGCCGAAGCCGATCAGCACCCGCAGCGCGACGAGAATCGCGGGCGTGGTCGCATAGAACTGCGCGAAGGCCGCCGCGGTGATGATGACGAAGCTCAGCAGGAAGATCTTCTGCCGGCCGAGCTTGTCGGACAGCCAGCCGAACACGAGACTGCCGATAAAAATGCCGATCAGCGCCGACGAGCCGAGCAGGCCCATCCAGAAGGCATCGAGTGGAATCTGCTTGTTCAGCGACGACAGTGCATAGCCGATCGTGCCGAGCGCGAAGCCTTCCGTGAAATGCGCGCCGAAGGTCAGGCCCGCGATCTTCACGTGGAAGCGGTTGAGCGGAACATCGTCGAGTGCGATGGGCTGCTGCGCGGCGTGATGCGGGGTGCCGGCAGACGGGCCGAGCGCCTGCGGGCTCAGGCTGTGAGTATCCAAGAGTATCTCCTCCAATGCGGAGTCAGGAAGGCCGCGCACGCGATGGTCTTATCGTTCGGGCGTGCGCAGCGGGATGATGATTCAGCGGCCGAGTCCGGCCATCATCAGGTACTTGAGTTCCATGTATTCGTCGAGGCCGTACTTCGAACCTTCACGGCCCAGGCCCGACTGCTTGACGCCGCCGAAGGGGGCGACTTCCGTCGAGATGATCCCGTCGTTGATGCCGACCATGCCGCTCTCCAGCGCCTCGCCGACGCGCCACGCACGGCCCAGATCGCGCGTGTAGAAGTACGCGGAGAGGCCGAAGGGCGTGTCGTTGGCGGCGGCGACGGCTTCCTCTTCCGTCTTGAAGCGGAAGCACGCGGCGACCGGACCGAAGGTTTCCTCGCAGGCGATCTGCATCGAAGGCGTGGCGTCCGCGAGCACGGTCGGCTCGTAGAACGTGCCGCCGAGCGCATGCGGCTTGCCGCCGGTGAGGATGGTCGCGCCCTGGCTCACGGCATCGGCGACGTGGGTCTGCACCTTCGCCAGCGCCGCTTCGTTGATGAGCGGACCCTGATCGAACTCGCCTTCCAGACCGTTACCGACACGCAGCTGATGCACCGCGCGCGTCAGCGCCTGCGTGAAGGCGTCGTAGATGCCGTCCTGCACATAAAAGCGGTTCACGCATACGCAGGTCTGTCCGGTGTTGCGGAACTTCGAGGCGATGGCGCCCTGCACGGCGGCGTCGATGTCGGCGTCATCGAAGACGATGAAGGGCGCATTGCCGCCGAGTTCCAGCGAGAGCTTCTTGAGCGTATCCGCCGATTGCTTCGCAAGCAGCTTGCCGACGCGCGTCGAGCCGGTGAACGACAGCTTGCGCACGTCCGGCGACCCGGTGAGCGTCTGGCCGATGGCGACGGCATCGCCGGACACGATGTTGAACACGCCCGCCGGAATGCCCGCTTCCTCGGCGAGCACGGCCAGCGCGAACGCGGAAAGCGGCGTCTCTTCCGACGGCTTCAGCACCATCGTGCAACCGGCGGCAAGCGCCGGTCCGGCCTTGCGCGTGATCATCGCGAGGGGGAAGTTCCACGGCGTGATGGCCGCGACCACGCCCACCGGTTCGCGCGTGACGACGATCTTCGAATGCGGCTTCGGGCTCGGAATGATGTCGCCATAGGCGCGCTTGGCTTCTTCCGCGAACCATTCGAAGAAGCTCGCCGCGTACGCGACTTCGCCCAGCGCTTCGGCGAGCGGCTTGCCTTGCTCGCGCGTCAGCAGTTCGGCGAGCGTGTTGCGGTTCGCAAGCATCAGTTCGCCCCAGCGCTTCACGCGCGCGCCGCGTTCCTTCGCGGTCAGCGCGCGCCAGGCGGGGAACGCGCGCTTCGCGGCATCGATCGCGAGCTGGGTTTCCACGCTGCCGCCGCGCGCGACCTGGGCGATCA
Organism: Caballeronia sp. LZ035; assembly: GCF_031451175.1. Classification (NCBI taxonomy): domain Bacteria; kingdom Pseudomonadati; phylum Pseudomonadota; class Betaproteobacteria; order Burkholderiales; family Burkholderiaceae; genus Caballeronia; species Caballeronia sp. LZ035. The sequence continues at coordinate 1,181,143 of NZ_JARUXS010000002.1, forward strand.
CCTCGCCCGTCGCGGGATTGCGCACCGGATAGGTGGCCGCGCTTTCGCGCCATTGGCCGTCGATATAGTGAGTGGTTTGCAGAAGGCCGTTCATGCTGCACGCTCCAGGGTTTCTTCGAAGACGCCTTGCGCCGGCCGCGATTCGCGCGCGATGCGCCGTCCCGCCGTGTAGTCGTTGATCAGATCGCACGGCGTGTAGTGGCGTTCGAGTTCGTGCAGTTCGTCTGCGTCGAGCTTCGTGTCGAGCGCGGCGAGGGCGCTGTCGAATTGCGCCGGCGAATCTGCGCCGACCAGCATGCTGGAAATGCCCGGGCGGCTGAGCACCCAGGCCTGCGCGATCTGCGCCGCCGATACGCCGCGCCGCGCCGCCACGCGCGCCACGGACGCCGAGATGGCTTGCGACGCGGGATCGCCATACATCTGCGCGGTGAAGAAGTCGGTCTGATTGCGCGTGGACTTCGCATCCGACGTGAGCAGGCCGCGCGCGAGCGGACTGAACACCGAGACGCCGACGCCCTGGTCGATGCAATACGGCACCATCTCGCGCTCTTCCTCGCGATAGGCGAGGTTCAGCTGCAACTGCATGTTGATGGGCTTGTGCCAGCCGTGCCGCTCGCAGGCCTGCATGATCTTGGCGAACTGCCACGTGTACATCGTCGACACGCCGATATAGCGCGCCTTGCCCGAACGCACGATATCGTCGAGCGCGCACATCGTTTCTTCAACGGGCGTGTTCACGTCGAAGAAATGCAGCATGTAGACGTCGATGTAATCCATGTCGAGACGCTTGAGCGACGCGTCGATGCCGTCCATGATGTGCTTGCGCGAATGGCCGCCCGCGTTCGGGTAGCTCGCCATGTCATAGCCGACCTTGGTCGTGACGACAACTTCCTCGCGCTTCACGAGACGCTTCAGAATGCGGCCGACGACTTCCTCGCCGACACCGGTCGAGTAGAAATCGGCGAGATCGATGAAGTTCACGCCTGCATCGAGCGCGTGCTTCACGATGGGTTCGCTTTGTGCTTCGTTGAAAATCCAGGGCTTCCATTGCGGCGTGCCCATGTTCATCGTGCCGAGGCACAGACGCGACACCTTGAGGCCGGACTGGCCGAGACGTTGATATTCCATGTGCGGAAGCTCCTCAGCGCTTTTTCGGCGTGTAGAACGGGTTCGACACGTCGCGCGCGGCCTTGAACACGGCTTCCTTGCGCGGCAGACCTTCGAGCGCGGCGATGATCGCGTTCTTGCAGGCGCGGTAGTTGTTCTCGAAGACGGCGTCGAGATCGTCGGTCTTCGGATTGACCCAGTTCGCCGACACGACAACCCAGTCGTTCTCCGCTTCGGGCGGCAGCGTGCCGTTTTCGAGCGATTCAGCCACGGCCTTCGCGATGCCTGCCTGCGACGCGCCCCAGGTGGCATTGCCGTGGAAGTCGCTGTCGATCGGCGCCTTGTTCACGTAGAGCGTGAGCGGCTTGGTCGGCACGCCCGGCTGGGCGATCACGACGAAGGGCGCATGGCCCGCGGAGGGCGTCGCGAGCGCGGTGGCGAACGCCTGACCGGCGGGGCCGTTGCGCGGCCCGACCAGCACGTTGATATGGGCGAGATTCACGCCCGGTCCTTCGAAGCCTTCGCCGATGAAGAGTGTCTTGTCCATTGCCTTGATTCCTGTGCCTGTGTGAGATGTCGGTCAGCAGCCACCACTGCGGTGGATGAGAGCGATTCTGTGACGGCCTTCAGGGGAGGAGGAATCGAGGATTTCTCAAGGTGGGGTTGACGAAAGCTCAACTCGGGGTTGACCCGGAGGGCCGACGGCAACGGTCGAGGGTTCGATCGGGGTTTCTTCGCGGCGAACATGCCGAACCCGCGATGACGCCTGCTCCGGCGAACCAGGCCGCCGCAACGGATGACGGTCAAGGTGCGAGGCGGCCCGTCTGTCTGTTCGGCTGGAACCCCGAGATTCGCACTTGAGGGCAGCCCATGCGCGAATCAGCTGCGTGACGACGCCATCTCCGCAATCCGCCGCACGAGCCGCGTGGCGCGCTGACCGCGTGCAACATCCATCGCACGGTGAAGCAGGCGGACGACTTCAGCCTCGTCGGCACCCGCGCTTCGGCGCAGCGCGGCGCTCACCCGCAAGGCTTCGGGAAGCAGCCAGCGGCGTCCGCTGCTTTCCAGACTCACCACCAGCTGGTCCATCAGGCGAGAGAGTGCAGCAGCGCCCACTTCCCGCCGCGCGGCGTCGGCGAAACGCTCCAGCGACAGCAGGTCGACGAGCGTCGCGTAGCGCCGTTCGAGATTCGCCAGCGCACGATCGACGAGTTGCCGCGCGGCCTCGTTGCCCTCGCTCGCTTCGGTCCAAAGCAGGAAGCTGCGGCCCACCGGCTCCCACGCCGCCAGCCCATGTTCGCGTGACAGCGAACAAAGAAGGCGCGCCTGTTGCCCGATCCGCGCGTCGTTTTCTTCGAGCAGAAAGAGGATGCAGGCCAATGCCGCCGCCGCACAGCGCGAGACCGGATCGGGCTGTTGCCGTGCATCGGTGAGGGCGCGCAGCAGTGCGGGATCCGAATGCGGACGCGCGCCGGTCAGCCAGAGCGAAATGGCGAGCGCGTTGTGCGACACCGCCGCGACCGGATGCCCGTCGAGCTGATTGTCGCTGCCCGCCAGTTCATCCATGGCTTCTTCGTGACAGCCGTCGAGCGTCAGCAGGACGCCGCGCATCAGCTTGTAGCCGGGATGCGTGGACGAGCCCTCGCATTCCTGCACGATGCGTTCGCGCACCGGCCCAAGCAGGTCGGGATGATCGTCGCCGTAGCCTGCCTGAAGGGTTCGCAGCAGCAGCGCCGAGAGTCCGCGCAAGCGCATTTCGTCGTCGGCGCAGGCGGTCGCGAGGTCGTAGACACGCCACCACGCCGCCACCGCTTCCGCCGCCGGACGCTTCGGATGCATGCGCCCCAGCGCCTCCGCGAGCATCAGCGTGAGCAGCATATGATCGCGAACCTTGAGCGTCGCGTGCGCGTCCGGATGAGCGAGCGTACGGCCGATCCATTCGATGCGCTCCGCTTCGCGCCGCGTCTCGCTCCAGAGGTCGCGCGATGCCTGCAGGAGCTTCACGGCCAGTTCGATCCGCCCCGCATCGATCGAGGTGTTCAGCCCGCGGCGCAGGTCGGCGAGGAGCGCGTGCGAGTCGTGTGAGAAAGACCCCCCACGCGCAAGCCATTGCGCGTGGCGCAGCGAGGCATCGGCGTAAGCGGTATCCGGCTGGAGAACCAGTTGCGCGAGGGTGTACTCGCGGACTGCGGCGTGCAGGGTCAGCCGGACGATGCCGTCGTCATCCGCAGCCGACACCGTCACAAGGCCCGCGTCCAGACCTTCTCGCACCGTCGCTTCATCGCATGCCGCGATGCACTGCGCATCGGCCCACGACAGTGGACGCGCGCAAAGACTCAGGCATCGCAGCGCCCGCCGCGCGGATTCGCCGAGCGCATCGAAACGCGTGGCGATCACCGTTCGCACCGCGTGCTCAGCAGGCAGCGATGCCACATGCAGGCCGCTACGCCGCGACAGCATCGCGCAAAACTCGCGGTCCCAGTGGGCGAGGGCATCGCCCGCCGATGCGCCCGCAATCTGCTGTGCCGCCAGTTGCAACGCGAGCGGATTGCCCGACACCGCGCGGCAAATCGACGCAATGGCGGGATGCGTGTCGTCTGCCGTCGCGCCGGCGGCATGCAGCTGCATCGTGAACAGCTTCGTTGCATCGGAAAGATCGGCGAAGCGCAAGGGCGCAAGCGGCAAAAGATACTCGCCCGGCACGAAGAGCGGCGCTTGGGCGCAGACCATCACGTTCGCGCGCGTGTGCGCGAGCATCGCTTCGATCACGCTCGCCAGGTCCTGCGCGCTCTCGCCGCCATGATCGATCACGAACAGCGCAGGGCGCTCGCCGAGACTCGCGACCAGCGCATCGATGCCCATGTCGGGCTGCGCCACGCCCGCCTGTGCCGCGATTTCCTCGGCCAGATGCGCGGGCAGGGTCGCCATGCCGAGATCGATCCAGTACACGCGCTCCTCGAACAGCGCCGCGACACGCGGAGCCGCCTCACGCGCGAGCCGCGTCTTGCCGATGCCGCGCGCGCCCATCAGCGTGACGAGCCGTTCCTGCGCGATGCGCATCGTCAGTTCGGAGAATTCGGCGTCGCGGCCCACGAGCGGCAGATGTGCCAGCGGATCGGCATGGGAAGCGATGCGCGTCGCAACCTGCACCGGCCGATGCTGTGCGGCCGGTGTCGCGTCGACGGATGCGGCGGGCGCGTCGTCGAGTTCGTCGCGTATCTCGACCCATTCAGTCGTGAGCCGATAACCGCGGCGCGGCACCGTTTCGATCAGATCGCGGTCGTCGCCGAGCGCGCGGCGCAACTGCGACACCAGCGCCTGCACGCTGCTGTTGGCGACCGGCTGTGACGATGGCGACGAGCCCTGCTGCAAGTCGCTGACCGGCACGATGCGGCCGCGCGCATCGACGAGCGCGAGCAGCACGTCCATGGCGCGCTCGCTGACGGGCACGGCTTTGCCGTCGAGCGAAAGTGCGCGCGACGCACGGCGCAGTTCAAAGCGTCCGAAACGCGTGACACGCTCCGTTGCGGGGAGAGTTTCTTGTTCTTTCATGCAAGCGGTGAGTGGTCTGGGGTGTGCAGGCGGGCTGCCTCCTGGTGCGCAAGAAAGGGCGCAAGGAAAGGCGCGAGAAAGCCGCATGCATCGTCCGCTTGTTATGCGTGGCCGCCGTGACTATCGCATATTGTCCCGATGCGCGTGTGCACGCGCCGTCATCATGCCGATAACGACAAGGACATTCATCGCCGCGTCATGCAGGAGCTTCATGCAGGAGCTTCATGCAGGAGCTTCACGCGCGCAGCCAGACGAACTCGCCCGCCGCGATGCCTTCGAAGCGCTCGTCGCTCGACTCGACGATGTTCTGCCGCCAGTAGCGGCCGTGATCCGCATAGTGGGACAGCATGTCGGCGAGGGTTTCGCCGTCGAGGTCGTCCGCGAAGGGCGCGCGCACGATCAGGACCACGCAGCCCGTGTCGGTGTCCATGCCGAGCTGCGCCTGATCCTGCGCATAGATGAGCAGATTTGCTTCCAGCATCAGCCGGAACACCGTCAGCGCGCGGCCCGCGCTCACCGCGCCGTACTGGAAGGTGATGTAGAGCGCGTCTTCGTCGCTGTCGAAGAAGTCGAGACGCACGTCGAATCCTTCGACCTCGATGGAGCGCGTCTCGAGCACATGAGCCGCGTCGGGCAGGCCGACGGCGGCGCACAGTGCGTCGATCAGGGTTTCGTAGCGGGCAGCGCTCATGGCATCGAAGCAAACGAAAAGCGCCGGCATGCGACGATGCCGGCACAGGGTGCGATGGCAGCGCGGATCAGGCCACGCCGCCGATGCCTCACATGTCTCTTACGAAGCCTTGGCGGCGTCCTTCAGGCCCGATGCGCCGCTCTTGAGCGCTTCGCCGGCAGCCTGCTTGACGCTGGCTTGCGACTGGGCCTGAGCGATTTCCAGACCTTGCTGCGCGTTCGCGGCGATCTGGCTCGTGATCGCGTCGGTGCTGACGCCGCTGCCTGCCGAACCTGCGCCGCTCGCTGCTACGTTGCCTGCCGTCGAGGTAATCGTACCCATGATGCACTCCTTGGTGGTAGAGGAAGAAAAAGAAGCCATTCGATGCGGACCGCTCGCCCGGCCCGCGCGCTCGAACAGCGTGTTGCAGGCCGTGACGGGACATGCGCGCAGCGTCGTCCCGTCACGGCGTTCCGCGCGCGTGGCGCGAAATCCGTGTGGCGCGATTACTTCGCCAGTTCCTGTTCGCGCAATTGCGCGATGACCCGGCTCGCCGCCATCAGGCCTTGATAGATCTTCGAGCGGTTGTTGCGGTCCAGTTCGTTGCCGCCCGACGCATCGCCGACGGCTAGCGCGCTGTCGCGCAGCGCCTGTTCCAGCGCATCGAGACGCGGCGCCGCCGCGGGATCGGCCAGCAAGGTCTGAAGATGATTGAAGTCATCGGCGTGACGTTCCAGCGCTTCGTACATGTTTTCTCCTGATTCCGCTTCAATGTCCGCTTCAATGTCCGCTTCAATGCGGCAACTCGGGTTCGGCATCGGCATGGGCTTCGGACGCCGGCATCGTGTAGATATGCTTCACGCCGTCGGGCGTTTGCGCGTACTGCACGTCGCCCGCCGACACCAGCGCGATATACGTTCCCTTCTTCGGCGCGGCCGCCGGCTGCACGACGTCCGTCAGCGCCATGCGAATCGTGCGAATGCGCTTGCCGAAGTCACCTTTCACGCGCGCGAGCGCCTGCTCGACGCGCTGCCTGTCCGCGACCGTGCCCGACAGCGTGAACACGCCCTGGCCGTCGTACTTCACCTCCACACCGTCGATGCCGATGGCGTCGCGGATACCGCGCGCCGTCTCGTCGGCGATGCCGTAGCGCCGTGCCACCACGCCCGGCTTCAGGCGTTCGAACACCTGCCGCGCCATGTAGTCGTCGCTGGCGCTGCGCACCATGCCGGTGGCGATGACGCGCGGGGCGCCGTCGTCGCCGGCGGTGCCGTCGGGCGCGACGTGAAGTTCATTCAGATGCGCTTCCGCCAGCGCGCGCTCGAGCTTCTGTTCCATTTGCACGTCGGGCGGGGCGATGGCCGCGCGGCTGACGTTCGTCGTCAGCGCGAAGCTGATGCCTACCGCCGCGACGCCCACGGCCGCGCAAGCCACGGCGATGCTCGCGTAACGGCGACGCTGCTGCGAACGCGTCCCGCCAGCCGCTGCCGCGTCTTCGCTTGCGCCCGGTTCGGATGGACCGTTCAGCAGGGTCGAGAGCAACGCGAGATCGCTCGGCCAGGTGGCGTCGGCCCAGCCGATGCACACGACGGTCTCGTCGAACTGCATCGGCACAAAATCGATCATCCAGGTCCTGCACGGATCGAGCGTCGCCGTGCCCGCCTCGATGCGCTCGCTGCATGTGGCGCCGCTCTCGTCCATGCTCAGCAGCACGTCGGGGCCGCGCCAGTCGGTGAGCTGGATGTCGGCGTCGTCATCGCGGCCAATGCGATGCGCGCCCGGCGTCAGTACCACCTGCGCGCCCGCGTGATGTCCGGTAAGTATGCGTAGCAGTTTCATGACGGATCGTGCCTTGCCGTGCTCGCTGCGATGAATGAACTGTAGCGAGCGCATACGTGCCCTTGGTGCAGTGACGCGAAGACGGCGTCAGACATGCGAAGCGTCGAGCGCATGGAGCGTGGCGTTCGTGCGCGCCTGATTCGAACGGCGCAGCGGGCGCTGCATCATCAACAGATGCAATCCCGCGAGCAGGTTGAAGTCCGCCATGCGTGCCGAAGGTGCGCCGTGTTTTTTCGAGCGTTCGATCAACCGTTCCTTGATGGCTTCGATGCTGCCCGCGTCCAGCGAGCCTTGGGCGAAGCGCGCCGCGGTCGCTTCGCGGGCCAGACGCAACAGCAGCGAGTCGATACGTGCGTGCGGATTCGTCTGGAGTTGGCGGCGCAGCGAGAGCAGGGCGTCGCAGCAGGCGTCGGCGAGATGCGTCGCCGTGTGATCGAGCAGGTTTGCGCTTGCCGACGAAGCCACCGGGGCCGCGTGCAGCGAGCTAAGTCGCCATGAGCGTTCGCGGCGGTCCTGATCGCGTTGCTGCTGGCCTTGCCCTTGTCGTTGTCCTTGTCCTTGCCCCTGGTTTTGGCCCTGCTGTCCGCCGCCGCGTCCGCCGTCACGCGTGACCCGCGATCCGCCCGCACGGTGTAGCGGCGAGCGCTGCATCGAGGCATGCGCATGCTTCAGCACCTGAGGCGCCGTCTTGCGTGATGCGCTGAACTTGCCGCGCTTCGTCATGCGCGGTTTGCGCGCCTGCGCCAGCCGCGCGCGCAGCTTGTTGGCCCGCAACTTGTTCGACAGCAACTTCGCATGCGCGCGATGCGCATTGGCAAACGCCGTCTGCCCGCGATACAGGCTCGCCTGATGGTCGGATCCGGCAGCATGCTGCGCGCGGTCCTCGCGCGCGCGCTCGGCCTGCGCGAGCGCTTCGGTGCGGGCATCGCCGCCGACCTTCGGATTCATAGCGGCAGCGCGGTGCGCATCATCTGATTGGCAAAATGCAGCACGGCGGAGGCCGCGAACGGCGCCGCGATCACGATGGTGACGACGACCGCAATCAGCTTCACGCCATGCGGCAGCGTCTGATCCTGCATCGACGTGATCGCCTGGAAGAACGAAACCGCGAGTCCTACGGCCGCCGCGACGATCACCACCGGCAGCGAGCAATAGAGACACAGCAGCATGCCTTGCGCGGTGGCGCCGGTGAGTGCGTCCAGATTCATGTCGAGGTCACTTGTAAGTCAGCACGAGGCCGTGAATGAGCGTGGACCATCCATCCATGACGACGAACAGGAGCAGCTTGAACGGAATGGCGACGTTGGTCGGCTGCACCTGATTGAGGCCCATTGCCAGCAGCACATTGGCGATGATCAGGTCGACCACGATGAACGCGATGTACAGCAGGAAGCCGATCTTGAACGCATCGGTCAGTTCGCTCAGCGTGAACGACGGCGCAAGCACGAACAGGTCGTCCTCGGTCAGCTTGCTGGCTTCTTCCTTCGGCCACACGAGCGAGGCGGAGCGCAGGAAGAAGCGCTTTTCGCGTTCGTCGGCGTGGCTCGCGAGGAACTTGCGGAACGGCTCGCGCGCGGCGCTGAACGCCTGCATCACTTGCTGCGAACTGGACTCGCCCGCCATCGGCGAACCCGACATGTTATGCGTCGCGCTGATGGCGACCGGTGCGAGCACGTACGCCGACACCAGAATCGCGATGCCGTTGAGCACCATGTTCGGCGGCACCTGCTGCACGCCGAGCGCATTGCGCAGCAGCCCCAGCACGACGACAATCTTCATGTAGCAGGTCACGACCATCGCGACGAACGGGAGAATGCTGATCGCCAGGACGACGAGCAGCAGTCCCGTGAGATCACCGAACTGAACCATCGCCGTGCGCCATGCTGACGATGCGGATGCCCAGATGCTCCGCCACCGAGATGAGTTCGCCAAAGCCGATGGTCTGCCCGTGCGCCACCAGCCGGATGCGCGCATCTTCGACGGGCGTATCGAGTTCGATCACATAGCCCGCGCGCAGCGACGAAAGCTGCGCAAGCGGCAGCGCCACGCTGTCGAGTTCGAACTGCACGGGCAGGTCGAGTTCGCCGATTTCGATGACGTCGCTCGCGGCGTTCGGGCTGTTCGCAAGCGGCGTCGCGCCGTCGTCGATGAAATGTGTCTCGTCGGTCATGATGGGATCCTCGGTGATGGCAAGGCTGCCGCCGTTCATCTGTGCGGAAGCGGTCAGCCGTTTCAGGCCAGGCGTGCCCCAGGCGGCGCGCACGGTGAACGCGTCGCCCTGGCGCAGCGCGGTTTCGGTGGCCACGGGCATCGTGCGCAACAGCACGTCGCCGGGTCGCAGCGCTTCGAGCGCGTCGATCGCGACGCGGCGTGCGCCAATGGCAATGCGTCCCGGCACACGGCACGCCATCCCGGGTGCGACCGGGTGCATGTTCCGGATACGGCGCTCGAAGAGCGCGAGAACGGCCGGCGTGGCGTGGATCAGCGCGCGATGCCTGCGAGCGTTGAACGTCAATTCGAGCCCTGCGCTGAGCGTGTCGTCGGGCGTGTCGAAGGAGTCGGCACAGACAATGCCGGCGACGCGCCAGGTGCCTGTGCCGCTCGCCAGCAGCGCTTCCGTCAGCGGCGCCAGAAGCGCGGCGGCAAGCGCCTGCCGCAGCGCCTCTGCACCCGCGGACGCCGCGAGGATACGCAGCGCCGGATAGCGTTGCAGGTCGAGATCGATGGCAAGCGTCCCCGCCACGTGCGTCAACACGATGCGTCCCGGTTCCGCGAAGGATTCCTCCGACGCCGACGCGCTCAGCTGCCACGATTCGACGCCTGCGCATTGCAATGCCAGCGCATCGGTCCGTGCATCGAACAGCACGCGGCTCGCTTGCGCCAGCGCTTCGGGAACCCGCCGCAATGCCGCGGCCAGCCCTTCGTGCGACGCGGCGAATGCCTGCTTGTCAAGCGCTGCGGACTCGTTGAACGCAATGGCCATGAGATCGGGATGGAAGTGGAACGGCGCGTCACCAGATAGCGATATCGACTTCACGCGGTTCGCCCCATGCATCGAGCAGCGCCGACAGTTCGCGATCCAGCATCGGGTTATGCTGCAAGAGTAACTGGCGGCTGGAAGCGTCCTGCGTGTCGAAACGAAGCTGGAGACAGCGAGGCGAAAGCGTGAGATACAGCGTGGTCGCCGGCAGAATGCGCGGATCGAGCGGCATGCGTACTTCCCAGTTGCCCGATTGCGTGATCGCGCGATGCGCGCAGAACGCGGTCACTTCACGCGCCACACGGCCGATCAGCGCAATGAACGGCTCTTGCTGGCGGTACGCTGCATCGACAATGGGCGCGCACACGGCACCAATGCGTTCGGCCAGCGGATGCTCGGGCGCATCGTGTTGCTCCTGGTGTTCATCGCGCCGGGTATCGACATGACCTTGTTCGATTGCAGCAACGCGCGTGCGCCGCATCAGCGCGGCATAGTCCACGCGGCGCGGACGCAGGCGCGCGGCCGGCGCTGCCTCGTTCTGCTCCGGCAAGAGCGGCGCGATGATGCGCACGAGCCGGCTCACAGCGTCACGCGGCCGAGCGGCTGCAAGTCAAGATGCGCGCCGAGTTCCTGATACGAGTACACGGACAGCCAGCCGAGTTGCGCCTCGATCATGCGGCGCACGTAGCGGCGAATGTCCATCGACGTGACCAGCGCGATGCCCGCACGCGGCGCCGCACCGGCAAACGACTGAATGCTGTCGACGAGAAACTTCGCCTGATCCGGCGGCAGCGCAAGGTAGTTGCCGGTCGGCGTTTGCTTGATGGCCTGACGGATGTGCTGTTCCACCGGCATGTCGAGCAGCACGACCGGCAACTGCTTCGCGCCGCCGGCCGCGCGATGCGCAAGGAAGCGCGAAAGATCGCCGCGCACGTATTCGGTGAGCATCAGCATGTCTTTCTCTTTCGGGCCCCACGAAATGAGGCTTTCCATGATGTTGCGCGCGTTGCGGATCGATACCTGCTCTTCGAGCAGGCGCCGCAGGACATCGGCGATACGCTGCGGCGGCAGCACCTTCTGCACCTCGGCCACCAGGCCCGGATACTCCGCGCCGAGTTGTTCGAGGATGTACTGCACTTCCTGCACGCCGACGAAGAGCATTGCGTGCTGCCTGAGCAGCGCGACCGACGCATGCGCAATCAACTGCTCCGCGCGCCATACGCGCGAGTTCGCGGGCACGGCGTTCTCATCGATCCAGTAGGTCGCATGACCGTTGGCGACGAGCGGCGTGCCGACGTCGCATTGCGCGATCAATGCGGTTTCGCTCGATTCGTTGGCTACACTCAGATCGGGCAGCATGACCTTGCCCGCTTCCAGCGACAGCGAAAGCTGCGGAACATCCTGCATCAGAAACTCGCAGGTCGAAGGCGCGAGACGGTCCGACACCCACATCGTGATGCCCGGAAACGGCACGCCCAGTTCTTCCTGCAAGGTGGCGCGTTCCGCTTCGAACGCCCGGTCCAGCGCCGCCGGATTGATGCGCGCCACGAGATCCGCCGCGATGCGCACGCCGATGGGCGCGGCAAACGCAGGCGCGTGCGGCATGATGGCGGGCGCGTGTGCCTTCGAACCGGCGCGCTGCATCGATCCCAGCGACTCGGCGACGGGCGCGGCGCGCTCCGGCTTCTTCTTGCCGAGCTTGTATGACGCAAACCCCAGCGTCGCCGACAACAAGACGAACAACGGCCACGGAAAGCCCGGCACGGCCGCAAATGCGAGCAGCAGGAACGAAGCAAAGGCCAGCGCGCGGGGATTGCTCGTGACCTGCCGCCCGATCTCCGCGCCGAGCGACAGATGCTTGTCGTCGCGCTCGTCGGCGACGCGGGTAATCATGACGCCTGCCGCAACCGACAGCAGCAGCGACGGAATCTGCGAGACCATCGCGTCGCCGATCGAGAGAATGGAGAAGCGGTTCGCCGCCTCGCCTGCCGTCATCCCGTGATACGCAACACCGACCGCCAGCCCCGCCACGATATTTACCACGGTGATGATGAGGCCCGCGATGGCATCGCCCTTGACGAACTTCATCGCGCCGTCCATGCCGCCGTGCAACGCGCTTTCGAGTGCGAGCGTGGCGCGCTTGCGGCGCGCTTCGTCTGCGGTGAGATTGTTGGCGCGCAAGTCGGCGTCGATACTCATCTGCTTGCCGGGCAAGGCATCGAGCGTGAAGCGCGCGCCGACTTCCGCCACCCGCTCGGAGCCCTTCGCGATCACGATGAACTGCACGACCGTGATGATCGTGAACACGACAATGCCCACCACCAGATTCCCGCCGACCACGAGCTCACCAAAGCTGTCGATGATGTCGCCCGCTTCGGCATGCAGCAGAATCGACTTGGTCGAGGCAATGTTCAATGACAGCCGATACAGCGTCGTGAACAACAGCAGCGTCGGAAACGACGACAGCGACACGATGCTCGGCACGTAGAGCGTAATCATCAACAGGGTCACGCTGATCGCCAGGTTCAGGCTCAGCAGGATGTCGATGAGAAAGGTCGGCAGCGGCAGGATCATCAGCGAGATCATCGCGACGATGAGCGCCAGGAGCGCGACTTCGCCGCCTGCGGGGAGTTTGAGGGTTTTCAGCATCGTATTCAGATCTCGCTCAATGAACGCGCGCCGAGCGACTCGACCCAGCGCAGGATCGCGGCCACGGTTTCGAACAGTTCTTCGGGAACCGGCGCGCCGATTTCCACCTTGTAGAGCGCGCGCGCCACGGGCGGATTGCCCACGATGGGCACGTCCGCCATTTGCGCTTCGCGGCGCAACCGCGCGGCTTCCTGGTCGTAGCCCTTGGCGATGATGACGGGCAGCGGATTCTCATCGGGTGCATAGCGGATCGCGACGGCGTAATGCGTGGGGTTCACCACCATCACGCTCGCCGCACCCACGCGCGGCCGTGGCGCGCTGGTCGCCATCTCGCGGGCGAGCCGGCGGCGCTCGCCCTTGATGACCGGATCGCCCTCATCCTGCTTGTGCTCGCGCTTGACCTCGTCCTTGCTCATTTTCTTGCTGCGAATGAAGAGCCATTTCTGTAGCTTCACATCCGCCGCTGCGAGCGCGACGAAGACCACGGCCGCGATGCCGAACAGTTTCAGCACCATGCCCGAGAACAGTCGCGAGAGTTCCGGCAAGGGTTGATAGAGCGAGCCCACGATCATCGGCAAGAGTCCCTTCACGGTCTGCCACATGACGATGGCGACCGTCGCGCCCTTGATGAACATCTTCGCCAGATCGATCAGCGCGCGCACCGAGAAGATCTTCTTGAAGCCCGCCATCGGGCTGACGGCCTGCAAGTTGAACGAGACCGGCTTCATCGATATCTGGAAGCCCACTTGCGGCATCAGCGCCAGACAGACCGCCAGCATCGCAACCGCGACCGGAATCGCCACGGCGCCGGCCACGCGCGAGCCGATCTGCTGCAAGGCCACCGCGAGCGACACCATGTCGTGCGCGCCGCCCACGAAATGCAAGGCGATTTCGAGCGACGAACGCGCTGCATCGACGATACCGCTGCCCGCCGCGAGCAGCGCGACCACGCCGGCCGCGAGCAAAACGCCGTCGACGAGATCGGAACTCTTCGATACCTCGCCGTCCTTGCGCGCATCCTTCAGCTTTTTCTCGGTGGGCTGCTCGGTCTTTTCGTCGCTCATCGGCAGGCGCCTGAAGGAAATCGTGCGGTCGATCTTATGCGCCGCCCGTCAGGTAAGGGCGATGCCTCGCGAAGCGCGCGCAGCGAAAGCGAAGTGCACACGACGCTTCGCATTCGCGCAGAAGGCTTCGCACGGCGGTGAAAGACGCACGCACGCCATTGTTATGGTGAGAGCGGGTCGCCAGTGGCGGCAATTCATTCCACGGAGGTTTCACGTCATGCTCCCGAGCCAGTCATCGCCGTCTCCCGACTATCTGCGCTGCAGTCACGATGTGGTCTGCGGGCTGATCGAGACGGTTTCCGCCGCGCTGTTTGCGCACTTTCCGAAGGCGGCCGGCGACACGCTCGACGTCGAACTCGTGCTCGACGCGCTGCGCGTGTTCCGCCCGAACGTGACGGAAATCGGCATGCTCGACGGCGTGCTGCATATCGTGCATGGCCGCTGGGACGATGCCGCCCATGCGCTGCGCGCGGTGATCGATCTCGCCCCCGAGTTCGCCTATGCCAAGGCGATGATGGCCTACTGCCTGGCCTCGCGCGGCGAACCGGGCTGGCGTCAGTGGGCGCACAACGCACTCGAATCGAGCCCGAACCAGGAAACACTGACACTGGTGCGAGCGCTCGAAGCGCGCGAAGACCTCCAGCATGCGATGCACGACTATCGCGGCGGCGACTTCGTGATGCCGGAATCGGTGCAGACCTTGCAGGAGCAGGCGCGCGAGGCGGAAGAGGCGCAGCATGCATCCGCTTCGGGGGCCGCCTCGATGCCGGACCCGCAATTCAGCTATCTGCGCGCCTGAACGTCATACGGAGATTCGAAGATGAGCAATGTCATCGGCAACGACATGATGAGTTCGGCGTTGAGCCAGTTGAGCCAGGGCAACGACGCGGCGAACGACAGCGCGGCGCAGAAGTTCCAGGCGATGATGGACGCGCCCAATCTCGTTCCGCCTTCGTCTCATGCATCGGGTGGCGATGCCGCTGCCTTCACGCAGATGGTCGCCTCCCACGACGCCGCCGCGCAACACGCGATGCAGCACATCACCGAGTTCTCGCAACGCGCGGGCGACATGGACGTGAAGCAGGTGATCGCCGAATCCGCGCAGGCGGCCATGGAGATGTATCAGGTCCAGTTCGATTTCCAGGCGAAGATGAGTGTGGTGTCGTCGTCGAAGTCGTCGGCTGAAACTCTGATGAAGAACCAGTGAGCATGAAGCGCGACCTTCTTCGCCGTGCGGCGTTCGTGCTGGTCCTGAGCGGCTGCGCGCTGCTGTCCGCGTGCAAGAAGGAGTTGTACGCGAAGCTGTCCGAGCAGGACGTCAACGAAATGACCGTCGCGTTGCTCGAACGCGGCGTGCGCGCGGACAAGACCACGCCCGACGGCGGCAAGACCTACACGCTGGAAGTCGAGAACGACGACCTGGTGCGCGCGATGCAGATTCTTGCGCAGCGCGGCCTGCCGCACAATCGTTTCGACGATCTCGGCAATCTGTTCAAGAAGGATGGCCTCGTTTCGACACCCACGGAAGAGCGCGTGCGCTTCATCTACGGCTTGTCGCAGGAGTTGTCGGGCACGCTGTCCAATATCGATGGCGTGCTGTATGCGCGCGTGCAGATCGTGCTGCCGAACAACGATCCGCTCGCGCAGCAGGTGAAGCCATCGTCGGCGGCGGTGTTCATCAAGTATCGGCCGGAATCGGATATCGGCGCGCTGACGCCGCAGATCAAGAACCTCGTCGTGCATAGCGTCGAGGGGCTGTCTTACGATCAGGTCAGCGTGACCGCCATTCCTGCCGAGGCGGTGGACGTTGCACAGGTTGCGCCCGCGACGAAACACTACCCGTTGCCGTGGATCATCGGCGGTGGAGTCGCGTTGTTGCTGGCGGTCGGGATCGGCGTGGCGTTGCTCACGCGGCGGCAGATGTTGCAGGCGCGCTTGAGGCCCGCTGTCGAAGTGATCAACGGACGCTTCGCGGACTTCGCTTCGAAGCGGATGAAGCGCGGTTCTTCGACCTGATTCGCACGATGCACGTCAACGCGACGCCCGCCCGCCGCATCGCCGCTGCGCTGAACGCATGGCAGGACAATGCGCGCAATGCGTTGTCGTGGGCGCATGGTTCGTGGCCCGCCGGCGTGCTTTCGCTCAGTGAAGACGATTGCGCGGCGCTGACGTCCGCCGTCGCGTCCGTGGAGCATCGCGAAGCCTGCTCGCTGGCCTTCCTGGCCAGTGCGCAGATAGGGTCGCCGTCGCTGGAGGGCCCGTTCCTCGATGCATTACCCATTGAAATCGGACTGCGCGTCCTGCGTCTGCGCGCTTTGCAGTTCCGCCGTGGCGAGATTCGGCGCATCGTCGACAAGCGCACACGCATGAGCGTGCTGCACTGGGCGGGCGTGTCTTCTCTCGAGCACATCACGCGTGACGCGCTCGTTGCGCCCGACATCGCGCGCCTGTCGATCCCTCCTGTCGCCATGCTCGACGCCGATGCGCTCGCGCTCGAAGGCCTGGCGTTGATCGCACGCGACACGTCGTCATCTTGCGCGCTGCTGAGGTGCGCGTTGCCGCGTGCATCGGCGCATGCGTCATGGGTCGGTGGCGTGCCGCGCGCACTCGACCAGCACGGCACGCAGGCCCTCATCGCGCAACTTCCCGAACTTCTGCCGGAGTGGTCATGGTTATTTGGCTGAGCGAGCACGGGCAGGCTGCTTCATCCGATGCGCAGCCCATGCGCTTCGGCGTACACGGCGATATCGTCGCGCGCGAAACCTTCGGCGCATTGGTCGATCTCGATGCGGCCTACGCCCGCGCATCGCAGGACGCGCAAGCGGAACGCGATGCGGCGCGCGAGGACGCTGCGCGCATCGTCGAGGAAGGACGCGTGCAAGCACGAGCGTTACTGGAAGAAGCAAAGCGCGAACGCGAACAGGCCGCGGCGCGAGGTTTCGACGAAGGCATGGCGCAAGGGATCGCGCAATGGATGGAAAACATCGCCCATGCCGCCGACGAAGCGCGCGACACGCAGGCGCAGATGCGCGCGCGCATGGCCGAGATCGTCGCAATGGCGGTCGAACAGATCGTGCGCACCGAGCGCGTCGGTGCCTTGTTCGAGCGTGCGCTGGTCGCCGTCGACGGCATCGTGGAAGGCTCGACCTATCTGCGCGTGGCCGTGCATCCCGACGATTACGACGACGCCCGCGCCGCCTTCGATGCCTTTGCCGCGCGCTGGCGTGAACTCGGCCGTCCGTTGCCGCTGACGGTCAGCGTCGATACGCGTCTTTCGCGCGGCAGTTGTTTGTGCGAGTCGGATCTCGGCTTCATCGATGCCGGCGTGACCACGCAGCTTCGCACGATGCGCGCGGCGATCTCGCGCGCACTGAAGGCGTCGGTGGAGAAATGAGCGTGATGTTCGAGCAACTCTCGCACGCCATCGAGAATGAACTGCGCACGACGGCGCGCGTGACCCAGAGCGGCAAGATCATCGAAGTGATCGGGACGCTCATCAAGGTTGGTGGCGTCGATCTGCAACTGGGCGAACTGTGCGAATTGCGCGCGCCGGACGGAGCGCTGCTGCAGCACGGCGAAGTGATCGGCTTCACGCGCGACTACGCGCTGGTGTCGCCGTTCGCGCGGCTGGAGAACGTGTCGCGCGCGACTCGCGTGATCGGTCTCGGAAGACCGATGAGCATCCGGGTCGGCGATGCACTGCTCGGCCGCGTGATCGACAGCCTTGGTGAGCCGATCGACGGACGCGGACCGCTCGATATCGACGAGACCTGCACGCGCGCCATTCTCGCCGATCCGCCCAGCCCGATGACGCGCCGCATGATCGAAGATCCGATGCCCACTGGCGTGCGCGCCATCGATGCGCTGACCACGTTTGCGGAAGGCCAGCGTATCGGCATTTTTGCGCCGGCGGGCGTCGGCAAGAGCACGCTGCTCGGGATGCTCGCACGCGGCGCGCAATGCGATGTCAACGTCATCGCGCTGATCGGCGAGCGTGGGCGGGAAGTGCGCGAGTTCGTCGAACTCATCATGGGCGAGGCGGGGATGGCACGCTCGGTCGTGGTGTGCGCGACCTCGGACCGGTCATCGATCGAACGCGCCAAGGCGGCTTATGTCGCCACGGCGATAGCCGAGCATTTCCGCGACGAAGGCAAGCGCGTGCTGCTGATGATGGATTCGCTCACACGCTTCGCCAGGGCGGGCCGCGAGATTGGACTGGCCGCCGGCGAGCCGCCCGCGCGACGAGGCTTTCCGCCTTCCGTGTTCGCGGAACTGCCGCGTTTGCTGGAACGCGCGGGCATGGGCGAGACGGGCTCAATCACTGCGTTGTACACCGTGCTTGCCGAGGATGAAAGCGGCAGCGATCCGATCGCAGAAGAAGTGCGCGGCGTGCTGGATGGCCACCTGATTCTGTCACGCGAGATCGCGGCGAAGAACCGTTATCCCGCCATCGACGTCCTCGGCAGTCTGTCGCGCGTGATGCCGCAGGTGGTGACGCGCGAGTATCTGGCTGCTTCCACACGTCTGCGTGAACTGCTCGCCCAGCATCGCGATGTCGAGATGCTGTTGCAAGTGGGCGAGTATCAGGCAGGCTCGAATCCGCTGGCGGACGAAGCGATCGCCAAGATCGACGCGATTCTCGCGTTTCTGGGTCAGGCAACGGACGCCTACGCCGATCCGCAGGAGACGGCGGAACGCCTCGCGCAGCTTGCGCAGCCGTCATGAACACGAACCGCAGACGCATCGCTGCGCTATCGCGAGCAAGCGCACGGCGTGAGCGCATGGAAGCCGATTTGCGCGCGTCGCTCGATGCGTTGCGCCGCGACCTGGCGCAACTTCAGGCGCATGCGGAAGAACTGAAGGCGCGCGTCGACGAGCTCGAAGCGACTGCATTCGACCATCGCTCGCGCATCGCACGGATGATGACGGGCGAAGATACGTTTTCGCTCGACACGTTTGAAGCTTGCCGTCGCTATCTCGACATCATCGATGCGCGCACGCGCGAAGCGGGCAATGCGCTCGACGCGCAGCAGGCTGCCATCGTCGCGAAACAAGCGGAGACGCAACTGGCGCAGCGGGCGATCGCGGTCAATCGCGCCCGCATCGACCTGTGTCGCAAGCGTGTGCGCGGCCTCGAACAGGTTCTGGAGCAAGCCGCACTCGACGCGGAAGACGAAGCGGCAGAAGAACGGGTGATGGCCAAACGTCTGGCGATGAAGGCATGAACGACCTGTTCGTGCTGTACGGTCCGCTCGTCATTCAGAAGCTGATGGTGCTGGGCGTGTGCTCGGTGCGCCTGTTCGTCATCATGACGCTGTTTCCTCCCACCGCCGACGGCACGCTGCAAGGCCCGGTGCGCAATGGCGTCGCGCTGCTGTTCAGCGTGTATATCGCGGTGGCGCAGCCCGCGGACTTCGCGCAGACGCTCACCGGGATGACGCTGCTCCTGACCGGCCTGCGCGAAGCGCTGATCGGTATCGTGATGGGCTTTGCTGCCTCGACCGTATTCTGGGTCGCGGAAAGCGCGGGCGTGTATCTCGACAGCCTCACCGGTTATAACAACGCGCAGATCACCAATCCGCTGCGCTCGGAGAAATCGACACCCTCGGGCACGCTGATGAGTCAGCTCGCCATCGTCGCGTTCTGGACGCTCGGCGGCATGAACTTCCTGCTCGAAGCGCTGTACGAATCGTACCGATGGTGGCCCGTGGCCTCGACCATGCCGCTCGACACGAACTATCTCGAACTCTTCGTCCTGCGCCAGACCGACTCGATCATGGAGATGATCGCCAAGCTCGCCGCGCCCTTGCTGTTCGTGCTGGTGCTGATCGACCTCGGCGTGAATGTGGCGGCGAAGTCGGCGCAGAAGCTCGAACTCGGGGCGCTGAGTCAACCGATCAAGGGCGCAGTGGCCGTGCTGCTGCTTGCCTTGTTCGCGGGCATCTTCGTGAACGAAGTGCGGGATCAACTCGATCTGCGCCTGTTCGCATCGCAGATGAAAGCCCTGTCCACGTTTCATGGCAAGCCGCACGAATAAAAGCTGTCGAATCTGCCGATCGTTTTTCAACAATCTTCAAATCGCGCTCACGCCTCAACTTTGTTGAGAATGTTCGATCGAGCCGCGGGCTACATTGGCCTCCGTCGCGCGACGCCGCCGTTCGTCGCGCACTTCGAACGGAGTCAACATGTTCTCGAGTGTGTACTTCCCGCTGGTCTCGACGATTTCATGCGACGGCGCGCCGCGCGTCCAGCTCGATCTGCTGCGCGCCGGCCGCGTGACGGATGCCGTGTCGCATGCGCATCGCTGTGCGCCGCAATCGCAATGCAGCGATGGCAGCGACGCGTCCGACTGCATGCAGCTGCAAGCCGACCTTCAGACGATGCTCGGTATCGATGTCGATGCCGAGGATTCGTATCGCGAAGCACAGAAGCTGATGCGCTCGTCGCGTCGCGATGTGCGCGTGGCCTCATGCCGCAACGCGGGCTGGCAGGCGTTCTTCCGCCAGCGTTTCGGCACGGCGATGTCGTGCTTCATGCGCATGGTCGACGACGAACGCCTCAAGCCTTCGCAGGCCATGGAAGGGCGCTTCGGTGCTGTGTGCGTGGTGCTGGAAATGGGCCAGCATCATGAGGCAGCGGCGTTGCTGGATGAAATGGACGCGCTGCTGGACGCCGTGAACGTGCACGCGGACCTGTGGCGCGAAATCATCGATACGCTGCGTTTCGACCTCGCCAGCCAGCACGAGCTGCGCACGGCCGCGCCACTCTCGGACCACGTGTACTGGCAGTCGGGACTGGCCGCGAGCATCATGCACGCGACGCCGGACCGCGATGCGCTGAAGCATGTCGAGTCGCCGTTGCTGCGTGCGCGCATCGACTTCATCGACGCGCTGCGCAAGCTCGCTCACGGGCAGCCCGGTGCGTCCGATGCAGCCCTCGCACATCTGAACTGGACCTTTGCCAATGGCCTGCATGCGTACCAGCACGCAGTGCGGCTCGACATCGCGCTGGCCGCGCTGGCGGGCGGTGCGCCGCAACTCGCCGAAGCGATGCTCGCGCCGTTGACGCCGGACCCGCGTGGCGCACGCAATCATCGACATCTCGAGTATCTGTATTGCCTTGCCAGGACGCGCAGTGCGCAAGGCCGCGACGACGAGTCGGCGCAACTCTATCGCCACTATGCGCTCGCCGCCATGCAATGCCTGCGCGAAGCCGCGCCGATGCTTGCGCCGCTTGCGCACCGGACGCGGCGTGCGCCCGCGCAGCTCGATGAAGTCGGCGCGCGCCTGCCGGCGAAGTATCGGCGGGCGTATCGGTATCTGATGGACAACCTCGATCGCAGCGACCTGTCCGTGAGAGAAGTGGCGGCCGAAATCGGCGTGACGGAGCGTGCGCTGCAGAGCGCGTTCCGCAACAGCCTCGGCTCGACGCCGACCGAGATCATCCGCCAGAAGCGCATGGAGCGCATCCGCGTGGAATTGCAGCGCGATGTCGTGCATGGCGATCACGGCGTGCTCGATGCCGCGAACCGCTGGGGCGTGCAGAACCGCTCGACGCTCGTCAACGGCTATCGACGCCAGTTCAACGAAGCGCCTTCCGACACGCTCAAGCGTTGAGCGTGCTTCCTTCTTCGACCGATCGATTCGAACATTCATGACAGACACTGCCCGCCGGTTGCTTGCGCGCTTCAAACTATGTGTGTGCCTCGTCCTTGCGTTGACGAATACCTGCGCCTACGCGATGAAGGTGCCGTTCAGGACGCAGTCGGTGCATATCGCCGTCGACGGCAAGGAACTCAAGGACGTCTTGCGCGATTTCGCGGCGAGCCAGGGGATTGCGGCGTCCGTTGCGAACGATGTTTCAGGGGCGGTGTCGGGCCGCTTCGACATGGCGCCGCAGCGCTTTCTCGACACCCTCGCCGCGACCTTCGGCTTCGTCTGGTTCTACGACGGCAGCGTGCTCTCGATCAGCAGCGCCAACGACATGACGCGCCAGATGATCCATCTCGACTTCGCGGGGACGCGCGAGCTGCGCTCGACGCTCGCGCAGATGGGCCTCGACACGCCGCGCTTTCCCGTGGTCTACGATCCTTCGTCGGGCGCGGCGCTTGTCACCGGGCCGAAGCAGTATGTCGCGCTGGTGGCCGATCTCGCGTCGCGGCTCGATCAGAATGCGAACCGGCGCGTTGGCACGGAAGTGCGCGTCTATCCGCTGCATCACGGCTGGGCGGACGATCATAACGTCGTCATCGACGGCAAGTCGGTGACCGTGCCGGGCGTCGCGCGCGTGATCGCGGAGATGTATCACCCGGGGCGCGATGCATCGGGCGCGAACAGCGACGGCCCGAACGCGTCGCAGGCAATGCAGCCCGGCATGGAACGGCAGACGCCGATGAACGACGCATCTGGCAACATGAACGGCGGCTCGCCCTTTGCCGGCGGCGACAACAGCACGCTTTATCCGCCATTGCCGCCGTTCATGAACAACGGCATGGCGACGCCTTCGGCCGCGCAGGGCCGTGGCTATGTGCCTCGCGTCGCCATGTCGGCCGATGGCGGCGGCACCGGCGCGGTTCCGGCCGGAGCGGGCATGCTGCCCGTCATCAAGGCCGATCCGCGCACGAACTCGGTGCTGATTCGCGATCTGCCGCAGCGCATCGGGCAGTATCAGTCGCTGATCGAGCAACTCGACGTGCGGCGGCAACTCATCGAAATCGAGGCGCATATCATCGAAATCGACGATTCGGCGCTCAAGCAACTGGGCGTGGACTGGCGCGCGCACAACAGTCATATCGACGTGCAGACGGGCACCGGCAGCACCACCGCGAACAGCTTCAACGGCCAGGTCAACCCGGTCTTCACGGGCACGGATTCGAGCGGCAGCACGATCATCAACACGACGCCCGCCGGCATCTCGCTGACGGCCGTCCTCGGCGATGCAGGCCGCTATCTGCTCGCGCGCGTCAACGCGCTGGAGGACAACAACCTCGCACGCGTCGATGCCAGCCCGAAGGTCGCCACGCTCGACAACGTCGAAGCCGTGATGGACAACAAGAAGAAATTCTTCGTGCGCGTGCAGGGCTATACATCCGGCGATCTCTACGCCATTTCGACCGGCACGTCGCTCCGGGTGCTGCCGATGGTCGTCGATGAAAACGGCCAGACGCAGATCAAGCTGCAAGTCCATGTCGAGGACGGGCAGACGACGGATCAGCAAGTGGACAGCATTCCCGTCATCACGACCAGCACGATCAACACGGAAGCGGTCGTGGCCCAGGGCGAGAGCCTGCTGATCGCGGGGTATCGCGTGGACAGTTCGTCGAACGGGGAGAGCGGCGTGCCGGTGCTGTCGAAGATTCCCCTGCTCGGCGGCCTGTTCAGGTATCGGGAGAATCAGCACAGCCACATGGAACGGCTGGTGTTGCTGTCGCCGCGTGTGATCGAGTATTGAGACGCGCAACGGCTCGCGGCGGGTGCGCGAGCCGCTTGTCACTGCGCGTCAGGCGATCCGGCCGCTTCGCGAACAGACGGCCATGAAACTCCAGGTCTCGTTGTCCGCGGACCAGGGCTGCGCGTTGCGGGCGGTTTCACTGGTGCCCGCATGCAGCTTGATCCCGCCCGCCGACTTCGGACACGCGGCGCGCTGGGTCTCGCGTTCGCGTTCACGCTCGCGGCGCGGCGCGGGCGCCTCGGTGACTTCTTCGATGCGATACCCGTGCGCATACATCGTCCGCAGCGCGATGCCTTGCGCGCCGTCGAGCAACAGTTTCTTGCGCAGCTTGTAGATGTGCTGCTCCAGCGTCCTCCCGGCGATCTCCTCCGAGCTTCCCCACACGGCGGCGGCCAGCGCGCGCCGCGTCACGTAGTTGCCCTGCTGCGAAAACAGCACCCACGCAATGGCGAATTCCCGCGCCGTCAGCCGCACTGCGCGTCCGTCGATGCACGCGCTGCCGTCGCGCCGGTTGAGGCGGTACACGCCGGCCTGCACGGCGTCGTCGGCATGAGAGGCAGCGTGCGCATCGTCCGTCTGGTGCAGGCCGAAGCGGCGCACCGCCAGCAGCACGCGCAGACGCAGTTCACGCGGATCGACGGGCATCAGCACGATGTCGTCGGCGCCGGCGGAAAGGGCGGCGTGCATCTGCTCGCGCGCGCAGAAATCGCCGATGGCGATCAGCGGCGCGCGCCGGTCGTCGAAGCAGGCCCGGCGCGTCAGGACAGGATGCGACGGATCGAGGCCCGCACGCGCGTCGAACACGATGGCGGCGAATTCCTCGCGATGCAGCGCGCGCGCCAGTCCCACGCCCTCGCCGTACTGCACGCAGTCGATCCCGTCATCGGCGAACGCCGAACGGATGACGTGAAACATCCCCGAATCGCTGGTGAAAATTGCAAGTCTCAATGGTGTCCTCGCGAAGATAGGCCATCTGTGGCTCGCATGCTCATGCCTTTGCGCATGGTTGCGGCGGGTGTCAGCCATCGAAAGGTAGGAGGAGACGCGCGCTAGGTACGTAACATTTTGTTAAGCACGCGCTCCATAGCAAGGCCGTATGGTGTGAAGAAACGAAATTACGCGCAGCTTGACGGGGACTTGGCAGACGATTCACACGCGTGTGATGAACCGGCCGCGAACCGACAGCGGAGACGGGTGCGGGATGAATATCACAAAGCCTTACGCGGTAAGGGTTTGCAAGGAGCGGCAGCGTGAAGCTTACGTCCGGTAATGTTTCTGCCCGCTTTATTTGAGAATCGCTTGAGGGTTGACGATGCGGGCAAACGTTTGCGGTCAGCGAGGGCTGTAGAAGAGATACGTGGCCGAATACGGCACGAGCAGCGTGCCGCCTTCGCGTTCGCAGAGCGCATCGGGCGGCAGGCCGCCGGTCGTATCGATGCGCTGCACCACGGAAGTGCGCGAGAAGCGGCGCTGTGCGGCCATGCGCGCGCCCGGCTTGCCCGCATCCTTGGCGACCGAGCGAGACCAGACCAGCGTGCCCGCCGTGACCTGCGCCACCGCATCGCGACGCGTGCTGACCGAGCTGTCGTCGTAGGCGATGAAGTGGTCGCCTGGCGTCACGGTGCCAATGCTGCGGCGATGCCTGTCGACCAGCGTCGCGAGCTCGCCTTCGCGCCACCAGATACGCACGGCGCCATCCCGGCGGCATTCGTAGACGGACTGGCCGCGGGCGGTCAGCACTTCGTCGAGATGCGCGTCGGGTGCGGCGCGCAGTTCGTCAGGGATGCGGGACGTGTCGAGCGGAGGCGCGGCGTGGGTGGCGCAGCCTCCCAGGCCTGCAAGGAGCGCAAGCGCAGGGACCAGCACAGGGCGCTTCTTCATCAGAGTGCCGCGACGCCGAGTGCTTCGGCCACGCGGACGCGGGCGTCGTCGTTGCGGTAGGCGAGGTGCGCATCGTCGCGCGCCTGCGGCAGGAAGCGATCGACGATGGCGATCGCCGTCGCATTGTGACTGTCGAGCACCGCATGCGCGAGCCTCTGCCATTCGATATCGTCCTGCGCATGCAAGCACCAGCTCGACAGCGCCCAGACGATGGGACTGCCGTCGCCGCGCGCGTCGACCTGACGCAGCACCTGCGATGCCGCGAGCCAGTTGCCGGCGCCGATTTCCATGCGCGCTTCGCAGACATCGCCGATCGCGCCGCGCGGATGCAGCACGCGCAGCGCCTGGAGTATGTCTTCCAGTTCGGCGCGCGCACCGGTACGCACGCCCCACGAAAACACCGCGAGCAGCACGTTCGACACGATGGGAGGATTCGACATGTTCCGGCTCCGAAGACTGTAATGGACGACACGCCGTGCAGGATGTGCTTGGCCATCCTGATCGACTGTGCGGACGAAGCGATTCTCCACGATGCCCTGCCTGCGCAAGCTGCACAGCGCGAAGCAGCGACTACACGCGCGAACCGGCAGAACCACGCATGGGCAGCGCATGAGTTGCACCGGGCAGTTCGGCTCGCGCGACCTGACTTCGCATCGCTGCCGTGCTTTGCCCCGGCATCCGCCTAGTCTGTGCGCTGAACCGTCACGCGCTCGTCCCGCGTCGCCGGTTCTCCATCGAATCTCACATTCCTCAGCGGGAGCACACAGCATGAGCAACGCGATCTCGACGGCCTTCCTGAATTCTTCGGGCGCCGTCTCGGACTTTGGCTCGCAAGGCAACACCGAAGGCGCGGGCGGCAATAGCGCCGTCGCCAAGGTGCTGCAGGACATCGAGCAGCTTCTGTCGGGCGGACAGAATCAGGGCGGCGGGCAAGGCGGCGGCGCGAACGGCGCAGGCGGTCAGGGCGGCGACACGGGCGCGCTGAGCGGCATCCAGCAACTGCTGCAAGACATCCAGGCGATGCAACAGGGCGACCAGCAAGGCGCCGGCAATCAAGGCGGCGGCAACTTCGCGGGCGGCGCGGGTGGCGCGGGCGGCGCAGGCGGTGCGGCC
Source organism: Caballeronia sp. LZ035 (assembly GCF_031451175.1). Taxonomy (NCBI): domain Bacteria; kingdom Pseudomonadati; phylum Pseudomonadota; class Betaproteobacteria; order Burkholderiales; family Burkholderiaceae; genus Caballeronia; species Caballeronia sp. LZ035. The sequence continues at coordinate 1,207,448 of NZ_JARUXS010000002.1, forward strand.
GGTGGCCAGGGCCAGGGCCTGCACGACGTCAAGCTCAACACCAAGGCAGGCGGCGAAGCGCTGCATCTGCAAGCCGATTCGAACGGCACGCTCTACAACGGCAGCGGCAACTCGGTCGGCCAGATCAATCAGGACGGTTCGGTGTCGCTCAACTCGGGCGCGACCAAGGAAATCCAGCGTCTCGAAACGGGCGGCAAGGACGGCCTCGCCGGCATGCTGACCGGCGTACACGGCGACAAGGGCGAAGGCGGCAACGTGTCGTTCTCTTCATCGGAAGTGACGGTGAGTGCGGGCGATCTGAACCAGAAAAACGATTTCTGAGCAAGCCGATCCGGCGCGCGCCGATGGGTGCAGACCTCTGCAAATCCGTGCGCGCCGCTTCGCAAGCGAAGGCGGGTGTTCGCATGCCGGATGAACAGCATGCGGATGCCGCGCCGGATTGAACGCCAATGGTTTCAAAGGAGCGGGAAATGAGCCTGATCGGCAATGTATTTCATGACATCGGCAATGCGGCGAAGGACGTGGTGGGCGGCGCGCTGCACATGGCGGAAGGCGCGGCATCGCTCGGCAAGTCGCTGCTGACGCTGAACCCGCGCGAAGCGGCGGACAGCCTCGGCCGGATCGCGGGCGGCGCGGCGCAGACGGCGGGCGGCGCGGCCACGCTCACGCCCGAAGGGCTCGCTGCGACGACCCTGCTCGACGGCGGCGTGGAGGCGGTCCATGCCTTGTCATCGGCGACGCCGAATGTCTGAGGCGGCAGCGCACACGCAAGACGGCCGCGCCGATGCCTCGGCGCTGGCGCGCGCCGTCGCCGATCATATTCGCGAGGGGCGCATCGACGAAGCGGAACTGATGCTCGTGCGGCTGCACGAATGCTGTCCGGCGAGTCGCGACGTGCTTGCGTTTCCGGTGCTGATCGCCTTGCAGCGCGGCCGGACTCACGATGCGTGGCAACTCGTCAATGGCCTGCCCGACGAGCAGTGTCCCGAGCTCAAGGCGCTGTGCCTGCGCATGCTGGGCGACCCGCTCTGGCACGGCTATGCAAGCGCCCACGCCGACAGCCCGAATCCCACCGTGCGCCGCGCCATGCGGCAACTGCTCGGATGCGAGGCGGAACCGCATCCGCACGCGCACATGCACGCGCACGAGGCGCAGTGACCTCCCGGAGTTCTTCATGCTGAACAAGCTGAATCTGCGTTCGACGCACACTACGGCCGACACCAAAACCGCCGGGACCGACCCCGGCGCGAAAACGAAAGCGCCATCGACTGACACGAAGGCGCGGGCCATGCCTTCGTCGGGCTTGCAGATCGGCTCGTTCGCGCAGCAGGTGCGGCACAAGCTCACGCCGCATCGGCATGAGAAGAACGCGGCGGCGAGTCATGCGTTCGATACGCTTAACGTGAAGGACGCGGAAACGAAACCCGTGAAGACGCCGCTTGCCGCCGATGTCTCGCCCGAGCGGCGCAACGAACAATATGCGGCGGTGGCAAAGCAGAACCAGGCGTTTCGCACGCATCTGCGCGGCATCGGTCTCGAGACGGTCCACAACAGCGGCAGCAACAATAACTGCTCGATCTATTCGCTGGTCGATATCGCTGCACCGAAGCTCGATCCGCAGAAACGGCATCAGGCGGTCGACGAGATTCGCGCGGCCTTCGACCACGCGCATCCCGACGAGAAGGGCAACATGTTGCTGCTCGATATGCAGCGCGGCGGTCATGGTCCCGCGCTGGTCGCGCTGGTGAACAGGAAGTTCGGCGTGAACATGGAAGTGGGCGTGGTGCAGGCGGGCGTCGAAGATGCGCATCCGCTGACGCATCTCGGCACCGTGCGCGCGGGCGATGGGTCCTCCGCGGGAAAGCCGGTGACGCACAAAGGCGTCGTGTGGGACCAGCACGGGCATTTCGAAGCCTTGCGGCAGATTGCGCCGAAGCCCGCTGCGGCTGGTTCGACGGCTGCGACCGCAACTTCGAGTAAAGCCGCGCCGTTTGCAAAGCTCGCGGCGATCGGGAAGTTTCGTGGCGGAACGCCGGCCGTGAAGACCGCGAAGGACACCAGCGAAGCCCCGACCGAGTCGTATCAACTCGACGCATTCGACTTCAAGACCGATACCGCCGACTGGTCCACTGACGCGCAAAAGGCCCTGAGCGGGACAGCGGAGGCGAAGGACACGCACAAGGATGTCAGCGACACCTCAGTGCCCAAAGACGAGACGTCGAAAATCAAAGGCGATACACCGGAAGCGAAGGACACCGGCCCCGGCTTCTCCGTGCCGCCGCGCAAGATGAACATCGGACAGGCATACGACCGCAGCAAGCCAGGCTTCACGGCGATCGAATCGCTCGGTATCCGGCCCTTCGGTAATCTCTTCAACGCAGCGGCGGCAAGCATGCACGGACCGTCGAATGCCGCGCTGCTGGGCGCTGGCGGCGGCGTGGGCGGCGTCCACGATGCGCTGCTCGGCGGGCTGAACGGTCACGCACTGATGGCATCGAGGCAGAAGGGCAAACGCTACGGCAAGCAACTCGACGACATGCTCAAGAAGGACGTCGAGGCCTTCCAGAAGAACCCGCAACTCGACACGCTGATTCTCACCAAGGACAAGAAAGGCCAGTGGGCCTACGACATGGAAAAGGTGGCGAAGGTCGCCGCCAGCGACAAGCCCGAACACAAGGACGCCAGCGCGCACGCGAAGAACGTCTTCCTGACCGCTTACATCAAGGACGAAGTGGCGGGCAAGCGGCAGAATCGCGCGACGTATGAGGTGACGCGGAACGTGGTGGGCATTGCATCGGCGGGCGCGATTCTCGGCGGCACGCTCGGCATGGCTGCACCGGCTGCGGGCGCGGCGGCCATCGGTGCGAAGAGCGCGGGGCTGGGGCTTGGTTTTGCAAACGCGCTCGATGGTGCGAAAGGCGTGCGCGGCCTCAAGCAACGCATGCGCGACGACAAGGAACGCGAGATCGACGGGCGCTTTCTTGCAAAGCGCATGGACCTGAAGGATGTCGGCTACGACAAATCGATGCCGCAGGAAGCCATCAACGGCGCGCAGGCGGCGATCAAGGACCACGCGCGCCTGGAGGCAAACGAAATGCTGTTCCGCAGCCTGTTGACGGGGCAGCACATCGACGAGAAAAAATCGACCGAAGCGAAGAAGGGCCGCGCGGATGTGGCGGCGAAGCATGCATACGGCGTCGTCGATCACCAGGTCGATACCTTTGCCGCGAAGAAGGACGGCGCGCTCGAAGACTTCCATCGGCACGTGAGTGCGCCGGGGCTCTCGCAGCGCGAGAAGAGCAAGCGGCTGGAGGCATCGATCAAGAACGATCCTGCGCTACGCCAGGCCTACGATCTCATGCGCGATGTCGGCATGCGCAGCAGCGAGGCGACTGTTGCCCTGCACAAGCTCGTCATGCGCAAGATCGAGACGAACATGGCGAAGGATCCGGCGCGCGCCGGCGCGACGACCGAAGCCGCTCAGGGATACGACGGCAAGCCCGAAGCCGGCGACGTGCGCGACATGCGCGCGGTGTTGCGGCGGCATTGAGGGCGACCTCACGCATTGCCCGCCGACGTTTCGAACAGAACGCCGCAATGGACGCGGTCGAGCAGCAGCGCGTGATTTTCTCCGGTCTACCAGCGCATGAACGCGCTGTTGTGATGATGGCCGATCACGATCAGATCGACCGCGAGTTCATCGGCGAACTTCGAGATCCCGTCCACCGGATTGCCGACGACACAATGTCCGGTAGCCGAGATGCCCAGATCGCTCAATCGCTTCACACCTTCCGACAGGATGTGCTGCGCGGCGGTGTCGTCGATGTCGAAGGCTACGGGCGAGAGCACCTCGAACCCGCGCGTCCAGTAGGAATGGTCGAGCACCGCCAGGAGATGCGTGTTCGCGTTGAGTTGCTGTGCGAGCCGCGCGCCACTGCGCAACGCGGCGCGTCCTTCGGGCGTGCCGTCGTAGCAGAGCAGGATGCGATGAAATAGCATGATCGTGATTTGCGCTGTCGGCGGCGGCTCAGGTCACCATCGGCACGGCTTCGATCAGCGCGAGACCCAGCAAAACCCCGATGGCCGCCCCGATCAGGCGCGGATGCCACCGTTCCAGATGGCATGCTGTCATCAAGGCCCCCACGAAGATGACCCCCAGCAAAGAAAAAATGACCAGGAGATAGCCGATTTCAAACTCATTGTTGATCAGCATGATGCGCCCCTTCAGACAGCCCACACGCTCAATATACATCACGACGTGATATATTGAAAATGATCTTGAGCAATGAGGAGGGCGGGTCATGCTGGTCACATTTCATTCGAAGGCGACGCCGGACGTCGTCATGCTGAAGGACCTCGCGGGGTACTTGCTGGGCGTTATCGGCAAGCGCATCGACGTCAGGGGCGTGATCATCCATGCCGATGTGGCGGCAGCGATCGGCCGGCTCGAAGCCGCGCTGGACGAGGATGCGAGGATTGCCGAAGAGCATGGCGCCACGCATCGGGTGCTGTCGGGTCGCACGACGAACCATGACGCGGGACTTCGGCAACGCGCGGTGCCCTTTATCGACATGTTGCGCATGGCGAATCAGCAGCACGCGGATATTCTCTGGAGTTGCTAGCGGGAAGGCGGCGAGTGTTTAGTGGCCCGGACCGGTTTGCTCGACACAGGAGATCATCAACGTACTGCTTGAGTCGACCACATGACGGACCGTTGCGACATGTACTTCTTGTGCTGTGCAGCGCCATTTTGCAACGAGGTCCGCATGACACGACGAGCGACGAAGGTCGGGACGCGGAGTCTGCACGGAATACGGGCAGGACAGCAGCCCGTCGCACTGGCGATGCAGTTCGGCAGTGATGTCGGCTCGCGTTGCCTCGCAGTTCTTGCCGAGCGTCGCAGAGATGACGTGGATCGTACGGCCGGACGGTGCCGCTTCTGCGAATGACAGTGGCGGCGAGAGCCACACCATCATTGTGATCGTCGCCAAAGGCAAAACGCGCGAGCGAGGGATTCGCATGACGAATTCTTCTGTAGGTAAGCTCAAGCACGGGGCATGACTCTTTCATTCTAGGTCGCGTCTCACGCGAATACCGGGACTCCTTGTTCAACAGCCTCGACGCCGCCTGTAGAGACGGGAACGCCGTTCTGAGCCGCGACATCCAATGCCATATCAGCAACGGAATGCCGGGAGCTCCAGATGAAACCGCTCATCACCGTATTGACGGCCGTTTTCACGTTCGCATGGTCAGGGTTGCAAGCGCGAGCCGCCGGACCGACTGATCCGCAGATTGCCGCTATCGTTGTCACAGCCAATCAGGTCGATATCGACGCGGGCAAGCTTGCCGAGTCGAAGACGACATCGGCCGACGTCAAGGCATTTGCGCGACAGATGGTTGCAGATCACAGTGGCGTGAACCGGGCTGCGGCCGACCTCGCGCACAAGCTCAAGCTCACGCCCGAAGACAATGCGACGAGTCGAACCCTCCGCCAGGGCGGCGACGCGAATCTCGCCAGCCTGAAGACGCTTTCCGGCGCACAGTTCGACAAGTCGTACGTCGATCACGAGGTGACCTACCATCAAAGCGTGCTCGATGCATTGGACACGACGCTCATACCGAGCGCAACGAACGCTGAATTGAAGGCGCTTCTGGTGAAGGTGCGACCCGCGTTCGAGGCGCATCTCGACCACGCGCGGCACTTGCAGACCGCCTTGGAGAAGAGCGGTGCGTGATCTGCGGATGTGCGCCTGCCTCTTGAGTGCGCTTGCGATTCCCGTCGATGCGGTCGCCAGAACCTATGTTGTCGTCATCGAGCAGATGCGTTTCGAACCGGGGGTTCTGACGGTCGAGCGGGGCGATCGCATCCAGTTCGTGAACAAGGATCTGTTCCCGCATACAGCCACAGCCGACAAAAAAACGTTCGATTCGCATGCCATTGCGCCGGGTGCATCCTGGAGCTTGGTCGTGCGGCATGCAGACCGTTATACGTACTTCTGCACGCTCCATCCGACGATGCATGCCATCCTCATCGTGCAATGACGAACATGACTGAACCCATGCGATCCGACTTGTTCGAAGATGATCGAAAGATCGCGCAATGCGTTGCGGCAGGGGATCGCGGCGCGTTCGAGGTCATGATGCGGCGCCACAACCGGCGTCTCTATCGCATTGCACGGGCCACGCTGCGAGACGACGCCGAAGCAGAAGACGCGCTGCAGGATGCGTACATTCAAGCCTACCGCTCGATCGCACAGTATCGCGGCGAAGCCCGGCTTTTTACGTGGCTGGCACGTCTCGTTCTCAATGAATGCTTTGCGCGCTTGCGTCGCACGGTGCGCCGTCAGAACGTGATTCCTATCGTCGACGCAGCGGATTGGATCGAACAAGGCGATCTCATGCTCACGAAAGACGACGATGCCCCGGAGCAGGCTTGCGCACGCGCGCAAGTTCGCGCGCTGCTCGAACAGAAGCTCGATGAATTGCCCGAGGCATTCCGCGTCGTGTTTGTATTGCGTGCTGTCGAGGAGTTGAGTGTCGAGGAAGTCGCGGACTGTCTGGGCATTCCCGAGGCAACCGTACGTACGCGACACTTTCGCGCGCGCAGTCTGTTGCGCGAGGCGCTGGCGCAGGCGTTCGATCTCGCCGAGCGGGATGTGTTCGAGTTCGGCGGGTCGCGGTGCGATCGGATCGTGTCGAAGGTTCGGTCCAGGATCGAGGACGTCGCGTAGAGCGGATGCTCCTCGGATCATCCTGATGTCTCCGGCCCGCTTCGTGATGGTGCGTGTGAACGAGAGTGAGCTGAAGACGAGGTTTGGCGGTCAGCCCAGCGACCCGCGGTTCAAGCCCGAGCGCGCGCGTTTCTGGACAGCAGAACCGTAACGGCGCCGCTGAGAGACGCACGCCACACCCTCGAATCGCGCAGCAACTCCACGCGTCCAGCCAGCTACGCCCCTTCTTCTCTGGACAAGCGAATCCTTTGGAACACAGCGCCAGATCTCGGGGTGGCCGCAGCCTCGCTGCGCAGCTATTCCTGAAATTGCTCCTCACTCGCCGACCTCGTTCACGTTCCAACCGGGGCGAAATGTCATCCCATCCGCCTGATCGCCTCGCCTCACCCTATCCGGGACAATCCTAAATTTTGACGGGTTGACATATGACGTCTCACCTAATACTTTGATGGGTAGAAGACGGCCGCGGAGCCGGCCAGCTTCCTCAGATGCTTAAAAACATGGGTGCCCGCCATGCGCTGGCTGCCCGGCATCCACTCACCCTATCGACCCCCGAGGTTCCAAGATGAAGCACGCAAACGTTCGTACTCGAATTGCCGGTTCCCTTTTGCTCGCGGGATGTCTCGTGGCGAGCGCACCCGCGTGGGCAGGCGATGTGGTCATTGGCTTCGCGGCGCCGCTGACCGGCGGTTCGGCCCATTACGGCACGGATCTGAAGCGGGGTGTAGAACTGGCACTGGACGACGCGAATGCCAGGAATCTGAAAATCGGTGGTCAGCCGGTGCACTTCGTCCTGGAGGCGGAAGACGACCAGGGCGATCCGAGAATGGGTTCGCAGGTCGCTCAAAAACTGGTCGATGCGAACGTTGCCGGCGTGGTGGGTCACTTCAATTCCGGGACGACGATTCCCGCCTCGCGAATCTACAACACCGCCGGCATTCCCATGGTGTCGCCCACCGCGACGAATCCGACGCTGACCGCGCAAGGTTTCAGCAACGTCTTCCGCGTCGTGAATTCGGACGCGCAGATGGGAAAACTCGCAGGGCAGTCGGCGGTGCAGGCGCTGAAAGGCAAGAGCATTGCTGTCATCGACGACCGCACGGCTTTCGGTCAGGGCATGGCGGACGAGTTCGTCAAGGGCGTGGAGTCGGCGGGTGGAAAGATCGCCGACCGTGAGTTCACGACCGACAAGGCCGTGGACTTCAAGGCGCAACTGACGAAGATCAAGTCGTCCAATCCGGATGTCGTCTTTTGGGGCGGCCTCGACCAGCAGGCCGGACTGCTTGCGAAACAGATGCGCCAACTGGGTATGCGCGCCATCTTGCTCGGCGGCGGCAGCTTCGAAAATGACAATTTCCTGAAAGTCGCAGGGTCGAGTGCGGAAGGCGCGACGTCGTGGGACTACGGTATTCCGCTGTCGAAGATGAAGACCGGCCGCGAATTCGACGAGAAGATGAAGAAGAAATACAACGAAGGCGTCGTCGCCTATGCGCCGGCGGCGTATGACGCGGCGTGGGTGCTCATCAATGCCATGCAGAAGGCGAACTCGACCGATCCCAAGGTATATGGTCCGCTCGTGAAATCCGTCGCGTTCGAAGGCATTTCGGGGAACATTGCTTTCCTGCCCAACGGAGACATGAAGGATCCGATGGCGACGTTCTACAAGGTCATCGACGGGAAGTGGGTTCCGCAAGCAGTCGCGGTGGGAGACAAGGTGGGCCCGGTCACGAACTGACGATTTCCAGCAGGCGAGCAAGCGATGGAGCGTGGACGACACATGCTCCTCGCTGCCGTGCGATGACTTCATTGAACATAGCCACAACAACTCAAAATCCATGGACCTTCCCACAGAAACGTATGACGTCCCACGAAAGACCATGCCGGCGCCCGCAGAGGCTCGCCGGCACGTGAGCGCCGAAGAGTTGCGCCGCGTTGTGCTGGCCTCCGTAGTTGGAAGCTTCGTCGAATGGTTCGAGTTTTCTGTCTACGGCTATCTGGCCGCCGTGATGGGCCGTGTGTTCTTTCCTGCCAGCGAACCCGGTACGCAACTCGTCGCGTCACTTGCGGCATTCGCCATCGCATTCTTTGCGCGGCCGTTCGGCGGACTGATCTTCGGTCCCATCGGCGACAGATACGGCCGAAAGAGCGTGCTCACCGCGACCATCATGCTGATGGCGTTCGCGACCTTCTTCATCGGCCTGGTGCCGGATTACCAGACCATCGGCATCGCGGCGCCCTTGCTTCTGCTGTTCCTGCGTTTGCTTCAGGGCGCGTCGGCGGGCGGTGAAGCGAGCGGGGCGGCCATCTTCGTGGCGGAATACTGCGCGGACAAGAATCGCACGCTCATTACGAGCTGGATCGAAGTGGGCTGCATGTGCGGATTCTGCTTCGGTGCCTTGGTCGCCGCGCTGCTTTCGCACGTCTTCAGCGCTCAGCAGATCGATTCGTGGGCATGGCGACTGCCGTTTCTTCTCGCGTTGCCGCTGGGCGCAATCGGCTTGTATATCCGCTACCGCCTCGACGAAACGCCTGCATTCAAAGCCGCGCATCGCGAGAGAGCGCCGGGCGGGTTCCGCGAACTCTTCGCGACTCACTTCGCCGCGCTGTTGCAGTCGAGCGGCATCATTATCGTGACCAATGTGACCTTGTTCATCGTCGTCACGTATACCCCGACTTATCTCGTGAGTACGTTGAAGCTGCCTGCATCCACGGGCTTCACGATCGCACTCATCTCGCAGGGCTTTCTCATCGTCACCATTCCGATTCTCGGGCGGATAGCGGACCGGATCGGACGCAAGACGATGATGCTCATTGGAAGCATCGCGTTACTGGCGCTTGCGCTTCCATGCTTCAGGATGCTGACGGTCGAAAGCGAACTCGAACGCCTGCTCGCGCTGCTCGGCCTGAACCTGTGCCTGGCGGCCTTGCTGTCGTGCATCTATTCGAAGATTCCGTCGCTGTTCGATACCAGCGTGCGCTTCACAGGAATGGCGATCAGCTACAACGTTTCGGTCGCGCTGTTCGCGGGCACCGCGCCGATGATCAACTCGTGGTTGATTCAGGCAACGGGCAGCACACTCGTGCCTGCTTATTACCTGATGACCGCGGCGGCGGTAGGCATCGTCGCGCTTCTGGCGTGTCAGGACCGGACCGGTCAGCCAATGCGCGGAGACGCACCGAATCGCTGAAGCGCTCCACGCTTGCGCAACGACGCGCGCGGCATGAGGCGCTCAGGCCTCGCCGCGCGTGTTCGTGAGGTTGTGGTAACGCTCGAGGCTTTCGTTGAGATGGCGGCGCATCGCGCGACGTGCCGCCGTGGAGTCCTGATTCTCGATGGCGTCGAGAATATCGCCGTGTTCACGCTGAATGCGGCGGATATACGTCTTGCGTTCCTTGGGATTGGCTTTGCCGTGCTTGAGCCGCAGGTCGATGATGATCTCCTGGCCCAGCGTTCTGAGAATCGACACGAAGTGCGGATTTTCGGAGCAGGTCGCCACAGCGAGATGGAACTCGAAGTCGGCCTTGGCACATTCGGCGTCGTCGTCGACCGCCACGATTTCCATCCGGGCGTACGTCTCCTTCAACGCGCGAAGGTGCGCTTCCGAGCGCCTTTGCGCCGCGTAGGCCGCGCCTTCGGTCTCGACGCCGCTACGCAATTCCAGCACGTACATGGAGTTGCTGAGCGTGTTCGAATCGATGAAAGTCGGGTCGTCGCCCTGCCCCCGCGCTTCCGCAACGAACACGCCGACGCCGTGTCTCGCAATGAGCCGACGGCCCAGCTTGAGAGACGCCACCGCTTCACGAATCACGGTCCTGCTGACGCTGAACTCCGCGCACAGTTCGGGTTCCGTGGGCATCTTGGAACCGGGAGCGTAATCACCGCGCTCGATTCGATCGCTCAGTGCCTGGATGACCAGTTCCGTGAGGCTGCGTCGCTTGCCGGAACTGGTGGCGGTTTTGAGTAGGGTTTCAGCGTCCAGAGTCATTCCGATTGCCTTGAGCCGGGAAAATAGCGGCGGTAAATCAGACCTCCGCCGTATGACATGTGACGACTTTATCACAGCGTGCCGGCCGTCGTTACGGGCTCTCGGGGCGCTCTTGTCCCTCGTCAATCGCGCAAACGTTACGCGTAGATATAGCCTCCGCTGACGATGACATTCTCGCCAGTCGCATAGGTGTTGCGGGTGCTTGCCATCATGACGACCCACTGTGCGATTTCCTCGGGTTCCGCCGCGCGTCCCAGCGGATTCGCAGCGGCAAGTTCACCGAGAAAGCCGGCGACCTTCGCCTTCTCGGTCGCGAATCCGGCGGGCGCAACCGAGTTGACGAGAATGCCGTCCTTCGCCACTTCAGCCGCGAACGACTTGGTCAGACTGACCACCGCAGCCTTGGTCGCGGCATAGTGCGCATTCTGCGGGTGCGCCTTGAACGCATCGACGGACGTGATATTGACGATGCGTCCTGCAATATGCGGCTCGACCTTTTCACGACTGCGCATGTGTTCGACCGCCGCGACCATCATGTGATACGTGCCCTTGATGTTCACCGCGTTCTCGATGTCCCAGTCGTCGTCCGAGATGTCGAGAATGGGCTTGCGCGGATAGATGGCTGCGCTGTTGATGAGCGTATCGACACGGCCCAGTTCACCCAGTGCCTGTCGAAACGCCAGGTGCGCGGTGTCCTTGCGCGTGATATCGCCTTCGACACCGACCGCGTCATGTCCCTGGCTATCGAGCATGCCGACGGTCTCCGCGAGCAACGGCCCGTTCTTGTCGATCAAGGCGATGCGCTCGGCGCCTTCCTTGAACATCAGCCTGGCAATGGCGAGGCCCAGACCCGTTGCGCCACCCACGATCACGACTCGTTGATTCTTCATGTGCTGTATCTCGACAGGGACTGCATTAAGGAGTGTTCGGGACGATTTGCGATCCGCCGGGCGCCTGATCGGTCGGGAAGACTTCGAGGCGCGATACGTCGACGGACTCAGGCAGCCTCAGCGCGGTCGAGATGAGTTCTGCGATGTCGGCGGGCTGGATCGAGCGATAGGCGTCGTAGAGCTTTTCGCTCGCAAGTTGTTCGCCGAGCGCAGTGCGATACAGATTCGTTTGCACGCGTCCCGGCGCGATTTCCGTCACGCGGACGCGGCTGCCCAGCAGATCGCAACGCAGCGAATCGCAGAACAGGCTGATGGCCGCTTTCGTTGCGCCGTAGACCGCCGTGTTGGGATGAGGGAAACGCCCGGCGCTCGAACCAATGAAGAACAGGTGGCCGCGTCGCCGCCTGATCATGCCTTCGAGTGCCATGTGGGCGAGGCGGAGCGGGGCGCGCAGATTGACGTCGATCATGCTGTCGATATCGTCGAGCGAGCAGGCATCGAACTTGACGACGGCCGGCAACAGCCCGGCATTGTTGACCACCACGTCGATCTCGTGCGTCTCGAAGACGTCGTGCAACAACGACGGGTCGCGCAAATCGAGCGTGACGGGCGTGACGCCGCCTTCTGCCGCGAGGGCATCGAGCGCGTCCTTGTCACGCCCGACCGCAAACACGTGCACGCCGTCTTCGACGAGGCGCCTGGCGATTGCCCGGCCGATACCGCTGGAGGCGCCTGTCACCAGCGCATGCCGGAAATGAAGAGTGCTGTTCATTGAATGAGACCGCGTGAAGGTTGCCGATAGCTTCTAGATAACACCTTCCTCAAGGAAGGGCTTGTTCTCGATGACGCGCTGATAGCCGAGCGGCGAGAGATCGAGCGAACGATATTCGCCGTAGATGATCTGCTCGCTCAATCCCCGGCCGATGGCGGGCGACTGCTGCAGACCATGGCCGCTGAAGCCATTGGCAAACAGGAAGTTGGTCACTTCCGCATGCGGGCCGACGACCGCGTTATGGTCCAGCGTGCAGAAGTCATAGTGCCCGGCCCATGAACTGACGACCTTGATCGCTTCGAATGCCGGCACGCGCTCGGCCAGCGCGGGCCAGATCATCTCTTCGAATTCCGCATGAATGACGTCGAAGTCGTTCACGTCCGCGAGCGGGTCCGGCTCGGGATAACAACCCGTCAGATAGTACTTGCCTTCGGGGCGGAAGAAGATGCCGGTCGTGTCGATGGTCAACGGAACGATGCCTTCCAGCGGCGTCCGGCAATCGAACACGAAGAGGCAGCGCTTTCTCGGTTCGACAGGAATCTCGAGTCCCGCCTTCCGCGCCATGGCCGGGCCGCGCGTGCCCGCCGCATTGACCAGCGTGCCGCAACTGATCGCTTCGCCGCTCTTCAGAACGATGCCCGTGATCTTCGCGCCTTCGCGCCGGATATCGACGACTTCGTTTTCGATGTACTCGACGCCGAGCGAACGCGCCTTCTTGCGCATGCCTTGCAGAAGGCCATAGCTGTCGAACCAGCCTTCGCCCGTTTGCCCGTACACGCCGTTGACGAGACCGTCCGTGTTCAGCCACGGGAACCGCGCGGCCAGCTTGTCCTGATCCAGCAGCACGACGTCCGCGCCGTTCAGGCGCTGCGTTTCGTAGTTGCGCTCGAACATCGGCGCGCCTCGGGCGTCGCCGAGATAGAGATAGCCGTTCTCCTTGAAGCCGAGTTCGGGTGCGTCGCCATCGACGGAAACGAGTTCGTGGAAGTTGCGAATGAACTCCGTACCGAACTGCGAAATCCTGATGTTCAGTGGATTGGAGAACTGATGCCGGATCGACGCGCTGGAGAGCGCCGTCGCCGATTGCGCATAAGACCAGTCACGCTCGACCACGAGGACCGAACCGGTGAAGTCCGGGTTCGTCGCGAGGAAGTAGGCCGTGGCGCTGCCGACCACTGCGCCGCCCACGATGACGACGTCGTAGTGGGTCGCTTTTGCTTGCTGTGCCATCTCGATGCTATCCAGGAAAGACTAACGGGCCGACGCGCTCAATTCGCTTTCGGGTCTTCGAAATGGCCATCCGCCGCAAAGGAACCGCCCTGGTACTTCACCGCGGGATGGCGCGGATCGGGCGAGGGCGTGTTTGCGTAGACTTCCGCGGCGAACGTGTCGGCGGAGTCTTGCGGCCGGTAACCGAGATAGCCGGCTTCGGTGTTGTCCCAGAAGTTCGCGCTGTTGTCGGAGTTGCCATACACGATCATGTGGCCGACGCTCGGCGTCATCAGCGTCCGGATGCAGAGACGCGAAAAGTCCTCATACGACAGCCATGTCGCCAGCATGCGTCGATCGACCGGCTTCGGAAAGCATGAGCCAATTCGCACGCACACGGACTCGAGACCGAACTTGTCGAAGTAATAGCGCGAGAGATTTTCAACGAAGGTCTTGCTCAGGCCGTACAGGCTGTCCGGGCGTTGCGGAACATTGGCATCGATCGTCTGCGTGCATTCGTAGAAGCCAATCGCGTGGACGGAGCTTGCATACACGACGCGTTTGACGCCGCATTGGCGGGCTGCTTCAAAGATGTTGTAGCTGCCGACGATGTTGGAATCCAGGATTACCTGAAACGTGTTCTCGCGTGGTGCGCCGCCGAGATGGATGACGACATCGACACCCTTCATCATCTCGAAGACCGCGTCACGATCCGCGAGATCGCGTTCGAAATGGACTTCGTTGTCGCGTCGCTCGCCCAGTGAAGCGCGATCGCTCAGCGTGAGCGTTCTGGCATAAGGCCGCAACGATTCCCGCAGCACCGAGCCGAGCGCGCCGGCGGCGCCGGTAATCAGAATGTTATCGAACGGAGGCGTGTTGAACTCTGTCATGGTTGTCCTTACTGGCTGACGGCTGCATTCAGCTCATCGAGCGACAAGCCGTAGTCTTCGCGCAGCTGGGTTTCGGAGATGTACTCGTTCTGTACATCGCGGAGCAAGGCTTCTTTCGAACGCTTTTCGGGCGAGCCCATGCCGCCGCCGCCGGGCAGCGAGAGCGTGACGCGTTCATGCTCGCCGACGGCTTGCGTGCCCTTGCCGCGCATGCGCGTGCCGTCCGAGAGCATCACCTGGCCGGCTTCTCCTGCATGTCCGCCGGACTGCCCGCGCGCCGGATGGCCGATGCGATCGAACATCGCATTGAACCGGAAGTGATAGCCTTCGCGCGGACCGATTTCCACGACCTGTCCCAGCCCGCCGCGATGCTCGCCCGCGCCGCCCGAGCCCGAACGCATTTCCTTGCGCCACACCACGATAGGGCCGACTTGTTCGGTTGCTTCGACGGACATCGCATGCACGCCGCTCGGGAACGCCGTGGCGGACAGGCCGTCGAGTTCCGGACGCGCACCGGTGCCGCCGCTGTTGAACATGAGGATTTCGCTGCCCTTGAGCCCGGCATCGTCGCGCACTGGACGGGCGCTGACATGCAGATTCCAGAGCGCGCCGGAGCCTTCTGCCGGCACGCGATTCGGCACGATCTTGTGCAAGGCGCCCAGCACGAGATCCGGCACGAAGTGGCCGAGCACGTGACGCACCGCAACCGGGCTGGGATGCTGCGCGTTCAGGATGCAACCCTCGGGCGCCTGCACGCGGAACGGCTCCAGCGACGCCGCGTTGTTCGGCACTTCAGGCGCGATGATGCACTTCAGGCCATAGCAGGCATACGCCTTGGCGTAGAGCAGCGGCACGTTGATGCCGAACGGGCTGGCCGGCGAGGAGCCCGCGAAATCCGCCAGCAGGTGCTCATCTTCAACGGACAGCGTGACAGCCAGCTTCACCGGCGTGTCGTAGCCGTCGAGCGTCATCTCGTTGGTCTGCGTCTGCTTCGGCAATGCGGCGATGCGTTCGAGCGTGGCTTCGCGGCTGCGCGCGAGAATGAAGGCGCCGATGCCTTCCACATCCTTCAGTTCGAATTCCTTCAGCATCTCGATGAGACGCTTGTGGCCCGTCTCGTTGCACGATGCCAGCGCGTAGAGATCGCCGACGACCTTGTCCGCTTCACGCACGTTGTGTCGAAGGATGTTCACGAGATCGCGATTCACCTGACCGCGTTCGATGAATTTCATGATCGGCACGAACAGGCCTTCTTCGTACACCTCGCGCGAGTCCGGACCGAATCCCCGGCCACCGATATCGACCACGTGCGCGGTGCTCGCAAAATAGCCGATCAACTCGCCATTGTGGAACGAGGGCGAAACGACCGTGAAGTCGTGCAGATGACCGGTTCCTTTCCACGGATCGTTGGTCAGATACACGTCGCCTTCATACATGTGTTCCGTGCCGATGTCGGTCATGAAGTGCTCGACGGCTTCGGCCATCGTATTCACGTGACCCGGCGTGCCGGTGACCGCCTGAGCGAGCATGCGGCCCTGCTTGTCGAAGATGCCCGCCGACAGATCGCCGGCTTCACGCACGCTGGTGCTGAATGCCGTGCGAATCAGCGCCAGCGCCTGTTCTTCGACCACGGAGATCAGTCGGTTCCACATCACCTGCATGTGGATGGTGTCGAGATTGCTGAGGGACATGGGCTTACTCCTGATGGGCCGTTGCGGCGTTCGTTGCTTTCGACGTGGCGAGCAGACAGCCGTCGGGCTGGACCGTCGCGTTGAACGACGAGGTGATCAGCGTCGACGTTTCCGGCTCGACGATGATGGCCGGTCCATTCACGCTTTCGCCCACCTTCAGCGACGCGCGCTCGACGATGGCGGCATCGACGAACCTGCTCAGCGCGGCATCGAAAATCTTGCGGGACTTGAGCGCCTTGGCAGCGTCGCGCGACGTGACGAGCTGGAGTCGCTCGACCGGCGGCAGCGGCGAACTTGCCTTGACGGCCCAACTGACGATCTCGATGTCCAGACCGTCGATGGGCCGCCCGAAGAACTGCGTATAGGCCTTGGCGAAGGCATCGGCGAAGTGCTTGCGGTCATCGGCGGTAAAACGGCGATGCGGCATCGCAACCGGAATCTCCCATCCCTGGCCGACGTAGCGCATGAAGGCCTTGATATCGACGATCGGCTCCGCTTCTCCCGAACCTTGTTTCGCGAAGTGCACGGATTCGTGCGTGAGTTGCTCGACGATTTCGTTCAGCACCTGGGCGTCGAAGTGTTCGAAGCGCATGCTGGCGCTGCGCACGCTTTCATAACCGAACGGCGCTCTGAGAAAGCCGATGGCCGAACCGACACCGGCACCCGGCGGCACGATGAATTTCGTGATGCCGCTCTTCTCGCACAATCGCGCGGCGTGCAGCGGTCCCGCGCCGCCGAAGGTGATCATCGTGTAGTCGCCGATGTCCTTGCCGCTCTCGACCGCATGCACGCGTGCGGCGTTGCTCATGTTCTCGTCGACCACTTCCGCGACGCCGTAAGCCGCTTCTTCCGCGCTCAGTTCGATCGCGCCGCCGACTTGCTGGACCATCGCACTCGCTGCGTTGTCGGTGGACAGGGGAATCGTGCCGCCCGCGAAATTCGCCGGGTCGAGCCGGCCGAGCAGGAGATCGGCATCGGTGACGGTCGGCTGCGTGCCGCCGCGCTGATAGCACGCCGGGCCGGGTTCGGAGGCGGCGCTATGCGGGCCGACGCGGATTTGACGCATCACGTCGAGCGAGGCAATGGAGCCACCCCCGGCGCCGATCTCGACCATCTCGACGACCGGAATCGAAATCGGCATGCCGCTGCCTTTCTTGAAGCGGTAGGTGCGCGCGACTTCGAAGGTGTTCGCCGTCTTCGGCGTGAGGTCGTCGATCAGGCAGATCTTTGCCGTCGTGCCGCCCATGTCGAAGGACAGCACGGTGTTGAGGTCGTAGCGCGCGGCAATGTGCGCCGCGAAGATCGCGCCGCCGGCGGGACCGGATTCGACGAGCCGCACCGGAAACTCGGACGCGCTTTCGACCGACACGATGCCGCCGCCCGAATGGATGATGAAGATCGGGCAGACCGCGCCGGCATCGCGCACCTTGCCCATCAGTCGATCCAGATACGACTTCATGATCGGACGGACATACGCATTGGCGCACACCGTGTTGAAGCGCTCGAACTCGCGAATCTGCGGCGACACTTCACTGGAGATGGACACCGACACATGCGGCAGGCGATTCAGGATCGCGTCGCGCATCGCGCGCTCGTGCTCGCCGTTCACATAGGCATGAATGAAGCCGATGGCAACGCTCTCGAAGCCGCCTTTCTCGATGCGCTCGACGATAGCGCCGGTCTGCGCTTCAGTCGGCGCCAGGAGTACGCCGCCCTGGGCGTCAATACGCTCGCTGAGCGTGAAGCGGTTTGCGCGCTCGATGAGCGGCGGCGGCAGCTTGATATTGAGGTCGTATTGCTCGAAGCGGTTCTCGGTCCGCATTTCGATGGTGTCGCGGAAGCCTTCGGTCGTGATGAATGCCGTCCTGGCGCCACGGCGCTCGATCAGCGCGTTCGTCGCGAGCGTGGTGCCGTGAATGATGACGCCGATGTCCTTGAGTTCGATGCCGGCCTTTTCCGAAACGATGCTGATGCCCTTGATGATGGCGCGCTCGGGCGCCTCGTAATCGGTCAGCACCTTGGTGGAGTAGAGATTTCCACCGAGTTCGAGGGCGACGTCGGTGAACGTGCCACCGATATCGACGCCTACCCGTGCTTTGTCGTGACTGGCCACCATGACTCTCCTTGTCAACCATGATATGCGCCGAGCCGATACTCGGCGCGTTTTTGCAAATGTGACGAACACGTTCAGAAGGCTCGCCGGGGCGGGGAACCGTAGACGTCTCCGTGCTCGCTTCCGCCGTGGATACGTGGCCGGAAGACTTCGTTTTTTTGATCGTTGACATATGATGAGTGACGTCTTAATCTGATGTCAAGCAAACAAAATTCTGTCGCGATTTTTCGATGGTGCTAGAGGAAGGTAAGTCATTGTTGTATAGCGATAAATCAGGAATTTTCCGTGACTGGATCTGCGCTTCATCAGCCCGAAAATAGCTGCGGCGGAGTGCTCAAAAATTCGGAACGTATTCATTTTTTCAGTCAACCTGATGCAAAATCGGCCGCCATCTGGCGGAAGCGGTCCGGCCCGGAAAATCCACCGCATCGAGTAGAGAGGAGAGGAAAGACATGAAGGTGCTTGTCGCTGTAAAGCGGGTGGTCGACTACAACGTGAAGGTTCGGGTGAAGTCGGACGGATCGGGCGTGGATGTCGCCAACGTGAAAATGTCGATGAATCCGTTCTGCGAAATCGCCATGGAAGAGGCGGTCCGGCTGAAGGAGGCGGGCGTGGCGGAAGAAGTCATCGCCGTGTCGTGCGGTGTAGCGCAGTGTCAGGAAACGCTTCGGACGGCGCTCGCAATCGGCGCGGACCGTGCAATCCTGGTCGAGACCGCCGATGAACTGCAACCGCTCGCTGTTGCGAAGCTTCTCAAGGCGCTGGTGGACCGCGAGAAGCCCGGACTTGTCATCCTGGGCAAGCAGGCCATCGACGACGATGCGAATCAGACGGGCCAGATGCTCGCTGCGCTGGCCGGACTTCCGCAAGCGACGTTCGCATCGAAAGTCACGGTTGAAGATCGCAAGGTGAGCGTGGCGCGCGAAGTCGATGGCGGTTCCGAGACTCTCGCCTTGAGCCTGCCGGCCGTGGTCACGACCGATCTGCGGCTGAACGAGCCGCGCTACGTCACGCTGCCCAACATCATGAAGGCGAAGAAGAAGCCGCTCACGACGATCACACCATCGGAGCTCGGCGTGGATGCCGCGCCGCGCCTGAAGACGCTCAAGGTGACCGAGCCGTCGAAGCGCAGCGCCGGCGTCACCGTCCCGGATGTGAAGACACTGGTCGACAAGCTGACGACCGAAGCCCGCGTGCTGTAAAGGAGACAAGAAGACATGACGATGCTGGTGATTGCGGAGCACGACAATGCTTCGATCAAGGCGGCGACGCTCAACGCCGTCGCAGCCGCCGCAACGCTCGGCGGTGACATTCATATCCTCGTGGCGGGTGCGAACGCACAACCCGCCGCCGATGCCGCAGCGAAGATTGCGGGAGTCTCGAAACTTCTTCTGGCCGATGCGCCGCAACTCGCAGACGGCCTTGCGGAGAATATCGAAGGCACCGTGCTCGGGATCGCGAAGGCGTACACGCATATCTTTGCCGCCGCGACGGCGTACGGCAAAAACATTGCGCCGCGTGTGGCGGCGCAGCTCGACGTCGCGCAGATCAGCGACATCACGGCGGTCATCAGTGAAGACACCTTCGAGCGCCCGATCTACGCGGGCAATGCGATTGCGACTGTCCAGTCGAGCGATGCCATCAAGGTCATTACCGTGCGCGCGACCGGCTTCGAGCCCGTTGCCGCGCAAGGCGGAAACGCGGTGATCGAATCTGTCGAAGCCGGGAACGATGCAGGTCTCTCGCGCTTCGTCAGCCGGGAAGTGACGAAGCTCGATCGCCCGGAACTGACGAGCGCGAAGATCATCGTGTCCGGCGGAAGAGGACTTGGAAGCGGCGAGCACTACACGCAAGTGCTCGAACCACTCGCGGACAAACTCGGCGCCGCGCTCGGTGCATCGCGCGCGGCGGTCGATGCGGGCTTCGTCCCGAACGATTATCAGGTCGGGCAGACGGGCAAGATCGTGGCGCCAGACCTCTATGTCGCCGTCGGCATTTCCGGCGCGATCCAGCACCTTGCGGGCATGAAGGACAGCAAGGTGATCGTCGCCATCAACAAGGACGCGGAAGCACCCATCTTCGGCGTCGCGGATTATGGCCTGATCGGAGACCTGTTCGAACTGGTTCCTTCGCTCGCATCGGCTATCGCCTGATAGCAAATCATTCAACACCACGCTCGGCGACCGCACAATGCGCGCTCGCGTGTCGCCGACGCTCAATCACGGAGAACCTGGAACATGATTTCCACGACCGACCCGCATGTGAACCGGAAGCCGCGGAATATCCCGCAAGCCGAATGGGACACGCGCGTTCAAGTGGCGGCCGCGTATCGGCTCGCGGCGAAGTATGAATTGACGGACCTCATCTACACGCACATTTCCGCGCGCGTGCCCGGAACCGACGACCAGTTTCTCATCAACCCGCACGGCTGGTTCTTCGATGAAATCACGGCGTCGTCGCTCGTCAAGATCGACGTGGACGGCAATCCGATCGGCGACGACCGCTTCGAAGTCAACGCGGCCGGATTCACCATCCACAGCGCGTTGCATCAGGCACGGCATGACGTCGAATGCGTCGTGCATCTTCACACGACCTACGGCATGGCCGTCGCCGCGATGGAGTGCGGTCTGCTGCCGCTGAACCAGATCAGCATGCAGTTCTATAACCGCGTCGCCTATCACGAGTACGAGGGCATTTCGCTGGAGCTCGACGAGCGCGAGCGCATCGTGAAGTCCATCGGGAAGAGGGACTACCTCATCCTGCGCAATCACGGCTTGCTGACGACAGGGCGCTCGGTCGCCGAAGCGTTCACGCGCATGTACTACCTCAACAAGGCGTGCGAGATTCAGGTGGCCACGCTGTCGGCGGGACAGAAAGTGGTGATCCCGTCTCCGGAAGTGTGCGAGCACGCGGCCAAGCAGCACGACGACTACGCGAACCTCGATACCGTTCACCTCGACCGCGAATGGACCGCGCTGCTTCGGCTGCTCGAACGCGACGGCGGGAACTATCGCGTGTAATCGAGGCTTCACGCGGCTCTTACTAGACGTTCCGCGTGACATCGGCTGCACGTTTTGACACGCGTTTGCAAGCACGCGTGTCATGCCGCTGTGCGTCGTCTTCAGAAAACTATTGGAGGGAGACAAAGCGTGTCGAATTCCGCGCATTTCAAAAAAAGCCTGACAGCATTCGATTTGACGCTGATCGGGTTCGGAACCGTATTCGGCTCAGGCTGGCTGTTTGCTGCGAGTAACGTCGCCACGATTGCCGGACCTGCCGGGATCCTCTCATGGGTGATCGCCGCCGTCGCGGTATTGACGCTCGGCGTCGTCTACTGCGAACTCGGCGCCGCGATTCCCAGCCCGGGCGGAGCCATCAGCTACCTGGACATTTCCCACGGGCCGATGGTGACCTGTCTCATCGGCTTGATGACGGTGATCTACATGTCCAGCATCGTCGGTCTTGAAGTCGTCGCCGCACGGCAATACGCGGCCGCTTGGTGGCCGGCGTTGAACCTGCCGGGCACGAGCAGTCCGAGCAAGCTGGGATGGATCCTGCAACTCGCGATGATCCTGGTCTTCTTCGGTCTCAACTTCGCCAGCGTCAAGACGTTTGCGCTGGCGAACAACATCGTGACGGCCATCAAGTTCATCGTTCCGTCGACGATCATCATCACGCTGCTGATCTTCTTCAAGCCCGCGAACTTTCACGTTGCCGGGTTCGCGCCTGCGGGTTTGTCTGGCATCGAAGCTGCTGTGTCCACTGGCGGCGTGATCTTCGCGTTCCTCGGACTCACGCCGATCGTCGCGGTTGCCAGCGAAGTGCGCAATCCGCAGAAGTCCATTCCCATCGCGCTGGTCTCGTCCATCCTGCTGGCCGGCGCGCTCTATGTGCTGCTGCAGATTGCGTTCATCGGCGCGGTGCCGACGTCGCTGGTCGGACAAGGTTGGCATGAAGTCGGGAAGAGTCTGTCGCTGCCGTTCTACGACATCGCGATTCAGCTCGGTGTCGGTTGGCTTGCCGTGGTGGTCGCGATCGACGCGGTCATTTCGCCGTCGGGTTGCGGCAACATCTTCTTCAATGCGACGCCGCGCGCGCTGTTCGCCTGGTCGAATTCGGGCACGTTCTTCAGTGCTTTCGCCAAGGTCGACGAGAAGACGGGCATTCCGCGTCGTGCGACCTGGCTCACGCTTGCATTGGCCGTTTTCTGGACGCTTCCGTTTCCGTCGTGGGAAGAGATGATTTCCATTGTGTCCGCGTCACTCGTGGTCAGCTATGCGGTGGCGCCGGTATCTGTCGCAGCCTTGCGCAGAAGTCACCCGGACTTGGTGCGTCCGTTTCGTGTAAAGGCGCTTGGACTGATTGGTCCGCTTTCGTTCGTCGTGGCGACGCTCATCGTCTATTGGACCGGATGGAAGAATCTCTGCTGGTTGCTGGGCGTTCAGGTTATTTTCTATATCGGCTATCTGTTCGTGATGAAGAAGAGTGTGGTTGGACATCTTTCGTTCCGACAGCAGGTTCGCAGTTCGCTCTGGCTGGTCGGCTATTACGCGCTGACTTTGCTTGCTTCGTATCTCGGGCCGTTCCAGGGCATCGGCGTGATGCACCATCCTTTCGATACCGTCGCCGTGTGCATGATGGCGCTGGGAATCTACTATTGGGGCGCGCGGACAGGAGCACTGAAGCCCGAGTTGCGAGCGGTCGCCGATGTCAGGTCCAGCGAAGGGGGCTTCGTATCTTCGGAAGAAAATGCATTCGTCGCTCGCACGCTATGACGATCGGACGCGCTAAAACACAGGCTATTTGTAAGCGAGGCGTCATAAGATCTTCAGGTTATCGGCTTCCGCGTTCAACAAGAAAAGTCCGCACACCCTACCGATTCAAGCCAGCACGGAGCGATTGAAAATACTTATTTACTGATTATCCCGATCGCGAGATAGAGTAGTGTCGTTGCGAACGTGTGCATCCGATATCGATGCACTCATCCCCCTCATCGCGAACCAGGCGGCCATGATGGTCATCATGGATTGATAGGTAATACCAAACAAGCATGTCGTAATCCTGATTCGCCAGAGGAGGATGCGCATGACCGCAGGTTCGCGAACCATCGATTCCCCGAGCGCCGGCCGCATGCACATGCATTGGCGCCGTACCGCGCGCGTCGCTTTGGGGTTCGTCGTCATCGCGTCGCTCGCGGCATGCATGATGGGCCCCGACTACCGCAAGCCCGAAGTACAGATTCCGCAAGGCTTCAAGGAAGGCGTCGACTGGCAGCGCGCCGACGCCAATCCGCAAGCCGCCATCGACAGCACATGGTGGCGCATGTATCACGACGACACGCTCAACGGCCTCGTCGAGCAGGCGTTGCAGGCGAATCAGTCGATTGCAGTGGCCGAGGCCGCCTATCGCGTCGCACTCGCGACCGTGGAGAGCAATCGTGCGGGGCTGTTCCCGATCGTCACGGCGGGGCTGTCGGGCGCGCGTTCCGGCGGCGCCATCCAGTCGGCGGGCGCGGGCCGTAGCGCGGGTTCATCGACCATCGCCGCGCCGGGCAACAGCGTGGTGGCGCTCGGCTCGGTCAGCTGGGAACTGGATCTGTGGGGCAGCGTGCGCAGGCAGATCGAGCAGGCGAAGGCCAATGCGCAGGCATCGGATGCGCAACTGGCCGGCGAGCGCCTGTCGATCGCGGCAAGCGTCGCGATCGACTACTTCGAACTGCGTCAAGCCGACTACGATGTTCGCGCGCTGCAGGAGCAGCAGGATATCGACACCCGCATCCTCGCGATGACGCAGGCCGCCTATCAGGCCGGGCAAGCGTCGAACGACGACCTGCTGCTGTCGTATCAGGAACTGGATACGGTGATCGCCCAGTTGCAGACGGTCGCCACGCGGCGCGAGCAGGACGAGCATGCGATCGCCGTGCTGACCGGCGTGCCGCCCGCGTCGCTCAGCATCGCGCCGGACGCCGACTATCATTTCATCGCCCCTGCGCTGCCTTCCTCGTTGCCTTCGGAACTGCTCGAGCGGCGCTATGACGTGGTCAGCGCCGAGCGCACGGCGGCCGCAGCCAATGCGAGCATCGGCGTGGCCGAGGCCGCGTTCTTTCCGACCGTTTCGCTCTCGGCCGAAGGCGGCTTCGCGCACAACACCATTGCGCATCTGTTCACCGTGCCGAACCGCTTCTGGACACTGGGCCCCGACCTCGCGCAAACCATCTTCGACGGCGGCGCGCGCACGGCCGCGATGCACGAGGCCCGCGCCAACTATGACGAGAACGTCGCCAACTATCGCAATACGGTGCTGACGGCGTTCCAGAGTGTCGATGACAGCCTGTCCTCGATGAATCATCTGCGCGCACAGGAAGGCGCGTACGCGAAGGTGCTCGACAGCAACAGCCGCATCTTCGCGAGTCAGGAAGCGCAGTTCAAGGCGGGCGCGGCCAGCCAGCAAAGCGTGTTGACCCAGCGCCTCACGCTGATCCAGGCGCAACAGAGTCTGCGCGACACGCAAGCGCTGCTTGCGCAAAGCCACGTGTTGCTCGTGAAGAACCTCGGCGGCGGTTGGCAGCGCGATGACGCCGACATGGCATCGGCGGCATCGAGTGTGGCTGCGCAACGGGCCGCCGCTTCATCGGATTGACAGTCGCACGCTGTAGTCAGCATCACGCCTCGACCCGGCCGCGCGCAAGCCGCTTGCAAGCAAAAACGGAGCTCTCATGAAGTCACGTCCCTGGCGCGTCTCGCTCTCGTATTTGTGTCTGATCGTGCTTGCCGCATGCCACAAGAGCACGCCACCGCCGCCGCCGCCGCAGGTCTCGACGACGAAGGTGCATGCGCAGACGGTGCCGCTCGAACGGCGCTTCGTCGGCCGCCTGTCGCCTTATTACAGCGCGAACGTTACTGCGCGCGTGTCCGGCGTGCTGCTCAAGCGAAACTACGTGGAAGGCTCGGAGGTTCGCGCGGGCCAGTTGCTGTTCGAAATCGATCCGACTTTTTATCGCGCGCAACTCAACAACGACCTTGCCCTGCTGGCCCAGGATCAGGCCACGTATACGAACGATCATGTGACCGCCTTGCGCAATCGCAAGCTGCTGCCAGTGGGATCGGTGTCGCAGCAGACGGTCGACAATTC
This sequence comes from Caballeronia sp. LZ035, assembly GCF_031451175.1. NCBI lineage: Bacteria > Pseudomonadati > Pseudomonadota > Betaproteobacteria > Burkholderiales > Burkholderiaceae > Caballeronia > Caballeronia sp. LZ035. Next base: position 1,232,861 of record NZ_JARUXS010000002.1, read on the forward strand.
GGATGCCGCCGAACGCAGCGCGGCCGCCAAGGTCAAGGCCGACGAAGCGCTGGTACAGAGCGCGCGCGTGTCGCTCGACTACACGCGCGTGACGGCGCCGATCAGCGGCATTGCGGGGCAACAGCAGGTCACGGCGGGCGCGGTGGTGGGCAGCAGCACGGCCGACAGCGGCGGCAACGGCACCTTGCTGACGACGATTCAGCAGATCAATCCGATGTACGTCAACTTCACTATCAGCGCAGCCGATCTGGCGACGCTCGAGCAAGCGCAGAACGGCGGCGGAATCGAACTGTCGCAACAGAACCAGACCACGGTGCGGATCGCATTGCCGAACGGTGCGTCGTACGGCACCGTGGCCCGACTCGATTTCTCCGACGTGACCGTGAACTCGTCCACGGGCGCGGTCAATCTGCGCGCGCTGGTCGCGAATCCGAACCGGCGTCTCTTGCCGGGCATGTTCGTCTCGCTCACGGTCGACTTCGGCCGTCAGAACAACGTGTTCCTGATTCCGCAGCAGGCGTTGCTGCGCGATACCACCGGGCCCTACGTGCTCACAGTCGGCGCGGATAACAAGGCGGCGCGGCGCGATGTCGAGACGACCGACAGCCTCGGCGACAACTGGGTGGTGACGAAGGGACTCAAGGACGGCGACGAGATCGTCGTCATTGGCGTGCAGATGGCGCACATCGGGGCGCCGGTCAAGACGGTCGCATGGGAACCGCCGGCATCGGCGGCGTCAGCGTCAGCGGCTTCGGCCGGCGCGGCGAAGTAGGAGAGCGCCCATGCCGAGTTTCTTCATCGACCGTCCTGTCTTCGCGTGGGTCATCGCGATCCTGCTTTCGCTGTTCGGCATCCTCTCGGTGCGCACCATGGGGATCGACTCGTATCCGGACATCGCGCCGCCTCAGGTGACCGTCACCGCGCAATACCCGGGCGCGAGCGCGCAGACGATGGAATCCACCGTCACGCAGGTGATCGAGCAGCAGCTCACCGGGATCGACAACCTGCTGTACTTCAGTTCGACATCGAGCGCGAACGGCCAGACGCAGATCATCCTCACGTTCGCGACCGGCACCAATCCGGATATCGCGCAGGTCCAGGTGCAGAACAAGGTGACGCTCGCCGAACCGCTGTTGCCGTCCCAGGTCACGCAGCAAGGCGTGATCGTCGCGAAGTCGAGCCCGGACATTCTGCTGTTCATCGCATTGCAGTCCGACAATGCGGCCATCGATGCAGGCCGGCTCTCCGACATTCTCGCGTCGCAGATCCAGCCGGTGATCGGCCGCGTGACCGGCGTGGGCAATACGACCCTGCTCGGGTCCGAATACGCGGTGCGCATCTGGCTCGACCCGGACAAGCTGCAAAGCTATGGTCTCTCGACCACGCAGGTGCTCAACGCCGTCACCGGACAGAACGCGCAGTTCGCGGCCGGTTCGCTCGGCGCCGATCCGGCGGTCAAGGGCCAGGTGTTCACCGCGACCGTATCGGGCGACAGCCTGTTCTCCTCGATTCAGCAGTTCCGCGACATCATTGTGGTAGCGAACAATAACGGCACCACGGTCAGGCTGAGCGATGTCGCGCGCATCTCGTTCGGCTCGCAGACCTACGGGCAGGCGCCTGTCTACAACGGCAAGCCCGCCGGCGGCCTCGCGGTGTTCCTGCTGCCGGGCGCGAATGCGCTGACAGTGGAGAAGGCCGTCAAGGCCGCGATGGACACGCTCGCGCGCGACTTGCCCGAAGGCGTTACGTGGAGCATTCCGTATGACACCACGCCGTTCATCACGGCCTCGATCGCGGACGTGATCCGCACGCTGGTCGAGGCGATCGTGCTGGTGTTCTTCGTGATGCTCGTGTTCCTGCAGAACCTGCGTGCGACCATCATCCCGACGCTCGTGATTCCGGTGGCGCTGCTGGGCACCTTCATCGGTCTCTCGGCGCTGCACTACACGCTCAATCAGCTGACGTTGTTCGGCATGGTGCTGGCGATCGGCATCGTGGTGGACGATGCGATCGTCGTGATCGAGAACGTCGAGCGCATCATGACCGAGGAGCATCTGGAGCCGCGCGCGGCGACTCGCAAGGCGATGCAGCAGATCACCGGCGCCATCATCGCGATTACGGTGGTGCTGTCCGCCGTGTTCATTCCGTCCGCGCTGCAACCGGGCGCGACCGGCATCATCTATGCGCAGTTCGCGCTGACCATCGCGGTGTCGATGGGCTTCTCCGCGTTCCTGGCGATGTCCTTCACGCCTTCGCTATGCGCCGCGATCCTCAAGCCCGAGCATCAGGTCAAGAAGAACGCGTTCTATCGCTGGTTCGACCGGACCTTCGACTGGACCACCAACCACTATCTGAGTCATGCAGGCAAGGCGGTGCGTCATGCGCCGCGCTGGATGATCGGCTTCGTGCTGGTCGTGGTGCTCACGGGCTTTCTGTACACCCGGCTGCCGACCAGCTTCGTCCCCGACGAAGACCAGGGATTCGCGCTCGCGCTTGTGAACCTGCCGTCCGGCTCGACGCTCGAGCGGACCAATCATGTGATGGGCGAACTGCGCGAGAAGCTGCTGAAGAGCGCGGTGGGCAAGGATATCGTCGGCATCTTTCAGCCGGAAGGCTTCAGCTTCGTCGGGACGAGCGAGAACGTCGGGATGTCCTTCATCAAGCTGTCGGACTGGGACAAGCGTTCGCAGACCGCGATGCAGCTGATCCCGCAATTCAACCGCATTCTGTCGTCCATTCCGGATGCACAGATCTTCGTGGTGAACCTGCCGACCATTCGCGGCCTGAGCCAGTTCGGCGGCGTGGACATGTACTTGCAGGCGCGTGCGGGGCAGTCACGCGCGGAACTCGCGCAGGCGCAGGGCGCGTTGCTCGCCAGTGCCGCGAAGAGCCCGGTGTTGTTCGGCATCCGGCCCAACTCGCTGCCGTATGCGCCGCAGCTGGATATCGCCGTGGACCGCACGCAGGCGCAGGCGATGGGCCTCTCGCTCTCCGATGTCTACCAGACGCTGCAGATGGAGCTCGCGCCGTTCTATATCAACCAGTTCACTTACGGCGGCCGCGTGAAGCGCGTCTATGTGCAGGCCGATGCGCCCTTCCGCATGAGTCTCGACGCGCTTCAGCATCTGTACACGCCGAGTCTGTTCACGTCGACGGCGTCTGCTTCTGCTTCGAAGAGCAGCACGGTGACGACGGTCGCGTCCAACGGCTTCGTCACGCCGGTCGATCCGTCGCCAGCCAATACGTCGATTGCGCCTTACAACATGGTGCCGCTGGCCAGCGTGGTGAACGCGAAGTGGGCCTTCGGGCCGACGGTGCTGCCGCGCTATAACGGCTTCTCGGCGATCGAGATCGTCGGCAACTCGGGGCCGGGCTATTCCACCGGACAGGCGATTGATACGCTCAACGATATCGTCAATCACCAGTTGCCGCGCGGCTTCGCAGCTGACTGGACCGGCCAGTCGTATCAGGAACTGCTGTCGGGATCGTCGGCGACGACGCTGATGGCGTTGTCGATCGTGGTCGTCTTTCTGTGTCTCGCTGCGCTCTACGAGAGCTGGTCGATTCCGGTCTCGGTGCTGCTGGTCGTGCCGCTCGGCATGCTCGGCATGCTGGTGTTCTGTCTCGGCTTCGGCGTGCCGAACGATATCTACTTCAAGATCGGCCTTGTCACGGTGATCGGACTGGCCGCGAAGAATGCGATCCTGATCGTCGAGTTCGCCGTGGAAGGGCAGCAAAAGGGCATGACGCTGCGAGATGCCGTGCTGACCGCGGCGCGTCTGCGGCTGCGGCCGATCCTGATGACGTCGATGGCGTTCATTCTCGGCGTGTTCCCGCTCGTGATCTCGTCGGGCGCGGGCGCCGCTTCGCGTCATGAGATCGGCACGGGCGTGATCGGCGGCATGTTGTTCGCGACCTTTCTCGGTCTGCTGCTGATTCCGGTGTTCTATGTCGTGGTGCGCCAGATGCTAGGCGACAAGCTCGACGAGGTATCGCACAAGATGCCGCATCACGGACAGAACGGTGGCCATGATGCGGGCGATCCGCCTGACGGTACAGGGGAGAACAAGCCTGTGTGACGCGGGGACATGGCGGATGAAACGAACGCGACAACAGGCGCTGAGCACGCGCGACCAGATCCTCGATGCGGCTGAGCGCGTGTTCGCCGAGCGCGGCGTGTTTCATGCGACGCTGGAGGCGGTTGCGTTGCGCGCGGGATTCACGCGCGGCGCCGTCTATGGGCATTTCCGCAACAAGGGCGATCTGTTCGTGGCGGTGACGAATCGCGTGACCTTGCCGATGGAACTGCTCGTCGCAGCGGCCGTCGATGCCGCCGAACCGGACCCGCTCGGCAAGATTCGAGCGCTGCTCGTGTATTGCCTGGGCACGGTGGTGATCGAGCCGCACAGCCGCCATGTGTTCGAAGTGTTGTTCACGAATTGCGAGCACACGCACGATAAGGGCGATATGGATATCGTGTTCGAGCGTCAGCGCGATGCCGCCCGCAAGGGACGCAAGCAACTGGAACAGGGGCTCATCAATGCGATCGCGCGCGGGCAGTTGCCGCTCGAACTCGATACCGGGCGCGCGTCCAGTGTCGTGCACGCGTTTCTGGGCGGTGTGCTGCGCGACTGGCTGATGGATCAGGATTCGATCGCGCTGCCGCGTGACGCCGAATATCTGAGCGACGTGTGCATCGGCATGTTGAGAGATTCGCCTTCATTGCGACGGACGAGGTAGCGAGGTGAAGGGCTGAACGCGGCAGAGTGCGGGTTAGACACGCGTTCTTCCGGCGAACGTCAACCGGGTGACAGTGGAGGGCGCTTCATGCTCACCAACTCCATCACCTCATCCCGATCATCCGCGGACAGGATCGGAATCGTCAGCCACTTCCCATCCGGATACGCACGGGTTTCATCGTAGAGCTTGACCAACTGCGGGCTCCAGGAATAGCGTCGCGCCTCGAATTTCTCTCGCTCGGCGCGTCCCAGGACGACAAGGACCGAAAGCAGCCTGTATGCCGGAAGAAGCGTGCAGAACGCCTGGGTCTTCTTGTATCGCAACGACCACCCGCGCTTCTTGCCACCATGTAACCAGTCTGGCGCGAATACGCCAGGGTAGGATGCCTCGATCCAGCGCCGCAGTTCGACCCAATGCCTGAATGCTCCGGGCCCCATCCAGTCGCGGACAGTGCGGTCATCGGGCTGTGAGGACTTGTCGGCGATTCTGTCACCGACCTCGATGGATTGTTTCATGTGGCTTCTCTCGTCAACCTGCTCAGACTCAAGGCGGCCTTTGGAACCGACGCCAGAAGCAGCGACAGCGATGCAGCCAGCAACACGACATCCTTGAGAAGGAATTGACCGGGCATGGCCGAGATCGCCGGGAATCCGCCCGCCGTTACTTCTGCTACTCCGGGCGTGCTCAACATGAAGGTGAGCGTGATCAGATACGTCGCAGCGGACATCGCTGCGCCCAGTGCGGAAAACATCGGCTGGAAGGCTCCGATGATCAGTGCCGCAGCCGTCGACAACTCGAGTGCGCCGATAACATAGCTTGCCCCTCGAACGCCGAACAGGGTGTGCAGCCAACTCATGACGGGGCTGTTGATGATGAACGGAGCGATGCCATTTGCTTCGTAGGCGGTGAATTTCATGCCGCCGAACCAGAGGAAGACGATCACCAGCGCCCATCTCAACAAGGCCAGACTGGAGAGGGGCCCAGGGCCCTTTTCAGCGATACGGAAACGGATCGGATTTTCGCGCGTATTCATTGTGCTTTCCTGTTCAGGGAGTTCAGGCAATCGACTTCCGGTACTGGATGAAGCCTGATTTATCAGCGACGCTGTCGTAGAGCCGCATGCCGACTCGATTCGTCTCGTGTGTAAGCCAATGCACACGGGACACGCCGCGTTGCTTCGCTGCGGCGCAAACGTACTCGATCAGCGCGCGCTCGATGCCGCCGCCGCGCGCATCGGCCGTAACGAACAGATCCTGAAGGTAGCAGTAATCCCCTGTCGTCCACGTGGAGCGGTGGTAGATCGAATGCACCAGTCCGTACGTCTGCTCGCCAGCCGTTGCAAGCGCCGCGTGCATTGGCTCACTGGGGTCCAGGAAGCGTGCCCATGTCTCACGGGTAACTGGCTCGGGAATGTCGACTTCGTAGAATCGCTGATAGCTTTCCCACAGTGGAAGCCAGCGATGGAAATCGTCGTTTCCGACGGGTTTGATTTCAAAGGAACGCATGGAAAGGCTCCAGAAGCTATTCGAGCGGCGTGGTCAGCGCTTTGTCGTCGGTGTCGACGACGAACACCGCAAGCAGCTTCGCCGGCCGGGTCTTGCTCGCATTGCGGCTGATGGCGTGGAGTGCGCCCGGCGGCTCGGACCAGCTTTCGCCCGCCCGATAGATGCGCGTCTCGCCGTCGTTGACTTTCGACGCTATCGCGCCCTTGATTACGTAGGCGTAAATGAAGGCCGACTTCGCGTGAGTGTGCGGTCGCGAGGCTGCTCCCGGCGCATAATCGACTTCCACTGCGATTAGCGACTTGCCGGGAACATTGGGAATGGCCGCATCGAAGTCCTTCGTGACGGTTTCGGCTTTTACGTCATGGGCCGAGGCAAAGCCGGACGTCGCGATGGCGACTGTCATGCAACCGGCAGCGAGCATCTTTCGGGTTCTCATGGACTTCTCCTTTCGAGCGTCGGCGAGTCGTCGTGCATCATGGGCCGCGCTTGGTCATCGAGTTCAGATCGAGCCGGCCGGGGCAACGGCCGGAAAGTCCTTCTTGGGATCGAACACGTTGTTGAAGAAGTTGGTCAACGAGTACATCGCAACCAGCGCGACGATCTCCATCACGTTTGCATCCGTATAGCCGGCATCGCGAACGGCGTTCAGATCGGCGTCATTGACCTGGCCACGCGTTTCGATAACCTTGCGTGCGAACTGAACGGCGGCGTCCCGCTTCGGATCGGTCGCATGGCCCTTGCGCGCGAGAATGATTTCATCGGCGGGCAGCTTCGCCATGTGTTCGGCCGTAAAGCTATGAACCGTGAGACAGTAGTTGCACCCGTTCACTTCGGACACCGCCAGGCCGATGCTGTCACGCGTCTTCACATCGAGTGCTTTGCTCAAGGAGCCGAGCAGATTCGCCCACGCGTTGAATGCAATCGGGCTCTGCGCAAAGGCCGCCATCATGTTCGGGGTGAAGCCGATATTCTTCGAGAACGCATCGAGGGTCGGTTTCGATTCAGCCGGTACCTGATCCGGTTGCGAGATAGTCATTCGTGTCATGTCACGCGCTATAAGTCATGGATTGAGGAAGGGGTTTCGAGAGGACGTCTCTCTGTTGATGCAACGAAGCGTCTATACGAGCGCCAACACATCACTCACGGGACGACGCGGCTTCTGTGCCCAGTTTCCTGATCGCTCCGAGCCGATGGACAACAGCAGCACCGGAACTTCATCCGTCGCCAGTCCGAATTCGCGGTGCACGGCTTCGGCATCGAAACCGATCATCGGTGTCGAACCGAGACCCAGTGAGCGAGCCGCATAAATCATCGCCGACGCGCCGAAGGTCGCGGTGCGGACGGCCTCATCCCGCTGACGCTGGGGATACGCCATGTACAGATCGCGTGCGGGGTTCTCCCATTCCGCGACCATTGTGGCGGGCATGACGCCGGCTTCGACCAACGGAGCCAGGCGTTCCGGTATGACACTCGTATCGACCAACTGGCCGCAAACGATGAAGGTCACGGCCGCATCGACGATCGCGGGCTGGTTCCAGGCAATCGGGCTCAGACGGGCTTTGGCCTCGGGTGTGCGTACGGCGATGAAGCGCCAGTTCTGCAAGTGAAAGGACGTCGGCGCACTGGTACCGATCCGCACCAGCTCCCGGATCTGTTCGTCGCTCAGCGTGGCCGCAGGATCGTAGTACTTGGCGGCGCTGCGACTCAGGATGCATTCGATGACTGCATTGGTCATGTCGGTTCGAGCGTTCATGGCAACTCCTATAGGTGCGGAAACAGGCTGGGGATAGTCACGTGCGTTTGTTCTGCGCAGTGCTGCTATCTGCAGATCAGCCTGTTTCTCGAGTGGGCTGGGAGTCACTACTTTAGGCTTGCGCGAAAGCGAAATCACGAGCAGATAAGCTCAAAAAAAGGCCCAAAAGGATCAAGTCGACGTGGATGGTTCAAGGCTTGTCTGGAAACGCATGAGCACGCGTTTCGTCATCGCCGGATCGACATGGACGGCCTGAACGCGCAGTCAAACTTCTCCTGGGAAGCGAGCCCTGTCACTCACCCTGGCGCGCCAGACGACGCCATTGACCGGTCGTCATGCCCATCCGGTCGGCGAACAGACGACGAAACGACGATACGGATTGATATCCCACCGATTCGGCGACTGCCTCGGCGGACATCGTCGACTTCTTCAACTCGTTTGCAGCCACGCTCATGCGAATATCGGTCAGCAAGTCGATGGCCGAGCGACCAAGCGCGTCCTGGAAGCGCCGCATGAAAGTGGCGCGCGACATGCTGCATAAGCCGGCTAGCTCAGGCAGACTCCAGGGCCGGGCGGGCTCGGAGAATATCGCTGTAATAGCCGGCGCCAGCCGTGGATGAGCGGCGAGGGCCAGCAAGCCTGCCGGGGCCTGTTCGGATTCGCTCGCCTTGCGCAGGATCAGGGTGAACAGCGCCGAACTGAGCGCATTGAGAATCGCATGTCCGCCCGCTCTGTCGCTCGTGGACTCGTCGCGCATCAGCGCGACAAAGCTCGCGAGCTGATGCGAAACCGAGCCGGTACGCGATTCACCATCGCCATCCATGGCCCGCACCACCAGATTCGTGGGCAGGTAATCGCGGATCAGCCGATCGTGAGGCGGTGCAATGAAGAACCGCCCGCACAACATGTCCAGACGCTGGCCCGTACCATCGTTCTCGCTGAACCGAAGTCCCGTTGCGTTTTCACGTAGGTGGATGGGCGCGGGGGATTGTCCGCTGCCGTCATGCAGAACATGTGCCGACCCGTGGGGCAGGAGCAGGATGTCGCCGCTGACCAGTTCCCTGGTCGTCCCGGTCTTCGGATCCTCGACGATGGCCCGACCCTCGAGCACGATGTGATAGGGAATTTCATGCGCAGCGGACTGCACCCGAGCCACGCGCCATGGCGCACCGTAGGTGCAACGAACCTCCAATCGTCCGCTGATCGTGATCATGCGCAGCAGATGCGTCAGCCAGTCGACCTGTGGCTCAGGATGTCGTTCGGCCTTGGCCGGGAAAGGTTCGAAATGGTCGGCGATCACGCCGGCTCGTGGGCGAGACATTGCATTGAGCGTCATGTGGTGCTCCATTACTGAATCGACGTCGGCCTGTCTCAAGTGTCAGTACCCGAGACTGCCGAAGCCAGGATCATCCGATGCCGGTTGACCGGCACTCGCGCTCCATAAGCGCGGGGGCGAAAGATGGAATCTCCCCGGTGTATCGGCTTACCGGACAACATGCAGATAGCTTCCATGCGTGCAACGGCCATTCCCCATATCTGACTCGCGTAGTGACCCAGGCAGGGATCGCTCCAGCAGATGCTGATGGTCGTCGATGACAACTTCTCCACGACTGAGACGTGCAAGGGTGAACGTTCGTTTTGCATGGTTGAAATCGGACATCGTCAAGGGTGCAGGGCGCAGGCCTGGGATTCACTGTTCAACGTGGCGGTGAAGATGCCTGCCATCTCGGGCTGGATCGCCGCGACGAGTGAGTGGCGCAGTTCGGCCGCGCGCGCTTCATCGATGAAGGCTGTTGCCTGCAACGGCAGATAGTGGACCGACTTCAAGCCGATGCATCCGAATGCGGCGCTCAGGTAGGGCGTAAGGAAATCCGGTTGATTCGCGCGATCTCCCATGAACACGCCGCCGGACGCGATGCCAACGAATACCGGCCGGTCCTCGAGCATTCCGGTCTTGCCCGTGGGTGTGGACTTCATCGTGCGGCCGACGCGCAGGATCTGATCGATCCATGCCTTCATGACCGAAGGGACGGTGAAGTTGTTCAGCGGCGTTCCGATGACAATCGCGTCCGAACGTTCGACTTCCTCGATGAGCTGCTCGCCCAGCAACACGGCCTCGGCGGAGCGGCCTGCCGCGCTCAGCGACGCTGGTGTGGCCAGTGCGTCGGCATAGGTCGCCGTGGTGTGAGGTATGGGTTCGTAGCCGAGATCGCGCCGGAAAACATGCGCCTCCGGGGCCATCGAGAGAAGTTTCCCGACGATCGCGGCCGACAGCAGTCGACTGTGCGATGCCAGTCGCGGACTGCAATCGATATGCAGGATGTTCATACGTCTTTCTCCAGGAGAGTCACCAGGGCAATGGCGGCTGTGAGGACCTTCACGTAAAACGCAGGCAGAATCGGCCCTGTGCCCACGACTTCCTCTCTTTGCGTTGACCTTATCTTTGCATCAGCGAAAGTGTGAGAATTCTGTACCATCAATGGTGCGGGCAGAAGAACCAAGAACCCCAATTTTGTGTGTACCAAGATCGTGAATCCAGACTTCCAGATTCAACTCGACCGGACGGCCAGGCTGTCCCTCACGGAACAGATCCGGGAGAGCATTGGCCGGGCTATCGAGTCAAGCCTGCTCGCGCCCGGGACCCGGTTGCCTTCGTGGCAGGACCTGGCGGCGCAACTCGGCGTGGCGCGCGGCACGGTTCAAGCAGCGTATGAACGATTGTCCGATGCCCAGATGATCGAGACCTTCGGAGCAGGGGGAACGCGCGTTGCCCCGCGGCCCTACGTTGCCGCGACTCAACCCACGGCGCCCCGGCTCGGAACGTTCATGAGGGCGTATGAGGAGATGAACGCCGGGCCGGCAATCTTTCAGCTCGGCGTGCCGGCGTTTGGGGGACTTCCTGAAAAGCTGTTCTCACGCGCGCGCTCCTCCAACCTGTTGAAGACCGGCTACCTGTCGTCGTTGCTCTATCCCGATCCCAGGGGCGAGTTCGAACTGCGCAAGGAAATCGCGGGCAATCTGTCCATCACCCGAAACTTTCACTGTCATCCGGAGCAGGTGTTCATCACGTCGGGGTTCAGTTCCGGCCTGGGCCTCACGCTAAGGGTGCTGGGTCTGGACGGCAAGAAGGTCTGGATGGAAGAGCCGGGTTTCATGGTCACCCGCAAAGGTCTGGAACTCGCGCGCCTGAATATCGTGCCGATACCGGTGGATGCGGACGGTATCAACGTGGACTATGGCATCGAGAAGGCCCCGGATGCTGCGTTGGCCGTCCTGACACCCGGCCAGCAGGCTCCGTTGGGATCGACCCTGTCGTTGAGGCGGCGTCTTCAGCTGCTGGAATGGGCTGCCGCGAGTGGCGCCTGGGTCATCGAAGATGATTACCTCGGCGAGCTACAACTGGAAGGCAGGCCTGCGCCCGCCATGGCGTCTCTGGGTGAAGGGAAGCGCGTCATCCACATCGGTTCATTCAGCAAGACGGTGAGCCCTGCACTGCGGCTTGGATTCGTCGTCGCGCCTACCGAACTGGCTAACGCATTCTCCGAAGTGGCGGCGACGCTTGCGCCCGCGCCATCGCCAGTCGTGCAACTCGCCACGGCTCAGTTCATGCATGACGGTCATTACATCCGGCGCGTGCGTCGTCTCAAGCGGCTCTATACCGCGCAGCGCGATGGGCTATGCGAGCAGTTGCGCATGCGGGACGCGCAGTGGGTGAATGCAGGCCTCGCCGTACTTCTCCGACTTCCTGACGGTGCGCCCGACGTGCAGATCGTTCGAGAGGCAATGAGCTTCGGCATCGCGCCGTCGCCTTTGTCGGTGTGGTTCGCTGATCCAGGCTGGACGTTGCCCGGCCTTTTGCTGGGGGTTGCCACGGCGCCTGAAGAGCATCTGGAGACATCGTGCCGACGGCTGTTCGAGATCATCGAGCGGTATCGCTGATGGGCCTGCTGCCAGCCAGATAGTGCAGATGCGTCGCGGTTTCAGTAGCGGAATCTTCTTTGCGCCCAGGCGGTGCGAGTTGAGCGATGTCCATCGCTCCTGGACCAGATTGCGCGTTGCTCAGATCGACAAAACAACAGCCGCATTGTCGTTCACTTGCGTGAACGTTCGAGCAAAGCGGTACAACTGGTCGCCGATTTGAACACGGTTCAATCCGGATGATGTCAGCTTCAACATTTCATCGGCGACTTCACGGGGAAGGGTGCCGACCTTGCGAAGCTCTTCCTGCGCCCCGGACGGATCTCCAAGGTAGACAGTACAGACCTCGGGTACATGCCGTATCAGCACCACGCTCGTCGCGCGGTCAAGTGCACGCTCGAGCACTTCGGCAAGCGCTTGCAAGGCTTGATCACGCAGGCTATCGCCAGTTTCGGTCGTCTCGTCGCTTTTCGTCATCATGAGCCCCTTGGAACGATGGAGATCGTCGCAGGTCCATCCCGCCTTTGCCGCTCCTGACGTCAAACATAACACGGACCGATCGAGCACATGCGTCAGGCGGTGGATGCGGGGGCAGCCGCCGGTCGATGGCATCGCGCGTCCCAAGGAGGCCCTGCAGGGCATCCACACCGTGCTCGTCACACGTTGTTCGAATCGCCTGCTGCAATGACTTCGCCGCCCTCGAGAATCGGTTCCTGCGGGGCTGCCCGTTTCCTGTTACCTGGGGTTCCGCGGGTCTGGCGACGCACGACCCACCGCTTCAGGAACAGGAGCGCGGCGCTCACGCATCCATACATCACGGTCACGATGAACGCCGCCTGCAGCAGCGACTCGGGCGCAAAGCTCGATATATCCTGTGACCGGTGCAACAATTCGTCGTAGGGGATCACATAACCGAGCGATGTGTCCTGCACGATCGCCAGCAACGAGCTGATCAGCGCCGGCAGCATGTTGCGCAGCGCCTGCGGCAGCACGACGTGCAGCATCGCCTGCCATGGGCGCATGCCCAGGGCCAGCGCCGCTTCGCGTTGTCCGCGCGGCAGCGAGAGAATGCCCGCGCGCACCACTTCCGCGGTGAGCGCCGCGTGATGCAACGCCATGGCGACGACGAGAAAGCCGAGGGCAGGCCAGTCGAGACCGAGCGCGGGCAGCTCGATCACCATGAACAGGATCAGCAACAGCAACGGCACCGCGCGGAACAACTCGACATACGTGCCCGACAGCGCGCGCACCCATCCGCGCGACGACAACCTGCCAAGCGCGAGCGGCATCGCCAGCGTGAATGCGGCAAGCGCCGAGCACAGCGCCGCCTGGAGGGTCGAGACGAGTCCGTCGAACAGGAATTTCGCGGTGCCCCAGTGCCAGAAGATGGCCCACTTCGGCGCCGCGAACTGTCCGCTCGATTGAAGCCGCATGCCGATCGCCACAAGCAGGCCAAGCACGGCAACCGCGCTCACGACCGAAAAGACTCGCTGACGGCCACGCGCGACGGGACCGGGTGCTTCGTATAGCGCGGTCGTGTGCTTCATCGTGCCACCGCCATGCTGTGTTCGATGCGACGCATGAGAAGGCCGAGCGGCACCGTGAGCGCCATATAGGCGAACATCGCGGCAGCGAAGGTGGGCACGGCTTGCGCGGTTTCGAAGTTGATCCGCTGAGCCGTGTAGGTGATGTCGAACACGCCGACCGCCGCGGCGATCGAAGACGCCTTGATCTGGTTGACGAAGAGATTGCCGAGCGGCGGTATCACCGTGCGCACGGCCTGCGGAAGCACGACATTGCCGACGACCTGCATGAAGCGCATGCCGATGCTGCGCGCTGCTTCGATCTGTCCGGATGGCACTGCGTTCACGCCGGCGCGCAGGACCTCGGCGACCCACGCGGCGGTGTAGAAACCGAGCACGAGGATGGACGACGTCGTGAGCGAGTACATGAAGCCCAGCTTCGGCAGGCCGAACACGAACAGCAGCAGAAGCGCAAGCAGCGGCGTCATGCGCATCACTTCGATGTAGGTCGCCGCGAACCAGCGCAGCGGCGCGAGCGGCCCGATGGTCATGACGGTCAGCGCGACGCCCAGCACGAATGCCATCGCGAAGGACAGCAACGATAGCTCGATCGTGACGCCCATCGCCTCGACGAAGCGCCACGCAAACGAATGAAGAGAGTCCATGGATGCGCGCGGATCAGCGTTCGATCGTCGGCACCTGCGGCTTGCCGAGCGTGCCCTCGAGGTTCTTCGCGTAGAGCTTGTCCCAGGTTCCGTCCTTGATCGACTGCTGGAGTTGCGCGCTGACCCACTCGCGGAACTGCTCGTCCTGCTTTGCTACGCCAATGCCCCACGGCTCCTGCGTGAACGGCTTGCCGACGATACGAAACTTGTTCGGCTGACGCATCGCTTCGCCTGCGAGCGTGGCGCCATCGTCGACGTAGGCGTCGAAGCGGTTATCAGCGACGCCTTCCACGCATGCCGCCGTGTCGTTGAAGGTGACGAACTTCGTCTGCGGGGCGATCTTCCTCACGTTGTCTTCTACCGTCGTGCCGTTCAGCACGCACGCGGTCTTGCCGTTCAGATCCTGCGGTCCCTTGATCGACGTATCGGCGTGACGCGTGAGAATGTCCTGACCCGCCACATAGTACGGTCCCGCGAAGCCGATGACCTTCTTGCGCTGATCATTGATGGTGAGCGTGGCGATCACGACGTCGACACGGCCGTTCTGCACAAACGGCAAGCGATTCTCGGTCGTCGTCTTGATCCACTCGACGTTGTCGGGCGAGCCCGTCAGCCGGGTCGCGAGCATGCGCGCGAGATCGGCCTCGAAACCTTCCGTGTTGCCCGACATCGGATTGCGCACCGAGAACATGAGCGTGTTGAGCGAGGTCCCGACCACGAGCTTGCCGCGCTTCTGGATCTTCGCCATGGTCGAGTCGGCGGGAAAGGTCTCGGCGTGGACGGCCGTGCTCGCCGACAGCCAGGCGCTCGCGGTACAAGCAGCAATGACGACGATCGACTTGAGTTTCATGCGGTTGTCTCCGTACTGTTATGGTGAAGCGGCCTCATGGACGCTTTCGTATCCAACCTTCAATGCTCCAGAATGCGCGACAGGAAATCGCGGCCGCGTTCGGACTGCGGGCCCGCGAAGAACGCGTCGGGCTGCGCCACCTCGACGATGCGCCCGGCGTCCATGAAGACGATCCGGTCCGCGGCCTGCCGCGCGAAGCCCATCTCGTGCGTCACGACGATCATCGTCATGCCGCTCTTCGCGAGTTCGAGCATGACCTGCAGCACTTCGCTGACCATTTCCGGGTCCAGCGCGGACGTGGGTTCGTCGAACAGAATCAGCTTCGGGTTCATGGCCAGCGCGCGAGCCAGCGCGACGCGCTGCTGCTGGCCGCCCGAGAGCTCAGCTGGCGCGGCATCGGCCTTGTGCGCAAGTCCGACGCGTGCGAGCAGCCGCCGCGCCTCGGCTTCGGCGGTGGTGCGAGGCTGGCCGAGCACCTTGCGAGGCCCCATCGAAACATTTTCCAGTACCGTGCGATGCGCGAACAGATTGAACGACTGAAACACCATGCCGATCTGCGCGCGCATGGCAGCGAGCGCGCGACCTTCTTCAGGCAGCCGCTCGCCGTCGATCAGGATCTCACCCGCGTCGATCGTTTCCAGCCGGTTGATGCAACGGCAGAGGGTGGACTTGCCGGAACCCGACGGTCCGATGACCACCACGACTTCTCCGCCTCCCACTTCGAGATCGACGTCGAACAAGACCTGCTGTGCGCCGAATGATTTGTTGAGCCCCCGCAGGGACACGAGCGGCGGTTCCGCCTGCGCGCTCAGACCCATGTGAGTTTCACCGTCGACTGAAGCTGGCCCACGGGCATGCCGCGCACGTTGCGCAGCACCGGATCCGCCCATTTTTCCAGCGGCGTGCCCGAGATGGCGAGCGGCAAGTCGAGTTGCCCGAGCACGGCGATGGTCGTCGCGTAGACGGCCGCGAAATCGCCGTCGGCAATCTTCACCGCAACACCGATCCCGCGACTGCGCACGCCGATCGCATGGACGCCGTCGGCGCCGACTTTCGTCACCCAGTCGCCGTCTTGCGATGCGTGCGCGAGCGCCAGATCGCAACGGCCCGTGCCGGACACCATCTCCGGATGCGCGGCCATCGCCGCATAAATGCGGGCAAGCGCCGCGTCCGTCTCGGCCCCCGAGGGCGATGCGCCGGCGGCAAGGCGCGCCCACATGCGCGCGAGCCGTTCAAGCGGCATGCCGTAGTTCGGCGCACTGCATCCGTCGATGCCGGCCCACATGTCCTGCTCGCGCAGGTCGGCAAGCGCCGCAACATCGCGGGCAATCTGCCGCTGCAGCGCATGCCCAGGCTCGAGATAGGCGTCGCGCGCGTGACCGTGCAGCGTGCAATAGCCGAGAAAGCCCGCATGCTTGCCGGAGCAGTTGTGATGACGCTGATCGAACACGCTGCCGCGCGGCGGCAGGTTGTGTTCGCCGTAGCAGTCGGGCATGTGTACGCCGCAGCGCAGATCGGTTTCGTCCGCGCCGATCTTGTCGAGCATGCTGGAGACCGCGTCGAAATGAATCTGTTCGCCGCCGTGACTTGCACACGCCAGCGCGAGTTCTGCGTCGGTGAAGCGGAAATGGCCGGGACCGCCGTCGCGCACGAACGGGAGCGCCTGAAACGGCTTGAGCGTGGAGCGCGAGAAGACGCTCGCATGCGGGTCGCCCGCATAGGCGAGCAGCGCGCCCGCCGTGTCGACGACGGCCACCGAACCCCAATGAATGCGTTCGACGTGCGTGTTGCGGCTCGCAATGGCGAGCGGGACATGCGAGGGAAGTGTCATCGGCTTAAGAAGTGAAGACGGTAATGCGAGTTTAATTATTGCAAAAAACTGTGTTCAGGCGTAGTTTCGAAAACCGTTTTGCATGGGGCGCAACGCCAGATGGTCCGAAAAAAAGCACAGGAAACCGGCCTCGATCATCTCGGCGCCATGCGCGCGCTCGTGCGTGTCGTCGAGCTGGGCAGTCTGTCCGCCGCGGCGCGCGAGCTCAAGCTGGCGACCTCCACGGTCGCGCGCAAGATCACGGCGCTGGAGGACATGCTCGGCGTGCCGTTGTTGCATCGTTCGACGCATCACGTCGCGCTGACCGAAGCCGGCAATCTCTATCACTCGCGCGCGGTCTCGATGATCGCGGACCTGGACGACACGTTGCGCGTCGTCGCCGAACTCGATGCAGCGCCGAGCGGGCCGCTGAAGCTGACAGCGCCGGTCGCCTTCGGCCGACGCTACCTCGCGCCGCTGGTGACGCCGTTCCTCATGCGCTATCCCGGCATTCAGCTCGATCTGCGTCTCACCGACAATCACAACGACATGGTCGCAGGCGGCTTCGACCTCGACATTCACGAAGGCGAGAATTACCTCGACAACCTGATCGTTCAGCCGATCTCGCGCAACGACAGCGTCCTGTGCGCGGCGCCCGGCTACCTGGCCCAGCGCGGCCGGCCCGCGACGCCAGGCGATCTCGCGAAGCACAACTGCCTGCGCTATCTGCATCCGGAGGGCGATCCGCGCTGGCATCTTGCGAGAGGCAGAGCCACGCAGTCGATCCTCCCGCAAGGCAATCTGCAGTCAGATCATTCGGAGTTGCTGCTGGAAGCGACGTGCGCCGGTCTCGGCATCGCCGAATTCGAAATCTGGCTAGTCCGCGATCTTCTCGGGAAGGGCGAGCTGGAAGTCGTGCTCCCTGCCTATCGCCTGGACAATGCGTTGACCGGACGCATGATCTACATGGCCTATCTGCCGAACCGGCGGCTTTCGACCAAGGTGCGCGTACTGCGCGAATTCCTCGCTGAACAGCTGCAGGGGATCGGCGAATTGCCTGAGGGACTGGCCATCGGGCAAGGTTCCACGTCGACTGGACGGCCGCGTACGAGTCGCGGCAGCCATCGCGTCTTGCGCACGGTGAAGCTCAGGAACGAGCCTTGAAAGGAGGCGTTGAGTCGTCGGGGTGTTTCCTCGGGAGGCGCGTACGTCAGTCATCAAGGCGTGGTTCCGTTGGGGAAGGGCGCCGTCTTCGAATCAACCGGAATGGAATGGGATCTGCCGACCGGCGAAGCGCTTCGCGCCATGGGACGGGCCTGGCTGACGTGAGCTGCGTCGCACATGGGGTTGCATCGGGCTTCTTTACTGAGTGAACTCAGTCTGGACCTCACCGGATGACAGTCGCTTGTGAAAGAAAGTCGTTCCACAGAGTTGGCCATCAGGCGTGTAACCGCAGTCCGGAACCTCGCCGACTCGCTGCCAGCCCGCGCGTTCGTACAGTCGCTCGGCATCGCTGCCGGTGGCGGTATCGAGCACCAGGACCGATTTCGCGGCCTCGCGTGCGACATCTTCGACCGCAGCGAGCAGACTCGCGGCGACGCCTTGCCTTCGCGCGTCGCGACGAACCAGCATCTTTGAAACATCCGCGCGATGAGGCTGATTCTCGGGGAAGGCAGTAATCAATTGCACGGTACCGACCACTCGACCATCGAGATCTTCCGCAATCAGCAAGACTCGCTCGCCGCGAGCCACACCGTCCGCGGCACGCTGCCAGAAAGCGATTGCCTTGTGCCTTGCAAGCGGCGACATGAAGCTGACTGCCGCGCCGCCTTCAACGCAGTCGATCAGGATATCGACAAGCGGTTCCACATAAGCCTCGACTTCGGCCGCCGAAAGCCTTCTCACGCGTACTGCACCACTCATCATGGACTCCAGGAATTCCTCTATGGCAAAGCGACGATGCATGCGTCGCCGCGATGGC
This sequence comes from Caballeronia sp. LZ035, assembly GCF_031451175.1. Classification (NCBI taxonomy): domain Bacteria; kingdom Pseudomonadati; phylum Pseudomonadota; class Betaproteobacteria; order Burkholderiales; family Burkholderiaceae; genus Caballeronia; species Caballeronia sp. LZ035. Next base: position 1,251,606 of record NZ_JARUXS010000002.1, read on the forward strand.
TCACGAACACCTTGCGCTCAATTGAAGCGACCCGGCGAATAAGGCGCCGGATCGATGGACGGCCGTCCGGACGTTATGAGATCGGCCAGCAAGCGCCCGCTCGGCGGTGCCGCCGTCATCCCGTAGGTCCCATGCCCGAAGCATAGCCAGAGGCCTGGCCGGTCGCCGGCTGCGCCGATCGCCGGCAGACTGTCCGGCGTCGATGGCCGTTGACCGGTCCATATCTGATGCGGCGCTTCGACGAGCGCGGGGAACAGTTCGCGCGCCTGCTGCAGCGCATGCAACGCGCGTTGTTCGTTCGGCATGCCGTCGACGCCGCCGAATTCGACGCTGCCCGCAATGCGCAGTCCTTCGAGCATCGGCGTCAGGCCGATCGCGCGGCCTCGATGAATGAAGGGCACGCCGATCTTCACCCGGTCGGTGTCGACCATCACGTGATAGCCGCGCTGGCTTTCGAGCGGAATGCGGATGCCGAGCGGCGCGAGCAGTTGCATCGACCATACGCCGCCCGCCACCACGACGTCGCGCGTGCGGTGATTGCCGGTCGAGGTGAGGATCAGCCATTCGCCGTTCTCCGGGATCAGCTTCAACACCTTCTCCCGATGAAACGTCCCGCCGTGCTCGACGATCCGTTCGGCCAGCGCACGATTCAGTTCCGCCGGGCTCACGGTATGCGCATTGCCTTTTTTCAACACACCGAAGCGCACCGATCCGTCGATGCCCGGATAGAGACGCTCGATGTCGGCGCGCGAGAGGGTCTCGACATTCAATCCGTAGCTTTCGGTCAACTGCCGTTCGACGTCGGCGGCCGAGCCTTGCGGAGGCACGTCGCTGAGAATCGCTTCACCTTCCTCGCGAATATAGCGGCCATAGAGCGCGTCGCCGAGCAAGCGGCGCCATTCGATCAGCGCGGGCGCGTGCAGTGCGTGCAGGCTCCGCGCGAGTGTCGTCATGCGGTCGACCTGACCGGCTCGCAGCCACTGGATGAACCACGGCAACGCCTGTGGCGCATAGCCCGGATGGATCGAGAGCGGACCGAGCGGATCGCGCAGCCAGCCCGGCACCTTGCGCAACATGCCTGGCTGCGCGCCCGGCATGAAACTGTCCGGCGAGATGAAGCCGCCGTTGCCGAACGACGCGGCGCCCGGCGACGGCAACGGATCGACGATCGCGACGTTGCGTCCGAGCAATTGCAGATTGCGCGCCACCGACAGCCCGGCAACGCCGCCGCCGATTACCATCACTGTATCGACCATGGCAAAAAGCCCTGTTTCAAAGCGGTAAATGTGGTCATCAGGCCAGCAGCCGATCGAGGAACGATCGGGTCCGGTCGGTCTGCGGATTGGAAAAGATCTGCCCGGGCGGTCCGTCCTCGATGATGCGTCCGCCGTCCATCACGACGACGCGATCGGCGACCTCGCGCGCGAAGCCCATCTCGTGCGTGACGACCACCATCGTCATGCCGGACTTCGCGAGGTCCTGCATTACCTTCAGCACTTCGCCGACGAGTTCGGGATCGAGCGCCGAGGTCGGTTCATCGAACAGCATGATCTTCGGCTGCATCGTCAACGCCCGCGCGATGGCGACGCGCTGCTGCTGTCCGCCCGACAATTGCGACGGATAGTGCTGTGCCTTGTCGGCGAGACCGACCCGGTCCAGCAGCGCGAGCGCTTCTTTCTCGACGCTCGCCTTTGCCCGCTTCAACACGACCTGCGGCGCGAGACACAGATTTTCGAGCGCGGTCATGTGCGGAAAAAGATCGAAATGCTGGAACACCATGCCGATGTCGCGACGCCTCAAGCACACTTCGCTCGGCTTGAGTTCATGGATCCGGTTGCCGTTCTGCCGATAGCCGACCAGTTCTCCATCGACGAAAAGGCGTCCGGCATTCACGTGTTCGAGGTGATTCATGCAACGCAGCAGCGTCGATTTTCCGGAGCCGGACGGGCCGATGATGCAGACCACCTCGCCCTGATGGACGCGCAGATTGATGCCGCTCAGCACTTCGAAAGCGCCGTAATGCTTGCCGACCTCGCGTGCCTCGACCATCACCTTGCGGTGCTGCGCGGCGTCGTCGGTGCGTGGAATCGCACTCATCATTTCTCCTTCTTCATCACTTTCACCGACTTGTTCAGACGCTTCTCGATCCGGCTCTGGATCAGCGTCAGCACGGTCGTGATCGCGCCGTACCAGATCACCGCCACCATCAAAAGCGGAATCTGCTCGAAGGTGCGCGAATAGATCACCTGCACGGTCGTGAGCAGTTCGGTGTAGGCGATCACGCTGACGAGCGACGTCGCCTTGACCATCGAGATCACTTCGTTGCTGAGCGGTGGAATGACCACACGCATTGCCTGCGGAAAGATGATGTGACGCATTGCGCGCAGCGGCGTCATGCCGAGCGCGAGCGCCGCGCGGCTCTGTCCCGCCGACACCGACAGGATCCCCGAGCGCACGATCTCCGACACATACGCGGCTTGCGCGAGACCGAGGCCGATCACGGCCGCCGCCATCTGCGTTAAAGAATAACGATGGAGGCAACATGTTCGAAAGCATTGATGTCGGACCGAAACGTCCCGGTCATCCGATCTCCGGCGTGGTCCGCAAGGGAGG